>NZ_FOFS01000026.1 GCF_900111015.1 Solimonas aquatica | reverse complement strand
CAACGGCAAGGAATTCACCGGCAAGGCCATGCTGACCTGGGCACACCGCAACGGCGTGCTGCTGCGCCTGATCGAGCCGGGCAAGCCCAACCAGAACGCCTACATCGAATCGTTCAACGGCCGTCTGCGCGACGAATGCCTCAACGAGCACTGGTTTACCAGCCTGTCGCACGCATGTGCCGTGATCCGGGCCTGGACGCAGGAATACAACGAAGAAAGACCGAAGAAGAAGCTTGGCGGGCTGACGCCAGCCGCCTACGCCAAGACACTCATCGTCAAGGCAGCTACCATCAACCCCGGACTCTAAATGCAACCGCTACTCAAATCGGGGGGACGTCGGGCCGGACCCGTCAGGACCGCAGGCCCAGCCCGCCGATGAGAGCAAGGCCAGAACCAGCAAAAGGACAGGGCGCAGGCGCATGCTCAGTTCAGGCAGCAGTAGGTCACGCCACAGGCCGGGTCGCAGCTCGAATTGCCTTGCGGACAGCCTGGCAATGATCAGCCTGGGGCTGCTTTCTACTTCAGCTCAAACCACCAGCGGCATTCCTTATAGATTTTCTTGAAGCGAGAGTCTCCAGGCTTGGCGTGTGTCACGTTTTCAGCGTGTTCCCGGCATAGCGCCTCGGAGTTCCAGGACGATCTGGAATCTTCGTTATTAAAAGAAATCTGCGAGGTTGCCCATTCACCGATGTCATGCAGGCGCTTGCACAGCTCCGCAAGCCGACCCCCGGCCAACACTGTTCTGGAAATGGGGAGCCGGATCGTCGCGGGGCTAAAGAAAGAGCCCGACGCAGGGAGCTCGCAAACTCTAAACGCCTTGTCCTCCGGACTCCATTGGAAGAATTCATATCCTCCCGCGAGCTGCATTACCACCGGCAGCTTTTCCCCTGATACGCTTATCGGAATAAATGGAATCAGAGCCACATTGTCGTCACGACCGTAGTCCGCCATGACAAGGTTAAAGGTTCCATCCGGCATGCCCCTGTATAAAAAGGTGCGCTGAATGGGGTGCTGTCCATAACCACTGACTGACGCAGCGAAGTCACAGCGACCATCGCCGTCGAAATCCATCCAGACAATCGGTGACCGCTCGCCACTGAAAAGTTTGAATCCATCTTCCACTAGGCCTTCAGAATATAGTTTCTGAATTTCCGGAGAGAATTCTTTCCATTCTTCACTGCCATCTTCTTCCTCTTGCGAGTGATGTGCCATTAACCCCCATTCCTCTTTAAAGTCATATTGGTTTAGATACTTACTCAAGAATTCTGCATTGTCCTTTGGATTGCGTTTGCACTTGGCAGCCGGCAGCAGCGTAATGGTTTTGTCTCCGATGCGCATGCCGGGGTGGTCCGCTGCAATAACCGTTCGCGATGCAAGAGTCGAGATTAAGACGGCAGCAAGAATCGACCAAAACATTATTTTCATGGGGTCACCTGCAACTGCTTGAGCTGGATATACCCGTTCGTCGCTTTCGACGAGCCTGCCAAGCAAAAGGACGTCAAAAAGTGAGGCTCCACCAAAGGTGGATAACCCTTATCTACGCCGTTGTGTAGGAGAAATGTTTGATTGGCCAATTGCAATTCCTGCTCCTGTGTCAGACCCGACGTTGGAAGATGAAGGTCCTTTCGGGCTTTCTCCATATTCACTTTGGTCAACGAAGCCGCCAGCAGGTCGTGCTTCTCCTTGTCCGACAGATCGGCAATCAGCGTCGCGCCAGCAGCGTCACCCGCAATAGCTTCCCACTGAAATCCAGCTCTCCCCTCTCCAAAATTGCTCATATCCCGGATATAGGGATTCAGCCTTACCTGAGTTGCCCCCAACTGCTGATCCGCCTTATCTAGCAGATTCTGGACTGCCGCCGGATCATCCTTCTTCCAGGCATTCCAATAGCAATCACTTTGCGCTCGACCATCGCCAGCCTTGCTGCACTGCGCTTTGTATTTGTCATTGACCACCTTGAACCTCTCTGCGATTTCGCCAAAGGCCACCATCCTGTCGTAGTCTCGCTTCGTCAGTCCGGTATCCGCCATAAAGCTGGCGCCATTTGCCGCCCACCCGGCGTTGACGTAGGCAGGGTCGGGCTCGTTTTCTTTACCCTTGACTAGCCGGCCATACCACGTTCCAACCCCGTCGATCTTGCTGCTCATTGCCTTGGTCTGAGCAGCGCTCAGCCCCAGCTTGGACCGATCTGACGCATTCAAGCCTTTGAGCGCCGTCTGCAGCGCTACCGGCGTAAACTGCACCCAGCCATAAGAGGCAGGCTGTACCCCGCTGCCATCGGGTGTCAGCGCCGGATTCCAGGTATTGGCGGCACAACCCTTGTATTTGTCGCTCGCACAATTCTTATCGGTCGCGGCGGCGGCTCCCGGCGCTTTGACTTCGTGAATCTCGATGGCTTTCTGAATCCTCTTCTCTAGCACATCGTCCGCGCTGTCGGTCTTCTCGCAGGCGACGATGCGATTGGGATCGATGGTGTTGTCGGATTGCGGATCAAGCGTGCCCTGCACGCCCAGGGAAATGGTGGGCAAGGTATAGCCGCCGCACTGCGTGCCCAGATTTTCTCCGGTCACGGCGTAGATCAGGCCCATCGCATCTTCATCGCTCCACTGCATGGAAAAGGCGTCCGTGGAGTAGTAGCCGCCTGCGGACTTGTAGTAGGCCTCGAAGTCCTTCTTGAGCGTCACCAAGCTAGGCGTTGTGTCCGTCAGACCGTAGTGATTACCTAATACGTCGAAGTTATTTGAGGACATGCGCGAGGGAGCTCCATTGACGGAGTCCTCCAGGTCTCGGACATAGGTGCCGCCTTGGTCGTAAAAGAATGCACGTCCGGGTGCGGTAGCGATATCCGTGACGATGAAGGCCCAATGTCCGCTATCCGGCATCAGGTCGGGATCGACAGGCACACCGTCGTCAATGGCGTAGTAGGTCAACTTGGCAGCACCCGTAGGATCGACGAAGAGATCGGGCCAGCCGCCCGCATAAGCAGTAAGGTCCAGCTTCAAAGCGCCAGGATTATCCAGGCTATCTGCTATACCGGCCGGGTCAGGACTGAGAAATCGTCCGGCGGCAGGGTCATAGTAGCGGGCAAGGTGATAAGACAGGCCAGTTTCCTCATCGGCGTATTGGGCAATCAACCGCAGCCTCGGGTCCAAATTCTTCGGCGCGTGGTTTTGCAGCTGACCCCAGCGATCCAGTTGCAGCCGCCACAGGATGTACCCTTTTTCATCTTGCACGGATTGAAGTGCGCCGCGCTGATCCGTGCCGAGTCGATACAGCGTCGCCACGTGCTGCGGGAATGTACGGTCATCCCGCCTAAACCAAGCGAGTGGGCGTAGATAGCGATAAGCGTACTCGCCGGTGATATGGCCATCTGCGTCGCTTGTGGCTGCTAGTCGGGTTCCATCGAAGAAGAAATACTCGATGCCCTGCTTGGACTGCTTGGCGACGCGGCGTCCCTGGGCATCGTAGAGATAGTGCGCGATGCGCTGCCCATCCTGGGCGAGCACATCGGCCAGCTGGCCACCCGCATTCCAGTGCAAACGCACTCGGCCTTGCGGTGTGTCAATTTGTGTGGGATAGCCGCCGGTGTCGATATCGAAGCCTGGCGCCTCTGGTGCCACTCCTGCTTCAGTGCTTTGCAAGCTGGCGATGCGTGCGCGCAGGCTGCTGGTACCGGTAACCCTTGGCACGGAAGAGTTCAGAAGTTCCATGCCGGGATGCCAGGATGAAGGTAGCCAGTGCAACAATCCTCGCAGCCAAGGACGGCTCATGTCCGCTTTGATCGAAACCAGCTGCCCCTTTTCATCATAGCCGTATTGCAATAGCAGCCCGGACGGCATCAACTGCGAGCGGCGGCGCCCCTGGCTGTCGTAGTCAATGTGCTGTGTCAGATTTACGGGTGTAGATCGCGCTTGCCCCATTCGTATGCTCAAGCGAATCGCCTCAACCCAGCCTTGCGGGGTGTAGTCGTAGTGTGTAGCGCGTACGCCATCGGCATCAGTGATGCTTTCGGCCAGCTTGTACGGACCTTTCCACGTCACTGTAGTTGTCGATTCCAGCTGCGCGCTGTTTGGTTGATAGCGGCGCATCTGCCGCAGCCGATTCGCCAAATCATAATCGGCATCGGTGATGTTGCCTCGCGAGTCGGCAATGCGCATCAGGCGGCTTGCATCGTCGTAATGGGCTTGCTGCCAGCTCTGCTCAGGATTGCGAATTGCCACTACACGGCCAAAATCGTCGAATTGCCGCTCCGCAGCCCTTCCTTGTGCTTCAAAACGGATAACCGTGTACTGCGCCACAGAGCCGGCCTCACCGTAAAAGCGCTGCAAACTGTCTTCAGGCGACTGATGAATGTCGCTTTCCATGGTATCTGGCACTTTCTTACCTGCATCTCTCTGCCGCACGATGCCTCTTTTCCAGATGGGCATCGACTCCAGTTCGGCCGCAGTTTCAACACCTTCGAAGCTCTGGGTTTTCTTCTCCAAGCGGCCGCTGTCGTCATAGATTAGTCGCACGATTCGACCTCCAGGAAAGCTCAGCTGCTGGAGCTGTCCTTCTTCGTCGTACCGATACCACGTGACATCGGAATCTTCGGGCGTCTGTTTCGGTCCGTTGGGCAGCGGCCCATCGACCTGCTTCAGGCGGCTGACGCCGTGGACGGTTTCGTAGTCGTAGCGGGTGCTGCGAGTGATGGCCTGTGGTTCGGCGTCGATCCGGGGGGCATAGCCGGACTGGCTGATGCGGGTGATCTGGCCGTGCGCGTTGTAGTCCAGGCGTGTGACGAAGTCCCGCCCCGGCACGACGCTGGGGCGGGTGATGGTGAGGGTTTGCAGCGGCTCGCCCTGGTAGCGGTACTCGGCCAGCCGCTGCGCCGGCTGTACCTTGCCCTTGAGATAGACGCTGCGTTCGATGGTCCGGATGCGCCCTTGGGGGTCGCGTGTGGTCTTGATCGTTTCCTGCGCCTGGCCTTGATCGTCCAGCCGGGTCTGCGTCTGCCGGCGGCCCAGTGGGTCGTAGCCGTAGCGGCGCTGCGCCGGTCCGCAGCCCGGACAGCCGGCACCGCGCACTTCCAGGATGCGGTATTGGCCCGCCACCACGGCGTAGTCGAAATGGGTTTGCCGGCCTGCGTCGTCTGGCCGTCAAGGCGCTGGCGCAAGCCCTGCCACCATCGGCGTTTCTAACCATACGCTGGCGCGAGGGAACGAACCAAACCCTCTCCAGCCGCTTCGCGGCTGTGCGGGTGCGCCATGCCGGTGGCAACGTCGGCCGCGCGCGGCTGTGGCCGCAGCAATGGCTGCTGATCGAATGGCCCCGCGATCAGCCAGAGCCGGAGAAGTACTACCTCTCGACGCTGCCTGAGACCTGCACGCTCAACGAGCTGGTCGAAACAGCGCATCAGCGCTGGCGCATTGAGCGCGACTACCAGGAGCTCAAACAGGAATTCGGACTCGACCACTACGAAGGCCGTGGCTGGCGCGGATTTCATCACCACGCCAGCCTGAGCATTGCCGCCTACGGCTTCCTGCTCGCCGAACGACTCGCCGGACACAAGCCCGGCTCCCAAAAAACCGCATTCAACGCCAAGCGCCTCGCGTACCCGAAGATTACGTCCCGCGCGGTGCTGCGCAGGGCCCAGCGCCACGTGCCAGACTCGATCCCCACGTTGCGCCATCAGCTCAGCGTGCTGCTCGCCGCCAACGTGCCACGATGTCCGTGCTGCGGTAAACGTCGGATAGATCCACGCTTATGACACAGTAAGACTAACTCAAGAACCATCGGTGACTTCAGAACCTACACCAAGCCTCGGGACACAACCCGTTCCTACGCCATCATCATCCGTCGTAAATGCATTTAGCTGAGCCGCGCGGATCGAGACGAAAAAGCTTACTGATTATCCTCCCGTCCTTCTCGACTTTTCTGACAAAGTTTCCCGGCCTCCAAGTGTTGTAATCCTCCATGGGAAAACCTTTCGCCAGCCGAATCTCGCTATCGGAATATGGTCCACTGAAGCTGGAACAGAAGACGCCGGTCGTGCGGAAATCAAGATAGTTTCCATTCTGGTCTCTGGGCGCATATCTCATGGGGGTTCCGTCGCTGATTTGAGAATCGAGAAAAGCGACGCGCCTCTGCCGTTTTGATTTTTCGTCATAGCGCGTCTCTCGTCCGAATATCAGTTGATAGTCGATGACCTTGTAGTTGGAGTCAGCCGTGATCAGCCAAGTGAGTGCGTCTCCAAACAGAAAACAGTGTGGCGCCGGGCATTGAACTTCGTTTCCCCAAGGCTCCGGTAACCACTGAATTTTTTCGGGATCCAATCTTCCCGAACGCCAGTAGTCGTTTCCCGCGCTCAATACTCCGTAGCGTGTATCGCGCTGCAGAAGCAAAACAAAATCGAACCACTCCTGGCCAACATCCGCCTCTTTCATCCGCTTGCTAAGCCCTGAGAGATTCGGACCATCAACATAGCTGTATGGAGGATTGCCTATTGGCAATCCGCGCAGTGATTGGGGAATCACTAAATCTGCTGCACCGCCTAGCAGCGGAAAAGTACACAGAAAGAGCCATATTAGAACCATCCCAATATTTCGCATGGCGCTACTCCTGGCACCGACCATCTTTATAGCCGACGTTCTCCATTCGAGACCCAAGCCTTTCTTTCGGAACACCCCATACGTCATGCCATTCATCTTCATGCTTAAGAAGTGCCTGGCACATCGCCGCAGGCGTGTTGGCCGCGAGTGCATTTCGGAAATCACTCGCCGCATCCTCGTGACCTTTCGGTGCACGGCCATCTGCCAGATTTTTGAAATCACCGCGGAACCTCATGTCGACAATCACGTCACGTATCGCCGGATCAAGCTGATCCCAGGTCGTCCCGACATCTTTTGG
>NZ_FOFS01000006.1:151178-238982 GCF_900111015.1 Solimonas aquatica | reverse complement strand
AGACGGTGCGCAGATCGACGATCTCCACCGAGATGCCTTCACCTTCCAGCTTCTCGGCAATCGTGAGGCTGTCGCGCAGGGCGCGGCCGTAGCCGATCACCGAGACATCCTTGCCGGGCTTGACCACATGGGCCTTGCCCAGCGGGATTTTCACGCCCTTCTCCGGCGCCGGGCCGGTCTGGGTGCGGGTGACGGCGTCTTCGATGAACAGGCAGGGATCGTCATCGAAGATGCAGCCCAGCATCAGGCCGTAGGCATCGGCGGGGCTGGAGGGGATCACCACTTTCATGCCGGCGACGTGGGCAAACCAGGCTTCGAGCATGTCGGAGTGCTGGCCGGCCGTGCCCTGGCCGGCGCCGGTGCGGGTGCGGATGGTGAGCGGCACATGGGTCTGGCCGCCGGACATGAAGCGCAGCTTGGCGGCGTGGTTGACGATCTGGTCCATCGGCACGGTGATGAAGTTCATCAGCATGATTTCCGCCACCGGGCGCATGCCGACCAGGGCGGCGCCGACGGCGGCGCCGACGATGGCCTGTTCGGAGATCGGCGTGGTGCGCACGCGGCCCTTGCCGAACTTGGTCGACAGGCCCTTGGTGACCTTGAACACGCCGCCGCCTTCTTCGTCGGCGATGTCTTCACCCAGCATGATCACGCTGGCGTCCATCTCCATCGCATCGTGCAGGGCCCGCGAATAGGCTTCGGTGAAGGTGATCAGATTGCTCTTGTTGTCGGTCGCGCTCATGCCGCGGCTCCGTAGATGTCCTTGTCGATTTCCGAGACGTCCGGGAACGGGCTGTCGGCTGCGAACTGCAGGGCTTCGTCCACCAGGGCGTTGTATTCGGCCGTCAGCGCGTCCAGCTCGCTTTGCGTCGCCGCGCCGCTCTGGAGCACGCGCTCGCGCGTGGCGGGCATCGGGTCCTTGGCCAGGGCAGCGGCGTATTCGTCCTTGGGGATGTAGGCGCCCGGGTCACCGAAGTAGTGGCCCATGAAGCGGAAGGTGCGCGCTTCGAGCAGGGTCGGGCCTTCGCCGGCGCGGGCGCGTGCCACGGCTTCGCCGGCCGCACGCCACATCGCCTCGGCGTCGTTGCCGTTGACGGTCACGCCGCGCATCCCGGACCCGTAGGCAATCGCACGATCCGCAATCGTGGCGCTGGCCGTGGCTTTCTCATAGCTCGTGCATTCGCCGTACAGATTGTTTTCGCACAGGAAGATCACCGGCAGCTTCCACAGCGCCGCCATGTTCAGGGCCTCGTGGAAGGCGCCGATGTTGGAGGCGCCGTCGCCGAAGCTGCACACCGTCACCCGGCCGTCCTCCCGCAGCTGCGAGGCCCAGCCCAGGCCGTTGGCGATCGGCAGGCCCGAACCCACCACGCCCGTGGTCACCATCACGCCCGTCTCCGGATGCGTGATGTGCATCGGCCCGCCCTTGCCCTTGCAGGTGCCCGTGGCCTTGCCGTAGTACTCCGCCATCAGCTGCTTCAGCGGCAGCCCCTTGGCCAGCTGGTTATGGATGCCGCGATACGTGCACACCAGGTAATCCGTCGGCGCCAGGTGCACCCCCATCGCCGCCGCCAGAATCTCCTGCCCGCGCGGCGAGTAGTACACCGCCGCCATCCGCCCACTGCGCAGCAGCGTCCGTACCCGCTCGTCCACCACATGAATCAGCAAAGCCTTGCGGTATACCGATAACAGCGCGCTGGGTGTGAAGCTGGCGAAGCTCATCGGGTCTCCCCCGGAATTCGTTTGATAGACAACAGTGATGTTGATTTTCCATTAAGCGCTCCGCCTCTGTAAAGGCGCAGCGGGCGGGCAGGGGCGGCTTGTGTAGAATGCAAGTGTTTGTTTGCATTGCGGCATAAGGACCGCCGCCACAAGCCCGAGTGATGAAAAAGAACAACCCCAGGGGCAAGACCGCCAGGATCGCCGGCGCGCAGCGCCGCCAATACAACAGTCCGCTGCGGCGCGAGCAGGCAGTGCAGACGCGTGAGCGCATCGTCGGCGCCGGCGCCGAGATCGCCCATCAGCTGGCCAGCTGGGACTGGCGCGAGTTGACTTTCAAGGCGGTGGGCGAGCGGGCGGGGGTCAGCGAGCGCACTGTGCATCGCTACTTCGCTACCGAAAAACTGCTGCGCGATGCCATCGTGCAGCGTCTGGTGCAGGAGTCGGGAATCAGCCTGGATGCGCTGGCGCTGGACAATTTCGCCGACGTCGCCAGCTCGGTGTACGGTTATCTGCTGTCATTCGCGGCCACGCCGGCGCCGATCACCGATCCGACGCAGGCGGCCATCGACCAGCATCGCTGTGATGCCTTGCTGGCGGCGGTGAGCAAGGCCACGCCGGGCTGGAGTGCGGCGCAGCGCACCACGGCCGCGGCCTTGCTGGACATGCTGTGGAATCCGCCGAGCTGCGAGCGTCTGGCCACCGTCTGGCGCCTCGATGCCGAGCAGGCCAAGCAGGCGTTGCGCTGGAGCGTGAGCCTGATTCAGGCGGCCATTGCGCAGGACCAGCGGCCTGGCTAGCTAAGGGGCTTCGCGGATAAATGCCGGCCTGGCGTCGCGATAGGGCGCCTGCTGCGCCAGCTCGCGCAGCTTGGCGATGCTCTTCATCGGCGTGCTCACCAGGCTGGCGTTGAGAAACGAGGCCGGCAGCGAGCCGGCCGGATCGGACAGCAGGCGCAGTTCCACCATCACCTTGCCTTCGCCGACCGGGCTCAGCGTCCACTGCTGATGGGATCGGGTGATGCGGGTCAGATCCTTCTGCTCTGGCATCTGACCGGTGAGGGCTTCATCGACGATGGTCACCGTCAGGCTGCGCGCGTCCTGCTCCAGGCGGTGACGATTGACGATGTCGCGATCCGACATCGGCCAGGGCAGATCGATCAGCGTGTAGAAATCGTAGTGCGTGGCGTCGCGGCTGCTCAGCAGCCGGGTTTCCTTCACGAAGGGATTGAGCTGGCTGGCCGCGCGAAAATCGCTGAGCACCGCGACCAGAGCGCCCAGACGCGCGCTGATCTGGGCGCTGCTGCGGGTTTCGCGGATCGCCCAGCCCTCGACCGTGCGTGACTGCACCTGGATGCCATCGGCGTCCTTCTCAAGGCGCCAGCCGTCCTCGGCGGCGGCGGAGCAAGACAGCATCAGCAGCAGCGGCGCGGCAAGACGGACAAGGAGCATGAGCGGGATTTCCGGCGAGAGGTTTGACGATCAGGCGGCTGCGAAACAGTGCTGCGCCACGGCGCTGGCCTGGCCGCCGCGACCGCCGAGTTCCGAGAACAGCGCCTTGAGGCGATAAGTCCAGAGGTGCAGGGGATGCTCCAGGGTCATGCCCATGGCGCCCAGCATCTGGTGCAGGTCGTAGACGATGCGCGTGCCGCTGTCCTGCGCATGCGAGGCGGCCAGGGCGGCGTCGCCGGCATCGCCGCTCCAGGCGGCTTTCAGCATCAGCCAGCGCAGGCCGCCGGCCAGCACCTGGCACTCGGCCATGCGATGGCGCAGGGCCTGGAAGCTGCCGAGCGGACGGCCGAACTGCTTGCGCACGGAGATGTGTTCGACCGTGGAGTCGATGGCGGCCTGAATCAGGCCGCTGGCCTCGGCGGCCAGCGCCACGCGCAGCCAGCTGCGGATGCTGGCGGCGTCTGCCGCCGACAGCCGGTTGCGCTTGAGCTCGCCCTTCACGCGGCCCATGGGATAGGCATAGATCGAGTGCACGGCTTCCAGCTGTTCCGGCGCCGGCTCGGCAATCGCGAGCTCTTCGCCGTCGATCAGAATCAGGGTCCGGGCCTGCGCCACGAAGCGGCCGGGGCGGCCGTTTTCGACCAGCGCCAGGGCGCGCGCGAATTCGCCGGGCAGCTGCGGACGCACCAGCATCGACAGCGCGGTTTCGCTGGCATGCGCGCAGCGCGCCAGACGCTCCACCGCCATCGCCGCGCTCAGCGGGCCGAGTTCGGGAATCTGCGCGATGTCGAAGTACGAGCCTTCCTCCAGCTCGCGATCCAGCTCGGCACTGGCCAGTGCAAAGCCGTGGAAGTCGATGGGCTTGGCATCGAAACGCTGTGCCAGCCTGTCGATGGCATCGCAGAGCGCGGACTGGTCGGCGGTGAGCGTGAAGTCCATCAGCGCGGCTCCCGGGGCAGCTTGAGCAGTTCGGTGGCAATCAGGTTGAGCTGGATCTCCGCCGCGCCGGAGGCGATGCCGGCGACGATGGCGCGCTGGTGATGCGCCTGCAGCAGGGCATCACCGCCGGCCAGGGCCTCGGGCAGGTGCTCGACCACGAATTCGCCCACCGCGCGTTCGGCATTGACCGTGGCATAGCGCGCGGCGCTGGCCTCGGGGCCGGCGATGATGCCGTGTGCGCGCTGATCGATGATCGCGTAGCTGTACAGACGCGCGGCTTCGCAGGCGGCCTGCGCGCGCGCGGCCTGTTCGATGGCGCCATTGCCGAAACGGCCCAGCTGCTGCAGACGCTTGACCGCGCGCTGCAGGGCGCGCGAGGCCAGCGCGAAGCGTGGAATGCCGACGCGCTCCAGCGACAGCGCCGCGCGCACGATGTCCCAGGCCTGGCCTTCGCCGCCGAGCATGGCGGTGGCCGGCACGCACACCGCGTCGAAGAACACCTCGTGGATGTCGCCTTCGCCGATCACGCTGGGAATCTGCCGCACGGTGATGCCGGGCGTGTCCATCGGCACCAGGAAGATCGAGATGCCGTTCTTGCCCGGCGAGGTGCGCGCGAGCAGGAAGCAGGTGTCGGCATAACCGGCATACGAGGTCCAGATCTTCTGGCCGCTGATGCGGTAATGATCACCATCGGGCTCGGCGCGCGTGCGCAGGGACGCGAGGTCCGAACCGGCTTCCGGTTCAGAGAAACCCTGACACCAGATGGTGTGGCCCTGCGCCATCGGCGGGATGTAGCGCTGCTGCTGTTCCGGGCTGCCGAAGCGCATCAGCGTCGGGCCGATCCAGTTCACGTTCATGTACTGGCCGCCGCGCGGCTCGCCCGCCATCCACATTTCCTCGGCGAGGATGAAGGCGGTCCAGGGATCGGCATCGCGGCCGCCCCAGCGCGCCGGCCAGTGCGGCACCAGCAGACCGGCCGCGGCGAGCTTGCCGCAGAAGCCGTTGGCGAACTGGCTCTGCAGCTCCGAGGCGGGGCCGTCGGCCAGTTCTTCCCAGTTGGGCGGCAGGTGCTCGGCCAGAAAGGCGCGCAGCTCGGCGCGGAAGCGCTGCTGCTCGGGCGTCCAGGCGAAATCCATCGCGTATCGATCCGTTCAATGAGGGCCGTGGCCGGCGCCAGGGCCGGCCGCGGTTTTCAAGCCTGCACGCGCTGTGCGGTGATGGCTTCCACCGCCAGGTACTTGGTCTTCGACCAGCCGCCATCCAGGGCCAGGGTCTGGCCGTTGATGTAGCTGCCCTGCTCGGAAGCCAGGAAGTACACGGCATTGGCCACGTCGGCCACCGTGCACTCGCGGTTGAAGGGCGTCAGCTCGTGATTGGTGCGCTTGAAACCGTCGCTGTCCCAGAAGGCGTCGGTCATCTCGGTCTTCACCACGCCCGGCGCAATCAGATTGGCGCGGATGCCGCGCGCGCCGTAGTCGGCGGCGATGGATTGCGTGAGGCCGATCAGGCCGGCCTTCACCGCGCAGTAGCTGCCACCGCCCATGCCGGCGAGGATGCCCCAGACCGAACCCATGTTGATGATCGAAGAACCCGGCTGCATCACGCGCACGGCGGCGCGGCAGAAACGGAACGGTGCCTTCAGGCTCAGCTCGATGGCTTCGTCGAGCATGTCGTCGTCCACCTGATCCACGGCGCCGAACTTGAAGGAACCGGCGTTGTTGACCAGGCAGTCGAGACGCCCGAAGCGCTTGAGCGCGGCGGCAACCGCGGCATCACCGGCGCCTCGGGCCGAGACGTCGGCGCTGACGATCTCCACCTCGCTCACGCCGGCCAGATCCTGGGCGAGCCGTTCCAGGCGCTCCCTGCGGCGCGCGACGGCGACGATGCGCCAGCCCTCCCTGGCAAAGCGGCGCGCGATGGCATCGCCGATGCCTGCGCTTGCGCCGGTGATCAGTACCACCGGCTTTTCGTTCTGTGTCGCCATTACTGCATGTCCTCCTGTTGCGATGACGCGGTGCTGCCGCAAGGCGCCCGCGCGATGTTGTCGATGGCTCTGCTGGCGCGGGACTGGGGCCCGCAGCTCGTGCGCGGGCGTCCGCGATCAAAGCCCCAGGCAGAGATACTTGATCTCCAGGTAATCCTCGATGCCGTAGCGGGAGCCTTCGCGGCCCAGGCCGGAGGCCTTCACGCCGCCGAACGGCGCCACTTCCGTGGAGATCAGGCCGGTGTTGACCCCGACCATGCCGGCTTCGATGCGCTCGCCCACGCGCCAGATGCGGCCGATGTCGCGGGCGTAGAAATAGGAGGCCAGGCCAAAGTCCGTGGCATTGGCCATGGCGATGACTTCGTCCTCGGTGTCGAAGCGGAACACCGGCGCCAGCGGCCCGAAGGTCTCCTCGCGCGCCACCAGCATGTCCTGGGTCACGCCGGAGAGCACCGTGGGCGTGAAGAAGCGGCCACCCTGCGCCGGCGCGCCGCCGCCGTACACGATCTTCGCGCCCTTGGCGGTGGCATCGGCGATGTGTTCGCGCACCTTGGCCACGGCTTTTTCATCGATCAGCGGACCGATCTCGGTGCCCGGTGCATTGCCGGCGCCGATCTTCAGCGCCGCCACCGCCGCGCTGAGCTTGGCGACGAAGGTCTCGTAGATGCCGGCCTGTGCGTACAGGCGGTTGGCGCAGACGCAGGTCTGGCCGGCGTTGCGGAACTTGGACTGGATGGCGCCGATCACGGCGGCGTCCAGATCGGCATCGTCGAAGACGATGAAGGGTGCGTTGCCGCCCAGTTCCAGGCTCAGCTTCTTGATGGTGGGCGCGCTCTGCTCGTAGAGCTTGGCGCCCACTTCCGTGGAGCCGGTGAAGGACAGCTTGCGCACCACCGGGCTGGCGGTCAGCGCCGCGCCGATTTCGGTGGAGCTGCCGGTGACGATATTGAGCAGACCGGCAGGCAGGCCGGCTTCCTGTGCCAGCACGCCCAGCGCCAGCGCCGTGAACGGGGTCTGCGTGGCAGGCTTGACCACCACACCGCAGCCGGCGGCCAGGGCCGGGCCGATCTTGCGGGTGATCATCGCCGCAGGGAAATTCCAGGGCGTGATCGCGGCGACCACGCCGATGGGCTGCTTGAGCACCACGATGCGCTTGTCGGGCGCGTGCGAGGGAATCACATCGCCGTAGACGCGCTTGGCTTCCTCGCCAAACCATTCGATGAAGCCGGCGGCGTAGGCAATCTCGCCGCGCGCCTCGGCCAGCGGCTTGCCCTGCTCCTGGGTCAGGATTGCGGCCAGCGCCTCCTGATGCGCCATGATCAGCTCGTAGTAGCGGCGCAGCACCTGCGCGCGCGCCTTGCCGGTCTGCGCGGACCAGGGGCCCATGGCCTGCTGCGCGGCGGCAATCGCGCGCCCGGTCTCGGCGGCACCCAATTTCGGCACGCGGCCGATCACGGCGCCGCTGGCCGGATCGTCCACGTCGATCCAGCGCTCGCCGCTGACCCACTCGCCGCCGATCAGGCAGGCTTCACGCTTCAGGCTCGTCATCAGGTCCATGTGTTTTTAGACGCAGGCGAAATCTTAATGACTCGCTTCTGTGCCCGGGTCCGGCGTCCGGCGTGGCCGTGCTCGAATTGCGGACGCAGACACTTCGCGCATCCTCGACAGACCAAAGCCTGAAGGATGCGCAGCCGCGAGCCGCAGGCAGCATACGCTGCGCATGGTTTTTGTACTGATTGAATGCCGCTGCGATGGGCTGTCGCAGCACCCGTTCGCATCAGCCGGCGTCTGGCGCCGGGCGGTGCCCGCCACCCGCAAGCGTGTTCAAGAACCGGGTTCTTCGCAGCGGCAGGCAGAAGGTCGTGGCTGAGCTATCTGCGTTGCCGCGCTAGATGTCGAGATTGCGCCGGAAGCGCTGCGGGGTGTGGCCGGTCCAGCGCTTGAAGGCGCGGCCGAAGCTGGACTGCTCGGAATAGCCGAGCATCAGCGCCACCTCGTCCAGCGTCATCTGGTTTTTCTCCAGGTAGCCGCGCGCCAGATCGATGCGCTGTCTTTCGACGATGTCGGAGAAGCGCAGCGCGTGCTCGGAGAGATTGGCCTGCAGGGTGCGTACCGAGGTGCCGAGCTTCTTGGCACAGCGCTCGATCGTGCAGTTGCCCGAGGACAGCGAGCCACGCACATAGTCCTCGACACGCTCGACGATGGTGGTACGCGAAGTGCTCTTCACGCGTTCCAGATACCCGCCGAGCAGGCGGAACAGCAGGCGGTTGGCGCTGGCGACCGGCTGGTCCAGCAGGCTGGCCGGAAAGGCGATGGCATTGCAGGTGGCGCGCGCGTGCAGCTGACCGCCGAGGCGGTTTTCAATCTCGTGTATGTCCTTCTGCCGTGCGTCGTTGGCGAGGTTGACGTAATTGAGACGGAAGTCGCGGCCGGCAACCTGACGCAGCAGCTTGAGATTGAGCAGCGTGCCCTGGTAATTGGCCTGGCTGTTGGTGCCCACGTCGGTACGCGGATGCCAGCGCAGCTCGGCCACTTCCTTGCCTTCCACCAGTTCCAGCACCGCCACCGGCGAATGCACCACCGGGATATAGGTGACGAAGTTCTGCAAAGCCTCGCGCACGCTGGAAGAGGCGCGGCACAGGGCGGTGACACAGCCGTAGACGTCGGGCTCCTGCAGCTGGGCCAGACGCAGGCCGAACAGCGAATCGTTGAACGCGCTGCTGCAGTATTCCAGGACATCGACCAGGGCCTTGCAGTCGATGTAGGCGTCCGGATCACGCACCGTGCGCGGGTCGATGCCGTGATGCTCCAGAATCAGACGCGGATCCGCACCGAAACTCTTGCGCACAAGCTCTCCGAATCCATTCAGATTGGCTATGCGCATCTGCCTTTCCACCGGCAGGGAATCGAGCGGACCTTCCAGGCTGTAAAAGTATTGGTCGCCCATCGCTTGCTCCTCCATCTGCAATCGACGCCGCTTTTTACGCGGACTTTGCATTGATTGTAGATGCTGGCACACGAAATGTCAGGACGCCAGTGGCGCCCGCATGTCATCTAGTCAGCCTGCCATTCAGGGCCACATCGAACGAGGAGAAAGCCGTGGTCGACACCAACGAGCTGAAGCGGGAAGCCAGGCAATACCTGCGCTATGAAAAGGATAAGGAAAACCGCATTGCCTACCTGACCTTCGACCGGCCCGACGCCTTCAATGCGGTGACCGCCGGCATGCGTCTGGTTTATGCCGAGCTGATCCACCAGGCCAATATCGACGACGACGTGAAGGTGCTGGTGATCCGTGGTGCCGGCGCGCATTTCGGCACGGGTGGCGATCTGCCCGAGCAGGCCGAGATGTTCTCCGAGGACAATCCGGACGCCAACTTCCTGCATGAGTTCGATCTGGACGAGCCGGAGAACGTGCGCTACCCGCCCAAGGGCAGCTTCCGCTTTCTGCACGGTCTGACCGATTACTACTCCAAGGCCCGTGCCGGCTGCAGGCCCCTGCAGGAGTTCAAGAAAATCAGCATCGTCGAGGTCAAGGGCTATTGCTACGGCTGGCACTTCTATCAGGCCGCCGACGCCGATCTGCTGGTGAGTTCGGATGAGGCCCTGTTCGGTCATCCCTCCTTCCGCTACGCCGGCTGGGGGCCGCGCCTGTGGACCTGGGTGGAGACCATCGGCCTGCGCAAGTTCTCGGAAATGCTGTTCACCGGCCGGCCCTTCACCGCGCAGGAGATGGACAAGACCAACTTCGTCAACAGCATCGTGCCGCTGGACCAGCTGGACGCGGAAACCCGCAAGTACGCGCTGGCCTGCTCGCGCTCGCGTCCCACCGACGTTGTTGCAGTGCAGAAAACCTTTCTCGAAATCTACAAGCAGTATCGCGGCGAATACATGGGCAGCATGCTCACCGGCTTCGTCGAAGGCATGCTGCCGATGATGAAGAACGACCGCGCCGCCGACGTGCAGATCGGCGGCGATGTGTTCGGCAAGGGCCTGAACAATGTCGTCAAGGATCTCGACATGGAATATCCGCCCGAGTGGCGGCTGAGCCGCGGCAACCGCCGCAAGCCCTGAGCCCGTGCGCGCACGGCGGCAGCCACGCCGCCGGCGGCGTGGGTGCTGTCGAAGGAATTGCAGGATTTATCGAGATTCCGCGCAGCGCTTGCTCGAACATGCCAGCTCTCATCAGCCGCCCAAGAAGCGGCCCGGCCCCTCGCATCACAGGAATGCCGCCATGTCTTATGAATTGAACCGCAAGCTCGCCGCCAAGCGTGATCCGCTGTCGACGCCGGCGCCCATCGACCCGGTCACCGCCAGCATCATCCGCGGCGCGCTGGAAACGATCTGCTTCGAGGCCGCCAGCCATCTGGGCCGCTCGGCGTCCTCGCCGATCATCAACCAGTCCAATGAGCGCAATGCCGCGATCATCGACGCGCACGGTCGTCTGGCGGTGGGCTCGATCGGCACGCCGCATCTGACCTTCGTCACCCAGCTCACCGTGCGTTACGGTCTGATGTTCACCCAGGACTACGACTGGGGTCCTGGCGACGTGTTCCTGGGCAACGATCCCGATCACGGCGGCGGCCATCTGCCGGATTACAACGTCTATGCGCCGGTCTACGACGACAAGGGCGAGCTGGTGCTGGTGCAGGCCCTGCAGGCGCACCAGGGCGACACCGGCGGCAAGGACCCCGGCGGTTTCACCCTGGAAGCCACCGATATCTTCACCGAAGGTCTGGCGATTCCCTGTCTGAAGCTCGTGCATCGCGGCGAAAAGCGCCGTGACGTGATCAAGCTGGTGGAACGCAATAACCGCTTCGCCACGTTTGCCGGCGATCTGGCGGCGATGATCGGCGGCGTGCAGCATTCCGTGCGCCTGATGCAGGAGCTGATCCGCAAGTACGGCACGGATCTGGTCAAGGCCGCCATCAACCACACCATCGACCAGAGCGAAAAGCAGTTCCGCGAGGAGGTTTCGCGCTGGCCGGACGGCAACTACGAGGCCGATGTCTTCATCGACCACGACACCCTGGGCACCAAGGACATCAAGGTGCATGTGGCCTGCCGCGTGGCGGGCGATCAGCTCACCGTCGATCTCACCGGCACCGACGACCGCCAGGATCTGGTGGGCGTGTGGAACACCTTCGGCAACAGCCGTGGCTATGTGATGACGCAGCTGGTGGCGATGATCGATCCCGACATCGCCAAGAACGAAGGCCTGTTCAACGCCGTCGACATCATCATTCCCGAAGGCTGCATCGCGCATCCGCCGCCCAACAAGCCGGCGGCGCTGGGCTCTTTCCATCCGGCCTGCGAAATCACCGAAGCGGTGTGCGTGGCGCTGTCGAATGTGGTGCCGGAGCGCGCGCAGCCGCAGGTCTACAAGATCGGCATGCCCAATGCGGTGATCGGCTTCGACGAGAACGGCATGATGTGGATGGACCAGGGCGTGGACGCGCGCTCCATGGACTCCTCGGCGGTCAAGGGCATCGATGGCTGGGGTTCCTGTCCGTCCTCGCTGGGCAATCTGCTGCTCTCGGAAGCCGAGGATGCCGAGAGTCGCTACCCGATCATCAACATCAGCCGCGAGATGAGTCTCGACGGCGGCGGCGCCGGTCAGTGGCGCGGCATGCCCGGCAGTCTCAACGTGAAGCAGGTGCTGGTGCCCACCTTCGCCATGGCCTGGATGGTGTCGGCGCGACATCCCATGCGCGGCATGTGCGGCGGCGATGACGCCAGCCCGTACAGCAATCACTTCGAAGTGGGCACGCCCAATGAGTACAAGATCGATCTGGCGGTGAAGGCGCAGCTGCCGGCCAAGGCGGTGATCGCTTATCAGCACGGCGGCGGCGCGGGCTTTGGTCCCGCCTACCTGCGCGATCCGGAAGCGGTGAAGGAAGACGTGCTCGACGAGTACGTGAGCCTGCAGGCGGCGCGCGAGAAGTACGGCGTGGTGCTCACGGGTTCGCTGCAAGACTACGACCTGAAGGTGGACCTGGCCGCGACCGAGAAGCTGCGCGCCCAGATGAAAGCGGCGCGCAGCGCTTGAGGAACAAAGGCCATGGGCTATCGTGTAGGCATTGATATCGGCGGCACCTTCACCGACTTCGCGCTGCTCAAGGGCGCGCAGGTCATTCTCCACAAGAACCTCAGCACGCCGCAGGACCGTTCACTGGGCGTGATGCACGGCCTGCAGAAGCTGGCCGAGAAAGAGGGCCTGGGCCTGGGCGCCTTTCTCAAGCAGTGCGATGCCATCGTGCATGGCACCACCATCGCCGACAACACCCTGATCGAGATGAACGGCGCCGTCACCGGCCTGATCACCACGGAAGGTTTCCGCGACGAGGTCGAGTACCGACGCGGTTACAAGGAAAGCATCTGGGACGTGCGCCTGACGCCGCCCAAGCAGATCGCCCCGCGCCGCCGTCGCCTGACGGTGCCCGAGCGCATCCTGTTCGATGGCAGCGTGCACAAGCCGCTGGACGAGAACGCGGTGCGCGAGGCCTGCCGGCGGCTGAAGAAGCAGAACGTGGAGTCGGTGGCGATCTCGCTGATCTTCTCGTTCGTCAATCCCGCGCATGAAAAGCGCGTGGCGCAGATCGTCGCCGAGGAAATGCCCGGCGTGCATCTGTCGCTCTCGCATCAGGTGCTGCCGCGCTCGCCGGAGTTCGACCGCAGCAGCACCACGGTGGTCAACGCCTATGTCGGTCCGCGCGTGACCTCGTATCTGGAAAATCTGGTCAACCGTCTCAAGGAGGCCGGCTATCGCAATCAGCTGATGGTGATGCAGGCCAGCGGCGGCGTGATGACCAAGGAGTACATCGAGGGTTCGCCGATCCGCGTGCTCGCTTCCGGCCCGGCCGGTGGCGTGATCGGCTCGGCGCATGTCGGCGCCGCCAAGGGCTATCCGAACCTGCTGTGCGTGGACATGGGCGGCACCTCCTATGACATGTCCATGGTCATCAAGGGCGCGGCGCCGGCGGTGGCGGGCTGGAACATCCATCACCGCAATCTGGTCGGCGTGCCGATGGTGCAGGTGGAAACGCTGGGCGCCGGCGGCGGTTCGATCTGTCATGTGAAAAACGGCGAGCTGCACGTGGGTCCGGCTTCGGCCGGTTCCGAGCCGGGCCCGATCTGCTACGGCCGCGGCGGCACGCAGCCGACCGTGACCGATGCCCTGCTGATGCTGGGCATCCTTTCCGACGAAGCGGAATTCGCCGGCGGCAGCTTCTCGCTGAGCCGCAAGGGCGTGGTGGAAGCCTTCGCCGCGCTGGGCGCGCAGATGGGCTATGGCGCCGAAGACGCCGCTTTCGACTGCTGGCGCGTGGTCAATGCCAACATGATCCAGGCGGTGCGCCGCACCACCGCCGGCAAGGGCGTGGATTCCAAGGACCTGGTGATGCTCGCCTACGGCGGCAACGGTCCGGCCTTCGCCGCGGTGCACGCCGATGCCCTGGGCATCGGCAAGGTGCTGGTGCCCAAGGCCTCGCCGACCTTCTCGGCGCTGGGCACCCTGGTGGCCCGGCCCAGCATCGACGAGGAGCGCTCCTACATCTGCCCGGTCGGCAATCCGGATCTGAACAGGCTCAAGGCGCTGTGGCAGGAGCTGGATGAGCGCGCCACGAAGTATTTCGCGGAAGCGGGCTTCCCGCGCGAGCAGGTGCTGGCGAAGTACCAGGTCAATATGCGTTATCGCGGCCAGAACTGGGCGCTGAGCTTTGCCATGCACACCGGCAAGGGCGTGCCGGATTACGGCTTCGTCAATGCCGGCCTCGGCGACAAGGCGCTGGCGGCCTTCAACGCCAAGCACATGGAAGAGTTCGGCCATGTGCGCGAAGGCGAGCTGCCGGAAATCATCGGCGTGCGTCTGGCGAGCTACGTGGAGACGCCGACGCCGGTGGTGGGCGCGGGCTTCGAGTCGGCGCGGCAGACCGCCCAGCCGAGCCGGCAGCGTCGCGCCAATCTCGGCGAGGGCTATCAGAGCACGAAGGTCTATGCCGGCAAGGATCTCAAGCCCGGTCACCAAGTGCCGGGGCCGGCGATCATCGAGGAAACCTTCACCACCATCGTCGTCTATCCGGGCTGGAATGCGCGCGTGGACGACGCCGGCGATTACGAGTTGAGCCGGGCGTAAAAGACAACAAAAGCGCGGCGACAGACCGCGGCCCGCGTCCGGCAGTCTCGCGCCGGCCGGGGTTCCCCTGTGCTGATGCAGATTTCGGGAGTGCGATCAAGGTGTCCGCATTGAAAACCTACAAGGTTCTGGAGCTGGCGGAGAGTGTGAGCGGCGAGTATGCCGGCAAGCTGCTCGCGGACTTCGGCGCCGACCTGATCAAGATCGAGCGTCCCGGCACCGGCAGCCCCACGCGCAGCCTCGGTCCGCTGCTGGCCAGGGACGGCGCCGCGCCGCTGGAATGCAGCGGCCTGTTCGCTTACCTCAACACCAACAAGTATTCGGTGGTGCTGGATCTGTCCACGGCGCAGGGCCAGGATCGCCTGGCGCAGCTGCTGCGGCAGGTGGACGTGCTGATCGACGATCACGCGCCGGGCTATCTGGCCGGCATCGGCCTGGACCCGCAGCGCCTGCGCGAGAGCCATCCGCAGCTGGTGGTGTGCTCGATCACGCCCTACGGACAGAATCCTCCGGACGAGCGCCGTCACGCCGAAGACCTCACGGTGTTTCACAGCAGCGGCTGGGGCTTCCACACGCCCAGCGGCGCCAGTGCGCAGCGGCGTCCGCTCAAGGGCGCCGGCCGTTTCCTGCCCAGCTATGAAGCGGGTCTGGAGGCGGCGCTGTGCATCGCCGCGGCGCTGTATGAGCGCGAAGACTCGCGGCGCGGGCGCTTCATCGACATTGCCAAGCAGGACGTGCTGGCCTCGCGCGTGGACTATGTGCTGGGCCAGATGGTGGCCGGCGACATGGATGTCGGCACCTCGCGCAATGCCTTCGATCTGTTCGGACCGGCCGGCATCTTCGCCTGCCGTGACGGTTACGCCTACATCTGGATGTCGGCGCCGGCGCACTGGGATGCGCTGCGCAAGCTGCTCGGCAATCCGGACTGGATGAACGAGTTTCCCGAGCGCTGGCTGGAGCGCGAGTGCACGCCGCCGCGTGTGGCGCAGTGTCGCGCGCAGATCGCGGCCTGGCTCAAGACCCGGGACAAGGACGTGGTGGCGGCCGAGGCGCAGGCCCTGGGCCTGATCCTGGTGCCGGTGAATGACGCCGCCGATCTGCTGCGCTCGCCGCAGTACCAGTTCCGTGGCTTCTTCCGCGAAGTCGAGCATCCGGTGCTGGGCAAGGCCCTGTATCCCACCGTGCCGTATCGCCTGAGCGAAACACCGGCCGGCATCCGCCGCGCCGCACCGCTGCTGGGCCAGCACACCGAGGAGCGCCTGTTGAGCAAGGGGAGCACCAGCCATGGCTGAGAAGAATCGCGGCGGCCCGCTGCAGGGCCTGCGGGTGGTGGAGCTGACCAAGGTCTGGGCCGGCCCTTACGTGGGCAAGCTGCTGGCTTTTCTCGGCGCGGAAGTGATCCGCGTGGAGAGCCTGGAGTCGCTGGACGTGACGCGCGTCTACGGCGTCTCCGACATGAACAAGGCGCCGGGCTTCATGGCGGTGAATCCGCAGAAGCTCAGCGTGCAGATCGACATGAAGACGCCGCAAGGCGTGCAGCTGATTCTGGATCTGCTGGCCAAGTCCGACATCGTGGTCGAGAACCTGCGGCCCGGCGCGGTCAAGCGTCTGGGCCTGGGCTACGAGGCGGTGCGCGCGGTCAATCCCGGCATCGTCTATGTGTCGATGGGCATGTACGGCAACGAGGGCCCGCTGGCGTATCAGACCGGCTACGCGCCCTGCTTCGCGGCCCTGGGCGGCGTGAGCATGCTGGTGGGCGAGAGCGACGCCGCGCCCGAGGGCATGAACGTGCGCTATGCCGATTCCACCTTTGGCGCGGCGGCGGCTTATGCCGCGCTGGTGGCGCTGTTGCACCGCCGTCGCGGCGGCAGCGGCCAGTATGTGGATGTCTCCGCCGTGGAATGCATGAGCAGCATGATCGGCGACGCGCTGATGGCGTATACGCTGGGTGGTCAGCTGCAGCGCGCCGAAGGCAACCGGGTGCCGGACATGGCCCCGCATGGCGTCTATCCCTGTCAGGACGGCGAGTGGATCGCCATTGCCGCGTCCTCCGATCAGGCCTGGCAGGCGCTGGCCGGCGCCATGGCGCAGCCGGCGCTGGCGGCCGATGCGCAGCTGGCGACCCTGGCCGGGCGCAAGGCGCGCGAGGATGAGCTGGACGCGGCGCTGGCGCAGTGGACCGCGCAGCAGAGCGCTGCCGAACTGGCCGCGGCCCTGCAGGCGCGCGGCGTGGCGGCGGCCAAGAGCCATGCCTCGGTGGACATGATTGCCGATCCGCAGTTCTGGGAGCGTGGCTTCTTCCTGGAGGTGCAGGACGGCGAGGGCCATAGCCGCACCGCGCTGGGCGCTGCCTGGAAGATGACGGATGGGGCGCGCATCTGCGACGGCGCACCTCGCCTGGGTGAGCACAATGCCTATGTGCTGGGCACGCTGCTGGGGCTGCCGGAGTCGCGCCAGCAGGCCCTGTCGGAAGCAGGCATCACCCGTTAAAAACTCTTGCTGCAATGCGGCATTCGGCGCGAAGGCAGGCGCAGCTTTCCGCCGGGTGAACGCCTGGGCCAAAAGCGCAGTGCGCATGCACGAAATGTATATGCCGCCGCGCAAATTGCGGGGACGCCCCCAAAGGGCATGGCTAAGCTGCAAAAAAAGAGCTTGAGAATTGCCCTTGCTTCAACCGGTGATTCGCCGTTTCAGCGGCCTATGCACCAGCTGCAAGCTGAAGGGGATCGAACAAGGCCTCAACGTTGGAGGTAGAACGGTGACGGAAACCCTTTTTGTATTCGACAAGCGCAATTATCAGGATTGCCAGAACTCGTTTCGCGGTGAGCACAACCAGGAGTATTACCTGGGTGATTACTCGATCGAAGCCGGCTCCGTGATCGATGTGCGCGCCGAACGCCGCAGCGTCGGCTCCTGCTCCATCATCCGCCTGCGTTCCAAGAGCCGCCTGTTCTTCCGGCGCTCCTGGTCGCACATCCGCGAAGACGCCACCGACGTCACCGTGCTCTGGTTCGTCAAGCGCGGCCGCCTGTGCATCTCGCATCAGTGCGGCTACACGGTGGCCAAGGCCGGTGATTTCGCCATCACCAAGTCGATGACGCCGTTCTCCATCGAATGCCAGCCGGATGAGGATTCGGTCCACGAAGTGCTGCACGTGATCGTGCCGGCGCATGTGTTCCGCCGCTTCGTGGCGCAGGACGTGCGCACCGGCTTCATGGTGCCCGCGAAGGGCCGTGATTTCGCCATCGCCGAGCGCCTGCTCATCGACATCTTCGAAGACACCGGCGAGCTGAAGGACCATGTCGCGCAGCTGCTGATGGACAGCGCCATCTCGGTGCTCAGCGACGCCATCAAGGATCGCGACGTCGCCGCGCCGGTGCGGCGCTCGATCTCCGACAAGCGCCTGCAGGACGTGCTGCGTTACATCGAGATCCATCTCTCCGATCCCAAGCTCAGCATCGCCACCGTGGCCAAGGGCTGCGGCATCTCGCCGCGCTATCTGTCGCTGCTGCTCAAGCTGCATGGCACGCCGTTCTCGACCCTGGTCTGGGACAAGCGCCTGAAGATCGCCGGGCAGTGGCTGTCGGCGTCCAAGTCCGGCGAGACCTCGGTGAGCGAAATCGCCTATCGTGTCGGCTTCAAGAGCCCGGCGCATTTCTCGCGCATGTTCAAACGCGCTTACAACATGAGCCCCCGGCAATATCGTCTGAACGGCGCCGTGGTGGAAGCCGCGCCGCAGCGCGAGTCCTCCTGGACCCTGCTGACCGGCAATTCGCAGGCCACGCACTAAACTACATACGCAAGAGAGGCGAGACATGGTTTCAGAGGCGAACACCCAGTCCGGCGGCTGCCCGGTGGCAGGACATGGCAAGCTGGGCGGCGCGTCGCTGACCGATCCCGCCATCCTGGCGCATCCCAATGCCTTCTTCCACAGCATGCGCCAGGAAGACCCGGTGCATTACGACGAGAAGCTGGGCATGTGGCTGGTGTCGCGCTATGACGACATCGTCACCGTGCTGCGCGATCCCATCATCTACTCCGACAAGCACGGCTATGCCGCGCAGTACGCCAGCGGTTTCTTCGAGGAGTTCAAGAAGATTCTCGAAACCGAGGGTGGCGGCTTCTTTCCGGACGTGATCAAGGACGACCCGCCGGCGCACACCCGCGTGCGTCGCCTGCTCGACAAGGCCTTCACCGCGCATCGCGTCGCGACCCTGGAGCCGGGCATCACCCGCGTGATTGTCGAGCTGATCGAAAAGCTCGCCGACCAGGCCGCCGGCGACAAGGTGGTGGACGGCGTCAATGACTTCGCCGTGCCGCTGACCATCGCCGTGATCTGCGAGCAGCTGGGCATCGCGCAGTTCAACGCCAAGAAGATTCAGGAGTGGTCGGGCGCGGTCACCGCGCAGATCGGCCGCATGCAGGATCGCGACCAGATGGTGGCCAATGCCAGGCTGATCTGCGAGCTGCAGAACTTCATCATCGGCGAGATGAAGTCGCGTCAGGAAAGCCCGCGCGAGGACATGATTTCAGACCTCGTGCACGCCAAGCTCGAAGACGGCAGCACCCTGAGCTTCGCCGAAGCCGTGTCCCTGGTGCGCGCGATGGTGATCGCCGGCAATGACACCACCGCCACCGCCATCGGCAATCTGCTCTACGTGCTGGCCACGCGGCCGGAAGTGGCGCAGCTGCTCAAGGATTCGGCCGATGACGAGCGCATGCTCAACCGTTTCGTCGAAGAGCTGCTGCGCATAGAGCCGCCGGTGCGCGGCCTGGCCAAGATGACCACCACCGAAACCGTGCTGGGCGGCCAGAAGCTGCCGGCGCACGCGCATCTGCTGGTGCTCTACGCCTCGGGCAATGATGACGAAACGCAGTTCAACTGCCCGCGCAACTTCGATCCCAATCGCGGCAACATCGCCAAGCACGTGGCCTTCGGCACCGGGGTGCACCGCTGCGTGGGCGCCTCGCTGGCACGCATGGAGATCAAGGTCGCGGCACGCGAGCTGATCAAGCGCATCGACAAGCTCAAGCTGGCGATTCCGGTCGAGCAGATCAAGTATCTGCCCACGGTGGCCACGCACTCGCTGGAGAGTCTGCCGCTGACCCTGTCGCGCCGGCGCTAAGATTCCCGGCGGCACAGCGAAGTTCACAGCGCGCGGCCAAGCCGCGCGTTGCTTTTCCATGGAGATGGCGGACAGTGGCTCAGGAACTGGCAGGTAAGGTGGCGATCATCACCGGTGGGGCCAGCGGCATCGGCCGCGCCACCGTGGCCCTGTTCATCGCCGAAGGGGCGAGCGTGGTGATTGCCGATATCGACGTGGCGCGAGGCGAGGCCCTGGCCGCCGAGCTGGGCGAACGCGCGGTGTTCTGCCGCACCGATGTCGCCAGCCGCGAGGACATGCGCGCGCTGGTGGACTTCGCGATCAGCCATTTCGGCGGCCTGCACGTCCTGTTCAACAACGCCGGTGTCTCCGGCGCCATGCACGCCCGCTTTCTCGACGATGATTTCGCCGACTTCGAGCGCGTGGTCGGCATCAATCTGCTCAGCGTGATCATCGGCAGTCAGGCCGCCGGCCGGCACATGGCCAAGCACGGCGGCGGCGTGATCATCAACAATGCCTCCATCGCCGGCGTGCTGCCGGGGCAGGCGCTGAACACCTATCGCGCCACCAAGGCGGCGGTGATTCATCTGTCCAAGTCCATCGCCATCGATCTGGCCGAGTACAACATCCGCGTGATCGCGCTGGCGCCGGGCCATATCCGCACGCCGCTGACCTCGTTCGCGCCGCCGGGCGTGTCGCCGGAAACCGCTGCTCGCGTGCAGCAGGAAGTGGGCGCGGCCTTCGACGTCAATCAGCCGCTCAAGCGCGCCGGCCGTCCCGAGGACGTGGCGCAGACCGTGCTGTTCCTGGCCAGCGACCGTGCCGCGCAGATCACCGGCGTGGTGCTGCCCGTGGATGGCGGCATCACCGCCGGCGATCCGGTGAATCATCTGCAGGAAATCATGGCCGCGCGCGCCCGCGCGCTGGCTGGTTGAGGGTTCGACTCTTTCGTTTCTCGGGCTTGCTGCGGTGAGCCTCTCAACATCACAAGGTGTGTCATGAGCGGTTTGAAAGTTACGTTTGTGCAGGACGACGGTGTGGAAAAGGTGATCGAGGACGCCACGCCCGGTCAGTCGCTGATGGAGATCGGTCGCTTCCACGGTGTGGCCGGCATCGTCGGTGACTGCGGTGGCGGCTGTGCCTGCGCCACCTGTCATGTCTATGTCGATGAAAAGTGGCAGGCCGTGATCGGCAAGCCCGATGACATCGAAGCCGCGACCCTGGACATGGTGTCCGAGATCTGCCGCGACAACAGCCGTCTGTGCTGCCAGATCCAGATGCGCAAGGAACTCGACGGTCTGCGCCTGGTGGTGGCGCCGAACCTGTAAGAAAGAAGAAGCGCCGCGCAATCGGGACGCGGCCTGCGGTTCTGGTCCGATATCGTGGAGGAGGCTGTGGATGAGCACGAACGAAAGCTATGACCTGGTGGTGGTGGGCTCCGGTGCGGCCGGCGCGATGGCCGCGCTGCGCGCCGCGCATCTGGGTCTGTCGGTGCTGGTGGTGGAGAAGGCGCGCAAGTTCGGCGGCACCTCGGCAACCTCCGGCGGCGTGCTCTGGGTGCCCAATCATCAGCTGGCGCCCAATGACGACAGCCGCGAAAAGACCATGACGTATCTGAACGCGGTGATGCCCGGCCCCGTGCAGAACGACCGTCTGCAGGCTTATCTGGACAAGGCGCCGGAGATGGCGCAGTTCGTGAAGTCGCTGGGCATTCCGATCAGCGTCGCCGCCTGGCCGGACTACTATCAGGCTGCGCCTTCGGCGCGCGCCGACCGTTCGCTGATCGTCGATACCTTCGACGGTCCGCAGCTGGGCGCCTACTTCCCGCTGATGCGCGAGCAGTACAACCGCTTCAAGGTGTTCGGCCGTTACACCATGGACGTGATGCAGTTCTTCTCGCTGTCCACGCGTGCCAAGGGCTGGGTGATGACCTTCATCAAGATGTTCTGGCGCTACTGGAGCGATCTGGCCACGCGCAAGCTCACCGCGCGCGACCGCCGCTTCACCATGGGCGCGGCGCTGATGGGATGGCTGTACAAGCACGTGTTCGCCAAGGGCGTGGAAGTGCGTCTGGACACCAGGCTCGACGAGCTGGTGCTGAGCGACAACAAGGTCTCCGGTGTGGTGGTCAGCCACTTCGGCCGCCGCTACACCATCGAGGCGCGCTACGGCGTGGTGCTGGCCGCCGGTGGTTTCGAGTGGAACCAGGAACTGCGTGACCGCTACTTCCCGGTGCCGGGCCTGACCCGTCACAGCAGCACGCCGGAAGACGCCAATCGCGGCGAGGCCCTGATTGCCGGACTGAAGGTCGGCGCCGCCACCGAGCACACCGAGTCGGGCTGGTGGATTCCGACCATGCAGATGCCCATGGCCAGCGCCTCCAACTTCGAGGAAATCCATCAGGCCGCCTTCGACGTGGGCCGTCCGCACAGCGTCGCGGTCAATCGTCTGGGTCTGCGTTTCGTGGACGAAGCCACCGGCTACGACGACTTCGGCAAGGCCATGGTTGCCGATCAGCTCAAGACCGGCGCCAACATGCCCTGCTGGCTGGTGTTCGATGCCACGTTCCGCGAGAAATTCTCCGCCGGCGGCATCATGCCCAACATCCTGATGCCCGATCGCAAGATTCCGCCGGACTGGTGGGATCACTACATCTTCCGCGCCGACAGCATCGAGGCCCTGGCCGGCAAGATCGGCGTGCCGGCCGAGACCCTGAAAAAGACCGTGGCCAATATGAACGGCTACGCGAAGACCGGCGTCGATCCGGAGTTCGGTCGCGGCGGCAATGCTTACGATCAGATGTTCGGCGACTGGAACGTCAAGCCCAATCCCTGCCTCGGCAGCATCGACAAGGCACCGTACTACGCGGTGGCGATCAACTGCGGCGATCTCGGCACCAAGGGCGGCCTCAAGGCCGATGCGCGCGCGCGCGTGCTGGATCAGAACAATCAGCCGATTCCGAATCTGTACGCGGCCGGCAACAATGCCGGCAGCCCCTTCGGCAACTGCTATCCGGGTGCCGGTGGCACCATCGGCCCGGCGATGACCTTCGGCTATGTCGCCGCCGAGGACATCGCCCGTCGCGCCGGCAAGCTGGCAGCGCCGGCGGCAGCGTCGGTGCGCGCCGCCGCCTGACATGAACACGCAGTCCCTGCCGCAGTACGAGACCCTGGTGCTGGAGCGCCAGGGTCGCTTGCTCACCATCCGTCTGAACCGTCCGGATGCGCTCAACGCGGTCAATCTGCGCATGCACGAGGAGTTGCCGGAGGTTTTCAACTTCGCGGCGCTGGACCCGCATTCCGAAGTGGTGGTGCTCACCGGCAACGGCCGCGCCTTCTCCGCCGGCGGCGATCTGGACCATGTCGCGCACAACGCCGCCAACCCGCATCTGTTCGACAGCGAGGTGCGCCTGGCCAAGCGCATCGTGTTTGCGATCCTGGATCTGGACAAGCCGCTGATCTGCCGCCTGAACGGGCATGCCGTGGGCCTGGGCGCCACCATGGCCTTGTTCTGCGATGTGATCTTCGCCGCCGAGACCGCCAGGATCGGCGATCCGCATGTGGCCATCGGTCTGGTGGCCGGCGACGGCGGCGCGGTGATCTGGCCGCAGCGCATGGGCCTGTGCCGCGCCAAGGAATACCTGCTCACCGGCGAGCTGATCGATGCAAAAAAAGCCGCCGAGATCGGCATGATCAATCATGCCCTGCCGCTGGCCGAACTCGATGCCGCCGTGCAGGCCTTTGCCGAGCGCCTGCTCCAGGGTTCCACCAACGCCGTGCGCTGGACCAAGGTGCTGCTCAATCTGGAACTCAAGCGCGTGGCCACGGCGGTGATGGATGCCGGCATTGCCTACGAGGCGGTGGCGCAGCGCTCGCCCGATCATCGCGAGGGCGTGCAGGCCCTGATCGAGAAGCGCAAGCCGCAGTTCGGTCGCCAGGGCTGAAGCGCGCGCGATGAGCGCCTTCGCGCTGCAGGGCCGTCTCGCGCTGGTCACCGGCGCCGCCAGCGGCATCGGTGCCGGCATCGCCCAGATGCTGGCCGAGGCCGGCGCCACGGTGCTGATCGCGGACTGTGATCTGCACAAGGCGCAGGCGCAGGCCGAGGCGCTGCGCAGTGCCGGACATGCCGCGCAGGCCCTGGCCATGGACCTGGGCGACGAGGCTTCCATCGTGCAGGCCTGCACGACCTTGCTGCGCGAGCAGGGCACGCCCTGGCTGCTGGTCAACAATGCCGGGCTGCAGGATCGCGCCGCCTTGTTCGAAACCAGCGCCGAACACTGGGACCGCATGCTGGCGGTCAACACGCGCGGGCCGTTCCTGCTCAGCCGCGAGATCGCGCGCGCGATGGTGGCGCAGGGGCAGGGCGGACGCATCGTCAACATCGCCTCGGCAGCGGTGATCGGCAGCATCGTCAAGGGCAGCAGCGCCTACACCAGTTCCAAGGCCGCGCTGCTGGGCCTGTCGCGCGCCCTGGCCCTGGATCTCGCCGAGCACGCCATCACCGTCAACACCGTGCTGCCCGGCGGCGTGATCACGCCCGGCGCCATCGCCGCCAAGGGCCCGCCCGCCGAAGGTCCGGCGCGGCGCGCGCCGCCGCTGGGCCGCTGCGAGCCGAGCGACATCGGCGCGGCGGTGCTGTACTTCGCCACGCCCGCCGCAGGGCGCGTGAGCAATCAGGTGCTGGCCGTGGATGGCGGCTGGTCGCTGAGCTGAACCCCATCAACCTCAGGAGCATGAGCCGATGAACGAGCTGCAGCGTCAGCGGGACTATCTTGCGCTGTGCGAAGCCAAGGCGCGCATGTGCCGTTACCTGGACAGCAAGAACTGGCCGGCCTATGCGGCGCTGCTCACCGAGGACTATCAGCTCGACATCAGCGAAGGCACCGGCATTCCCGTGATTCAGGGCCGCGAGGCGGCGCTGGCGCGGGTGCGGGCTTCCATCGAATCGGCGCGCACCGTGCATCAGGTCCACGCGCCGGAAATCGAGATCGAGGGCGACGAGGCGCGCGCGATCTGGGCGCTGCAGGACCGTCTGATCTTCGCCAATGGCGCGGGCATGAGCGGCTACGGTCACTATCACGAGCGCTGGGTGCGTCGCGAAGGGCAGTGGCGCATCGCGGCGCTCAAGCTTACGCGCCTGCTGGTCGAGATGCAGCCGCCGCCGCAGGCCTGAGGCGCGCATGAGTGCCTGGTTTCGCGGCGACGCGCTGTGGCTGGAGTTTCCCGCCGATGCGCAGACCCTGCGTGAAGCCGGTGCGGCGTTTCTCACGCGCGCCTTCCAGCTCAGCGGCGTGCTGGCTGCCGACAACGCCGTGCGCGAAATCACGCAGTGTCAGGAATGTGCCGGCGGCAGCACCGGCCGCAAGCTTCTGCTGGCGCTGCGTTATGCGCGCCCCGAGCCGGGCTTGCACGAGGCGCTGTTCGTGAAGTTCTCGCGCGACTTCGACGATCCCATCCGCGATCAGGGCCGCAGCCAGATGGCAGCGGAAGTGCGTCTGGCGCAGCTGTCGCGCGCACCGGCGTTTCCGATTGCGGTGCCGGTCTGTCACTTCGCGGATTTTCATCAGGCCTCCGGCAGCGGCATCCTGATCACGCAGCGCATCGCCTTTGGCGCGCAGGGCATCGAGCCGCAGTATCAGAAGTGTCTCGACGAGCAGTTGCCGGAGCCGCTGGCGCATTACCGCGCCATCCTCGTCGCCCTGGCGCGCCTGGCCGGCACCCAGCAGGCCGGGCTGCTGCCAGCCCGTGTGAACCGGGAGTTTGCCTTCGACCCGGCGCGGCTCTCGGTGGGCGAGCGCGCGCCCTACGGCGCCGCGCAGCTGCAGCGGCGCGTGGACCGTTATGCGCAGTTCGCGCAGGACGGTCCGCAGCTGCTGGCCCAGAACATCCGCGCGCCGGCCTTCATCGCGCGCCTGCGCGAGGAAGTGGCGCAGTTCGCCGCCGCGGAAGGCGCGATCAAGAAGGCCCTGCAGGACGATGCGCCGGCCATCGCGCTCTGCCACTGGAACGCCAACATCGACAATGCCTGGTTCTGGCGCGAGCACGGCGCGCTGCACTGCGGCCTCATGGACTGGGGCTGCGTCGGGCGGATGCATCTGGCCATGGCGCTGTGGGGCGCGCTCAGCGCCGCGCCGCCGGCGTTCTGGGACGCGCACGAGGACGAGCTGCTGGAGACTTTCGTGGACGAGTACGCGCGCAGCGGCGGGGCGCGGCTCACGCTCGCCGCGCTGCGCCAGCCGCTGTATCTGTACGCCGCCTTCATGGGCATGAACTGGCTGCTCGATGCGCCGGCCTATCTGAAAGCCCTGCTGCCGGAACTGGGCGCGCTGCAAGGTCCGCAGGATGCGCGCTTGCTGCGGCAGGAGGCGCCGCGCACGCAGCTGCGCATGCTCAGCACCCTGCTGCATCTCTGGCAGAGCCGCGACTTCGGCGCGGTGCTGGGCGCATTTCAGCGCGGCGCGCGGCCGCAGCAGCATTGAAGAGGAGCGCAAGATGGCGCAATACAGGATGGTGGTGCTGAGCGCACCGGTGCCCGGTCGCGAAGCCGAGTACAACCACTGGTACCAGCAAGTGCATCTGCCCGAGGTGCTGCGCCTGCCCGGCTTCGTCGCCGCGCAGCGCCTGCGTCTGGCACACAATCTGGTCGAGGCCTCCGCGCATCCCTACGCCGCAATCTACGAGCTGGAAACCGAGGATCTGCCGGGCCTGCTGCAGCAGCTGCGCGATGCGGCCGCCGGCGGCGGCCTGCAGATGAGCGAGGCCATCGACACCGCCGGCGTGATTGCCTCGGTCTACGAGGTCTGCGGGCCGCGCCTGCAGGCCTGACGAAGCCGGCGCGGGAAGTGTTAGCGTAGCGGCCCTTTTGCTCATCGCTTCGCAACCGTGTCCATCGTTCTCACGCCCTTTGCCCGCGGCCGGCTGTTTCCCAAGCAGCCGCGTGCCAACACCATCCAGGATTGCAGCGCGGAAGAATTCGAGCGCCATCTCAACACGCAGGCGCCGCTGAAAGTGCTCGACGGCTATGCGCCGTTCTGCAAGCTGCAGGTGCATCGCAACTGGACCACCACGCGCTGCCTCACGGTGCCGATCACCGCGGACAACCGCCATCTGCTGCGCAGCGCCTACGAGGCGCGCAATCCCGCCGAGCTGCCGGTGCTGGTGCGCTGGTTCGAGGGCGTGCAGGCGCCGGTGGCCCGTTACCTGATCGCCATCCTCTACAGCCGCGAGCAGCTGGCGAAAGAGGGCGAGAAGATCAAGGCCGACTGGGGCGTGGTCGGCTGCTTGTACACCGCCGAGCCGGAAGAGATTCCGATGGCGCCGATCACCATGCTGCGCAATGCCCTGGGCGTGGAAGAAGGCGGCTCCGGCGTGGCCCTGGATCGCGAGGCTTACCGGCGCAGCGTGGCATTCTGGGAGTGCAACGCCAACTGGCGTTGAGCCGGCCGGCTCACTCCAGATTCATCGCGCGCACCTGCGCGCAGGCCTGCCAGTCGGCGCTGTAGGCGCCGCGCGCCAGGTGCAGCTTGAAGGTGGAATGCGGCCAGTCGGCGGCGCGCGCGGCCAGCGCGTGCTTGACCGGATTGAAGTGGATGTAGTCGATCAGGCGCTGGAAATCACTGGGGTCGCGGATCGCGTGCTCACGCAGCTGGTACTGGCAGATGGCGCTGGGCCGGCGCGGATCGGCATCGCCGGGCAGGCCCTGCAGGATGGCGGCCTTGATGCGCTGCCAGCGTGCCTCGGCCGCTTCCGCATCGGGCGGCAGCGAGAACAGGCCATGCAGATGGTCGGGCAGCACGGCAATGGCTTCGACGTGGTAGACCCCGACATCCCGCGCCCGCACCAGGGCTTCGCGCAGCGTGTCGATATGCATGAGCAGCGAGGGCTCGGGCCGCTGCAGCAGCGCAACTGTCAGGAAGAAGCAGCCTGTGGCGAGGGAGATCGGGTCAGCATGGGGCATCGTCCCATGTTAGCGACGGGGATCACGCAAAACGGCGCGTCGCTTTGCGCCATTTGAACGGCGTCTCATTGCGGGCGCCAAAAACAAGGCGCCGGACGCAGCGGCGTCCGGCGCTGATACGGCAGGTGGCGCATCGCCACCCGCAAGCGTTCAGGCCAGGAAGCCCGGCAGACGCTTGCCGATGATGGTGCGGGCCTCGTTTACGATGCGCGAAATCAGCTCGGCGCAGGTGGGGATGTCGTGAATCAGGCCCTGCACCTGGCCGGCCCAGATCAGGCCGGCATCGACATCGCCGGTCTCCAGGGCCACGCGGCCCTGTGCGCCCTTGACCAGATGGGCCACGTCTTCGAACTTGGCCTCGGGCTTCTTGAGCAGCTCCACGACCTTGTCGGAGACGCTGTTCTTGCCCACGCGCGCGGTGTTCTTCAGCGAGCGGAAAATCAGATTGGTGCCGCGCTCGTCATTGGCCACCAGCAGCTGCTTGACCTTGTCGTGGATCGGCGCTTCCACGGTGGCGCAGAAGCGCGTGCCCATGTTGATGCCTTCGGCGCCCAGGGCCAGCGCGGCCACCAGGCCGCGACCGTCGCCGAAGCCGCCGGAGGCGATCATCGGAATCTTCACCTTGTCGGCGGCGGCCGGAATCAGGATCAGGCCCGGGATGTCGTCCTCACCGGGATGGCCGGCGCATTCGAAGCCGTCGATGGAAATCGCGTCCACGCCCAGGCGCTCGGCGGAAAGCGCATGACGCACCGCCGTGCACTTGTGCACGACCTTGATGCCGTGCGACTTGAAGTCTTCGATGTGTTCGCGCGGATTGTGGCCGGCGGTTTCCACCACCTTGATGCCGCTGTCGATGATCGCCTTGCGGTATTCGGCGTAGGGCGGCGGATTCACCGAGGGCAGGATGGTGAGGTTCACGCCGAAGGGCTTGCCGGTCATCTTGCGGCAGCGCTCGATCTCGGCGCGCAGCGCGTCCGGCGAAGGCTGGGTCAGCGCGGTGAGAATGCCCAGGCCGCCGGCATTGGAGACGGCGGCGGCGAGTTCGGCGCGGCCCACCCACATCATGCCGCCCTGCACGATGGGATATTCGATACCGACCAGTTCGGTGAAGCGGGTCTTCAGAGTCATGGCTGCTTAAAGTCCTGGCAGAAAAGTGCGGCGCAGTTCAGCGCGGCGGCATGCGGATGGCGCCATCCAAACGTATGGTTTCGCCGTTGAGCATGGGGTTGTTCACGATGCTCTGCACCATCTGCGCGTATTCCTCGGGCTTGCCCAGACGCGAGGGGAAGGGCACCTGCTTGCCCAGCGAGTCCTGCACGTCCTTGGGCATGCCGGCCATCATCGGCGTCCAGAAGATGCCGGGCGCGATGGTCACCACGCGGATGCCGGACTGCGCCAGATCGCGGGCGATGGGCAGGGTCATGCCCACCACGCCGCCCTTGGAGGCGGCGTAGGCGGCCTGGCCGATCTGGCCGTCGAAGGCGGCGACGCTGGCGGTGTTGACGATCACGCCGCGCTCCTCGCCCAGGGGCTCGGCCCTGGACAGGCGCGCCGCGAACTGCGCGATGCAGTTGAAGCTGCCGATCAGGTTCACCTCGATCACCTTGCGGAACTGATCGAGCGGATGCGGCGTGGCTTCACGACCCACGGTCCTGGCGCCGATCACGATGCCGGCGCAGTTCACCAGCACACGCGCCACGCCATGCTTTTCCTGCGCGGCGTCGAGGGCCTCGGCGACGCTGGCGGCATCGGTGACATTCACCTTCTTGAACAGGCCGCCGATCCGGGCCGCCTGCGCCTGGCCGGCCTCCTCGTTCATGTCGAAGAGGGTGACGCGCGCGCCCTGGCTGGCCAGCAGTTCCGCGGTGGCGGCGCCGAGGCCCGAGCTGCCGCCGGTGATCACGGCGGCGATGTCCTTGAGTTGCATGCTCTGATCCTTGAAGAAGATGAGTCGGTGAAGATTGCGGGGCGGCGCCTGGCAGCGCCGCCTCAGGCGGCGCGGTAGTGCGGTGGCGCGGTGGGCTGTTCGAAGGCCGCGAGCAGCGTCTGCAGGCGCGTCTCGTAGGCGGCCAGGGCGGCCAGCTTCACCGGACCGTAGCCGCGGATCTCGCTGGCGGCGCGCGCCAGTTCGATGGCCGCCGGCAGGCGCGCGGCGTCGAGCTTGGCGAGCACTTGTTCGATCAGCGCGCGGTAGCGCTCGATCAGCTGGCGCTCCAGGCGCCGCTCCGGGAAGTAGCCGATGGGATCGAAGGGCGTGCCGCGCAGCACCTTCAGCGGCGCCAGCAGACGGAACAGCGGATACGTCCACCAGCCGCCGAAGCGGCGCTTCTTCGGGCGGCCGGAAGCGTCGTGGCCCGGCAGCATGGGCGGAGCGAGATGGAAGTCCAGCTTGAAGTCGCCGCCGAACTGCGCGTGGATGCGGCGCATGAAGGTGCCGTCGGTGTACAGGCGCGCCACCTCGTACTCGTCCTTGTAGGCCATCAGCCGCGCCAGGGTCAGCGCCACCTCGCGCACGAAGCGCTCGCCTTCGGGCAGCTTGAGCGCGGCCACGCGCTGGCGCACGCGGCTGATGAAGTCGTGGTAGCGCTGCGCGTACGGCGCGTTCTGATAAGCCGTGAGCAGACGCATGCGGCTGGCCAGCACATCGTCCACGGTTTCCAGCGGCACGATCTGTTCGGCGCTGCTCTGCAGTTCTGCGGCCAGGGCCTCGGGATCGTGCGCGGCGAGCCGGCCCAGCGCGAAGGTGCGCAGATTGCCTTCCACGAACGTGCCGTTGAGGCGGATCGCTTCCTGGATCGCCGGCACGGACAGCGGCAGCAGGCCTTTTTGCGCGGCATAGCCGAGCATGAAGACATTGGTGCCGATGCTGTCGCCGGTGAGCTGGGTGGCGAGCCGGCTGGCATGCACCTCGAACACCGGGCCGCCGTCGATGGCGGCCATGATCGCGCTGCGCATCCTGGCTTCGCCCAGATCGATGTTCTTGTTCGACTGGAAATCGCCGGTGGGCGCGACGTCGCGGTTGAGGATCGCCGCCGTGTGGCCGGGCTTGATGGTCTTGAGCACGCCGGCGCCGGAGCCGACGATCAGGTCGCAGGCGAGCATCAGATCGGTCATGCCTTCCGACAGTCGCGAGGTGTAGATGCCGGCCGGCGTGGGGCCGAGGCGGATATGGCTGGTCACCGCGCCGCCCTTCTGCGCCATGCCGGTCATGTCCAGCACCGTGCAGCCCTTGTGGTCGAGGTGCGCGGCCATGCCCAGCAGCGCGCCGATGGTCAGCACGCCGGTGCCGCCGATGCCGCCGACCAGGATGTTGTAGCCGCGCGCGTCCATGGCCGCGAGCGGCGGCGCCGGCAGCGCCGCGATCAGCGCCTGCAGCCGCTGCGGATCGCCGCTGCTGCGCGCCACGATCTTGGCGCCCGTGACGCTCACGAACGAAGGGCAGAAGCCCTTGATGCAGCTGTAGTCCTTGTTGCAGGTGGACTGGTCGATCTTGCGCTTGCGGCCGAACTCGGTTTCCAGCGGTTCGATGCTGATGCAGTTGGACTGCACCGAGCAGTCGCCGCAGCCTTCGCAGACATCCGGATTGATGAAGATGCGCTGATCGGGATCGGCCGTCAGGCCGCGCTTGCGGCGGCGGCGTTTCTCGGTGGCGCAGGTCTGTTCGTAGACGATGCCGGACACGCCCTTGAGTTCGCGCAGCTCGCGCTGCAGGGCATCGAGTTCGTCGCGATGGCGCAGGCCGGAGTTGGCCGGCATCTGGCGCTGGTCGTACTGCTCCGGATGATCGGAGACCAGGTACACCGGCCGCACGCCCTCGGAGAGCAGCTGGCGCACCATGTCCACCGGCGTGATGCTCTGCTCCACCGGCTGGCCGCCGGTCATGGCCACGGCATCGTTGTACAGCACCTTGTAGGTGATATTGGCCTTGGCCGCGACCGAGGCGCGGATCGCCAGCACGCCGGAATGCGAGTAGGTGCCGTCGCCCATGTTCTGGAACATGTGCGGGGTGTCGACGAACTGGCTCACCGAGACCCAGGGCGAGCCCTCATGACCCATGGGCATGAACTGCATGGTCTGGCGATCCATGACCACGGCGGCCAGGCCGTGGCAACCGATGCCGCCCATGGCGCGCGAGCCTTCCGGCAGACGCGTGCTGGTGTTGTGCGGGCAGCCCGAGCAGAAATAGGCGGGGCGCACGGTGCCGGAGCCCAGGCTCAGCGCGCGCGACTCCAGCTCGCGATACTGCGCCAGCTGCGCGGCCACGCGCGCGTCGTGCAGGCCCAGCTGATCGAGCAGGGTGGCGATGGCGCGACGCGCCTGCGGCACGCTCAGCTCGCCGACGCTGGACAGCAGCGGCGCGCCCTGCAGGTCCTGCTTGCCGGCCAGGGCCGGGCGCTCGGCGGCATCGAGCGTGTACAGCGCGCGCGCGATCTGGTCTTCCATCACCGGACGCTTTTCTTCGATCACCAGCACCGCCTGGCTGCCGCGCGCGAAGTTGCGGATGCCCTGCGGGTCCATGGGCCAGATCAGGCCGGGCTTGTGCAGGCGCAGGCCCAGACGCGCGCAGGTGTCTTCATCCAGGCCCAGGTCGGAGAGTGCCTGGCGCACGTCGAGATAAGCCTTGCCGGCGCTGATGATGCTCAGCGTGCGGCGCTCGCCGTCGAAGATCGTGCGGTCGATGCCGTTGGCGCGCGCGAACGCGGTGGCGGCCGGCAGGCGCTTGTTGACCAGCCAGTCCTCTTCCACCAGCGGCGGCAGATTCGGACGCAGGTTCAAACCTTCCGGCGGCAGTTCGATGTCGGCGGGATTCACGTAGCGGCGGTAAGGGTCCGGCAGTTCCACCGTGCCCGAGAGGTCCAGGGTGTCGGTGATGGTCTTCAGACCCACGTAGCAGCCGCTGTAGCGCGACATCGCCCAGCCCAACAGGCCGAACTCGATGATCTCGCCGATGGTCGCCGGATACAGCACCGGCAGCATCGCGGCAATCAGGGTGTGCTCGGACTGATGCGCGCTGTCCGAGGACTTGCCGCCGTGATCGTCGCCGGCCACCGCCAGGAAGCCGCCCTTGGCCGAAGCGCCTTCGAAGTTGCCGAGCTTGAGCGATTCGCAGGCGCGGTCCACGCCGATGCCCTTGCCGTACCAGAGGCCGAACACGCCTTCGAATTCGGACTTGCCGAACCACTGCAGTTCCTGCGTGCCGCGGATGGCGCTCACCGCCAGTTCTTCATTGAGGCCGGCGCGGAAGCGGATGTTGTGCTCGTCCAGCAGCTTCTGTGCGCCCCAGAGATTGGAGTCGTACACGCCCAGCGGCGAGCCGCGGTAGCCGGAGATGTAGCCGGCAGTTTTCAGGCCGGCGGCGCGGTCGCGGCGTGCCTGATCCAGGGGCAGACGCACCAGCGCCTGGTTGGAATTCATGAAGACCCGTCCGCCGGCCTGCAGGTATTTGTCGTCGAGGGTGGTTACGGACTTGGTCATCGGGAAAATCGCTGTACAGAAATGGAGCCGGTGGACACGAGCCTCCGGCCTCGCCGGAAAAGCGAGCGCTGGACAGTCTGCCACGCGTGCCGGCGCGCAGATCGCGCGCTGGGGGTGCGATCAAAACCGCTGTCCGGTGCAGACAAACGCAGAAGACCGGCTCGGGCAGCCGAGCCGGTCTGGTCCTGGTGCGGCGCCGGCCTGAAGCGCCTTGTTCAGCGTGCGCGCGGCGGCAGCTTTTCCATGCCGAACTCGCAGTGCGGCGCGGTCTGCTGCACTTCGATCAGATTGCCTTCCGGATCGCGGCCGTAGATCGACTTCACATGGCCCACGTCGATCGGCGCCGGCTGGCTGAAACTCATGCCCAGGCCCTTGAGCCGGGTGTACTCGTGTTCGATGTCGGTGGCGTCCACGCAAAAATGCGTATAGCCCTTGTCGTAGGGATTCAGCGGCCTGGTGACATCCGGCGCCGGCGCCTTGTACTGGAACATCTCCAGGTAGCAGGTGCCGGCGCGCAGCATGGCGCCCCGCGCCGCCGAGCCCGGCACATCGACGATCTTGTCGATGAACTCGCTGTTCTCCCATTCGAAGGGTTCGCCCACCACTTCGAAGCCGAAGGCTTCCCTGTAGAACTTCACCATCTTGTTCATGTCGCGCACGTGGATGGCGACGTGATGAATGCCTCTGATCATATTTTTCTCCTCCGCCGGGATGAAAATCATCGAGTTACAGAATCAGCCCGGAGTCTAGCCAGCCGCCTTCGCGAGGCAGAAGGCCCTAGCCAGGGGAGGCAAGATGGCATGCCTGTGTGGTCATTCGGGGGCGCGGGAGCGCTGGGCATAATTCCGGTCATCGCCAGCGAAAGAACTGGAGGAGCCTGCTCCCATGTCGAAAATTCTGATTTCCCAAGCCCGCGTCTTCGACGGTAGCGGCGCTGCGCCCTTCGAAGCCGATGTGCTGGTCGAAGGCAATCGCATCCGCACCGTGTCGCGCAGCCGCCTCAATGCCGAGGGCGCGCAACTGATCGACGGCAGGAACAAGTTCCTCATGCCGGGCATGACCGAGGGTCACGCGCATCTGTCCTTCGAAGCGGTCACCGCCACCGAAGACCTCATCACGCCGCCGCCGGAAGAGCACACCCTGCTCACCGCGCGCGTCGCCAAGTCCCTGCTCGATGCCGGCTTCACCAGCGCCTGGGGCGCTTCGGAAGCCAAGCTGCGCCTGGGCGTGGCGGTGCGCAATGAAGTGGACGCCGGCCGCCTGCCGGGTCCGCGCATCCGCGCCGGCTCGCTGGAGATTTCCGTCACCGGCGGCATGGGCGACGAGAGCAAGCTGCACAATCCGCGCAAGGGGCCTTCGATCATCGTCGACGGCCCGGAAGAGATGCGCAAGGCCGTGCGCCTGTGCTGCCGCGAAGGCTGCGACAACATCAAGCTCGACGTCTCCGGCGATCCCTTCTATCCCAACACGCCGGCCCACACCACGCCGATGGCCTATGAGGAGATCCTCATGGCCGTGGAAACCGCGCACGCCTACGGACGCAAGGTCAACGCGCACACACGCAGCATCGCCGGCACCCAGGCCTGCCTCAAGGCCGGCGTCGATATGCTGTTCCACTGCGAGTACAGCGACGAGAAAACCCTCGACCTGTTCGAGGAAGCCAAGGACCGCGTGTTCGTGGTGCCCACGGTCAGCCTGTTCCACACCATCGTCAAGAACGAGGCGGCGGCCATCGGCCTCACGGCCGAAGTCGGCGGCTACATGGGCATTCCGGCGCTGCTGGAAGCCTCGGTGCAGACCCACACGGCGCTGCGCAAGCGCGGCATCCGGCATCTGATCGGCGGTGACTACGGCTTTGCCTGGAGCAAGAACGGCACCAATGCCCGCGATCTGCAGTTCTTCGTGGACTACTACGGCTACACCCCGGCCGAAGCCCTGCGCTGCGCCACCTACAACGGCGGTCTGGCGATGAGCCGCGGCGAAGACCGGCTGGGCCTGATCAAGGACGGCTATCTGGCCGACCTGCTGCTGATCGACGGCGATCCGCTCAGCGATCTGTCGATCCTGCTCAAGCCCGAGCGCATGCCGCTGATCATGAAGGACGGCCAGCTGTACAAGAACCAGGGCAGCGCTCGCTGAGCACGCGCGGCCCCGCAAGACTTTCAAGCATACGAATCGAGCTGGAGAAACGCCCATGAGCACCGACACTCTCGACAAAGGCCAGGCCCGCTGCCCGGGCGCGCCGAGCACCCAGGACATCATCGCCGCCGACAAGGTGACGGCGCCCGGCTGGGTCCGTTCCGAGTCCTACCAGTTCCTCGGCGACGCGGACATTCCCAAGAACCGCTACATCGATCCGGCGTTCGCCAAGCTGGAGTTCGAGACGCTGTGGAAGAAGACCTGGCAGTTCGCCTGCCGCGAAGAGCACATCCCCAATGTCGGCGACTACCACGTCTACGACCTGGGGCCGTACTCCTTCATCATCACCCGCGTCACCGACACCGAGATCCGCGCCTACTACAACGCCTGTCTGCATCGCGGCACCAAGCTGCGCGCCTCGGGCACCGAGGGCAGCACCGATGAATTCCGCTGCAGCTTCCACGGCTGGAGCTGGAACCTCGACGGCTCGCACAAGGAAACCGTCTGCCACTGGGACTTCCCGCATGTGAAGTCCAAGGACTTCGCGCTGCCGCAGGCGCGCGTGGAAACCCTGGGCGGCTTCGTGTTCATCAACATGGACGCCAAGGCGCCAAGCCTGGCCGAGTACCTGGGCCCCGAGGCGCTGGCGCACATCAAGGCCTGGAAGCTGGAAAACCGCTACGTGTACCTGCACGTCGCCAAGCGTCTGCCCTGCAACTGGAAGCTCGCCATCGAGGCCTTCCAGGAGGCGTATCACGTCATCGAGACGCACCCGCAGGTGGCGCCGTCCAATGGCGATGCCAACTCGCAGTACGACGTCTACGGCGAGCACGTGGACCGCTTCATCTCCACGCTGGGCGTGGTCAGCCCGCATCTGTACGGCAAGATCAGCGAGCAGGACATCCTCAACCAGTTCACGCTCGGCGACAGCAGCGCCCTGGGCGACACCAAGCTCACGGTCAAGGACGGCGGCAGCGCGCGCGCGGTGATGGCCGAGATGTTCCGCGGCATGTTCGAGAAGGCCACCAACACCGACCTGTCCAAGGTTTCGGATTCGGAGCTGCTGGACTGCTTCTCGTACACGGTGTTCCCCAACACCTTCCTGTTCCCCGGCATCTCGCTGCCGATGGTCTACCGCTTCCGTCCGGACCCGCGCGATCATCGCAAATGCCTTTACGAGGTGCTGTTCCTGCGTCCGGTGCCGGTGGACGGCAGCCGTCCGATGCCGGCCGAGGCGATCCGTCTGGAAGACCATCAGTCCTTCAAGGAAGCGGCGGGCATGGACCCGGGCTTCGGCGGCATTCTCGATCAGGACACCGACAATCTGGTGCTGCAGCAGGAAGGTCTGGAAGCCAGCGCCAAGAACGGTCTCACCCTGGGCAACTACCAGGAAATCCGCATCCGTCACTTCGAGCAGACGGTGGACAAGTACGTCGGCCGCAAGGCCTGAAGTTTTCAGAAGTGTGTTGCGGCGGACGCCGCAGCCGATGCGCAATGCTGCCGAGGCTGCGGTGCCCGTCCGTTGTTTGAGTGCTGAGCAGGCCGCCTGCGTGCGGTGTCGGCCAGGGACGAAAAATGCCGGAAGAGTCTGAGGCCAGCGACTTGTCGCCGGACATCAATTCTTGCCGCCGGCTTTCCTCCCATACTGCTTCAGCGCAGATCATCCGCAAAACGGGTCAGCAATCGTGTCGAGTTCCTACGCGCGTGTGGTGAAGAGCACCGAGATTCCCTCGGGTGGCAGGAAGGTGGTGGAGGTGGAAGGCAAGGCGATCGTGATCTGCCATGTCAACAACAACTTCTACGCCATTGCCAACCGTTGCTCGCACGCCGAGCGGCCGCTGGAGCGCGGGCGCCTGGGGCAGGGCTGGATCGCCTGTCCTTTCCACGGTGCGCGCTTCGAACTCGCCACCGGCAAGGCCATGAATCTGCCCGCCACCGAGCCGGTGGTGACGTATCCGCTGCGCATTGTCGAAGATTGGATCGAGGTGCTGGTCGAGGCCGCGCCGCCGTCCGGTGGCTGAGCAGAACACGGAGACAGGGATGAAGCCTGACAACACCGCGGACGCGCTGCGCATGGAGGTCCGCTCCTGGCTGCACGAGCATCTGCCGCGCCAGTGGCGCAAGGCCATGACCGGCTGCGATCAGGAAGCTTTCGTGCGCGCACAGCGCGAATGGTTCTACAAGCTGGCGGCCGCCGGCTACGCCACGCCGCACTGGCCGCAGGGCTGGCCCGGCGGCGGACGCCCGCTGGCCGAGCAGAAAATCATTTATGAAGAAGTGGCCCGCGCCGACGCGCCGCGCCTGATTCTGTATTTTGTCTCGCTGTATCACGCCGCCTGCACCATTCTCGAATGGGGCACGCAGGAGCAGAAGCAGCTGTACCTGCCGCGCATCCTCAAGGGCGAGGTCTGGTGCCAGGGCTTTTCCGAACCCAATGCCGGCTCGGATCTGGCTTCACTCAAGACCCGCGCGGAGCGCAAGGGCGACCGCTACGTGATCAATGGCCAGAAGACCTGGTCGACGATGGCGCAGTACGCCGACCGCTGCCTGCTACTGGCGCGCAGCGGCAAGTCCGATCCGCCGCAGGGCGGTTTGTCGTACTTCCTGCTCGATCTGCGCAGCAAGGGTGTTTCGGTGCGGCCCATCGCACAGATCACCGGCGACGACGAGTTTGCGGAAATCTTCTTCGACGATGTCGAGATTCCGGTGGAGAACCGCATCGGTGCCGATGGTGAAGGCTGGGCGGTGGCGCAGTCCACGCTGTCCTCCGAGCGCGGCCTGACGCTGGTGGAGCTGACGCAGCGCATGCGCTACGCGCTGCCGCGCATCGTCGCCACCATGCGCGAGCAGGGCCTGATCGACGATGGCGCGCGCCGTCGCGAACTCGGCGAGCTGATTCCCAAGGTGCACGCGGCCTGCGCGCTGGCCGACCGCTATCTGCTCAAGCGCATTTCCGGTGAGGAAGCGCCGGGCGATGCCTCCGTGGTCAAGCTCTACTACTCGCGCGTGTTGCGCGAGTTCGTGTCGCTGGGCATGCGCTGCGGCGGACTGTCGGCGCAGTTTCAGGAAGACTTCACGCGCGGCGGCGGACAGGAAACCGGCAACTGGCCGGTGGACTTCATGAACTCCTACAACTGGTCGATCGCCGGTGGTAGCGATGAAGTCCAGCGCAACATCATTTCCGAGCGTCTGCTGCGCATGCCGCGCGAGCCGCGCAACTGGCAACTGAGCGGTGAACGCTCATGAGCCAGGCGTTGAACGAGCTGCGCGATAGCGCGCGGCAGGTGCTGGGCAAGCTGGGCCTGGCTGCTGATGAGAACCAGACCTGGCCGCTGCTGGTGGAACTCGGCTGGCTGCTGGTGGCGCTGCCCGAGGACGACGGTGGACTGGAGCAGGGCCTGGCCGGCGCGGTGGCCTTCCATACCGAGCTGGGTCGTGGTCTTGCCGCCGCACCGTACGCCAGCGCGCTGCTGGCCATCGACGCCGTACAGCATGCCGAGTTCGCGCAGCGCCAGAGCTTTCTGGAACGTTTCACTGCTGCCGAGTATGTGGCCGCGCCCATGGCGGCTTCGCATCTGGACCTGCGCCGCGACGGCAGCCGTCTGCTGCTGACCGGCGGCGTCGCCGCGCTGGAGTCGGCGGATCGTGCCACGCATCTGCTGCTGAGCAGCCAGGACGACCGCTGTGTGGCGCTGGTGCCCACGCGGCAGCCGGGCCTGAGCCTGCGCGCGCGCAACACCTGGGATCCCAGCCGGCGTCTGTTCGAGGCGCAGTTGCAGGACGTGCCGCTGGACCCGGCGCTGCTGCTGGCGCAGGGCGAGGCAGCGCAGCTGCTGTGCCGTCGTCTGCGCAGCCTGCGCGAGCTGAGCCTGGCCGCCGACGCCGTGGGTGGCGCCGCCGCCGCCTTGACGATGACGGTCGAGTATCTGCAGACGCGTCGTCAGTTCGGCCGTCCGCTGGCGCTGTTCCAGGCGCTCAAGCATCGCTGCGCGGATCTCTGCGCACTCAGTGTCGCCGCCGAAGCGCAGCTGGCCGATACCGTGAGCCGCTACGAGACGCGGCTGGCCGAGCCCGATGGCGAGCTTGCCGCCAAGACCGCCAGGCAGCTGGCTTGCAGCGTCTACGCGCGCGTGGCCGAAGAGGCACTGCAGCTGCATGGCGGCATCGGCATGACCTCCGAGCACGCCTGCCATCGTTTCCTGAAGCGCGCCCTGCTCGATGAGCAGCTGGGTCTGCCGGCGGCGCAGGCGGCATGCGATATCGCCGGGGCTTTCATCGCCGCCTGCTGAAGAAGGGCGCCGGGTGAGGTTTCGCCCGGCGCCCGCCGCTGACAGCAGCCTGCATCATCACGCCGGTCATCGCCGGCAGGGCTTCTGATGCAACTTGCCGCTACGCGAAATCTCACTTGATTGCGGGGCTTTGAGCGCATCGCAGCGTGCTGCAGTGCATTGTCGCCCGCGCGGCGCTCTGTCTAACCTTGATTCCAACAGCGTCGGCTGCGCAATGCGCAGCGACAGACGCAACAAAAAACGCGAAACGCCGTTTCCGGCGTGGCGACGAAGGAAGAGGAGAGACGATGAGCAAGCGATACGCATCCTTGCCTGTGCTGGCAGTGGCCTTGCTGCTGCAGGCCGCACCCTTGCGCGCACAGACTGAAACAGCCGCCGAGACGCCCGCCGCTGCGGCTGAAACGCCTACTTCTCCCTGGCTGGAGGAGGTCGTGGTGACCGCCCGAAAGCGACAGGAGTCGATTCTCAAGGTGCCGGTGGTGGCCACCGCACTCTCCGAGGATCAGCTCACGCAGTTCGCCACCAACAGCCTCTATTCGGTGTCCGAGCGCGTGCCCGGCCTGCTGCTGGGCACCAACACTGCCTCGATCGGCACCCAGGTCTCGCTGCGCGGCATCGGCACCGGCACGCTCAATCCGACCATCGATCAGTCGGTGTCGCTGAACATGGATGGCGTGCAGATGACGCAGGGCACTGCCTACAAGTCGGCGATGTTCGATGCGCAGCAGATCGAAGTGCTGAAGGGCCCGCAGGCCTTGTTCTATGGCAAGAGCAGCCCCGGCGGCGTGATCTCGGTGCGCAGCGCCAATCCCGGCAATGCCTTCGAGATGCTGCTGCGTGGCGGCTATGAATTCGAAGCGCAGGACAAGCGCGGCGAGCTGATCCTCTCCGGTCCGGTGAGCGAGACCCTGGGCCTGCGTCTGGCTTCGATGTTCTCGCGCTCGCAGGGTTTCTTCCGCAATGATGCCGAGGCTGTTCCGGGCCTGGGCGGGCGCGATCCCCGATATCGCGACTTCGCGCCGAAGCAGGAATGGCTGCTGCGCGGCACGGCGGTGTGGAAGCCGCTGGACAGGTTCCAGGCGCAGCTCAAGGCCAACCTGACCGGCCTGGATATCGAGGGCGACGGCGGCGGGCAGCAGTACAAGTCCTGCCCCGATGGCACCGGCGCGCCGGCTGGCGTGCCGTTTCTGGGCGGTGAGGATTGCCGCTGGAACCGGCATCTGCGGCTGGTGGACATGGACCCGGCGGCCTTCATCGGCATCCGCAACAACGGCGTGCCTTTCAGCCATGTCTCGCAGCAGTTCGGTTCGCTGCAGCTGGACTACGATCTGACGAACGAGCTGCGTCTGAGCTCGGTGAGCGGCCTGTTCTCCACCTTCCAGTCGGTGATGATCAACGGCACCGACGCCACGGCCGCCGGCCCTGCCGTGGTGGCCGACACCGACTTCACGCGCGAGGACTTCACGCAGGAACTGCGTCTGAGCTCGTCCTTCTCGGGGCCGCTCAATTTCATGCTGGGCGGCTTCTATCAGGACGGCCGCATGAAGAACACCAATAACCTGCTGGGCAATACCGCGATCTTCGGCTCCGCTTACGCGCAGCTGCAGAAGGGCTATCACCTGATCGACATCGAATCCACCTCGGCCTTCGGTCAGTTGCTGTGGCGCGCGATTCCCACGCTGGAGCTGGCCGGCGGTCTGCGCTGGACCCAGGAGACGCGCAAGCAGACGCAGGTCAACCAGATCACCGGCAGCCCGGTGCGTACTGCGCTCGGCGATCCGAAGCTGGATTCCAACAACGTCTCGCCGGAATTCACCGCCACCTACACGCCGACGGATACCTTCACGCTGTTCGGCTCCTACAAGCAGGCCTACAAGTCCGGCTCCTTCGACACCGTGCAGATGATCGCAGCGGGTGGCAAGAGTTCGTTCGGCGACGAAGAGGTCAAGGGCGTGGAGGCCGGCATCAAGTCGCGCTTCTTCGACCACCGCCTGAGCCTGAATGTCGCGGCCTATCAGTATCGCTACAGCGATCTGCAGGTCGGTGCCAACGAGACCGACACCACCACCGGCCAGATTGCCATCCGCACGCTGAATGCGGCGTCCGCCAAGGTCTATGGCCTGGACATGGACGCCAGCTATGTGCCGCTGCTGATCAGCGGCCTGCGCCTCAACGCAGCGCTGAACTACAACCACGCGCGCTACGACCGCTTCGACAATGCGCAGTGCTGGGGCGGACAGACCATTTCCGAAGGCTGCAATCTGATTCCGGATCCCGATCCCACGCATATCGATCCAGGCACAGGTGCGCCGCTGTTTACCGCGCAGGATCTGTCCGGCCGCGAGCTGCTGCGCGCGCCGGACTGGTCGGCCAATTTCGGCTTCGAGTACGAGCGTCCGCTGAGCCGCGGCACCACGCTGAGCGTCGCCACCAGCACGCTGTATTCCTCGAAGTACTACACCAATGCCCTGCTGCGCCGCGACATGATTCAGGATGCCTATTTCAAGACCAGCGCCAGCCTCGCGCTGCGCGGTCCGAACGAAGGCTGGGAGCTGGCGCTGATCGGCAACAATCTGGGCAACAAGATCGTCACCGGTGCCTGCATCAACGGCAATCTCGCCAATGGCGTGCTGCTCGGCGGCCAGAACACCGGCGGTGCCAACCACGGTTCGGCGGGTGTCGACGAGCTGGCCTGCACCCCGGAACCGGGTCGCGAAGTCTGGCTGCGCCTGACCCTGCGGCCGAAGGCGCCGTAAGCAGGTGGCGGCGTGCAGCGTCGGCATCTACCGCCGGCGCTGCACGGATGCGCCAAATGTCGAAGGGCTCGCAGATGATGCCGGGATAGGCTGGGGTGGCGGGGGCTAGAATTTTTAAAAGCGGTATGCTGCGGCGGCCTTGCGCGTGTCACGGCCGCAGGCGCTCAAGAAGAGGAATGCGGCGTTCAATCCCCTGAATGGATCTGAGGGCTGCGACCGCAAGGTATTTCGGGGGCTTGATCAAAAAGTCCTGCTCCGCTCAACACCCATTTCGTATTTCGAGTCTTTCTCAAGGACCATGCCCATGTTCTCTGCAGTGTTGATCTCCAAGGATGAAAAAGGCCAGACCGTCGCGCTTTCCCAGATCGACGAGGCGCAGCTGCCGGAAGGCGATGTCAGCATCGACGTCGAATACTCGACGCTGAACTACAAGGACGGCCTGGCCATCACCGGCAAGTCGCCGGTGGTGCGCAAGTTCCCGATGGTGCCCGGCATCGACCTCGCCGGCGTGGTCACGCAGAGCAGCCACGCCGAGTTCGCCGTGGGTGATCGCGTGGTGCTCAATGGCTGGGGCGTGGGTGAGGGTCACTGGGGCGGTCTGGCGCAGAAGGCGCGTCTGAAGGGCGACTGGCTGGTGAAGCTGCCCAGCGCCTTCACCGCGCGACAGGCCATGGCCATCGGCACCGCCGGTTACACCGCCGCGCTGTGCGTGGAAGCGCTGGTCAACTTCGGCGTCAAGCCGGAAGCCGGCGAGGTGCTGGTCACCGGCGCCACCGGCGGCGTGGGCAGCGTGGCCGTGGCGCTGCTGGCCAAGGCCGGCTTCAAGGTGGCGGCCGCCACCGGCAAGGCCAGCGAAGGCGAGTACCTGCAGAAGCTGGGCGCCAGCACCATCATCGACCGCAACGAACTCTCGGCCGCCGGCAAGCCGCTGCAGAAGGAACGCTGGGCCGGCGTGGTCGATTCCGTGGGCAGCCACACCCTGGTCAATGCCTGCGCGCAGACCCGTTACGGCGGCGCCGTGGCGGCCTGCGGTCTGGCGCAGGGCATGGATTTCCCGGCCTCGGTGGCGCCCTTCATCCTGCGCGGCGTGGCGCTGCTGGGCATCGACTCGGTGATGGCGCCGCGCGCGCGTCGCCTGCCGGCCTGGGCGCGTCTGGCCAAGGATCTGGATCCGGCGGCGCTGGCGTTGATCGCCGGCACCGAGATCGGTCTGCAGGAAGCCATCGGCGTGGCCGGTGAGCTGATCGCCGGCAGGATCCGCGGTCGCGTCGTGGTCAACGTCAACCGTTAAACGCAGCACGCGGCCGCCTGCGGGCGGCCGCGGATTTTTCACGGCCCGCGCTCGCGACCGTTCATACACGTAGAGGAACGCTTGTTCATGTCCAACACCAAAACCTCGGATGCGGCCGTGCAGCTCGACCTGAGCGATCTCGACAAATGGGTCGGCAAGCCGGTGATCTTTGCCGAGCTCTGGGACCCGTGTAATGCCACCGACATCCGTCGCTGGGTGATGGCGATGGACTACGCCAATCCGATCCACTGGGATCAGGAGTTCGCGGCCCGCTCGCAGTTCGGCGGCATCGTCGCCCCGCAGTCCTTCGCGGTGGCCATGGACTATGGCCACGGCTGCCATCCGGCCTGCGTCGGCAAGATTCCCGGCTCGCATCTGATCTTCGGTGGCGAGGAATGGTGGTTCTTCGGCGCGCCGATCCGTCCCGGCGACAAGCTGTTCCAGAAGCGTCGCTTCGACGGCTATGACGTCAAGGACACCAGCTTCGCCGGTCCCACCATCTTCACGCGCGGTGACACCGAGCATCGCAACCAGAACGGCGTGCTGGTCGCGCGCGAACGCGCCACGGCCATCCGTTATCTGCGCGAGGAAGCCGCCAAGCGCGCGGTCTATGGCAAGGAAAAGGCCAATCCCAAGCGTTGGACCAAGGAAGAACTCGCCGAGATCCAGAAGCTGCGCTACCAGTGGATTCTGTCCAACCGTGAAGGCAAGTCGCCGGCCTATGGCGATGTGAAGGTGGGCGACAAGCTGCCGCGCCGCGTGATCGGCCCGCATACCATCACCACCTTCGTCACTGAATACCGCGCCTTCCGCCAGAACATCTGGGGCACCTGGCGCTGGAATGTGCCGGAAGGTGTTTACGATCCGGCCAAGGAAGACGCCGGCTTTGCCTCCGACATGACCTATGACCACGACGCGCGCAAGGTCGATCCGCGCATGGGTGACGGCCTGTATCACGGCCCCTCCAGCGGGCATCTGAATCTGGAGAAGGCCGAGAACATCGCCATGGGCGGCATGTACGGCTACGGCGCTTCGATGAACGCCTGGCATGTGGACTATGTCGCCTACTGGGCCGGCCACAACGGTTTCATCTGGCATTCCACCACGCAGTTCCGCAGCCCGGCCTTCGAAGGTGACATCACCTACATCGACGGCGAAGTGGTGGACAAGCAGGACCGCAGCGCCTACGGCTGCCCGGTGGCGGTGGTGCAGGTGAAGATGAGCACGCAGACCGGCGAGACCATTCTCAAGGGCACGGCGGAAGTGCAGCTGCCGTACTGAGATGAGCATGCAAGCCACGCCCTCCCTGTCCCTGGTGCACGGCATTGCGCTGAGCGAAGAGCCGGGCATCGGCGCCCTGACCATTCCCGCTTATCTGCGCGAGGTGGTGCAGCGCTACGGCGCGCGCGAGGCGCTGGTGATGCATCAGCACGGCGGCGTCGAGCGCTGGAGCTACGACACGCTGATGGCGAAGTCGATGGAAGTGGCCAAGGCCCTGATCGCCAGCGGCGTGGGCAAGGACAGCCGCGTCGGCATCCTGATGACCAACCGTCTGGAGTTTCTCTCCATGCTGTTCGGCACCGCGCTGGCCGGCGGTGTGGCGGTGGCGCTGAGCACCTTCTCCACCACAGCGGAGCTGGAATACCTGGTGCGCGCCTCCGGCGTCTCGGTGCTGGCCTTCGACGGCCGCGTGCTGAAGAAGGATTTCGGCGCGGCCCTGGCCGAGATCGAGCCGGCGCTGTTGCAGGCCAGGCCCGGCGAGATCCGCTCCGCGAAGTTTCCCTTCCTGCGTCATCTGCTGCGTCTGCCCTCGGTCACCAATCCGCTCAGCGATGAGGTGATCGCCGGCGAGGTGTTCGAGCCCTGGGCGGCGTTTCTCGCGCGCGGCCGCGACATCCCCGATGCGGTGGTCGAGGCGCGCGCCGATCTGGTCAAGCCTTCGGACGCCGGCGGTCTGTTCTTCTCCTCCGGCACCACCAGCCTGCCCAAGGGCATCCTGCATGCGCAGCGCGCCTTCGCCATCCAGTGGTGGCGCTGGCCGCGCGTGATGTCGGTCAAGGGCGCGGTGCGCAGCTGGACCGGCAATGGTTTTTTCTGGTCCGGCAATATCTCGATGATCGTCGGCGTGGCGCTGTCCACCGGCGGTGCGGCGGTGCTGCAGCCTTACTTCGAGCCGGATCAGGCGCTGCACCTGATGGAAGTGGAGAAGGTGAACTTCCTCTCCGGCCGTCCGCATCAGTGGGCGCGTCTGCAGGAGTGCCCGGGCTGGGCCACGGCTGATCTGTCCAGCCTGCACTACGTCACCAACTCGGAGCTGATGAAAGAGCATCCGACGGTGAACACCGACTGGCGCCTGCCGATGTCCTTCGGCACCAGCGAGACCATGACCATCAACACCTCGTACTCCGCCGACACCCCGGCCGAGCAGTACGCGGGCAGTGCCGGCGTGCCGCTGCCGGGCAACACGCTCAAGATCATCGATCCGGACAGCGGTGCGCTGCGTCCGCGCGGCGAGCGCGGCGAAATCTGCATCAAGGGCCCGACGCTGATGCTCGGCTATCTGGGCAAGGGCGCCGAGGACTGCTTCGACGAGGAAGGTTATTACCGCACCGGCGACGGCGGTTATGTCGATGCAGAGGGCCGCCTGTACTGGGAAGGCCGCCTCACCGAAATCATCCGCACCGGCGGCGCCAATGTCTCGCCGCTGGAAATCGACGCGCTGCTGTCCAGCTATCCCGGCGTGCGGCGCGCGCAGACCGTGGGCGTGCCGGACAGACTGCTCGGCGAGCTGGTGGTGTCCTGCGTGGTGCCGCAGGACGATGCGCGCCTGGAAGAAAGCACCATCCGCGACTTTCTGAAAGACAAGCTGGCCAGCTTCAAGGTGCCGCGTCGCGTGCTGATTCTGCGCGACGAAGAGGTGCAGGTCACCGGCAACGGCAAGGTCAAGCTCGCCGAGCTGAGAGCCCTGGCCGCGCAGCGCCTCGCCGGCTGAGGCGCGCCTCCCGGCCTTCAAAAAAGCGGCCGTATTTCCCGGGAGCGGCGCATGCGCGACTTCGACGAAACCTTCGACTTTGTCGTCGTCGGCAGTGGTGGCGGCTCGATGTGTGCGGCGCTGCTGATGCGTCAGGCCGGACAGCGCGTGGCGATACTGGAAAAGACCGAGCTGATCGGCGGCACCACGGCGCGTTCCGGCGGGGTGATGTGGATTCCGGACAACCCGTTCATGAAGCGCGACGGCGTGCCCGACAGCTTCGCGCAGGCCAGCCGCTACCTGGATGCGGTACTGGGCGAGCAGGCCGATGCGCCCGGCGCCTCGCCGCTGCGGCGCCGCGTGTATCTGCAGCAGGCGCCGCGCATGGTGGCGTTTCTGCTGCAGCAGGGCGTGAAGCTGGATCGCGTGCGCGAATGGCCGGATTACTACGACGAGCTGCCCGGCGGCTCGGTGCCGGGGCGCGCGGTGGTGGCGCAGCTGTTCGATCTCAATGAACTGGGCGAGTGGAAACATCGCCTGCGCGCCACCTTCATCCAGGCGCCGGTGCCGGCCTCGCTGGAGGAGATGCTGGAGCTGCCGGCTTACAAGCAATCCTGGCGGGTGAAGGCGCTGCTGCTCAAGCTGATCCTGCGCGCGGTCTGGGCGCGGCTCAGCGGCAAGCAGTGGGTGGCCGGCGGCGCGGCGCTGCAGGGCCGCATGCTGCAGGCGGCGCTGCGTGCCGGCGTGGAGATCCGCAGCAGCGCGCCGGTGAGCGAGCTGCTGCTCGATGCGCACGGCGCGGTCTGCGGCGTGCAGACGCTGAAGGACGGCCAACCCTGGCGCATCGGCGCGCGTCTGGGCGTGCTGGTCAATGCCGGCGGCTTTGCCCACAACCAGGCGATGCGCGACCAGTACACGCCCGGCACCTCGGTGCAATGGACCATGGCCGCGCCCGGTGACACCGGCGAGATGATCCGCGAGATGATGCGGCACGGCGCCGCCATCGCGCAGATGCAGGCGCGCGTCGGCAATCAGCAGACGCATCCACCCGGCAGCGAGCAGCAGGAATTCAAACCAGGCGCGCAGGCGCTCACCGCCGCGCCGCACGCGATCCTCGTCGATCAAAGCGGTCAGCGCTACATGAACGAAGGCGGCTCCTACATGGCCTATTGCCAGGGCATGCTGGCGCGCCACCGCCAGGTGCCGGCGGTGCCCAGCTGGGCGATCTTCGACAGTCAGTACCTGCGCAAATACATGCTCGCCGGCACCATGCCCGGCAGCAGGAAGCCGCAGCAGTGGTATGACACGGGCTATCTGAAAAAAGCCGACACGCTGGCCGCACTGGCCGCGCAGCTCAACCTGGACGCCGCCATGCTGGAAGCCACGGTGAGCCGTTTCAACGGCTTTGTCGCGAACAACCGCGACGAGGACTTCCATCGCGGCGAGCGCGCGTACGACCGCTGGCTGGGCGATCCCTTTCATCGTCCTTCGGAAACCCTGGGCCGCATCGCGCAGGCGCCGTTCTACGCGGTGCCGGTGCTGCCGGGTGATGTCGGTACTTACGGCGGCGTGGTCTGCGATGAGCATTCGCGCGTGCTGCGCGAGGACGGTTCGGTGATCGCAGGGCTTTATGCCACCGGCGTGTCCACGGCCTCGGTGATGGGGCTTGCTTATCCCGGCCCGGGTGCCAGCGTCGGGCCGTCCTTCGTCTGGGGCTATGTCGCGGCGCTGGATGCGCTGCAGCGGGCCCGCGAAGCCGGGCACACGCCATGAATACCGAGCAAAGCCCGCCGGCGCTGCCCGGCATCCGCCTGCTGATGACACTGACGATCCAGACGCATCCGCTGTGCAGGCTGGCGCAGACGCCGCTGGGGGATCGCGCGGTGTTCGAGGTTGGCGGCGGCTGCTTCAGCGGGCCGCAGCTGCGCGGCCGCGTCCTGCCCGCCGGTGGTGACTGGCTGATCCGCAGCGGCACGCGTGCGCTGCTGGACGTGCGCCTGGTGCTGGAAACCGAGGATGGCGTGCACATTCTCTGCCAGTACAGCGGCTGTGGTGCGCCGCGTGATGGCGCGCCGCGCGTGGAAGTGGGTGCGCGCTTCATCGCCCCCGGCCGGCGCCTACGACTGGCTCAATGCGCTTCAGGCCTTCGGTCTCGGGCAGGCGACGAGCGAAGGCGTGCGGTATCACCTTTACCGATTCGAATAGGACGGCATCATGCAAAAGCGCCATGTCGGACGCTCGGGTCTGCGCGTCGGCACCGTGGGCCTGGGCTGCAACAACTTCGGCTGGAAGATCGATCAGGCCGCCTCCAATGCGGTGGTGGCCCAGGCGCTCGATCTGGGTGTGGACCTGTTCGACGTCGCGGATCGTTACGGCACTTGCGGCGGCGAATCCGAGATCGTGCTGGGCAGGGCCCTGGGCGCGCGGCGCAAGGACATCGTGCTGCTGAGCAAGTTCGGGCTCGATCTCAACGACTACCGCGTGCGGCATGGCTCGCGCCGCTACGTGCTCAGCGCCGTGGAAGGCAGCCTGCAGCGGCTGAACACCGACTACCTGGACGTGTACATGGTCCACTGGCCGGACTACGACACGCCCATGGACGAGACCCTGCGCGCGCTCGATGATCTGGTGCGCAGCGGCAAGGTGCGCTACATCGCGGTGTCGAACCTGGAACCCTGGCGCATCGCCGATGCGGTGTGGATTTCCCGTCATGGCCGCCTGGAAACCTTCATCGCCGCGCAGCATGAGTACAACCTGCTCAAGCGCGATGCCGAAGCCGAGCTGATTCCGGCGCTGCAGCACTACGGCCTGGGCTTCATTCCCTATTACCCGCTGGCCAGCGGCCTGCTCAGCGGCAAGTACACCGATGGCAGCGGCGGCAAGGGCCGCTTGAGCGAGAACTTCCTGCGTACTGGCGATGTGTTTCTCACCGAGCGCAATCTGCGCATCGCCGGCGCGCTGCAGACCTTCTGCAGCGCGCGCGGCCGCAGCCTGCTGGAACTGGCAATCAGCTGGCTGGCCACGCGGCCCACGGTGGCCAGCGTGATCTGCGGCGCGACGCTGCCCGAGCAGGTGGCACAGAACGTCAAGGCCGCCGGCTGGCAGCTCAGTGCCGAGGAACTGGCCGAGGTGGATCGCATCAGCAAGCCTTGAACCGGAGCTGCGCCATGATTCGTGTGCTGCATCATGTTTCGCTGTCCACCACCGACATGGACCGCTTCGTGCGTTTCTACCGCGATCTGCTGGGCCTCAGGCTGGATCGCATCTCGCCGCCGCAGCACATCGCGCCGGGCCGCTGCACCTCCTGCTACTTCTACGATCCGGACGGCAATCTGCTGGAGCTGCAGCAGATTCATGCCGGCAGCCCGATCCGTCCGGCCTTGGGTCTGGCGGGCGGCAATTGAAGCTCTCGCGCCTCGGCTTGACGCTCTCCGGCTTTTGGCGTCACCATTCTGACGCAAAATAAAACCAGAGCCAGATCCCTGTGAACATCCTGTCCCCGATGTGCCGCCGCTGCGGTCTTTTCCTCTTGCTCGCGGTCTTGAGCCTTGCGGCCGGCGCCGCCGATACCGACACGCATCAGCTCGGCACCAAGTATTCGCCGCTGGCGCAGATCAATACGCAGAACGTGGCGCGGCTGCAGAAGGCCTGGGAGTTCCACACTGGCGAGGCGCCGCCCAAGGACGTGAAGGACGCGCTGATCGCCTTCGAAGACCAGCCGAGTCTGATCGAAGGCAATCTGGTGGTCTGCACCACTTCACGCCGCCTGATTGCGCTGGATCCGCAGACCGGCAAGCAGCGCTGGGTGTTCGATCCCAAGAGCCAGAAGGTGGGCATGCAGAAATGCCGCGGCATCACGCACTGGCAGGACCGGCGTGCCGAAGCAGGTGCGGCCTGCGCCTCGCGCATTTTCCTGGGCACCACCGACTACAGCCTGATCGCCCTCGACGCCAGAACCGGGCGCCGCTGCGAGGGCTTCGGCGAGCAGGGCGTGGTGAAGATGCAGATGGACAAGCCGGAGCTTTTCCGTGGCGAAGTGGTGGCCGCGTCCAATCCGGCGGTAGTGGGTGATGTGGTGGTGGTGGGCTCGGCGGTGGCCGACAACCAGCGCGTGGCCGCACCCAGCGGTCGCGTGCAGGCTTTCGATGCGCGCAGCGGCGCGCTGCGCTGGCGTTTCGATCCGGTGCCGCGTGAAGCCAGCGATCCGGCATCCGGCAGCTGGGCGCCGGGCTCGGCGGCGCAGCACGGCGCCGGCAATGTCTGGTCTTCGATGGCGGTGGATCAGGCGCTCGACATGGTGTACCTGCCCACCACCAGCCCTTCCGGTGATTTCTATGGCGGTGATCGCCTCGGCGACAACCGCTACACCTCGTCCATCGTTGCCTTGCAGGGCAGCACCGGCAAGGTGGTCTGGCATTTCCAGTTCGTGCATCACAATATCTTCGATTACGACACGCCGTCCGAGCCGCTGCTGATCGATCTGCCGCAGCCCGACGGCCGCGTGGTGCCGGCGCTGGTGCAGAACAACAAGACCGGCCTGATCTTCATGTTCAACCGCGCCACCGGCGAACCGCTGCAGCCGATCGCCGAACGCAGCGTGCCGCAGAGCACCATGAGCGGCGAAAAGGCAGCGCCCACGCAGCCATTTCCGGTGGGCATGCCCACGCTGACGCCGCAGAGTTTTTCGCCGGAGGATGTCTGGGGCTTCACGCCCATCGACAAATGGTTGTGCAAGCGCAAGGCACAGGGCTATCGCTACGGCACCATCTTCACCCCGCCCAGCGAGCAGGGCACCATCTTCTCGCCCTCGGTGGGCGGCGGTCCCAACTGGGGCGGCGGCGCCTATGACCCGGCCAGCCACATCATGGTGGTGCCTTCCAATCGCGTGCCCACCATCGTCACGCTGATTCCGCGCGCCAAGGCCAAGCTCGGCGCCTCGCAGGCGATTGAAAGCGGCGGTGCGATGAACTTCGCCGTGGCGGGCGCACCCTATGTCACGCGCGTGGAGCCGCTGCTCTCGGTGCTGGGTGCGCCCTGTTCGGCGCCGCCCTGGGCCGCGCTCACCGCCGTGGACCTGGTGAAACGCAAGATCGTCTGGGAAGTGCCGCTGGGCAGCATCGAAGCCATGATGCCCATGAAGCCGCCCAAGAGCCTGTTCGACGCCAATCTCGGCACACCCGGCGCGGGCGGCCCGCTGCTCACCGCCGGCGGTCTGGTGTTCATCGGCTACACGCTGGACAACCAGCTGCGCGCCTTCGATCTGAAAACCGGCAAGGTGCTCTGGCAGAGCGAGCTGCCGGCCGCGGGCACGGCGGTGCCGGTCAGCTATGAAGCCGGCGGCGAGCAGTACGTGGTGATCACGGCCGGTGGCCACACCATGTACCGCTCCAAGACCAGCGACGCGGTGGTGGCGTACAAGCTCAAGCGCTGAGCTTGTTCAAGGCCTCCAGTCTGGTGATCAGGTGAGGGCGCATGAAGTCGAGAAAGGCGCGCAGCTTCAGAGGCAGTGGCTTTTGCTGGCCGTGAATCAGGTGCACGGGTAACGGTGCTGCCTCGAACTTGCGCAGCACTACGGTCAGGGACTTGTCGAGCACCGGCGCTTGCACCTGATACGACAGCAAGCGCGCAAGACCCACGCCTGCAATGGCGGCATCGACAGCCGCCTCCGCAGTATTGACACTCAGGCGCGACTGCACCGGCACGCTGATCGCGGCTTTGCCGCCGCCGAACACCCAGTGGTCCTGTGGCGCTGAAAACAGCGTGAAGCTGATGCAGCTGTGTCGTGTCAGATCGCTCGGGCGTCTTGGTGTGCCGCGAGTCCTGAGATAAGCGGGGCTTGCGCAGACCACGCTGCGCACACTACCCACCCGCGTCGCCACCAGCGTGCTGTCGGGTAGCGCGCCGATGCGCACCGCCGCGTCCACGTGCTCGTCCCAGAAGCTGACGACGCGATCGCTGAGCATCAGGCGCACATTTACCTCGGGATAGGCACACAGAAACTCGCTGATCAGCGGCAGAACGTGCAGCCGCCCGAACACCAGCGGCGCGGCCACGATCAGTTCACCCCTGGGTGCCTGGTATTCGCCTGCCGCCGCGCGTTCGGCTTCGCCCACTTGTTCGAGGATATGACGGCAGGCTGCCAGATAGGCCTGACCGCTGTCGGTCAGATCGAGCTTGCGTGTGGACCGCGTCAGCAGGCGCGCGCCGATGTGCTTCTCCAGCTCCGAGAGCTTGCGGCTTACCGTCGCCAGCGGCATGTGCAGCCTGCGGCCCGCAGCGGACAGGCTGCCGGCTTCCACCACGGCGGTGAACACCGACATCGCTTCCAGGCGATTCATGAATTATTCCGAAAAATGGATGGATGCCTGTCGATATTGCGGTCTACTCGATGTTAATGAAAGGGCCTAATTTCACCGAGGTCGGCACCGGTGCCGCCGCTGCCAACACCCACAACCCGATCAGGAGTCGTCCATGAACAGCAGTACCTCCCAGCGCCTCGGTGCCGGCCTGGCGCTCGCCGCCAGCGCCTTGCTGCCCGTCGCCATGAGTGCCGCGCCAACGTCAGCTTCGGCGCCGGTGCACTACCGTCAGCTGGAGGTCGATGGCATCCGGATCGCCTATCGTGAAGCCGGCGATGCCAAGGCCCCCACGATCCTGCTGCTGCACGGGTTCCCCACCTCCTCCCACATGTTCCGCGAGCTGATCCCGCAGCTGGCGCTGCGCTATCACGTGGTGGCGCCTGATCTGCCGGGTTTCGGTTTCACGCAGGTGCCGGCGCAGCTGCATTTTGCGTATCGCTTCGACAATCTGGCGAAGGTGATCGATGGCTTCACCGAGCGCGCCGGGCTCACGCGCTACGCGATCTATGTCTTCGACTACGGCGCGCCGGTGGGCCTGCGTCTGGCGCTGGCGCATCCAGAGCGCATCAGCGCCATCATCTCGCAGAACGGTAATGCCTACGAGGAAGGCTTGAGCGAAGGTTGGAATCCGATTCAGGCTTACTGGCGTGAGCCCACGGCAGCGCATCGCGCGGCTTTGCGCGACTTCCTCAAGCCGGAATCCGTGCAGTGGCAGTACAGCTATGGTGTGTCGGATGCGAGTCTGCTGGCGCCCGAATCCTACGCACTGGACTCGGCCCTGCTGGCGCGTCCGGGCAATGACGAGGTGCAGCTCGATCTGTTCCTGGACTACGCCAGCAATGTGGCGCTGTATCCACGCTTCCAGGCTTACTTTCGCGAACACCAGCCGCCGCTGCTGGCGGTGTGGGGTCTGCACGATCCCTTCTTTCTGCCGCCGGGTGCGGAAGCCTTCAAGCGCGACAACCCCAAAGCCGAAGTGCATTTCTATGATACGGGCCACTTCGCGCTGGAAACCCATGGCCGCGAGATCGGCGCGGTGATCCTGGAGTTTCTGGGGCGACGTCTGCAGCCGCGCTGAGCGGGTTGCTCGTAGCGTAGCGCCGGCATGATTCGGCGCTACGCCGGGCTGACGGCATACCTCGCGCGCAGCGCTTTCTTGTCCGGCTTGCCTACCGCCGTCTGCGGAATGCTGTCCAGGAACTCCACCCGCTTCGGCGCCTGGAATGCGCCCTTGCGTGCCGCGACCAGGGCGCTGAGTTCATCGCCGCTCACGCTTTGGCCTGAGCGCAGCACCACCAGCGCCGTCACCGCCTCGCCCCATTTGGCATGCGGCACGCCGATCACGGCGGCCTGCGATACCGCCGGATGCTCGCAGAGGATGTCTTCCAGCTCGCGCGGATAAATGTTGAAGCCGCCGCTGACGATCATGTCCTTCACGCGATCCACGATGCGCAGGAAGCCGCCCGGATCGCGCACCGCCACATCGCCCGAATGCAGCCAGCCGCCGGCGAAGGCCTGCGCGCTCAGTTCGGGATTGTCGCGGTAACCATCCATCACCAGCGGCCCGCGCACGCAGATCTCGCCGGGCTCGCCATCGGGCACCGGCTGATGATCCGCATCCAGCAGCGCCACCTGTACCCAGGGCACCGGCCGTCCGCAGCTGGCCAGACGGCGCAGATCGTTCACATCGTGTTCGGCCTTGCGCAGCACGGTGACGCACATCGGCGCCTCGGCCTGGCCGTAGAACTGCGAGAACACCGGGCCGATTTTCTCGATGGCTTCCTTCAGGCGTGCCGGTGCAATCGCCGAGGCGCCGTAGAACACCGTCTCCAGGCTGGAGAGATCGAACTCGCCGAAGCGCGGATGATCCAGCAGCGCATAGATCATGGTCGGCACCAGCATCATGCAGTTGAGGCGGTGATCCTGGATGGCCTGCATCACCGCCACCGGCTCGAAGCCCGGCAGCACCAGCATGCTGCCGCCGCGCATCAGCGTGGGCAGAAACATCGCCGCGCCGGCGTGCGACAGCGGTGTGCAGGACAGCACGCGCGGCGGCGAGGGCCATTCCCATTCCGCCATCATGATCGACACCGTGGCCAGCCCGGTGCGCTGCGAACTGGCCAGGCTCTTGGGCTTGCCCGTGGTGCCGCCGGAATAACCCAGGCGGATCCAGTCCGTGGCCTGCACCTGTGGTGCCAGCAGCGGCCGCGGCGCAAAGCCATCGGCCAGCGCGCAGAGATCGATGGCCGGCGGCGAAGCGCCGAAACTCAGCAGCCGCATCTGCGGCGCCTGCTGCGCGAGTTCCGCCGCGCGCTGGCCATAGCGCTGCGCATCGAAGATCAGCACGTCCACCTGCGCATCCGTGATCACATGCGCATGATCGGCCAGGCCACCGAGCGGATGCAGGGGCACGTAGACGGCCGCCAGCAGCTGCACGGCATTGTTCGCCAGCAGTACCTCCGGCCGGTTGCTGGACAGCAGGCCCACGCGCGTGCCGCGTCCCACGCCCAGGCTGCGCAGGGCCTGCACATAACGGCTGCTGGCCTCACGCACCTCGCCGACGCTGAGGCTGCGGCCGTCGAGCAGATGCAGCAGCGGCCGGTCCGGCGTCTGGTTCAGGGCATTGACCAGCAGTTCCGGGACGTAGAGCGGGCGGTGCAGGTCGGGATGCATGCGGCTTTGACCGTAGGGAGATTGGGCGCCAGACGCTGTCTGATGGCGGGTGCGAGGCGGATGCAATGCGCCGGGATTGTAGCGCTGGCGCGCCTCGTCGCCCGGCGCGGCCTGCTATCGTGAAGCGTCGAGGCAAGGCAGTCTGCAGATGCCGACAAATTCCAGAGGAAGCCGAGCATGAGCATCGTCATCACCGCCTTCGAGCGTTCCCCCGACGGCGGCAAGGGACTGGCGCGCGACACGCGCCTGCGCTGGGCTCTGGAGGAGGTGGGCTGTCCGTATGAGGTGCGCCTGCTGTCATTCCAGGCGATGAAGGAACCGGCGCATCTGGCCCTGCATCCCTTCGGCCAGATTCCCACCTACGAGGAAGGCGGGCTGGTCTTGTTCGAGAGCGGCGCCATCGTGCTGCACCTCGCCGAGCAGCACGCCGGTCTGCTGCCCGCCGAAGCCAAGGCGCGCGCCCGCGCCATCAGCTGGATGTTCGCTGCACTCAACACCGTGGAGCCGCCGATTCTGGAACTGGCGAACGCGCGACTGCTGGAGCGCGACGCGCCCTGGCAGCAGGCACGTCTGCCGCTGGTGGCCGAGCGCGTGCGCGTCCGTCTGCGGCAGCTGAGCGCAAGCCTGGGCGATGGCGAGTGGCTGGATGCGGACTTCAGCGCCGGTGATCTGCTGATGGTCTCGGTGCTGCTGAGACTGCGAGCCTCCGGCCTGCTCGACGAGTTTCCGGCCCTGGCCGCTTACGTCGCGCGCGGCGAAGCGCGGCCTGCTTACCAGCGGGCTTTTGCGGCGCAGTTGGCGGTCGCGACAGGCCATTGAGAGGCCATGGCGCGTGCAATCCCGGCGCAGCCGTCCACGTTCAGCAGTTGCGGAATCGCGGCCGGCGTGGAGGAGAAGGGCGTCTTGAGCTTGACCGCGACACTGCGCTCGCAGCCGGCCGCGCTCCTCATCCTGTGCCTGCGCGAACACGATGATGCCGGCGACAGGGCACAGCGCATGCAGTCTGCCGAACTCGCCGACTGCGGCCATGGCCTGCATCGGGCTTGCGCTGGGCGTGGATGCTCGCTCCAGGATGCATCAGTCGTAGGAAAGCCCCTTGGCGACGCGTTCGGCCATCTGCAGCACCGTGGTCTGCATCACCGAGGCCTTGGGCCAGCCGCCGTGTATGGCGTACTGGAAAACGAATTCGTTCATTTCCGCCACGCTGGCATTGCCGCTGGCCATGGCTGCCCAGCTGTGGGTGCGGATCGGCGCCGTGGAAGCGGAATCTGCCGCTGCCACCAGGGTGATCCAGCGTCGCGCGCGCTGGTCCAGGCCAGGCCGCGACCAGATCTCGCCGAACAAGAAGCCGACGATGCCGATCTCGAAAAAGGGCACGCCCGGTGGCGGCGCATTGAAACGCATCGCTTCGATGAAGCTCGCGCTGCCGGCGGCATGGCGCGCCTCGGCACTGCAGGGCTGCGTCTGGATCGGCGCGTACCCGGCGGGCGTCAGGCCCAGCTGCCCGGCCACACGCGTCAGCGCCGCGTCCAGGCTCATGCCGCGTGACCAGCCGGCATAGGCGGCGAAGTGCAGCGCCGCTTCGCGCAGCTCGGCGAGCGTGAGCGCCTGCGACTGCAGCGCGCCGCGCAGATACTGTTCGATGATCTCGGCAGAGGCCGGCTCGCAGGCGGCGCTGCAGATCGCAATCAGATAGCGCGCGCGCCGGTCCAGGCCGGGCCGCGACCAGATCTCGCCGAACACGAAGTCGCGCGTCGCGGCCTGCAGCGGTGTGGCCGGCGCCGTCGCCGGCGTGGCGAGCAGCTGTGCCTGCAGGGCGGCGCCTTGCTGCGCGCGCTGCTGCGGATCGAGTGGGCCGCTCACTTTGCGCCCTGCAGCTGGTCGGCCCAGCCGCCGCAACGGCGGAATTTCTGCGCGGCATCGATCAGCACATGACGCAGCCCGGTGCTGATCTCGCCGCTGGCGGGGTGGACATGCGCGTGCGGCGCGCCGCTGCCCAGGCCATCACAGCGGCTGCCGGCGATGACGCTGTGACGCGGAATCAGTTCCCGGCCTTGCAAAGGGAAACTCATGGGCAGCTCCTGGCTGAGGGCTCTGGCATTTGCCGGCGCGCGATGCTTGCCTCGGCATTCTAGGCGGCGGCGCCGGCGCTGCCGTGCCGCAATGACCCGCGTTCGACACAAGGTCCGTTTCGCGACGCGTGCCGCGCTTTTGCCGCACCGGCGCCTGCGCCAAGCTGGGGGCTTGAAGACGGAGAGACGCAATGCTGGAAGGCGAGCATTTTCAAAACGGCTACATCACCCGCGACATCGACAAGGCCATCGCGGCGTTTCAAACGCGCGCCGGTATCGGCAGCGTGCGCAGCTTCGAGGCGTCGGTGCAGGTGCGCACGCCGCAGGGCGAGGGTGCGCTGGTTTCGCGCCTGGCCTTCATCTGGGTGGGCAAGCTGCAGTACGAGCTGATCCAGCCGGTCTGCGGACCGAATTCGGTTTATTGCGAGGCGCTGCCCGCCGACCACAGCCTGCGCCTTCATCACATCTGCATGCGCGTGCCGGACTGGGAAGGTTTTCGCGCGCGCGTGGCCCGGGCGCGCTATCCGGTGGTGCTGGAAGGCGGCAGCGAGCTGCTCAAATTCCTCTATCTGGATGCCCGCGAGTTTCTCGGTCACTACCTGGAATACACCTGGATGGTGCCGGAGCGCTGGAAAGCGATGGGTGGCCCTTAGCAGGGTGAGGCAAAGCGGGTGTTGTCTCATCCTGGCAGCCGTCACCTCGCGGTGACGGCTGCCAGGGTGCCGGCCAGGGCGAGCGCCGCTTCAGGCGTCCGCCCCGTCGCTGCTCAGAAGCTCAGGCGCACGCGGCCGCCGAGCATGCGCGGCTCGCCGAGAATCTGCGTGGAAATGCCCTGCTGCCAGGAATCGATCACGGAGGCGCGGTAGTACTGGTCGAGCAGGTTGGTGGCAAAGAAGGCGATATCCACCGGCTTGCCGCCCACGCCGTCCCAGGACAGATTCAGATTGAACAGACCATAGCTGGGCACCGTGCCATTGGGGCCGTTGGTGCTGGAGCTCACGAACATGTCGCTCTGATAGGTGTAGGTGGTGCTGGCAGTGACCGCGCCCAGGCTGGCATCCAGCGGCAGGGTGTAGGCCGCGGTGGCGCTGAGCTTGTGTTTGGTGGTGTAGGGCAGGGGCTCACCTTCCGCAGCGGGAGGCTGCGCGACGAAGCCGGGCGCCGTGAAGTCGTCGATCTTTTCCAGCTTGGTGTTGAGATAAGCGTAGCTCAGCGACAGGCGCAGGGCCTTGACCGGCAGCAGCACGGATTCCACTTCCGCGCCATAGGTGCGCGAGGCACCGGCGTTGATGATGGAGGCATTGCCGGCCACGGAGTTGTCCACGCTTCTGAAGCCGTACTGCAGCTGCTGATCCTTCAGCTTGTTGTAGAACAGCGAGACGTTGAAATTGCCGCGGATCGCGCCGTCGAACGAGGTCTTGGAACCGAGTTCGAAGGAGTCGACCTGCTCCGGATCGAAGGTGCGATAGCCGGGCACGGCATAGGGAATGACGCTGCCCATGCGATAGCCGCGCGCATACTTGCCGTACAGCATCCAGTCCGGCTGCAGCTTGTAGTCCGCGCCCAGCAGCCAGGTCGGTGCGCTGCTGTCCTTTTTCTGGTCATTGCGGCACACGGAGGTGCTGCTGACGATCGTGCCTTGCCGGTCGGTGCAGTCCAGGGTCGGCGTGTCGTTGCTGCCCGCGAAGCGCCAGCGTGCCATCTCCGCCCAGCCGGTGGACTGGTCCTTGGTGTAGCGCAGGCCGGCGGTGAGTTTCAGCGCCTCGCTCAGCTTGAAGTCGGCCTGGCCGTAGATGCCGATGTTGCGGTACTCGATGCCGCCGACCTGCCAGCCCAGACTGCCGACCAGTGTGGTTCCCGGCTGCTGTCTTTGCAGCTGGCTGACAAAGTCGCCAATCGGATCGGAGCAGACCTGGTTCTGGTAGTCGCTGCAGTTGTTGAGCAGCGAAGAGGACGAACCATTGGGATGGAGTTCGCGGCTGGCCTCGTAATAGAAGCCGGTCTGCCAGTTGATGCGATTGTCGCTGGTGTGGCCCAGCAGCTGGACTTCCTCGGTGGCCGTCCACTGGTCGATGGAGTGCAGGCCCTTGGGCGTGTTGTTCGGAAACAGCGAGAACGGGATGCCGGCGTAGGCGCCGGTCGGCACGGTGACGGTGCCGCCCTGACCATTGGACACCGTGACGGTGCTGGGGATCAGCAGATTGGTGCCGTAGGTATTGTTGTTGTTGTCGATCTTGAGCTGCGCGTAGCTGGCGATGTTCTTCAGCGTCAGGCCGTCGTTGATCGTCCAGGTGGTGGTGTTGATGCCCTGCAGGCTGCGATTGGTCACCCGCGCATTGGGATCGTCGTTTTCCACCGCATACTTGTCTGCGGCCTGCTCGCGCGCCAGCTGGTCGCTGACCGCACCATTGAAGACCGGAATGACGGACAGTCCGCTGGCGGGATTGAATGCGAAGATCCGCGGCAGCTGGCCGTTGGTGTCGGACAGGCTGGCCGAGAGAATCGTGTAGTTCTCCAGCCTGGGTGCGAGGTCCACCACCAGGCTGGCGCGGCCGGCGGTGTAGTCGAGGTCGGCGAAGTCCTTGGGACCGACCCCGGAGATATTCTTCAGATAGCCGTCACGGCGATTGCGGTCCACGCCCAGGCGCAAGCGGATGCGGTCATTGACCGGCACGTTCACGATCGCCGTGGTGTGCGCCAGGTTGTCATCACCCAGCGACTGCTCGACATAGCCTTCGAACTGCGCGCCCGGTTTCCTGGGCACCAGCAGCACCGCGCCGCCGGTGGTGTTGCGGCCGAACAGCGTGCCCTGCGGGCCTTTGAGCACCTGCACGTTCTGCAGGTCGAAGAAAGCACCGGGACCGGCGCCATCGCCGCCAGGGGTGTTGCCGCCGCCGCGAGGCGAGACCACATCGGCGAAGTACATGCCCACGGAGGCAGTGGTGCGCAGCTCCTGGCTGAAGCCGCGGATCGCCAGCGAGGTGCTGTCGGTGCCGAAGCGCGGGTTGGCCTGCAGGGAAGGCGTGTAGCCGGCGAGGTCGCGGGCGCTGCTCACGTTGCGGTCGGTCAGCTGGCTCTGATCGAAAACCGTCATGGAGATCGGCACGTCCTGCAGCCGCTCCTGAATGCGGCGGGCGGTCACCAGAACCTCTTCAATTTCCGCGCCCGCCACCGGCGCCGCTTCGGCTGCGGCTGGCGCTTGCGCCGCGGCCTCGGCAGCATCCTGCGCGTGAGCCGGCAAGGCCGATCCCGATCCCAGCACCATCGCGGTACAAAAAGTGGACCGATACAGTTTCTGCTTCATCACTTTCATCCTCCGTTATAGTCGAACTTGCATGTCGTTCGTGATGCATCGCGACCGCGGTCCTTTGCGGGACGCGGAAGGGCATTGCTTCGGAGCGGGGCCGGTGCCGCGCTTCGCGGCTTCTCTCTCTGGCCGGCAGCTTGGCCGAGCCGGCTGTCTTTTCAAAAGCGAATTCGATGTCGAAATCAAGACATCCAGGCGGCGCCATGGCCAGATTCAGCGGGTGAAACGCCGGGCCCTTGCCGCTGTCATCAGCGGGATGTTTTTTGTCGCGGGAAGTTAAATTTTTCCGCTGCTGCTAGCCGGGAAATGTGGCGGCGCGCGCGGCTGGGCCAGCGCTGCTGCCGGGCTGCGGCCCGGAAACCGGCGGGGACCGCCGCAGGGTGGCGCGCCGCGCCGGCCTCAGCCTTCGCGCGGCGGCGTCAGCTTCTTCGAGGCGGCGGTGAGCTGGGCAAACTTTTCCGGACGCATGATGCCGTTGAGGCTCATGCGCAGCATTTCCGCGGAGAAACGCTTGGCCATCTGCTGACGATCCTTGGCGCTGCGCGCGTGGGCGCGCACCCACACCGGCCAGAGCAGGGTGCTGGTCAGGATCAGTACCGAATGGACTTCGCAATCGATGCCGGGCTGGGCGTACTCGGACTTGGCGAAATCTTCCAGGCGGGTGTTGAACTGCTTCCAGAAGGCATCGTTGGCGGGGCGGTTGGAGGTGAGCATCTCGAACAGCCAGACGCGGCCGAGTTCGGGATTCTCCATCGCAAAGCCGACCAGGTGATCGATCACGTCCTGTGCGGCCAGCAGGCCGCTCTGCTCGGCGCGGCTGCCGAACACTTCCTCGGTCAGGCGCTGGCTGACCCAGGCGGTGGTGGCGTCGAGCAGCTGCTCGCGGGTCTGGAAATGCTGGTAGGCGGTGCCGCGGTTGACCTTGGCCAGCTTGGCCACCTGGGATACGCTGACGCCCTCGGGACCATCCTTGGCCAGCAGGATGCCGGCGGCTTCCAGGATGGCGATCCGCGTGCCGTCCGGATCGCGTTTGCGACGACCCTTTTTCTTGCTCGCGAACTTGTCACCTTCCAAGGCGCCTTCCCCTAAGCCGATCAGCGGCGAAGTGTAATCCATCCCAGGCGCAGCTGCGCAACATTGTTGATCAGTAACGGCGCCGGCGAAGCAGACCGGGGAATCCTGGCGCGATGTCACGGTGGCCGGTATTGACCTGGATCAATGCCCTGACCGCCAGGCATTCGGCAGGGTATGGCCTTCATGCGCCTAGAACACCCTGACAGCGTTGCAAGCGACCCCATGAACGGCCTTGCCAGAAACAGCGAGGAGCACCAGCAGTTGCTCTCGTTCATCGATCACTATGCGCTGGCCGTCGGGCAGGGCAATTCGCGCCGGGAGCTGATTGCGCTGCTCAAGCAGGTTTCCGACTACGAGCGCGTGCACCGCAAGGAAGAGGAAGCCCTGATGGAGCGCCTGCAGTACCCGGGGCTGGCCGCGCATCGTCAGGAGCACGACCGCCTCATGGCGCGCATCGCCGAGCTGCTGCTGCGCGTGCGCAATGCGGACGAACCCGCCGTCCGTGAGACCGAAGGTCTGCTCAAGACCAGCTTCATGGAACATCTGGCCGGTCCGGACGCCGAATTCCACCTCTTTTTGAGCCAGCGGCGCGGCGGCGCCCTGCGCGATTGATCCTCATGCCGCACCGTTCGGCAGTCCATCCGCAAAGGGGTGGAAACAAGCTGACCGGTGCGGCTGTTGGGGTGGCAATCGTGTTACCGCAGGCCGGCAGGAGCAGCGCCGGCGTCCATTCTCTTTCTGAAAAGAAAACATCAACTTATATCGATATTCCGGGGCTCCGAGAGGCTGGCCTGTTAATTGCCATTGTTGGCCCGGGAAGTGTCATTGGCAGTCCACCCGGCCAACGACAGTAGGCCAAAACAAACCAACCGAGGAGAAGCACGTTGGAAACCTTTTATGAGGTAATGCGTCGCCAGGGCATCACGCGGCGCAGCTTTCTGAAATTCTGCTCCCTGACCGCCACCTCGCTCGGCCTTGGACCGAGTTTTGTGCCGCAGATTGCCAACGCCATGGAAACCAAGCCGCGCACGCCGGTGCTCTGGCTGCATGGCCTGGAATGCACCTGCTGCTCGGAATCCTTCATCCGCTCCGCCCACCCGCTGGCCAAGGATGCGGTGCTGTCGATGATCTCGCTGGACTATGACGACACGCTGATGGCCGCCGCCGGTCACCAGGCCGAGGCGATCCTCGACGAGATCATGACCAAGTACAAGGGCAACTACATCCTGGCGGTCGAGGGCAACCCGCCGCTCAACCAGGATGGCATGAGCTGCATCATCGGCGGCAAGCCCTTCGTCGATCAGCTCAAGCGTGTCGCCGCCGACTGCAAGGCGATCATTTCCTGGGGCTCCTGCGCCTCCTGGGGCTGCGTGCAGGCCGCGCGCCCGAATCCCACGCAGGCCACGCCGGTGCACAAGGTGATCAGCGACAAGCCGATCATCAAGGTGCCGGGCTGCCCGCCGATCGCCGAAGTGATGACCGGCGTGATCACCTACATGCTGACCTTCGACCGCATCCCCGAGCTGGACCGCCAGGGCCGTCCGAAGATGTTCTACAGCCAGCGCATTCACGACAAGTGCTACCGCCGTCCGCATTTCGACGCCGGCCAGTTCGTCGAGAGTTTCGACGACGAGAACGCGCGCAAGGGTTACTGCCTGTACAAGGTCGGCTGCAAGGGCCCGACCACTTACAACGCCTGCTCGACCACGCGCTGGAACGAGGGCACGAGTTTCCCGATTCAGGCCGGTCACGGCTGCATCGGCTGTTCCGAGGAAGGTTTCTGGGACAAGGGTTCGTTCTACGACCGTCTCACCGACATCCACCAGTTCGGCATCGAAAGCAATGCCGACAAGGTGGGCGGCGCTGCCGTCGGTGCGGTGGGTGCCGCGGTTGCGGCGCATGCCGCCGTTAGCGCGCTCAAGCGTGCGGCCGAGCGCTCGGACAAGCCCAAGGCTTGAAGCGCGCCTACTTCCTACTCTTAGAGAGAACAGATAAGTCATGGGATACGAAACACAGGGTTTCAAACTCGACGACAGCGGTCGTCGCATCGTGGTGGATCCGGTCACGCGCATCGAAGGTCATATGCGCTGCGAGGTGAACGTTGATTCCAACAATGTGATCCGCAACGCGGTGTCCACCGGCACCATGTGGCGCGGCCTGGAAGTGATTCTCAAGGGTCGCGATCCGCGCGACGCCTGGGCCTTCGTCGAACGCATCTGCGGCGTGTGCACGGGTTGCCACGCGCTGACCTCGGTGCGTGCGGTGGAGGATGCGCTCGGCATCAAGATTCCGAAGAATGCGCATCTGATCCGCGAGATGATGGCCAAGACGCTGCAGGTGCACGACCACGCGGTGCACTTCTACCACCTGCACGCCCTGGACTGGGTCGACGTGGTTTCCGCGCTGAAGGCCGATCCGAAGAAGACCTCCGAGCTGCAGCAGCTGGTCTCGCCCAGCCATCCGCTGTCCTCGCCGGGCTATTTCCGCGATGTGCAGAACCGCCTGAAGAAGTTCGTGGAAAGCGGTCAGCTGGGTCCGTTCATGAACGGCTACTGGGGCAGCAAGGCTTATGTGCTGCCGCCCGAAGCCAATCTGATGGCGGTGACGCACTATCTGGAAGCCCTGGACCTGCAGAAGGACTGGGTGAAGATCCACACCATCTTCGGCGGCAAGAACCCGCATCCGAATTATCTGGTCGGCGGTGTGCCGTGCGCCATCAATCTCGACGGCGACATGGCAGCGGGCGCGCCGATCAACATGGAGCGCCTGAATTTCGTCAAGGCGCGCATCGACGAGATCATCGAGTTCAACAAGAACGTCTACATTCCGGACGTGCTGGCGATCGGCACCCTGTACAAGCAGGCCGGCTGGCTGTACGGCGGCGGCCTGTCGGCCACCAACGTCAGCGACTACGGCACCTATGAGAAGGTCGCCTACGATCACAGCACCTGCCAGCTGCCCGGCGGCGCCATCATCGATGGCAACTGGGACGAGATCCATCCGATCGATCCGCGTGATCCGGAACAGGTGCAGGAGTTCGTGGCGCATAGCTGGTACAAATACGCCGACGAATCCAAGGGCCTGCATCCCTGGGATGGCGTCACCGAGCCGAACTACGAGCTGGGTTCCAAGACCAAGGGTTCGCGCACCAACATCGAGAACATCGACGAAAGCGCGAAGTACTCCTGGATCAAGTCGCCGCGCTGGCGCGGTCATGCCATGGAAGTGGGGCCGCTGTCCCGCTACATCCTGGGCTATGCACACGCCACGAAGGGCAACAAGTACTGCCAGCGCGTCAAGGAGCAGGTCGATTTCTCGGCGATGATGATCAACAGCGCGATTCCCAAGGCGCTGGGCATTCCCGAGACCTCCTACACCGTCAAGCAGCTGCTGCCGACCACCATCGGCCGCACGCTCGCCCGCGCGCTGGAAGGCCAGTATTGCGGCGAGATGATGCTGGACGACTGGAACGAACTGGTCGCCAACATCCGCGCCGGAGACCGCGCCACCGCCAATGTCGAGAAGTGGGACCCGAGCACCTGGCCGTCCGAGGCCAAGGGCGTGGGTACCGTGGCGGCGCCGCGCGGCATGCTCGGACATTGGGTCAAGATCAAGGACGGCAAGATCGAAAACTACCAGTGCGTGGTGCCCACCACCTGGAACGGCAGCCCGCGTGACACCAAGGGTCAGATCGGTGCTTTCGAGGCCTCGCTGATGAACACGCCGATGGTCAATCCGGAACAGCCGGTGGAGATTCTGCGCACCCTGCACTCCTTCGATCCCTGCCTGGCTTGTTCCACGCACGTCATGAGCGAAGACGGCAAGGAATTGACCACGGTCAAGGTACGCTGAGGCGCGTGCTGTTGATATCCAAAACAATGGGGAGAAACGCATGAACGCTACCTCTTCGGCATCGCTGGCTGATGCCACTGGTACTGACGAGTCGGCCGTTGAACACGGCCGAAGCGTCAAGTCGGTGTACGTGTACGAGGCGCCGGTGCGGTTGTGGCACTGGCTCAATGCCCTGGCCATCGTCGTGCTGTGCATCACCGGCTATCTGATCGGCTCGCCGCTGCCCTCCGTGGGCGGCGAGGCCAGCAGCCACTTCATCATGGGTTACATCCGCTTCGCGCACTTCGCTTCGGCGTATGTGTTCGCGGTGGGCTTGCTGGGTCGCATCTACTGGGCCTTTGCCGGCAATCATCACGCTCGCGAGCTGTTCACGGTGCCGGTGTTCACCGGTGCTTACTGGCGCGAACTGGGCCTGATGCTGCGCTGGTATCTGTTCCTGGCGCCGCGACCGAGCCGTTATGTGGGCCACAACCCGCTGGCGCGCTTCGTGATGTTCTTCGTGTTCTTCCTCACTGCGCTGGTGATGGTGTTCACCGGCTTCGCGCTATACGGCGAAGGCCTGCAGGCCGGCTCCTGGGCCGACCGCCTGTTCGGCTGGGTGGTGCCGCTGCTGGGCCAGCCTCAGGACGTGCACACCGTGCATCACCTGGGCATGTGGGTGATCGGCTGCTTCGTGATCTTCCACGTCTACGCTGCGGTGCGTGAAGACATCATGGGGCGTCAAAGCATCATCAGCACCATGGTTTCGGGTTACCGCACCTTCAAGGACTGAGCTGTCATCATGATGAAGCCGCAACTTCCCCAACGTCATCACCGGACCGGCGTGCCCACGCGTACGCCGGTTCATCCGGGCCATCTGCTGGAGAAGTTGTTTCTGGTGCCTTTGGGAATGAACCAGACCGAGGCGGCGAGCCGCCTCGGTGTTTCCCGGCGCCGACTGCATGAGGTGGTGCGCGGTCGTCGCGCACTCACGCCGGACACCGCCGCGCGCTGCGCGCTGCATTTCGGTGCCGACGCGCAGTTCTGGCTGGTGCTGCAGGCGCAACACGACGCTTTTCTGGCGACCCGCCGTCTGCAGTCCGCGCGCAGCTGATCGCTGCGCTATCTCCTTAGCCTGAAGTCGAGAACATGTCCGAGACTATCCCGAATCAGCGCCAAAACGACTGTAACGAGGCCCGTGGCGATGATGACATCATCGTGCTGGGCATTGGCAATTTGCTGTGGGCCGACGAGGGCTTTGGCGTGCGCTGCGTCGAAGCCCTGCAACGCGATTATGAGTTTTCGCCGTCGGTGCAGATCATCGATGGCGGCACGCAAGGCCTGTATCTGATTCATCACGTGCAGGCCGCGCGTCGTCTGCTGATCTTTGATGCCATCGACTATGGCCTGGAGCCCGGCACGCTGCGGCTGATCCGTGATGAGGAAGTGCCGCAGTATCTGGGCGCCAAGAAGATGAGCCTGCATCAGACCGGTTTTCAGGAGGTGCTGGCGCTGGCCCAGCTCACCGGCCATTTCCCGGAGAGCGTGGTGCTGGTCGGCTGTCAGCCTGAAGAACTGGAGGACTACGGCGGCAGCCTGCGCGATGTGGTGCGTGCGGCGATGCCGCGAGCGCTGGCCATGGGCGTGGAGGCATTGCAGCAATGGGGCTGCAAGGTCACGCCGCGACAGACGCCGCTGGCCCTGGAGGAGGCGGTGACGCCGCCGTATCTGGCCATGACGCGCTACGAGCAGGAGCGTCCCAGCGCCGAGGTGGCCTGTCGCGTGGGCGATGACCGCTTTCTGGTCAGTCCCGAGGAGAGCCGCTGATGTGCGTCGGTATTCCCATGCGCGTGCTCAGCAGCGCCGATGGCATGGCCGAGTGCGAAGGTCGCGGCGAACGTCGTCGCGTGCGGATGGCGCTCGTCGGCGAGGTGCCGGTCGGCGAGCAGGTGCTGGTGTTTCTCGATTCGGCCATCGAGCGGCTGGATGCGGCGCGCGCCGCTGAAATCGAGGCGGCGCTGGATCTGCTGCAGGCGGCCCTGCATGGCGAGCACTCGTCAGCCGCGCCACCCTTTTCCTTGCCTTCGGCCATGGACGCCGGCTCGCTGGCTGCGCTGACCGGTGCGGCGGAATCCGCCAAACACTAAATACACAGGAGAGAGAAATTTATGAACCTCAATGACAACTCCGCGATGTTTGCATCGACGGCCAACCACCAGGCCCCGCTGTTGCCGGCGGCGATGCAACGTCTGGCCGAAAGTGAGAACTGCTGCTGGGTCAGCACCGCCACGCTCGCCGAGTTTCTCGCACAGCCCGGCGATGCCGCGCTGCTGATCTGGAGTGATCCGGTGAAGTTTCCGGAGTGCATCGATGTCGCGGTGGTGCTGCCGGAGTTGCGCAGTGCATTGAGCGAAGGCGGAACGTCGCGCTTCCGTGTCGGCGTCGTGGCGCGTGGCGACGAGTTCGCCGTGGGGGATCGCTTCGGCGCGCTGCGTCGTCCTTCGCTGGTCTTTCTGCGCGACGGCCAGTACGTCGCCACCATTCCCGGCATGCGCGACTGGGACGTGTTCCTGAACGAGGCGCGCGCCGCCTTGCAGGCGCCGCCCACGCGCCCGCCCTCCATTGCCATGCCCGCCCGCGCCGCGACGGTGAACTGAGTCTCCAGCCGTAATCAAGGACCCTAATACGCATGAACAGCAACAGCCCTGGCACCAAGCCCTTTCCGATTCCTGTCCGCACCATTGGTCCGGGCAGCCAGTCCGAGGAGGAAGAGCTGCAGTACATGAGCATGCCCAAGGGCATGAACACCTATCAGTCACCGATCCTGCCCGAGCGTGAGCAGATCGGTGAACTGCATCAGGCACAGGCAGCGCTACGTGCTGTGGCCGCCGCAGTGCAGCGTGCCCTGGCGGTGCCGCCCGAAGCCATGGCTTCGGTCTGCGAGCGCGTTGATCTGAGCGATCTGGATGAAGCCAACCGGCGCCTGGTCAACCAGGTGCTCGGTGAGGGCGAGGTCGGTGCCCGTATCGACGGCGAGGCGCCGGTGAAGGTGCAGGAATCGCTGTTCGCCGGCATCTGGCGCGTGGCGGAATTCGATGCGCAGCAGCGCCTGCTGCGCGACTACGTGGAGATCGCCGCCGCGCCGGCCCTGCTGGCAGAGCGCGCGCGACCGACCCAGGATCTGAGCCTGACGCCGCCCTCGGCGCAGAATCTGCCGCCGATGGTCATGAACGCACCGGCGATTCTCACCGAGGTTCTGGAGAAGTCGCAGCGCTGGCAGCCCGGCATGCCGGTGCATGTCATCAATCTCACGCTGCTGCCGCTGTCGCCGCAGGACATCGCGTATCTGGATGAGCGCCTGGGCGTTGCCGGCGTCAACATCCTTTCGCGCGGTTACGGCAACTGCCGTGTCAGCAGCACGCAACTGCCGCAGTGCTGGCGCGTGGTGTACTACAACTCGCAGGACGCGGTGATTCTCGACACCATCGAAATCACCTCGATGCCGGAAGCGGTGCGTGCGGCGCCCGAGGATCTGAGCGATTCCGCCGAGCGCTTCGCCGAGGTGCTGGAGTGGGTTGCGGGCAGCACGCACTGAACGCTTCGACATGAGCACGCCGCAAGCACGCTTCGAAGGCTCCTATCTGGGCGACGCCGCCCGCCTGCCGGATGACGCGCGGCTGGAGTGCAAGATCTGCTGGTGGGTCTACGATCCGCAGCAGGGCGATCCGGTCTGGCAGATCCAGCCGGGCACGCCGTTCACTGCGCTGCCATCGCACTGGCGTTGTCCGCAGTGCGATGGCGACGCGGCGCAGTTCATGGTGCTGGACGAGCCCGCCGCATGAATCGTCCAGGGCCTGCTGAGCTGGCGCGGCGCGGCGAGGAACTGGCGAACGTGTTTCGCGAGATCGCCGCGACGCGCATGGCCGGCATGCCCCTGCTCAATCCGGCCCTGCAGGTCGAGGCCATCGGCTTCGCGCCATGCTCCGGCGCTGACGAGGATGCTGTGCTGGGCATCCTGCTCACGCCCTGGTGCATGAATCTGATCTATCTGGCACAGGACGAGTCCGTTCTGGCCGCGCCGGGCGCCTCGCGCCTGCATGAGCTGGGCGCTGAGCACTACAGCTTCATCGGCGCGCATGAGCCGGCGTTCGGCGCTTACGAGATGTGCTCGCTGTATTCACCGGTTTTCGAATTCTCCGCGCAGGAAGTGGCGCGTGCGGTGGCGCTGGAAGTGCTGCGTTGTCTGCGCCAGCCGCAGGAAGAGATCGAACAGCCATCGCGTCGCCGCCTGCTGCTCGGCGGTGGCGTGGCGACACGGCCATGACCGCCGCGCAGCCCCTGCTGCCGCTGGCCGGACGCCTGCGGCTGCGCGCGGGCGTGGCCCCGGAGCGGATCGATGCGCGGCCGCTGTTTGCACAGGCCTTGTTCCAGGGCATGCCCGCGGATTCGGTGCCCAAGCTGGCGGGTCGGCTCTATGCGCTGTGCGGTGGCGCGCATGAAATGGCCGCGCGTCTGGCGCTGGCGGCGGCGCGCGGCGAGACGCCGCGCCGCAGCGACGCGGCCGCGCTGCGCGAGCTGCAGCAGCAGGCGCTGAGCGAGCATCTTCGGCATCTCTGGCTGGACTGGCCGCGGCATCTGCTGGGGCATCACGCTGCGCCCGAAGAGCTGCGCGTGCTGGCACAGCTGCGTCAGCACGGCGTCGCGGGGCTGCAGGAAGTGCTGCCGCACGAGCTGTACGGCATGCCGGCGCGCGAGTGGGTGCAGCGTCGTCGCGAGCACCAGCTGGATCAATGGCTGGCGCAGGCCGCCAGTCTGCCGGCGCGCTGTCTGCGGGCGGTGGCCGACCTCGCGCAAACCCTGCAGCTGACGCGGGTGCCCAGCCTGGAGGCGCTGCGTTCGCCTGCGGACCTGCGGCGCATTGCCGAGGCCGCGCTGGCGCGCGCCGATTTCGTGCTGACACCGGAGTTTGCCGGGCGCGCCCGCGAGACCGGCTGTTCGCCGCGTCTGCAGCGCATCGGCCGGCCACGCGCCGGTGATGTCCACGCGCGCCTGCTGGATCGCCTGGAGGAAATCGCGCTGCTGTTGCTCGACGAGCCGCTGCTGCGGGTGCGCGCCCTGAATCTCGGCGCCGGACGCGGCATGGCCTGCGTGGACACCGCACGCGGCATGCTGATTCACGCGCTGACTCTGGACGGTGCCGAACGGGTCGGGCTGTACCGCGTGATTGCGCCCACGGAATGGAATTTTCATCCGCGCGGCGCCTTCACGGCCGCCTTCGCGCGGCAGGGCGCCGCCAGCGATCGGCGTGGCGGAACCCTGCTGGCGCTGGCGTATGATCCCTGCATCGAGTTCGAAGTGCAGACGCAAAAGGACGCGGCATGAGCAAGGCCTTGTCAGCCGGCGCATGGAGAGCAGAGCATGCATGAGATGAGTCTGGCGGGCGGAGTGCTGCAGCTGGTTGAAGACACCTTGCGCGCGCAGCCGCCCGTGCGCCTGCGGGCCATCACCGTGGATGTGGGCGCGCTCGCGGGCGTGGACCTGGCGGCGCTGCGCTTCGCGCTGGAGGCGCTGCGTGCGGGTACGGTGCTGCAGGACGCGCAGATCGAGATCCAGGAGCTGCCGGCCAGTGCCTGGTGTCTGGATTGCGCGCAGTCGGTTGAAATCAGCTCGCGTCTGGATGACTGTCCGCGCTGTGGCGGCCGGCATCTGCAGCCGCTGGCGGGCAGCGAGCTGCGGCTGCGTGAATTGATAGTCGATGATCTGGTGAGCGAGTCGCTCTGAGCGGCTGCTGTTCGCCGCCTCGCGGCGACGTGAGCGGCGGCGCGTGAAATCCCGGCCCTGGCTGGCGGATCATCGCGGTCGCCTGTGCTGGCGTGAATTGCGGTGCGTCGTTCCGGATTGATTGCGGGACGGGGGATAAGGAAAACAGGAGAGAGAGCTATGTGTGTCGTCTGTGGTTGCTCCGGTGACGGTAATGCGCGTCTGGCTCCGCCGCCTCATCTTCAAGCGCAGGAGCCCGTGCGCAGCGCGAGTCCTGCGGTATCCGCCTGCGGTGATCTGCATTACGGTGCCGGCAGCGCGCGCGTCTCGGTGCCGGGCATGAGCGCCTCGCGTGCGATCCGTATCGAAGCCGATGTGCTGGGCGCCAATCAGAAGCTTGCCGACCGCAATCGCGCGCAGCTGGCGGCGCAGCGCGTGCTGGCGCTGAACCTGGTGTCCAGCCCCGGCTCGGGCAAGACCACGCTGCTGTGCGCCACCATCAATGCCCTGCGCGAACGCGCGCCGCAGCTGCCGGTGGCGGTGATCGAAGGCGATCAGCAGACCAGCCACGACGCGGATCGTATCCGTGCCACCGGTGCGCCGGCGATTCAGGTCAACACCGGCAAGGGCTGCCATCTGGACGCCGAGATGGTGGGGCAGGCCTTGGCGCGCCTGCCGGCGCTGGACGAGGGCGTCCTGTTCGTGGAGAACGTGGGCAATCTGGTCTGCCCCGCGATGTGGGATCTGGGCGAGGCCGCCAAGGTCGCCATCCTTTCGGTCACCGAAGGCGAGGACAAGCCGCTCAAGTATCCGGACATGTTCGCCGCCGCCAGGCTGATGATCATCAACAAGGTGGATCTGCTGCCGCATCTGGATTTCGATGTCGAGCGCTGCATCGCCTACGCGCGGCAGGTGAATCCGCGCATTCAGGTGCTGCGGGTGTCGGCGCGCAGCCGCGAAGGCTTCGAGGGCTGGCTGGACTGGCTGGCACAGGAGCGTGAACGCGCCGCGGCCCAGGCCCGGCAACAGGCCGCCGCTTCGGCACAGGACTTCACGAACCTGCAATGGCAGGCGATCTGAAGCCCGCAGGCACCGCCATGCCCTCCGTGCTGGTGGTGGACGACGAACCCCATTCCGTGGACGCGCTGCGGCGCGCCCTGGAGGAGGATTTCGACGTCTACACCGCCTGCTCGGTGGACGCGGCGCTGAGCCTGCTCGACCAGCGCGAGACCCAGACCGGCAACGATGCGCCGGTGGACGTGATTCTCTGCGACCAGCGCATGCCCGGCGGCAGCGGCATCGAGTTCTTCAAGCGCGTGCGGCAGACCTGGCCCGACGTGGTGCGGGTGCTGATCTCCGGCTACACCGACGCCGAGGACATCATCGCCGGCATCAATGACGCCGGCATCTACCAGTACGTGCTCAAGCCCTGGCTGCCCGAGCAGCTGCTCAAGCTGGTGGGCGAGGCGGTGGAGGCGCGGCATCTGCAGAACGATGTGCGGCGCATCGAGCTGGAGCTGCGCGCCGGCAGCGAGCCGCTGCGCCGCCGCGCGCGACAGCGGCAGGCCGAGGTCAAGCTGCATCACGAGTTCTCGCGACTGGTGCGCGCGCCGGACAGCCCGCTGGCCGAAGTCTGCCGTCTGGCGCAGCTGGTGGCGCGCTATGACCTCGCGGTGCTGCTGCAGGGCGAGTCCGGCACCGGCAAGGAACTGCTGGCGCGCGCCATTCACTACGCCAGCCCGCGCACCACCGGCCCGTTCGTGATGGAAAACTGCGCGGCGCTGCCCGACAACCTGCTGGAGTCGGAACTGTTCGGCCACAAGCGCGGTTCCTTCACCGGCGCGTTTCAGGATCACATCGGTCTGTTCCAGCGCGCCAACGGCGGCACCATCTTCCTGGACGAGATCGGCGACACCTCGCCGACCTTCCAGGTCAAGCTGCTGCGCGTGCTGCAGGAGGGCGAGCTGCGGCCGGTAGGCGGCAGTCAGGCGATTGCGGTCGATGTCCGCGTGATCGCCGCCACGCATCGTGATCTGGAAGCCGAGGTGCGCGCCGGCCGTTTCCGCGAAGACCTCTACTACCGGCTCGCGGCGTTTCCGCTGGTGGTGCCGGCGCTGCGCGAGCGCAGCATGGATCTGCCGGTGCTGGCCGAATCGATTCTGCAGCAGGCCGCGCAGGATCTGGCCAAGCCGGCCAAGGGCTTCAGCGAGGAGGCCATGGCCTGTCTGCTGGCCTATCCCTGGCCGGGCAACATCCGCGAGCTGCGCAATGAAATCTATCGCGCGCTGACGCTGGGCCAGGAACTGGTCATCGGCGCCGAAGTCTTGTCACCGCGCGTGCTGCGCGGCCGGCTCAGCACCGACTCGGCGGAACCGGTGGCCCTGAATCTGCCGCAGGGCGGCAGCCTGCAGGAGCGGCTCAGCGCCATGGAGGCGGTGATTCTCAAGGAAACCCTGCTGCGCTGCCGCTGGAACAAGACGCAGGCGGCCGCCGAGCTGGGCCTGTCGCGCGTGGGCCTGCGCCAGAAGCTGCAGCGGCTGGGACTGGAACGCCGCTGATTTTCCCCGGGGTGGGGCGGCAGGCTGACGCGATTGACTTCATGCGTCGGCGTGCTAGTGTGCTAAGCAAATATACAAACTGAAAAGGCAAGCATCGTGAACGCGCATCCTGGCCTGGGGGGATTGCTGCTCGTCGTCGATGACGAGCCACAGGTGCGGGCCGCGCTGGTGCGCTGTCTCCAGGAGCAATACGAAGTCCTTTCCGCTGCCTCCGGCAGCGAGGCCCTGAGTCTGCTGGGCAAGCATCCGGTCGATCTGATTCTCAGTGACCAGCGCATGCCGGACATGAGCGGCGTGGACTTCTTCGCACGCACCCGCATCTCCCATCCCGAGGTGCTGCGCATCCTCATCACCGGCTATTCCGAGCCGGAAGACATGATCCGCTCGATCAACGAGGCGGCGGTCTACCAGTTCGTGGCCAAGCCCTGGCAGCCCGATCATCTGCTGCTGATCGTCAAGCGTGCGCTGGAAGGCCGCGAGCTGGCGCGGCGCCATCGCCTGCTGAGCCGCGAGCTGAAGTTTGCCGACGATGTGCTGCGCCGCGAAACCGAGGGCATCGTCAAGCTGCTGCAGGAAACCTATCGCTTCGACCGCCTGATTTTCGCCAGCGACGGCATGGCGCAGGCCTGCAATCTGGCGCGCAAGGCGGCGGTCACCGATCTGCCGGTGCTGATTCACGGCGAGACCGGCACCGGCAAGGAACTGATGGCGCGCGCCGTGCATTTCTTCAGCCAGCGCAGCGACTATCCCTTCCTGGCGCAGAACTGCGGCGCGCTGCCGGACGAGCTGCTGCACTCGGAGCTGTTCGGACACAAGCGCGGCTCCTTCACCGGCGCCATCGGTGATCGCCTCGGCCTGTTTCCGGCTGCCGACGGCGGCACGGTGTTCCTGGATGAAATCTCCGAGGTCTCGCCGTCCTTCCAGGTCAGCCTGCTGCGCTTCCTGCAGGAAGGCGAGGTCAAGCCGCTGGGCACCAACGACACCCGCCACTGCAATGTGCGCATCATCGCCGCCTCCAACCGGCCGCTGAAAGAGCTGGTCCAGCAGGGCAAGTTCCGCCAGGACCTGTATTTCCGCCTGCGTGGTTTCGAGGTGGACATTCCGCCGCTGCGTGAACGTCCCGATGACATCCCGGTGCTGGCCGAATACGCCGCCGAAAAATATGCCGAAGCCATCGGTCGCAAGATCGCCGGCATCTCGCAGGAAGTGATGCGGCGGCTCAAGGCGCATCCTTTTCCCGGCAATGTGCGCGAGCTGGAGAACGAGGTGCGGCGCATGGTGGCGCTGGCGGAAGAGGGGGAGTTTCTGTCGGTGCGGCATATGTCGCCGGAGTTCGTGCGTCTGGCGCCGAACAAGGAAACCTCCGCCGCAGTATTTCTGCGCGGCAAGGAGACGCTCAAGCAGAAGGTCGAGTCGCTGGAAGCGGAGCTGGTGACGCAATCGCTGTTGCGGCACAAGTGGAACCACAGCCGCGCCGCGCGCGAGCTGGGCCTGTCGCGCGTGGGCCTGGCCAACAAGATCAAGCGCTATCAGCTCGATGAACGGCAGATGGAAGGCGGTGGCTCATGACTCGCGACGATCCGCAGCAGGACGGCAACAAGGTAAGGACGTTTCCGCAGTCGCGGACCCGGCCGCCGGCCACGCCCGGTGGCTTCAAGGATCTGGGCATCACGCCTCTGGCGCGGCAGCTGGGTTTGAGCGCCGAGCAGACCAATGGCCACTGGTGCAGCCGCTGCCAGGGCATCTGGTTTGGCTACACCCTCGAAGCGCAATGTCCGGTCTGCGGCAACCGCAACGGCTGAGCTGGCAGGCTGATGCAAACGCTCGGTGCTGAGTGTTTGCTTCGATAAAGACGCGGCTTTCCGCACTCCCGAAAAACCAGGCGCGTAGAAGCGTCTGATCTGTGCTCGCACGTCCATGTGCCGGGCGTGCGCGACCGTGTCTGCGCTGCGGATCTTGATCCCGTGAAGCTTACAAAACCTGCAAGCTTGCTTTGCAGGTCCGAGCATTTGCTAAGCAGCTTTACATGCCGATCGTCGAATTTCTGCGAAGCGATTCGCTACGCAGCTGAAATCGCTAAATAAAAAAGAACGACTCGCATTGGCATTGGCCTTGCTCCTCTCCTGGCCAGGTACCCGGCTGCATTGCTCGCAAGAAGCGGCGTCGAGTCTGCAGATCGGGATGCGCGGTCGATAAAGACATCACGATGTGAGGAGAAATACGCAATGGCAAATCTGCTCTGGCTGCAGGGCGGTGCTTGTTCCGGCAACACCATGTCGTTCCTCAATGCCGAAGAACCCAGCGCCTGCGATCTGGTCACTGACTTCGGTATCAACATTCTCTGGCATCCCTCGCTGGGTGTGGAACTCGGCGACAATCTTCAGAAGCTGCTGCGCGACTGCGTATCCGGCGCGATTGCGCTGGATATCTTTGTCTTCGAAGGTACGGTGGTGAACGCGCCCAATGGCACCGGCGAGTGGAACCGCTTCGCCGGCCGGCCGATGAAGCAGTGGGTGAAAGAGCTGTCCGCCGCCGCCGGCTATACCGTGGCGATCGGCGATTGCGCCACCTGGGGCGGCATTCCTGCCACCGCACCGAATCCTTCCGACTCGCAAGGCCTGCAGTTTCTCAAGCGCGCGCAAGGCGGCTTCCTGGGCGCCGGCTACAAGTCCAAGGCCGGTCTGCCGGTGATCAATGTGCCGGGCTGCCCTGCGCATCCGGACTGGATCAGCCAGATCGTGGTGGCGGTGGCGACGGGACGCGGCGGCGATCTGGCGCTGGATGATCTGCAGCGGCCGAAGACCTTCTTCCAGAGCTTCACGCAGACCGGCTGCACCCGCAACATGCACTTCGCCTACAAGGTCTCCGCCACGGAATTCGGACAGCGCAAAGGCTGCCTGTTCTACGACCTGGGCTGCCGCGGACCGATGACGCACTCGCCCTGCAATCGCATTCTCTGGAACCGTCAATCCTCCAAGACCCGCGCCGGCATGCCCTGCATGGGCTGCACGGAGCCGGAGTTCCCGTTCTTCGATCTGGCGCCGGGCACGGTGTTCAAGACCCAGACCGTGATGGGCGTGCCCAAGGACTTGCCCAAGGGCGTGGACAAGAAGGGCTACATCGCCCTGACCGGTGCGGCGAAGAACGCGGCACCGAAGTGGGCGGAAGAAGATCTGTTCGTGGTTTGAAGCCGCATCACAAAACGATTACTCGGGATAGCGTGAGGAGAATGACATGGCAGTGCAAACCCTGGACATCTCGCCCGTCGGGCGTGTGGAAGGCGATCTGGATGTTCGTGTCGATATCGAGAACGGCGTCGTCACCAACGCCTGGACGCAGGCGGAACTGTTCCGTGGCTTTGAAATCATCCTGCGTGACAAGGACCCGCAGGCCGGACTGGTGGTCACGCCGCGCGCCTGCGGCATCTGCGGGGCTTCGCATCTGACTTGCGCGGCCTGGGCTCTGGATACCGCCTGGCAGACCGAGGTGCCGCGCAATGCGATTCTGGCGCGCAATCTCGGGCAGCTGGTGGAATCGATCCAGAGCCAGCCGCGCTACTTCTACGGTCTGTATGCGATCGACCTCACCAACAAGAAGTATCGCAACAGCCCGTTCTACGAAGAAGCGGTGAAGCGCTTCGCGCCGTTCACCGGCAGTTCTTACGAGGCCGGCGTCACCATCTCCGGCAAGCCGGTGGAGATCTACGCGCTGCTGGGCGGACAGTGGCCGCATTCCTCGTACATGGTGCCGGGCGGCGTGATGTGCGCGCCGACGCTCACCGACATCACGCGCGCCTGGTCGCTGCTGGAGTACTTCAAGAAGAACTGGCTGGAGTCGATCTGGCTGGGCTGCAGCCTGGAGCGCTACGAGCAGATCAAGACCTACGATGACTTCATGGTCTGGCTCGATGAACGTCCCGAGCATGCCAATTCCGATCTGGGCTTCTACTGGCGCATGGGCCTGGATGTCGGTCTGCACCAGTACGGCGGCGGCGTCGGCAAGTACGTGTCCTGGGGTTATCTGCCGCACGAGGACAAGTACCAGAAGCCGACCATCGACAGCCGCAACGCCGCGCTGATCATGAAGAGCGGTGTCTACGACGGTGCCACCGACACCCACGTGCTGATGGATCAGAAGTTCCTGCGCGAGAACACCACGCATGCCTGGTATGACGAGGGCGGCGCCGATGTGCATCCCTTCGACCGTACCACGCGGCCGGTGCAGAAGAACGACATCGATCACGCCGGCAAGTATTCCTGGGCCACCAGCGTGCGCCACACCGATGTCGGCCGACTGGAGGCGGGGCCGTTCGCGCGCCAGCTGATCGCCGGTGGCCGCCATGGCGAATCCTGGCAGCACTACGACGGTCTGGTGCTGGACATGTACAAGAAGATGGGCGGGCCCAACCTGCACCTGCGGCAGATCGCGCGCATGCACGAAACCATCAAGCTCTACCGTCAGGCCGAGCACTGCCTGCGCGAATTCCGCCTCAACGATCCCTGGTACATCAAGCCCAAGGAGCGCGATGGCCGCGGCTGGGGTGCGACGGAAGCGATCCGCGGTGCACTCTGTCACTGGATCGATGTGCAGAACGGCAAGATCAAGAACTACCAGATCATCGCGCCGACCACCTGGAACGTCGGACCGCGCGACGGCGCGCAGGCGCGCGGTCCCATCGAGGAAGCGCTGGTCGGCACCCCCATCGCCGATACCAGCGACCCGGTCGAAGTGGGCCATGTCGCGCGCTCCTTCGACTCCTGTCTGGTGTGCACGGTGCATGCACACGACCGCAAGACCGGCAAGGAGCTGGCGCGCTTTCGCACCGCCTGAGTCGGGTCTGATGCGACAGCCGCGGCGCCTGCGGGCGCTGCGGTTGTCGCCCGTTTTTGAGCGCGCGGGACAAAGGATTCAGGCATGCACAGCGATCAGGAGCAGAAGTTGCGCGAGAAGATCGGCCGGATGCTGGCCGACGGTCTGCAAACCCAGACGGAGCCCTTTCCGGAAAACGACACACAGTTTGGCCAGTTGCTCACCCAGCTGCGCGATATCGATGCCAAGGATCTGAAAGCCAAGCTGGTGCTTTCAGGGTTTACCAACAGTCCCTATGGCGAGGACCGCATGCGTTGCCAGGAGTGCATGTATTACCTGGTGCATCGCAAGTGGTGCGATCTGCCGGAGCTGGCCTTGCCGGTCGAGCCCGACTGGTGGTGCCGGCTCTGGCGAATCTGAAACAGGGCTAGTGTCGTGAGTCAGAAGTTCCTTGATGAAGTCGCCGAGGATTTTTCGTGGCTGGCAAGGCACGCCGACGAGGCATAGTGGTGACTATGGCGAGGAGGCGCAACGCCGCCAGACGCGAAAAAGACCGGCGAATTCGCATGCGAATTTCTGACTCACGACACTAGAAGCCTCACGCGCCTCGCATGGCGCGGCGCAAAAACACATCGAAGAGGAGAGTCAGTGAACATACAGCACAAGTGCAGGACGGGTCTGGTGGCGGCGCTGGCAACGCTGGCGCTGGGCGGCGGCGGGCTGGCGCAGGCGGCGGATTCCCATCTGCTGCTGCACGCCGGGATCGGCTACCTGGTGTCGGATGCCAAGTCCGATGGTCCGCTGGATCTGGACGTGGGCGATCAGCCGGCGCTGGAAATGGACGCCACTTACTTCGTGACGCCGGCCATCGGTGTGAACCTGCTGGCGGCCTTCGTGACGCCGGAAGTGAAGTCTGCGGGCGCATCCTTGGGGTCGATCGGGCTGGTGCCGCCGATGCTGGTGGGGCAGTTCCATTTTGGTTCCGCCGGCAGTCCGATCCGTCCCTACCTGGGCGCCGGCATCAACTACAACCTTTTCCACGACAAGACCGGCAGCCTCGACTCGCTGCGCGTGAAGGTCGATGACAGCATCGGTCTCGTGGGGCAGGTCGGCGCCAACATGAATCTGTCCCGAGGCCTGACGCTGAACGCCGATGTGCGCTATCTGAAGTTCGACAGCGACGTGACGGTGGGGGCCAATCAGGCGCTGAACGACAAGCTCAAGTATCAGGGCTTCCTGATCAACCTGGGCCTGGGTTTCTGGTTGTAAGGTGTTGAGACGGGCGATGCTGACCATCATCGGTTGCGGCAATCTCAATCGCTGTGATGACGGCATCGGCGTTCTGGTCGCGCAGGCGCTGCAAACGCGCCTGCGCGACGATTTTCGCCAACGGGTGCGGATCTTCGATGCCGGCACCGGCGGTATGGACGTGATGTTCCAGGCCCGTGGTGCGCATCGCCTGATCATCGTCGATGCCGCGCGCAGCGGCGCCGAGCCGGGTGCGGTGTTCCAGGTGCCGGGCGAGGAGTTGAGCGGGCATCCGGAGCCTGGTTACAGCCTGCACGACTTTCGCTGGGACCATGCCTTGTACGCGGGCCGGCGCATCTTCCGTGAAGCCTTCCCGCAGGAAGTCAGCGTCTATCTGATCGAGTCCGCCTGTCTGGAGCTGGGCGTGCAGATTTCAGAACCCGTGAAGGTGGCGGGCTTGAAAGTGGTGGCGATGATCGAGCGGGAGATCGCGGCGTATGCCGGCGCCTGAGATGCTGCAGGTGCTGGTGCGCGCCGGCAATCTCTATCTGAGCGCCGCCTTGTGCCAGCGTTATCTGCCGCAGCTCGGCGCGGTGGCCCTGCTGCGCCGCGAACCTTATGTGCTGCTCCTGCCTTTGCTGCCGGAAGCGGGCGGGCTGCTGCTCAAGCAGCGCAACGCCGCCGGTGATCGCGTGCTGCATGCTCAGGAATTCTTTCGCGAGCACGGCTATGCCGAGCGCGACGAGCCGCAATCCTTGCCGGTGCATTGGGATTCGACGCAGGCCGCCTTGTGCATGCCGGAGCCCGCACGTCGCGCGGCCTGAAGCGCGCGGACCTCACGCTGCAGTCCTCGTTGCTGCAAGCCTGCTTTGCGCAGCGCCGTCGCTGACGCAAAGCCGGTTTCCGCCTGATGGCGCACACGCCATCGGCCTTGAGACGTATCCGGCTGAATTTGCTTCATAAAGAAATTTCGATGGCGATGGCATCGGCCTTGCTCATACAGGCCGCGCGGCGCGCGCAAGGCGCAGTCCGCGAGCCATAAATCCAAATCGAACGATGGAGAGAGAGCGCATGCTTGAGCACAAGCGGCTGTGTGCGGGAATTTTCGGGGCGGTGACCATGATCGGTGCAGGCGCGGTGCAGGCAGCGGACTCCAAGCTGTTGCTGCATGCCGGTGTCGCTTATCTGGTATCGGATGCCAAGTCCGATGGTCCGCTGGATCTCGATGTGGGCGATCAGCCGGCGGTGGAAGTGGATGCCACTTACTTCGTGACGCCGGCCATCGGCGTGAATCTGCTGGCGGCCTTCGTGACGCCGGAAGTGAAGTCGGCCGGGGCGTCCCTGGGTTCGGTCGGCCTGGTGCCGCCGATGCTGGTGGGGCAGTTTCATTTTGGCTCGGCCGGCAGCGCGATCCGTCCCTACGTGGGCGCGGGCCTCAACTACAATTTTTTCCACGACGAGACCGGCAGCCTCGACTCGCTGCACGTGAAGGTGGATAACAGCGTGGGCCTCGTGGGGCAGGTCGGTGCCAACATGAATCTGGCCGGTGGCCAGACGCTCAATGCCGACGTGCGGTATCTGAAATTCGACAGCGACGTCTCGGTGGGCGCCAACCACGCCCTGGACGACAAGCTGAAGTATCAGGGCTTCCTGATCAATCTGGGTCTGGGTTTCTGGCTGTAGCGGGGTCTGCAGGGCCTGTCCGCAGCGGGGCAGGCCCTGCCGTTTTATTCCGCGGAAAAATCCACCAGCTGTGTGCCCTCGGCGACCTGCTCGCCCAGCGCGCAGTGAAAGCCACGCAAGAGCCCGCGCGCCGGTGCCTTGAGCGTGTGCTCCATCTTCATCGCTTCCATCACCAGCAGCGGCGCACCGGCCTCGACCGTGGCGCCCGGCTCGCAGAGCAGGGCGATGATCTTGCCGGGCATGGGCGCCGCCAGGCCACCCTGATCCTGTTCGTGCTCGCCGGCGTGGCGCAGCGGATCGTTCAACTTCAATTGCAGGCTGCGGCCATCGGCGAACAGATGAATCTGTTCCTGATGTTCCAGCAGCTGCGCCGAGCCGGTGCGCGTGCCGATGCGGTAACTCAGCGCCTGTTCGCCGTCGTCGCGAAGCTGCGCGTCCAGACCGTCGATGCGCAGCCCCTGCGCGTATTGCAGGCGCACAGGCTGTTCCTGCTCACCGATGAGGAAGCGCAGTTCGCGCTGCAGCGTGGCATTGAGCCGCCAGCCGTCGCCCAGCGCCCAGGGGCTGTGCGGGTCCAGCGTTGCGGCGGCTTGCGCGCGCAGCTGGGCGGCTTCGCGGGTCTGCTGCCAGAGCGCGGCCAGCTGCGCACCGGCTTGCGCATCGAACGCATCCCGCTGCAAGAGCACGGGCAGCTCGCGTTCGATCAGGCCGGTGTCCACCGTGCCGGCGTGGAACTGCGCATGATCGATCAGGCGCGCGAGAAAGTGCAGATTGTGCTGCAGACCCACGATCTGCGTCTGGCCCAGGGCCGCGAGCATGCGCTCGACGGCCTGCGCGCGATCCTCGCCCCAGACGATCAGCTTGGCCAGCATCGGATCGTAGTGCGGGCTGATTTCATCGCCCTGCTCGATGCCGCTGTCCAGACGCACGGCCTCGGTCTGCGGCGGCGTGGCGAAGTGCTGCAGGCGGCCGATGCTGGGCAGGAAGTTCTTGACCGGGTCTTCGGCGTAGATGCGCACTTCGATGGCATGGCCGCGCAGGGGAATCTGTTCCTGCGTGAGCGGCAAGGGTTCGCCTGCCGCGACGCGCAGCTGCCATTCCACCAGGTCCTGCCCGGTGATCATCTCGGTGACCGGATGCTCCACCTGCAGGCGCGTGTTCATCTCCATGAAGTAGAACGCGCTGCTGCCGGCCTCCGCGATGAACTCCACGGTGCCGGCGCCGACATAGTTCACGGCGCGCGCGGCCTCGCAGGCGGCGCGGCCCATGGCGGCGCGCTGCTCGGCACTCATGTGCGGAGCCGGGGCTTCTTCCACCACCTTCTGGTGGCGGCGCTGCGCCGAGCAGTCACGCTCGTGCAGATGCACGATATGGCCCTGGGTGTCGCCGAACACCTGGATCTCGATGTGACGCGGCTGCTGCAGGTATTTCTCCAGCAGCACGCGCGCATCGCCGAAGCTGGCCTGCGCCTCGCGCTGGCAGGAGGCGAGCAGGGCGGCGAAGTCTTCGTCGCGCGTCACTACGCGCATGCCCTTGCCGCCGCCGCCGGCCGAGGCCTTGATCAGCACCGGATAGCCGATCTGCCGTGCTTGTGCCTGCAGGAAGGCCGCGTCCTGTTCATCGCCGTGATAGCCCGGCACCAGGGGAACGCCGGAAGCCTGCATCAGCTGCTTGGCCGCCGACTTGCTGCCCATGGCGCGGATCGCCGCAACCGGCGGGCCGATGAAGACGATGCCGGCTTCGGCGCAGGCCTGCGCGAAGGCCTCGTTCTCGGAAAGAAAACCGTAGCCCGGATGAATCGCCTGGGCGCCGCTGGCCTTGGCCGCCGCGATCACCTTGGCGATGTGGAGATAACTCTCGCGCGTCGGCGCGGGGCCCACGCAATGCGCCTCGTCGGCCAGGCGCACGTGGCGCGCGCCGGCATCGGCTTCGGAATAGATGGCAATGCTGCGGATGCCCAGACGGCGGCAGGTCTTGATCACGCGACAGGCGATCTCGCCGCGATTGGCGATGAGCACGCTGGAGAAAAGCGTCATGGCGGCGTCTCTTACATGCGGAACAGGCCGAAGCGCGTGGGCGCAATCGGCGCATTGAGGGCGGCGGACAGGCCCAGGGCCAGGGTGCGGCGGGTCTGTGCCGGATCGACGATGCCGTCGTCCCAGAGGCGCGCAGTGGCGTAGTAAGGGCTGCCCTGCTGTTCGAACTGTGTGCGGATCGGTGCCTTGAAGGCGTCCTCGTCCTCGGCGCTCCAGGTTTTCTTCTGCGCTTCCAGGCCGTCGCGGCGGATGGTGGCCAGCACATTGGCAGCCTGCTCGCCGCCCATCACCGAGATCTTCGAGTTCGGCCAGCTCCACAGGAAGCGCGGCGAGTAGGCGCGGCCGCACATGCCGTAGTTGCCGGCCCCGTAGGAGCCGCCGATCAGCACCGTGAACTTAGGCACCTGCACGGTGGCCACCGCCGTCACCAGCTTGGCGCCGTCCTTGGCGATGCCGCCGTTTTCATACTTGCGGCCGACCATGAAGCCGGAGATGTTCTGCAGGAACAGCAGCGGAATGCCGCGCTGTCCGCAGAGCTGCACGAAGTGCGCACCCTTCTGCGCCGACTCGGAGAACAGGATGCCGTTGTTGGCGACGATACCGACCGGATAACCATGGATATGCGCAAAGCCGCAGACCAGGGTGCTGCCGTAGCGGGTCTTGAACTCGTCCAGACGCGAACCGTCCACCAGACGCGCGATCACCTCGCGCACGTCATAGGGCTTGCGCACATCGGCGGGAATCACGCCATAGAGTTCGCCGGGATCGTAGCGAGGTGCCTCTGGCGTCTGCAGCTGCAGCTGCGGCTGCTTGACGCGATTGAGCGTGCCCACCACCTGACGCACCAGGGCCAGGGCATGGTGATCGTTTTCGGCGAAGTGATCGGCGACGCCGGAGATGCGCGTGTGCACATCGGCGCCGCCCAGGTCTTCGGCGCTCACCACTTCGCCGGTGGCGGCCTTCACCAGCGGCGGGCCGCCGAGGAAGATGGTGCCCTGGTTCTTGACGATGATGGTCTCGTCGCTCATCGCCGGCACGTAGGCGCCGCCGGCGGTGCAGGAGCCCATCACGCAGGCGATCTGCGGGATGCCCTGCGCGGAGAGATTGGCCTGGTTGTAGAAGATGCGGCCGAAGTGTTCCTTGTCCGGAAACACCTCGTCCTGCATCGGCAGGAAGGCGCCGCCGGAGTCCACCAGATACACGCAGGGCAGGTTGTTCTCGCGCGCAATCTCCTGCGCGCGCAGATGCTTCTTCACCGTCACCGGGTAATAGGTGCCGCCCTTGACCGTGGCGTCATTGGCCACGATCAGGCATTCACGGCCGGCAATCAGGCCGATGCCGGTGACGATGCCGGCGGAAGGCACTTCACCGCCGTACAGGCCATCGGCGGCCAGTGCGGACAGCTCCAGAAAGGCGCTGCCCCGGTCCACCAGGGTGTCGATGCGCTCGCGGGCCAGCAGCTTGCCGCGCGCGGTGTGCTTGCTGCGCGCCGCTTCCGAGCCGCCCTGCGCGGCGCGCGCGGTCTTCTCGCGCAGCTCGGCCACCAGCTTTTCCATCAGCGCGGCATTGGCGCGGAATTCCTCGCTGCCGCTGCGCAGCTGCGATGCGATCAGGCTCATGTCAGCGCGTCTCGTTGAACAGTTCGCGGCCGATCAGCATGCGGCGGATTTCCGAGGTGCCGGCGCCGATCTCGTAGAGCTTGGCGTCGCGCCACAGGCGGCCGGTGGCGTAATCGTTGATGTAGCCATTGCCGCCCAGGATCTGGATCGCCTGTCCCGCCATCCAGGTGGCTTTCTCGGCGGAGTAGAGAATCGCGCCGGCGGCGTCCTTGCGCGTGGTTTCGCCACGGTCGCAGGCCTTGGCCACCGCGTAGACATAGGAGCGGCACACCGACAGGCCCACGTACATGTCGGCGAGCTTGCCCTGCATCAGCTGGAACTCGCCGATGGCCTGACCGAACTGCTTGCGCTCATGCACATACGGCACGGCGATATCCAGGCAGGCCTGCATCAGGCCCAGCGGACCGCCGGAGAGCACCACGCGCTCGAAGTCCAGGCCGGACATCAGCACATTGACGCCGCGCCCCACCGCGCCCAGCACGTTTTCCTCCGGCACCTCGCAGTCGGCGAACACCAGCTCGCAGGTGTTGGAACCGCGCATGCCCAGCTTGTCCAGCTTCTGCGCCATGGAGAAACCCTTGAAGCCTTTTTCGATGATGAAGGCGGTGATGCCGCGCGGGCCGGCCGCCGGATCGGTCTTGGCGTAGACGATCAGGGTGTCGGCATCGGGGCCGTTGGTGATCCACATCTTGTTGCCGTTGAGCACATAGCGGTCGCCCTTCTTGTCGGCGCGCAGCTTCATGCTCACCACGTCGGAACCGGCGCCCGGCTCGCTCATCGCCAGCGCGCCGATGTGCTCGCCGCTGATCAGCCTGGGCAGATACTTGCGCTTCTGTGCCTCGTTGCCGTTCTTGCGCAGCTGATTGACGCAGAGATTGGAGTGCGCGCCGTAGGACAGGCCCACCGAGCCCGAGGCGCGGGAGATTTCCTCCACGGCCACCACGTGCGCCAGATAGCCCAGATTGGTGCCGCCGTAGTCCTCTTCGACGGTCAGGCCCAGCACGCCCAGTTCACCCAGCTTGCGCCACAGCGGCAGCGGGAACTGATTGCTGCTGTCGATCTGCGCGGCCAGCGGTGCGATCTCGCGCTGTGCGAACTGGCGGACGGTCTCACGCAGCAGATCGATTTCCTCGCCCAGGGCGAAGTTCATGGATGCGGCAAACGACATGGACGGCTCTCCTTGCCGGCGCAGCGTTGGCGGTTGCGGCGTCGCCGGCTCTAGAATTCGAGGGAAGATGACGAGCGGCATTCTAGGGCCGCCGGCAACAAAAGTGAATAGACTTTCACAAATTTAAAGGATGTTCAGTTCATGGCCTATAAACGCTCGGCGCTGATGCAGGAGCGGCTCGCGGACAACCGCGAGCGCATCGTGCGCGCAGCGCGCAAGCTGATTGGCGCCGGCGGCTTGCGCGAAGCCTCGATCAACGCGGTGGCGGCACAGGCGGGTTTGTCCACCGGCGCCCTGTATCGCTATTTCCCGTCCAAGGCGGAGCTGTTCGTCGAAGTGCTCAACGACGCAGTCCGCAACGAGGTGGCGATACTCGATGCCATCGTCGACGGCGAGGGCAGTGCCGCGCAGCGCCTGCGTGCGGCGGTGCGCTCCTTTGCCGAGCGCGCGCTGGAAGGCCCGCATCTGGCGTATGCCTTCATCGCCGAGCCGGCCGATGCCGAGGTCGACGCCGCGCGTATCCTCTGCCGTCAGCAGTTCGGCAATGTCTTCAAGCGCGTGTTGCGCGAGGGCATCGCCAGGGGCGAGTTTCCGGCGCAGGCCCTGGATGTGAGCGCGGCCTGCATCGTCGGCGCCTACACCGAGGCCCTGGTGCGGCCCACCGCAACGCAGACGCGGCGCGGTGCCGGTGATGCCAGGCTGGTGGCGGAGATCGTCGAGTTCTGCGCCCGCGCCGTGGGCGCGCCGCTGGATGCGGGCGGGAGCGGCAAGCATCACGCAAAGACGCAAAGAACGCCGAAGCGCAAAACCGCGTGAAGCAGCTTGTGGAAGCGCGGTGCCCTTTTGTGCCTGTTCGTGAATCTTTCATCCAGGATGGGCGCGTTGTTTGTGAGCCGCGACGGCTCTTAGAATGCCGGTCAGTCTCTTTCCGGTGAAGGTTTTTCCATGGCGGCCCCCAAGCGTCTGTATCGCGTCAGCTTCATGAACAAGGGACAGGTGTACGAGATCTATGCCCGCGAGGTCAGCCATGGCGCGATGCTGGGTTTCGTGGAGATCGGCAAGCTGGTGTTCGGCGAGCAGAGCACCCTGGTGGTGGACACCAGCGAGGAAAAGCTCAAGCAGGAGTTTGCCGGTGTGGAACGCTTCTACGTGCCGGTGCACGCCGTGGTCCGTATCGACGAGGTGAACAAGCAGGGTCCCTCGCGCATCGTCGAAGGCGAGGGTGGTTCGGGTTCATCCAAGGTCACGCCGCTGCCGTTCTACACCTTTGGTGGCGACGGCAAGAAGTGAACCGGCCATGTCGCGTGCGCGGCCTCAGAGGGTCGGGCCGGGGTTCAATCAAGAATGACCGTCGCGCCATGGATGGCAGCAGCTCATGATGCGTTTCGCGATGCTCGG
>NZ_FOFS01000006.1:0-151013 GCF_900111015.1 Solimonas aquatica | reverse complement strand
GGGGTTCAATCAAGAATGACCGTCGCGCCATGGATGGCAGCAGCTCATGATGCGTTTCGCGATGCTCGGTTCAGGAAGCAAAGGCAACGCCACCCTCATCGAGCACGGCGGCACGCGCATTCTCATCGACTGCGGCTTCAATCTGCGCGAGACCGAGGCCCGCCTGTTGCGCCTGGGCGTGGAGCCGGCCTCGCTGACGGCGATTCTGGTTACGCACGAGCATGGTGATCATCTGGGCGGCGTCGGCCGTCTGGCGCGGCGCCATCGCATTCCGGTGTGGATGACCTATGGCACGCGTCGCGCCTGGCAGGATCCGGAAGTGCCGCATCTGATCCGCTTCAATCCGCATCAGCGCTTTGCCATCGGCAGTCTGGCCATCGAGCCTTATCCAGTGCCGCACGACGCCCAGGAGCCCTGTCAGTACGTGATCGGTGACGGCCGGCTGCGTCTGGGTGTGCTCTCCGACGCCGGGCACATCTCGGCGCATATGCGCGCAGTGCTCGCCGGCTGCGATGGCCTGCTGCTGGAATGCAATCACGATCTGCGCATGCTGCGGGATGGACCGTATCCGGAAAGCCTCAAGCGCCGCGTCGGCAGTGATCGCGGCCACCTCTCCAACGATCAGGCCGCCGGTCTGCTGCAGGCGTATGAGTGGCAGCGCCTGCAGCATCTGGTGCTGACCCATCTGTCCGAATCCAACAACCGCCCGGAACTGGCGTTGGCGGCGGTGCACGCGGCCCTCGACGGCGCGGCCCTGCCGAGCCTGCGCTGCGCGCATCAGGAGCAGGGACTGGACTGGTCGGAACTGCGATAAGGCGCACAAACCCCGGAATCTTCCTCATTGCCGGTACCGCGGGTGCCTCCTAGAGTGGGGCGCGCAGGCGTGGGGACGCCGCCAATCGCAAGGGGGAGATCATGAGAAGCCTGACGTTTCAGCTGGCCATGGCCGTGGGTCTGGCGACGGCGAGTGCCGCCGTGCAGGCGGCGCAATGTGTGCTGCCGCCCGAGGTCCTTGCGCATGCCACGCGCGCATCCAATGCCGCGCTGGCGGTGGACGCCGAGAGCGGCGATCTGCCCGGTGTGGACCGCGCCCGCCGCGAGCGGCGCGCCAGCGGCCAGCTCGCGGCGCTGCCGCAGAACCTGGGCGGGCGCCTGCAACCGGCGCTGTTCGACCGCCATCTGGGCCAGACCACCTTCCTCTGGGCGCGGCGCGATGCCAGCGCGGTGGCCGTGGGTCCGCTCAAGACCCGTGAACAGCTCATCGCCCGCGCCCGCGCGCATCTGCGCAGCGAGGCGGCCGCGCTCAGGCTCAGCGAGGCGATGATCAGCGAGGCGCAGGTGGTCGACGCGCAGTACAACGGCAACGGTCCGGCGGTGGTGCGCTTCCGCCAGCAGGTGCTGGGACGCGAGGTGTTCGGCCGCAGCCTCAATGTGCTGCTGGATCGCAGCGGCAAGCCGGTTGCGGTGTCCGGCTATTTCGCCACCGATTACGATCCCGCTGCACTGGGCGCACAGGGCCTGGTGCTGAGCGCCGCGCAGGCCATCGCCGGCGCCTGGCGCAGCATCGGCGGCGCCATGGATGCCGCGCAGCTCAGGCGCGCGGCCACGCGCGGCGGCTATGACTGGTATGCGATCAGCAATCCCGGCGGCGAGCTGCTGGCCGAGCGTCAGCCGCGCATCAAGCAGGTGTATTACGCGCGCGGCCAGCGCCTGGAGCCGGCCTACTACACCGAGCTGTTCGCCACCGGCAAGCGCGATGGCCGCTTCAATGCCTATGGCCTGCTGATTTCGGCGGTGGACGGCAGCGTGCTGCACCGGCGCAGTCTGGTGGCGCGCGCCAAGGCCTACACCTACGGCGTGTTCGCCGATGGCGCCGAAGGCGGCTGGCGGCCTTACGACTCACCGCTGGGCAATGGCTTCACGCCGTTTCCGGGCGCCAGCCCCGATGCGCGGGTGCCGCGCGTGAGCAGCGCCAGCACCCAGCGCCGCACCCTGAGCGATGCCGGCACCGGCGATCCCTGGCTGCCGGACGATGCCACCACCACCATCGGCAACAACGTGCGTGCCTGCATCGATCGCTTCGACCTGTCCGGCTACAACCTGGCGGGGCTGGTGCTGCTGGACAACCTCCTCAACACCTGCGCGCGCCTGGCCGGTGACATCTATCCGCCGCTGTCGGCGGCCGGCAGCTTCGACTATCCGCTGGGGCCGGATCAGGATCCCAAGGCCCGGAATGCGCGCTACGCCGCGGCGGTGAATCTGTTCTACGTGAACAACTGGCTGCACGACTGGTGGTATGGGCACGGTTTCAACGAGGCCGCCGGCAATGCCCAGACCAGCAACTACGGTCGCGGCGGCGAGGAGAACGATGCGCTGATCGCACAGGGCCAGGACGGCTCGGGCCGCAACAACGCCAACATGGCCACACCGGCCGATGGCTCGCCGCCGCGCATGCAGCAGTATCTGTTCGATGGGCCGGTGGTGGGCACGGTGCGCCAGACCGCGCCGGTTTCGGGTGCGCCGCTGACCTTCACCGTGGGCAGCTTCACGCCCGCGAGCTACGACATCCCGGCCACCGCCGTGGTACTGGCCAATGACCGCTACAGCACGCCTACGGACGGTTGCGGGGTGGTGGTGAACGATCCCAGCGGCCTGGGCCTGATTCCCAGCCTGCCGCCGCTGCCGCAGCTCTCGCTGCGCGGCAAGATCGCGCTGATCGACCGGGGCAGCTGCCCGTTCACCACCAAGGCCCGCTTCGCGCAGATTTCCGGCGCGGTGGCGGCGGTGATCGTCAACAACAGCGATGCCGATCCCATCCCCATGGGCAATGCCGACATCCCGCTGAACCTGCCGCTGTCCACCGACTGGACCTACCGCATCCCCACGGTGATGATCCGCCGCGCCGACGGTGAGCTGCTCAAGCAGCAGCTGGCGGCGGGCCAGAGCGTGAAGCTGGCCCTGCATCGCGACGCCAGCCTGGATCTGGACGGCACCCTGGACAACCAGATCGTGGCGCACGAGTTCTTCCACTACGTGCATCACCGCCTCACCGATTCCAGCAGCCAGCAGACTGGCGCGATGAGCGAGGGCTGGGCGGACTTCGATGCGCTGCTGCTCTCGGTGCGGGCCGACGAGCACTTCATCGTCGGCAATGAGCAGTATCAGGGCGCCTACGACCTGGCCGGCTACGTCATGAACAATTTCTATCACGGCATCCGCCGCGCGCCGTATTCCACGGACTTTGCCAAGAACGCCTACACCTTCCGTCATATCGCCGAGGGCGAGCCCACGCCGGACGGTGGCAGCGGGCTCAACAATTCCGAGGTGCACAACGCCGGCGAGATCTGGGCCAACCAGCTCTGGGAATGCTATGCGGGCCTGCTCAACGACGGCCGCTACAGCCAGCCGCAGGCGCAGTCGCGCATACAGGACTATGTGATCGCCGGCCTGAAGATGACGCCCGCCGATGCCACCTTCACCGAGCAGCGCGATGCGGTGCTGGCGGCGGTGCTGGCCGGCGACTTCCAGGACTTCAAGTCCTGCTCGGAGGGCTTCGCCAAGCGCGGCGCCGGCCTGCTGGCGGTGGCGCCGGCGCGGGACAGCACCGACTTCACCGGCGTGGTGGAGGACTACACGCCCTTCGTCTGCCCGACGCCCTGAGGTAGCGCTTGCGGCCGCCGCGCACACGGCGGCCGCAAGCGCGGCGGCGGAACGTGCGAAAATAGCCGCCCGTTCCAGCCGCCCCCGCCCGTTTTTCATGGCCCTGACCCTACTTCCCGGCGCCGTCGCCCTGTCGGCGTTTCGTGCCGAACGCCTGCTCGCCCAGCTCCGCAGCCTGGTTCCACAACTGCGCGGCCTGCAGGCCCGCGAGCTGTTTCTGGTGGATGCCGAAAACACCAGCGTGACGCAGCTGCGCCGCCTGCTGGGCGAGGGGCCGGAGGCCGTCGAGCCGGCCGATCTGGTGCTGTACGTAGTGCCGCGCCTGGGCACGCTCTCGCCCTGGTCCAGCAAGGCCACCGACATCGCCCGCGTCTGCGGCCTGTCCGGCGTGCGCCGTGTGGAGCTGGGCCGGGTGTTCCGCTTCGAGGGCATCCGCGAGCTGCCGGCAGCGGCGCGTGCGCTGCTGCACGACCCGATGATGGAATCGGTGCTGGAGCGGCCCGCCGATCTGCAGCATGTGTTCGACACCCGGCCCACGCGCAGCCTGCGCACCGTGGACGTGCTGGGCGGCGGCCGCGAGGCACTGCTGGCCGCCAACCGCGACTGGGGCCTGGCCCTGTCCGAGCAGGAGATCGACTATCTGGTCGCCTATGCCCGCGACTCGAACCAGAACCTCTCCGACGCCGAGCTGATGATGTTCGCGCAGGTCAACAGCGAGCACTGCCGGCACAAGATCTTCAATGCCGAGTTCACCCTCGACGGCGAGCGCCAGGCGCGCTCGCTGTTCGAGATGATCAAACTCACTTACGCCGCCGCGCCCGAGGGCGTGCTCTCCGCGTACAAGGACAATGCCTCGGTGGTGGCCGGTCCCACCGCCATGCGCTTCTTCCCCGAGCGCGACCATGCCTGGCGCGAGCATGTCGAGCCGGTGCATCTGCTGATGAAGGTGGAGACGCACAACCATCCCACCGGCATCTCGCCGCACCCGGGCGCCGCCACCGGCGCCGGCGGCGAGATCCGCGACGAGGCCGCCACCGGCCTGGGCGGCAAGCCCAAGGCGGGCCTCTGTGGTTTTTCGGTCGCCAATCTGCGCATTCCGGACTACGTGCAGCCCTGGGAGGCGGCGCTGCCGCGTCCGCCGCGCATGGCCAGCGCGCTGCAGATCATGATCGAGGCGCCGCTGGGCGCCGCGGCCTACAACAACGAGTTCGGCCGTCCCAATCTCAACGGTTACTTCCGCACCTACGAAGCGGTGACGCCGGACGGCCGCAATCGCGGCTATCACAAGCCGATCATGATTGCCGGCGGCTACGGCAATATCCGCGACGGCCATGTGCAGAAGCTGGAAGTGGTGGAGGGCGCGCAGCTGATCGTGCTCGGCGGTCCGGCGATGCTGATCGGCCTGGGCGGCGGCGCGGCCTCGTCGATGGCAACCGGCACGTCCAGCGCCGAGCTGGACTTTGCTTCCGTGCAGCGCGCCAATCCCGAGCTGGAGCGGCGCTGCCAGGAAGTGGTGGACGCCTGCTGGGCGCTGGGCGCGGACAATCCCATTCTCTCGATTCACGACGTCGGCGCCGGCGGCATTTCCAACGCCCTGCCGGAGCTGGTGCACGCCGATGATCGCGGCGGCCGCTTCTCGCTGCGCGCGGTGCAGAGCGCAGACCCCGCGCTCTCGCCCATGGAAATCTGGTGCAATGAATCGCAGGAGCGCTACGTGCTGGCCATCGCGCCGCAGAGCGTGGCCCTGTTTGCGCAGCTCTGCGCCCGTGAGCGCTGCCCGTATGCCGTGGTGGGCACTGCCACCGCCGAGCAGCGCCTGCTGGTGGAAGATGCGCAAAGTGCGCGTGCACCCGTGGACATGCCGATGCCGGTTCTGCTGGGCAAGCCGCCGCGCCTGCAGCGCAGCAGCCAGCGCGCGGCCACGCATTTCCCGGCGCTGGACCTGCAGCGCATGGATCTGGCCGAGGCCGCGCAGCGCGTGCTGCAGCTGCCGGCGGTGGCCAGCAAGCAGTTCCTGATCACCATCGGTGATCGCACCGTGGGCGGGCTGAGCGTGCGCGATCAGATGGTCGGTCCCTGGCAGGTGCCGGTGGCCGATTGCGCGGTCACCGCCACCGGCTTCGAGGCGACGACCGGCGAGGCCATGGCCATGGGCGAGCGCACGCCGCTGGCCCTGCTCGATGCCCCGGCCTCCGGCCGCATGGCGGTGGCCGAGGCGGTGCTCAACATCGCCGCCGCGCGCATCGCCAAGCTTTCCGACATCCGCCTGTCCGCCAACTGGATGGCGGCCTGCGGCCAGCACGATGAAGACGCGCGCCTGTTCGACACCGTGCGCGCCGTGGGCGCGGAGCTGTGTCCCGCCCTGGGCCTGGCGATTCCGGTGGGCAAGGATTCGCTGTCGATGAAGAGCGTCTGGCAGGACGAGCAGGGCGCGAGCCAGGCGCAGAGCGCGCCGCTGTCGCTGATCATCTCGGCCTTCGCGCCGGTGGCCGATGTGCGCAAGAGCCTCACGCCGCAGCTCATCACCGATGCCGGCGAGACGCGCCTGCTGCTGGTGGATCTGGGCGTGGGCAAGCATCGCCTGGGTGGCTCGGCGCTGGCGCAGGTCTATGGCGCGGTGGGCGATCAGACCCCGGACCTGGATGATCCGCAGCGCCTGCGCGCCGCCTTCGAGATGATTCAGACGCTCAACGAAGAAGGCGAGCTGCTGGCCTATCACGACCGCAGCGATGGCGGCCTGCTGGTGACGCTGGCGGAGATGGCCTTTGCCGGGCACTGCGGTCTGGATATCGAGCTCGATGCGGTGCCCGGCCACGCGGTCGCGGCGCTGTTCAATGAGGAGCTGGGCTTCGTGGTGCAGGTGGCTGCGGCCAAGGCCAAGGCGCTGGCCACGCGCCTGCGCGCCGCCGGTCTGGCCGTGCAGGACATCGGCACGCCGCGCAGCGGCGAGCAGCTGCAGTTCACGCGCGGCGGTCGCAAGCTGCTGGCCGCCACGCGCAGCCAGTGGCAGCGCCTGTGGAGCGAAACCAGCTATCGCATCGCCGCGCTGCGCGACAATCCCGAGTGCGCGCAGGAAGAATTCGATGCGCTGCTGGACGTGAGCGCGCCGGGACTGCAGCTGGCCCTGAGCTTCGATCCCGCACCGGTGTCCGCACCGCATCTGGCGCAGCGACCGAAGGTCGCGATTCTGCGCGAGCAGGGCGTCAACGGTCAGGCCGAGATGGCCTATGCCTTCCACGCCGCCGGCTTCGAGTCCGTGGACGTGCACATGAGCGACATTCTGGAGGGGCGTCTGCGGCTGGACGACTTCGCCGGTGTGGTGGCCTGCGGCGGTTTCTCCTACGGCGACGTGCTCGGCGCCGGACAGGGCTGGGCCAAGACCATTCTCTTCCACGAGGATGCGCGTGCGCAGTTCGCCAGCTTCTTCGCTAGGCCCGACCGCTTCGCGCTGGGTGTCTGCAATGGCTGCCAGATGTTTGCCGCGCTCAAGGACATCGTGCCGGGCGCGCAGCACTGGCCGGCCTTCCGCCGCAACCGCAGCGAGCAGTTCGAGGCGCGCTGGGCGCAGGTGGAGATCATCGGGTCGAAGTCGATGTTCTTCGCCGGCATGGCCGGTTCGCGCCTGCCGATTGCGGTGGCGCACGGCGAGGGCCGCGCGGTGTTCGCGCAGGCCAGCGATCTGGCGGCGATGAAGGCGAACGCGCAGGTGGCGATGCGCTATCTGGACGCGCATGGCGCGCCGGCGCAGCGCTATCCGGCCAATCCCAATGGCTCGCCGGAAGGTCTCACCGCGATCTGCAATGACGATGGCCGCATCACCATCCTGATGCCGCATCCGGAGCGCACCATCACCGGCGTCAGCGGTTCCTGGTGGCCCGGTGCGCGCGAGGCCGGCAAGACGCCGTGGTTCCGGATGTTCGAGAACGCCCGCCGCTTCGTGCGTTAAAGGCGCCGCTCACTCGGGAAGCTCGGGCTCCATGAGCTTCTCGGGTGGGTGGCCGTCGTAGACCTTGTTGAGGCGGTTCTGCAGGTAGGCTGTGCGCACGAAGACATAAGGATCGAGCTGCTGCTTGAGCAGATGATCCAGGCTCAGGAGCGGCACGCGGGCATCCACGGCGCGAACCGCTGCCACTTCCAACTTCTCCTTCAGGTCCAGGTCCATGTAGGCCGTCGGCTCAGTGCCGAAAGTATCCACGCCCCAGCCGATCAGATCGCGATTGGAGCTGGGCCCCAGAATCGGGATCATCAGATACCAGCCTTCGCCCACGCCCCAGCGGCCGAGCGTCTGGCCGAAGTCCTCGTCATTGCGCATCAGTCCCACCTTGCTGGCCGGATCCAGAAAGCCGGCCAGACCAAAAGTGCTGTTCATCGCAAAGCGCGTCAGGTCGCGTCCGCTCTGTCCGAACTTGCCCTGCAGCAGGTCGTTGACGACCACGGTGGGGTAGAAGAAGTTGCTGATGAAGTTGCTGACGCCGGTGCGCGCCGGTGCCGGCACCACCTTCACATAGCTGCGCGCCACCGGGCGCAGCACGTACTGGTCGGCCTTGATGTTGAAGGCGTAGATCGGCCGGTTGATCCGCTCCAGCGGATCGGCGGGTTCGTAGGGAGAGTTGTGTGCGCAGCCGGCGAGAACGAGGCCCAGACCCAGCGTCAGCCCGATCAGTGCCGTCTTCATCCCCACCCTCTCCCGATTTGTTTTAAAAGCCTAGCGCGCGATCCAGTCCGAAGAAGCCGCTCAGCTCGCGCAGCTGCTGAGGCACGTCGGTGAAGTGTAACGGTTGCTGGGCTCGCTGTGCGCGGCGCTTGAGTTCCAGCAGCAGCGCCAGTCCGGCGCTGTCGCATTGTGCAACCTTTGCCAGACTCAGCTGACCGGCCCGGCTCAGGGCCTCGGCCTGGGCGAACCAGGCCGAAGCGGTGGCAAAGCTCAGCGGGCCTTCCAGCGCGTTCACTTGCTGCCGGCCGCCGCCGCCTCGTTCTTCACGTCCAGCTTGCCGCTCTGCAGGCGCTCGATCACCGAGGCCAGATTGCTGGCCTTGATCTCGGCGTCCATCTGCGTGCGGAAGTTCAGCACGATGGAGATGTTCTCGGCCTTGATGTCCCAGACCTTCCAGTTGCCGTCGCTGTTGCGCATGGAGAAGGTCAGCGGAATCGGCGGCTTGCCGTCCTTGCGGGCGATCACCGCGTCGACGCTGGCGCGCTTGCCGTCGGCCTCCGGGCGCGCGGGCTTCACCTCGATGTCGACGCTGTCGTAGTACTGCAGCAGGGTGTCGGCGTAGTTGTGAATCAGCATGTCCTTGAACGCTACCTCGAACTGCTTGAGCTGTTCGGGCGAGGCTTCCTTCAGGTGCGTGCCGAGAATCACCTTGGTGATGTAAGCGGTGTCGAAAGCGCTGCTGCCGCGGTCATTGACCATGGCGTAGAACGCCGATTTGTCCGCCTGATACTTCTTGATGTTCTGGCGGATGTCGGCCTGCAGCGCGCTGCTGGTGCTCTTCACCACTTCGTCGGGCGAGGGCGCGGCCTGCGCGGCCAGCGCAAAGCCCAGCAGGGCCAGCGCGGTCAGCGCGTAGCGGGAAATAGTCTTGAGGCCCAACATGAGTGTGCTCCTTACTTGTTGTGCATCGAGTCGGCGAGCTTGCCGATGGCTTCTGCCAGTTTGTCGTCCTTGGATGAATCCTTGCTGGACGCCAGGAACTGGCCGATCAGGTTCTCCAGCACCACGGCGCTTTGCGTCAGGGTGATTTCACTGCCGTTCTTGAGGAAGTCATCCATGCCGCCCGGTTCGATGCCGATGTACTGCTCGCCCAGCAGGCCGGCGGTGAGAATCTTGGCGCTGGAGTCTTCCGGGATGTTGGCGTAGCTCTTGGAGATGTCGATCGAGACCTTGGCCTGGAAGGACTTGGGGTCGATGGCGATGGCCTGCACACGGCCGATCTTCACGCCCGACAGCGTTACCGCCGAGCCGACTTTCAGGCCGCCGATGTTCTGGAACATGCCGTACACCTCATAAGTGCCTTCCTTGCCGCCCACGGTGTCGAGACTGGCGACGCGGAAGGTGAGCACGAACACCGCCGCCACGCCGAGGCTGACGAAGATGCCGACGAGGATTTCCAAGGCTCTGGATTGCATGATCGATCTCTTAACGGAACATGAAGGCGGTGAGGATGAAGTCCAGCGCCAGGATCGCCAGCGAGGACACCACCACCGTCGAGGTGGTCGCACGCGACACGCCGGCGGACGTCGGCGGCGAGTGATAACCCTGGTACACCGCCACCCAGCTGATGGTGGCGCCGAACACCAGGCTCTTGATGAAGCATTGGTTCAGATCGTGGATATCGACGTTGGCGCGGATCTGCGACCAGTAGCTGCCGGCGTCCACGCCCAGCAGCTCCACGCCGATGGCATGACCACCAGCCACGCCGATGGCCATGACGTTGAAGATCGCGGTGAGCAGCGGCACCGACAGCGTCGCGGCGATGAAGCGCGGCGCGATCACATGCCGCATCGGGTCCACCGCCATCATCTCCATCGCCGAGAGCTGGTCGGTGGCGCGCATCAGGCCGATCTCCGCCGCCAGGGCCGAACCGGCGCGGCCGGCGAACAGCAGCGCGGTCACCACCGGCCCCAGCTCGCGGATGATCGACAGTGCCACCAGCACGCCCAGCGAGCTGGCGGCGCCGAAGCGCACCAGGGTGTGATAGCCCTGCAGCGACAGCACCATGCCGATGAAGGAGCCGGAGATCACGATGATGATCAGTGACAGCACGCCGGCCATGTACACCTGATGCACGATGCTGCGCGGTCGCAGCAGGGCTGCCGGCAAGGCCGAGAGCACGCGCAGCAGGAAGAACTGTGCGCGGCCCAGGCCGCCCAGGAAGTTCGCCAGCACCGAGACGATGCCCTGAATCACTTGCGCGTCTCCAGCAGGTCTTCGGCCAGCGGCGCGGCCTTGAAGTGGAAGGGCACCGGACCGTCCGGCGCCCCGCGCAGGAATTGCGTCACCCAGGCCGATGGCGAGTTGCGGATGTCGTCCGGCGTGCCGCGCGCCTGCACCTGGCCGTTGGAAATCACATAAGCGTGGTCGGAGATCGACAGCACTTCTTCCACGTCGTGCGAGACGATCACGCTGGTGATGCCCAGCGAGCGGTTCAGCGAGCGGATCAGGCGCATCAGCACGCCCATGCTGATCGGGTCCTGGCCGGTGAAGGGTTCGTCATACATCACCATGTCCGGGTCCAGGGCGATGGCGCGTGCCAGCGCCACGCGCCGCGCCATGCCGCCGGAAAGCTGTTCGGGGAACAGGTCGCGCGCGCCGCGCAGGCCCACGGCCTCCAGCTTGAGCAGCACGATGTCGCGGATCGCCGACTCCGGCAGCTGGGTGTGCTCGCGCAGCGGGAAGGCCACGTTTTCGAACACCGAGAGATCGGTGAGCAGGGCGCCGTTCTGGAACAGCATGCCCATGCGCTTGCGCAGCTCGTAGAGCTGGCGGCGCGGCTGCTGGTGCACGTTCACGCCGTCGAACTCGATGGCGCCGGCGGCCGGTTTCCATTGCCCGCCGATCAGGCGCAGCAGCGTGGTCTTGCCGGTGCCCGAGGGGCCCATGATGGCGGTGACCTTGCCGCGCGGGATGTCGACGTCGATGCCGTCGTAGATCACGCGCGTGCCCTGGACGAAACGCAGGCCGCGCACCCGCACCAGCGGGGAGCGGGTATCGGCGGCAACGGCGGAAGAGTCTGTGGACGTCATGCGGCTCGGGATATTGGCAATGGATTGTTCCGGCGCAACGAACCGGCATTGTAACAACGCACGACGCGCGACGACGCGAGCCTTGCCGTGCGGGGCAAATCGGGCGGCTGTTTTCTCAGCGGCGATACGGTCCCAGCCGTCGCAGCAGATGCGGCAGCAGCGCCTCGCCGGCGGATTGGACATCGGCCGGGCCGCCCAGTTCAGACAGCTGGGTCATGCGCAGGCCGGCGTAGCCGCAGGGATTGATGCGCGAGAAGGGCTCCAGATCCATGGCCACGTTCAGGGACAGGCCGTGGTAGGTGCAGCCGCGGCGCACGCGCAGGCCCAGCGAGCCGATCTTCATGCGCTGACCGCGCGCATCGTCCACATAAATGCCGGGCGCTTTGGGGTCGGCATAGCCGGCGATGCCCAGTCCGGCGAGCAGGTCCACCACGCTCTGCTCGATGTTCGTCACCAGACTGCGGATGCCGTAGCCGAGCCGGTGCAGGTCCAGCAGGAAATACACGACCAGCTGCCCGGGCCCGTGATAGGTCACCTGGCCGCCGCGATCGCTCTGCACCACGGGGATATCACCGGGCAGCAGCAGATGCTCGGCCTTGCCGGCCTGGCCCTGGGTGAACACCCGCGGGTGCTGCAGCAGCCAGAGCTCATCGCTGGACTCGCGGCTGCGCGCGTCGGTGTAGCTGCGCATGCGCGCCAGGCTGTCCTGATAATCCAGCAGGCCGTAGCGGCGGATTTCCAGGGGCAGAAGCGGCGTGTCGGGACGTTCAGACATGATCCGCTGCTCTCGCTGTGCTGCAGGCAAAAGGAGCCACGACCGCAACAACGGCCCAGGCAGGCAAAACGGAAATCGGCTTGCTACAAACGTTTGAGAGGCGCGCTTTTTGCATTTCTGCTGACTCGGGACAATGAAGTCTTACAGGGCAAGTTTATGCAGGCTCAGGCGCAGGCCATCGATACCGGGTTTTCCCCTGATTTTCAGGTGTCGAAGGAGCCCGTGGCCGCCGAGCACAGACCGCTGGACGCGGCCGCAAGGTCGGAAATGGTGCGCCGCCTCTTTCAGGAACACAATCGCGCCCTGATCGGGTTCCTGGTGGTGAAGCTGCGGTCCGAGGCCGAGGCGCAGGATGTGGCGCAGGAAGCCTATGTGCGCCTGCTGCAGCTGGAGCAGGGTTCGGCGGTCAGCTTTCTGCGCGCGCATCTTTTCGCCATCGCCGGCAATCTCGCCATCGACCGCCTACGCCAGCGCCAGGTGCGCGAGCGCAACTCGCCGCAGGATTTCTTCGAGGAACTGCTCACCCGTCCCGGTCCTGATCGCAGCGCCCTGGCCCAGCAGGAGCTGGAAGTCATCAAGTCCGCGCTGAAAGAACTTCCGGAAAAGTGCCGTCGCGCGTTTATGCTGCACGTGTTCGCGGAAAAGAGCGTCGTGGAGATCGCCGCCGAGATGCAGCTGACGGATCGCATGATCCGCCACTACATCGCCAGGGCCATGTCACACTGCCGCCAGCGTCTGGACGCAGCCGGGTCTGCCTGAAAAGACCACGCGGCGTCGCGTCAGCAAAGCCGAGCTCACGCCCGAGCCCTGGCGGCCCAAGCGGCCGCCAAGGTGAACACGCAGGCCAGCTCGACAGGACAGGCAGCACAGCAGCAATGGAATCTGGGACAATGCGCGGCGCAAGGACTCTATAAATGAGCGACGCCGACCCCGACAAAGCACGACTTGAACAGGCCAGCCTCTGGTGGCTGCGCCTGCGCGAGGACAATGTGCCGGCGGAGGAGATCAACGCCTGGCTGGAATGGTGCCAGCGTGACAGCGCCAATCTGCAGGCCTTCGAGAAGATCGAAAGCCTGGGCGGACAACTCGGCGGTCTGGATGTGCAGACCCGCGCCAGCCTGCTGCAGGAGCTGGACGCGGAGCTTGCCGCACCGGAGCCGCCGCGCCGGCGACGCTCCTGGACCCTGGCGCTGGCTGCCGGACTCGCGGCGCTGGCCGTGTACGGCGGCATGCTCGCCTGGCGCGCGCCGGCGCCGGAGGCGCAGCAGGCACGCTACGCCACGGTCAAGGCGCAGAGCCGCGAGCTGAAGATGTCCGACGGCTCGCAGGTGGCGCTGGGCGCCGCCAGCCATCTCATCGTCGATTACTCCTCGGCGCAGCGCGCCTTGCGGCTGGACGATGGCGAGGCCTATTTTCAGGTCGCGCACAATCCGCATCGCCCCTTTGTGGTGAGCGTGGGTTCGCTGACGGTCACCGCCGTGGGCACCGCCTTCAACATCCGCAAGACCGGACCGCGCGTGGAAGTGGTGGTGACGCAGGGCGTGGTGGACGTGGCGCGGCGTGAGGGCACGCAGGCGCTGACGAACCCGGAGCCGGCGCGTCTGCCGGAAGACGGGGTGATCCGCGTGGCGGCCGGCCAGCGGGTGGTGGCCGACGAGGATCGCCGCCTGCTCACCGTCAGCCCCGCCGACCGCGACGCCGCCATCGCCTGGCGCGAAGGCCGGCAGCAGTTCGTCGACGAGAACCTCGCCGTGGTGGTCGCCAATCTCAATCGCTATGCGCGCAATGAAGTGCAGCTGGGCGACGCTTCCCTTGAGCAGCTGCGCTATACCGGCTCCATCGTGCAGGGCCGCGAAAGCGAGTGGCTGGCGGCGGTCGAGAAGGTGTTTCCCATCTCTGCGCAGCAGCAGGCCGATGGCCGCGTGCTGCTGTATCGACGCGGCGCCGTCGCACCAAGGCTGAGCGCCGCGGGCGAATAAGGCGCATCGCTTCACCGCTTTGGCTCAACGCCGCGTGTCTCACGCGGCGTTTTTGTTTGTGCGCGATCTGTTTCACGCATTTGTGACGAACAGATTTCCGAATCGTCGCGGCTGGACGTTGAACTTCCTGAGAGCGGCGCAGCAAGGGGCGGCCGCGCGTTTCTTCAGTAATGGCATCCAGGGAGTTTGACGTGACGAAAGCATCCGGAATCAGTGTGGCATTGGAATCGTTGAAGCTGCGCCAGTCCTTGCAGGTCTTCGCCTGCGTACCACTGGTGCTGAGCGCGGCCTTGGCCGCGTCGGCGGCGCAGGCGCAGGAGGCGGCAGCCAGCACCGAAGTGGCGGCAGCCGAGACAACCGCGGAGATGGGCAGTCTTGAAGAGGTCATTGTGACCGGCACCCGTCGTGTCGGCCTGGAGGTTTCCGAGAGCCCCGCACCGATTCAGGTGCTCAGCGCCGAAACGCTCAAGAGCAGTGGCGCAACCGATCTGATCGGCTCGCTCGCCGCGACGGTGCCGTCCTTCACCGCGCAGGCCTTCGGCGGTGACATGGCCAATCAGACGCTGTCGGCCAAGCTGCGCGGCCTGTCACCCAATCACGCCCTGGTGCTGGTCAATGGCAAGCGCCGTCACACCACCTCCAGCCTCGCGGTACTGGGCGGCCCCTACCAGGGTGGCGCCTCGGCGGATCTCAACTTCATTCCGGTCTCGGCCATTGAGCGCATCGAAGTGCTCACTGACGGCGCCGCCGCGCAGTACGGCACGGACGCGATTGCCGGCGTGGTCAACATCATCCTGAAGAAGAACTACAGCGGCGGCCTGGTGGACGGTACGGTCGGCGCCTACAAGGACGGTGGCGGCGATACCACGGGCGTCTCCGGCAATGCCGGCCTGGGCGATGAAAACGCCTTCTTCAATTTCACCGCCGAGGTGCGCAATCACGCCGCCAGTGATCGTGGCGGTATCGATCCGCGCGTGAATGATCCGGCGCGACTGGCAAGCTATCCCAATTCCAACATGGCCTTGGCCAGGGGCTATCCCTATCTGAATCACATCCTCGGCGATTCGGAATACCATCTGCAGGTTGCGATGTTCAATGCCGGTGCCAAGCTGGGCGGTATCGATCTGTACAGCTTCGGCAGCTACGGCAAGAAGAAGGCCGAGTCGTATGAGAACTACCGACTGCCCAGCCGTGTTTCGCACACCTCCACCGACAGCAACGGCGATACGACCAAGACTTATCTTTACCCCTTCGGCTTCAGTCCCAAGGAAGCCTCTGATGAAGACGATCTGTCGCTGACCGTGGGAGCCAAGGGTGAACTGGCGGGCTGGATGTGGGATGCCGCCAGCACCTACGGCAAGGATCAGATCAAGGTCTACACGCTGAACTCCGCCAACGCGAGCCTTTATGCGGATACCGGGGCGACGCCCACCGACTTCTACGACGGCAGGTTCTTCGCATCGCAGTGGACCAATACCCTGGATATCGGCAAGGACTTCGACGTCGGCATGGCCACGCCGCTGAATGTGGCCTTGGGCATCGAACAGCGGCGCGAGACGTATGAAATCGGTGCAGGTGATCCGGCTTCGCGATACAAGGAAGGCGGCCAGTCCTTCCCCGGTTACGCGTTGACCGACGCGGGCAAGCACAATCGCGACAACTACGCGATCTATGCCGACTTCGCGGTGTCGCCGGTGGCCGCCTGGCAGCTGGATGCCGCGCTGCGTTACGAGCACTTCAGCGACTTCGGCAGCACCACCGTGGGCAAGCTCACCAGCCGCTATGACTTCACTGACGCGCTGGCTCTGCGCGGTACGGTCAGCACGGGTTTCCGCGCGCCGACGCTTGCTGAAGAGTATTACTCGGCGACGAATGTGGGCCCCAGCACGGCATTCGTGCAGCTGCCGCCCAACGCGCCGGCCGCGGCGGCGCTGGGTCTTGGCGACGGCTTGCAGCCGGAAAAGTCCACCAATTTCAGCCTGGGCATCGTGGCGCATCCGATTGAGCGCCTGACGATGACGCTGGATGCCTATCAGATCGAGATCCGTGATCGCGTGGTGGGCACGGGCACGCTGTTCGGTTCTGGCGGCTCGGTGAACTCGCCGGCCGTCAATGCCGCAATTGCCGCCAATGGCAACTTCCTGGATCCCGATGTCGTTGCGAACGGGCAGACCGGTATCAATATCTTCACCAACGGCATCGACACGCGCACGCGTGGCGTCGATCTGGTGATGACCTTCCCGACCAGCTATGACTGGGGCAATATCGACTGGACTGCCAGCGCCAACTACAACAAGACGGAAGTCACCAAGATTCGTGCGACGCCGACGGAGCTTGCCGGGCAGCCGCTGTTTGATGCCACTGCGATTTCCGATCTGGAAACCACGGCGCCGAAATATCGCGTCAATCTCGGCGCGGTGTGGACCTACGAGAAGTTTGCGGTGAAGCTCCAGGAGACCTTGTACGGACCGTCCTCGGAAATGGAAAGCCCCGATGGCGGCACCTATTACGAGAACAAGATCAAGGCCACGCCGGTCACGGATCTGGAGCTGACCTTCAAACCGGTTTCGTCGGTCAAGTTCAGTGTCGGTGCCAACAATCTGTTCAACACCTATCCGGATCAGAAGAACGGCGATCTGCTGGCGGCGTACCGCGCCGACGGCAACAACTCGGCGGTCACGATCTATCCGACGTTCTCGCCCTTTGGCATCAATGGCGCGTACTACTACGCCAAGCTGGGCTACACGTTCTGAGGCTGCGGAATGACGCTCTGAAACGGCATCGCAAGCGGCGGACCTTCCCGGTCCGCCGCCTTGCTGCTGAAAGAACCATGCGCATCGCCCTGCTCGTCAACCGCGACATCGAGAGCAATCTCGCCCTGAACCTGCTGCTGCCGCAGCTGGCCGGGCATGAGCTGTCGATCTTTGTCTCGGAGCGGGTGGGGGGCGGTGCAGTGTCACGCCTGCTCGAACCGCTGGCTTTCATCGAGCAGGATTTTTTCAACCATACTTTCTTTCCCTTGCGCGATGCCGCCGGCGGCAGCAGTGCCTGGCGCAGCTTCGAGGGCTTTGCGCGCGAGGGAATACCGCTGCGCAGCGTCGCCAGCGCGCGTAGTGAATCGGGGCTGGCGGCGCTGGCGGCTGTGCAGGCCGATCTGTTCATCTGCATCCGCTTCGGCTGCATCCTGGGTGAGGCGGCCATCGCGCTGCCGAGGCTGGGCGTGCTGAATCTGCATTCGGGTCTGCTGCCGCAGTATCGCGGTGTGCTGGCCACCTTCCGTGCGCTGGCGGCCGGCGATGCCGAATACGGCTGCACGCTGCACCGCATCGACACGCCCGGTATCGATACCGGCCCTATCATCGCCACGCATCGGCTGCCGGTGCGGCGCGAGCATTCACTGCTGTGGCACATCCTGGCGCTGTATCCGCCGGGGGTGAGCCTGATCGCACAGGCTGTCGCGCAGCTGGCGGGCGGGGTGGCGCTGCCATCGCAGGCACAGACGGATGACGGTGCCTACTTCAGCTATCCGGATGATGCCGAGCTGCTGGCCTTCCTGAGCCAGGGCTGGCGCTTGTTCGAGCGCCGCGATGTGGCGGAGCTGCTCGTGCGTTATGCATCGCACGCTGCGCCGCCGTAAAGATTTTTGTTCCCTCCCTGAGTGGTAATGCTTGGCGGCCGATACGGGCCGCCTTCTTTTTGTACCGAGTTTGCGTGCGGCATTTCCATCCGGCCCCGCTGGAACGTTTCAACAACAGTTCCACTGTTATGCCTTTTCGGGAGGATGGATGAGCACCAGGGATGTGCCGTCGGCCATGAGCCGGCGCGAGCTGTTGATGATGATCGGCAGCGTGGCCGGCAGCGCGGTCTCGTATCGCGCCATGGCCAGCTTGGGGCTCACCACCGAGTCCAAGTATCAGGGGCCGATCCGTCTTGAGGGCGATGTCAAAGGCGCCACCGTGCTGATTCTTGGCGCCGGCATCGCCGGCATGGTGGCCGCACTCGAATTGCGCAAGGCCGGCTATCAGGTGCAGGTGCTGGAGTACAACAATCGCGCCGGCGGCCGCAACTGGACGCTGCGTGGCGGCGACTCCTACACCGAGCTGGGCGGCTTCACGCAGAAGTGCGAGTTCGACAAGGGCCTGTATCTGAACCCCGGCCCCTGGCGCATCCCCTATCACCATCGCGGCATTCTGGATTACTGCAAGCGCCTCGGGGTGGCGCTGGAACCCTTCGTGCAGGTCAACTACAACGCACTGGTGCATTCCAGCAAGGCCTTCGGCGGCGCGCCACGCCGCTACCGCGAGGTGCAGGCCGACTTCAACGGCCATGTTGCCGAGCTGCTGTCCAAGGAAGTCGCGCAGAAGAAGTTCGACAAGAAGGTGACGAAGGAAGATCGTGAGATGCTGCTGGAAGCGCTCAAGGAATGGGGCGCGCTGGACAAGAAGGGCGCGTACGTGCCGGGCCGCGAATCCAGCGAGCGTCGCGGCTATCTCAAGCCGCCGGGTGGCGGTCTTTCGGCCATTCCGGAGTTCTCCAGGAACATCATGCCGATGGACGAACTGCTGCAATCGCGCTTGTGGGCCGCCATCGGCGCCGGCCACAACTACGAGATGCAGACCACGCTGTTCCAGCCGGTGGGCGGCATGGGCCGCATCGGCGATGCCTTCCGCCGCGAGGTGGGGAATCTGATCCGCTTCAACGCCAAGGTCACGCGCATCCAGCAGGACGCCGGCAAGGTCACCGTGAACTATGTGGACACGGTCAAGGGCGGCGCCACGCAGGCGGCCACGGCCGATTACTGCCTATGCACCATTCCGCTCTCGGTGCTGAGCCAGATCGAAGTCAACGTCGGCGCCAAGATGCAGGCGGCGATCAGCGCCGTGCCCTATGAAGCCTCGTGCAAGGTGGGCCTGCAGTTCAAGCGCCGCTTCTGGGAAGAGGACGAGCACATCTACGGCGGCATCAGCTACACCGATCTGCCGATCCGCCTGATCGGTTATCCCAATACCGACTATCACAGCGGCGGCAAGGGCGTGCTGCTGGGCGCTTATGTGTTCGGTCCCAATGCCTACGAGTTCACGGCCATGTCACCGGAAGAGCGGGTGATGAAGGCCTATGAGTACGGCAAGATGATTCATCCGCAGTATCGCGATTCCTTCGAGACCGGCGTGGCCGTGGGCTGGCATCGCGTGCCCTGGACGCTGGGCTGTGCCGGTGCCTGGACCGAGGAGAAGCGCGCGCAGCATTACGAGAATCTCTGCCAGCTCGACGGCCGCATCCTGCTGGCCGGCGAACATGCCTCGCACATCCCGGCCTGGCAGGAAGGCGCGGTGCTGTCCTCGCTGGATGCCATCTCGCGCCTGCACAAGCGCGTGATTTCGGCCTGACCCCAGACCAGAAGAGATCCGATCATGCTCAAGTTCAACAAGCATCACGCGCCGTGGCTTGCGGCGGCGCTCCTGGCCGTCGTCAGCCTTGGCGCGCAGGCGCAGGCCGATCTGCGTTCCGGCACCATCTTCAGCAGCGGCATGAAGTTCGAAGAGAAGGATGGCGAGTCCCTGTATCGTGGCATCTGCCAGGGCTGCCACATGCCGGACGCCAAGGGCGCACAAGGCGCCGGTGCGTATCCGGCCCTGGCCGATGATCCGCGTCTGGCCGCCAAGGCCTATCCGGCGATCATGGTGCTCAAGGGTTCGCGTGCCATGCCCAGCTTCGCCATGGGGCTGGACGATGCGCAGGTGGCCGCCGTGGTGAATTACGTGCGCAGCCACTTCGGCAACAGCTATCGCGACACCCTCAGCGCCGCCGAAGTCAAGGCGCTGCGCAAGTAAAACTTCCACTCGACAGGAGATCAAGTCATGAGCATCCGCTTCATTTTTGCCGGCGCCGCCGTGCTGCTGTGCGCGCTGCAGACCGGTTGTGCCTCGATGAGCCTCGGCAGCGATGTCACCCGCTACAAGGGCGCGAGCAATTTCCCCATCGCCATGGGCGTGGAAGTGCCGGCCGGCAAGAATCTGGTGTTTCTCAGCGGCGCCACGCCGCCGGTGAGCAACCCGAAGGCGCCCAAGGATTCACAGGCGGCCTACGGCGACACGCAGACGCAGACCTATAACGTGCTCAAGACCATCGAGGACAACTTGAAGAGCATGGGTCTGGGCATGAAGGACGTGGTGAAGATGACCGTGTTCCTGGCCGGTGACCCCAACAAGGGCGGCGCCATGGACTTCGGCGGCATGATGGCCGCCTACACCAAGTTCTTCGGTACGGCCGATCAGCCCAATCTGCCTTCACGCTCCACCGTGCAGGTGGCGCAGCTGGTGAATCCGGTGTTCCTGGTGGAGATCGAAGTGGTTGCCGTGCGTCCCTGAGGGTTTTTCCGACAGCGTGATCGGGGCGCGCGCCACCGTGTTTGGCGCGCGGTTTGCAAGATGCATGCGCGGTCGGCCGGGGGCTTCAGCATGAAGCCCCCGCGCCGGTCTGGAGGCGGCGCTGCGGTCCATCGTCGGGATGGGCGGCTGCCAGCGCGCCATGGCAACTCGGGAGAGCGTTTGGTCGCGGCGGCAAGGCTTTGATCGATGCGGGTATGCATGCGGGCGCGTCGCGGTGCGCGGCAGGCTGGGCGCTGGCTTGCGGCTTTCGCCTGCGTGCTCGCCGGCCTCGCCCATGCCGAGCAGGGGGCCGAGGCCGAGTTCGACATCGCGCCGCAGGCGCTGTCCACCGCGCTGACGCAGTACGCCGAGCAGGCGCATATCCAGGTGGTGACCGCCGCCACCGATCTCGGTGAGCTGAAAAGCGCCGGTGTCAGCGGGCGCCTGCCCACGCTGGAGGCCCTGGCCCGACTGCTCAGCGGCAGCGCGCTGCGCTTCCAGCTGGTGGGCAAGGATACCGTGGTGGTGCTGGACGAACGTCCGGCGCCGCCGGACAGCGAGCTGCCGCTGCTCGATACCATCGTCATCGTCGGCAAGGGCTACACGCGTGCCACCAATACCGTCACACCCCAGGATTTCGGCGCCCAGGCCGCCGGCGTGCCGGTGCAGTTCTATCTCAACAGCCTGCCCGGCGTGAACGCGCAGCTCAGCGATCCTTACGGGCTCTACGAATTCGGCAGTTCACTGCGCATCCGCGGCTTCGGCAATGAACAGATCGGCACCTCGCTGGACGGTGTGCCGCTGGAAAGCTACGACCTGCGTGAAGGCAGCCCGCCCAGCCGCTATCTCGACGGCGAAAACCTCTCCGAGCTGAAAATCGCGCAGGGTTCCGGCGACGTCACCATGCCCTCTTACCACGCCCTGGGCGGGTCGCTGCGCTACTTCTCCAGCGAGCCGCTGGGCGTGTGGAACACGCAGAGCAGTCTGGTGACGGGCAGCGATGATCTGACGCGGCTGTTCGCGCGGCTGGACACGCCGGCCTGGTGGCCGGGCGGGCCCATGGCCTATCTCAGTGGCTCGCGCACGCGTGGGGTGCAGTTCGACAATCGCAAGGCCTCGATGGCGGTGGATCACCTCAGCGTTCGTGTCCGCGAGGACTTCGCCAAGGGCAGCCTGAGCCTGGGCTACCGCTACGGCAATCGTGACGATCACGACATGCAGAACTACCAGGCCAACGGCCAGGTGTCGCCGACCTTCGACCTGCTGGAAAACATGAGCGGCGATCCCGAGCGCGACGCGCTCTACTACGATCTCTGGACCAATGGCCGCCGCGATCAGCTGTGGAGCCTGCAGACGCGCTACGAGCCGAAGCCCGGCCTGACGCTGGAGGCGGTGCCGTATTTCGAGGACAAGCGCGGCTATGGCTACGCCGGCATCGCGCCCTCCGTCGCCGAGCAGTTGTATCAGGACGCCATGGACGCATCGCCGCAGCGCAGCGATATCGAAGCCTACGACGGCAGCGGCGTCACCGAGCGCAAGGAGACCCTGCGCGGCCTGCGGCGCGGTCTCACCGCGAGCCTGGGCTGGCGCCTGGGCGCGCATGCGCTGCAGCTGGGCGGCTGGCTGGAGCAGTTCGATTTTTCCCAGCGTCGGCCGATCTTCAACGTGGACGACGAAGGCCGCATCGAACTGAGCGAAAAACCCATCGCGCTCTACTACGACCGCCATCACGACACCGGCGTGCGGCAGTTTTACGCCAAGGACACGCTCAGCTTTTTCGAAGAGCGCCTGAGTCTGGCCGCCGGCTTCAAGGGTTTGTACGTGGCGCGCCGCTTCGAGGGCATCGCCAACTCGCAGGCCTTCAACGAACAGCGCCAGGAGCGCATCCGTCGCATCGACAAGGACTACTTCCAGCCGCAGCTGGGCGGCACGCTCAAGCTGGGGGAACACGAGGAACTGTTCACCAACTACGCGGAAAACTTCAGCGCCGTGCCGCGCAACGCCATGGGCTCGGTGAGTTACGACCCCACGCTGCGCGCCGAGCGATCCCGCAACATCGACCTGGGATTGCGCAGCCTGCGCGGCCGCTACAGCGCCTCGCTGTCGGGGTACTACATCGACTACCGCAACCGCATCCTGCAGCTCACCGTCAGCAATCCCTTTCTGGTGGGAGAAGACGTCTATCAGAACGTGGGCGGCATCCACACCTATGGCCTGGAGCTGGCCAATTACTGGAACCCGCATCCCAGCTGGCGTTTGGGCTCCAGTCTGTCACTGAACCGATCGCGCTTTCGCAACGACTATCAGAGTTATGACGTGATCACCCAGCAGGAAGTCCTGCTGCCGGTGCGCGGCAAGACCTTGCCCGACACGCCCAAGGTCATGGCCAGCGCCGATCTGCTGTATCGGCACCAGGGATTCTCCGCCGGTGCCACGCTCAAATACACCGGCCTGCGCTACTCGGTGACCAGCGATGCCGAAAGCGTGCCGGCCTACACCCTGGCCGACTTGAGTGCCGCCTATGAACTCGAAGGCGGTGTGCACTGGGGCAAGCTGCGTTTCCAGCTCAATGTCTACAACGCGCTGGACAAGTTCTACATCGGCTACATCGAGCCCAGCGATCGCGTCGATGCGCAATCACAAGGCAATTTCTTCCGGGGCGCGCCGCGCTCGGTGTATTTCAGCTTGAGTTCGGAATGGCGCTAGGGAGGGGCTTGCGTAAGGCCATGTGGGTGGCTTTACGCGGGCGACCCGTCCGGAAATTTTCTGTTCGCCCTAAAAGCCAAACAGCAAGCCAAGTCATTGTTCAGCCCGCCCCCGCGTTGAAATAGGAAGAGGGGATGGATAGGCTGAAGGCAATCTAAATCTAGTTCGGCGCCACGAAGAATCCGCTGCAATGCTCCGCGCTGTCCCGGTCAGACAACAATCATTCCTTGGTGCGTATGCCAAGCGCGGGGCCTTCACGGACTGCTATGCCGTCGAGGTGCCAGAAGCCATCATCCTGCAGGACTTCATAGAGGCGTTCTATACAACGCCACTGTTCAAAATTGAACGTTGGTTGCTGGCTCGTTTCCTCAAGATTGAGTCCACTGATTCCGAGGCCGTGGAGTTGGCGCATGGCAGACGGTCGGTCTTCTCCGCATGGAAGGTAGAGCAACGCTCTGGGACTGAGATCCTTCTCAGCGCCGGCCAAACTCGGTCATGGCTCTCGATCGCGCCCGGTGGCGCAGGCAAGCCGGCAACGTCCTTGCTCTTCGGCTCGGCCGTAGTTCCAATGCGACCAGGCGGCAAGTTCGGGCTGGCCTTTCACGCTCTACTGGGCTTGCACAGGGTCTACTCAAAGCTCCTGCTTGGAGCGGCAGCAAAGCGGGTAAAGGCCAGCCAGTCCCCCACCACGTGACGCCTGATCCGTCGGCCCCGCCCCACCTTGGACATTAGGCGTAACAATTGGAATCGAAGCCAGATCAACTTCTGCGCGTGACAGAAGAAGCTGAAGCGCTGACGCGCTCAGCCGGAGAGGATCATTGGGCCGGCTGGCGTGGGGGGAAGGGGACAGTGTCCGTTAAAGCTGGGCCAGTTCAATCTGTCCCCTTTATCGGTCCGTCTGTTTGAAGGCTTTCGGATCGGCTTGCTCTTGTTGGCGGGCTGATGCAAAACTCGCCTGCATCGCTTTGCGCTTGCAACTTCGCATGCTGTGCAGCTCGGCATGTATGCACAAAAGTGCAGCAGCAGGCTGCTGATAAACTGGCTTGCTTTCCGGATCAGACCGAAACGGCATCGACAGTCTTGGGGGAGATTGAGATGAAGTTCTTTTTGAAAATCGCGGCTGCGGCCGCGCTGCTGGTGCTGGCTGGCTGCGCGGAACTGGGCATCCGTTCCGGCGTTTCCGCGCAGACTGCCTCGGCCATGCGCAAGGTGGCCGTGGCCTCCGTGCTCGGACCGACCTTTCATGGCGTGCTGCAAGGTACTACGGTGTTTGGCAACGCGAGTTACGCGGAGGATGTGAGTGCTTGGCAGATCGATGCCGAAGCGGTCCGCACAGCCAGTGAAGTCCTGGGTCGGGGTGCGGGGCGGACGGTGATGCCCATCGCCACCCCGCTGCCGGCCGGCGACGTCGCGCGGGCGGTGTCAGTAGCCAGAAGCATGGGTGCGGACAGCTTGGTGGTGGTGAGGCCCACGCCATTCGACAATGACCGGCTTTACGCAGCGGGCTATGGCTATTTTCGCAAGTCGGTGCTCGGCATCGAACGCGACTGCATCTACAGCTTGTTCACCGTGGAGGTCCATGATCTGGCCAGCGGCAAGCGTGTGGCCTGGGAATGGGGCTTTGCTCCCATGAGTGGTATTCCCTGTTCCGGACAGGAGCAGAAGATTCCCTGGCAGCCGCAGTTCGCCTTGTACAGCGCAGAGCAGCGCGAGCAGCTGCGCGAGGCCGTGACGCAGATCGTGCGAACCAATGTCGAGACGGGCGTGCGGCGTCTGGGCTTGTAGCCCAGGCACAGCTTGCTCCCATTATTCTTCCAGCCTCGAAATAACGGCAGAGAAACAGTCATGAAGGTGATTCTTGCGTTTGTCCCAGCAGCCGCTGCACTGCTGCTCTGCGCCTGCGGCGCGTCCAAGCCCAGCGACAAGCAGGCGCGGGAGATCGTGGAGCAGTCGTTTGCGGATATTCAGAAGCTGGGCGCCGGGCCACTCACGGACTTTACGAAGGCCAACGGTGAAGCGCTGGAGCGCTCGGGGCAGAAGATTTACATCTATCACTACCTCGCGGCCACCACCTTGCCGGAGGGGATTGCCTGGGTGAAGGGCGGCTTGCTGGGCCTGGGTCAGCACAAGTTCGTCCGCGACGATGGCCGCGGCCTTTATGTGCAGAAGGAAGATCTGCCGGCCGGTACCACGGCGGTGCGGCGCGGCCAGATCGAGTTCCGGCAGACCGAGCAGGGCTGGGTTTCCGAAGGGGGACCGCAGCGTGTCGATACCGGCTACTGCATCGATCTGAAGCCGGATGCCTGCTACAAGCAGCTGGGCTACGACAAGCTCGAGTAGTCGCCCGCGATCCCGTCTGTAACAGCGGGGCGGCTTGCGCATTGCGCGCCAGGCCGCCCTGCGTATTCAACTGGACAGCACGCGCCGATACAGGGTGCTGCGACTCACACCCAGCTTCTTGGCCGCCGCACTGACGTTGCCTTCGCAGGCCTGCAGGGCTTCGCGCATGGCGTCGCGGGCCAGGGCCTGCAACGCCCCGGGCCGGGCTTCGATCGCGACTTCGCGGCGGATGGTGGGCGGCAGGTCGTCCACGCACAGCGGGCTGCCTTCGGCGGCGAGCACCTTGAGCATGCGCAGCGCAGCGGAAAGCTCGCGGTAATTGCCCGGCCAGTGATGCGCGGCGAGGGCGTCCAGCACCGGGTTCGGCAGCGTGGCGCTGGGCGGCGGCAGATTGCTCCAGAGTTCCGCCACCAGGCTGCGCAGATCAGCATGCTCGCGCAGCGGTTTGAGCGGCACCACGTATTGCGCGATGCGGTAGTAGAGGTCGGCGCGGAAGCGGCCTTCGGCCACGGCGCGGTCCAGTGCGGCATGCGTGGCGCAGATCAGCATGAAATCCACCGGCACCGCGCGTTCGCCGCCCAGCGGCATCACCTCGCGTTCCTGCAGCACGCGCAGCAGGCGGGTCTGCAGGGACAGCGGCATGTCGCCGATCTCGTCCAGGAACAGCACGCCGCCGTCGGCGCGGCGCAGCAGGCCCGGCGCGCCGCGCTTGCGGGCGCCGGTGAAGGCGCCTTCTTCGTAGCCGAACAGCTCGGCTTCGATCAGTGACTCCGGCAGCGCCGCGCAGTTCACGGAGATCAGCGGGCCCTGGGCGCGGCTGCAGCTGGCGTGCAGTCGTCGCGCAAACACTTCCTTGCCGACGCCGGTTTCACCTTGCAGCAACACCGGCAGCCCGGCGTCGAGCATGCGCGTGGCACGCTGCAGGCTGTGGCGCAGTGCGCTGTCGAACACCACGGGGTCGGCCAGGCGTTCGGCGGATGGGGTGGGGCGGTTGCCGAGTGCGCTGGGCGCCGGCTGCGGTTCGGCCGGCAGCGGCGGCGTAGTGCCCGGTACGGTCAGGCGCGGACGCGGCCGATCCAGCTGCGCCACCAGCTCGCGATGATGACGGTCGCGCAGCCGTGAGCCGTCGCGCAGCTGCGTGAGCGAGGTGCTGAACAGATCGCTGTAGCGGGTCTGCGTGAGGGCCTGCCAGTCCAGATCGAGCAGCTCCAGGGCGTGACGGTTGGCGGCAATCAGCTGGTGATCGCGAAACACCAGAATGCCTTCGCGCGCAGTGCCCAGCCGCGTGGCGTCCTTGTGCAGACGCAAGACCTCGCAGTCGGCGTAGCGCTGCTCAAACAGGCGATGCTCGATCTGATCCACCGCCAGACGCACCATGCCCAAGGCATGCAGATGCGGCACGTTGGCATTGCCGGAGAGATCCAGTGCGCCGGCGAGCTGGCCTTGCGGATCGATGATGGGCGCGGCGTAGCAGCTCAGGATGCGATGCGGCGAGAAGTAATGTTCGCCGCCGCGCACCTCCACCGGTCTGCGCTCCACCAGTGCGGTGCCGATGGCATTGGTGCCGGTCATTCCTTCCTGCCAGCTGACGCCGGGACGCAGCGCCACCTGCGCGGCGCGGTCGGCGAAGTCCACGCTGCCCACGGTGTCCAGCACCAGGCCCTGCGCGTCGGTGAGCACCACGATGCTCTCGGTGCCGCGGGCTTCGGCGTGCAGCCACTCCAGCTCGGGGCGACAGAGCCGGCGCAGGGCTTCGTTGCGCTCGCAGGCTTCGCGCAGCTCGCGCGCGTTCAGGGGCTCCAGGCGCGGGGCCCGGCTTTCTTCCAGGCCCAGGCCCGCGCAGCGGATCCAGGAACGCAGAATGGTTTCCGGCACCAGGCCTTTGGGCGGCTGACCGTCGAGAAAGAAACGGCGGCGCGCGGCAGCCAGATCGGGGGATGTGGGTGCGGCTTGCATGGGGACCTCCTCCGGCAACTGTCGCAGGCTGCGACAGTTGTCCTGTCTTGTGTCGCGCATATCGACACTATTGCGCGGCTTTGGCAAGTCGGGGCATTGCGTCAGGGCTGAGACACTCCGATTTTCTCTTGAAAAGTCATATGGATGGCTGCAGCTGCGGGTTCCCGGAAAGGCCTTGGCACGGCTGCTGCGCTTGTGCCCCCACACCATCAACCTACACGAGGAGTCCGGTCATGACCCAAGCTGAAACCCTTTCCCCTTCCACCAAGTCGCCGTTCAAGCAGCGCTACGGCAACTTCATCGGCGGCCAGTGGCTGGCGCCGGTCAATGGCCGCTACTTCGAGAACACCTCGCCGATCAATGGTAAGGTGATCTGCGAGATTCCGCGTTCCGATGAAAAGGACATCGAGCTGGCGCTCGACGCCGCGCACAAGGCCAAGCAGGCCTGGGGCCGCACCAGCGTGGCCGAGCGCGGCAACATCCTCAACAAGATCGCTGACCGCATGGAGCAGAACCTGCCGCTGCTGGCGCTCGCCGAAACCTGGGACAACGGCAAGCCCATCCGCGAAACCACCGTCGCCGACGTGCCGCTGGCCATCGACCACTTCCGCTACTTCGCCGGTTGCATCCGCGCGCAGGAAGGTTCCATTGGCGAGATCGATCACGACACCATCGCCTACCAGTTCCATGAACCGCTGGGCGTGGTCGGCCAGATCATTCCCTGGAACTTCCCGATCCTGATGGCGGCCTGGAAGCTGGCGCCCGCGCTCGCCGCCGGCAACTGCGTGGTGCTCAAGCCCGCCGAGCAGACGCCGTCGAGCATTCTGGTGCTCGCCGAGCTGATCGGTGACCTGCTGCCCGCCGGTGTGCTCAACATCGTCAACGGCTTCGGCCTGGAAGCCGGCAAGCCGCTGGCGTCCAGCAACCGCATCGCCAAGATCGCCTTCACCGGTGAGACCTCCACCGGCCGCCTGATCATGCAGTACGCCAGCCAGAACCTGATTCCGGTGACGCTGGAACTGGGCGGCAAGTCGCCGAACATCTTCTTCTCCGACGTCTGCAACGAAGACGACGATTTCCTCGACAAGGCCATCGAAGGCTTCGTGATGTTCGCGCTCAACCAGGGCGAAGTCTGCACCTGCCCGAGCCGCGCGCTGATCAGCGAGAAGATCTACGACAAGTTTATGGAGCGTGCGCTCAAGCGCGTGGCCGCCATCAAGCAGGGCAGCCCGCTGGATCCTTCCACCATGATCGGTGCGCAGGCGTCCAAGGAGCAGATGGACAAGATCCTGAGCTACATCGACATCGGCAAGCAGGAAGGCGCCAAGGTACTGGCCGGCGGCACGCGCAATGCGCTGGATGGCGAGCTGTCCGGCGGTTTCTATGTGAAGCCCACGGTGTTCCACGGCCACAACAAGATGCGCATCTTCCAGGAAGAAATCTTCGGACCGGTGGTGGCCGTCACCACCTTCAAGACCGAAGAGGAAGCGCTGCAGATCGCCAATGACACCATGTTCGGCCTGGGCGCCGGCGTGTGGAGCCGTGACGCCAACCGCTGCTACCGCTTCGGCCGCGGCATCGAAGCCGGCCGCGTCTGGACCAACTGCTACCACGCCTATCCCGCGCACGCGGCCTTCGGCGGCTACAAGCAGTCCGGCATCGGCCGCGAAACCCACCGCATGATGCTGGACCATTACCAGCAGACCAAGAACATGCTGGTGAGCTACAGCCCGAAGGCGCTGGGCTTCTTCTGAAGCGGCGGACCTTGTTGAAGTATTCCCTCTCCCGTCATCGTGCAGCGAGGGCGGGAGAGGGGCTGGTGTCGAGATGATTTGAAGCAGCCGGGAGTGTGATGCTCCCCCTGGCGGCGCGGTCGGCTAGCTCTCCCTCCCTAGGCCGGCCGCGCCGTTTTTCATTTGGAGACGGCGGCGATGGCGGATGCGGCAATCGAACGCGTGCTGGCAACGTCTGAGGCCCTGGCGCTCATCGAGGAGCTGCGCGCGCGGCATGGCGCGCTGCTGTTTCACCAGTCCGGCGGCTGCTGCGACGGCTCCTCGCCCATGTGTTACCCGCAGGCCGAGTTCAAGGTCGGCGAGCAGGATGTCTGGCTCGGCGAAATCGGCGGCGTGCCGTTCTATATGAGTCAGAGCCAGTTCGAATACTGGCAGCACACCCAGCTGATCATCGATGTGATCAGCGGCATGGGTGGCATGTTCTCCCTGGACAATGGCACCGGCCGGCGCTTCATCACGCGCTCGCGCCTGTATGAAGCCCAGGAACTCTCCCGCCTGTCTCCGGTGCGGCGCGCGGCCTGATTCGGCCGGGTCGGCGGACGGCCGCCCGTTTGCTGCACAATGGCGCGGCCTTTGTGGCACGGCGCCCGGCACATCTTGAAAACCCGGGGGCTCGCCGCCACATCGCAATGAGTCCACGGGAGTTTGCCGCCATGAAAAAGCTGTTCGTGCTGCTGGGCCTGCTGAGCGCCACGCTGTTATCCGGCTGTGGCTACAACAGCCTGCAGAGCCAGGATGAGCAGATCAAGGCCAGCTGGGCCGAGGTGCTCAACCAGTACCAGCGTCGCGCCGATCTGGTGCCGAATCTGGTCAACACCGTGAAGGGCTATGCGGCCCAGGAAGAAAAAGTGCTGACCGAGGTCACCAATGCCCGCGCACAAGTGGGGCAGGTGAAGGTCAATGCCGACAGCTTCAACGACGAGGCCGCGATCAAGCAGTTCGCCGCCGCGCAGGGCCAGCTCAGTGGCGCGCTGTCGCGCCTGCTGGTGGTGAGCGAAAACTATCCGCAGCTGAAGTCCGATGCGCTGTTCCGCGATCTGCAGGCGCAGCTGGAAGGCACCGAAAACCGCATCACTGTGGCGCGCAACCGCTACATCCAGGCGGTGCAGACCTATAACACCACCGTGCGCAGCTTCCCCAGCAATCTCACCGCCAAGATGTTCGGCATGCAGGTGAAGCCCAGCTTCACGGTGGAAAACGAAAAGGCGATTGCCAGCCCGCCGACCGTGGATTTCGGCAAGTAAGCGATGACCAGCGCGCGCGCCCTGCTGCGCGGCCTCTTGCTGCTGCTGTGCCTGGGCAGCTTCGGCGTACGCGCCGACGTGGCGGTGCCGGCCTTGTCGGCGCGCGTCACCGATCTGGCCGGCGTGCTGAGCAGCGAGCAGCGCAGCGCGCTGGAGCAAAAGCTCGCCGCCTTCGAGGCGGCCAAGGGCAGCCAGATCGCGGTGCTGATCGTGCCGAGCACACAGCCGGAAACCATCGAGCAGTACGCCATCCGCGTCGCCGAGCAGTGGAAGCTCGGCCGCAAGGGTGTGGACGACGGTCTGCTGCTGCTGGTTGCGCGCGACGATCGCGCGCTGCGCATCGAGGTCGGTTACGGCCTGGAAGGCGTGGTGCCGGATGCCATCGCGCATCGCGTGATTGACGAGATCATCGTGCCGCGCTTTCGCGCCGGTGATTACGCCGGCGGCATCGAGGCCGGCGTGGACAAGCTGATCGGCCTGGTCAACGGCGAACCCCTGCCGCCGCCGCCCAAACGCCAGGCTGTGGATGATGGCCGCTTCAACTCGCTGCTGCCGCTGCTGATCTTCGCGCTGGTGATGACACAGTTTTTGCGCCGCATCTTCGGCTCGGGTCTGGGCGCGGTGCTTTCCGGCGGCGGCGTGTTCCTACTGGTCTGGCTGGTGTCGCAGGTGCTGGGTCTGGCGATTCTGCTGGGCATCGTCGCCTTCGTGCTGACGCTGTTCGGCGCCGCGATTCCCGTGGGTGGCGGCGGCTGGAGTTCGCGCGGCGGCGGTGGTTTTGGCGGGGGCGGCTTTGGCGGTGGCGGCGGTGGTTTCGGCGGCGGCGGTTCTTCGGGACGGTGGTGAAATGAGCCCCTCACGCTGGCTGCGCCATCTGTTCGCCACACCCTGGGGCCTGCGCCGCGCCTTCACGCCGGCCGTGCAGCAGGCCATCACCGAGGCCGTGCGCCAGACCGAAGGCCGGCATGCCGGTGAAATCCGTTTCGTGGTGGAGGGCGCGCTCGGCGTGCCGGCGCTGTGGCGCCGGCTCACGCCGCGCCAGCGCGCCGCGCAGCTGTTTGCCGAGCTCAAGGTCTGGGACACCGAGCACAACAACGGCGTGCTGATCTACGTGCTCTATGCCGAGCGCAGCGTGGAGATCGTCGCCGACCGCGGCGTGGGCGATGCCCGCGTGCCGGCCGCCGAATGGCAGCATTGCGCGCAGCGCATGACCACGCATTTTGCCGGCGGTGATTTCGCCGGCGGCGCGGTCGCCGGCGTGCAGGCGGTGGCCGAGGTGCTGGCCCGTTACCCGCCGGCGCGCCCGGACGTCGGCAACGAACTGCCCGATTCGCCTGTGCTTCTGTAGACTGCTCAGTTGGGCCGCACTTGGCGGTCGCAACGGAGGGTCGCGGTGAGTTCCGGTCAGCTGATTTTTTCCCCTGCGTCCATCTGCTGCCGCCGGCGGTGCGGCGGGGTGCGCGCATGATGCAGCTGCCCGGCACCAGCGTGCTGCGTTCCCTGCTCGGCACGGCGTACAACAAGGGTCTGGACTATGTGCGCGACGGTCGCGTGCTGCAGGTCTGGGCCGGCGGCGGCCCCAACCGCCTCGGCGCCCTGGTGCAGGGCAATGCCGACGAGCCTTATGAATGCGAGGTGCACTGGCACGAACGCCGCGGCGCCCTGGTCATCGATGGGCTCTGCGACTGCCCGGTGGGCCGCAACTGCAAGCATGTCGCCGCCGCCCTGATTCAGGCCAGCGTGCATCCGCCCGCGCTGCCGGTGCCGGGCGAGTCCGCTGCCCATGGCGCCGAGGCGCAGGCGGTCAACACCCAGCGCCTGCTGTATCTGCTCGACCTGCAGGGCCAGGATCATCAGGCAGTGCTGCGCGTGACGCCGATCAGCGCGCGCCTGCGCCGCGACGGCGGTTATGCCGGCGCGCGGCCGGCGCCGGGCGCGGGGCATCGCCACGCCAGCTATATCAGCGACGAGGACCGTCGCTTGCTGCAGGAGCTGGAATCGCATCAGGCCGGCGGCCGTCCGCAAGCCCTGCTGCTGCAGGACCAGTGGGGCGCAGACCTGCTGCGCCTGCTGGTGGCCACGCAGCGCTGCCACTGGCAGAGCGAGCGCAATCCGCCGCTATGGCTCGGCTCGCCGCGCGCGGCTCACTACGACTGGAGTCTGCAGGCCGACGGCGCCCTGCAGCTGCGCCTGCAGGCCCAGGTCCAGGGTGCGGTGCTGCCGCTGCAGCCGCCCTGGTACGTCAATTCCGAAAACCAGGAATGTTCGGTGCTGGAGACCGGGCTGAGCATCGAGCAGGACGCCGAGCTGCTGCGCCTGCCGCCGTTTCCGGCGCAGGACGGTTCGCGCAAGGCGGTACGCTGGCACAAGGCGCTCACGCTGCCGCTCGATGCGGTGGCGCCGCCGCCGCGCCTGTCCTTGCAGCGGCTGGACATCGCCGCACCCACGCCGGTGCTGGTGCTGGAGCGCAATCCCGCGCCGCGTCTGGGCGCGCAGCGCTCCGAGCAGGACGTGGCGCGCCTGCTCTACGACTACGGCGGCCTGCGCTGCGCCGCCGAGCACGCCGAGAGCGTGCTGACGCGCGTGGTCGATCATCACGTCACCCAGGTGCAGCGCCGTCCGGAAGTGGAGCGTGCCTGCCGCCTGCGCCTGAGCAAGACCGCGCTGCAGACCGTGGTGGATTACTACGGGGCGGAGACGCCGTTCTTCGCGCCCATCGGCGGCAGCAGCGCCTGGATCGCCTTTCTCGCGCACGAGGCGCCGCAGCTGCAGGCCGAGGGCTGGCGCCTCGAATTCGGTCTGGACTTCCCCTGGCGCCTGCATGAGGCCGAGCTGCTCTGGGATCTGCGCGTGGAGGATGCCCGCGACTGGTTCGCCATGGGCGTGGACATCACGGTGGATGGCGAGGCCGTGTCGCTGCTGCCGCTGCTGGTCAACCTGCTGCGCAGCGATGCCGAACGCTACACGCCGGCGCGGCTGCAGGAGCTGCCCGATGACGCACCCATCGTCGTGCACGATGCCAAGGGCCGGCTGATCCGCCTGCCGGTGGCACGTGTGCGGCGCCTGCTGGCGACCTTGCTGGAGCTCTACGACGAGCGTCCGCTCGATCCTCTGGGCCGTCTGCGCCTGCCGCGTCTGGCCAGCGGCCTGCTCGACGAGGTGTCCGAGGACACGCAGCTGAGCGTGCACGGCGGCGAGCGTCTGCGCGAACTCGGCGCACAGCTGCGGCGTGCCAGCGCGCCGCCGGCGGTCACGCCGCCGCAAGGCCTGAAGGCCGAGCTGCGCAGCTACCAGTGCGAGGGCCTGGGCTGGCTGCAGTTCCTGCGCAGCAATCAGCTGGCCGGCGTGCTGGCCGACGACATGGGCCTGGGCAAAACCCTGCAGACGCTCGCGCACGTGTTGCTGGAAAAAGAGGCCGGACGGCTGGATCGTCCGGCGCTGGTGGTGGCGCCCACCAGCCTGGTGTTCAACTGGCGGCGCGAGGCAGCGCGCTTTGCACCCGATCTGCGCGTGCTGGTGCTACACGGCAGCGACCGCCACGCACGCTACGAGCAGGTGGCGCAGCACGATCTGGTGCTGACCACCTATGCGCTGCTGCCGCGCGATCTGGCCGAGCTGCGCAAGCACAGCTGGCATCTGGTGATTCTCGACGAGGCGCAGAACATCAAGAACGCCCGCGCCAAGGCCGCACAGGCGGCCAGCGAGCTGGCCACTCGGCATCGTCTCTGCCTCACCGGCACGCCGCTGGAAAATCATCTGGGCGAGCTGTGGTCGCTGTTCAACTTCCTGATGCCCGGGTATCTGGGCGATGAGAAGCAGTTTCGCGTGCGCTTTCGCACGCCCATCGAAAAGCACGCCGACCGCGCCGTGCAGACCCAGCTGGCGCGGCGCGTCGCGCCCTTTCTCATGCGGCGCACCAAGCGCGAGGTGGCGCCGGAGCTGCCGCCGCGGACCGACATCGTGCGCAGCGTGGCCCTGAGCGGCGCGCAGCGTGATCTGTATGAAACCGTGCGCGCCTCGCTGGGCGAGCAGCTGCGCCTGGAGATCGAGGCGCATGGGTTCTCGCGCGCGCGCATCGCCCTGCTCGACGCCCTGCTCAAGCTGCGCCAGATCTGCTGCGATCCGCGTCTGCTCAAGCTCGACGCAGCGCGCGAGGTGCAGGAATCCGCCAAGCTCGATCTGCTGATGACCCTGCTGCCGGAGATGCTGCTGGAAGGCCGGCGCGTGCTGCTGTTCTCGCAGTTCACCTCGATGCTGGAGCTGATCGAGCAGGCCCTGCACGAGGCCGGCATCAGCTATCTCAAGCTCACCGGCGAGACGCGCAACCGCGAGCAGCTGGTGGACCGCTTCCAGCGCGGCGAGGTGCCCTTGTTCCTGATCAGCCTCAAGGCCGGCGGCGTGGGCCTGAATCTCACGGCCGCCGACACCGTGATTCATTACGACCCCTGGTGGAACCCTGCCGCCGAAAACCAGGCCAGCGACCGCGCGCACCGCATCGGCCAGGACAAGCCGGTATTCGTCTACAAGCTGCTCAGCGAAGACACCGTGGAAGAGAAGATCGCCGAGCTGCAGCAGCACAAGCGCGAACTGGCCGAAGGGCTGTTCGCGGAGACCGGCGGTGCGCTGCGCGAACTGGACAGCGCGGCCGTGGCCGAGCTGTTCGCGCCGCTGGCGTGAGCGGGGCGCGGGCGGGCACACTAGGCGTAACTGACCTTTTCCATCCGACTTTCAAACCTGAACTGGAATCACCATGCGTTTCGAAGGCACTGATACCTACGTCGCCACCGACGATCTGATGATGGCGGTCAACGCCGCCGCCACGCTGGCGCGGCCGCTGCTGGTCAAGGGTGAGCCGGGCACCGGCAAGACCCAGCTGGCGCGCGAGATCGCGCGCGCCCTGAACCGGCCGTTTCTGGACTGGGGCATCAAGTCCACCACCAAGGCCCAGCATGGCCTGTACGAGTACGACGCGGTCTCGCGTCTGCGTGATTCGCAGCTGGGCGAGTCCAAGGTCAAGGACATCGGCAACTACATCATCAAGGGCAAGCTCTGGGAGGCGTTCGATTCCGAGGTGCAGCCGGTGCTGCTGATCGACGAGATCGACAAGGCTGACATCGAATTCCCCAACGACCTGTTGCGCGAACTCGATCAGATGGAGTTCTACGTCTACGAGACGCGCCAGACGGTGAAGGCGCGGCACCGGCCGCTGATCATCATCACGTCCAACAACGAGAAGGAACTGCCGGACGCCTTTTTGCGTCGCTGCTTCTTCCACTACATCCGCTTCCCGGACAAGGACACGATGCAGCGCATCGTGGACGTGCATTTCCCGGACCTGAAGAAGAATCTGGTGAAGGAAGCCATGGAAGTGTTCTTCGGGCTGCGCGAACTGCCGGGCCTGAAGAAGAAGCCGTCCACTTCCGAGCTGCTGGACTGGCTCAAGCTGCTGATGGCCGAAGACATCGATCCCAGCGTGCTGCACGATTCCAGCACCAAGAAATCGCTGCCGCCGCTTTACGGCGCGCTGCTCAAGAACGAAGCCGACGTGCATCTGTTCGAGCGCGTGGCATTCATGGCGCGTCGCAGCTGAGTGTTGCAGAAGCGGCCGCAGGGCGGGTCAGGCGCGCCTGCCCCGCCCTGCGATTACCAAGCCACCCTGCGGATTTGACTGGCGCTGCGAGACCAGCAAAAAGGCCCGGCATATGCCGGGCCTTTTTCCACACAGCAGCCAAAAGCTTCAGGCCTTGCCGGCGGGCTGCGTGACGAGGGCCGGATTCTCCAGTGTGGAGACCTCCTGCCTGATCGCTTCGCCTTGACGATGGGCGCCGCACGCAGGACTCAGCGCGTTTCAGTCGGCGTGGATGCCTTTGATGGACTTGTAGCTGTCACGCAGATTGCGAACGATGTCGTGGTTGCGCACGGCATTGTCATGCTGACGCTGTACGACGAGCCGGATCTGCTGCGGCAGCGTGCCGGTCAATGCCTTTTGATAGGCCGCCTTGGCCTTGTCCTCGGCGCGCTCCACCGATTCGAGCACCGCGATGTCGGCATCGCCCATCGCCGTTTTCACTTTCGCCCAGCCGCGATGCATCGCGCCGCTGACCGTGCCGCCGTCGCTGGCCGTGCCGCCGAGCGAGTGCACCAGGGTCTGCAGTTCCAGCACGGCGGTGCCGCAATCGGCGGCGCGCTGCTTGAACAGGGACTTCAGGTCCGCTTTCTTGGCTTCCTGGGAGGCTTCGGTGAAACCTTTCTTGCCGTCCTCCGATGTCTGAATGAGTTCGTTGAGTAGCTTCACGGTGTCTTGACTGTGCATATTGATTCCTTCAACCGATGGGCCGGCGGGGATGTCCGTCAGGCCAAGCATGAAAGATGCGCGCAGCACCGCAAGCTGTCGGTTCGGTGCAACACAGACGCCCCGGTAGGCCGCGCCTAATCTGCAATCCAGGGATCCACGAAGCGAGCCTGCGCCCGCACGGCGCCAGGTGGCGCATGGGAGCGGCATGCGGCTCTTCGCACTGGAACACGGCAAGGTGGCGTATTACGCCGACTTCGCGCTGTACGGCTCCGCGCTGGCCGTGCTGACGACCCTGCTGCTGGTGGCCGGCCCGCGCGGACAAGCGGCGGGGCTCTGCGCGCTGGTGCTGCTGGGTCTGTGCACCTGGAGTCTGATGGAGTATCTGGTGCACCGCTTCATTCTGCACGGCATGCAGCCCTTCCGTCGCTGGCACGCGGAGCACCATCGCCGGCCGACGGCCCTGGTCGGCGCGCCCACCGTGCTGAGCGCGATGCTGTTCGTCATGCTGGTTTTTCTGCCCGCCGCAGCGCTGGCCGGAAGATGGCAAGCCTGCGCGCTGCTGCTGGGCGTGCTGATCGGCTATCAGAGCTATGCCATGACGCACCATGCCATACACCTCTGGCGCAGCAATCAGGCCTGGTTGCAGCGCCGCCGTCGCTGGCATGGCCTGCACCATCGTCGCGGCGGGCAAGCCACGCACTACGGCGTGACGACCGCCTTCTGGGATCAGCTGTTCGGCAGCGACGAGCGGAACTGAAGCCTCGTTCGTGCCACAGAAAAGCAAAAGGCCCGGCAGGTGCCGGGCCTTTTGCCATTACGCAAAGCTCAAGCCTTGCCAGCCAGCTGCGCGACGATGGCCGGATTCTCCAGCGTGGAGACGTCCTGCGTGATCGCTTCGCCCTTGGCGATCGAGCGCAGCAGACGGCGCATGATCTTGCCGGAGCGGGTCTTGGGCAGGTTTTCGGCGAAGCGGATGTCGTCCGGCTTGGCCAGGGCGCCGATCTCGCGGCCGACGTGGTCGCGCAGTTCCTTGGCCAGCTTCTCGGCCTCGGCGCCGATGGGGCGCTCGCCACGGCAGATCACGAAGGCGAACACGCTCTCGCCCTTGACCTCGTGCGGGCGACCGACCACGGCCGCTTCCGCCACCGCCGGGTGACTGACCAGCGCGCTTTCGATCTCCATGGTGCCGAGACGATGACCGGAGACGTTCAGCACGTCGTCGATGCGGCCCATGATCCAGTAATAGCCATCGGCATCGCGATGCGTGGAGTCGCCGGCCACGTAGTACTTGTTGCCGAACTGACCCCAGTAAGTCTTGATGTAGCGGTCGTTGTCGCCCCAGATCGTGCGCAGCATCGACGGCCAGGGCTTGGTGACCACCAGATAGCCGCCGACGTCGTTGTCCTTGATGATCTCGCCGGATTCATCCACCACTTCCACGGCGATGCCGGGCAGGGGCTTGGTGCAGGAACCGGGCTTGGTGGGCACCGCGCCGGGAATCGGCGAGATCATGATCGCGCCGGTTTCGGTCTGCCACCAGGTGTCCACGATCGGCAGCTTCTCCTGGCCGATCACGGTGTGATACCACATCCAGGCTTCGGGATTGATCGGCTCGCCGACGCTGCCGAGCAGGCGCAGCTTGGAGAGATCGTACTTCTTCGGCCAGTCGTCGCCGAGCTTCATCAGCGCGCGGATCGCGGTGGGCGCGGTGTAGAAGATGGTCACGCCGTGTTCCTGCGCGATCTTCCAGAAGCGGCCCGCGTCCGGCACGGTGGGCGCGCCTTCGTACATCATGATGGTCGCGCCATTGGCCAGCGGACCGTAGCAGACGTAGGAGTGACCGGTGATCCAGCCGATGTCGGCGGTGCACCAGAACACATCATCCTCGCGCAGATCGAACACCCACTGGCTGCTCACCGTGGCGCCCAGCAGATAGCCGCCGGTGCAGTGCTGGATGCCCTTGGGCTTGCCGGTGGAGCCCGAGGTGTAGAGCAGGAACAGCGGATGCTCGGCGTCCACCCATTCCGGTTCGCAGCGGTCGGACTGCTTGGGCACCAGATCGTGCCACCAGATGTCGCGGCCTTCCTGGAAGCCCACCTTGTGGCCGGTGCGGCGCAGCACCAGCACATTGCCGATGCTCTTGCAGCCTTCCGACAGGGCTTCGTCGACGGCCTTCTTCAGGTCCACGATATTGCCGGCGCGATGACCGCCGTCCGCCGTGATCAGCAGCTTGGCGCCGGCATCGTCGATGCGGTCGCGCAGCGAGCCGGCGGAGAAACCGCCGAACACGATGCTGTGCACCGCGCCGATGCGCGCGCAGGCCTGCATGGCCATCACCGCCTCGGCGACCATCGGCATGTAGATCACCACGCGATCGCCCTTGGTGATGCCCAGGGACTTGAGCGCATTGGCGAGCTTGCAGACTTCGGCGTGCAGCTGCTGATAGGTGTAGAGCTGCACATCGCCCTTCTCGCCCTCGAAACGGATCGCGAGCTTGTTGCCGCGCGTGGCGAGGTGACGGTCGAGGCAGTTGGCCGAGGCGTTGAGCTTGCCGTCGGCGAACCAGGTGTAGTTCGGCGCCTGGCTGTCGTCGAGCGTCTTGGTGAACGGCGTCTGCCAGCTGATTTCCTTGCGCGCCAGATCGGTCCAGAAACCAACGTGGTCCTTGGCGGCGGCTGCGTGCAGGGCAGCCAGCTTGTCGGCGTTGAGGCGCGCACTGCGCACGAACTGCTCGCTGGGGGCGAACACGCGCTTTTCGCTGAGCACGGACTGGATGGTCTGCTGTTTGTCACTCATGGTGGATCGTCTCCTCGCCTCGGAGTTATGTGAAAGCGGCGGAGCTCACGCCGCAGATCGGTCATTATTCCGCAAGCGTCTTGCGGACAAAACCCCGACCTCGCGGCCGGGGTTTTGTGTTGTCACACCGCTGGAACAGTGTGTGTACCACAGCCCTCATCAGTCATGCACGTGCAGCGAGCTGCCCTTGGTTTCGCGCGTGAACAGCACGCCGATCACCAGGGTCATCAGCGCCACGCCGATGGGATACCAGAGGCCGTAGTAGATGTCGCCCTTCAGGCTCACCAGGGCGAAGGCAATGGTGGGCACGAAGCCGCCGAACCAGCCGTTGCCGATGTGATACGGCAGCGACATCGAGGTGTAGCGGATGCGGGTGGGGAACATCTCCACCAGCCAGGCGGCGATGGGGCCGTAGACCATGGTCACGTAGAGCACCAGCAGGGTCAGCAGCACCACCAGCATGGGCTTGTTGATCAGCGCATCATCCGCCTTCTTGGGATAGCCGGCCGCTTCCAGCGCGCCGCCCAGGGTCTTGTCGAAGGCGCCCTTCTGCTCCTTGAACGCGGCCTTGTCGAGCGCCTTGCCGTCGAAGGAGGGCACCACGTTTTCGCCGATCTTCACCTGCGCCACCGTGCCGGCCGGTGCCGCGACATTGCTGTAGGGAATGCCGGCCTTGGCCAGCGCGCTCTTGGCGATGTCGCAGGAGCTGTTGAAGACCTTCTTGCCAACGGGATCGAACTGGAAGCTGCACTGCGCCGGATCGGCAACCACGCTCACCGGGCTGCTGGCGGCGGCGGTTTCCAGGGTCGGATTGGCGTAGTGGGTGATGGCCTTGAAGATCGGGAAGTAGGTCAGCGCCGCAATCAGGCAGCCGGTCATGATGATGGACTTGCGGCCGATGCGGTCGGACAGCCAGCCGAACAGCACGAAGCAGGGCGTGCCGATGGCCAGCGCTGCGGCGATCAGCAGGTTGGCCGTGGTGGCATCGACCTTCAGCGTCTGCGTGAGGAAGTACAGGGCGTAGAACTGGCCGGTGTACCAGACCACGGCCTGGCCGGCGGTGGCGCCGAGCAGGGCCAGAATCACGATCTTCAGATTCGCCCACTGGCCGAAGGATTCGGAAAGCGGGGCCTTGGACTGCTTGCCCTCTTCCTTCATCTTCTTGAACAGCGGCGATTCATTCAGCTGCAGACGGATGTACACCGAGATCGCCAGCAGCAGGGCCGAGACCACGAAGGGAATGCGCCAGCCCCAGGCTTCGAAGGCATCGTTGCCCAGCGTCAGGCGGCAGCCGAGGATCACCAGCAGCGAGAGGAACAGGCCCAGGGTCGCGGTGGTCTGGATCCAGGAGGTGGAGTAGCCGCGGTTGTCGTCGCGGGCATGCTCGGCCACGTAAGTCGCGGCGCCGCCGTACTCGCCGCCGAGCGCCAGGCCCTGCAGCAGTCGCAGCGAGATCAGAATCACCGGCGCGGCCACGCCGATGGAGGCGTAGCTGGGCAGCACGCCGACCAGGAAGGTCGAAAGACCCATGATCAGGATGGTGACCAGGAAGGTGTACTTGCGGCCCACCAGATCGCCCAGGCGGCCGAACACCAGCGCGCCGAAGGGACGTACCGCAAAACCGGCGGCGAAGGCCAGCAGCGCGAAGATGAAGGCGCTGGTGTCATTCAGACCGGAGAAGAACTGCTTGGCGATGATCGCGGCCAGCGAGCCGTAAAGATAAAAGTCGTACCACTCGAATACGGTGCCGAGCGAGGACGCGAAGATCACGCGTCGGACATCGGCTCGGCTCATATCGGGGGCACCACCGGCGATGGTGCTGGCAGGGCTGCTCATAGCGAACTCTCCTCTTTGTGTAGGTGTCGTGGTCCCCGGCTTCGCGCACAGGTCCTGGCATCAGCTAAAGCAGTTCCAATGCCAGAACCGAGCTTATTCAAAATCAAGGTCTTGTGTGTGACAGCCGCCGGGGTGCTGTTACCTTGCGTAACAGCTGCGTCACGAAACGAAAGCGGTCGGGGCGTCCGGGCGAGGGGCGCCGCGCCTGCTGGCGGCGTCCGGAATCGTGCGCTTACAGCGAGTAGGCGCTGAGCTGCTGCCAGAGCTCGGCGGTGGCGCTCAGGTCCTGGCTGGTCTTGCCGATCTGCGCTTCCGGCAGGTACTGATAACCACCCGGCCAGGTGTGGCCGCCGTTGTTGATGGTGTACAGCCGCACCTGCCCGCCGCTGCCGCAGCCGCTGTTGCGCTTGAGCGTGACGCTGGTGCCGTCGCTGACGCTGTCCGGCAGATTGCTGCTCACGGTGCTGCTGGCCGTGCAGTTGTTGCGGCTCAGCCAGAGATTGAACGCATCGGCCACCGACAGCACGCCGGTGCGGCCGCCGTTGTACGGCACCAGCGTGTCCGCCGTGCCGGAGAACATCAGCAGGGTGCGCGGCGAAGACGGCGCGCAGGCGCGCGACAGGCCGCTGCTCAGGGTCGCCGCCACCGTGGCGAAGGCGGCGATGCGATCCGACAGCTCGCAGGCCAGGCGTGCAGTCATGAAGCCGCCTTCCGACATGCCGCTGGCGTAGACGCGCTTGCCGTTCAGACCGAAGTAGCCGGTGGCGATGTCGATCACCTTGGCGATGAAGCCGACATCGTTGGCGCCGCCGCTGCTGTTCAGGGGATCGGTATTCCAGCTGCCGCTCAGGCCCTGCGGCAGCACCGCCCAGTAGCCGTTGGCGGCGACACTGGCGGCCACATAGCTGAGCGTCACCTGGCCTTCGGGATCGCCGCCGGCGCCGTGCAGCATCAGCAGCGCCGGTGCTGCCTTGGTGGCCGGCTCCGGGCGCACGATCGCGAAGCGGCGGGTGTTGCCGCCATCCGTGAAGGTGACATCGAAGATCGCGGTATTGCGCGCCAGATACACCCAGTGGTTGTTGTACTTCACCAGGCCGTTGGCGGTGGTCTTGGGACCGTAGACCGCTGAACCCACGCTCAGGGTGCCGATGGCACCGCTGCGCGCGCCGACGAAATTCTTCACCGTGGTGACGGTGCCGGTGGCCGCTGCCGCAGGCAGGCAGAACAGCGCTGCCAGCAGGGATAAGCAAGGCAGCCTTCGTGCAATATGCGTGGCCATTCCAAGGCGCTCCGGGTGAGTCGTGGCCACAGTATCATCCTGCGTATCAGCCGCGGCCATCAGGTCTGCGTTCACCGCTCGTCGGTGCCTGCGCCCGCTTTCGGCGGTTCAGGCGCGGCCACTCAGCCACCACCCTACATCTGTGTCAGGAGTGCACTCACATGCAGCAGCGTCCGCTCGGCCGTTCCGGTCTCAACATCGTGCCGCTGGTGTTCGGCGGCAATGTCTTCAGCTGGACGGTGGACGAGGCGCGCGCCTTTGAGCTTCTGGATGCCTTCGTCGATGCCGGCTGCAATCTGATCGATACCGCCGACGTCTACTCCTACTGGGCGCCCGGCAATCGTGGCGGCGAATCGGAAACCATCATCGGCCGCTGGCTCCAGCGCAGCGGCAAGCGCAATCGCGTGCTGATCGCCACCAAGGTCGGCAAGTCCATGGGCCCGGGGCTCAAGGGCCTGGCGCCGGACTACATCGCGCGCGCAGTGGAAGCCTCGCTGGCAAGACTGCAGACCGATCACATCGATCTCTACCAGGCGCATGCCGATGATCCCGACACGCCGCTGGCCGATACCCTGGGCGCCTTCTCGCGGCTGATCGAACAGGGCAAGGTGCGCGCCATCGGCGCCTCCAACTATTCCGCCGCGCGCATCGAGGAAGCCTTGGCAGTGAGCGCGCGCCATCATCTGCCGCGCTATGAAACCCTGCAGCCGGAATACAACCTCTATGCGCGCGCGCCGTTCGAGCGTGACTATGCGCCGCTGGCGCAGCGCGAGCAGCTGGGGGTGATCAGCTTCTATGCCCTGGCCAATGGTTTTCTGAGCGGCAAGTACAAGAGCGCCGCCGACTTCGCCGGCCACGCCCGCGCCGGCAGCCTCGCTGCCTACGACACCCCGCGCGGCTGGCGCATCGTCGAGGCCTTGCATGCGGTGGCGGCGACGCAGCGCGCCACACCCGCGCAGGTGGCGCTGGCCTGGCAACTCACGCGGCCGGGACTCACCGCGCCCATCGCCAGCGCCACCAGCGTGGCGCAGCTGACGGAAATCGTCGGCGCGCTGCATCTGGCGCTCAGTGCTGCGGATCTGCGCCTGCTGGAAGAGGCCAGCCGCGAGCCGGTTTGAAACGCCGCTGCAGCAAAAAAACCTGGCGGTGCTCGCGCACCGCCAGGCCGGCTGCAGACCGCTGCGTGCTGCACTCAGTGTTCCGCAGCGAGCTTGAGTCCGCGCATGCCGCTGCGGATGGACTGCTCGCGTGCCAGCGCGCGCTCCTTGGCGGTGGCGTATCGCGCGTCCCAGTCGTTGAGCAGCGGCACCATGGCGCGCTTGAACAGCGGCGGCACCAGCGCCACCAGAATCATGGTCAGATAACCATACGGCAGCATCGGCGCATCCGGCATCGCCCGCAGCTTCCAGAACTCGGCCTCGGCTTCCGCATGATGATGCGAATGACGGGTCAGGCTGAACAGCGTCATGCTGCTGAGCATCTTGTTGGAGTTCCAGGAGTGGCGCGGCTGCACCGGCGTGCTCGGATCGCGCACCAGCCCGTAATGCTCGAAGTAGTTGGCGATCTCCAGGATGGCCTTGGCCCAGGCCGAGACCGCGGCGAACAGACCGACACCCGCCCAGCCCGCGATGTAATAGGCGCCGACGAAGGGCACCAGGCACATCAGATTGCCGCGCATCAGACGGCTCTGCAGCGGATTCCACACCGACTTGCCGGTCTTGGCCAGACGCTGCTTCTCGATCTTCCAGGCATGCGCATAGCTGCCGATGGTGGAGCGCAGAATGAACGGATAGAGGCTTTCGCCGCGACGCGCCGAGGCCGGATCGATGGCGGTGCCGACGTTGACGTGATGACCGTAGACGTGCTCGATGGCGAAGGACACATCGCTGCTGAACACCAGCATCCAGCGGCCGAGGAACATGTCGACCGGCTTGGCGGTGCGGTGCGTCAGTTCATGGCCGACATTGGTGCCGCCCACTGCGTTGAACAGGCCGACGCTGAGGATGCCGCCCACCCACATCGACCAATGCGTGGTCGCGGCGCGACCCGCGAACATGTCGATGCCCAGATGCTGCTGCACCCAGGCGCCCAGACCCATGGGATCACCGCTGCCGATCATCCACAGGAAGGTGCCATCCATCACCACCAGCAGCGGCAACACCATGAACAGCGCCAGATTGAGCAGCCAGGTGGCGCCGAAATCCGGCTCGGACAGATCTTCCGGCAACACCGCATCCAGCACCACAAAACCGATGATCACCGCGAGGATGCCGAACCACATCCACCATCCGCCCAACATCAGGGTATAAGTGATCCACGCCATCATCGCTGGCATGGTCAATGAACGCACGTACTTCATGACCTGTCTCCTTCGAAAAAGCTTGATGTGGCGGATTCGCTCGATTCCGCCGGCGTCCGTAGATTGACCACCGTCAATGGCAGCGTCTCCTCCCGTTCGGTAGGTTTTGCCACTCAAGACGGGGGAGTGTTTTCTTCATGGGCAGGCGCGGACCGCAGGAAAGCGGTGTGGCGGCGGACAAGCCGTCGCCGGGCAATCTGCGTTACGCCATCGCCAGGGCCCGCCTCGCGAACGTGGCGCCGGCCGAACCCATCGTGCTGATCGAAGCACCCGCCGGATACGGCAAGACCACCCTGATCAATCAGCAGCTGCAGGCCACGCCTGCGGACCTCAGAACCCTGGTGATCACCCTGGGCGCCGAACACCGCGACGCCACGGTGCTGCTGCGCGAACTGCTCGAACGGCTGGGCGGTGAGGCCGCCGGCCCGGCGGCGGCACGCGCCGATGCAGCGGACCTGTTCCTGCAGTTCACCAAGATCGTGGAAAACCCTTCGCAGTGCCATCGTCTGTTTTTCGACGATGTGCATCTGCTGGAAGGCAGTCCGTCCATCCGCTATCTGAACCGCTTGCTGCATGGCGCGGGGCCCAATCTCCGCTTCGTGCTGAGCGCCAGGGATTTTCGCGAGTCCTCGCTGTCCATCAGCGAGTTCTCCGCGGCCGGCATGGTGCGCCGCATCGGCGCGCAGTCGCTGGCGATGACCGAGGAGGAGGCGCTGTGTCTGGCCGCTGCGCGCAGCAGCGAGTGGGCGCCCGAGCAGGTCAAGGCCCTGGTGCGCAGCACGCAGGGCTGGCCGGTGCTGCTGCAGCTGGCACTGTCGGGCCAGCCGACGACGATCGAGCCGATGTCACGCACGATCTCGGATGTCACGCCGATCAGGCAGTACATCGAAGACCGCTTCCTCTCCAAGCTCGACGACGACGAGCTGCGTCTGCTCGCGGTGCTGGCGATCGACGACATCGTGCCGCTGCAGGCGCTGAACGCGCTGGCGATCAAGGCGCCCGAAGCCGTGCTGTTCGCCCTGGAGCGGCTGGGCATCGTGCAGCGTCGCAGCGGCGGGCCGGAAGGCGAATGCCTGAGTGTGCATCCGATTCTGCGCGAGTCGATCCTGCGTTCCGCCAGCGGCAGGGTGGCGCCGCAGCTCCATGCGTTCCGGCGCGACCTCGCACAGTGGTGGTACGAGCAGGCGGATATCCATCGCGCCGTCGGGCTTGCCGCCGATGCGGGCGACCGCGAGCGTGCCGCCGGCTGGCTGCGCGCCGCAGCCGAAGCGCTGGTGTTCCTGACGGGCCGGCATCAGACCTTCCTCGATCTGCTGCAGCGTTGCGAGCCGCTGAGCACGCAGCAGCGCGACGAGCTGGAGCAGTTCGCGGTGTGGGCGCTGATCTTCCAGCATCGCCATGCCGATGCCGAACAAAGGCTGATGCGCGCGCGTTCGGTGTCCGAAGACGCGGGCCAGGTCGTGATTCTGCAGCGCGCCACCATTGCCGCCATGTGCGACGACTACAGCTCGGCCGCCGCCTTCGCCGAGGAATGGCTGCGCAGCGACTGCCACAATGATTTCCAGGAAGGTGCGGCGCGCGTGATCGTCGCGTTCAAGCAGAAGTGCCAATGCCAGTTCGACGAGGCCACGCACAGTCTGTCGCGGGCCCGGGCGCTGTTCGCCAGGACCAGTTCCCATTACGGATTGTCCTGGGTGCACGTGGTGTCCCTGCTCAATCTGCTCAAGGCCGGACGGCATCGCCACGCGCGCGCCGAGGTGGCGACGAGTCTGCGCCTGGCGGCCGGCGAGGGCGGGCTGTCCAATCTGCGCGCCATGCTGCTGGGCATCCAGTCGATGCTGCACTACGAACGCGACGAGCTGGCGCAGGCCAGGGCGGCGCTGGAGGACTGTCTGCCGGCGCTGCCGGATCAGGGCATCGTCGATGCCATCGTCTGCGGCTACGTCACCGCGGCCCGGCTGCGCTGCGCCGATGGCGATCTGGGCTCGGCGCTGGATCTGCTGGCCGAAGGTGAACGCATGGGTGTGCATCGCGGCTTTCCGCGCATGGCCAAGGCCATTGCCGCCGAGCGCGTGCTCAGCCTGTTGCGCGCCGGCGCTCTGGATCAGGCGGAGCTGGTGGCCAGGGATGCCTTCCTGACGCCGGACAGCGCAGACCCGGTGGCCCGCGACCGCGCCGGGCGCCTGTTTGCGCGCCTGGCCTTGCTGCGCGGTGAGCCCAGGCGCGCGCTGGCGCTGATCGAACCCATTCTGCTCCGGGCCCGCAACACCGGACAGCAGTTCAAGCTCTGTGAGTGCCTGCTGCTGGCGGCCATCGCCCATTTCGACAGTGGCAATGCCGTGACCGCGCTGGAGCAGCTGCAGGAAGCCTTCGAACTCGGCGAGGTGGAGGCTTACTTCCGCGTCTATCTCGACGAATACCCGCTGCTCTCGCCCTTGCTGGAGGTCTACGCCAGCGAGCGTCAGGCGCGCGCCAGCGCGATCGCCGCACAGCTGCGGGAAAGCGTCTCGCCGGCCCGCAAGAAAGAACAACTCGATGCCTTGAGCAAGCGCGAAATCCAGATCGTGAAACTGCTGGCCGAGGGCATCAGCAATGCCGAAATCGCCAGGCGCTGCTTTCTGGGCGAGGGCACGGTGAAATGGTATCTCCACAACATCTACGGCAAGTTGGATGTGCGGGGGCGCACCGCCGCAGTGAGAGCGGCGCAGCGCGCAGGGCTGATCTGAAGAAGGGCGCGCTGCGCGCGTTCCTATCGATCGGTAGGAGACCTTTGCCGTGACGCCGGCTACCTTGCGATCCGCGATCCGCGCTCCGGCGTCAAGGCGCAAACATCCTCCACTGCGGGAATCCCCACATGCTGTCGCGACTATTTCGCCGTTCACCCGTGGACACCACGATGCGCATCGAGCCGGCCGGGCAGATGCTCAAGGTCAACGCCAAGGCCACCTTGCTGCAGGCGGCGCTGGATCAGGGCGTCGCGTTTCCGCACCATTGCCGCGCCGGCGGCTGCGGCAAATGCAAATGCCGGCTGCTCAGCGGCAAGGTCCGCGAGATGACGGACAAGAGCTATGTCCTGAGCGCCGAGGAGCTGCGGCGCAATTTCATTCTCGCCTGTCAGAGCGTGCCGCTGACGGACGTGAGCGTGGAGGTGGAACTCGCGGCCGGCCATGGCCCGCGTCATGCGCTGGTGCACACCAGCGGCGAGATCACCGCCATCGAGCATCTGACCGACGATATCGTGCACGTGCAGGCCAGGCTCAAGGACGCGGCGCAGTACAGCGCCGGCCAGTACGCGGAAATCTGCGTGCCGGGCGTCATCGTCAACGGGGTGCGCGAGACCCGCAGCTATTCCTTTGCCAGTGCGCCCGGCGCGGACCCCGATCACCATCGGGTCTCGTTCTTCATCCGCCGGGTGCCGGGCGGCGCGTTCACGGACTGGCTGTTTACCGAGGCCAAGGTCGGCACGGTGCTCGAAGGGCATGGCCCTTATGGCGACTTCTGGCTGCGTGATGGCCTGGCGCCGCTGCTGTTCATCGCCGGTGGCAGTGGCCTGGCGCCGGTTCTGGCGGTGCTGGAGCAGGCCTTGCTCGATGGTGTCAGCCGCGATGTCACGCTGTTCTTCGGCGCCAGGACGCAGCGCGATCTGTATGCGCTGGACAGGATCGAGTCGCTCAAGGCGAGGTGGAAGGGCGCGTTTGCCTTCGAGCCCGTGCTCTCGGCGCTGGACACAGATGCCGGCTGGACGGGCCGCCGCGGTTTCATCGCCGAGCATCTGGGCGCCGTGCTGGGCGAGCGTCTCGCCGCGCATCAGGCCTATCTGTGCGGACCGCCGCCGATGATCGACAGCTGCATCAGGATGCTGCGGGATGCGGGTGTCGGCGACGAGGCGATTTTCTTCGACAAGTTCCTCGACCGCAGCCACGTGCTGGAGGCTTAACGCTGTGCTTGGCACATGGAGGTGCCAACGGCAGTCAAGCGCGCAAGCGCTTGATTGCCGGGAGCGCAGGAAAACCACGCTTTTCCGTAGCGACCTGAAAAACGCCAGGGATGGCGTTTTTCAGCAAGCTGTTAGTTGCAAGGCCTCATTCGCCGGCCGTGCGATCCGGCGTCTTGCGCGGCAGGTTCATCTTGCTGCGCCGCTCCCAGAGCGTCTTGCGGCTGATGCCCAGGGCGCGGGCGAGTTCGGACTCCGACATGCTGTCCTGCTTGGCGAGCACGAACTGGCGGAAGTAGTCCTCCAGGCTCTGTCCGCCCGCCGGCAGCTGCATGGCGTCCCTGGCCGGTGCCTGCGGCAGCGCCAGATGATCGGGCTCGATGGCCGGGCCGTCACAGAGAATCACCGCGCGCTCCAGGGCATTGCCCAGCTCGCGGACATTGCCCGGCCAGTCGTGACGCCGGATCGCGGCCAGCGCGCGCTGTGACAGACGCAGGCCGCTGCGGTTCAGGCGTTGCGCGGCCTGCGCCAGCAGGTGCTCGGCCAGCACTTCCAGATCCTCGCCACGCGCGCGCAGCGGCGGCAGGGTGATCTCCATGACCTTGAGCCGGTAGTAGAGGTCTTCGCGAAAGCTCTTCTCGCGCACCATCTGTTCCAGATCGCGATGCGTGGCGGCCAGCACCCGCACATTGACGCGCCGCGACTGCGTGCTGCCCACCGGCCGGATCTCGCCTTCCTGCAGCACGCGCAGCAGCCGCGCCTGCACCGCCGGCGCCAGCTCGCCGACCTCGTCCATGAACAGCGTGCCGCCGTTGGCGGCGGCAATCAGGCCTTCCTTGCGCTGGGTGGCGCCGGTGAACGCGCCTTTCTCGTGACCGAACAGCTCGGCCTCGATCAGATTGTCGGGAATCGCGGCGCAGTTCACCGCGATGAAAGGTCCGTCGCGACGCGCGCCCTGATCATGAATCGCGCGCGCCACCAGCTCCTTGCCGGTGCCGGACTCGCCACGGATCAGCACCGTGACCTCGGCGCCGGCGACGCGCTGCACGCGGTCGCGCACCTCGCGCATCGCGCTGCAGTTGCCGATCATGCCCATGGTCGGATACTGCCGCTCCAGGTCTTTCTTCAGCGCGGCGTTCTGCCGCGCCAGCAGCCCGGTCTTCAGGATGCGCTCGATGGTGAGCAGCATCTCCTCGTGGTTGAAAGGCTTGGCGATGTAGTCGGCGGCGCCCAGCTGCATCGCTTCCACCGCCGAGCGGATGCTGGCGTAGCTGGTCATGATCAGCACCGGTGTCGGCGCCACGCGCGCAATCAGCTCGGTGCCGGAAGCGCCGGGCAGGCGCACGTCGGCGATGATCAGGTCGCAGTCCTTGAGGCTCAGGCTTTCGGCCTCGGGCACGCTGCCGGCCTCGCTGATCTGATAGCCCTGCCGCGACAGCAGGCGCGCCAGCTGACGGCGGATCACGGCTTCGTCTTCGACGATCAGGATATGGGTCATGTGAGGCTCAGGTGAGAATGCCCAGCGCGGCGTCCGGCGCCAGCGGCAGACGCAGCACGAAGGTGCTGCCCTCGCCGACGCGGCTGTCCACGCTGATGCTGCCGCCATGATCGGCGACGATGCGGTAGACCAGCGGCAGGCCCAGGCCCGTGCCCTGGCCCGGCAGCTTGGTGGTGACGAAAGGTTCGAAGATGCGGCCGAGCAGTTCTTCGGGAATGCCGCTGCCCCAGTCGCGCACGCTGATGGTCACCGAGGCCGCGCCGCGGCTGGCCTCGATCTCGACGCGGCCATTGGGCGGCGAGGCGTCGGCGGCATTGCCCAGCAGATTGACGAACACCTGCGTGAGGCGCGCGCGATCGCCATCGATGATCAAGGCCTCGGGCACGCGGTTGTCGAAGGCGATGTTGCGGCCGCTGCGCGACAGGCGCACCAGCCGCGCCGCTTCCTTGACCAGGCTGTGCAGCTCCAGCGGTTCCAGATCGCGCGCCGGCGCCGAGGGCCGCGCAAAGCTGAGCAGCGACTGCACGATGTCGCTGATGCGTCGTGACTGTTCCAGGATGTCGTCGAGACCCTGGCGGCGCTCGCCGGCATCGTCCTCGTCGAGCAGGTTCTGTGCGATGCAGCTGATGCCGGTGAGCGGATTGCCGATCTCGTGCGCGACACCGGAAGCCAGCGTGCCGATGGAAGCCAGGCGCGCGCTGTGCGTGAGTTCGGCTTCCAGCTGCTGCTGCTCGGTGAGGTCTTCCACCAGCAGCACCAGCTGCGCGGATTCGCCGTCGCCGGCAATCGCTTCCTTGTGCAGGTTCAGCCAGCGCAGGCCGCCGCGCAGATGCACCGGCTGCTTGTACAGATGCGCGGACTCGGTATCGAGCAGGCGCGAGAAGATCTCGCGCCAGGGCGGCGGCAGTTCGCGCACGCGCGAGCCCAGCACCTGATCGGCGGAGAGGCCGGCGATCTGCGCCATGCGCTCGTTCCAGATCAGCACCTCGCCGTGATCGCCCAGCGAGCAGACGCCGATGGGCAGATCCTGCAGCACCTGGCGATGGAAGCGGCGCAGGCGGTTGAGCTCGGCGGCCAGACCGCGCAGACGATCCTGCGAGTGCTCCAGTTCTTCCTCCACCAGATGACGGCGCATGCTTTGCTCATTCTGTCGGCCGGCCAGCACCTCGCTGGCCAGCTGCGGGCCGATCAGACCGGAGAGATTGCGGCGCAGGCGCTCGGTCAGAAAATGCAGCTGGCGCGGCCGGCGTTCGCCGGCGTCGAGCTTGAGTTCGGTGAGCGCGCGCCGCAGCTCGGCCTGCGCGACATCACCGCCCAGGGCCTGTTCGATGCGCAGGCGCAGCTCGCCCACGCCGCCGGCCTGCGGCGCTTCGCTCAGGATCGTCACCGCATCCATACGGCAGGCCTGATCGGCGGCCTGTTCCTTGGCATTGGGTCTGGCCAGCAGCGAGCCGAGCACGAACAGCAGCAGGTTCAGTCCCAGCGACCAGAAGGTGGCGAACAGCCAGGGATCGCGCTCGTGCAGCGGCAGGTTCTGCAGCGGCGAGGGGGTGCCGATCAGCAGCGGCCAGGCCAGGATCAGGAACCAGATGCTCATGCCCGCGCACAAGCCGGCGAGAAAGCCGACGCGGTTGGCGCGCGGCCAGACCAGCATGCCGACCACCGCCGGCAGAAACTGCGTGACCGCGACGAAGGACACCAGGCCCAGCTGCACCAGTCCCGTGCTGCGCTGCATGCTGATGTAGGCCAGATAACCGATGGCGATCACCAGCGCGATCAGCGCGCGGCGGCCCCAGAGCAGACGGCGGTAGAGATCCTGCGAGGGCGCGGCGCCGGAGTTGACCCACAGTGGCAGGATCAGATGATTCAGGCACATCGCCGCCAGCGCCAGGCTCTCGACGATGATCATCGCGCTGGCCGCCGAGATGCCGCCCACGAAGGTCAGCAGCGTGAGCAGGCCGCTGCTCTCGCGCTGCGCCAGCCCCAAGGCGTAGTACTCGGTGGGCACGTCCAGGTGCAGTTCCTGTCCGGCCCAGAGCAGGATGGGAATGGCCAGGTTGAGCAGCCACAGAAACGCCGGGAACGCCCAGCTGGCGGTGCGCAGGCCGGCCGGATCGATGTTCTCGCTGAAGATCATGTGGAACTGGCGCGGCAGCAGAAAGCCGGCGGCGAAGGCCAGCAGGCAGAGCGTGGTCCAGGAGCCGCTTTCGCGCAGCGGCGCCTGCATGCGCTCCACCGCCTGCGGATGCGCGAGCAGGTAATCGCTCAGGCCGCCGAAACCCCCGAACACGCCGAACAGCGCAAAACCCGCGCAGGCCAGCAGGGCCACCAGCTTGATCACCGACTCGAAGGCGATGGCCATCACCAGGCCTTCGTGCTTCTCGCGCGGCGTGAGATGACGCGCGCCGAACAGCACCGCGAACAAGGTCACCGTGATGCAGAAGCCGGCGGCGAGCACGCCGGGCGGCGCTTCGCGGGTCAGCACCTGCGCCGAGGTCACCACCGCCTGAATCTGCAGCGCGATGTAGGGCAGGATGCCGATCAGCATGAAGGCCGTGACCAGCCAGCCGGTCCAGGGACTCACGTAGCGGAAGGCGAACAGATCGGCCAGCGAGCTGAGCTGGTAATCGCGCACCAGGCGCAGCAGCGGCTGCAGCAGCACCGGCGCCAGCAGGAACGACGCGGTGACGCCGACGTAGATGGTCAGGAACATGAAGCCCTGATTCGCCGCCAGACCCACGCTGCCGTAGAAGGTCCAGGTGGTGGCGTACACGCCCAGTGACAGGGTGTAGGTGAGCGGATGGCGCACCCAGTGCGCGGGAATCCATTCGCGTTCGGCGGCATAGGCGACGATGAACAGCGCCGCCAGATAGGCGATGCCGACGCCGAACAGGGTGAGCAAGGCCGGACTCATGCGCGGCGCCGCCAGCGCAGCGCCGCGACGCCGAAAATGCACAGGCCCCAGGCCAGATACAGCAGCCACCAGGCACGGCCGCTGTCCACCCACAGCCATAAGCCCGGCGGCAGCAACAGACCCACGACCAACAGCAAGGCGATGCCCGCGTCGTCCCGGCCGGGCGGCTGCGAACTGCTCATGTACTCCCCTCTCGTCGTCGCGCCGGATCGAGCCGGACGGCTGTTACTTAGCGTAACAGTCGGTTTCGCCAGGTGACATGCGTACTCCCCGCAAAAGCCGGCCTGGCGACGCAAGTGTCTGTCAACGCGGGATTTTGTTCCGTGGCATGGGCCTTGCCCCTATTCGCGCCAGCGGCGCCGCCCGCGCCGCTTTCGATAAACACTAGAGGAGAAGCAAGACATGAAGGCGATGAAGTCCACGCACGGGCTTTGCCTGCTGGCCGCCGGCTCGGCGCTGCTGGCAGCGCAGGCAGTTTCGGCTGCCGAGGTGAAGATCAGCGACAGCACCAGCCTCACCATCGGCGGGTACATCAAGTTCGACACGCTCTACAGCCGCTTCTCGGACGGTGAGGTGGCGCAAGGCACCGGCCGTGATTTCTATGTGCCCAGCAGCATCCCGGTGTCCACCGGCAGCGGCCAGGCCTATCAGCGTCTGGACGCGCACGCCAAGGAAACGCGCCTGATCGTCAAGACCGACACCAATCTCGACGGCCACAAGCTCGGCACCCACATCGAGGCCGACTTCATCAGCGGCCAGATCGCGCAGACCATCTCCGGCTCCGGCAACGAAGGCGTGACCAACGCCTACAACCCTTCGCTGCGGCGCGCCTTCATCACCTTCGACAACTGGCTGTTCGGTCAGGAGTGGACCAACTTCATCAATCTCACCGCGCTGCCGGAAACCCTGGACTTCGTCGCCTTCCCCAGCGACGGCACGGTGTTCGGCCGTCAGCCGCAGGTGCGTTACAGCAGCGGCGGCCTGTCGCTGGCCCTGGAGAACGGCGAGACCACGGTGCAGAACTTGAGCGGCACCACCGCCGGCAACACCGACGACAACGTGCTGCCGGATCTGACCCTGCGTTACGCCGTGAAGCTGGGTCCGGCCGATATCAATCTCGCCGGCGTCGCGCGACAGCTGAAGATCGACAATCCGGCGGTGACCACCGCGCCCACCGCGCCCCTGCGTAACGACACCGCTTTTGGCGGCGGCGCCTCGCTGTCCGGCAAGATCACCTTCGGCCCCGGCGACGACCTCCGCTTCATGCTCAACGGCGGCAAGGGCATCGGCCGTTATCTGGCGCTGGGCACGGTGGCGGACGCGGCCATGAATGACGTCAGCCACGACCTCAAGCCGGTGAAGGTCTACAACGGTTACATGGCCTATCGCCATGTCTGGACCGGCACCTGGCGCAGCACCTTCACCGTCTCCGGTTTCAAGGCCGACAACGAAACCGCCCTGGTCGGTACCGGCGTCACCAGGAAGCTCTACAGCGCCAGCGCCAATCTGCTGTACTCGCCGGTCAAGCCGCTGACCCTGGGCCTGGAATACCGCCACGCCAAGCGCGAAGTGGACAGCAGCGCCGAAGGCAAGCTGGACCGCGTGCAGTTCTCGGCCAAGTACATGTTCTGAGTTCCTCCAAGCCGCCCTCCCCGGGGGCGCAGCGCCCAAGACCTCAGGTCCGGCGCGATGTCATCGCCGCGGTTCCCCCCTCACTCCCGGGGAACCGCGGTCTTTTTTTTGCAAGGCTGCCGTAAGGACTCATCCGTGGCTTGCGCCCGCTTGCGACGGATAAGTTGCTGGCGTCGCGGGTTACACTGCGCGCTTCACGCAAGATCCATCGACGCGCAGCGCGTGCACTACCAACATCTGTTTCATGCCGGCAATTTCGCGGACGTGTTCAAACACGCCCTGCTGTGCGCGCTGCTGCGCGCGATGAACGACAAGCCGGCGGCCTGGACTTATTACGAAAGCCATGCCGGCGCCGGCGGCTACGATCTGGGCAGCGCGGCGGCGCAGCGCACCGGCGAGGCGCAGCAGGGCGTGGCGCGGGTGCTGGCCGCCGCCACACCGCCGCCGGCGCTGGCGCCGTATCTGGAACTGCTGCAGCAATGCACGGACGCGCGCGGCCTGGCCTGGTATCCGGGCTCGCCCTGGCTGGCGGCGCGCACGGCGCGTGCGCAGGATCAGCTGGTGCTCTGCGAGCGCGAGCCGGCGATTGCCGCGCAGCTCAGGCAGCGCCTCGGGGAAGACCCGCGCATCGCCATCCACCGCCGCGACGGCTACGAGCTGCACAGCCTGCTGCCGCCGGCCAGCGGTCGCGGCCTGGTGCTGATCGATCCGCCCTTCGAGCGCCCCGATGAATTCGATGCCCTGCAGACTGCGCTGAGCCGCGCGCTGGCGCGTTTCGCCGGGGGCGTGTACGCGGTCTGGTATCCCTACAAGAAGCGCTTCGACACCGAGCGCTGGCTGCGCCGCGTGCGCGAGAGCCTCAAGCGCGAGGCGGCCAATTACATTCTGGAAACCGGCGCGCCCAGCGAAGGACAGATGCATGCCTGCGGCATGCTGATCGTCAATCCGCCGTATCGCTTCCAGCAGGAGATCGCGCCGGCGCTGCCCTGGCTGGCGCGCTATCTGGCGCATGGGCCGCAGGCGCAGGCGCGCGCCGAACTCTGGCCCGTGAAGAAATAACCCCGCTGATCGAGAGCACACGATGAGTGATCCGCAAGCCGACATCCAGGAGCTGCATCGCGGCCGGTTTCTGCGCCTGGTGCGCGACCGGCATTGGGAATATGTCTCGCGCGTCAACAGCAGCGGCGCGGGTTTCATTCTCGCCGTCACCGATGCGCAGGAACTGCTGCTGGTGGAGCAGTACCGCCTGCCGCTGCAGGCGCGCTGCATCGAGCTGCCGGCCGGCATGATCGGCGACGAGCACGAGTTCCGCCACGAAAGCATCGAGGCTTCGGCGATCCGCGAGCTGGAGGAGGAAACCGGCTATCGCGGTGCGCAGGCCGAGATCCTGATTTCCGGTCCGGTGGCCGCCGGCCTGACTTCCGAGATGCTGCATCTGGTGCGCGTCACGGACCTGACGAAGGTGGGCCCCGGCGGCGGCGTGCCGGGCGAGGACATCACCGTGCATCGCGTGGCGCTGCGCGAGGTGGACGGCTGGCTGCGCGCCCGCGCCGCCGAGGGTCTGCTGATCGAGCCGCGCATCTACACCGCGCTGTATTTTCTGCGCGCGCAGTTGCCGTGAATCTGGGCGACCGGCGGCAAGCCTTCTGGCTGGTACTGCTGGGCGCGCTGGGCATCACCGCGCTGCGGGTGATCTGGCTGCGCCAGCAGCAGCTGGAACTGTTCGTCGATGAAGCGCAGTACTGGTACTGGGCGCAGTCGCCGGCCTGGGGTTATTTCTCCAAGCCGCCACTGATCGCCTGGCTGATTGCGGCGACCACCAGTGTCTGCGGTGACGGCGAGCTGTGCGTGAAGGCTTCGAGCTTCGTGCTGTATCCGCTCAGCACGCTCGGCTTCTTCTTCGTGGGTGCGCGGCTCTACGATGCGCGCGTCGGCGCCATCGCCGCGCTGGGCTTCCTGCTGCTGCCCGGCATCGATATCTCGGCGCTGATCGTGTCCACCGATGTGCCGCTGCTGTGCTGCTGGATCTGGGCGCTGTACTGCCTGCTGCGCGCGCTGGACGAAGACGCCTGGCGCTGGTGGCTGGCACTGGGCCTGCTGGTCGGCCTGGGTCTGCTGGCCAAGTATCCCATGGTGTTTTTCTTCCTCGGCGCCTTGCCGCTGAGCTGGCGGCGTCTGCTCCAGTCGCCGAAGCCCTGGGCGGCGGCGCTGCTGGCGCTGGCGATCTTCGCGCCGCATCTGCTCTGGAATCTGCACAGCGGCATGGTCACCGTGCATCACACGGTGTCGATTGCGCAGTGGGATCGTGGCGCGCTGCTGCGGCCGAAAGCCTTGCTCGACTTCATCGGCGAGCAGCTGGCCATCATCGGGCCCTTGCTGGGTCTGCTCGGCTTGCTGCTGCTGCGCCCGCGTCTGCCGCTGGATGAACCTGCACGAGCACGCCGGCGCCTGCTGGCCTGGTTTTCGCTGCCGCTGCTGGCGCTGATGACCGCGCAGGCGCTGCTGGCCAAGGCCAATGGCAACTGGGCGGCGCTGGCCTTCGTCGGCATCGTGCTGTTCATCGTCGGCGAGGCGCTGCGGGAGCAGCGCACGGTCTGGCTCGCTGCCGCCATCGCGCTCAATGTGCTGCTGGGTCTGCTGGCCTACAACTACCACGCCCTGGCCGGTGCCTTCGGTGTGGAGCTGACGCGGCGCAATGATCCTTATGTGCGCATCATGGGCTGGCGTCAGGCGGCCGCGCAGATCCGCGAAGTCTGGCGCGAGTATCCGCAGGCGCAGCTGCTGGCCGAGGAGCGCGATGTGCTGGCCGAGCTGGCCTATTATCTGCGCCCCGAGGGCACCGCGATCCAGTCGCTGACCCTGCCCGGTGCGCCCCGGCATCACTACGATCTGGTGGCGCCGGCCGGCGATGCCGCCTGCTGGCTGTACGTGGCGCGGCGCGGCGATGCCTTGCAGACGCTGGCCGGACGCGTCGCGCAGGCGCAGCGGCTGGCGCCCATTCACGTGCCGCTGCGCCGCGATGCCGCGCTCGACTTGCAGCTGGTGCTGATCACCCGCGATGGAGATTTGCAGGCATGCCGCAGCTGATCGCCGGATTGCTCCTGCTGCTGCTGTTCGCCCTGTTCCCGCAGCTGGATGTGGCCTTGAGCAGCATCGGCTATCGCGCGGGAGAAGGCTTCGTTTGGGCGCAGGCGCCGGCCGTGCTGCTGATCTATCGTGCGGTGAATGTGCTCGCGCCGCTGCTGATTGCCGGGCTGCTGCTGGCGCTGCTCGCCGGCAGCCTGCGGCCTTCGCTGCGGCCGCTGCGCGCGCGCGCCGGCTTTCTGCTGCTGGTGCTGGCGCTGGGCCCGGGCCTGATTGCGCATCCCCTGCTCAAGGATCACTGGGGCCGGCCGCGCCCGGTGGAGACGCAGGTCTTCGGCGGCACGCAGCCGCTGGTGCCGGCGGCAGTGCCGAGCCGGTACTGCGACAAGAACTGCTCCTTCGTCAGCGGCCATGCGGTGATGGGCTTCTACCTGCTGGCCTTCGGCTATGCCTGGCCGCGGCAGCGGCGGCGCTGGCACTGGCTGGGCATCGCCGCCGGTGTGAGCATCGGGGCGGTGCGCATGCTGCAGGGCAAGCACTTCGCCAGCGATGTGCTGGGCTCGTATCTGGTGGTGCTGGGCACTTGCCTGATGGTCAGCGCGCTGTGGCGGCGCTGGCGATGGCCGGCGCTGGACTAGCACGGCTTCTCAAGCGCGCGGTCTCGGCTCACCATGTCGGCACAGACAGAAACATTCGGGAGAGCGGCATGAGCGAGAGCACGCATTACGGCGCCTGTAATCTCTGCGAGGCGATCTGCGGTCTGGAGTTCCGCGTGCGCGACGGCCGCATCGTGTCCATACGCGGTGACGAGCGCGATCCGCTCTCGCGCGGGCACATCTGCCCCAAGGCCGTGGCCCTGCAGGATCTGCACGAAGACCCGGATCGTCTGCGCAAGCCGGTCAAGCGCGTGGGCGAGCAGTGGCAGGAAATCTCCTGGGCGCAGGCGTTCACCGAGATTGCGCAGAAGACCGCCGCCATCCGCCGCGCGCACGGCAACAACAGCATCGCCGTGTACGCCGGCAATCCCTCGGTCCACAACTGGGGCAATCTCACCCATTCGCCGCAGCTGTTCTCGCCGCTGAAAACCCGCAACCGCTATTCGGCGACTTCCGTGGATCAGCTGCCGCATCATCTGGTGGCGATGTGGTTGTACGGCCATCAGCTGATGCTGCCGGTGCCGGACATCGACCGCAGCGATTACATCCTGATGCTCGGCGCCAATCCCATGGCCTCCAACGGCAGCCTGTGGACGGTGCCGGATTTTCGCGAGCGCCTGAAGGCGCTGCAGGCGCGCGGCGGCAAGCTGGTGCTGATCGATCCGCGCCGCACGGAAACCGCGCAGCTGGCCAGCGCGCATCATTTCATCCGGCCCGGCAGCGATGCCGCGCTGCTGCTGGCGCTGCTCCAGGTGCTGCTCAATGAACACGGTCTGCGTCCGCGCCGGCTCGCGCCGCTGGTCGAAGGTCTGGATGAAGTGGCGGCGCAGCTCGAGGCTTATACGCCGGAGCGCGCGGCGCGCGTCACCGGCATCAGCGCCGAGGCCATACGCGGCATCGCCGACGAGCTGCGCACTGCCAGGGCGGCAGCGGTGTACGGCCGCATGGGCGTCTCGGTGCAGGCCTTCGGCACCGTCTGCCAGTGGGCCATCGCGCTGCTCAACATCGTCACCGACAATCTGGATCGCGAAGGCGGCCTGATGTTTCCGCAGCCGGCTTTCGATCTGGTGGCCGATGCCGGCAAGCGTGGACATATGGGCGTGTGGCAGAGCCGCGTGCGCGGCCTGCCGGAATTCGGCGGCGAGCTGCCGGTGGCGGCGCTGGCCGAGGAAATCCTCACGCCGGGCGAAGGCCAGGTGCGCGCGCTGTACACGGTGGCCGGCAATCCGGTGCTGTCCACGCCCAATGGCCGGCAGCTGGAGAAGGCGCTCGCCGGCCTGGAGCTGATGGTCAGCATCGACTGCTTCTGCAACGAGACCACGCGCTTTGCGCATTACATCCTGCCGCCGACCAGCCGCCTGGAACACGATCACTACGACATCATTTTTCACCACCTCGCGGTGCGCAACACCGTCAAGTACAGCCCGGCGGTACTGCCCAAGCCGGCGGGTGCGCTGCATGACTGGGAAATCTTCGCGCGCCTGGGCCGGCGTCTGCGCGCCGAGCTGGGCGCGCAGGGTTCGCTGTTCAAGCGCCTGGGCAACGAAATCCTCGCGCGCCTGCCGCCGCATCGCCTGCTCGACATCGCGCTGCGCATGGGCCCTTACGGGCGCAAGAGCGCGCACAAGCTGACGCTGGCCAAGCTGCGTGCGCGGCCTGAAGGCATCGATCTGGGCGCGCTGCGCAGCTGCCTGCCGCAGCGGCTCAAGACCAAAAACCGGCGCATCGCGGTGGCGGTGCCGGCGGTGCTCGCGGACCTCGCGCGCCTGGATGCGCATCTGGGCGCGCAGGAAGCCGCCGTGCCGGGGGCCGAGGAGCTGTGGCTGATCGGACGCCGTCATGTGCGCAGCAACAACTCCTGGATGCACAACGCGCAGCGCCTGGTGAAAGGCAAGCCGCGCCATCAGCTGTTCATGCATCCGCAGGATCTGGCCGCGCGCGGCATTGCCGACGGCGCACGGGTCAGCGTGCGCTCGCGCGTCGGCGCCGTGGAAGTGGAAGTGCAGGCCACCGAGGACATCATGCGCGGCGTGGTGTCGCTGCCGCATGGCTGGGGTCATGCCCGCAGCGGCGTGCGCCTGCGCATCGCGCGCGAGCAGGGCGGGCAGAGCATCAACGATCTCACCGACGAGCAGGCGCTGGACGCACTCTCCGGCAATGCCGCGCTCAATGGTCTGGCGGTGCGGGTGAGTGCGGCGGCCTGAATGCCGGCGCCAGGGCAGTTTCAGAAATCCGCGCAGCCGCATCGACCCATTTCCCTCTCCCTCATCGCGCAGGGGGTTGTTTGTTCTGAGGCAGAGAAAATAAGGCCCGAAAACAAAAAAAGCCGAACGATCAGCGAGATGCGTGACAGAAAAATAAGCGCGAAAAATCGGCTATGAGTCGGCTCTAATGGGGTTTGAATGCCGATTTTAGGCCGGAAAATGTCGGCGAAGCGCCAATGTAGTGGGTGAAACGGTGGAAAAAAACGCCGGCAAAATTTCCATCGATCACGTGGGCGGCAGGCGCAGCAAATAGTCGCCGACGATGTCCAGGGCGTCGGGCTCTCGCTCCGCCGACAGGCCCATGTACTCGCGGCCGGGAATGTCGCCCCAGGGGATCGGGGCGCCCTTGCTCGTGGAGCCGAACTCGCCGCGCTCGGCGCCAAAAAACATCACGGCGGCGTAATCCAGATTGGTGCCGACCGCCGCGAAGTCGGGGCCGTGGTCGGGCACCAGGCTCGCAGCCAGGTGGCCGGTGCGCTGCAGCATCTTGCCGGGCCAGTAGCCCAGCTCGGCGCGCTCCCGAATGGTCGTCGCGGCCAGCGTCGGCCAGGAGTCGCCGGAGTTGGGCGACCGCTGGCGCGCAAATGCATCTTCGGACTCGTCCAGCAGCAGGTGGGCGAGCTGCTCCATTGCCGGCGTCATGTCGGCCGCGCGATGGGCCAGATCCAGGAACGCAGCATGCACCGCGGGGAAGTTGGTCTCGATGTCGATTTTCATGTCTGGTCGCCGTAATATGGGCTCCGGTGAGTGCGCGAAACTGGCTGGCGCCGATGCCAATAGCCAGCGTTAGGGGCGTTACGCCGGATCTGCCCGGCCGATGCGAGACCACTCACCTTTTTCCCTCTTCCCTCGTATAGATCAGCTGCCCAACTCGGAGCTGGTTCAGGCGCTTGTCGCTGCCGTGCATGTAGTTGTAGACCATCGTGCCGTCCTGATTGATGCGCACCACCACCAGCAGTTGTGAGTTGCCCCTAAAGACCCCGATGTATCGGGTCCGGAAGCCGTCTTCGTACTCGGTCAACATAGATCTCATAGGGGTCTGCAAGGGCGCTCAGTGCGTGGAGGGCGTAACGCTCGCGTGCGTCCTGTGGCTTTTCCACCATGTGAGGCAGGCGCGAGTAGTCGACGATCACCGGCTCGATGGGCGTGTAAAACACACGCTGCCTCTGCTCCGGCGAGACGCCGAACACCTCAGCCACCGCAGCCTCACGCGTTTCCGCCATCGGTAGCATGGGTGGCGCCGCGATGCGATCAGCGTCAGCGATGGTGCGGATATCTGGCCGATCAAAATCCCGCCATGTTTTTTGCCCCTCCACCATCCGCACCACATCGCGCAGCGATGGGGAGCGGGTCAGGGTGAGGGGGAGTCAGCTGCCATCAGCAGCGCAGGCCTGGCGCATGCCTGCAGCGCGTTCAAGGCCAGCACTCGCGCAGCGCGTCGCGGCTGCTGCCGTCGGCGCTCTTGCGTCCTTGTGCGTCGAGCGTCCAGCTCTGGCAGGGCGTGTCGTTCAGCTGCAGGCCGACGGCGCGCGCTTCCAGCAGGAAGCCTTCCGCCTGCGCCTGCAGGCTGATGGCGTAGCGGCTTGCCGCGTCGCTCTGGTTCACGAGGCTGCCGTCCTCGTGCACGTAGAGCTGCGCGCTGTCACGCTGCAGCAGCTGCGAAAAATCCTGCGCGTAGCTTTGATGCAGCAGCCGGTATTGCTCCTGCTGTGCGGCCAGTTCGGCCAGCGTGCGCGTGGCCAGGGCGCGATGGCTGCGCAGGATGCTGGATTGATGCAGATGCACGGCCATCATGGCCAGCAGCGCGGCCAGCAGCAGCGTGAGCACCAGCTCGATCAGTGTCAGCCCCTGCTGCCTGTGTGTTCTGCTCATGGATGCAGTTCCCACCAGTCGATTTCACCGCTGCCAGCCGGCGCACCGTGATCCGCCTGCGGCGCATTCAGCACCGCACCTGCACCGGGCAGGATGCGCAGCGGCGGGGCGGGGGTCTTGCCGCCCGCCAGCAGCAAGGCGGGTTTGAGCGGCGGTCCCGCGCCCAGCGCCGTGGCGGACCTTAATGCGCCGGCTGCATCCGCGCCAGTGCGCAGACGCAGCGCGCCGCTGTCGGGCTCCAGGGCATACAGGCGGCGCTGCGCGGCCAGACAGCTGCCGGCGGCGGTGGGGATGGCGGTGGCCAGCAGCAGGCTGCCGTCCGCCAGCAGCGGCGCGGCGCTGGCGCGTTCGGCGCTGCTTTCCACCGGCAGGTCCACGCGCCAGCCGCCGCGTGCCGCCACCGCGCTGCGCAGCTGTGCGAGGCTGCGGATGCCGCTGATGCCGCTCACCGTGTCGCGGCCATCGAGACTGGCGGCGCTGCTGTTGTAGAGCTGTTCGGCATCGAGCAGCGTGCTGCCGTCGTCGATGACACCCAAGGCCGCCTGCGCGGCGCGGCTGCTGCCATCGCTGTCGCTGAGCAGACGGCCGCTGCCCAGATACAGCCAGCGCCTTTGCTGCGCGTCCAGACGCGGCGCGGGTTTTTCCAGCAGCGGGCGTCGCGCTTCCAGCACGCTGTGCAGGGTCCAGGCCGATGGCTCGGGACTGTCGTGCAGATCCAGACGCAGCAGGCGACCGCCGGGCGTGGCAGCCTCGCCGCTGGCGGTGCCGAAGTAAAGCGAGTCGGTGTTGAAATCCAGATTCCAGTCCACGGCCACCGCGCTGCCGATGAAGCTCGCCGGTGCCAGGCTGCCGAGATCGCGTGGCGCGTAGCCGCTGACATAGCGTGCAGCCGCAAGATCGTAGACGTAGAGCCGCGCGCTGCTGCTGGCGCTGGCGCGCCTCGCATCATCCGGTCCGGAACCGAACAGCAGAAACCATTTGCCGCCGACGCGAAACGCCGCCGGCTGGGCAAGCGTGAAACCCAGCGCGGCATCGCTGAGTTCCGCGAGCAGGCGCGGCGGCTGTTCGGGATTGCTGACATCGAGCAGCAGCAGCGCCGGCCGTGTGCGCAGCGGTTCGCTGCCGGCAAAACCGGCGAAGGCGGCAGGCGCCGCATTGCGCGGCAGCGTGCGTGGCGCGGCGCGCAGGCGCATGCCGACCACCAGCAGCGTGCCCCAGCCGCCGGGATGATCGGCGTCTTCGTTGAAGATACGCAGATCGAAGGCGGTGGGCGCGGCGTCCACCCAGGCCTGCTGCGGCGCGCTGTCGCTGCCCAGCTCGCGCAGATGCGGCAGTAGGTTGTAGGGCGCATAGGCCCACAGTTCGGCGCCCGGCGCGTGCGCGCTGAGGCCATCCGGCGCGCTGCCGGCGAAGCCGGCGTTGAACGCGTGCAGCAGGCCATCGCCGGCACCGAGATAGACCACGCGACGACGCTGCCGGTAGCGTTTGAAGAAGGCGCTGTAGCTGGTATCGGCATAGAGCAGATCGTAGTGCTCGGCCGGCGCGCCGATCAGCAGCGGCTGCGAGTTCAGGATCATGCCCAGACGCTGCGTGCGCAGGACGCCGTCTTCCAGCAGTTCACGCGCGCGCAGTTCCGGCACGGCGGCGCCGCGCACATGCTCGATCAGCTGCGTGGCACTGCCGGCGTCGGGCAGATCGAGCAGGCCGTAGCGGCCGGCACTGAAGCTGGCCGGCTGCAGGGGCAGCTGTTCATCGGCGGAGAAGCGGCCGTCCTGATCCAGATCCAGGGCGGTGAACAGATGACGCGCGCGCTGCGCGCTGGCGTAGTCGCGCTGCAGGCGCGCATCCGGCACGGCGGACAGCCAGGCGCCCGCGCGCCAGAGCGGACGCAGCGCCGACAGCGGCAGGCTGTCGAACAGGCCCAGCTGCGGATCGCGCTGATAGCGATCGAAGCGGCTCGCCACTTCACCGGCCTCGTAACGTAGCGCCACCGCAGGGTCTTGCGTGTAATCGCCCAGCTGGCCATCGCCATCACCGTCCTCGCGCAGCCAGCCCCGTGCATCGACGAACAGCGCGCGCAGCTCACCGGTCCAGCGCGCTTCGTGCTGGTGCGCATCGCGCTGAAGCAGGCGATACGAGGCCAGCAAGGCCAGATCGCCGCCGATGCGCGTCTGCGCCACGATCTCGCCGCCATCGAGCGGGCAGGCGGGCAGGCTTTGCGCGCGGCTGTCATCGCCGCTGCGGGAGAGCAGCAGTGCCAGCAGCGCGGCCAGCGGCAGGCGGCGCATCAGGGCTCCAGCACCTGACGGTAGATCGCGCCGGTGATGACGCTGGCGCTCTGCTTCTGCGCGCGGCCCTCGCTGTGCAGATAGAAAATCAATGCGCCGCCGCCGGCGGCCAGACTCGCGCCGGCGCCTTCATAGCCTTGCGCGAAGGCGGCATTGCCGCCGGGCAGACCGATGGCGCGCAGGCGATAGACCGCCAGCGTTGCGCTGCTCTCGTCCTGCGCGTAGCGGGCATCCACATCCAGCGACAGCGGCGCGAAGCTGCCGGCGGTTTCACTGTTGCCCGCGTACCAGAGCCGCTGCGTGCCCGCGCTCAGCGTCAGCGCCGGCGACACGCCGGCAAAGGCCGCATCCTCGATCCCGCCACCGAAACGCTGCGGCCAGCCGCGCGTGGCCAGATGCGCGCGCAGCAGCTCGTGCAGCTGTGAACGGCCCGCCTCGCTGGCTTCAAAAGCCGCGAGCTGTGCGCTGTAGGCCGCGCCGGCGCGCAGGTTCAGCGTCAGATGCCGCAGTGCGAAGAACGAGATCAGGCTCAGCAAGGCCAGCACGATCAGGCTGCTCAGCAGCACCCAGCCGCGCTGCGCCCTGTTGATCATCATGGCGCGCGCCGGCTGCGCAGCGTCAGCTCGCGTGAGTAGACCTGCCGCGACCAGAGCTGTTCGGCGCCAGAGGCTTGATACTGATAAGCACCGGGCAGCGCGTAGCGACGCGTGTCGCGGCTGCCGCTGCGCCAGTCGGCGCGCGCAATCAGACCCACGCGCACACTGCACACGCGCGACCAGTCGCTCACCGCGGCGGCGGCGAGATAGCGGTCCGGACGGCGGTCGCCATCGCTGTCGAGGCCGTAATCGAATTGCAGCTGCTCGATGTTTTCCACCAGCGGCTTTTCTTCCAGATTGCCGGCGCTGGTGAGCTGGATGGCGACCAGGGTGGGAATCGGCTGACCGCCGTCGGCCTTGCTGCTGCACTGGCCGCTGCTGTTCTGCACGCTGCAGGGGCGCAGCGCATAGACCGCGACGCGATAAGGCAGCTGATAGACGCCGTGATCCGCCGCGTTCTGCGCCGGCACCGCGGCCTGTGCCGCACTCCAGTCGCCGGCGGCGAACAGATAGGCGCCGCCCCCCGCAGCCACGCGCAGCCAGATGCCGGCAGCGTTGCCGCCGGGTTGGGTGGTGCTCAGGCCATCGGCATCGACGCTCTTGAGGGCGAGCATGTCGCTGTCGCGGCGATAGTCACTGCCGCTCAGGCAGTCGAAGGGCGGCGCGGCACCGCCGTCGAAGCCATGCACCGCATCGAGCGGATCGGCGATCCAGTCACCGGTGCAGGCTTTGGCCCCGCTGCGTCCGGCCGGATGCAGATTGGCCGCGACGCGGATCGCGCCGGCCTCGACGCCGCCCCAGCTGTCGGCGCTGCGGATGGCGCGCGCCAGCAGTTCCAGGGCCGTGCGCGCATTGTCCTGTTGCCTTGCGCCGGCCTGCTGGCTGCGCCAGAGGCGCTGCTCCAGCACCAGCAGCTGCGTCAGTGCCAGGCCCAGCAGCGTGGCGGCGCTCAGCGCCGCGAGCACTTCCAGCAGCGAGTAGCCGCGCTGGCGCCCGTTCATCGCGTCCACAGCAGCTGCAGACAGCTGCGCGAGGACTGGGCGGCGCCGCAGTCCAGCGGCGCGGCCGTGCCGGCCTGATCCCAGTACAGCTGCAGGCGCAAGCGGCCGGCTTCGCCGCAGTCCACACAGGCGATGCCGAGCAGCGCGCGGGGCAGGCTGCCCGCGGCCTGCGCCAGCTGCCACTGCGCCAGGGCAGGACCATCGCAGAAGCCGCTGCGGCAGTCGCTGCCGGCGGTGGGCGTGGCGCCGGGACTGCGCGCGTACTGCGCTGCGAATGCAGCATTGCCGCGCATCTGTTCGGCGAGTGTCTGCAGCATGAGCTGCGCCTGCAGCAGGCGCTCGCTGTGCAGGCGCAGCTGCACCGCGTGCTGCAGCAGGGGCGCGAGGCCGGTGAGCGCGAGCGTGAGCAGACTCAAGGCCACCAGCACCTCGATCAGGCTGCTGCCCTGTGCGCGCGTCATGGGCAATCGCTCGGCACGCGGTCGGGCTGGCAGCTGCGCGGACTGCGTGTGGTGGACAGCACGATGGCGCGACGCTCGCCGTCCGCGCCCAGGGGCAGAATCGTGAGCGTGCCGGCGACGCTGCAGCGGCCCAGGGAATTGAGGCTGATGCGGCTGGCCAGCGCGCCATTGCCGTTGATCTGGCTGCGCCGGCTCAGCGGCTGCTCGGCGCGCAGCAGCACATCGGCGGCGTCATAGCGGCTGTTGCCATTGGCATCGACGAACATCAGCAGGCCTTGTTCCCAGCCGCCGCTGCTGCTGCACGCGCTGCCGCTGGCCTTGCACAGCAGCACGTTGCGATTGCGCTGCAGGGCCTCGGCGCGCGCCAGCTGCAGCAGACCGAGCAGCAGCTGTGCCTCGCTGTCGCTGCGCAGCTCGCGCAGCAGATGCGTGTAAGCGGGCAGGCCGAGACTGGCGAGCAGGCTGAGCAGCGCGAGCCCGACCAGCAGCTCGATCAAGCTGTAGCCCTTGCCTGTCTGCGGTCTGCCGGTTCTGCGCATGCGGCGCGCCCCAAGGTGAAGCCGCGCGGAGCATCGCGCCGGCGCGGCTTGCCGGACTGCGAAGCAAAGCACAGTGGCGGCAGATCGGGCGGCGTCCCTGCCGCGCGATCCGCCGCACTCTAGCCGCCGCTCAGACGCTTCTGCCGACCGCCTGCGCTGCGCTGCTGATGATGCCGGCGTCCAGGGTGTCGGGCGTGAAGTACAGATGCAGCGGCCGCTCCGAATCCAGGATGCGCAGCACGTCCTCGAAACGCGACAGAGGATGGAAGAGATACACGCCCCAGCCGCCATTGCCGCCGTCGTAAAAATTGGCAGGCAGGGGCGCGCCCTCGTTCTGGAAGTCGATGGTGCCGACGCGCCGGGCGCCGCTCCAGCAGTAGATGCGCGCCGCCAGCGTCGGATGACCGCTGCGGTAACTCAAGGTGTAGGCATCAAACGGCGCGATCACCGGACTGGCCGCTGCCGGCTGCACGGCGGGCAGGCTGGTGAATCCCGCCACCTCGCCGAACACGAAGGTCTGCCCGCCGATGATGGTGCGCGTCTCACCCTCGAGGGCGTACTGCGTGACGCGGATCGCAAAGCCCTTCACCGCTTTCTCCAGCACATAGCTCAGGGTCAGGCTTTGTGTCTCGCCCGGCGCCAGACGCAGCTGCGGCAGGCCGCGCTTCGGATCGCGCAGCTGGTAGATGCCGGGATACGGTGCTTCGAGCGCGTGATGCGCCCCGGCCAGCTGTTCGAGCAGGCGCCCATGCGGTTCGAGCAGCAGTTGCGCGCCTTCGTGGCGTGCCGCTCTGCGGTGGCCGTCCAGAATCTCGAATTCCAGCTGGGTGCTGATCTCGCGCGTGCTGGTGTTCTGCACACGCACCACGCCCAGGGTCGGGAAGCGGCCCATCTTCTGAATGGTGTTGGGCGCGATGATGTGGATATTGCGCCAGGCCACGCTGCGCAGCGCCAGCACATCGCTCATCAGATCGCTGCCGGGAAAGCCGGCGAAGGCAGCGGCGCCCGGTTGGGTGATGTGTGCCAGCAGGCAGTAATGGGTATCGCTGTCGGCCGCGGATGCCGGCGTCGGCGGATTGGGCCAGTTGGTCGGCACCAGCGCGCTGCCGCCGGCGGCAATCACCGGAATCGGCACCTGCGCATTGATCATGCCGCCGTTGCCCGGGCTGGCGCCGTTCCAGTTACCCGGCACGGCGAGCCCGGTGCTGGCGCGCACCCAGTAGCTGCGCAGCACCTCGCTACCGTCGCTGGGCGTCAGGCCACGATTGATGACGCGCGCGTAGAGCACGGCCGGCTGGCCGGGGGCGAGATCCTGTTGCACCAGACCACCGTCGGCGATCTGACGCGGCCAGATCTCGCCGGTTTCCCAGGGCCGCGTGGTGCTGACATCGGGTTCGGCGCCGCTGTCGCCGGGCGCATCGCGGATGTACAGCACGGCGGCATGGCTGCTCACCAGCACCAGACCGCCGTTGCCGGGATTGGTGGACGTGACGCTCAAGTCATTGCCGGCCGTGGTGGTGCCGATGCCGGCCAGCGTGGCGATGTCATAAGCGCGGCCATTGAGTCCCGCTTCCTCGTTGACGTAGAGGCGGCCGAGCGCACGATCGATCTGCAGGCCGCCGAGCTGCGGCTGGGCGCCGGCGTTGTTGTTGAGATTGGGCAGCTGATAGATGAAGAAGCTGTTGTTGGCGGATGCCAGCGGCGGCGTATGGCTGCTGCCCGGCGCCTGACTCAGGAGCGCGGCCTGCAGCGCGGGGCTGAGCCTGACCAGCGAGGTCTTGCCGTTTTTCACGCCGCCGCTGCCGTCGTTGTTGTTGGCCACCCAGAGATTGCCAGCGGCATCGAAGTCCAGGCCTTCGGGCTGCGCAAACAGAAAGCCGGAGGGCGCCGACAGGGCGGCGGTGCTGTTGGCGACCGGAATCGGACCACTGAGATTGCTCAGCTCGCGCCATTGCCAGCCCGCCGCCGTCGGGGTGAAGACCACCACGCGATGATTCTGGTAATCGGAGGCCCAGAGATTGCCGGCCGCATCGAAGACCAGATTGGCGAAGTAGGAAGTCTTGCCGGCATTGCCCAGCACGATGCGCGTGCTGTAGTTGTCCTGCCCGGCGGTGGCGGCCCCGGGATAGCCGCCACCGGTCCCCGAATACTGGACGATCTGGTTGTCGCCGAAATTGCCTTCGGCGACGTAGAGCAGATTCGCCGCATCGAAAGCCATGCCCACGTAGTCGTTGCCGTCGAGGGTGAAGACGAAAGCCTTGGCGCTGGCTTCCCGTCCCAGATGCAGATAGTCGGCGAGCTTGAGCACGCACTGTGCATTGGGCGAGCTGCAGGCGATGAACAGATCGTTGCCGTGCAAGGCACAGGCATTGGGTGCGGCGATCCGCCCCTGTCCGGGAAACAGGCTGTCGATGATGGCCTGCACATCGATCTGATAGCTCGGATACGCCTGCGCGGCGCCGCTCATCGGATCCGGGATGTAGGCACTGACCTTGCCGTTCTTGTATTCGGGGACGATCAGGGACTTGCTCAAATTCGCGCTCATGACATGCACTCCAAGAAATTGCGGATGAGGGCCGGGACTTCCGTCGCCGGCCGGATCGCAGCAGCTGCCCCGCAGCCGGTGCCGCCTCAGCGGCCTGGCAAGGCGGTGTTGCATCTGCTTGCTGATCTGTTCAACGCAAAGCACGCGACGAATGGCTCATGCCGACAGAAATTGCCTGTGTGCGGCATCACGTTCCGCCAGCAGCTCGCTACGCAAAAGCGTGGTTTTCCTGCGCTCCCGGCCATCCAGCGCTGGCGTGCTGGATGGCCCCTGGCACCTGCATGTGCCAAGCACAGCGCGCCAAAAGCTTCGTTTTTCAGCACGCTGCTAAGCTGCGCGGAGTCCGCAGATGCGCATGCGCGCTGCGGCATGAGCCGTTTCGAGGCCGAATTCCGTTTATGAAAAAGCCAGGCCCCTGCGGTGGCCGTGGCGCCTTCGTTCCGCTTTTTCGTTCACTGATCAAACAAGGGGATCCCTCCATGTCGATTTACAAGCTCGCACTGGCCTTTGAAGACATTCCCGGTTGTGGCACCACGTATCCGGGCTGGCCGCGGCCGCACCATGGGTCTGAAGGCGAGGCTCAGCTCGCGGAGCGTCTGCCCTCGCTGCCGGAGCAGCAGCTGATCAGCGCCGCAGTCGATGCGGTGCGGCTCTATCAGCTGGCGGTCACCGTCGGCGGTGAACTCAAGGACGGCCTGAGCCAGCAGGCCGGGCGCCTGTACGATGACTACTGCGGCTCGGTGCCGCTGGCGGAGCTGATCAAGCTGCTGCATCGCGGCTGGCCGCTGCCCGGCCCCTCACCGCGCGTGCAGGATCTGGTGGCCAAGGTGATGAGCTATGCGCTGCTGGAGCGCATCAGGCCGCCGGCCGGAGAAGGCTGCTGCACGCACTGGCAGGAGCAGCTGGCCGGCCTGCGGCATCAGATTCTCGGCGGCTCGGGCATGCAGCTGATGAGCAAGTCCACCGGCAGCAGCGGTCCGCGCTGAGCCGCTAGTGCTGCGCTCGGGCGCGCTGCGCGCGCGCCAGAGCGGCGCGCGCCTGCGCCAGCCAGGGACTGTCGGCGGCGTCCATCGCTTCGCGCAGCGCCACGGCCGCTCGCAGCGGTGATACGGCCTCGTCGGCGCGGCCGGCCTGCAGCAGGGCCTGACCCAGCCAGAGCTGCAGCTGCGCCTGCTGGCGCAGCCTTTGCTCCGGATGTGCGGAGGCCAGCAGATGCGTCAGCGCCTCGCGTGTGCGCGCCACTGCGCGCTGCGCATCGCCACGCGCCAGCGCGACACGGGCCAGGCCCAGCTGTGTGTACAGCCAGCGGTCCGGCAGCCAGGCCGGCGCCGGCGGCGGCGCCTGTTGCAGGCTTTCATACAGCGACTGCGCCTCGTCCAGGCGACCCTGCGCGAGGCGCAGCTCGGCCTGGGTCAGCAAGGCCTCGTCGTAGCGCTCATGCCTGCGGCCGTAGAAGCGCGCCAGTCCGCGCCTGGCTTCGGCGATGCAGGCTTCGGCCAGCCGCCATTGTTTCTGGGTCGCGAGGCGCTCGGCCTGCTGGCGCAGGGCGATCGGCAGGTACACGCTGTCCGGCGCCTGTGCGCGCAGGAAGGCGATGCTCTGATCCAGCAGCGCGCCGGCGGCATCGATCTCGCCGCGTGCGAACAGCAGGCGCGCGTAGAAGATGCGCGCATCCACCGTCCATTCCAGATCATCCTCGCCGCGCAGCTTGCGCAAGGTTGCCAGCGCGGTGCCGAGCAGGGGCTTGGCCTCGCTGAGCCGGCCACGGTCGTAGAGCACCGCGCCGAGATCTTCCTGGGCCACGGCGAAGCGCACATGGTCTTCTCCCACCTGATGCGCGTAGAGCGCCATGGCCTCGCGCAGCTGCGCCTCGGCCTCGTCCCAGCGGTGGGCGCTGCGCAGCATCTCGCCGTATTCGATGCGGGCATTGGCCAGATCGCTTGGACTGCTGGCGAACGGCGGGGTCTGCAGCAGCGCCAGCGCCTGGCGGAAATACGCTTCGGAATGATCGAAATGTCCCTGACGGCGCTGGATGCGCGCCAGCTGCAGAAGCGCGGTCAGGCGAAAGCCATCGTCGGGATGATGGTCTTGCAGGATGCGCAGCGATTCGCCAGCCTGCTGCTCGGCGGCGGGGTCGGCGATGGGGCGGGTCTGATAGGCGATCTGCGACAGCCAGGCCAGGGCATGGGCGCGGGCGCTGGAGTCGCGATCCCGCAGGACATCGAGCATGCGCAGCGCCTCCCGCAGGGTGCGCTCCGCCTCGCCATAGCGGGCGCCTTCCGCCTGCGCGCCGCCCAGCGCGATCTGCACGGCGGCGAGCCGTGCATCGGCGCCGCTGCCCAGGGTCTGGCGCAGCACCGCCAGCTGGCGGGCATACAGATCGGCGGCACGCTCGCTCAGATCGAGATCGTCATACAGGCCCGCGATGATGCCCAGCAGCTCCGCGCGCACCTCCGGCGCTTCCTGCAAGCCGTTCTGGATCTGCCGGGCGCCGATGTCGAGCAGCTGCTCGGCGGTGGTCCGCCTTGCCTGGGCGCCGTCCGGATTGTCCAGGCCGTTTGCGTTGAAGATGCCCAGCAGGAAGTTTTTCACGGCGGTGGCCTTGCTGGCCTCCAGCGCCGCCTTGTGCGCCTGCCACAGCGTGCTGCTCAGACCGGCGGCGCCGAGCAGCAGCACCACCGCCGCCAGCGCCACGCCGAGGCGATGGCGACGCACGAACTTGCGGCTGCGGTACAGCAGGCTGTCGGGCGTGGCCAGCACGCGCTCGTCGGCGAGATGGCGGCGCAGATCGTCGGCGAGGGCCGCGACGCTGGCGTAGCGTTCCTGCGGATTCTTCTTCAGCGCCTTGGCGACGATGGTGTCGAGATCACCGCGCAGGCTGCGGCGCAGGCGCTGCGGACTGCTGGCGCGTTGTGCTGCGCGCAGCGCAGCGGCCTGATCCGCGCCATGCAGCGCGGTGCGGCTCATCGGCGGCACCTGCGCCTGCAGCGCCGCGCGTTCCAGCTGCGCCGCCGACTGACCCGGCGCACCGTAAGGGCGTTCGCCGCACAGCAGCGCATACAGCATCACGCCCAGCGCGTAGACATCGGTGGCGACGGTGACGGTCTGGCCATTGATCTGCTCGGGCGCCGCGTACTCCGGCGTCAGCGCGCGTCCGCCGATGCGCGTCAGCTCGGAGGGGGGCTGTTCATCGTCCTGCACCAGCGTGGCGATGCCGAAATCCAGCAGCTTGACCTGCGCGCCGGCGCCCACCAGCACATTGCCGGGCTTGAGATCGCGATGCACCACCAGATGCGCGTGGGCATGCGCGACCGCCTCGCAGACCTGCAGATACAGCTGCAGACGCGCGCGGATGTCCAGGCGCTGTGCGTCGCAGAACTGATCCAGGCGTTCGCCTTCCACATATTCGAGCGCCAGATACAGCTGCCCGCCCGGCAGCACGCCGGCATCGAGCAGGCGCGCGATGCCGGGATGACTGAGCTGACCCAGAATCCGTCCTTCACGCACGAAGCGCTCGCGCGCCGTGGAGCCCGCCAGATGCAGGTGCAGGAGCTTGAGCGCCACCGGCGCTTCGAACAGGCCGTCGGCCCGTCGCGCCAGCCAGACCTCGCCCATGCCGCCGAGGCCGAGCGGACGCTCCAGGCGGTAAGCGCCCAGCAGCTGCGCGGGGCGCAGCGCCGAGTCGCCGGGTGCAGCGTCCGTCGGCAGCAGCGCGATGGGGCCTTGTTCGAACCAGCCCGGCGCCTGCTCCTGCTCGGTGGCTTGCAGCAGTTCCAGCACGCGCTGGTGCAGCCCGGGGCGGCTGCCTGCGAGCCGCTGCAGCTCGCTTTCGCGCTGAGCCGCCGTCTGCTCCAGCAGCTGATCGACGAGGGCAAAGGCTTCGCGCCACAGCTGCGTGTGAGGCGAGCTGCCGCTCATCTTCAGCCAGCGCCTTCCAGGGTGTGCAGCAGAAAGCCGCGCGCCTTGAGCCAGTCGCGTTTGACGGTGGCGACCGAGAGCTGCTGCACCTCGGCGATCTCTTCGATGGTGAGTCCGCCGAAGAAACGCATCTCGACGATGCCGTGGGCGCGGGCGTCGATACGCGCCAGCGCTTCCAGCGCCGAGTTCAGCGATTCGATATCGGCATTGGCCAGCGGCGCCTCCGGCTCGGCCGTGGTCAGCGTCAGCTCGGTGACGCCGCCGCCGCGCTTGTCGGCCTGGCGTTGCCGGACGTAGTCGATGATCACATTGCGCATCACCGAGGAAGCGTAGGCGAAGAAGCTGGCGCGGTTGCTGGGCGGCAGGCCGGCGCGCTGCGTCAGACGCAGATAGGCCTCGTGCACCAGGGCCGGGGCATCGAGCAGGGTGTGCTGCTGCAGGCCGAGGCGTTGCCGCGCGATCTGCTGCAGGGTGGGGTAGATCGCCGAGAACAATTCGTTGCGGGCGTTCTCGTCGCCGGCGCGAAGCTCATCCAGCAGCTGCGTGATCTCTGTCATAGGCCAGGGGTAGAAAAAAGCGTGCCGTCGCCGAGCGCCAGCCGCAGCGGACCGGTCGTCATCCTACAGGAGCGCGGGCGGCGATCGTGTCGGCATCCGCCGCACGTTCCGGCGGCGGCTCGGAGCCTGTTACACTTTCGCCGACCCGGTATTGATCTCTGCCTCCTGTGCTGATTCCGCTGCGCGCGCATCGTCTTGCCCTGTGGCTGGCCCTGTCGGCCATGCTGCTGCGCGCGCTGATTCCCGGCGGCTTCATGCTGGGCCGCGATGCCGGCAGCGGCAGTTATGGACTGGTGCTGTGCAGCGAGCAGAGCGCCTTCTCCTCGCTCAAGGACAGTGTCACGCATGCGCAGGGCGGCGTTTCACACTGTGCCTTCGCGCTCAGCGCCATGGCCAGCGTGCCGGGCTCGGCGCTGCCGCTGTTCCTGCCGACGCTGCGCCGCGAAGACCCGCACAGCACGGCCGCGCTGTTTCCCCATGCGCTTGGCGATCATCTGCGACCGCCACCACGCGCGCCTCCTGCCTTGTCCTGAACCGCGTTTGCCTGCGGTGAGCGCTTCACGGCGCGCGCGGCTCTGCTGCGCACGTCCGGCGTGGCCGCAGATTTCCCCAGGGACAGCAGCCATCTGAAGCTGGTTCGGGGTCGCGCCCAGACCGTGGACACGATGTCCACCGCGCGAGCCCCGGCCGCGTCCGTGTGCGAACGGACGAGCCCGGCCTGTTCCTGACGCGTCTTCAAAAAAGCCGTGGTGGCGCCGTACGCCGCCCGGACGCCGTCATCAAGGAACATCCATGTTGTCCAAGCGTGAAACCCTGAGCCTGCTGTCCTCCCTGCTGGTGCTGGCGCCCATGCTGGCCGAAGCGCAGCAAAGCGCCGATGCCGGCGCCCGCCGCGAGGCGCTGGAAAAGCAGAAAGCCGAAATCGAAGCCCAGCTGCGCGAACTGGATCGTCAGGCCGCGCCAGCGCCTGCAAGCAGCGCCGCCGCCGTGAGCGACGAGGAGCTGGAGACCGTGCTGGTGCAGGTGCAGCGCCCGCACGCCGCGCCGCTGCCGGTGGCACAGACCGCGCTCAGCGTCGAGCGCGAGCAGTTCCGTCATGCGCCGGGACTGAACATCGCCGAGGTACTGGCGATGACGCCGGGCGTGACCTTCGTGCAGGGCAATGGCCCGCGCGATGTGTCGCTCTCGGTGCGCGGCTCCAACAACCGCCAGACCTTCGGCGTGCGCAACATCAAGCTGTTCGAGGACGGCTTTCCCGTGACGCAGCCCGACGGCCTGGGGCGCACCGATCTCACCGATCCGCATGCCTACTCGCGCATCGATGTGGTGCAGGGGCCGTCCTCGGCGGGCTACGGCAATTACGCCACCGGCGGTGCGGTGCTGTTCTACACGCGTCCGGGCCGCGAGCTGCGCGGTGCCGAACTGGCGCTGGACGCGGGCAGCTATGACTATTTGAACGCCTATGCAACCGTAGGCGATCAGGGTGAGCGCTACGAGTACAGCGGCTTCTTCAGCAATGCCCGCGGCGAAAGCAAGACCGCGCACACCGGCTATCTGACCAACACCGCGAACATCCTGGCCAGCTTCCAGCTCACGCCGCGCGACCGCGTGGTGTTCAAGTTCATCGACAACGAGATGGATGCAAGCCTGTCCATCCGCCTGTCGCTCAACCAGTACCGGCAGAATCCCTACCAGCAGCACTGCGGCGCGCTGGAAGGCACGGCCTGCGCCTCGGTGAGCCTGTTCGAGAACGGCTTCAACGGCAGCAAGGTGCTTCGGAGCCCGCAGCAGGCCGGCCTGCTGCGCAACGACCGCCGCACCATCCTCGGTGCACGCTGGGAGCATGACTTCGACGCGCAGACCCAGGCGCGGCTGCAGGCGGTGTTCGACAACCGCGACATCAAGCAGCCGACCAGCGCCACCGGCGGTCTGGGCAACTATCCGTCCTTCAATTTCTCCGGCGAGCTGGCGCACGGCGGCCTGCTGTGGGAGCGCGCTTCGCAGCTCACGCTCGGCGGCTGGTATCAGTATCAGAACAGCAATGCCTACAGCTTCAATCTGCGTCCGGATGGCCACGCCGCGCTGGGCGGCATGACGCAGTACAGCCCGGCGCGCGTGCAGAGCATGGGCCTGAAGTTTCGCGAGGAACTGCAGCTGGCCTCGCAATGGAGCCTGGTGGGCGGACTGGCGGGCGAGTTCACCAGGCTGCTGGGACGCAATACCGCGTACAGCTACCCCAGCAGCGGCGCACCGACCACCAGCATCACCACCGCGCAGCGCAGCTTCTTCAATCTCGCACCGGAGCTGGCGCTGCAGTACCGGCCCGATGCCGCCTGGCGCCTGCATGCGCGCGCGGCCAGCGGCTACGGCACGCCGCAGGTGAGCAATCTGTTCGTGACGCCGGAGGGCGTGGCCGGCAACAACACCCGGCTCAAGGCCCAGCGCAATCTGGGTTTCGATCTGGGCGCCAGCTGGACGCCGAATGCCGCGTTCAGCGCCGCGCTCACCGGCTTCTATGAGTTCTTCCGCAATGAGCTGGTTTCGCAGTCGCCCGGCGCCAATCTGCTGAGCTACACCTACAACGCGCCGCGTTCCGAGCATCGCGGTGTGGAACTGGCGCTGAAGTGGCAGATGCTGCCGCAGCGGCTGCCGGGCCTGAGCAGCTCGCTGGCCTATCTCTATGATGATCAGCTGTACCGCGATTATCAGGAGCGGCTCAGCGCCGGCAGCCAGTCGCGCCTGTTCACGCGCGACAAGAACAAGATTCCCGGCGTGCAGCCGCAGTATCTCAATGCCCGTCTGGCCTACGATCAGCCGGCCGGCTGGCTCAAGGGCTGGGGCGCTTATGTCGAAGCCAATTACCGGGAAAGTTTTTTTCTGGACAATGCCAATCTGCTCAAGGCGCCGGGCTACACGATCTACAACCTGAATCTGCACTATCAGCCGGCAGCGGAGCAGGGACTGTGGTCGCGCCTGGGTTTGCATCTGGCGGTGCAGAACCTGTTTGACAAGACTTATGTGGGATCAGCCGCCAACATTTCCGACAGCATCGATTCGGGCACCGGCGCGCAGCGTGATGCCACGGCCCTGGCCGCCAGCACCGGCTCGATCTATGCCGGCGGCGCGCGCGCCGTCTACGGCGGCTTCAACTGGAAATTCTGATCATGAGCACTTCGACCTCAGTACGCGCCGCGCCGGCCTGGCCCGATTACCGGGCCATCTGGCGCTGGCATTTCTACGCGGGACTGTTCTGCATTCCCTTCGTGATCTGGCTGTCGCTCACCGGCGCCATCTATCTGTTCAAGCCGCAGCTGGATGCAGGCATCGATGCGCCTTACGAGCAGCTGCGCGTCGACGGACCGCGCGCCAGTGCCCAGGCGCAGATCGAGGCGGCGCTTGCCGCCGTGCCCGGCGCGCGCCTGAAAGCCTACGAGCTGCCGGCCACGCCGCAGTCGGCGGTGCGTGTGCTGGTGGGGCGCGACACCGCGCTGTACCGCGTGTACGTGCATCCGCAGACCCTGCAGGTACTCAAGCGGGTTGACGAGGACCAGCGCTTCACGCGGCTGGTGTTCCTGCTGCACGGCGAGCTGCTGGCGGGCGATGCCGGTTCGGCGCTGGTGGAGCTGGCGGCCTGCTGGGCCATCGTGCTGGTGATCACCGGCCTGGTGCTGTGGTGGCCGCGCGGGCAGCGGGGCCTGGGCGGCGTGCTGTATCCGCGCCTGGCCCATGGCCGTCTGTTCTGGCGCGATCTGCACGCGGTGACCGGCTTCTGGGTTTCGGTATTCGCGCTGTTCCTGCTGCTCAGCGGCCTGCCCTGGGCCAAGTTCTGGGGCGGCAATCTCAAGGCGGTGCGGCAGATCGTGGCCAGCGTGCCGATTCAGCAGGACTGGACCACCGGCCATTCCGCCGAGCTGGTCCAGCGCCGTGTGGAAGAAGGCGGCGAGCATGCCGGCCATCATCACGGCAGCATGAGCGGGCAGCCGCCCGTCGATCTCGCAGCCGTGGATCGTGTGCTGCCGGCAGTGAGCGCCCTGCAGCTGCCGCCGCCGGTGCTGATCGCGCCGCCCACCGCGCGCGAGCCGCGGTGGACCGCGCGCTCGGATACGCAGAACCGGCCGCAGCGGGTGCGGCTGCTGCTGGACGCACAGACCGGCGCCGTCGTGCAGCGCGAGAACTTTGCCGACCGCAAGCTGCTCGACCGCATCATCGGCACCGGCGTCGCCGCGCATGAGGGGCAGCTGTTCGGCTGGTTCAATCAGCTGCTGGGTCTGCTCACCGCGCTGGGGCTGATCACGCTGTGCATCAGCGCCGTGCAGCTGTGGTGGACGCGTCGTCCGCAGGGGCAGCTGGGTGCGCCGCCGGCCGGTGCGCCGCCACGCTTCGTCACCTGGCTGCTGGCGCTGGTGCTGCTGCTCGGATTGCTGCTGCCGCTGATGGGCGCGAGCCTGCTGCTGGTGTATCTGAGCGAGCGCTATCTGCTGCGCCGGCATGCGCCGCTGCGCGCGTTTCTGGGCCTGCAGCCGCACTGAACCGGAGCCGGCTGCGGCGAGGCGGCCGGCCCGAACAAAATGACATAACAGTAGTGCCAGAAATTGCTTGGTCGCGGCGGGGGCAAGTCTTAGCATGCCGCCGCTGACGGAAATAGCAGACATACGGGGTAGGGTGGCTCATGAATCGGGGGGAGCGTGCGCAAGGCCTGTGCGGCCGGGCTCTGCCCTGGCCACAAGGTTCGGTGGCAGATGAGCGCCCGGGGCGCCCATTCCTGAGCGTGCACTGTCAGGTTACCCGCCCTTGCTGATTCCCTTGCGCGCGCAGCGTCTGGCTTTGTGGCTGGCCCTCGCGGCCGTGCTGCTGCGCGCGCTGATTCCGGCCGGCTACATGCTCGGCCGCGAGGCCGGCAGCGATGCCTACGGCCTGATTCTGTGTGGCGAGCAGAACGCTTCACCGGCACAGAAGGATCATCTGACGTCGACGCAGTCCGGATTTTCGCACTGCGCATTTGCGTTCAGCGCCATGGCCGGCGTGCCGGGCAAGGCGCCGCTGTTTGCAACGCTGCTTCCGCTGCGGGGCCCCTCGTTCAGTCTTGACCTGCCGGCGCGGCATGCGCGCGGCAAACGGCTGCGTCCACCGTCCCGCGCGCCACCACAGTTTCCCTGAGCTCTCTTTTTTCCTGCCGTTTCAACTACGCAAAAGCGCGTGCGGCCTCCAGGAGGCTGCGCGCCGGATCTATCGGGGAAGGTTCATGTCTTATCGTCATATCGCCTGGCGTGCCGCCGGGCTGTTTTCCAGTGCGCTTCTGTTGCCCGCCCTCGCCAGGGCCGAAGCGGATGCCGTGCAGCCGCTGGCAGTAGCAGAAGTGGATGAGCAAACCGTGGTGGTGGAGGCGCTGCGCCAGCGCCCGGCGCCGGCCAGGACGCCGGCGATTGTGCAGACGGTCTCGGCCGAGCAGCTGCAGCAGACCGTCAATCTGAGCAACACCGAGGATGCGCTGAAATATCTGCCCAGCCTGCTGGTGCGCAAGCGTTACATCGGCGACACCAATGCACCGGTGGCGACGCGCACCACCGGTATCAATGCCAGCGCCCGCAGCCTGATCTACGCCGATGGCCTGCTGCTCTCGACCCTGGTCAACAACAACAACGGCAATGGTTCGCCGCAATGGTTTCTGGTGCCGCCCGGCGCCATCGACCATGTCGATGTGCTCTATGGCCCCTACGCGGCGGCCTATCCCGGCAATTCCTATGGCGCGGTCGTGGAGATCGCCACGCGCACGCCGGAGACGTTCGAGAGCAGCCTGCGCCTCAACAGCTCGTTCCAGCCTTTCAGGCAGTACGGCAGCGATAGCGATTACAAGGCCTACGAGCTGGGCGCGGATCTGGCGGATCGTCGCGGTGCCTGGTTCTGGCGTCTGGATTTCAATCACCTGGACAGCAACAGCCAGCCGGTCACCTATCTGACCATCGGCAAATCCACGACCACTGCGGCCAGCGGCGATCCCGTGATCAGCGGCGCCTATGCCGACCGCAACCGCACCGGCGGCAACATCCTGGTGCTGGGCGCGGGCAATCTGACGCATACCACGCAGGACAGCGCCGTGGCCCGTCTCGGCTACGACTTCAGCAGCACGCTGCAGCTGGTCTACACCCTGGCCTACTGGCAGAACACCGCCACCACGCGGCCGCAGACTTATCTGCAGGATGCCAGCGGCGCAAGCTATATCGGCAACAGCGGTGGCAGCAGCGGCAAGGTCACGATCAATGGCAACAGCTACAGCGCCAACACCATCGCCGCGCTGTACAGCGACGGTACCGTGGATCAGCGTCGTCTGGCGCAGGGCCTGTCCCTGACGGATCGCAGCGAAACCCTGGACTGGCAGCTCGCGGTCAGTGACTTCGACTATGTGAAGGATCTGTCGCGGACCTCGACGCCCAGCAACAGCAGCGGCAGCAATTATCAGAGCAGCAGCGGGCGCATCACCGACGCCGGCGACACCGGCTGGCGCACGGCCGACGCCCGGATCAGCTATCACCCGCAGGGCCTGGCCAGCGTGCACACCCTCAGCGCCGGTCTGCATGCCGATCAGTACCACCTGGCCAGTCCCTTGTACGACAGCCCCGACTGGTTCAGCGCCGGCAAGGGCGCGCTGTTCAGTGATTCGCGCGGCAAGACGCGTACGCTGGCGGCCTGGGCGCAGGAGCAGTGGCGCATCGCGCCGGCATGGACCGCCACCGTCGGCGCCCGCTACGAGAAATGGAAAGCGTTCGACGGTTTCAACAACAACCGCAGCGGGACTTCGAGCTTCACCTACTTCCCGGTCCAGCAGCCCGAGCTCGACAAGCGTGGTGTCTCGCCCAAGGCCACGCTGGCCTGGCAGAGTCTGCCGGCGCTGGAGCTGAAGGCTTCGCTGGGTCGCGCCCTGCGTTTCCCCACGGTCGGCGAGCTGTATCAGAACATCGCCACCGGCTCGACCTACACCCAGGCCAATCCTTACCTCAAGCCGGAGGATGTGTGGGCCGGCGAGTTCAGTGCCATCTATCGGCACCATGATGCGCTGCTGCGCGTGACGCTGTTCCAGGAAACGGTCAAGGACCTGCTGATCTCGCAGAACGCCCAGCTCAGCAGCACCGTCACCACCTCCTTCGTGCAGAACCTGGACAAGACCCGGCAGCGTGGCGTGGAAGTGGAAGTGGGCAAGGATCGCTTGTTCCTCGACGGCCTGTCTTTCACCGGCAGCGCCACCTATGTCGATGCCGAAATCCTGGAAAACGACAGCTATGTGCCGACGACGGCGGGCGCGCACTCGGTGGGGCGTCGCACGCCGTATGTGGCGAAGTGGCGTGCCAGCGGTGTGCTCAGCTACCGGCCGGACGAGGACTGGACGCTGTCGCTGGCCGGCCGCTACGCCACGCGCCTGTATGCCACGGTGGACGGCAGCGACATCGTCACGCACACCTATCAGGGCTTCGAAGGCTACACGGTGTTCGACACCCGCGTGCGCTATCAGCTCGACAAGCACTGGTCGGCGGCCTTGGGCGTGGACAATCTCAACAACGAGAAGTATTTCCTGTTCCATCCCTTCCCGCAGCGCAGCGCCTTCGCCGAGCTGCACTATGACTTCTGATCGCAGCGGGCGCGGCCTCATGCGGATCTGAGGTAAGGCAGCGGGCGCAGCCGAGCCGCCGCCCGCTGCCTGATTCCCGGCGAGTGCCGGGCTGCCGGCCCAAACAAAATGGCATAACGGTAGTCCCAAGAATTGCTTTGTCGTCGCAGGCGCAAGCCTTAGCATGCCCCGCCTATAGCAAAAGCAGGCATACGGGGTAGGGTTGCTCATGAGTTGGGGACTGCGCAAAGCGCGCATGGGGGTGCTTTGGCTCGTGATGGCCGTGATGCTGGCCGCTTGCGGCCGGCATCAGGCCACGGCCGTCGGCGCGGTGGCGCTGGAGATCACGCATCAGGTGGATGGCCAGGCGCTGCAGTTGCACGAGGCGCAATATCCCACGCCGCAGGGCGAGCGTTTCAGCGTCGACAAGCTCCGCTATTACCTGAGCAACTTCCGTCTGCACCGTCGCGACGGCCAGTGGTTCGTGCCGGCCGTCGATGCGCAGTCCAGCAAGGGCTATTACCTGGTGGACGCGGCCGATCCGGCCTCGCTGCGCTTTCGTATCGAAGCGGTGCCGCCCGGTGATTACGATGGCATCGAATTCCTGGTGGGGGTGGACGAGGCGCGCAATCACGCCGGCGTGCAGTCCGGTACGCTCGATCCGGCCCAGGGTCTGTTCTGGACCTGGAAGTCCGGCTACATCTTCCTGCAGCTCGAAGGCCACTCGCCGCAGTCCGGCGCGGACGACCATGCGCTGACCTATCATCTGGGCAGCGTCGATGCGCAGGACCGCGCACGCAGCGTGTATCTGCCGCTTGCGCCGAGTGTCGCGAAAGTCAGCGAGCGCATCGAGCCCGAGATTCATCTGTACGTGGATCTGGCCGAGCTGTTCCGTGGCACGCACGAGATCCGCATCGCGCAGCTCAATACCGTGATGGGCAGCAGTGCGGGCAAGACCCTGTCCGACAATCTGCCGGGTCTGTTCCATGTCGATCATGTCCACAACGAGCCTCGCCATCGCGCGCATGATTCATGAAATGGCTGGCTGTGTTCCTGACGCTGGTGGGGCTGGGTCTGGCGCTGGGCTGGCCGCAGTTTTCGCAGCTGGCTGCCGACAGCTGGCGCCGGCACGGCACACCGCGACTGCAGCAGCCTGAGGGCTGGCCGCGACCGGTCTACGATTTCTCCGGCAATCCGCTCAGCCGCGCCGGCTTCGAGCTGGGCCGCGCGCTGTTCTACGAGCCCAAGCTGTCGCGCGACGACAGCATTGCCTGCGCCAACTGCCATCAGCAGTTCGTGGCCTTTGCCAACGCCGGGCACCGCCTCAGCCATGGCGTCAACAATGCGCTGGGCACGCGCAATGCCCCGGCGCTGTTCAATCTGGCCTGGCAGCCGAGCTTCATGTGGGACGGTGGCGTGCATCCGCTGGAAGTGCAGCCACTGGGGCCCATCAGCAATCCGGTGGAGATGGCCGAGACCCTGGCGGGCGTGGTGCGCAAGCTGCAGGATGATCCGCGCTATCCGCCGCGCTTCGCCGCCGCCTTCGGCTCGCCGCGCATCGATGGTCAGCACGTGCTGCTGGCGCTGACCCAGTTCGTCGGCACGCTGCAGTCGGCGGATTCGCCTTATGACCGCTACCTGGCCGGCCGTGTGCGTTTCAATGCGCAGGAGCAGCGCGGCCTGGCGGTGTTCCGCGCGCAATGCGTCAGCTGCCATCGCGAGCCGCTGTTCAGCGACTACAGTTTCCGCAACAACGGCCTGGATGCCGAGCCCCGGGATCCGGGCCGTGCACACATCACCGAGCGCGCCGAGGATCGCGGCCTGTTCCGCGTGCCCTCGCTGCGCAACATCGCGGTGAGCGGGCCGTACATGCACGATGGTCGCTTCGAAACCCTGGACGCGGTGCTGGCCCATTACGCCGAAGGCATCGTGTCTTCCGCCACGCTGGACCCGGCGCTGCGCCAGGGTCTGAAGCTCGACGCGGCGGACCGCGCCGCACTGCGCGCGTTTCTCGACACGCTCACCGACGAGCGCTTTCTGCACGATCCGCGCTTTGCCGATCCCGGAGAAGATTCATGAAGGCAGCCCAGGCTGGTCTGCTGCTCGCACTGTTGGCGCTGGCCTTGCGCGCGCCGGCGCATGAGGGTCATGTCCACGAGCCGGCGCAGGAAGTGCCGCCGCAGGCCGCAGAGTCGATGCCGCCGCCACCGGATGACTCGCCGCGCCTGGCGCTGAGCGGCACGCATCTGGAGCTGGTCGTGCTGCGCGATGGCGACGCCGGCCTGCTGATCTATGCCGATGACTATCAGAGCAATGCGCCGCTGTCGGGCCTGAACCTGCAGTTGCGCAGCGGCGCGCGCAGCGTGCAGGCGGCACCGGCAGGCGAGGGTCTGTATCGCGTGCCGCCGGGTGTGCTGCCGGCGCGTGAGGCCTTGCCGCTGCAAATCATCGCGCGCGGCGAGCATTGGCAGGAGCAGCTCGACGGTGTGCTCGCGGCCGAAACCCAGGCGGCGCCGGCGGCCTCGCACGCGCCGCCCGCATGGCTGGCGCTGCTGCTGTTGCCGCTGGCGCTGCTGGTTCTGCGGTGGCGGCTGCGCCGCCGTCGGGAAGCGCACGCTTGATCTACGAAGGCATCGTCAACTGGAGTCTGCGCCATCGTCTGCTGGTGCTGCTGGCTTCCGCGCTGTTGCTGCTGCTGGGCCTGTATCGCGTGCGCACGCTGCCGGTGGACGTGTTGCCGGATCTCACGCGTCCGACCGTGAGCGTGCAGCTGGAGGCACCCGGCATGGCGGCCGAGGACGCCGAGTCGCAGCTGAGCCTGCCGGTGGAAGCCGCGCTCAGTGCGCTGCCCGACGTGGAGCGCGTGCGCTCGGTGTCCAGCACCGGTCTGGCGGTGATCTACGCGGAATTCGCCTGGGGCAGCGATGTCTATCGCAACCGTCAGCTGGTGGCCGAGCGGCTGGAGACGGTGCGCGCGCAGTTGCCGGAAAACGCGCAGCCGCGCATCGGACCGCTCAGCTCGCTGATGGGCGAGGTGATGCTGATCGGCCTGCATGCCGGCGACGGCAGTCTCGACGCCATGCAGCTGCGCGATCTCGCCGACTGGCGTCTGCGTCCGGCGCTGCTGGCGGTGCCCGGCGTGGCGCAGGTGCTGGTGATCGGCGGTGAATCGCGGCAGTACGAAATCCGTCCCGATCCGCAGCGTCTGCGTCTGCACGAGCTGAGCCTGCAGCAGCTGATCGAGGCGGCGCGCGGCTATGGTCGCGACTACGGCGCCGGCTACGCCGACAGCGGCGGCCGTGAGCTGGCGCTGCGCAGCCACGGCCGGCCGTTCTCGCTGGAAGAACTCGGCGATCTGGCGGTGGCCTGGCGCGGCAATGCGCCGCTGCGGCTGTCGCAGGTGGCGGAGCTGGGCGTCGGTGCGCGGCTCAAGCGCGGCGATGCCGGTGTGGATGCACAGCCGGCGGTGATTCTCTCCATCCAGAAGCAGCCCGGCGTGGACAGCCTGCGCCTCACGCAGGATCTGCAGACGCGTCTGCGGGAACTCGATGCCGGACTGCCGGCGGGCCTGCAGCGCGTCGAGCTGTTCCGCCAGGCCGACTTCATATCGCGCGCGCTGCACAATGTGCGCGAGGCCCTTTATGGCGGCGCCCTGCTGGTGCTGCTGGTGCTCTATGTCTTTCTGCGCAGCGCGCGCGCCACGGCGGTGAGCCTGGCGGCGATTCCGCTGTCGCTGCTGGCGGCGCTGCTGGTGCTGCGTGCCTTCGGTTTTGCCATCGACACCATGACCCTCGGCGGTCTGGCCATCGCCGTCGGCGAGCTGGTGGACGATGCGGTGGTGGGCGTGGAGAACATCCTGCGCCGCTTGCGACAGCGCCGCGAACAGCAGAGCGTGATGGCACTGATCGCGCAGGCCACCATCGAGGTGCGCTCCGGCGTGCTGTACGCGACCCTGATCATCGTGCTGGTGTTCGTGCCGCTGTTCGCGCTGCAGGGCATCGAGGCGCGTCTGTTTGCGCCGCTGGGCCTGGCCTATATCGCCGCGATTCTCGCCAGCCTGCTGGTGGCGGTGAGCACCGCCCCGGTGCTGGCGCTATGGCTGCTCGATCAGCAGCAGACACCGCAGGAGCCGCGCTGGCTGCAGGCGCTCAAGGCGGCGTATCGCCGCGCGCTGCAGGCGGTTCTGCAGCAGCCGCGCCGGGTGCTGCTGCCGACGCTGCTGCTGGCGCTGCTGGCCAGCGCTTGCGCGTTCACGCTGCCGCGAACCTTTCTGCCGCCGTTCAACGAGGGCACGCTGACCGTGAATCTGATTGCGCAGCCCGGCATCTCGCTGGCGGAATCGGATCGTCTGGGGCGCATGGCCGAAGCGCAGCTGCTGCAGATTCCGGAAGTCCTGCACGTGGGCCGGCGCACCGGCCGCGCCGAACTCGATGAGCATGCCGAGGGCGTGCATTACGCTGAACTGGATCTGGCCCTGCGCGAAGGCGGGCGCAGCCGCGAGGCGGTGGTGGCGCAGGTCCGTGAGCGGCTGTCGGCGCTTCCGGCGAACATCGCCATCGGCCAGCCGATTTCGCATCGGCTCGATCATCTGCTCTCCGGCGTGCGCGCGCCGCTGGTGGTGAAGCTGTTCGGTGAAGACCTGAACGTCCTGCAGTCGCTGGCCGCGCAGGTGCGCGCGCAGCTGGCGGCGCTGCCGGGTCTGGCCGAGGTGCAGATCGAGGCGCAGCAGGCAGTGCCGCAGCTGGACATCCACGTCGACACGCGCCGCGCCGCGCAATATGGCCTCGCGGCGCCGGCGGTGCAGCAGACCCTGAGTCAGCTCAGTCTGGGGCTGCCGCTGTCGCAGATCATCGAAGGCGAGCGACGCTATGAGCTGGTGCTGCGCCTGCCGCCCGAAGCGCGGCAGGCCAGCGCGCTGCCGGCGCTGCTGCTCGACGCGCCCGCCGGGCCGGTGCCGCTGGCGCAGATCGCCGAGTTCCGCACGCACAGCGGCGCCAATCAGATCCTGCGCGAGAACCTGCGTCGACGGCTGGTGGTGACGGCGTATCCTGCGGACAGCGGCTTCGCGGCGGCCAGCGTCGAGGCGCAGGCGCGGCTGGCGCGTCTGCCGCTGCCGCAAGGCTACACGCTGAAGGTGGAAGGACAGGTGCAGGCGCAGCAGGCCGCGCAGCTGCGCATCGGCCTGCTCTCGCTGCTGTCGCTGGCGCTGATGCTGCTGGTGCTCTATGGCCGCTATCGCTCCTGGACCCTGAGCCTGATCGTGCTGGGCAATGTGCCGCTGGCGCTGATCGGTGGCGTGCTGGCGCTCAAGCTCAGCGCCACGCCGCTGTCGGTGGCGAGCCTGATCGGCTTCATCACCCTGGCGGGTATCGCCGCGCGCAACGGCATTCTCAAGCTCAGTCACTTTCTCAATCTGGCGCTGCACGGGGATGAGTCTTTCGGAACAGCGCAGGTGCTGCGTGGTTCGGCCGAGCGGCTGACGCCGGTGCTGATGACGGCGCTGATCGCGGCCCTGGCCCTGTTGCCGCTGGTCGTCGCAGGGCAGGCGCCCGGCAAGGAAATCCTGCATCCGGTGGCACTGGTGATTTTCGGCGGCCTGATCAGCAGCACGCTGCTCGACAGCTTCCTCACGCCCTGGCTGTATCTGCGCTTCGGCGCCGGCGCCACGCAGCGCCTGCTGCGCGAGACTGCGCGGCAGCACGCTTACTGATGGCGATCGCCAGCGACGCTTTGCTTCATATGCACAGCACTTCGTCGTCGGCTGTGAGCGCTTGCACAAGCTAACGTCATGAATCATTTGCCTCTGCAAAAATGTATCTATGCATGTTGCCAAATAGTCTAGGCGCCGCAGCCTGGGAACCATACCCGGGAGTGTACGATCCGCCGCGCAATCGATACCGCAGTCCTCTGTGGCATTGCATAACAAGTTGGCGCAAAGCAGACGGGGGTCTTGCGTGTGTGTGATTGACGGCCGGCGCTCGCGCCGGATTCATCGACACATGGGGAGTTTCATGGAACAGAAAGTGAAAGAAACGGTTGGGTGCCGTGCTTCGCCTTGGCGACGCGCGGCAGCCGGCGCGCTGGCGCTCGGTGCGCTGGCGGGTGCCGGGGCCGCGGTTGCCGGTGCGCCGGCGGCGGTCAACAAGTACACGGGCAATGTCATTCCCAACGGCTCGGTGCTGCTGGTGTGGAGTGCCGACGGTTGTTCGACGCCGGTCTGCTCGACCAAGACCAGCCAGGACTTCCTGGCGGTGCTCGACGCAGAACCCAACTCCACGACCTACGGCAACGTGATCTGGACGGCGGAGCTGCCCAACGTGCTGGCCTCCAACGTGGCGGGCAACATCGTCGGCCTGCTGGGTTCGGACTCGCACAACGATCCGCATCACATGCTCAGCTACACCTCGTACATCGCCGGTGGCGGTGATGGTCTGGTGGCGGGACGCAAGTACACCTTCGCCGGTGGCGTGATCAGCAAGAACGTGTTCCGCTTCGACATCACCAGCGTGCGCAATATCGGCAAGGCCGATATCGCGGTCTGCGGCACGCAGCCGCGCCGCTCCTCGCTGACCGACGACTTCATCGTCATGCCGTCGCAGGGCAAGGATCACAAGATCCTGTACACCTACATGAGCAACTACGTGTACGGCCCGGGCGGTACGGTCACCGAGATCGATCCGGACCGCAAGGCGCCGACGCTGCTCGGCAGCTGCCTGCCGTCCGTGCCGGCGGTGGCGCCGCTGCTCACCAGCATCGAGCAGGGCGGCCTGATGGGCGCACTGGGTGCGGGTGCCGACGACAATCCGCTGCTGGGTCACAAGGGCATCACCGAGTACTCGGCGGTGGTGCGTGCCGATCAGCCGCGCAATCCCACGGCTTACACCAGCTATCCGGATACGCGTGCGCAGCGCGCCTACAACCAGGGCGTGTTCTATCTGTTCAACAAGGACGTGGGTCTGGAAGCCCTGCCGCACGGCATGGCGCTGACCTATGACGGCAAGTATCTGGTGCAGTCCGACTACGCGGTGGCGGCCAGCATCGGCGGCGCGGCGATCAACGGCGCGCTGCGCGGTCTGTGCAATCAGAGCACGGCCATCAACACCGGCCCGCTGGGCGTCTGCGGTTCCAGCTTCGGCAGCTCGGTGCGCGTCTATCCGACCAGCGGCAGCTACACGCACGGCAAGACCAAGGACTCGCTGGCCAAGGCCGACATCTATCGCTCCAATCCCTACATCCGCTCGGTGAGCGCGGTGCCGGATGGTCCGCGTCATGAGCAGGTGATCTTCCACGAAGAGAACGAGGGCCTGATGGCTTTCGGCCTGCCGCATCAGTCGCACCATGTGGTCGGCCAGAAGGGCTGGGTGAACCTGGGCGATCCGAGCTACGACAAGGCCATCACCGCAGCCGGCATTGCCGCCAATGCGGCGGGCGTGTCGGTGTCGAGCGCGGTGAAGGGCAGTCCGAACTACGTGCCCCACGACGGCGCCTTCGCGGCGGCGATGTGCGGCGGCACGGTGTTCTACAGCCCGGACATCACCATCTCCGGCGATCAGTACAACGTGTTCGGCGGCAAGGGTCCGTACTGGCGTGCGGTGTATGACGTCGGTCCCTGCACCGGTGTCTCGTACTTCAGCCTGACCGATGACGACCGCTTCCTGATCGTGCCGATCTCGGGCATCGAAAGCCCGGGTTCGATCGATCCGAACGGCGCCGTGGAATTCGACCGCGACTATCCGCGTGAGCACAGCCGTCGTGTGCTGACCCTGGACGTGCGTCCGCTGATCGCCAAGGGTCATGCCGACACGCCGGCCACGGCGATCGCCTGCGACTTCCCTGCGCCTTCGGCCTCCAACAAGTTCAACACCACGCTCGGCACCCGGGCTACGCGTGCGGACCTGTCGGGCGGCATCAGCGGCAAGTTCAACATCCTCAAGCACAACAACGAGGCGGACGACTGCCCGCGCGTGCGTGGTGCGATCGGCCAGTTTGAAACCGGGCCGACGGGTGTGGGCGCCGCCACCACGGTGTCTTCGAATGTCAGCTAGCCGGGCGTGCCGTATGCCCGTCTCGCGCAGACCATCGAATCCGTCGAGGCCGGCAATCTGGGTGGCATCTTCCTGAACGCGACCAAGACCGGCGGCGAACCCTCCGGCGTGGGCGGCGATCCGGGCAGCGGCAACCTCAACTCGCTGCAGAACCTGTACACCCACGGCGGTCCGCACTTCGTGCTGGTCGACCGCGTCGGTTATCAGCCGACGCCGGCGGGTGCGGGTGGTTACCTGGATCTCACGCCGATCGACAACGGCGCGGGCCTGGGCCTGCCGCGTGATGCGGTGGTCGGCCAGCAGCCGGCGACCGGCACCGAGCGCTTCACCTTCATCCAGTACTTCGTGGAACTGAACCATGTGCCGCTGCCTGGCACCGGTTCGGACGGTGACCGCACGATCTGCGTCGGCAAGCTCGACCGCAAGACCGGCGCCACCGTGCTGGATACCTCGTTCACCGACGAGTTGCTCGGCACGCCTTGCGTGGACTTCGACAGCGCTGCCCGCGATGCCTGGCTCTGGCCCGGTGCGCGTGGTGTGAAGGGCACGGCCAAGCCGCACGCCGCGATCTTCGAGCGTGATGGTGCCGCGCTGTTCGGCCCGGGTTACTACCCGAGCACGCCGCTCAATCCCGACGGCGATCTGTAAGCAGTCCTGCTGCTGCGCCTCACCGGCCTTGCCGCCGGTGGGGCGCAGTCGGCACAACAGGGCGCGAAACGCGGGTGACCGCTTTCGCGCATCTGTCTTTTCCGTGCGGCCATCGAGGTGGCGACGGTATGAAACAGGCCGTTCTGATTCTTAGGAGAGTTTGCGTGGTAAACAAAACATCGTGGGCGCTGCTGGGGGCAGCGGCGCTCCTTGCAGGTTTGTCGCAGACGGCAGCCGCCGCCGACAATGCCAAGGCCGACAAGGCCATCGCCGACAAAGGCCTGGCGGCGGACGTGATCGTCAACGGCCAGATCATCAGTGAAAACCACATCCGCCTGATGGCGGCGGGTTTCGAGAAGGAAAAGAGCGGTCAGGCCTTGAGCGGTGCCGATGCCCGCGCCGCCGCCCGCACCGAGCTGATCACCGAGGAAGTGCTGGCCCAGGAAGCGCGTCGCAGCGGCCTGGACAAGACCCCGGCGGTGGCCGATCTGCTGGCCTTCCAGAACCGCGAGATTCTCGCGCGTGCCTATCTGGAGGATTACTTCGCGAAGAATCCGGTCACCGAGGCGAGCCTGCGCAGCGCGTACGAGTGGAATCGCGCCAACGGCAAGATCCAGGAATACAAGATCCGCCAGATTCTGCTGCCCACGGCCGATGAGGCCGCGTCGGTGATCGCGCAGCTGGGCAAGGGCGGTGATTTCATCGAGCTGGCCAAGCGCAACACGCGCGATCCGGGTGGCCAGAACAACGGCGGCGATCTGGGCTGGTTCCGCCCGGATGTCTTCGTCGATCATCATTTCAGCGACGCGGTGGTGGCGCTGAAGAAGGGCGAGTACAACAAGACGCCGCTGCGCACGCGCTTCGGCTGGCATGTGATCAAGCTGGAAGAAGGGCCGCGACCGGTGAGCAAGCCCGAAAGCTACGACGAGCTCAGCGACAACGCGCGCGAGGCGCTGCGGCAGAAGACCGCGCAGCAGCAGATCGAGAACCTCACCGCACGGCTCACCGCCAAGGCCAGACTGGCCGGACCCGGCGCCGGCGGCGCGCAGAACGACAAGGCGGCCAAGTGATGCGTACCCCGATCCTGTACCGCGCCCTGAGCCTGAGCGCTGCCGCCACGCTGGCGCTGCTCGCTGCCTGCGCACAGGCGCCGACCACGCCGGGCGCTGCTTCCGCCGCCGAGCCGCAGCTGCAGCTCTCGCCGGAAGAGCGCGCCACCTTCTTCGTGCACGCGGCGCGCAGCGGCGATCTGGCCGAGACGCGCAAGCAGCTCGCCGCCGGCGCGCAGCTCGATGGTTTCGACACCCTGGATCAGACCGCGCTGATTGCGGCGGTGGATCACAACCAGATCGAGATCATCCGCTTCCTGCTCGACAAGGGTGCCAATCCCAATCTCGGCGATCACGCCGGCTGGACCCCGCTGATTCACGCCGCCTACTTCGGCGCCAACGAAGAACTGCTGAGCCTGCTGATCGACCGTGGTGCCGACGTCAACGGCCGCAATGATCGCGGCGTCTCGGCGCTGTATCTGGCGGCGGCGGTGGGACGCGAGGATCAGGTGCGCGTGCTGCTCAAGCACGGCGCCGATCCGGCGCTGGCCAGCAAGGCCGGCTACACGCCCAAGCAGGTGGCGCAGATGCGGGGCCTGGAGCGCATCGTCGCGCTGCTGGACGGCAAGGAGCCGCCGGCCGGTGGTGTGATCAGCACGCCTTCCGCCGCACCGGCCGCACCGGTGAAGCCGCAGGGTTCCTGAGCTTGCGCGCGGTCCTGTTCCTGCTGGGGCTGCTGCTGAGTACCGCACTGCCGGCGCATGAGCCTGCGCCGGCAAACGCGACGCGTGTGCTGGACAAGGCCGCGCAGCATCGTCTGGGGCTGCGCACACAGCGTCTCGACACGCCGGCGAGGCCGGTGCTGTGGCCGGCGCGCGTGGTGGCGGACCCGCAGCAGCGCCTGCGCCTGATGGCCGATCAGCCCGGTCTGCTGCTGGCGCCGCCCGGCGGTTTTCCGGTGGCGGGCAGCCCTGTGCAGGCCGGGCAGTTGCTGGCGCGCCTGCGGCCCACGCTCAGCGATCCGGAGCGGCGCGATCTGGAAGCCGAGTGGGAAGCGGCCAAGCGCGCCGTGGCGCTGGGCAGGCTGCAGATCCAGCGCTACTCGATCGACGAGGCGGAGAACCTGGAGGTGCGCCTGCTCACGCCGTCGGTGCAGATCCTGCTCGACTATCGCGCCGCACAGGCGCGCGAGGCGCAGCTGGCGCAGGCGCTGTCCGGCGAGCTGCTGCTGCGCGCGCCGGACCAGGCGTATCTGCTCAGCAGCAGCGCGCGTGAAAACCGCGTGGTGGCGGCGGGCGAGGCGATCTTCGAACTCAGCGCCGAGCACGCCGTGCTGCTGGAAGCCGAGCCCGACATGCAGGCTTTCGAGGCGCAGGCGGCCGGTCGTGGTCTGGATGCGCGCGGGCAGCTGCTGTCGTTGGATCTGGTGGCGCAGGGTTTTGATGCGCGCACGCGCAATGCCCAGATCTGGTATCGCCCGCAGGCGCTGCCGGCGTCGGAACCGCTGGTTGTCGGCGAGTCGGCGCAGCTGCTGCTGACGCCGCGTCTGCCGGCGGGTCGTTACCGTCTGCCCTCGAGCAGCGTGTTTCATCAGGACGGACAGGATTACATCTGGCTGCATGAGGCGCCGGAGCGCTTTCGCGCGCAGCGCGTCGTGGTGCTGCAGCGTGAAACCGGCAGCCTGCAGATCGCGGCGGCCAGTGCGCCCGAGGCCCGCGTGGTCACCGACGCCGCGCTGCTGCAGACGCGGGTGCGGCCATGAGACGCGCGCTGCCGCTGCTGATGCTGCTGCTGGCGCTGCCGGGCGCGGCGCATGAAGGTGAGGATCATGGCGCGGCGCCGGCGGCAGGCACCGGCGTCGCGGCGGTGCGCTGGCTGGGGCCGGATCAGCTGCTGGTGCCCAAGTCCGTGCAGCGTCTGCTGGCCATCCGCACGCAGCCGGCCACGCAGGACCGCTTGCTGCGGCAACAGCGGGCGGCGGAAGTGCTGGCGACACCGGCCAGCACGGGTGCGCTGCGCGCGCCGCAGGCCGGACGCCTGGAAGCCGCCGGCGCCTGGCCGCAGCCGGGACGTCGCGTGCAGGCCGGCGAGCTGCTGGCCTGGCTGCGTCCCTTGCTCAGCCAGCGCGATCAGGCGCAGCGACGCACGCAGCTGGCGGAGATCGAGCAGAAGCTGCAGGTCGCCCGCATCAACGCCGAGCGTCTGCGGGTGCAGGGCGAGGCGGCGCCGGGACTGGTGACCAACGAAAACGTTTATCGCGAGCAGGCCGAGCTGGAACTGGAAGCCTTGCAGAAGCGGCGTGAGCTGGAGGACGCCGCGCTCTCGCAGCGCATGCCGATCCGCGCCGCGCAGAGCGGGCTGCTCTACGAGGCCACGGTGAGTGAAGGCGAGGTGGTGGCTTCGGGGCAGGCGCTGTTTGCCATCGCCGAGACGGATCGTGCCTGGCTGGCCGTGGCCAGCGATCAGCCGCGCGAGGCGCAGCGCCTGCGCAGCGCGCAGCTGCTGCTGGACGATCAGGCCTTGCCGCTTACCTGGCGCGGACAGCAGCCGGCGGACAATGGCCGGTTCGGCTGGCGACTGCTGTTTGAAATCAGCGCGCCACTGCCGCGTCCGCTGCTGCCCGGCGAGCTGCTGTCAGCCCAGCTGGAAACCGTGGCCGAGCCGGCGGCAGTGCTGGATGCGCCCTGGTGCGTGCCGGCCGAAACCGGTGTGCTGGTCTGGGAACATCGCGATGCCGAACACTTCCTGCGGCATCGCTACGCTTCCTGCGCGCAGGCGCTGGCACAGGCCGGCAGCCAGACGCGCTGGGTGACGCAGGGCGCGGCGCTGCTCTCGCAGTATCGCTGAAGTCCTGCGCTACAGGCCGCCGAGCAGCAGCTCGGCGAGCCGGCGCGTGTGCTGCCGCAATTCCGGCGCGGCAATCGCTTCCCAGTAACGCGCCTTGAGCATCGGTCCCACGTAGAACAGCTCCGGACTGGGTTCGCCGCTGCGATTGCAGACCTCATATTGCGCCGACACCTGCAGTCCGATCTTCAGCGCGTCCTGCTGGATGTGGCCATCACGCAGCAGCTGCTGCAGCAGCGGGGTCTGCACCTTGGTCAGATCGTAATTGGGGCCGGCGCAGTTGATCACGCGATCGACCGCCAGCTGCACCTGGCGGCGTGTGCCGCGCTCCAGAAGATGCACGAGCAGACCCTGCGGCTGACGCTGATAGGACAGGATGCGGCCGGCCAGGGTCTGCACCTGTCCCGATTCGCGCAGGCGGCTGAAGCGGCCGTGGGCGATCGGCGCCAGACGATGGCGGTGGATGTCCCAGTACGGCAGCAGGTGCCGCAGGAAGCGGCGCTGCTCGGCGACCGGCAGGCGCTGCCACAGGCTCGCGGTGTGCGGACGCAGCTGGCCGATCACGTCGCGCCAGTCCTGATGCTGGGCGGCGCGTTCGCGCACTTCACGGCGGATGGCGCGGCTGTAGGCCAGCGCGGTGGGCGGACAGTCGCGCAGATAGGCGGGGAACTCGGCGTCCGGACGCGCGCGCGTCTGCGGGCGATGGCCCTGCGGCGAGAGGCCGCGACGCGAGACCATGTGGATGCGGCGCTGATCATTGTGTCCGCTGAGCCAGAAGGCGATGTCCACGGCGGTATGACCGCTGCCGATGATCATCACCCGCTCATCACTGCCGATGGCATCGAGCGCGGCGGCGTCCCAGGGATTGCGGATATAGGCCTCGCTGTCCTGCAGCCAGGAAGCGGGCGGCGGGTCCAGCGGCGCCTGATGACCCAGGCACAGCACCAGGCGATCGCATTCGACGGCGGCGCGGTTGGCGAATTCGATGCGCCAGCCCGGCGCCGTCTCGCGACGATGCGCCGCCACCGCCGCATGCGGCACCAGTTCCAGGCTGGAGCCGTGTGCCTGCAGCGCGCGCTGCAGGATCGCCTCCAGATAGTCGCCATACAGGCGACGCGAGATGAAGGAGGCCGGGCCCAGCGCCGGGTCTTCCGCGTGACAGAACTGCACGAAGTCATCCGGCGCGTCGGCAAACGCGCTCATGTTGCCGGCCGGCACATTGAGCAGATGATTGTCGTCCCAGGTGCGATAGGCCAGACCCCGGCCCATGCGCGGCACCTGGTCGATGAGCTGGATGTGAAAGGACTCACCGCCGCCCAGGCGCAGGATGTTGGCAGCCAGCAAGGTGCCGGAGTAGCCGGCGCCGATGATGGCGAGCTTCCTCATGTGCATCTCCAGTTTGTGTCCGGCGCGCAGCCGCGCGCGCCGTGACGTGGGACTTTCAGAGTGCGGTGCCGTCCGGCTTGAACAGGCCTTCGAACAGCACCGAGCTCAAGTAACGTTCGCCGGAGTCCGGCAGCACCACGACGATGGTTTTGCCGGCAAACTCCGCGCGCTGCGCGAGACGGTCCGCCACGGCGATGGCGGCGCCGCTGGAAATGCCGGAGAGAATGCCTTCCTCGCGCGCCAGACGGCGTGCGTACTCGATGGCCTCCTCGTTGCTCACCTGTGCGATCTCGTCGACCAGCGACAGGTCCAGCACGCCCGGCACGAAGCCGGCGCCGATGCCCTGGATCTTGTGCGGTGCCGGCTTGAGCGGCTCGCCCGCGCGCGTCTGCGTCAGCACCGGACTGGCGGCGGGTTCCACCGCCACCGACCACACCGGCTTGCCGCGCGTGTTCTTCAGATAGCGCGTGACGCCGGTGATGGTGCCGCCGGTGCCCACGCCGGAGATGAAGGCATCGACCTGGCCCTGCGTGTCATCCCAGATTTCCGGGCCGGTGGTGCGTTCGTGGATCGCCGGATTGGCCGGATTCTTGAACTGCTGCAGCAGCACGTACTTCGGATCGGAAGCGGCGATCTCCTCGGCCTTGGCCACCGCGCCGCTCATGCCCTTGGGGCCTTCGGTGAGCACCAGCTTGGCGCCATAAGCCAGCAGCAGCTTGCGGCGCTCGATGCTCATGGTCTCGGGCATGGTCAGCGTCAGCGGAATGCGCCGCGCCGCAGCGACGAAGGCCAGCGCGATGCCGGTGTTGCCGCTGGTGGGTTCCACCAGTTCCTTGCCGGGGCCGAGCAGCCCCTTGTCCTCGGCGTCCCAGATCATCGCCGCACCCAGGCGGCATTTCACCGAGTAGGCGGGATTGCGGCCTTCGATCTTGGCCAGCACGGTGGCGCGCGCCGGGTCGATGATGCGGTTGATGCGCACCAGGGGCGTGTGGCCGATGGAACGGGAGTTGTCGGAATACCAAGATGTCATGAGCGATGTCTCCTGTGGATCGCGCGATTGCACTAGGGCCTGTTAACGCTATGGCAATCGCTGCGTTGCTGCCAGAAATCGCGCCAGGCAAGGCGCGAAACGCAGGCTTTGGTGGGTCCAAAGCCAAGTTTCGCAACGCCGCATGGCGCGATTTCTGGCGCAACCCGAAAGGGACGGGGCCGTTTTGGCGCAGGGCGGCGTTGGCAGCCGCTTGCTTGGAATCACCAAGCGGCGCGTCTGCCGCCTTCCCCTGCGCCAAAACGACCTCCGTCGCAGCGATCGCCATAGCGTTAACAGGCCCTGGCCACCGGAGTCTCGGACATTGATGGTCATCAACACCAGTCCCCTCTGCAAAAAAACGTTATGGCGATAGATCGTAACGATCTGGATCAGCGCCGCCGTCCGGCTGCTGCCGCGAGCCGGTGCAGGGACGCGATCAGCACGTCGACTTCCTCGCAGGTGTTGTAGAAGGCCAGCGAGGGACGCACCGTGGCCTCAACGCCGAAGCGCCGCAGGATGGGCTGCGCGCAATGATGGCCGGCGCGCACCGCGATGCCGTCCTGATTGAGCAGCTTGCCCACCTCTTCGGTCTTGTAACCGTCGAGCACGAAGGACGCGACACTGGTCTTGTCGGCGGCGGTGCCGATCAGATGCAGGCCCGGCACCGTGCGCAGGCCCTGCGTGGCATAGGCCAGCAGATCGTGTTCGTAGCGCGCCACGTTCTCCAGGCCGATGCGCTCCAGATAATCCAGGGCCGCGCCCAGACCCACGGCGTCGGCGATATTGCCGGTGCCGGCTTCGAAGCGCGCCGGCGCGCCGTGATAGACGGTCTTTTCGAACGTCACGTCCTGAATCATGTTGCCGCCGCCCTGCCAGGGCTGCGTGGCTTCCAGGATCTCGCGCTTGCCGTAGACCACGCCGATGCCGGTGGGACCGAAGACCTTGTGGCCGGAGAACACGTAGAAGTCCGCGCCCAGCTGCTGCAGGTTCACGCGCAGATGCGAGACCGCCTGCGCGCCATCGATCAGCACACAGGCGCCGGCGCGATGGCCCAGCTCCACCACCTGCTGCACCGGCACCACCGTGCCCAGGGCGTTGGAGACCTGCGTCACCGCCACCAGCCGGGTGCGTTCATTGAGCAGCTTCTGGTATTCGTCGAGGCGGATCTGGCCGCTGTCGTCCACCGGAATCACGCGCAGCTTCGCGCCTTTCTCGGCGGCCAGCATCTGCCAGGGCACGATGTTGGCGTGATGCTCCAGATGGCTGACGATGATTTCGTCGTCCTTGCCGATGTGCTGACGGCCCCAGCTCTGCGCCACCAGATTGATGGCCTCGGTGGCGCCGCGCACGAAGATGATTTCCTCCACCGAAGATGCGCCCAGAAAGCGCGCGACCTTCTGTCGCGCGGCTTCATAGGCGTCGGTGGCACGCGCCGCCAGCTCATGCGCAGCACGATGGATGTTGGAATTCTCGTGCGCGTAGAAGTGCGCCAGGCGGTCGATCACCGCCTGCGGCTTCTGCGTGGTGGCGGCATTGTCCAGCCAGATCAGCGGCCGGCCGTTGACGCGCTCGGCCAGAATCGGAAAGTCGCGACGCACCGCGTGTACATCGAAAGGCGCGCGACTGGCAGGCAGCGCGGGCACTGCGCCCTGACTGCGCGGCAGCGCGTGTTCGGTGAAGTAATAGGGCGCGGTGCTGCGCTGCGCGGGCTGCACGGTGCTGGACGGTGGCGAGAGTTCGGCGAGCAGTGCCGCCAGACTCGCCTGGCCGGGCAGTGCATAAGGCTGCGCGCTGATGCGGTTCTCGCCGCCGGTGGCCGGCGGCGAGCGATAGGCGCTGGATTCGCCGACGAAGTAATACGGCGTGGACGGCGGCTGCGCGCCGCCGATGCTGGCGGACTCCGGCGCCGGCACGCTGGGCAGCGCGGCCGCATAGGCCTGCGGCACGCCCGTGACCACGCCACCCAGACGCGGCTGCGTGCCCGGTGCAGCCTGCAGCGCGTGATCGGGCACGCCATTGCCGGCCGTGGATGAAGGCGCCAGCGAAGGCGCGCGCTCGGCCAGTGCCGGTGCATCCAGCGGCGCGGCGAAGGACGGCGGCGCCGGTGGCGTGTTCACCCCGTGCAGCGATGCGCCCGGCGCGGCGGTCGAGGGCAGACTGCCGAAGAACTCGTTGGCGAGCCGGCTCAGCGTCGCCAGATCCGGCAGGCCGGGCGCAGCGGGCGCTTCACTTGTAGCTGTCGGGATAGTCATGGTACTTGCCGACTTCCACGTCTTCGAGCACCGCCAGCGCATCGTCGCTGAGCACGGCCAGCGAGCAGTACAAGGAAATCAGATAAGAGGCGATGGCATTGCGGTTGATGCCCATGAAGCGCACCGACAGGCCCGGGCTCTGTTCGCCGGGCAGGCCGGGCTGGAACAGACCGATCACGCCCTGGCGCTTGTCGCCCACGCGCAGCAGCAGGATCTTGGTCTTGCCGTCGGCCACCGGCACCTTGTCGGAAGGAATCAGCGGAATGCCGCGCCAGGTCAGGAACTGTGAACCGAACAGGCTCACGGTCGGCGGCGGCACGCCGCGTCGCGTGCACTCGCGGCCGAAGGCGGCGATCGCCAGCGGATGCGCGAGGAAGAAGGCGGGCTCCTTCCAGACCTTGGTCAGCAGTTCGTCGAGATCGTCGGGCGTGGGCGCGCCGGTGAGCGGGTAGATGCGCTGCGACTCCGCGACATTGGCCAGCAGGCCGTAGTCCTCGTTGTTGATCAGCTGGCTTTCCTGCTGCTCCTTGATCAGCTCGATGGTCAGGCGCAGCTGTTCCTTGATCTGATCATGCGGGCTGCTGTAGAGATCGGAGACGCGCGTGTGCACGTCCAGCACCGTGGACACCGCGTTGAGGAAATACTCGCGCGGCTGTTCTTCGTAATCGATGAAGGTCTGCGGCAGTTCGGATTCATCGCGCTTGGTGCAGGCGATGCGTACGCTCTCCGGATTCTTCACCTTGTTGAGACGGAAGATGCCGGCTTCCACCGGCTGCCACTGCAGCAGGTGCGTCAGCCAGCGCGGGCTGATGGTGGAGAGCTGCGGGACGGTTTTGGTGGCGTTGGCAAGCTGACGCGCAGCGGCGTCGCCCAGGGCCAGTTGCACCGGTTCTTGTGCCATGTGAATCCCCCTTGGCAAGGATGGGCGTGAAACGAATAAGGATAGATTCCGGGAATCTAAGGCCCGGCTCTACAGGCGATCGCCACCAAGGCGATCTCGCGGGCGCTCAGGCCTCTTCGCAGTCGCGCAGCAGATGTGACAGCTTGAGTTCCAGCGCCGCGGCGAGCTTGGCGCCGGTGGACAGCGAGGGACAGACCACGCCGCGTTCGATCTCGCCCAGATAGCTGCGGTTGAGATCGGCGGCCTCGGCCAGTCGCTCCTGCGACCAGCCCTGGCGCTTGCGGGCCTGGCGGACGGTGAGACCGAAACGTTGTTGCAGCTGCTCGCTCATAAGCTGTCGCCGGATTCTTGCTGGGTGCGGGCCTGGGTGATCTGGCTGCCGGGCGGCACGCTGCGCGTGAGCCAGACATTGCCGCCGATCACCGAGCCACGGCCGATGGTGATGCGGCCGAGAATGGTGGCGCCGGCGTATATCACCACGTCGTCCTCGACGATGGGATGACGCGGCTGGTTCTTGCGCAGCGCGCCGGAGTCTTCCACCTCGAAGCGCTTGGCGCCCAGCGTCACCGCCTGGTAGATGCGCACGCGGTCGCCGATCTCGGCGGTCTCGCCGATCACCACGCCAGTGCCGTGATCGATGAAGCAGTGCGAACCGATCTGCGCGCCGGGATGGATGTCGATGCCGGTTTCGCCATGCGCCTGCTCGGCGACGATGCGCGCGATCAGGGGCACGCCGAGGTTGTAGAGCTCATGCGCGATGCGGTGATGAATCAGCGCGATGATGCCCGGATAGCAGAGCAGCACCTCGTCGACGCTGCGCGCCGCCGGATCGCCGGAGAATGCGGCCTCGACATCGGTGTCCAGCACCGCGCGCAATCTGGGCAGCAGATGCGCGAAGCGCACCGCGATGTTGCCGGCCTCGCGCGTGATCACCGCGCTGCTGACCTCGGTGTCGTGTTCGCGCTGGCGGCAGCGCAGCTCCAGATCGATCTGTGACAGCAGCAGGTTCAGTCCGGTATCCAGCGCGTGGCCGACGAAGAAATCCTCGCCCTCGCGCTTCAGATCGGCCGGCCCCAGACGCAGCGGAAACAGCGCGCCGCGCAGCAGCCGCAGCACTTCCCCGACTACTTCACGCGAGGGAAACTCGCGTCCGATCGGATCGCGATGGCGTCCTTCGCGCCAGCGCTCGCGCGTCTTGCGCAGCTCGGCGACGATGCCGCCGAGATCCCAGCGTTCCTGCAAGCTCATTTGTCATGTTCCCCCGGGATGCCGGTCTTTTAGTCCTGGATCCAGGGCAGGCCGTGGTAACGCCAGCCGTCCTGACGGCCACGCTGCTGCAGCGCGTCCAGTTCGCCCTCGAAGCCTTCGAGCACGTTGTAGGCCTGCGTGAAGCCGGCCTTGGCCGCGGCTTCGGCCGCGAGCACCGAACGCTTGCCGCTGCGGCACAGCAGCAGCAGGGGCTGATCCTTGCGTGCCTTGGCTTCCAGCTCGCGCGCGAAACGCGGATTGCGCGTCAGCGCGGTGCCGCTGGCCCAGGCCACATGCAGCGAGCCGGGCACCTGGCCGACGAACTTGCGTTCCTCGCCGCTGCGCACATCGATCAGCAGGGCCGCGCCTTCCTGCACCAGCTGCCAGGCCTCGCGCGGCGCCACGCCGCCGGCGTGCGCGAGCCCCTGCGCGGCGGCGCTGGCGCGCGCCTTCTGCAGGAGCGGATGCAGGGGGTCGCTGGCATTGGCGACAGCCTCGGGCGCCGGCGCGGCGAGCGAAGCGCTGAGTGGATGCGGCATGAGTGTCCTCGCATGAAAGTCGATTCGCGGCAGCGATCCAGGCGCCGCAGTGACGACACTCTAAGTGCAGGCCATAGCCGTCATGAACGAATTTCGAATGCTTTTCTCAGCGCCGGACGGCATAAGAGCACGGTGGCGGACCGTGTCAGGCAGAGCGCTGTTTCAGGGCGCCGGTGGCGCTTGATTCTGCGTCGCGCCGAGCAGGCGCTTGAACACGAGCGGTTCCAGCTGTGCCAGCGCCTGCTGCAGTCCGCGCAGTGCCGCCTCGTCTTCAGCGGCGGTGCCGATGCCGATCAGCTGTGCGAGCAGACCGGCCTCGTCACTGATGCGGATCATCTCCAGCAGTTGTGCGGGCTCGCGGCGCAGCGCCAGCTCGCCGAACTCGCGTTGCCAGCGTGCGTCCAGCTCGCCGATCAATGACAGCGCCGCCGGCCACAGCGCGCCGTTGTCGGCCAGTGCGGCTTCGATGATGCCGGCCCGCCGCGGCGCGGGCAGCAGCGCGATCAGGGCATTGAGGCGCTGACGGTCTTCGACGTAGGCGGCGATGCGGATCAGCGCAGCATCGTCGCTCAGCTGCGGAATCACGCCGGCCAGGATCGAGACATCGAGCATGTCGACGAACAAGGCCATGGTCGCGTACTCGCGGCGTTGCGCCAGCGCCAGCGAGACCGCGAGGATCTGCGCCGCGGGAATGCCGGGGGCCAGCTCGCGCAGGCGGCGCGGATCGAGCAGCACGCAGACTTCGGCGAGCAAGGGGCTGGGCAGGCGGCGCGCCACGGCGCTGGCCGTGCTGTTGGGCAGCAGCGCGGCGATGCGCGCGCAGAGCAGGGCGCCCAGGGATTTTTCCGCGAGCAGCGCGATCAGCGAGACCGGCAGGCGCTGCGCGGTGCTGGCCAGCGCCTGCAGAAGCTCGCGATCCGAGTCGTGCAGCATGGTTTCGGTCTGCTGGCGCAGCTGGCGCAGGCTCTGCGCATCCAGGCGCAGCAGAAAGTCCAGCTCGGCCTCGCTCAGATTGAGCAGGCGTGCCAGGCGCTGCTGCTCGGCCTGGCGTGCCAGTTCTTCGCGCAGCCGCATCACAGGCCGAGCAGCTTCTTCAGCGCGGCGCGCAGCGGCGAAGGCAGCTGCTGCAAGGCGTCTTCCAGCGCGCGCTGCAGCAGGGCGCGCTGATTGCGTCGCGCCGTCTGCAGGGCCTGCGTCAGGGTCTGCAGCTCGCTGTGGCTCAGGGCCTGCAGGGCCTCGGGCGCCTTGTCACGCAGGACCTGGTTGAGGGCGTGGTGTTCTTGACTGCTCATGATGACGGTGTCGTTTCAGACTTTGTCGCTGACAAAAAAAGGGCGGCCAGATGGCCGCCGAGTGAGTACACCCCCAACAACAAAACTTAATCGAGCTTCACGACGAACGGCCTATTTGTTGCGCGCCAGGCGCTTGAGATTGGCGGGGTCGAAGAAGGAATCCGGATAGCTGGCTTCGAAGTCGGTCACCGAATCTTCGTTGGCCAGCGTGGTGGCGAAGTAACGCGTCGACTGCAGATCGTAGATCAGCTCCGGAATGCCGGTGGTGGTGGGAATGAAGGGCACCGTCAGCAGATGCGCTTCCTGCACCTTCCACAACTGGCCGCGCGCATCGTAGCAGTCCACGGCCGCGATCGCCCAGCTGTCTTCGTCCACGTAGAAGGTGCGGCGCGCGAAATTGTGGCGCATGCCGGGCTTGAGCGTGGCGTCCACCACCCACACGCGATGCAGCTCGTAGCGCGGCAGGTCCTGATTGATGTGATGCGCCTGCAGGATGTCCTTGTATTTGATCTTCGGCGAATTGATCTGGTACGAGTTGTACGGGATGTACAGCTCCTTGCGGCCCACCAGCTTCCAGGTGTAGCGATCCAGCGCGCCGTTGAAGACGTCGATCTGGTCGTTGTACTGCTCGTTGTCGGTGCCCACCGCGGGATTGTCGTAGCCCACGTCCGGCGCGCGGTTCACGCGCGCCAGGCCCGGCGAGAAGATCCAGGCCAGACGACCGCCGGTGGACTGGTCCAGGGTCTCGTGCACCAGGGTGATCTGGCCGGCGACGCGCGGCGGCGAGACCACGGTGGAGAGATAGTAGGCGAGCAGCTTCTGGGTGTTGGTGTCGCCCGGTTCCTTGAGATTGGCGTACTTGAACTTCACGTCTTCGACGATCTTGGTGATCACGAAGCTGCCGTCGGGTTTGACGATGGCCTGGTTGTTGAAGCGCTTGGCGGCCGAACCCTTGTACTTGAGCTTGTGGTTCCAGATCACCTCGGCGCCGGACTTCGGAATCGGGAAGGGGAAACCCAGGCGGGCGTTCTTCACCGAGTCGGTGTCCTGCAGGCTGGCGCCGGTGGCATTGGCCAGCGTGGCCTTGTAGATCTCGTCCGGGTAGAAGGCGTCACGGACCGTCTTGTACACGTTCATCTTGTACGTCGGGTACTTCTTCAGCAGGGCCTTGTGGCCCTCCGTGAGCTTGCCCTCGTACTGCGCCATGTTGGCGGGCGTGATGGTGATGATCGGCTTGAGGTAGTCCGCGCCCATGCTGCCCTTGAACTTGGCTTCCAGCTCGTCGGGGCGGTTCTTGCGCAGGTCTTCCAGCTGCGCACGCGTGTAGTGCTTGCTGTCCTCGGGGAAATTCTTCTCGCCGGTCCACTCCGGAATGCTGCCATCGGCATTGCCGGCGCGGATCGCGCCCACTGGCGTCAGGTCCTTGCCCAGGTGCGCCGCCTCTTCCGCCGTGGCGCTGGCCTGAACGCTGCCGCTCACCCACAGCGCCACGAATGCCGCCAGCGCAGCCTTGCGCATCGCCTTCATGATCCGCTCCCCTCCGTATCAAGCTTTATATGGTCCGCCGTCGCGATGGCGACAGGCAGGGCGCACTGTGCGATGCCGGCCGCGCCGCGGTCCTTGGCTGAACGGACGCGCGGCTTGGCGGCAGGGTCAGTGCGGCTCAGCCGTGGGGACGCGGCGCGCGGCGGCGGCTGCGGCGCAGCTCGCGGTACTGCACCGGGGTCATGCTCGACCAGCGCTTGAAGGCGCGATAGAAAGTGCTGGGCTCCGAGAAGCCGGTGAGGTAGACGATGTTTTCGATCGCCTCGTCGGTGCCGGCCAGCAGACGCTTGGCCAGGGCGAAGCGGAAGTCCGCCAGCAGCTCGGAGAAGCTGGTGCCGGCGCGGGACAGTTCGAAGCGCAGGCGGCGCGTGGGCACGCCCAGCTCGGCGGCCACGTCTTCGAGGGTGAGCTGATCCAGCTCCAGGCGCTGAGCGAAGATTTTCTGGATGCGCTCGATCAGATCGTGCCGGCGCAGCTTGGACAGGCGGCGCTCGGCCAGGTCCTCGTGCAGCTTCAGCAGGTCCGGGTCCCAGCGCGGCGAGCGGTAATCGAGGATCGCCGGTTCGCACCAGATCTCGCTTTCGGCGGCACCGAAGCTGACCGGGCAGCCGAAAATCATCTCGTAGCTGGTGGCGCTGGCGCGCTGGCTGCAGCGCAGGGCGATGCGCAGCGGCTTGAACTGGTTTTCGGTGACGCTCTTCAAAAACTGCACCAGCTCGTAGACCACCACGATCTCGGTGTGGCGCAGCTGCGGCGCGTCCGCAGCGGTGCCCTTGACCAGGGCGCGCGCGCCCTGCTCGTCGCGCAGGATGCGCACATTCAGGGCGTCGCTGAGCAGGCGCAGATACTTGAGCGCGCGTTCCAGGCCTTCGCCCAGGGTGGCGCTGCTGAAGATCAGGTACTCCAGCACCTCGCCGTGGAAGACCGGCAGGTGCGGGCACAGGTGCAGGCCGATCTCGGCGTCGCCGGTGACGGCTTCCACCGTCTCCCAGAAATACGCCTGCAGCTCGTGCGGCGTGCGCATCTCGCGCAGCGGCAGATCCTCGGCGTTATAGCCCAGACGTTCGTAGATGGCGTTGACGTCCAGGCCGGCCTTGACCATGCCCTGATGGATGATTTCGAGAAAATAACCAGAGTCGCGCATTCACCTAGACCTTTTGTCTGACCGCTTCCGGTAGTGCCGCTACAGGCAACAGTTTGCCCAAATGACAGTCATCGGTCACCCCCGGCAAATGTTTGCGTCCGGATCCGGCTGCTAGCCTCGCCGCCGTCCGTACTACAAAAGCGGTTCACAGCGAGGGGGATCCAGACGATGCGTAGCCTGCACGGTGTTGGGCGGCTGGCCGGTTTTCTCGTGGCCTTGAGTGCCACGGGGCTCGTGACGCCCGCGCTGGCGGGGGAGTGGCAGTTCGACCAGCTGAACCTGCGCTTCAACAACCGCTTCAGCAGCGGCGCCGCCATCCGCCTGGAGAAGATCGACGATGCGCTGATAGGCAAACTCAGCGTGCCCGGGCAGCGCGATCTGTGCGCGCCCGACGACTGCTTTTCCCTCAATGGCGACCCCAGCGCCAACCAGCGCCTGGTGAACGCGCGCGGCGCGTTTTCCGGCGTGAATGCCGACGACGGCGATCTGAACTACCGCCAGTACGACATCGTCGCCGCCACCAGCAAGCTGATCTCCGATCTCAACCTCTCCTGGGGCGAATGGAACCTGCGCCTGCGCGGCGTGGCTTATTACGATCCGGTCAATGCCGGCTTTCGCGAGCGGCATCCCTACGATGTCCACCAGCCGGCGCGCAGCGAGCGGCCGGGTTCCATCGAGCGCCGTTATGCCCTGGGCGCGCAGCTGCTGGACGCCTTCGTGCAGTACAGCTTCACGCTGGGCGAACGGCAGGGCGTGATTTCCGTGGGCAGCCAGACCGTGCGCTGGGGCGAGAGCACCTTCATCGCCCTCAACAGCATTTCCGAGATCAACGCGCCCAATGCCAATCTGCTGCACATGCCGGGCGTGGAGCTGGGCGATGTGTTCAAGCCGGTGCCGGCGGCGCTGCTGTCCATGGACCTCGCCGACGGCTTTTCAACGGAGCTGTTCTATCAGCTGGCCTGGCGGCGCACCGAGCCGGATGCGCGGGGCAGCTTCTACTCCGACAGCGATATCGCCGGCGGCGGCCGCTACGCGATGATCAGCCTGGGCCAGTTTGCCGAGGACCCGGACGGCATCGGCCGCTTCGCCGGGCCGCTGGGCCTGATCAGCAGCTCCTCGGCGCGCGCCCAGGCCTATGAGCGCCGCGCGCCCAGCCAGGGGCAGTACGGGGTGCGCCTGAGTTATCTGGCCGACTGGCTCAACGACGGCACCGAGCTGGGGGTCTACTTCCTGAACTACCACTCGCGCCTGCCGTATGCCGGGGCCATCGCCACCGAGGATTCCTGCGCGCGCTTCTCCACCAACACCATCGACGCCTATCTGGCCTGCAACGGCTTCAACGGCAGCCTGCCGCTGCCCAAGCCGGCGCCGGGCCAGGCGCGCGGCGAGCCGCTGCCGCTGGACACCCTGCAGATCGTGCTCGACTACCCGAAAGACATCCACCTCTATGGCCTGAGCTTCAACACCAATATCGGCGACTGGGCGCTGGCCGGCGAGTTCGCCTACCGCGACAACGTGCCGGTGCAGATCAACTACACCGATGTGATTTTCAGCGGCCTGCAGCCGGCGCTGCCGGAGCAGGAATTCTCGGTCACGCCGCAGGCCCTGGCCGGCCTGATCAATCTGCTGCCCTCGGGCAGCGGCGGCCTGGGCGATGTGACCAATCTGCTCGGCGCCACCTTTCCCGCAGCCGACATAGCCTTCCCCAGCTACATCAAGTCGTATCGCGGGCTGGGCAGCATCGCGGCGCGCCAGTACATCCGCGGCTACGAGCGCCTCAAGGTCGGGCAGCTGGATCTGACCGCGATCCGCGCCGTGTCCAGCAATCCCATCGGCGCCGACCAGCTGATCTTCATCGTCGAAGCCGGCTTCACCCAGGTCTACGACATGCCCAAGCTCAAGGACCTGCAGTTCGAAGGTTCCGGGCCCAATCGCACGCATTACAGCCCCGGTGCCGACGGCAGCGGTGCGCCGGATGGCCAGCCCGATGCGCGGCGCTTCAATCCGCATCAGCAGACCCGGAACTTCGCCGACGATTTCGCCTGGGGCATGCGCTTCGCGGTGCGCAGCGAGTACAACGATCTGGCCTTCGGCTGGAACTTCAAGCCGACCCTGGCCTATTTCTGGGACGTGCAGGGCATTGCGATCTCGCCGATGCAGAACTTCGTCGCCGGCCGCAAGGAGCTGGACCTGGGCAGCGATGTGGTGTTCAGCGAAAGCCTCTCGGGCCGCCTCGTCTACCAGATGCTCACCGGCGGCGGCAGCGCCAACACCCGGCGGGATCGCGACAATCTGGCGCTGAGCTTCACTTACTCGTTCTGAGGCGCGTGAGGCCCGAGGCGGCGCAGCGCGGTGCGGATGAAACGCGGTGTCATGCCCGCGCAAGCGGGCATGCCGTGGGCGCCATCCGCTGAGTGCTGCACCTGATCACTGGATTCCCGCTCGCGCGGGAATGACGAAGGCTGATCTTTTTTCTCACGCCTGAGGTTCAGCGCAGCACCCGCAGCGTCTGCGAGCCCTGCCAGCGCGCGCCGGGCGCCAGCTGTACCGGCTGGCCGACCTGCGCGGCTTCCACGCAGAGCATCTTCTGCCAGTCGTCGGGCGGCATGTCCGGGAGCGCGGCGGCCTTGCCGGCGCCGGGGTTCCAGACCACGCTGTCGTTGAAGCCTTCCTGCAGCAGGCTCAGATGCGTGGCGCCGTCGCGCAGGATCAGCTCACGCGGCGTGGCGTAGTAGAGGCGATCCACCTCGCCGACGATGGCCAGCTCGGCCTCCTGCTGCCAGCGCTGGCGCAGGCCATCGGCGCTGTCGCGATAAGCCAGATGCTGCAGTCCGCTCAGACGCAGGCCGGAAAGGTCCTGCACGCGCAGATAGGTGTGCAGGGCGCAGCTGAACTGAAACGGTGTGCCGCCGAGGTTGTCGATGCTCAGGCTCAGCTGCAGCTCGCCCCCCTTGAAGCGGATGCCCAGCTGCGCATCGAAACGCTGCGGCCAGATCGCGCGGGTGGCGGGGCTGTCGCTCAGGCGGTAATGCGCCTGCGCGCTGCCGTCGGCGAGCACGGTGCTGGCCAGCAGCTGCCAGTCCTGGGTGCGCGCAAAGCCGTGCTTGGGCAGCGAGCCTTCACCCGCGAACTGCGGAAAGATCACCGGCACGCCGCCGCGGATCGCCTGACCCGGGCCGGCCTGCGCCAGCGGCGAGCAGTACAGGCGCTCGACGCCCGCGGCATCGCGCCAGCTGCAGACCTGCGCGCCGTGGCGGCTGAGCAGCACGCGCGCGCCGTCACGGCTGCGCAGTTCATCGACGGGGAAGGGCAGAGTGTCCATGTTCATTGGCTGCGGCGCAGGGCCTGATTGACCAGCATGCGGATCAGGGAAGCATAGGCGATCCCGACCTTCTCCGCCGATTGCGCCAGCTCGTCGTCGCGGGCGATGCAGGGGTTCACATTGGGCTCGATCACGTAGACCTGCCCGGCGGCGGTGACGCGCAGATCGAAGCGCGCATAGCTCTTGAGATTGAGCGCGCGGTAGGCGCGCTTGCAGGTGTCGTGCAGGCGCTGCGCCAGCACCGGGTCCAGGTCTTCGGCGAAGTGATTGCGGATGCCCCAGCGCTTGCGATAGGCCTCGTCCCACTTGGCCTTGTAGGTGGCGATGCGCGGCTCGTCCTCGGCCATCTGCCCGAAGCTCAGCTCGCGCGGCGGCAGCAGGCGCAGCAGCCTGTCGCCGATGATGCTCATGTACAGCTCGCGGCCCTCGACGTATTCCTCGGCGATGGCGTCCAGGTTCATGCGCTCGTGAATCATCTGCACGCGCGCGCACAGTGCCGCCTCGTCGTCCACCACGGAAGCCTGCGAGATGCCGCGCGAGGCTTCCTCGGTGAGCGGCTTGACGATGCAGGGCAGCTTCAGGGTTTTCGGCAGGCGGATCTTCTGGCCGCGGTAATAGCTGTGGAAGCGCGGCGTGCGCACGCGGTGGAAGCGCAGGATCTTCTTGCACAGGCTCTTGTCGTTGCACAGGAACAGCGCGCCGCTGCCGGCACCGGTGCAGGGCACGCCCAGCAGCTCGATCAGCGCCGCCACGTTCTTGTCCCACTGCGTGATGTTGTGGAAGGTCTCGCAGAGATTGAAGATCACATCCGGCCGCTGCTCGCGCACCACCTCGATCAGCGGCCGCACATCGTCGAACAGGCTCAGGCGCTGCACCTCGTAGCCGCTGTCCAGCAGCGCGCGATAGACATCGGCCTCGGTGTAGCTGCCGTTGGGATTGGCGAATTCCTCCGCGTAGTCATAGCCGGGCTTCACCGCATAGGGCAGATCGAACAGCATCAGCACGCGTGTCGCCATCAGTCCTCCCCGCGCAGCCGGTTGGTGTAGCGGTAATTCATCATCAGGCTGCTGAGATAGGCAGTGAGCTGCATCACCGCCACCGGCTCCGGGTCTTCGGTGAGCAGCTGCAGGGCGCGGGCGCGCTGCAGGATCGCCTTGTAGACCTCGTTGACCATGTAGCGGCGTTCGCCGCTCCAGCTGCTGACCGTGATCAGCAGGGACTTGCGATGTGTCTGCAGCAGCCGCGCCACCTCGCGCGCGCCGCTGGCGCCGGGCGTGGCGGCGCCGAACATGCGGCGCAGATTGGCGTCGTGGAATTCCGGGAAGTCCTCGGCCTCGGTGTAGCGGCGCTTGCGGTAGTAGCTGCCCAGGGTGCTGCGCAGGCTGCTGATCTTCCAGAACTGCCGGCCCTGGGCTTTCTGTGGCGCCTTGCCGGCGATGCTGGCCATCAGCCGGTCCACGAACAGCAGCTTGTCCAGGGCCTTCCAGCCCTGGTACTTCCTGCGCCAGTCCAGACCCGGCGTCAGCCACACCGCGAAGGTCTCGCAGAAATCCTCGTCCGGGTGGTACTGCGCGTAGTAGTAATCCAGGTGGCGCACGAAGGCCTTGCTGTAGGGACGGAAGCGGTAGGTTTCCTCGTAGGCCTGCGAGGAGTGGCCGAACACCTGCTGCCAGCTGCGCTTGCGGTGCAGGCCGTAGGCGTAGCTCAGGGCATGGCCGGCCTCGTGGCGCAGCAGCTTCATGCACCACTCGGGGGTTTCGCCCTCGGCCTCCAGCAGCATCTTCTTCTGCAGCTCGATCAGGCGTGGATGCGCCAGGTAGAAGGGGATGCCGATTTCCGGTTCGTTCTCCGGCGTGAGCCACTCGTCGGCGAGAAAGCAGCGCGGCGCGAAGCGGATCTCGCGCGCCGCCAGTTCGCGGTGCAGCTGCGCCACGCGCGCCTGCAGCCAGCTGTCCTCGATCTGCAGCGGCAGGCTGCACAGGCGCAGCTTGAGCAGCGCCTCCTCGGGCAGGCTGTTCAAGTCGATGCGGGCGGCGATGCTGCCAGCTGCGGACGCCATGCTGCCTTCTCCTTCGCGATCACCGCCACCACCGCCAGTCGGGGCAAACCGGACCCCGGTAAGCCGCCGGCGGCGGCAACGGGCGCCGGACTTACTCTATAGCCGTAGCGCACTGCGATGTAGGCCAATGCCGCCGCCATGTTGCGCTGCCACAATTCGCATCACTGCAAACACGATCCACCGAGGTTATCGCCATGCCGGCTTACAAGGCTCCCCTGCGCGATATGCGCTTTCTGCTCAATGAGGTCTTCGACTATCCGGCGCACTACGCGCAATTGCCCAACGGCAAGGATGCGGACCCGGACACCGTCGGCGCCATTCTCGAAGAATGCGCCAAGCTGGCCGAAGAGGTGCTCTCGCCGCTGAATCTGTCCGGCGACGAGGAAGGCTGCAAGCTGGAAAACGGCGAGGTGCGCACGCCCAAGGGCTTCAAGGAGGCCTACGAGCAGTATGCCTCCGGCGGCTGGCAGGGGCTCTCGCATCCCACCGAGTTCGGCGGGCAGGGCATGCCCATGTCGCTGGGCCTGGTGAAGTCCGAGATGATCGGCACCGCCAACTGGTCGTTCTCCATGTATCCGGGCCTGTCCCTGGGCTGCATGAACACCCTCATGCAGTACGCCACGCCCGAGCACAAGGCGATCTACATGCCGCCGCTCACCGAAGGGCGCTGGTCCGGCACCATGTGCCTCACCGAGCCGCATTGCGGCACCGACCTGGGCCAGCTCAAGACCAAGGCCGAGCCGCGCGGCGACGGCAGCTACAGCGTCAGCGGCACCAAGATTTTCATCTCCGCCGGTGAGCACGACCTCACCGAGAACATCGTGCACATCGTGCTGGCGCGTCTGCCCGACGCACCGCCGGGCACGCGCGGCATCTCGCTGTTCATCGTGCCGAAGATCATCCCCAACGCCGACGGCTCGCTGGGCGCGCGCAACGGTGTGGTCTGTTCGGCGCTGGAACACAAGATGGGCATCAAGGCCTCCGCCACCTGCGTGCTCAATTTCGAGAACGCGCAGGGCTGGATGATCGGCGAGGCCAACAAGGGTCTGGAAGCGATGTTCACCTTCATGAACACCGCGCGCATCGGCACCGCCATCCAGGGCATCTGCCACGCCGAGCTGTCCTTCCAGGGCGCGCTGGCCTATGCCAAGGAGCGCCGCTCGATGCGCGCGCTGTCCGGCAAGAAGGAGCCGGACAAGGTCGCCGACGCCATCATCTATCACGCCGATGTGCGCCGCATGCTGCTCACGCAGAAGGCCATCGCCGAAGGCGGCCGCGCGATGATCTACTACGCCGCGCAGCTCGCCGACCACATGACCAATGGCATCGTCGAAGGCGACCAGAAGAAGTACAAGTACTGGGACGACAAGCTCGGCTTCTTCACGCCGATCCTGAAGGGCTTTCTCACCGAGCTGGGTCTGGAAGCGGCCAACCAGGGCATCCAAGTGTTCGGCGGCCACGGCTACATCAAGGAACATGGCATGGAGCAGATCGCGCGCGACGCGCGCATCGCCACGCTCTATGAAGGCACCACCGGTGTGCAGGCCCTGGATCTGCTGGGCCGCAAGGTGCTGATCATGACCCGCGGCAAGGCGGTGCGTGAGTTCACGGCGGTGATCGCCAAGTTCAGCGTGGACAACATGCGCAATCCGCGCATGCGCCGTTATGCCACGGTGCTGGCCAAGTACGCGGCCGAGTGGAACCTGCTGACCATGCGCCTGATGCTCACCGCGCGCAAGGATCGTGACTCGGTCAGCGCCGCCTCACATCATTTTCTGATGTATTCGGGCTACGTGATGATGGCCTACTTCTGGGCGCTGCAGGCTGCCATCGCTTCGGAGAAGATCGGCAACGGCGGAAGCGAGAAGCCGGAGTTCTACAAGGCCAAGCTGGCCACTGCCCGCTTTTACTTCGACCATCTGCTGCCGCGTGCCAAGGGCCATGCGTCGTCCATGGTCAAGCCGAGCAAGACGCTCACCAAGCTGCCGATCGAAAGCTTCGTGTTCGATTGAAGGCTGGTTGGGGAAGTCAGACAAGGCGCCGGAAGGCGCCTTGTTTTTTTGTTGCCAGCGGCTGACGGAGCGTCGCACGCAGTGGGTGTACTGCTTGTCGATCTGAATGTGTGCGCCACACAGGCGGCACAGGAAACGGCGGACCTCGTCCTCGACCTGCGGCCGGTCGCGCTGAAAGGCGCTGCTGAGTTCGGCGAAGCGATCCACCAGGTGTTCGTGGATGGCGTGATGCCGCGTGAAGTCGGGGTAGCCGACCTGACGCATCAGCAGCTCTTCGTCACGGAAATGATGCAGCGCGAGGCAGGCCACCTCATCGAAGCGTTGGCGCAGATGCGAGAAGGCCTGCAGCTCATCCAGCGCCTGATCGTAGGCCTGCGCCGCCGCAAACAGGCGCCGGTGCTGCTCGTCCATGACGGCGTGTCCGACCGTCAGGCTGGGGGTCCATACTAGAAGGCTCATACCGGCCGGTCCTCGGCGGTAAAACGGGGTCAGGGTCCTTTGTTTAGCGGTCGGCGCTGAGCCCGTCTGTAGCCTTCGCGGTGGCCCGTCGGGCTCAGGCTGTGACGGCCTTCACCATATAGGGCGCGTACTGCTTGTCGATGCCCATGATGTGCGCGGTCAGCCAGCTCTTCAGGAAGAACTGGATTTCCCGCTCCACCCCGGGCTGCTGCTTGTCCATGGCACTGACGAACTCGCCGATGCGCTGGGTGAGGTTCTGGTGAATCAGGCGATGGCGCTGCAGATTGGGGTACTGGTGCTGCTCCATCTCGCGCTCTTCATCGCGGAAGTGCTCGACGGCGTAGCTGATCACTTCCTTGAAAATCGTCATCAGCTGCGCATGGGGTACGCCGGCTTCCAGCGCATCGTGGTAGCGGTTGATGATGTCGATCAGACGCTGATGCTGCTTGTCCATCTGCTGGCTGCTGACGGACATATCGGATGACCAGTTGATGAAGCTCATGTGCGGTTTCCATCGGTATGCAAGTGGGTACGCCGGGACTTTCACAAGATGTTCCGACGCACTTGCAGCTTAGCGAGAGTGCCTGCGCCTGCGGACCCACTTGTCGGCATGGTGCTGCCGCAGGGCGGCAGGGCCGCGGCGGGCTTGATCTGGATCAGGCCCGCAGCGGATTCGCGAACGCTTTTGCGGCCGCTACGGGGCCGCCGTTGTCGGGGTTTTACGCAGGGCGGCGGCCTGGCCTTGCGCCTCGGGCGCCGCGTAATAAGGCTGCGGATACTGCTGTGCCGAGAAGTAAGGGTCGCTCAGATACACGACGCCCTCGTCGCCACGGCTCTGCCAGAGATAGAACTGCTCGGCCTTGAGCCTGGCATGGCGCGTGGTGCTCGCCCCGGCCTGGGCCGGCTGCAGGCCGATGGCGTAACCGATCACGGTCAGCACCCGGCCGGTGGCATAGCGCTGCGGATCCAGATAGCCGGGCTGGCAGGCCAGGAAGCGGCCGTAGTCCTGCTGGACCGGCTGCGGCTTGCCGGTGCTGTCCAGTGGCCGCGCCAGCACCTCCACACAGCTGAGACCCTGCTCATTGCTGAGCGAGAGCAGGGTGCCGCCCCAGCGCACCGGCACCGTGGTGTTGCCGCCGGCCTGCACCTGATCGGGCCGCAGCGGCGCGAAATCGCCGCGCAGCGGCTGCGGTGTGAAACAGGCGCTCAGGGCGAGCAGCGTGCCGGCGGCGAGGGCGCCGCGAATCGTCCTGGCGTTGATATCAGCGACCATGTCTCTGCACCTGTGATGGAGAACCGCACAAAGGCAGGAGGATGCGGCAGCTTCTGTGAATGTCGGATGAAAGCGGCTGCCACGGCGCCGGTCCGGCGGCTCACAAGCGCGCCACCAGCCTGGCGCCCTGGTTGATCGCACGCTTGGCATCGAGTTCGGCGGCCACGTCGGCGCCGCCGATCAGATGCGTGCTGACGCCGGCGGCCTGCAGCGGTGCCTGCAGCTCGCGCAGCGGTTCCTGGCCGGCGCAGATCACGATGTTGTCCACTTCCAGCAGCGTGGCCTTCTCGCGCTTCTCGCCGTAGCTGATCAGGAGGCCGCGCGCGTCGATGGCCTCGTAGTTGACGCCGCCGATCATCTCCACCTTCTTCATCTTCAGCGTCGCGCGGTGAATCCAGCCGGTGGTCTTGCCCAGGCGCTTGCCCAGGCTCTCGGCCTTGCGCTGCAGCAGAATCACCTCGCGTGCCGGCGGCTCGATCTGCGGACGCGTCAAACCCCCGCGCGCGGTCTGCGGATCGGTGACGCCCCATTCGCGGTTCCAGGCGGCCAGATCCAGGCTCGGCGAGTGACCGTCCTGCACCAGGTATTCGCTGACGTCGAAGCCGATGCCGCCGGCACCGATCACCGCCACGCGCCGGCCCACGGGCTTCTTGTGCAGCAGCAGGTCGATGTAGCTGAGCACCTTGCCGGCCTGTTCCTGCTCGGCCTGACCGGGAATGCGCGTGGCGCGTGGCGTCACGCCGGTGGCGAGAATCACCTCATCGTACTTCGCCGCAATCAGCTGCTCCGCGCGCACGCGCGTGTTCAGCTGCAGCTGCACGCCGCTGAGCTGCAGCTTGCGGCGGAAGTAGCGCAGGGTTTCGTGAAACTCTTCCTTGCCGGGAATCTGCTTGGCGATGTTGAACTGTCCGCCGATTTCGGCGGCGCCGTCGTACAGGTCCACGGCATGACCGCGCTCGGCCAGCACGGTGGCGGCGGACAGACCCGCCGGCCCGGCGCCGACTACGGCGATGCGCTTTTTCTGCGTCGCCGGGGCATAGACCAGTTCGGTTTCATGGCAGGCGCGCGGATTGACCAGGCAGCTCGCGGTCTTGGCCTGGAAGGCATGATCCAGGCAGGCCTGATTGCAGGCGATGCAGGTGTTGATCTCGTCGGCGCGGTTCTGCGCGGCCTTGAGCACGAACTCCGGATCGGCCAGCAGCGGCCGCGCCATCGACACCATATCGGCCTGGCCCTGCGCGAGGATGTTTTCAGCCACCGCCGGATCATTGATGCGGTTGGTGGTGCAGACCGGAATCCGCACCTCGCTTTTCAGCTTCTGCGTGATCCAGGCAAACGCGCCGCGCGGCACCGAGGTGGCGATGGTGGGGATGCGCGCCTCGTGCCAGCCGATGCCGCTGTTGAGGATGGTGGCGCCGGCCTTTTCGATGGCGCGTGCCAGCCGCACGATCTCCTCCCAGTTCTGGCCGTCGGGCACGAAGTCCAGCAGCGAGAGGCGGTAGACGATGATGAAGTCGCGGCCCACCGCCTCGCGGATGCGCGAGACGATTTCCACCGGCAGGCGCATGCGGTTTTCAAAGCTGCCGCCCCACTGGTCCTGGCGCTTGTTGGTGTGCGAGGCCAGGAACTGGTTGATGAAGTAGCCTTCCGAGCCCATCACCTCCACGCCGTCGTAGCCGCCTTCGCGCGCCAGCTGCGCGCAGCGCACGTAGGCGCGGATCTGGCGTTCGATGCCGCGCGCGGAAAGCTCGCGCGGGGTGGTGGGCGTGATGGGGGACTTGATGCGCGAGGCCGAGACCGACAGCGGCGAATAGCCGTAGCGGCCGGCGTGCAGGATCTGCAGCGCGATCTTGCCGCCTTCGCCATGCACCGCATCCGTCACCAGACGATGCGCCTGCGCCGCCGAATGCGTGGACAGCTTGGAGGCGAAGGGAAACAGCCAGCCTTCGATGTTCGGCGCGAAACCGCCGGTGACGATCAGGCCCACGCCGCCGCGAGCACGCTCGGCGAAATAAGCCGCCAGACGCGGGAAGTTCTTGCGCCGGTCTTCGAGGCCGGTGTGCATGGAGCCCATCAGCACGCGGTTGCGCAGCGTGGTGAAACCCAGATCCAGGGGCTGGAGCAGATGCGGATAAGGTGCGGCGGTAGTCACGGATAAGCTTCCCGTTGAAAAGAAATTCTGGAATCAGGCGCGCGACTGCGCTTCGGCCTTGAGGCGCTGGCTGATGCGATCCTGATTCTCGCTCCAGCGGATCAGATAGTCGGGCAGGGTGGGCGTCTGCAGCTCCTCGCCGCTCAGGGCCATGGCCCTGGACGGCGGCACCGGGCCTTCGCGGCTGACGAACAGGTAACGCACCAGCACCAGGGCGCAGACGCGCTTGTCGAGCACAAAGCGATGCTCGCAGTAAATCCATTTCTGGTCCCAGCCCAAAGTCCGGGTCTGCAGCTCGTAGCGCTCGAAGGGCTGCAGCGAGCGCGAGAAGCGCGCATCGGCATCGCCGGCCAGCGGCCGCCAGCCGCGACGCAGGGCCTGATACCAGACGCCGCTGCGCAGGCCGTGGTCGAGGCGGCCGAGATCGGCCACCGACAGATAGCGGCCGTTGTTCATATGCAGATTGCTGTCCAGATCGCCCGGCAGCACGCGATAGCGCAGACAGCCGCTGTCCAGCGCATGCAGGCGCGCACGCCAGCGAAAGCTCAGCCAGATTGCCAGGCTGCGCCAGAACATCATCATGAGCCGAGAGCTCCCCTGAAAATATGTGATTGACGATTGTGCCGCGAAAGCTTGCGGGCAGCGGCGGCGCCACGCATTGGCACGACCGCCCGGGGTCTCTGGCTTGGCTTGCCGGCGGCGCTGCGGTGAGAATGCCGGCACTACCGGGGAAGCCTTGCTCATGAGTTCCGAAACCCAGACGCCGCGCCGTGGCGCAGTGGCCTTCATCTTCGTCACCGTGCTGCTGGACATGCTGGCCTTCGGCATCATCATTCCGGTGCTGCCCAAGCTGGTGGAGCAGTTCCAGCACGGGGACACCGCCGCCGCCGCGCGCAGCTACGGCCTGTTCGGCATGGCCTGGGCGGCGATGCAGTTCATCTTCTCGCCGCTGCTGGGCGCGATGTCGGACCGTTACGGACGCCGGCCGGTCATCCTGCTGTCCTGCTTCGGCCTGGGGCTGGACTATCTGTTCATGACCATCGCGCCGAGCCTGGGCTGGCTGTTCGTGGGCCGCGTGATCAGCGGCATCACCTCGGCCAGCTTCTCGATGGCCAATGCCTACATCGCCGACGTCACGCCGCCCGACCAGCGCGCCGGCTACTACGGCATGCTCGGCGCCGCCTTCGGCATCGGCTTCGTGGCGGGACCGGCGCTGGGCGGTCTGCTCGGTCACTACGATCCGCGCTGGCCTTTCGCGCTGGCCGGCGTGCTGGCGCTGGCCAATGCCTGCTACGGCCTGTTCGTGCTGCCCGAATCCCTGCCGCGCGAGCGGCGCACGCCGCGCTTCTCCTGGGCGCGCGCCAATCCGGTGGGCGCGCTGCACCTGCTGCGCCGCTCGCCGCAGCTGCAGGCCCTGGCCGGCGTGTACTTCCTGTTCCAGTTCGCCCATTACGTGCTGCCCAGCACCGCGATTCTCTATGCCAGCTACCGCTATGGCTGGAACGCGCGCGAGCTGGGGCTGATGATGGCGGCGACCGGCGTCTGCAGCATCATCGTGCAGGCCCTGCTGGTGAAGCCGGTGGTGGCGCGCGTCGGCGAGCGCGCCACCTTGCTGATCGGTCTGCTGTTCGCCAGCTGCGGTTTTGCCGGCTACGGTCTGGCCGGCAGCGGTGCGCAGTTCATGATGATGGTGCCGGTGTTTGCGCTGGCCGGTTTCGTCGGTCCGGGGCTGCAGGCGCTGATGACGCGCACGGTGTCGGGGCAGGAGCAGGGCCTGCTGCAAGGCGCCAATGCCAGCATGATGGGCATCGCCGGACTGATGGCGCCGGGCTTCTTCACGCAGCTGTTTGCCTATGCCATCGCCGATGGCTGGCAGGCACCGGGTGCGCCGCTGCTGGCGGCGGCCGGCTTCACGGCGCTGGCGGCGCTGATCGCCTGGCGCGCGGCGCGGCCGAATGCCGCGCTCCTGCAGCCTGCGGCATGAAGCCGCGCGCCGCCCTCGGCTGCCCGCTGCTCTGGCTGCTGTGCGGCCCGGCGGTATCGCGGGCCGCCGAAGGCATGTGGACCTTCGACAATCTGCCGCGTGCCCAGCTCCAGGCGCGCTACGGTTTCGAACCCGATGCCGCCTGGCTGCGGCACGCGATGCGCAGCACCCTGCGTCTGGCCGATGGCTGCTCCGCTTCCTTCGTCTCCGCCCAGGGTCTGGTGCTGAGCAATGCCCATTGCGTGCTCGACTGCGTGCAGAACCTGAGCGCGCGTCGCGACCATGTGAACGAGGGCTTTGTCGCGCGCACGCGCGGCGAGGAGCTGCGCTGCCCGTCCATGGAACTCAACCGCCTGGAAGAGATCCGCGATGTCAGCGCCAGCGTCACCGAGGCGCTCGCCGGCAAATCCGGCACAGACTACGTCGAGGCCAGACGCGCGCTGCAGGCGCAGCTGGAATCGGAATGCGTCGGCGATCAGGCGCCGCGCAGGCGCTGCGATCTGGTCGAACTCTATGGCGGTGCGCAATACCAGTTGTATCGCTACCAGCGCTATGACGATGTGCGCCTGGTGTTCTGGCCGGAGTACGCAGCCGCGTTCTTCGGCGGCGATCCGGACAATTTCAATTTCCCACGCTATACCCTCGACGCCGCGCTGCTGCGCGCCTATCAGGACGGCCAGGCCCTGCAGCCGGGCGAGCACCTGCGTCTGCAGCCCCGGGGCGCGCAGCCCGGCGAGCTGCTGCTGAGCATCGGCAATCCCGGCCACACCGACCGCCAGCTGACGGTCGCGCAGCTGCAGACCCTGCGCGCGCTGCGTCTGCCGCAGACCCTGCTGTACTACGCCGAGCGCCGCGCCATGCTCGCGCAGTACAGCCGCGCAGGCGCGCGGCAGGCGAACTATGCGCAGGCCGATCTCACCTTCACCGAAAACAGCCTGAAGGTCTATCGCGCGCAGCTGCAGGCGCTGAACGACGATGGCCTGTTCGAACGCAAGCGCGCCGAAGAGGCGGCGCTGCGCAAGGCCGATGCCGGGCTCACCGCCTTCGATGACATCGCGCGCGCCGAGCAGACCCTGCGGCGCCTGTATCTGCCCTATCAGATGCTGGAGCAGCGCCGCGCCTTCTTCACGCCGTACTTCAAGTTCGCGCGCGATCTGCTGCGCGCCGCCGCCGAACGCGAGCGGCCCAATGCCCAGCGCCTGCCGGAGTTTCAGGACGCGGCGCTGCCGACGCTGCAGCGGCGCCTGTTCTCGGCCTCGCCGCTGCGCGACGCTTACGAGGAAACCAAGCTGGCCTGGTCGCTGGCCAAGCTGCGCGAGGCCCTGGGCGCCGACGATCCGCTGGTGCAGCAGGTGCTGCGCGGGCAGTCGCCCGATGCGCGGGCTTCGCAGCTGCTGCGCAAGACCCGGCTTGGTGATGTCGAGTACCGCCGGCGGCTGTGGCAGGGCGGTGCGCAGGCCGTGGCGGCCAGCGATGATCCCTTCATCGAGCTGGCGCGCGCACTGGATGCGCCCTCGCGCGAACTGCGCCGACAGATGGAGGCGGACGTGGAGGCGCCCGAGGCGCTCGCTGCGCAGGCCATCGCGCGGCTGCGCTTCGCGCAATACGGCCGGAGCCTCTACCCCGATGCGAGCTTCACGCTGCGCCTGTCCTACGGCGAGCTGCGCGGCTGGGAGGAGAACGGCAGGAGCGTGGCGCCGTTCACCGACTTCGCCGCCGCCTTCGCGCACCAGACCGGCGCGGCGCCGTTTCTGCTGCCCGAGTCCTGGAATCGCGCCCGCGCGCGTCTGGCGCTGGACACGCCGCTGAATTTCGTCAGCAGCCATGACATCGTCGGCGGCAATTCCGGCAGCCCGCTGCTCAACCGTCAGGGCGAGCTGGCGGGCCTGCTGTTCGACGGCAACCGCCATTCCATCGCCGGCGCCTACGAGTACGACGAGGCGCTCAACCGCAGCATCGCCCTGCATCCGGCCGCGCTGCTGCAGGCGCTGACACGGATCTATGCGGCACCGGGGCTGGCGGCGGAGCTGCTGGACGACTGAGCCCGGCGGGCGCGGAAGAAGGCGCGCAGCAGCTCGCCGCATTCGGCTTCCAGCACGCCGCCGCGCCAGGCCAGACGGTGATTGAGGCGGGGATTGGCAATCAGATCGTAGACCGAGGACACCGCGCCGGCCTTCGGGTCCCAGGCGCCGAACACCAGACGCGCGATGCGCGCATGGATGATCGCCCCGGCGCACATCGCGCAGGGCTCCAGCGTCACATACAGCGTCGAACCCGGCAGGCGGTAGTTGTTCACCGCGGCGGCGGCGGCGCGCATCGCCACCATCTCGGCATGCCCGCTGGGATCGTGGCTGGCGATCGGCTGGTTGCGGCCCTCGCCGAGGATGCGGCCGTCCTGCACCAGCACCGCGCCCACCGGCACCTCGCCGGCGGCCTGCGCGCGATGCGCCAGCAGCAGGGCGTGGCGCATGAACACCTCGTCCTGCGCGGCCAGCGCGGCATCGGGACTGTCGCTTGCTTCGTTCATGGCGCGCATTATCGCGTGCACACGGTGCTGTGAAACAATCGCGCGCAGTTTTTTGCGAGAGCCGCCATGCCCATCAACGAGAATCTCAAGTTCCTGCCGGTGCACGTCGCCGTGCTCACGGTCTCCGACACCCGCGATCTGGCCGCCGACAAGTCCGGGCAGATTCTGGCGGAACGCATCACCGCCGCCGGGCACCGCCTGGCCGACCGGCGCATCGTGCGCGACGACGCCGAGGCCATCGCCGCGATCCTGCGCGAGTGGATCGCCGATGCCGAAGTCGATGTGGTGATCAGCACCGGCGGCACCGGCGTCACCGGCCGCGACGTCACGCCCGAAGCCTTCCAGCGGGTGCTGGACAAGGAGATTCCCGGCTTCGGCGAGCTGTTCCGCATGCTCAGCTATCAGAAGATCGGCACCAGCACCATCCAGTCGCGCGCGCTGGGCGGCGTGGCCGGCGGCACTTATCTGTTCGCGCTGCCCGGGTCCAGCGGCGCCGTGAAGGACGGCTGGGACGATATCCTGCGCTTCCAGCTCGACAGCCGGCACCAGCCCTGCAATCTGGTGGAGCTGATGCCCCGCCTGCTGGAGCATCTGCCGCAGGATCACTGAAGCCGCAAATCGACGGACGCCGCTTCAGAGGCTAGGATCAGGGGGCTGCAGCAGGCAGGCGTGCTGAGGGCATGGTCTTCCTGGCGGCTCATGGCTTGGCGCAATTGCGCAAGCTTCTTCGGCGCCGTGGAAACGGCCAGGCACTACAGGCACTAGGAGCACACAGATGAAAGGAATGGCTCGCGGAGCTTTCACCGGGATGCTCTGCATGGGAATCGTGCTGGTGACCGCACCCGCGCCGGCGCGGGCCGCCATCATCGGCACCGAGCAGATGGTCGATACGCAGGCGCGTGCCGATGATCTGGCAACGGTCCAGGTGTTCATGCAGCGGCAGGATGTGATGGCGCAGATGGAAAAGCTCGGCGTCGATGTCGTGGCCGCACAGGCGCGGGTGGCCTCGCTCAGCGCCGCGGAGCTGCGCGAGCTGGCGCAGAACATCCATCAGCAGCCGGCAGGCGGCGACGGAGTGTTCGTGGTGCTCGGCGTCGTGTTTCTGGTGCTGGTGATACTCGAACTGCTGGGCGTGACGCACGTCTTCAGAGCGTTTTGAGGCGCGCTGTCGCCTTGCGGCTGCTCGCGGCCGGCCTGCTGGCCGGCTGCGCGGCGGCGCCGCCGATGCCGCAGCCGACGGGTCGGGCGGTGGAGCTGCAGGAGGTCGTCTTCCATCCGCAGAAGCGTTATCAGTGCGGGCCGGCGGCGCTCGCCACGGCGCTCGATGCCAGCGGCGTGACGGTCAGCCCTGATGCGCTGGTGGCAGAAGTCTATCTGCCGGACCGCAAGGGCAGCCTGCAGTCGGAAATGATTGCCGCGGCACGCCGGCACGAGCGGGTCGCGGTGCGCATTCCGGGCACGCAGGAAGCCATCGTGCAGCAGCTCGAAGCCGGCACGCCGGTGCTGCTGCTGCTCAATCTGGGTTTCTCCTGGCTGCCGGTCTGGCATTACGCGGTGGTGGTGGGTTATGCGCCGCAGGAGCCGTCGTATGTGCTGCGCTCGGGAACGAGCCGGCGCGCCATCATGAGCACCGGCGCGCTGGCGCGCAGCTGGGCGTACAGCGAGCAATGGGCCGTGGTGCTCAGCGCGCTCGACCGCATTCCGGTCAGCGCCGAGCCGAAGCAGTGGCTGGCGGCCGTGGCGCCCTTCGAGTCGCTGGGCCGTTACGAGCTGGCGACGCAGGGCTATCAGGCGGCGGTGGCGCGCTGGCCGGACTCGGCCCTGGCCTGGACGGCGCTCGGCAATGTCACGGCGCGGCGCGCGCAGTGGGCCGCAGCCGTGCGCTATTACGGCAAGGCCATCGCGCTGCAGGACAGCGTCATCACGCGCAACAACCGCGCGAGCGCGCTGGGCGAGCTGCAATGCCGGGCGCTGGCCATCGCCGATCTCGAAGCGGCGCGCCGCCTCGACAGCCAGGGACGCTATGCCGCCGCGCTGGCGGACACGCTAGCCGGATTGCCTGCGCAGGGCGCCTGTCCGGCGACGCTCGGCGACGGCGATAGCGAGTCCTGAACGCCCATGGCCGCGCAGCGCCTGAACCCGCAGATCCGGTGGCAATGAAGGCCGATGCAGGACGCCCTGTTTCCTGAGGAACGCCCCGCAGCGCAGACCGCGCGCAAGCGCGGCGGCGTGCAGGCTGCGGCGCATGATCCCTTGCTGCAGCCGCTGCGCTCGCGTCTGCCGGCGACGTTGCGCCTGGGCACCTCGTCCTGGAGTTATCCCGGCTGGATCGGCACGGTCTGGGATCGCGAATACTCGCCGCAGCTCTTGTCGAAGAAAGGCCTGCCGGCCTATGCGCAACACCCGCTGCTGCGCACCGTAAGTCTGGATCGCGCGTTTTATCAGGCGCTGCCGGCGGCGCAGTACGCGCTGTACGCGCAGCAGGTGCCGGCGGATTTCCGCTTCGTGGTGAAGGCGCCGAGTCTGGTTGCCGATGCCCTGATCCGCAGCGAGAACGGACGCGGCCTGCAGCGCAATGCCAGCTTTCTCGATCCGCATCTGGCCCTGGAGAGTTTCGCGCGGCCGGCCAGTGAAGGTCTGGGTGCCAAACTGGGCGTGCTGCTGTTTCAGCTCAGCCCCTTGCCCGAGTCCTTGCTGCTCGATCCACCGGCGCTGCTGGCGCGCATCGCGGCGATGCTGGCGGCGCTGCCGCTGGCCGAGCTGCGGGTGCGTTCGCCGGAGCTGATCCTGGCCCTGGAGCTGCGCAACGGCGAGCTGCTGGGCCGCGAGCTGGCAACGATGCTGCGCGCCTGCGGCGCCACTTACTGTCTGGGCCTGCATGCCAAGATGCCCCAGATCGAAGCGCAGCTGCCGACGCTGCGCGCGCTGTGGCCGGGGCCGCTGGTCTGTCGCTGGAATCTGCATCGCAAGCATGGCGCTTACGGCTACGAGGAGGCCAAGCGCCTCTACGGCAATTTCGACCGGCTGGTGGACCCCGATCCGCACACGCGCGCGCAGCTGGCGCGGGTGATCGCCGGCACCACGGGTGCGGGCCATCCGGCTTATGTCACGCTGGGCAACAAGGCCGAAGGCTCGGCCCCGCTGTCGGTGCTGGCGCTGGCGCAGGCCTTGAGCGCCGCGGGCTGAGTGCGCGAGGCCAGCCTTGCCGCTCAATCCCCCTTTTGCCGCCGTTCACCCTGGGCTGTCTTCTTTCGCCGTGGATCGCCCCGATAGCTAGCTCGCAGGAGCGCGCCCGTGTGCGGGCCGCTTCGTCTTTTACGGGCTGATTGCAAGGATGCCAATGGAGCTGGTCCACTGTATCTACACGAGTGCCGCGCGCAGTCCGGCTTTCGGGCGCAAGGAACTCGACGAGCTGCTGAAGGTGTGTCGCACCAACAACCAGGCACACGGTGTCACCGGCATGCTGCTGTTCGAAAAGGGCTCGTTCTTCCAGATTCTCGAAGGCGAGCGCTCGCAGGTGGAGGCCCTGTTCGACAAGATCGCGACCGATCCGCGTCATGTGCGGATCAACAAGCTGATCGTCGAGCGCATCGCGCAGCGCGATTTCGGCGAATGGACCATGGGGCACGGCGAGATCAGCGCGCTGGATCTGCTGCGCATTCCCGGGCTCAATGATTTCTTCTCGCGCGGCCAGTCCTATGAGCAGCTCAACGAAGGCCGCGCGAAGCTCTTGCTGGCGGCGTTCAGGGATGGCGACTGGCGCACGCGGCTGAGCTGAATGCGGTTTTGCTGGCTGTCGCGGCCCGCCGGTCTACAGCGCGACAGCGCCGCAACCCGCCCTACGATCTGGAACTCAACGAACCGAGCGGGCGAGACGCTTCGGTGCTGCGAGGTCCCAGGCCATGCGGATGCGGACGCGCGGCCAGATCATCCCCGCACCCGGTGATTTCACCCTATGGGCACCCGAGGCGGCGTCCGGCATCATGCCGGATCGGGTCGCTGCGGCGGTTTTTGCATGCTGAGCGCCACTCCAACATTTTCGGGGACGCACGCTTGCAAGCCTTTATCGACACCTTGAACGGCTACGTCTGGAGCCGTGCACTGATCTTTCTGTGCCTGGGCGCCGGCCTGTATTTCTCCATCCGTACCCGTTTCATGCAGGTGCGCGGCGTGGCCGAGATGCTGCGCCTGATGCTGCACAGCAAACCCTCCGAGGCCGGCGTCTCCACCTTCCAGGCCCTGGCCATGTCCCTGGCCGGACGCGTGGGCATCGGCAATATCGCCGGCGTGGCCACCGCCATCGGCCATGGCGGCCCCGGTGCGGTGTTCTGGATGTGGATGGTGGCGTTTCTCGGAGCGTCCACCGCCTATGTGGAATCGACCCTGGCGCAGATCTACAAGGAGAAGGACGAGCGCGGCCTGTATCGCGGCGGCCCGGCTTACTACATCGAAAAAGCCATGGGCCAGAAGTGGTACGCCTGGCTGTTCGCCTTCGCCACCATTCTCGCCTGCGGCTTCCTGCTGCCCGGTGTGCAGGCCAATGGCATCGCCGCCGGCATCAGCAATGCCTGGGGGATCTCGCCGCTGGTCACCGGCGCCGGCGTCGCGCTGCTGCTGGGCTTCATCATCTTCGGTGGCGTGCGCCGCATCGCCGGTTTCGCCGAGCTGGTGGTGCCGTTCATGGCCCTGGCCTACATCGCCATGGCGATCTACATCATGGTGCTGAACGCGCACAAGCTGCCGGAGATCGTCTCGCTGATCTTCCACAGCGCCTTCGGCGCCGATGCGATGTTCGGCGCGATTCTGGGCCTGGCGGTGGAGTGGGGCGTCAAGCGCGGCATCTATTCCAACGAAGCCGGGCAGGGCACCGGCCCGCACGCGGCAGCGGCGGCGGAGGTCACGCATCCCGCGCAGCAGGGTTATGTGCAGGCCTTCTCCATCTACGTGGACACGCTGCTGGTGTGCTCGGCCACGGCCTTCATGATTCTCTCCACCGGCATGTACAACGTGATCAATCCGGCCGGCGGCATGCTGGCCGAAGCGCTGCCGGGCACCGAGCCTGGGCCGGCTTTCGCGCAGCACGCGGTGGAAGCAGTGCTGCCGGGTTACGGCGCGGGCTTCGTGGCGATTGCCTTGTTCTTCTTCGCCTTCACCACCATCGTCGCCTACTACTACATGGCCGAGACCAATATCAGCTATATCAACCGCGCTGCGCACCGGCCCTGGATGGTGTATCTGCTGCGCGTCGGCATCATCGCCATGGTCTGCTTCGGTGCGGTGCGCACCGCCGGCGCCGCCTGGGGCCTGGGTGATCTGGGCGTGGGCCTGATGGCCTGGCTCAACATCGTCGCCATTCTCATCCTGCAGAAGCCGGCCTTGCTGGCGCTGAAGGACTACGAGCGGCAGAAGAAGGCCGGTGTGGCGCCCAGCTTCGATCCGGAAGCGCTGGGCATCCGCCGCGCGGACTTCTGGCGGCGTCGCCCCTGAGGCAAGGTGCATGAAAAAGCCCTCTGCGTGATCGGCGCAGAGGGCTTTTTCGTTGCGGCGGTATCAGACCGCAGCCAGGGCCTGATCCAGATCGGCGAGCAGATCATCGACGTGCTCGATGCCCACCGACAGGCGCACCATCTCCTCGCTGACGCCGGCCTTGGCCAGTTCCTCGGCATTGAGCTGACGATGCGTGGTGGAGGCCGGATGCGTGGCCAGGGACTTGGCATCGCCGATGTTCACCAGGCGCGTGAACAGCTGCAGCGCATCCAGGAAGCGCGCGCCGGCGGCGCGCTGGTCGGCGTCCTGGCTGCGCAGGCCGAAGGAGACGATGCCCGAGGCCTTGCCGCGCATGTATTTCTGCACCAGGGCGTGATCGGGATGGTCTTCCAGACCCGCGTATTTCACCCAGGCCACCTTGGGATGGGCGCGCAGCTTGCGCGCGATGGCCAGGGCGTTGTCGCAGATGCGGTCCATGCGCAGCGCCAGGGTCTCGATGCCCTGCAGGATCAGGAAGGCATTCATGGGCGAGATGGCCGCGCCCATGTTGCGCAGCGGCACCACGCGCGCACGGCCGATGTAGGCCGCCGGCCCGAGGGCTTCGGTGTAGACCACGCCGTGATAGGAGACATCCGGTTCGTTGAGGCGACGGAAGCGCGCCTTGTGCTCGGCCCAGGGGAACTTGCCGGAGTCGACGATGGCGCCGCCGACGCTGTTGCCATGACCGCCCAGATACTTGGTCAGCGAGTGCACCACGATATCGGCGCCATGCTCGAAGGGACGACACAGATAGGGGCTGGGCACGGTGTTGTCGACGATCAGCGGCACGCCATGTTCATGCGCGATCTTCGCCAGCTTCTCGAAGTCGGTGACATTGCCCAGCGGATTGCCCACCGACTCGCAGAAGATCGCCTTGGTGCGCGCGTCGATCAGGGCCGCGAAGCTCTCGGGCCGCGTGGCATCGGCAAAGCGTGTGCTGATGCCCTGCTGCGGCAGGGTGTGCGCGAACAGATTGTAGGTGCCGCCGTAGAGCGTGGCGCTGGAGACGATGTTGTCGCCGGCTTCGGCGATGGTCTGGATCGCATAGGTGATGGCGGCCATGCCCGAGGCCAGGGCCAGCGCGGCGATGCCGCCTTCCAGCGCCGCGACGCGCTTTTCCAGCACGTCCTGCGTGGGATTCATGATGCGCGTGTAGATGTTGCCCGCCACCTTGAGGTCGAACAGGTCGGCGCCATGCTGGGCGTTGTCGAAGGCGTAGGCCACGGTCTGGTACACCGGCGTGGCCACTGCGCGCGTGGTGGGATCAGGGCTGTAGCCGGCGTGCACGGCTAGCGTTTCAAGTTTCACGGCAAGACTCTCCATGTTGGGGGTTACGCGGAACCTCGTGCTGCGGCTGGCGAGCTTGATGGCGGCCACGGCGTGGCGCAAGCCCAGCGAAGAACGCGTGTTCATAAAAAACGCCGCCGTGGCAGGCCACGACGGCGTGCATGCACGCTTCGCGTGCCAGGGTCTGTTGACACGATGGACAATCGCGGGGACGGAGCCGTCCCGGCGATTGCCATCGCTAGCAGCGTGCTGAAAAACGAAGGCTTCGGCACGCTGTGCTTGGCACATGGAGGTGCCAACGGCAGTCAAGCGCGCAAGCGCTTGACTGCCGGGAGCGTAGGAAAACCACGCTTTTGTGTAGCGACCTGAAAAACGCCAGGGATGGCGTTTTTCAGCAAGCTGCTAGTGTCGCGAGTCAGAAATTCGCATGCGAATTCGCCGGTCTTTTTCGCGTCTGGCGGCCTTGCGCCTCCTCGCCATAGTCACCACTATGCCTCGTCGGCGCGCCTTGCCAGCCACGAAAAATTCTCGGCGACTTCATCAAGGAACTTCTGACTCACGACACTAGGGGCCGAAGCTGGCGCTGACGCTCTGCGCCGCGTACATCGGCACCGTGCAACTGCTGGCGGTGCCGGCGCAGGCACCGCCCCAGCCGAGGAAGCGCTGCTTGAGTCCCGGCTTGGCGCTGAGCTTCACGACCGTGCCGACCTTGAACGAGCCCGAGCAGTTCAGGCCGCAGCTCACACCCAGCGGCGAGCTGGACACCGTGCCCTTGCCGGTCTTGCTCACCGTCAGCGTGTACTTCGTGGTGTTGGGCACGAAGCTGGCGCTGAGGCTCAAGTTCTGGCGGATGTTGCTGATGCTGCAATTGCCCAGGCCGCTGCAGGCGCCGCTCCAGCCGGTGAACACGTTCTTGGCTGCAGCCGTGGCGCTGAGCGTGAGCGAGGCGCCGGCGGCGAGACGGGTGCTGCAGGCCTTGCCGCAGTTGATGGCGCCGCCGCTGACCGTGCCGCTGCCCTTGCCGGTCTTGCTGACGCTGAGCGTGTACTGCTGCGGCGCAACGCCGCCGATGTGCAGGGTGTAGGAGGCGCTGCTGCTGGCGCCGCTGGCATCCTGGGCCACCACCTGCAGATCGAAATCGCCGGCCTGCAGCGGCGTGCCGTACAGCACGCCTGCCTGCCTGGCACCGGTGTTGGGATCGGTGTACTCACCCAGCGTCAGGCCGGCCGGCAGATTGCTCGGCGTGATCTGGTAGGGCGTGTTGCCGCCCACCACCACCACGCGCGGTGTGTAGGCCACGCCGGCCTCGCCGTCCTGCAGATGCTCGATCAGACCCAGCGGGGCTTCGGCGGCAAAGGCCGCCATCTGCGCGCCCTGATAATCACCGACCACGGCCAGCGTCGCGCAGTTGAAGTCGTAGCTGTTGCCGCTGGCGTTGGCCACGCTTACCGTGCCCACGCCGTGGATGCCGTCGGCCGCCACCTGATCGCACATCGCCTCGCCGCTCTCGCCATCGATGGAGCCGGCGCCGATGGGGTGGGGATCGTTGTAGGCGTAGAACTCGTAGCGACGCGTCACCACTTCCTTGCCATTGCCCATGCCATCCGGCGCCAGCGCCTGCACCTGATCCTTGCCGTCGGCGCGGTTCTGCACCAGCTTCCACTCGGTTTCCACCTCGTCCGGCTCGCCGTTCTGCCACTCGGCCTTGCCGTCGCCGTTGATGTCATCGGACATCAGATCGCCCAGGGCCACCGGCTTGGCATTGTGCGTGGTGGTCTTGATCACCTTCATCCAGGACGGCGGACCGAAAGCCTTGCCGGCCGGCACCGGTTCTTCCGGCGCGGGAATCGCCGCCACCACCTGCGCGGGCTTCTTGATGTTGGCGGGGTCGGGCGGCTGCGCCGGATTGACCAGCACCGGCGGCGTGTAGGTCCATACCGGCGTGGACACCGACACCGCCGGACCGAGCTTGAGCTGGCCGGGATGCAGCGGGTCGGCGATCAGCCAGTTGTACTTCACTGCCGAGGGCGCGCCGTTGATGCCCACGCCGAAGTGTTCGCAGCCCTGGTTCACCGAAGGATCGGTGCAGGCGTGGCCATCGGTGGGCGCCAGCGGCGCCGCCGGCACGGCGGTGTAGGCGCTCCAGCCGCCGCCGGTGCTCTGTGCGGCGTAACGGACGAAGACCTTCGGGTGCAGCGGGTTGCTGCTGTCTTCGCGGATCACCGGCGTGCCGTAGTGATTCCAGTCGTAGGTGTAGCTGACATCGGTGCTGTGTGCGTCATCGATCTCGATCTCGAAGCCATGCGTCTGCTCGCCGGTATCGTTGATGCAGTCGAAGTTGTTGAGATCGCCATACGAAGTGCTGGCCATGGCCGGCACGCTGGCCAGCGCGGCGATGCCCAGCACGCTCTGCCAGGCCTTTCTGCCTTTTGATTTCATACCCGTTTCCCCTTGTCTCGCCCTGGTGAATTGCTTCTTGGCAGACGGGCGGACCTGCGGCGCCGAACGTGCCAGAAACACCAGGACCCTAGCAGCGGCTTCTTATGATCGGCTTAATGCGCTGGCAAAGTGATGACTGCATCTGCCTTTTTGCGAGGATGACTGCGCTGCCATCGCCGGCGCCTCACATGACGGGAGCGTTCATGAGCACGCCACGCTGCTTGCTGAAAGCCGATGAGATGGCCGCGATGCCGAGCGAGACCCGGGTGCATGTCCTCGCAGCTGCGTCTCTACGCGCGGCAGCGCGCGTGATGTCGTGGGGCGGCTGCACATCCAGTGGTACGAGCGGCAGCCGCGATCGCTTGCCCCGGTCCGCTACAGGCTGTAGCTCAGCAGCAGGCGCAGATTGATCGGTTCCACCGGATGGAAATGGATGTCCTCCACGCCCTCGGCCGGCTCACCGGGCAGGCGTGAGGCGAAGTAGTAGTCGATGTCGTGGTCGCGGCTGTTGAACAGATTGAGCACTTGCAGCGCGAGCCTGGCTTTGCGGCTCAGGTGATAGCCGGCATCGAGATTGACTACGGCGGTGGCCTTCGAACGCACGCTGTCATCTTCGATCAGCGGCCGTGGCCCGAAGTAGCGCAGGCGCAGCGCGCCGAACCAGCGCTCGGGATCATCGTAGCTGGCGCCCAGGGCCGCGACGCTGGTGGCTGCTTCGGGAATGTAATGGCCCTCGCTGGCCTGGTCGCGGAACCGCGCGCGCGTGTAGGCAGCGTCGGCATCGATGAGCAGATGGGTCAGCGGCGTCCAGTAGGCGGCCAGCTCCAGGCCGTAGCGGCGGCTGGGGCGGTTGGGTTCGGTGCTGTTGCTGTCGCCGCCGAACGTCAGTTCCGAATCGATGTCCAGCCAGAACAGCGTGGCGCTGTATTGCAGGGACTCGAAGGCCAGGCTGCGCAAACCCAGATCGAGGCCGCGCGTGGCCACCAGCGGCGTTACCGCCGACACCGCCGAACCGTCATTGGGATCGATGGTCTGCGTGGTGCCGCGCGCATCATTGCTGTGGAAGCCGCGGCCCAGATTCACGAACAGCTCGGTCTTGTCGAAAGGCCCGAAGGCCAGGCTCAGCTTGGGGCTGAAGATCTGGTCACGGGCTTCGCCGGAATTGGCGGGCAGATCGCTGTGCACGGAAAAATCGTAATGGTCATAGCGCAGCCCGGCAGTGGCCTGCAGCCAGGGCGCCAGGCGCAGCGTGCCCTGCGCATAGAGCGCCTTGGACCATTGCCGCACCTCATTGCGGCTGATGCTGCTCAGGCGCTGACGGGTCTGCGTGTGATACAGCGCCACCGGCGAGATGTCGTCGTAACGCGTCTGCAGTCCGAGTTCGCCGCGCAGCGGCAGACCGGCCAGCGACAGCGCCGGCAGCAGATACGCGCTCTGGCCGCCGTAGACGCCGCGGCGGTCGTACTGCTCGAACTGATCGCCGTTGAGCGGATCGTTCAGAAAGTAGGTGAAGTTGGAAAACAGATCGAGCTGGTAGGCGATGGCATAGGCCGAAGCGCGCCAGCGGCCGGCGCCGAGAACGCGATCCAGATCGCCCGAGAGGCTGTAGCGATAAGTCTTGCCGCCATCGCTGCAGTCCAGGCAGCCCAGGCGCGAGATCAGGCCCTGGGTGACGGCGCGCTGCGGAATCTGGTCGCTGGAATCCCAGCGGGCGTCATAGCCCATGGCGCTCAGATGCCAGCTGCCCTGTGCGTCCTGCTGCGAGTAGCGCAGCAGACCGTTGAGCTTGTTGAAGTGCTCGCTGTGCTGCCAGGGCCCGCTGTAATGCTGGGCTTCCAGGGCGGCGAACAGATTGCCCGACAGCAACTCGGACGAGCCCAGCGCCACGGCGCGCGCGTAATCGTGACCACCGAGGCTGAGGTCCAGGCGCGGCGCGGCGAGCTGATCGCGCAGGCGGATGTCGGCAGCACCGGCCGCCGAGAAATCGCCGTACTGCGCGTAGTAGGGGCCTTTGCGGTATTCGATGGCCTGCACGGTTTCGGCAATCAGGAAATTGGCGTCGCTATAGCCCTGGCCATGCGCATGCGTGGGCATGTTCACCGGCATGCCGTCGATGCGGGTGGCGAAGTCGGTGCCGTGATCGAGGTTGAAGCCTCGCAGGAAATACTGATTGGCCTTTCCCTCACCGCTGTGCTGGGTGACGATCAGGCCGGGCACCACTTCCAGCAGCTCGCCGGGGCGCGACAGCGGGCGGTTCTCGAACTGTTCCGCATAGACGGTGCCGATGCTGGCGGAGTCGGCGTTGACCGGCGCGGGCGCGCCGTTGACGTAGACGGTGTCCGGCTCCGCCGCCTCGCCGGGAATGCCGCCGGCCTGGACCAGGCCCGGAAGCGCAAACAGCACGGCAGCTGGCCAGAGCTTGTGCATGAATTCCCCTGCGGCCCGACGCCGGGCTCTTTGTGTGATGAATATGAAATTCATCATAAGAACTGCAGGATAGTCGCGCAATTGGATGGCGCCCGTTACAGCGCTGCCTGCGCGTCCTTCAGCAGAAAGGCCAGCGCCTCGCCGCAGGCCTGATGGAGCTTCAGCTGCAAGAGTTCGTCGGCACGGGTACGGCCCAGATTCACCGCCGCAATCGGCAGTCCGCGCTCATGCGCCTGGCGCACGAAGCGAAAGCCCGAATACACCATCAGCGAGGAGCCCAGCACCAGCACTGCATCGGCCTGCGCCAGGGCCTGCAGGGCCTGCGTGACCCGCGCCGGCGGCACCGCCTCGCCGAAGAACACCACATCGGGCTTGATCAGGCCGCCGCATTGCGGGCAGCCCGGCACCTGGAAGGCGGCGAAGTCGGCCAGCTCCAGATCGGCATCGCCATCGGGCGCGGCCTCGGCGGCGTAATCCGGCCAGCAGGGGTTGTGTTCCAGCAGCAGGCTCTGCCACTGCGCACGCGGCAGGCGCAGCCCGCAGTGCAGGCAGCGCACGGTGTCGATGCGACCGTGCAGATCCAGCACGCGGCGGCTGCCGGCGGCCTGATGCAGACCATCCACGTTCTGCGTCAGCAGCAGTTCCACCCGCTCCATCTGTTCCAGCCGCTGCAGCGCGCGGTGCACGGCATTGGGTTGCGCGCCGCCGAGGCGCTGCCAGCCCACCAGGCTGCGCGCCCAGTAGCGCTGGCGGGTGTGCAGTTCGTGCACGAAGGCCTGATACATCACCGGCGGCCTGCGCTTCCAGGCGCCTTGCTCGTCGCGATAATCGGGAATGCCGGAGCCGGTGCTGCAGCCGGCACCGGTGAGCAGGAACAGGCGGCGATGGCCGTGGATGAAATCTTGCAGGGCGGACATGCGACAAGCTTAGGCCCTCGCCCTTATGCTTGCAGCCGATCCTCATTACGCCCGGGAGGCGCGCATGACCAAGCCCTTGCTGGCCCTTGTGCTCTTGTTGTCGCTGGCCGCCTGCAGCAGCGAGGCCGCCAAGCGCGCCGCCTACGAGGCGGCGTACCAGAAAAGCTGTACGGACCGCACCGGCAATGCACAGTGCGATCCCAATCATCCCAGCTACGACGAGTACCGCAAGCAGCGCAGCGACCCGCAGCAGGCGGAGCCGCCGGGCCGCTGAGCGTTCTTCAAGGTCTGGCCAGCGCCGCCTTGAGCTGCGCTTCGAGTTCGGCGATGCGCAGGTCCTTGGGATTGAGCATGAACATGCTGGACAGGGCCTTGCCGTCCATCTTCACGCGCTGCCCCATGCTCACGCCGTAGACCACGGTCGCATCATCCCAGCAGCCGAAGAAGGGCAGATGCGCCGGCGGCGCCGGCGTCTGCCATTCGGCCAGGAAGGCGTCATACGGCTTGCCGCGCGCCAGACGGGCCTGCCGCTCGGCCGCGCGTGCGCGCTCGGTGGCCGCCTCGTCCACCACGCGCGAGGCCGGGTCGTAGATCACCTGGTAGATTTCGCGCGCGGTGGCGTCCGAGATCAGGTCTTCCTCCAGATCCTTCATCACCAGCTGCGGATCGCGCTGCAGCACATCGCCGTAACCGCCGCCGGCGCCCTGACACATCATGTACAGCTCGCCGGGCGCGGCCAGCTCGAAGGTCATGCCCATGTCGTGCGTGGAGTAGCTGGCGCCGGGAATCGGCTGCTCGTTCATGATGCGCACGATGTCCAGCGGCAGCGCTTCCGGTTGTTGCGCCAGGAACTCGAAGACGTTCACGCCCTTGACCTTGCACAGCGGATAGGTGGGCGAGGCATAGCCGCCGAACAGGGGCTGCGCCGAGCAGAACAGCGAGCCCGAGCAGCCGGTCATGAAGCCCCAGAGGCCCGAGTTGCGATAGGTGTGGATCTGCTCGTAGCCCAGGCCGCTGCGCTGCTTGCCGAAGCCGACGCGATCCCGGGCCAGGGTGAAGGCGCCCAGACGCACCATCGGCAGGTCTTCCTCCATCAGCTCGATCTCGCCCAGATCGCAGTGCGCGGCAAACGGCGGTGACACCGAATGCTCGCCGTCGCGATGGCTGCGTCCACCCTGGCCCATGCCGTTGATGTCGGCGCAGAAGTTGCCCACGTATTCGCTGTGCTGGGTGAGGCCGCCGTAGATCAGGGTTGCCGGCTGGTCGTACTGCGGCGCCACCATCGCGGTGTAGCGCTGCGGCAGGCTGTAGTTGAACTTGGCCATCGGAATGCAGGCGATGGTCATGGTCTTGAACAGCGGAATCAGGCTCATGGCCTGCGGCGTGTCGAAGGAGCCGTTGATCAGCGACTTCTCGTCGAAGATGAAATCAAAAGGCGTGAACACCGCCATGGTGAACGGCAGGTCCGGCCAGATGTTCTGCATGAAGCCGGTGAACAGCATGGTCTTGAACGAGGCCTGGCAGGCATTGATGGAGCGGTTCAGCAGCTCCGGCGAGCTGCCGCGCATGTCCACGATCATCTTCTCGCCCTGCACGGTGATCGCCATGTTGAGCTTGAGCAGGGCGTTCTCGCGCAGCGTGGAATCGGCGAAGGACACGGTGCGCGTGGTGCCGTCCGGCAGCTCGGCGATGCGCCGCCGCACTTCCGTCACCACGTCCTCGATGTGCACGCGCAGGGTGCTGACCAGGGCCTCGGGTCCGAAGGCCTCCAGAATCTTGAGCACGCGCTCGCGCAGGCGCAGCACCGAGTGCAGGCGCACCTTCATGTCTTCCAGCTGCAGCTTGGGGTCGCGCACCGAGTTCTGCAGGAAGGTGACCAGATCGCGCTTCAGCTCGAAGTTCTCCACCACCTTGAACGGCGGCATCTTCAAACCTTCATCGAACTTGCTTTCCGCCGCCGCCGGCATGCCGCCGGGTTCGCAGGCGCCGTTCTCGCCTTCGTGGATGGTGGCCGAGAGCCAGCACACGATCTCGCCCTTCCAGAACACCGGCATCATCATCGACTGATCGGTGTTGTGGATGCCGCCGTAGCGCGCATCGTTGTGGATGAAGCCATCGCCCTCGCGCACGCCGACCGTGGGCTCGGGAATCCAGTGCTTGATGATGAACTTGATCGGGTAGAACACGGCGGCGGCAAAGCCGCCCACGCCATGCGGCGCGATCATCGACAGGTCGCCGGCGGCGGTGAAGATGGCGGTGGTCATATCGCCCCACTTGGCGCCGGGCGCTGCGCCCATCTGCTCGATCATGGTGTGGCTTTCGTCGAGCGCCGCCACGATCAGGCCGCGCAGCTCGTTGATCTTCTGTCGGTCCAGAGGCTGGCTGAGCAGGCGTTCCTCGAGTTCGCTGCGCGGCGCGATGCGATGGTTCTCCATGATCGAAGGGTCGGGCGCATAGAACAGCTTGTTCTCGTGCAGGAAGCGGTCGAGCAGGGCCTGCTGGCGCGCGCTGAGGGTGATGTCGTCCATTCGGATACTCCGGTTCAGTGATCCAGACGCGTGAACCACACGGCGTTCTGCGCTGCAGCGCGATAACGCCAGCCGGGTTCGATCAGGTAAGTGGTGGCGCGCGTGACCACGATGGCGGGCCCGTCGATCTGCGTGCCCACCGTCAAGGCCGCCTCGTCGTAGATCGCGGTGCGGATCGCGCCTTCATGGCCGACGAAATGGCAGTCGCGATGCGCGCGCGGCGGCGGTGGCGGCAGCGGCTCGCCCTGCGGCCGGATGTCGGCGAAGGCGATGCCGGGATGCTCGACATGGGCGCAGACGCGGATGGTGTTGATGCGCACGCCGGCTTCCGGGGTCTGGCTGCCCTGGCCGAAGCGCTCGCCGTAGCGGGCATGGAACTGCTCGATCAGCTGCAGCACCTGCTCGGGCTCGGTGAGGCGATTGAGTGACGTGACCACGGCGGTTTCCACGCGCTGATTGCCGTAGCGCATGTCCAGCTCCAGCCGATAACGGATCTGCTCCGCCGCGAAGCCCTGCCGCAACAGGTCGTCGCGACCGCGCTGCTCCAGCTCCTCGACCACGGCATTGAATTGCGCATAGTCGCTGAAGAAGCGCTGCTGGCTGGCGTCGAACAGCGTGGTCCAGCAGCTCTTCTCGTGGATGTGCAGCTGGCTCATGTTGCCGGCGCCCACCGCCGAGAACACCGAGGCAAACGGCGGCGCGAGGATGCGCCGCACGCCCAGGGCGCGGGCGATGCCGCAGGCATGCAGGGGGCCGTTGCCGCCGTAGGCGAGGATGGTGAAGTGCTCGGGCTCGTAGCCGCGCGTGCGCAGCTCGCGGGCGATGCCATTGGCCATGTTGGCGTCGACCGTGGACTTGATGCGCTTGGCGGCTTCGATCGCGGACACGTCCAGCGGCTCGGCCAGTTCGTCCTCGATGGCCTGGCGTGCGCGCCGCGCATGGAGCTTGATGCGGCCGCCGGCGTAATGCGCGGGGTCCAGATAACCCAGCAGCAGATCGGCATCGGTGACCGTGGGCTTGAGGCCGCCGCGATCATAGGCGGCCGGTCCCGGATCGGAGCCGGCGCTGTCCGGCCCCACCTGCACGCTGCCGAACATGCGGTCGTAGCTGCAGATCGAACCGCCCCCGGCGCCGAGCGTGACCAGATGCACCATGGGCACGCTGACCATCCAGCGCTCGATCACCGGATTAAAGTCGTAATGCTTGACGCCGCCTTCCACCACGATGCCGATGTCGAAGCTGGTGCCGCCCATGTCGGTGGCGACGATATTGCCCAGCTGCGCCTGCAGGGCCAGATGCTCGCCGGCGGCGATGCCGGACACCGGCCCGGAATGCACGGTCTGCAGCGCGTCGGTGGAATTGAGCTGCGCCATGCCGCCGGAGTTGTGATTCACCAGCATGGGCTTGCGATAGCCGGCCTCGCGCAGATTGAGTTCCAGCGTGCCCAGGCCGTGGTACATCACCTGATGCAGGAAGCCATCGAGGATGGTGGACATGGCGCGCACGTACTCGCCCTTGCGGCCGGCCACCTGGTGCGAGAGCAGCATGGGAATGGCGCCGAGCATGTGGCCGGGGTATTCGTCGAGAAAGATCTCGCGGATGCGCAGCTCGTGCGCGGGATTGACCACGGAATTGGCCAGCACCACCACCAGGGTTTCCGCGCCCTTGTCCACCAGCGTGCGCAGCGCTTCGCGCAGCTGTTCCTCGTCCAGAGCCATCACCACCTGGCCTGCGTAGTCGATGCGCTCGCGCACTTCCACGATCATCGGCAAGGGCACGATGGGCTCGGGCCGCTGCGCATTGGGCACGTCCATCTGCTGCGCATGCGGCAGGCCCACGCCATAACCCTTGGCGCGTGCCAGCGGCACCGAGGCGCGAAAGCCGGCGGTGGTGAGCAGGCCCAGGCGCGGGCCCTTGCGCTGGATCAGGGCATTGGTGCCCAGGGTGGTGGCGTAGCGCACCGAGTCCACCTGCGAGAGCAGCTCGTATTCGCTCAGGGCCAGTTCCGCGCAGGCATTGCGCAGCGCCTCGTTGAAGCCCAGGGCCAGATTGTGATGCGTGGTCAGCGCCTTGCTCTCGATGCAGCGGCCGTCCCAGGCCACGAAGCAGTCGGTGAAGGTGCCGCCGATGTCCACGGAGACGCGTTTCATGGCCGCCTCCCGTTCAGTGCGAGTGCGTGCGCGCGTGCACGGCGCGCTGGCTCAGCAGCTTGTCCAGGCCGGCATCGGCGCCGGGCGCGTGCTCGCGGACTTCGGCACGGTCCCGCCACTGCGCCTTGAGCGCATCGATGTCGAGCTGGATGTCATGCACCGGCGGATGGCCGGGCGGCAGGTATTCGGTCTCGATCATGCTGCCGCAGCGCGGGCAGTAGTATTCGAGAATGCGGCACCAGTCGGGATTGGGCGAGTAGGTGAGCGCGTACTTCGCCGGGTCCAGCAGCGGCTTGTGAATCTCGCGCGGATCGCGGTTGTAGACCAGCAGGCCGCGCTTGTAGTTCTCGCGCGCCGAGATCAGCGCCTTGCCGCAGTGGCGGCATTCCCACAGCTCGCTGTCCAGGTCGATGCGCAGGTTTTCGGTGATCAGCACTCGCATGGCGGGCTCCTCCTTGTTCTGGTGACGACACCAGGAGAGCTTGGCAGTGCGCCGGGGCGCTGGCACCACCCGGAAGGAGAGTCGGCGGCAGGCGGCCTGCCTACAGGCCTTTCTGGTAACGCGTCAGCTCGTCGGGATCGTAGCCCTGGTCGGCGATCACCATCTCGTCGAGATCGAAGTTGAAGTGCAGCACGCGCTCCAGGATGCGGCGCGCCAGGCGGTCGAACCAGGTCTGGTTGCGCGAGGCCTTCTTGGCCAGCGCAAAGGCGATCTTGGCCATGGCCTCGCGCCGGTAGTAGGGCTTCATGCCAGCGCCTCCGGCTTCTTCACGATGCGGCAGGGCAGGCCCTTGAGATGCGGAATGCCTTGCTCGTGATCGAGGTAATCGCCCTCGTCGCCGCACAGCTGCGCGTCGGCGTACTGCAGGGCGCCGGACAGCGTGCCCAGGCCCTGCGCGGTTTCCGGCTTCCACCAGCCGTGCGGGATGCGCACCAGATTGTCGGGCATGGTGTCGCGGATGCTGACCTGGATGTCGACGCGCCCGGTGCGCGTCTCCACCACCACCCACTGGCCTTCCTGCAGCTCCTGCGCGCGGGCGGTGGCGGGGCTGATGAACAGCTGCGGCTCGGGCTTGCGCGCGCGCAGCTCCGGCACGTGGCGGCCGCCGGTCTGGAAGTACTCGGCCTCGCGCACGCCGGTGAACATCATCAGCGGATACTCGGGATCGGGCGGCGGGTCCTCGCGCCAGTAGGGCAGGGGATCGAAGCCCAGGCTTTCCAGAATCGAGGAGCGCAGTTCCACCTTGCCGCTGGGCGTGGCGAAACCGGTCTTCTCGTACTTGCGGAATTCCAGCTTGTCGGCGTGCACCTCGTAGACGCTGGCAAAGGTCTCGAAGGCCACGCCCAGACCCTTGAGCCGCCAGTCGTAGAAGGCCTCCAGCGTCGGCCAGGGCACCAGCTCCGGACGGTCCAGCGCGCCGGCGACGAGCTTCCAGAACTCGAAGGTGCTCTTGCACTCGCCGGGCGGCTCCATGGATTTCTGCGAGGGCTTGTAGAGGGACAGCCAGCCATAGCCATCGAACATCCAGGGCCGCTCCAGCCAGGAGTCGCCGGGCAGCACGTAGTCGGCCAGCTGCGCGGTGGGCGTCATCACGTGCTCCTGCACCACGATCAGCTCCTGGTTCAGCAGCGCCTTGAGAATCAGCGGCATGTTGGCAAAGCCGAGCAGGGTGTTGTTGCCGATGGAGAACAGCGCCTTGACCGGGTACGGCCCCTGTCCGGCCATGGCGCGGAACACCGCCGAGGGATTGGCCATGTAGCAGCCGGTGGCCTGGTTGGCGTACTCATGGCCCCAGACCCGCCTCAGGGGCTCGCGCAACGCGGCCTGGCCGCGATAGGTGAAGACCGGATGCTGATCCGCGCCCAGCTGCTTGGCCTTCTGCGCCTCCGGCAAGACCTCGTGCATCTCGACGGCCGACTCCGGCACGATGTCCGGATGAAAGCCCATCAGGGCCTCGCCGCCCGGCACGTCCAGGTAGCCGCAGACCGCGCGCAGGATGCTGTGCAGGCGGATGCCCGAGGTGCTGTTGCGCTGCTGATCGGTGATCGGTGTCCAGGGAATCACCGAAGGGCCTTGCGAGGCGTACAGGCGCGCGGCCTTGGCGATCAGCTCCGCCGACACGCCGGTGATCTGCGCCACGCGCGACAGCGGAAACTCATCGACGCGGCGGCGCAGGTCCTCGAAGCCGATGGTCCAGCGCGCCACGAAGTCCTCATCGTAGAGCCGCTCGTCCAGGATCACCTTGAGCCAGCCCATCATCATCGCGGTGTCGGTGCCCACCTTCAGCGGCAGCCACAGATCGGCCATCGCCGCGCACTCGCTCTTGCGCGGGTCGAGCACGATCAGCTTGCCGCCGCGCGCCTTGACGCGCTGGATCTGGTTGTAGATCGGCACCCAGGAGTTCCGGCCCGGGTTGTGGCCGAACAGCACGATGCAATGGGTGTTGTCGTAATCCGGCCAGGGGAACCAGCCGTAGGTCAGGCGATTGACCGCCGCGGTATTGCCGGCGCACAGCGCCACGCCGCTGATCCAGTTGGGAGAGCCGATGTGATTCATGATGCGGCGGCCCAGGCCGTGATCGGTGCCGGTGTTCCACTGGCTGGTGGACACGGCCCAGGCTTCCGGCCCGTGCTGCGCGATGATGGTCTTGAGGCGCGCGCCGATGTCGGCCATCGCCTCTTCCCAGCTCACGCGCTGCCATTGCCCGGAGCCGCGTTCGCCGACGCGCCTTTGCGGATACAGCACGCGCTCGGGGTTGGCGAAGTTCTTGGGCGCGGTGATGCCCTTGACGCAGATGTTGTCCTTGAACAGCGGATTGTCCGAGGAGCGCACGCGGGTGACGCGGCCCTTCTGCACCTCGGTCACCACGCTGCAGGCGATGTCGCAGCTCGCGCACAAGGCCTTGCGGGTCTCGACGCCGGGCCGTGGATGGGCGCGGGGCAGGCTGCGGCTGCCGACGGCGGAGGGCATGATGGAGGGTGAGCCGGGCATGAGGATTCCTGGACCGTTTCGTTTTGAGTGCACCGTAATGTACGTGTATATACACTGATATGAAAGCCAAGCGCTATCACCTGCCCTATCTGGAGGACGTGCGGAATCGCCGGCACGTCTGCTTTTCCGAGCAACTGCGCTCGGCCAACCGCAGCATCACCAAGCTCTACAACGAGTATCTGGGCGGCACGGATATCGGTATCGCGCAGTTCTCGCTGCTGATCCGCCTGTACTACTTCGGCGAGGTGAAGATGTCGCGCCTGGCACGGGCCCTGGAGACCGAGCGCACCACGGTGGCCCGCAATGTGCAGCTGCTGGAGCGCAGCGGGCATCTGGAAGTGGTGGCTGGCGAGGATGCGCGGCACCGTCTGGTGCGCCTGACGCCCAAGGGTTTCGCCTCGCTGGAAAAAGCCCTGCCGCACTGGCGTCGCGCGCAGGACGACCTGCTCAAGCACCTGGGGCCGGCGCAGTGGGATGCGCTGTTCAAGGGGCTGAGGGTGCTGGCCGAGCTGGAGCGCTTGCAGGATGGGGGGCCGGGCGCCGCTGCGCCGCAGGCTTCATCAGGACGGAAGAAAAAGGCCTCGGGTTGAGGCGGACGCGCTAGTCGATCAGACCCAGATGCCGTGCCAGCGCGATGGCCTGTACGCGATTGCCGATCTGCAGCTTCTCGAAGATGTTGCGCAGATGCCACTTCACGGTGTTGGTGGACACCGACAGGCGCTCGGCCAGCTCGCGATTGGAAAGTCCCGTGGCGACGTGCCGCAGCAGGCGTTTCTCGCGCTCGGTGAGGCTGGCCAGCAGCTCGGCGCTGGGCGGACGCGCGACCTGGCAGGCGGGCGCGGGCAGGGGCTTGTCGCCGGCCTCGCGCAGCAGATGCTCCAGATAGGCCTGCAGGCTGTCGCGTTCGGACAGCTCCGGCAGCTGCTGCAGGCCGCCGCCCAGCTCGCGCAGCAGGCGCAGCGCCGGCGCGCGCTCGTCGAGAATGCTGCGGATGAATTCCTGCGGCGTGCCCAGGCTCAGGGTTTCCAGCATCGCGCGCCGCGCCGCCGCCTCGCGGCCCTCGTTGTGCAGGGAGATCGCCAGCAGCAGGCTGAGCTTGAGTTCGCGCCGGCGACGGCGCTGCTGCCGCGCCTCGCGGATCTGCGCCTGCAGCGCGGTGCGTGCCTGCGCATGGCGGCCGCTGTGAATCAGATAGCGCGCCAGGCTGATGCCATGCGCTTCGTTCTCGCCGGCGTGAAACAGCAGCGGCCCGGCCAGCGTGGCATCGTGCTCGGGATCCAGTTCGCGCAAGCGTCGCTCAGCGCGGTCCAGGTCACCGGACAGCGTGGCCTGGCGCACGAACTCGGCGCGCGCGTAGCTGAGCAGGCGTGTGTAACCATGGCGGTAGCCCAGGTACAGCAGGCGCTCCAGGATTTCCTCGGCCTCCGCCTCGTCGCCGCGCAGGTGCGCGATGCGCGCCTGCGTGAGCAGCATCACCGCCAGCGGATCGGCGATGGCCTGCTGTTCGGCGAGCTGCGCGTAGTCGTGAATCAGGCCTTCGGCCTCGGTGATGCGGTTCTGCTCGTAACAGGCTTCCGCCAGATACGCGGCCAGCACCGAGCCGGCGCTGACGCTGCCGGCGGCTTCCTGCTCGGTGTGGTGCAGGGCGGCGGACAGGCAGCGCTGCGCGTCCACGATGCGGCCCTGGGCGCTGAGCGTCATGGCGTGGATGGCTTCCTGATAAGCCTGGCCGAACAGATGCCGCTCGCGGTCGTGCAGGGGGCGGGCCTGCAGGCACAGGCTGCGCGCCTGATCGAAGTCGGAGCGGCCCACGCAGGCCATGGAGCGGGCGTTGAGACTCACCGCGTAGCGGTAGCCGTCGCGCGCATCCAGATGCTGCAGGCAGTGCCCGGCGCACTGGCCCATCTCTTCGATGCGGTCCTGCGCGGCGAGCACGAACAGGCGCGTGCTGTGGTGGCGCGCCAGGGTGTGCGCGTCGGCGTGCTGCGTCTGCAGATGCGCGGCGCGACGCTCGATGAGGCGGTGCGCCTTGTCGAAGCTGCGGCGAAAGCCATAGGCGATGATCGCTGCCTCGCACAAGGCCTCGCTGGCCAGCAGGCTGTCCACCGGCAGCTGCTCGACATAGCGCTCCACCAGACCCAGGCGCTCTTCGGCGATCAGGCTGTCGATGATCTGGCTGAGCAGGCGCGCGGCCTCGTCCTGGCGCTGTGCGTCCAGATAGTGCTGGATCGCCTCCTCGCGAAAGCCGTGCTGCTCATACCACTGCGCGATGCGGCCGTGACGGGCCTGCATCTCCTGATCCGAGGTCTCGCTGCGCAGGCGCGCCAGCAGAAAATGCCGGAACAGATTGTGGAAGCGGTACCAGTGCCGCTGCAGATCGGCCTGCGCCAGGAACAGTCCGGCCTTCTCGATCCGCGCCAGCTGCTCGCGACCCTGGCCGCGCGCGCTGATGTGTTCGACCAGCGCCGCGCTGAGCTTCTCCGGCACGCAGAGTTCGAGCAGCAGCGATTGCAGCTCGGGCGCCAGCTGCTCGAAGACTTCGGCGGCGAGAAAGTCGATCAGCTCCGGCGTGATGCCGCGTCCGGCAAAAGCCAGGCTGCGCTGGCTGCGGCCCCGGCGCAGGCACAGGCGCAGGCATTGCAGCGCCGCCGGCCAGCCATCGCAGCGCTCGTGCAGCTCGGTGATTTCCCGGGCGCTGAGCATGGCGCTGTCGCGCAGGAACTCGGTGCTCTCCGCCGCCGAGAAGCGCAGCGCCTCGGCGTCCAGCAGCAGGCTCTGTTCTTCGATCAGCAGTCGCGACAGCCGATGACCCGGCAGCACGCGTGTGCCCAGACACAGCTGCATGCCGGGCTTGAGCAGGCGTACCAGCTGGCCGAGCAGACCGTCGAGCGCCGCGCCGCTGGCCTGCTCGAAGTTGTCGATCACCAGCAGCAGGCGCCCGCTCTGGGCGCGCAGCAGGCTGGCGAGATCCTCCAGCGTGCTCGGCCGCCGCGCGCCGCGACCGCGCGGCGCCGCGCCGCCGCGCAAGGCCTCGCAGAGCGCGCGCAGGAACTGCGAGGCGTCGGCGCAGTGCAGGTCCACGCGCAGCCAGGCCACGGCATCGCCCTGCGCGGCGCGCAGCTCGCAGTACTGCTGCAGCAGGCTGGTCTTGCCGAAGCCCGCCGGCGCCTGCACCACGATCAGGCGCAGCTCGCGATGCTGCTGCAGGCGCTGCAGGGCTTCGCGACGCAGCACCAGCGCCCCGGCCTGCGGCGCGGCGCCGTCGTTGGCGGCGGGACCGGCATCCAGACGCGCGCTGCGGACCATGGGGGGCTCAGGCCGGCTCGGCGCCGATGCGCACCATGAGCTTGCCCTGATTGCCGCTGGTGTAGAGCAGCTTCAGCGCCTCGCTGGCGCGCGCTAGGCCGTCCACCACATGCAGGCGGTATTTGATTTTGCCTTCGAGCATCCAGGCGGCGAGCTTCTGCTGGTACTGCGGATACTTGTCGAGATGATCCAGCACCACGAAACCTTCGATGCGCAGGCGGCGCATGATCACATTGCGGAACATGTAGGGACCCGGCACCGGATCGCTGCCGGCGTTGTAGCTGGCGATCAGGCCGCAGACCACCACGGTGCCGAAGTTGTTCATGCAGCTGAGCGCGGCGTCGAGAATCTCGCCGCCCACGTTTTCGTAATGCAGGTCGATGCCCTCGGGCGCGGCCTGGCGCAGCTGGCCCAGCAGATCGCCTTGCCGGTAATCGACCACCGCGTCGAAGCCGAGTTCGTCTTTCAGCCAGCGGCACTTTTCCGCGCCGCCCGCCACGCCGATCACGCGGCAGCCGTGAATCCTGGCCAGCTGTCCGACGATCATGCCCACCGCACCGGCGGCGGCGCTGACCACCACGGTATCGCCCGGCTTGGGCCGGCCGATGTCCATCAGGCCGACATAGGCCGAAGGTCCGGCCACCGCGAGAATGCCGAAGGCCTCGGCCAGCGGCAGGCCGGGAATGCGCGGCATCGGCGAGAAACCCTCGCCCGTGCTCACCGATTCATCGGCCCAGGGCGCCAGGCCCGCCGCCAGCGAGCCGACCGCAAAACCGGGATGACGCGACTCGACCACCTCGCCGAGCACGAAGCCCAGCATCGGCGAGCCGGGCGCGATGGTCGGCATGTACAGATCCCATTCGCTGATCCAGAGGCGGTTGGTGGCATCCAGCGACAGATACAGATGGCGCAGGCGGAATTCGCCGTCCTGGAGCGGCGCGCGCGGCAGCTCGCGCAGCTGCAGGGTGTCGGCCTCGATCTCGTGTCGCGGGCGACGATTGAAATACCAGCAACGATGCGTGCTCATGCGCCAGCTCCTCTTGGTCTTGTGCTGCCCGCAGTCTGCGCCACGCGGGCGCCCTCCGGCCCCTTCCAAGGAAGGGGCGGCTCTCAGCGGACGGCGTAAACGTCGTAGTCCACGCTCAAGCTGCCGAAGTCCGCTTCGCCGACCCCGATGCAGAGCAGGCGGTTGAGCTGCGCGTGCTCGGGATGCGCGGTGCTCATGCGGATGCTGGTGCGCAGCGCCGCGCGCGGCGGCAGGCGACCGGCGATGAAGTCCTCGTAGCCGTTTGTGCCCAGATCGAGGATGCCGGTGTACTGCAGGTACACCAGCGCGCCGTCCTGGAGTTCGGCGGTGGCGCGCACGTTCATGTGGCCCACGCCGTCGCGGCTCAGCAGCACCCAGTCGGCGCCCACCGGCCGCAAGCGACCGCAGGCCAGCGGGCCGCGCAGCTCGCCGCCGGTGATGTAGAAGTTCACGCGCAGGCCTTCCGGCACCGGGCCGATCACTTCCGGCGGCGCGAGCGTGGCGCTGTAAGAGAACAGATGCGGCATCTCGTAGCGATGCATGGCCATCTCCGGTGCAAGCCGCGCTCAGGCGGATTCGAGAATATTGATGACGATGGCCGCGACCTCGCGACCCACCACGCCGCCGCCGCTGTGCGCCAGCGCCAGTCTGGCTTTCTGCACCTGACGCGCGCCGGCCTCGCCGCGCAGCTGCCAGACCAGCTCGGCGATCTGCGCCATGCCGGAGGCCGCGCCGGCGTGTCCGCGCCGCAGCAGGCCACCGGAGGGATTCACCGGAAGGCGGCCACCCAGGCGCGTGGCGCCGCTGTCCAGCAGCTCGCCGCCTTCGCCCGGCGCACACAGGCCCAGGTGTTCGTAATAGAGAATCTCGCAGGCGGCGCTGGGATCATGCAGCTCGATGCAGTGCAGATCCTGCGGGCCGATCTCGGCCTTGGTGTAGGCGCGCTGCGCGACCTGTTCGGCGGCGTGGATATCGTCCTCGTCCTGCGTCTCCCAGCCGCTGGCCAGCACCGAGGCGCGCACCCGCACGGCGCGGCGCAGGCCCAGTTCGCGCAGCTTGCGCGGACTCACCACCACGGCGGCGGCGGCGCCATCCACCAGCGGCGCGCACATGCCCGCACCCAGCGGGCCTGTGAGCAGGGGCGCAGCGAGCAGGGCATCGGCGTGCACGCGCTCGCGCAGCGCCGCGTAGGGATTGGCCATCGCGTGCTGCGCGTTCTTCACCACCACCTGCGCCAGCTGCTCGCGCGTGGTGCCATGCGCGTGCATGTGCCGCCAGGCCCAGACGCCCAGCAGATCCAGACGGCAGCTGCCGCTGCTGGGCAGCCCGGCGTCGCGCAGCTTCTGCCGCAGCAGCTGCTGCAGCTCGTCGGCGCGCTCCACGTCCAGGGCATTGCCCAGGGCAGCATCGGCGCGTGCGGCATCGGCCTGATGCAGTTTTTCGTAGGCACAGGCCAGCACCACATCGTAGTAGCCGGCGCTGACCATGGCGCAGGCCTGATGAAAGGCCGTGGCGCCGCCGGCATCGGCGTTCTCCACGTTCACCACTGCGATGCCGCCGATGCCCAGCTCGCGCAGCAGGACCTGACCGCCCACCGCGCTCTGTCCCGTCACCAGCGGTGCGGCGGCGTTGGCCAGATACGCAGCCTGCACGCTCTGCGGTTCCAGGCCGGCATCGGCCAGCGCCAGGCGCAGGGCTTCCGCGCCCAGGCTCTTCAGGCCGCGCCCGGCATGCCGCGCGAACGCGGTCATGCCGACGCCGGCGATGTAGGCGTGCTGCTGCAGCATGCGCGCCTGCATGGGCGCTTACCTCGCCAGATCGCCGCTGATGCGCGGCGCGCTCACCAGGCCGAAGCTCTGCAGCACGCCCAGCAGCTGACGATGGCCGAAGGCCTGGCAGCCCGAGGCGAAGCCATAACGCTGCGGCGGCGCCTGCAGCAGGTGATAGGCCGCGTAAGCCTGCAGCAGACCGGTCTGCTTGTAGTTGCAGTTGCCGTGAATCACGCAATGCACGCGACCCAGCGGGCCGCTGGCGATCACCGAGTCCACGGAGGTGTTCTCGCGCGGGTTCTCGCGTGGCGGCATGCCGGACTGCAGGCTGGCGGCCATGGCGGAGAGCTGCGCCTCCTGCTCGGCTTTCGGCAGCTTCTTGATCTTCTCTTCGATGACGGCGGTGATCTGCACCACGCCTTCCATCACCGCGCGCGCAAACACGCCGCCTTGCGCCTTGCAGTTGGCCACGCGCGGATCATTCTTGAACCACACCGGATGCGCGGTGCCGCCCCAGGGCAGGGCCATCGCCACATCATGCTGGCCGGGCACCACCACTTCGGAGCGGGCAGTGGGCGACCACTGCACGTACTTGTTCTGTTCCAGGTAATAGAAGTTGGCGGTGAGGATGCTGAAGATGGTCTGCGTGGAGGCGTAGGTGGGGAAGCCTTTCCACAGCACCAGGATATCCAGGGTGTCGAGCCCCGGGGTTTCCAGGCACAGCTGCGCGGCGATCTCGCCGGTGGTGTACATCTGCGCGATGCCGGGTGCGAGCAGCAGGTTCTTCGCTGCGAACTTCGCGCCCCAGGTTTCCTCGGCGTGCATCATCCAGTTCTGCTCGCCATTGGTATCGGTGTAATGGCAGCCGGCGGCCAGCGCGGCTTCCACCGCCTCGGGGCCATACTTCATGAACGGGCCGACCATGTTGCAGACCACGCGCGCGCCCTTGAACAGCTTGGTCAGTGCTTCGGTGCTGTGTTCGACCTCGGCGATCTCGTATTCGGCGTTCTCGATGCCGGGCACCTTGCTCAGCACCTCGGCGATGCGCTTGCCGTCGCGGCCGGCGGCGATGAAGGGCACGCGGTATTCGCGCAGGTATTCGGCAACCAGGCGGCCGGTGTAACCGGTGACGCCGTAAATGACCACGGGCTTCTTGCTCATCTTGCTCCTCTCTCGTGCTTTCGTTGTGTGTCAGGCCGTCATGCCGCCATCGACCACCAGATCCGAGCCGGTCATGTAGCTGGACTCGTCCGAGGCCAGGAACAGCACGGTGCTGGCGATCTCGGCCGGTTTGGCGAAGCGGCCCATGGGAATGCGCGCCAGGGTCTTGGCGGCGAAGTCCTGCGCCTGCTCGGGACTCAGGGCCGCCAGGGCACCGGCCACCATCTGGGTTTCGGCAAAGCCGGGGCAGACGTTGTTGATGCGGATGTTGTAGCCGCTGCGCGCGCAGTGAATCGCGGCCGAGCGCGTGAACAGGCGCACGCCGCCCTTGCTGGCGTTGTAGGCGGGCAGCGCGGCTTCACCGATCAGGCCTTCGATGGAGGCGATGTTGATGATGCTGCCGCCGCCGCTGTTCTTCATGCGGGCGATGCCCTGCTGGGTGCCGAGCATCACGCCGCTCAAGTTGATGTCGAGGGTGCGCTGCCAGTCGTCGCTGCTGATTTCCTCGATGTTGAACAGGGCGCCGATGCCGGCGTTGTTGACCAGCACGTCGAGGCGGCCCCAGCGGGCGATGAGCGCGTCGAGGGTTTCCTGCCAGTGCGCGGCGCTGCGCACGTCCTGTTCGCGGAACAGGGCCTGGCTGCCCAGGCGCGCAGCCTGCAGCTGGCCTTCGCGGGCATCGAGGTCGGTGATCATGACCCTGGCTCCTTCGGCAATCAGCGCCTCGGCAGCCGCAAGGCCCAGGCCGCGCGCGCCGCCGGTGATGAGGCAGACTTTGTCTTTGACGCGGTTCATGGCTTCAGGCGCTCCTCACAAATATTCAATATTCCGAATCGTTGATCGTGGACGGCGGACTTTGAACCGTAGGGCGGGTTAGGCGCGCCAGCGCCGTAACCCGCCAGGGCTTTGATGTTGTTGCTTGGTTTGTTTGCTGATCGAGCCTTGGTTTCGTGCGCCTGTCGGCGCCCGAGGTACTTCTCTTTGCTCGTGCAAAGAGAAGTACCCAAGAGAAATCACGCCCTGCGCCTCGCATCCGTCGCCGCTGTCGCGGCGCCGGCAGCCTGCGCTGCTCGCGTGCTCGGGGCCGTTGCAGACGCGCCATCCCTGGCGCGGCTGCAACTGAGCCGAACTTCCTGTTCGGCTCTCCCACTGCGCTCGCTGCGCTGCTCGGTGCGAGGCAAAGGGGGTTAAAGGCAACAGCAAAGCACAGCGCAGCCGCGCTCATCGCGCGAAGCTGCCGTGGCTTTTGATGTTGGGGTCCCCGTCTCTGGCGCTGAGCTGT
>NZ_FOFS01000005.1 GCF_900111015.1 Solimonas aquatica | reverse complement strand
ATCATCTTTCACACCGATCGAGGGGTGGAATATCTGGCGGCCGACTTCCGGAAGAAACTGGCCGCCGCCAATATCGAGCAGAGCGTGAACAGGCCCCGTCGCATGACGGACAACGCCCACATCGAGTCATGGAATAAGTCCATGAAATCCGACATGTACCACCGCAGAGCCTTCAGCACGGACAGGGAGTTGCGGCTGGCGCTTCGCGAATACCTCGATTTCTACAACACCCGACGGCTACACTCATCGCTCGGGTACCAAACACCAGCGGAGTTCGAAGCGCTGTGCAGTTAACCATAAGGTGTCCACTTTTTCGTAGGAAGTCCCCGTCCACGACTCCGCTGCGCTACGTCGTGGCCGCGGCTTATGCTCGGCGTTAGGCATCCATGAGTGAAGAGAACGAGTCGCTCGTATGGCGTTACATGAGCTTTGCGAAATTTGATTGGACCATCCAGAACAAATGTTTATGGCTGTGTCGCGCTGACCTATTGGGTGACCCGTGGGAAATGAGTCTCTCTGGAGAACAGCTAAGACTAGTGATTAATCGCCATCCAATCACGCCTATAGGCGAAGCTCAAAGAGAATCCGCAGAGGAAAGAGCCAAGCGAATCCTAGGGCTATGGCGAAGCCGCACGTTTGTTTGTTGCTGGAACAAGTCGCAACATGAATCAAACGCGCTGTGGAAGATTTATTGCAAGAATCCGGATGGGGTTGCGCTTCAAACAACTCATCAGAAGCTAGAGTCAATCAAGGATCGGCACTCGCTTCACCCGGTTACCTATCCAGTCCCTGGAAGTAGTAATAGGACACCTACGCATACTGATCTTGTAACCAAAAAACGGCCAATGTTTAGCTACGAGGAAGAAGTGCGCATTGTCTTCCACGATGAGAGCAATGAGGCTGGTACAGCCAACGGTGTTCGACTAGAGTTTGACCTTGATCTCATCGAATCAATCCGAGTTCACCCGGAAGCTGGCGAAGCCTTCTTCGAAGTTGTAACGAACATTGTTCAAACTTACGCTCCAAAGTTTAGGGGTAAGGTGGCGTGGTCAGATATGAGACTGGGTCCACCACTCTGATGTACGTCTTTCAAAGGCCTAACCCGTCGTTCAACCTGACGGCCCTGATGCCCGGGCTTCTGTCAGACCCTGCATGCTCTGTGTGGCACAGGGCCGCAGGTTAACTCTGCGTTGGACGACATGAGCAAAGAGTCAGTTATGGCGAAGCTGCGCTCCGATGTTGAGACCTTCGGCTGGCATTGTCTGTCGGTGCATCCGAAAGCGGGAGAAGAAGGGGCGCACTTCACCTACACCATCGGGCTAACAGAAACGCTCGCGCACCCGGAGATCATGATCTTTGGCTTGGGTAGCAAGGTGTCACATCAAATCCTCACCGATTGCGTGGGTATGATTCGTGAGGGCACCACGTTTCAACCAGATGTCGAGTACGAGAATGTGGTCGGGGGAAACTACAAGGTGGTTTTCAAAACCATGAAGCCAGAATTCCTGCTCGAGTACTTTGGCATCGCTGGTCGCTTTTACAATGGAAAGCCCTTCATAGGCCTTGTCATGTTCTGGCCGGACAAAGAGCACTGCTTCCCTTGGCAAGAAACAAACTCGGCAGGCCAGCGTGAGGCGCTAAATGTCGTCCAACTATAGGTTCCACGCGACGTCCCGGCCTCCGCGGCTTTGCCGCTCCGTCCGGGCCACGCGTGAACCTGAGCGTTAGGCCCCAGATGTCACTCATCCACGACATACAAGCCGCCGCAATCGCGAAGGACTCTGACATTCCGACGTTGCTGCGGATGTGCAAGCTTCTCGCAGCCCGAATCTCGCACCAAGAGTTCGCAGACTGGGTGGATCGCGAGCTGAACGGCTACCCAAGTGTTAAGGACTTACCCGACTATCGCGTAGTTCGCGTGGACTCCTATGGTTCTTTCATAGGAACTTCTACCCGAGCCGACAAGTTGCAGATTCCGGTGTCCGTTCTCCCGAGAGAACTTCAAGAGCAGTTCCGCAACGCCTATATGGGCAGCAGCATCAGCGCCTACACGGCGCTCTTGTCGGGTGACAAATCTGGTAGCGTTAGGGAGCCCTGGCCGGTCGCGCTCGCTGTACACAACGCCTCAAAGCTGACTCCTAACATGCAGTGCGTCTCCGCGTGGAAGGAAATCCCGATTGGCGCGGTAGTGCGCCTGATGGATTCGGTGAAAACTCGCGTCCTCGGCTTTGCAATCGATCTAGAGCGTGAAGCACCGGACGCCGGCGAGTTGCCAATTGGAAGTCAACCACCACTTAGCCGCGAGAAGATGACACAGATTTTCAACACGAACATCACGGGCAACGTGGGCAACGTCGCCAATGCCAGTTCCGGCTTTAGCCAGTCGTCCATAACCGTTGAGCCAGGCAACTGGCAGACGCTGCAAACCCGCCTTCTGGAGCTTGGGCTTGCGCCCGAAGACATCGAGGGCCTCAAGCCCGATCTTGAGCGCGCAGCTGCCGCGGGAAGCCCTGAGGAAAAGACGAAGACAGCGAGCAATTGGATCGGTCGTCTTGCCGGCAAGGCAGCAAGCGGTGCGGCAGGCGTCGGCATTGAAGTAGCAGCAACGGGCGTTGCCAAGGCAATTGCCGCCTACTTTGGCCTCTCTGGGGTCTAACCCTTCGCTGCAGCCGACGGCCTACGGCCGCGGCTGAGCTGGAACGTTAGCGCTCATGAAAAGCAATCAAATCTCAGTTTCTTCGCGCACGCTTTCCATTGGTAACTCCGAGTTCATTCGCGCAGTAGCTGTGCCATTTTCCGAAGAAGTCGAGCGTATAGGTCTGCACTACCCCTTGAGCCCTCAAGACAAAGAGGCGGAGCCAAGCGCCGAGTCAGCGGTCTTTGCTGCGGGCGTAGACTTAAGTGGCTTAGTTGGCGTCTTTACTTTTGTCGGAACTTGGGCGGCGACAAAGGCACTCGATGAGCTATTCGATATAAAACTCGGGCCTGCGATACGAACTGCTATACGAAACGCATTTTCAAAATCGTCCGACAAGACTTATGGTATTACTCTGGCAGTACACAACGCCAAAAAGCGCACAACGATTTTAGTGGTCGCTATCGGGGCGAGCGAGAGCGGGCTTCAAAAATCTGAGCAGGCTGTGCGCGCAACCCTGGCATTCGCGGCGCAGAAAGCCGAGCAGGAACCCGCAGAAGGTGTTCATATGTACCTCATTGAAGACGGCAAGTCTGATCTAATCCCCAAGATCACTTCCGACCTTCGTTCTGCCCTTTACGAACTCAGGCATATGAAGCAAACAACTAAGCCGGTAGTCCTGAAACGTGAGCGCTAACCAGAGCTTCAAGTCGACGTCCACGCCTCCGCTTCGCTCCAGCGCGGCTGCGGCTTAAGCTCGGCGGTTAGGCGTCGCAGCAAAACGATACGCGCCAAAGTTACACTCAAAAGACTTGCTCACAGCGGAGGCAACTTTGAGCGACGTCAGGATAACTTCGATCCGGTTTCATAACTTCAAGTCCTTGTACAACTTCTCCGTTGCGCTTCAGGAGATGAATGTTCTTGTCGGCCCGAACAATGCTGGCAAATCGACCGTGATCAGCGCGCTCCGCATTCTCGAGGTAGCACTGCGGCGTGCACGGGCAAAGAATGCGGAACGCGTTCGATTGCCCAATGGAATGATCGGATTTGGACACAACATCTCAGTTTCGCAGCTGACCGTATCGCTTGAGAACGTCAGGACGGACTACAACGAAGAAGATAGTCGCATTGAGTTCCGTCTTTCCAACCGGAACAAACTCTATCTATACTTTCCAGCAGATGGCGGCTGCACGTTGTATTGGGAAACAGAAGGCGCCCCAGTATCTACCGCAGGGCGATTTGCCACCGCCTTTCCAATTTCCGTGAATGTGGTGCCGGTCCTTGGCCCGTTGGAGCATAGAGAGCAACTCGTCACTGATGAAACCGTCAGGGAATCACTAAACACACATCGCGCAAGTAGACACTTTAGGAACTATTGGCGCTATTTCCCAGAACACTGGCAAGTGTTTGCGGAAATGATCTCCGCGACATGGCCGGGGATGACCATCAAGCGCCCGGAGCTCGACCTAGGTTCGCGGCAGTTAACCATGTTTGTTAGCGAGAACCGAATTGACCGAGAGGTCTATTGGGCGGGTTTCGGATTTCAGATCTGGTGCCAGCTGCTAACGCATATCTCTAGAGCGGCTGATGCAACCCTTGTTGCGGTCGACGAGCCGGAGATATATCTACATCCCGACGTACAGAGACAGCTACTCGGCATCTTGCGAAGTCAGTCCGCAGACGTGCTACTTGCCACTCACTCCGTGGAGATCATTGGAGAGTCTGACCCATCTGAACTGTTGCTAATCCAGAAAGGTCGACAGTCGGCCCAACGACTGCGCGATGTTGAGGGGCTGCAACTAGCGCTGCATACCATCGGCTCGGCTCACAACGTAGCGCTCGCGCAGCTTGCCCGGACAAAGAAGCTCTTATTCGTTGAAGGTCAGGACGACTTCCGCACGCTTCGCCGCTTCGCCAAAGTTCTCGGGTATGCCGAACTCACAGCCGGCACCGACGTTACTGCCTTCGAGTCAGGGGGCTTCACCTCGTGGGAGCGCGTTAAATCGTTCGCCTGGGGCGTGCGTAAAACAATCGATCAGCGGATGAAGATCTTTGCTATCTACGACCGTGACTACTTCTGCAAAGCACACGTGGACCATATCCTTTTCGAGTTGCGTAAGGAATTGACGGGGGCGGAGATTCTTGAGCGAAAGGAGATGGAGAACCATCTCCTCAACATTGCGGTACTTCAACGTGCCGTTGACAAGCAGCTTTCCCAAAGAGCCAAGCGAAGCGGGACGTCAGCCCCAATACTTCGCAGCGTCCAAGATTATCTGACCGAGATAACAGACTCGGAAAGACTCAACACGCAATCTCAGTATGTTGCGAAGGAACTGGAGTTTCATCAGAAGTCATCCATCGACAAGAGCACACTCCACAAGCAAGCAATGCAGGAGTTCGAAGCGAAGTGGGATGACATTCATCAACGTATGTCTATAGTACCCGGGAAGGAAGTAATTCGGCGGCTTCGGGAAAGGCTACAGACGGATGCTGGCATTAATCTTACCGATTATCAGATCGTTGATGAGTTTGAGCCCGAAGAGGTACCTGCCGATATGAAACGACTGTTGGCGGAACTTGAGAAGTTTCGCTTGGCACTGATCGATTGATGTCGCTGCAATGCGACGCCTAACCCCTCGGTCGAGGCGAGGCCCAACAACGAATAAGCGAATAAGGGGGCGGAGTAAATAAAGCCGAGCTCATAAACAACAAGTAACATGCTTTAGCCGATAAATGAGTTACCTCGAACTGGCATATCTGCACCTCGCCATCGTGCTGCCGGCTTTCGTCATCGGAACCTATCTTCTGCTCCGAACCAAGGGCACTGCGCACCACCGCGCGCTCGGTCGTGTGTATCTGGTGCTGATGGTCATTACCGGCGGCATCACGCTCGCCATGCCGGCCCAAGTGGGGCCGCAGTTTCTGGGGCACTTCGGGTACATCCATCTGCTCAGCGTGCTGACGCTGGTGACGGTGCCGCTGGCTTATCACGCCGCGCGCACGCATCAGGTGGCGCTGCACCGCCGCAACATGCTTGGGCTTTACTTCGGCGGTTTGCTGCTGGCAGGCGCGTTCGCGTTTGCGCCGGGGCGCTTGCTGCACAGCTGGCTGTTTGGTGCCTGAGGTCTTGAGCTGAAAAAAGCGGGCGGGTTACGGCGCTTGCGCGCCTAACCCGCCCTACGGTTTTGCTCTGATTGTGCTCGACTCTCAGCGAAGACCGCCCTACCAGATCTTCACCCGCTTCTCCGGCGCCAGATACATCTTGTCGCTGTCCTTCACGTCAAAGGCCGTGTAGAACGCCGGCACGTTGATCACCACGCCGTTGCAGCGGAATTCAGACGGCGAGTGCGGGTCGCTCTTGAGGCGTGCCAGCAGGTTCTCTTCGCGGTAGTTGCGGCGCCAGACCTGCGCCCAGCCGATGAAGAAGCGCTGGTCGCCCGTGAAGCCATCCAGTACCGGCGCCGGCTTGCCGCCCAGGGCGAGCTGATAGGCCTTGTAGGCGATGGAGAGTCCGCCGAGATCGCCGATGTTCTCGCCGATGGTGAACGCGCCGCTGAGGTGCTGGCCGGGCAGCGGCTGGTAGGCGTCGTATTGCGCGATCAGGGCCTTGGTGCGCGCTTCGAAGTTCTTGCGGTCCTGCTCCGTCCACCAGCTCTTGAGATTGCCGTCGCCGTCGAACTTGGAGCCCTGGTCGTCGAAGCCATGGCCGATCTCGTGGCCGATCACGGCGCCAATGCCGCCATAGTTCACCGCATCATCGGCATTCAGATCGAAGAACGGCGGCTGCAGGATGGCGGCCGGGAACACGATCTCGTTCTTCAGCGGGTTGTAGTAGGCATTCACGGTCTGCGGCGTCATCTCCCATTCCTCGCGGTCGATGGGACCGCCGAGCTTGTCGATGGCGCGGGCATGCTCCACCGCCGCCGAGCGCATGACGTTGCCGACCAGATCATCGGCCTTCACTTCCAGCGCGGAGTAGTCCTTCCACTTCGTCGGATAGCCGATCTTGGGCGAGAACTTGGCGAGCTTCTCCAGGGCCTTGGCGCGCGTCTCCTCGCCCATCCAGTCCAGCGTGCTGATGCTCTGCTTGTAGGCGGCGAGCAGGTTCTGCACCAGGGTTTCCATGCGCGCCTTGGCCTCGGGCGGGAAATACTTGGCCACGTACAGACGGCCCAGCACCTCGCCCAGGGCGTTCTCGGTGGTGTCCACCGCGCGCTTCCAGCGTGGCTTCAGTTCCTGCGTGCCATTGAGCGTCTTGCCGAAGAAGGCGAAGTTCTCATCCACGAAGTCCTTGGACAGATACGGCGCATAGGCCGACAGCAGCTGCCATTTCAGGTAGACCTTGAGTGTGGGCAGCGGCGTCTTCTGCATCAGCTGGTCCCAGGCGGTGAAGAAGCTGGGCTCACCGATGATCAGGCCCGGCGACTTCTGCACGTTCACGCCTTCGATGTAGGCGTTCCAGTCAAAGCCCGGCGTGAGCTTGGCCAGTTCGGCGAAGGGATATTTGTTGTAGGTCTTGTCGGCGTCGCGGGTGTCCACCTTGGTCCACTGCGCCTTCGCCAGCGCGGTTTCCAGGGCGAGAATCGCTTCGGCGTTCTTGCCCGCATCGGCGATGCCGGCGAGCTTGAGCATGTTCTCGATGTGGCTGCGATAGGCCGCGCGGATGCTCTTGAACTTGGCATCGTCCAGCAGGTAGTAGTCGCGGTCCGGCAGCAGCGTGCCGCCCTGTTCCAGATACACGATGTACTGCGTGGGCGCCTTGGCGTCGGGCTGCACCGCGCCCTGGAAGACGTCCACGCCCAGCCTGGACAGATGCGCCAGCAGCGCGGCCAGATTCTTCTTGTCCTGCAGCGCGTCGATGTTGGCCAGCTCCGCTTGCAGCGGCTTGAGGCCCAGCTCGTTGGCGCGCGCCTCGTCCATGAACGAGGCATAGAGATCGCCCACTTTCTGCTCGTCGGAGCCGGGCTTCTTGTCCTTGGACGCGGCGGCGGTTTCGATCAGCTCGCGCAGATGCAGCTCGGCATCGTCGGCCAGCTTGGTGAAGGCGCCGTAGTTGGACTTGTCGGCGGGCACCGGCGTGTTGTCCAGCCAGTGGCCGTTGATGTGGCGGTAGAAGTCGTCCTGCGCGCGCACCTTGTCGTCGAAGTTGCCCTTCTCCACGCCGGAGACGGCGGCCGGCGCCGCTGCCGGTGGTGGCGGCGCCTTGTCCTTGTGGCAGGCGGCCAGCAGCGTGAGGGCAAGACAGGCGCCGGCGGCGCGCAGGGGCAGGTTCGGCATGGTCGGTTCGATCCGCATCGGACAGGAAGTGGCCACTGTATGGCGATCAGACTGTAATGACAGCCGGAAATTCCCTCAGACGCCGACGGATTTCGCGCCTTGGCTTATCCTGCCGTCGCGCAAGGAAACCCCCGACCATGGCCAAACGCAACTTCAAGACCTCGGCATACCTCAACTACTTCAACGATCTCGCCATGCTCGCCATGCTCGACAGCAGCGGGCAGCTGGCGGACTACGACGAGCTTGTCATCGTCGACGGGCCTTATCGCTACAACAATCTGATGCTCAGCGGTAGCCGCGCGCCCTATCTCGACGAGACCCCCTTCGGGCGCGGTTTCCTGAAGAATCACGCCGCGCGAATCCAGTATCGCAAGGGCGAGTGGGCGGACGAGCGGGAAAAGCGCATCGCCGCCTACGAGCTGTGCAGCCACGAGATCATCGTCAGCCACGACAGCGACGAGATCTACGCCTGGAACGAGGCGGAATTCAGCCGCTTCGTGGCCGGCGCGGCGGGCGTGGCCTATTTCGAATGCCAGAACCTGTGCCTGGATGGTTATGTCTTTTCGCCGGAGAAGCTGGCGGAGCGGCCGCTGTTTCCGCGCAAGGCCTTTGCCTTCAAGAAGTCGCGCATCGGCCCCGCGCAGCACCTGGATTACCTGTGGCTGGTGGGCGTGAATCAGCAGGCCGCCGACCCGCAGCAGAACCACGCAGCGGTGCTCGCGGACGGTTACCACTTCACGCAGATGCGTGACCGCGAGGGGCAGACGCAGAAATACGTCTTCTACACCGCCCTGGACGCCAGCCGCCATGAGCGCCCCTTCGTGAAACGGGTGGCGGGTGAACTTGGCGAGAAGCTGCAGAGCGGTGTGCTCAATGCCGAAGAAGCGGCCGAGATCTTCCTGCTGGGCCTGGAAGGTTTTGCCGGCCTGCCGCCGGCCGGCGCCGGGCAGCGCCTGTATCCGCGCAAGCTGCTGCCGGCGCTGGAGGTCACGCTCAACCGCACCGCCGTGGCGCGCCGCCGTTTCGACTTCAGGCGCGGCTACACCCTGCTCTCCGGGTATCCGCTGATCGCCTTCCTGCCGCCGGATGCGCCGCCGCTGCGCTGCCGCTCGCTCAGCGGCCCGGTCGATTTCGAACTCAGCGAAACGCCGGTGTACCTGGGCGAGGAGATTCCAGCCTTCAGCGCGCCGCTGCGCCAGCGCAACAGCAGCGAGCTGCTGCTGCCGCCCTGGCATTGCGCCGCTGCGGTGAACACGCCCTATCTGGGGCGCCTGCTGCGGCTCTGCCTGCGGGTGCGCAGCGAGCCCGACAAGCCGCTGCCCATGCTGCGCCTGCAGCTCGAAGCGCTGTCCTGAGTGGCGGGCAAGCCATGTTCGAGCCTTCTGCGCAGCGCTTCGATGTCGGCGACAAGCCGGCCTTCTACGCCGAGCTGGCCACGCAGGCACGCGCCCTGTTTGCCGGTGAACGCGACCGCATCGCCAATGCCGCCAATCTCTCGGCCCTGCTCTGGCTGACGCTGCCGGCGCTGAACTGGGCCGGCTTTTATCTCTACGACGGTCGCGAGCTGGTGCTGGGACCGTTCCAGGGCAAGCCCGCCTGCGTGCGCATCGCGCTGGGCCGCGGCGTCTGCGGCACGGCGGCGGCCACGCGCCGCACGCAAGTGGTGGCCAATGTGCATGAGTTCCCCGGCCACATCGCCTGCGATGCGGCGTCCAATTCCGAGATCGTGGTGCCGCTGCTGCGCGGCGAAGAGCTGCTGGGGGTGCTGGATCTGGACAGCCCGCAGCTGGCGCGCTTCGACGCGCAGGATCGCGAAGGCCTGGAGCAGCTGGCGCGGATCTGGGTGGAAGCGCTGGGCTGAGGCAGCTGCAGCAGCACGCCGCGCTGACGGAGAGGGTGCTGCATCAGCAGTTCGTAGGGCGGGTTACGCGCTGCGCGCTAACCCGCCCTGCGGGGCTGTATTGCTTACAAACTCTGCGCCGACCCGGCGATCAGGGCTATCGCCGCCCAGTAGGTGGACAGGATCAGGCCCTGCGCACCGCGATAGAAACCGAAGAACTTGCGCACGCCCAGGGCCGAATCGGAGAGCAGGAACAGCAGCGCGCCGGCCAGGGCATAGGCGCTGTTGTCATTGCCCACGCTCTGCCAGCGCAGCAGTGCGGCCAGGCCCATGGCGCAAAGCACCAGGCCGTAGACCAGCACCGGGATGCGCAACGGCGCCGGCGCCCGCGGCAGCAGCAGCGCTGCGAAGACCAGGGCATACGCCACCACCGCCCAGCCGTAGGCGGGCATGGCCAGCGGCAGCTCGTGGATGAAGGCGTAGACGAACAGCAGATGCGCGAGCAGAAAGCTCGACAGGCCGGTGACGAAGGCGCGGTCGGATTCATACATCAGTGCCACATCGCCGATCAGCGACAGCGCCAGTCCCGCCAGCAGCAGATTGCGATACGCACTGTCCGGCGCCGAGGCGCAGAGCGCGATGATCAGCAGCGTGGTCAGCGGCTTGAGCAGCTTGAACAGCGGCGGCCGTTGTTCGCGCCAGTCGGCGATGATCGCGGCCAGCGCCGACACGGCAATGGCCGCCGGCAAGATGGTGAGCATTTACCCCGTCCCCTTTATGCGTAGCTTGCGGGTAGAGTAGGCCGAAGCCGGCCCACCGCGCCTTGACGCTGCGGCCAGCGCGCGGGGGCGACAAAGAAAAGCCCGGCGCGAGGCCGGGCCAGTCGCCGCGCTGCGAGACGCAGCCGGCATGACGATGAAAGCCCGGTGAGCCTGCCAAGCCCAGATGAAGAGCCGATGACATGGAAAAAATCATCAAGACCGATGCCGAGTGGCGCGCGCTGCTGAGTCCCGAGCAATACCAGGTGACGCGCCACGGCGGCACCGAGTGCGCCTTCACCGGCGCGCTGTGGAACGACCACCGCGACGGCGTGTTTCACTGCGTGTGCTGCGATCTGCCGCTGTTCGACTCGCAAACCAAGTTCGAGTCCGGCACCGGCTGGCCCAGCTTCTTCGATCCGGCGGTGAACGGCCACGTCGCCAGTCGCGAGGACCTCAGCCACCGCATGCGCCGCATCGAGGTGCTGTGCGCGCGCTGCGATGCGCATCTGGGTCATGTCTTTCCCGACGGCCCCAAGCCCACCGGCATGCGCTACTGCATCAACTCGGCGGCCCTGAACTTCAAGCCGCGCGCATGAACATCGCCTGGTTCCAGCACGCCGACTTCGAAGGCCTGGGCTGCATCGCGCCCGCGCTGCTGCAGCGTGGCCACCGCCTGCAGAACGTGCGCCTTTATGCCGGCGAGCCGCCGCCCGCGCCGGATGCTTTCGAGGCCCTGATCGTGATGGGCGGGCCCATGAATATCTACGAATACGAGGAACATCCCTGGCTGCGCGCCGAGAAGCAGGCCATTGCCCAGGCCATCGCCGCCGGCAAGCCGGTGCTGGGCGTGTGCCTGGGCGCGCAGCTGATGGCCGATGTGCTGGGCGGCAAGGTCACGCGCAACGCCGAAACCGAAATCGGCTGGTTCGAGCTCCGGCTGAACGAGCAGGGCAAGCGCGAACCGCTGTTCGCCGGCTTTCCCGAACGCTTCACCGCTTTTCACTGGCATGGCGACACCTTCGCCATTCCCCCCGGCGCGCAGAACCTGATGAGCAGCGCCGCTTGCGTGAACCAGGCTTATCGCTACGGCGAACGCGTGGTCGGCATCCAGTTTCACCTGGAAGTCACCGCCGCCGATGCCCGCGTCTGGTTCGAGCAGGGCGAGCCCCGGCCGCGCACATATGTGCAGCCGGCCGCGGAGATCCTGGCGCAGCTGGATCACTTTGCCGGCAACAACCGCCTGATGCTGCAGCTGCTCGACAACTGGTTGCGCACGGCCTGAGCCATGCCGGAATTACCCGAAGTCGAAACCGTGCGCCGCGGCCTGGAGCCGCATGTGCTGCAGCGGCGCATCACGCGCGTGCTGCTGCGCGAGCCGCGTCTGCGCTGGCCGGTGCCGGAGGCGCTGCCCCGGCTGGCTGCCAAGCGCCGCATCGAGGCCATCGGCCGGCGCGGCAAATATCTGCTGGTCACGCTGGATTCGGGCGACCGCATGATCTGGCATCTGGGCATGTCGGGACGGATGTTCGTGCTGGAGCGCGGCCATCCGCTGGTCAAGCACGATCATCTCGACTTCGAACTCGACAGCGGCCAGCTGCTGCGCTTTCACGATCCGCGCCGCTTCGGCGCGGTGCTGTGGTGGCCGCGCGAGGAAACCGAGCATGTGCTGCTGCGGGCCATGGGCCCGGAGCCGTTCACGCCGGCATTCAATGGCGAGTACCTGTTCGAGAAATCCCGCGGCCGCAGCGTGGCGGTGAAGAACTTCATCATGGACGGCCACATCGTGGTCGGTGCCGGCAATATCTACGCGGCGGAATCGCTGTTCCGCGCCGGCATCCGCCCCACGCGCGCCGCCGGCAAACTCACGCGTGCGCAGTGCCAGCTGCTGGTGGAAAAGATCCGCGAGGTGCTGGGCGAGGCGGTGGAACTGGGCGGCACCACGCTGCGCGATTTCGCCGGCGCGCGCGGCGAGTCGGGCTACTTCCAGCAGGAGCTGTTCGTCTACGGCCGCGAAGGCCAGAGCTGCCGCGTCTGCGGCAGCACCATCAAGCTGGAAGTGCTGGGCGCCCGACAGTCCTGCTATTGCCCGCGCTGTCAGCGCTAGTTCAGCGCGTACGGCACCGCCAGCCGGAAGGGATCGATGCGCGCCTCGAATGCTTCGCTGGATTCGCTGACGATCATGTTGAACTCGCCGTGCATGGTGCCCACCGGCGTGCTCAGCGGACAGCCGCTGGTGTACTGGAATTCCTCACCCGGCGCGAGCACCGGCTGATAACCCACCACACCGGGGCCGCGCACTTCCTCGCTCTGGCCTTCGCCATTGGTGATCACCCAGTGCCGCGAGAGCAGCTGCACGGTCTGTGCGCTCTCGTTGCGGATGGTGATGTGATAGGCGAACAGATACTGGCTGCTGGCAGGATCGGATTGTTCGGCCACGTAGCGTGGCTTGACGATGATGCGGATGCCGCGGGTGAGAGTGTCCGACATCGGGCGCTCCAACTTGGATCAATACATGCCGGTGGCGAGCCGGGCTGCCTCGGACATCATCGACTGATTCCAGGGCGGATCAAACACCATCTCCACCTCGGTCTCGACGATGGTCGGCACCTGCTCGATCTTGCTCTTGACGTCCGCCACCAGGATATCGCCCATGCCGCAGCCCGGCGCGGTGAGCGTCATGCGCACGCTGGCGCGGCGCTGGCCGGGGGCGATGAGTTCGATCTTGCATTCGTAGACCAGGCCCAGCTCGACGATATCCACGGGAATCTCGGGGTCGTAGCAGGTGCGCAGCTGGCGCCAGACCGCGGTTTCGATTTCCTCGTCACTGGCATCGGCGGCCAGTTCCGGGCCGGCCACCACCTGCTGGCCGATGGCGTCGGCATCCTTGCCTTCGATGCGGAACAGATGACCTTCCACCTGCACGGTGAAGCTGCCGCCCAGGGCCTGGGTGATCTGTGCCTTGGCGCCCTCCGGCAGTTCCACCTTGGTGCCCTGCGGAATCAGGATGCCGATGACATCGCGGCTCAGACTGACAGCTTCATTGAAGGCGCTCATGGCGGACGCGAGGCAGAGCCGAGAGGGGCTGATTAATGGAGAAGGATTATCAGTTTAAACCAGCGCGCCGCGCCGCGCGTTCAGCGCCATGCCAGACAAGGCCGTTATGATCCGGCCCTCCCTAGGATCTGCCGGAGTCTTTCATGCGCAAGCCGCTCGCCGTGCTCACCGTTCTTTGCCTGCTGGGTTTTGCGGCGCAGGCCGCGCACGCTGCCGAGCCGCCGCCGCCGCGCATCGTCTCCGTCAGCGGCCAGGGCGAGGTCAGTGTGAAGCCGGATCGCGCGCAGCTGAGCCTCACCGCCGATGCGCTCGATGCCAATCTCAAGAAAGCCCAGGAGCAGGTCAATACCATCGTCCGTAACTATCTGGCCGAGGCCAAGAAGCTCGGCACGACGGACAAGGACATCTCCACTGCCGGCGTCAGCGTTGCCCCGGAGTACGTCTGGGAGCCCAAGCAGAACCGCCAGCGGCTGGTGGGCTATCGCGCCCGGCGTGATATCGCGGTGCTGGTGCGCAATCTCGATCAGCTCGGTGACTACCTGCAGCGCGCCACCGATGTCGGCATCAATCACGTGAATCCGCCGCAGCTGGAATCCAGCCGCAGCACCGAACTCAAGCGCCAGGCCCTGGCCGCTGCGGCCAGCGATGCCCGCGACAAGGCCAAGCTGCTGGCCGAAACCCTGGACATGAAGCTGGGCGCGGTGCGCAGCCTGCGCGTGGACGACAACATCAACACGCCGCCGGTGCCGATGGTGAAGGCGTTTGCGATGCGCGCCGAAGCCGCCAGCGCCGACATGAGCGGCAACGAGCAGATGGGCCTGGCCACCGGCGAGATCAAGTACACCGCCAACGCCAACGCCGACTTCGATCTGCTGGAGCGCTGAAAGCGCAGTTCTGAAAATGCCGCAAGCTCCGCCTTATGTGATGGTTTGACACAAACCGGGAATCACATATCGCAAGTCAGGGCGCGAGCTTGAGCGCGCCATGACATAATCGCGCGCTTTCCGCCGGGCATAGGGGCCTGGAAGTGGCCAGCATCAAGCCAAAATCAACCGCCGTCGTCGGCGTCATCATGGGGTCCCGGTCCGACTGGGAGACGATGGCGCACGCGGTGCAGGTTCTCAGCGACTTGAAGATTCCGCACGAGGCGCGCGTGGTCTCCGCGCATCGCACGCCGGATTTGCTGTTCGAATACGCCGAGCAGGCCGAGGCACGCGGCATCAAGGTGATCATCGCCGGCGCCGGCGGTGCGGCGCATCTGCCGGGCATGTGCGCGGCCAAGACCCAGCTGCCGGTGCTGGGTGTGCCGGTGCAGTCCAAGGCACTCAATGGTCTGGACTCGCTGCTTTCCATCGTGCAGATGCCGGCCGGCATTCCGGTCGCCACCCTGGCCATCGGCAAGGCCGGCGCCAGCAATGCGGGCCTGCTCGCCGCCGCCATTCTCGCCACCACCGACAAGGCCTTGGCCAAGCGCCTCGCGGCCTTTCGCGCGCAGCAGACCGCCAAGGTCCTGAACGACGAACCCCTGCAGCAAAGCTCATGAAAATCGGCATTCTCGGCGCCGGCCAGCTGGGACGCATGCTGGGTCTGGCCGGCTATCCCCTCGATTTCGACTTCGTGTTCCTGGACCCGGCCACCGAGGCCTGCGCCGCGCCGCTGGGCGACCACATCCACGCGGACTATCAGGACGAGGCCGCGCTGGCCGAGTTCTGCAAGCGCGTGGACGTGGCGACCTACGAGTTCGAGAACGTGCCGGCCAAGACCGCCGAGTTCGTGGCGCAGCGCATCCCGCTGCTGCCGGCGCCGGTGGCCCTGACCGTGGGTCAGGACCGGCTCTCGGAAAAGACCCTGTTCGACCAGCTCAAGATCGCGGTGCCGCGCTACATGCCGGTGGCCACGCGCGAGGCCCTGGATTTCGCGGTGCGCAATCTCGGCCTGCCGGCGGTGCTCAAGACGCGCCGGCTCGGTTACGACGGCAAGGGTCAGGCGGTGCTGCGTGCGCCCGAAGACCTGGACGCGGCCTGGGCCCGGCTCGGTGGCCAGCCGCTGATTCTCGAAGCCTTCGTGCCTTTCGAGCGCGAGGTGTCCTGCATCGCGGTGCGCGGTGCCGGCGGCGAGATCCGCTACTACCCGCTGGTGGAAAACGTGCACCGCGACGGCATCCTGCGCACCGCCACGCCGCGCCGCGCCGATCCGCTGCAGGCGCAGGCCGAGGACTATGTGCGCCGCGTGCTGGAGCATCTGCAATACGTCGGCGTGCTGGCGTTTGAGTTCTTCGTCGCGGGCGGCCAGCTGCTGGCCAACGAGATCGCGCCGCGCGTGCACAACTCCGGACACTGGAGCATCGAAGGCGCGGTCTGCTCACAGTTTGAAAACCATCTGCGCGCCATCGCCGGCCTGCCCCTGGGCAGCACCGCGCTGCGCGAGCCCTGCGTGATGGTCAACTTCATCGGCGATGCCCCGCCGCTGGCCGCGCTCGCCGCCATCGACGGCGTGCACATCCACCACTACGGCAAGACCCCCAAGCCGCAGCGCAAGGTCGGTCATGCCACGGTCACCGCGCCGGACGAAGCCCAGCTCGCGCAGCGCCTGGCGCAGCTGCAGCTTCTGGTGGCCCAGAGCGAGAACTAAAAGGCGGCGGGCGTTCAGGCCCTGCGCAGCAGCAGGTCCTCGACGCGCGCATCCGCCGGCAGACGCCAGAGCTGGATCAGCACATAGCTGGCCATGGCGATATTGCCCAGGGCGCAGATCAGCAGCAGCCAGATCACCCGCGCCAGATTGCTGCGCTCCTTGTAGGCCAGCCACAGCCAGAAGGTGAAAAAGCCCAGGTATGTGTCCACCAGCGTGGCGATGAACCAGGGGTGCGTGGCCACCTCGCGCGGCGTCTCGAAGATCGGCAGCTGCAGCGAAGCCCAGCCGGTGGCGGCGAGGATGGCGAGCAGAAACAGCGTGAAGATCAGCTTGAGTTTGAGCATGCAGCAGGGCTCCGATGCGTGGGTCTGAAAAGCTTTCCAAGAATCACGCAGAGGCGCGGCTGTTTGTCATGCCCGCGCAAGCGGGAATCCAGGGCGCTGCGGTTTGCGCGGGCCTGACCCGAAGACTCCGGTGCCGTCGTCATCTTGCGCGTCGCAAGCCTGTTCTGCGCCTTCGCGTCTTTGCGTGATTCTGTTGCCTTGCCTTGCTCTGACCGCCGCGCGCCTCAAGCCTCGCGCCGCAGCGTGATCTGCATCAGATCGATGCTGCCGACGCGAAAACCGCATTCGCAGTAAGCCAGGTAGTAGCGCCACATGCGCAGGAAGCGCTCGTCGAACTGCGCCAGCACCTGCTGCTTTGCGCCCAGCACATTGCGGTGCCAGATCGCCAGCGTCTCGGCGTAGTCCAGGCCGTAGAAGCGCGGGTCCTCGGGCTTGAGGCCCGCCGCCATCGCCAGATCCTGGAAGTGGCCGGGCGGGCAGAGCATGCCACCGGGGAAGATGTACTTCTGGATGAAGTCGCGCTTGCGACGATACTCCTCGAAGATCGCCGGGCTGATGGTGATGCCCTGAATCGCGGCCAGGCCGCCAGGCTTGAGCGCGCGCTGCAGGGTCTGGAAGTAAGCAGGCCACCAGGCCTCGCCCACCGCCTCGTACATCTCGATCGACACCACGCGGTCGTACTGCTCACGCACATCGCGGTAATCGCGCAGTGCGAAGTGCACCTGATGGGAAAGCCCCGCCGCCTGCGCGCGCGCCCTGGCCTCGGCCAGCTGTTCTTCCGACAGCGTGATGGAGGTGACGCGGCAGCCGTAGTGCTGCGCGGCGTAGAGCGCAAAGCCGCCCCAGCCGGAACCGATCTCCAGCAGATGGTGTTCGGGCTTCAGGTGCAGACGCTGCGCCATCAGCGCGAACTTGCGGCGCTGCGCCTCGGCCAGGGTCTCGTTGCGCCCGGCTTCGAACACCGCCGAGGAATAGGCCAGGGTCTCATCGAGCCAGAGCTTGTAGAAGTCATTGCCCAGGTCGTAATGGAAGCGGATGTTCTCGCGCGCGCCGCGCCGGGTGTTGGCGCGCAGGCGGTGCTGCAGCCAGCCATACAGACGGCCCAGCGGATTCTTCTCGTACGGTCCTTTGTAATGAGGCTCGTTGCGGTAGAGCACCATCAGCAGGCTGGCCAGATCGGGCGAATCCCAGCAACCGTCCAGATAGGCTTCGCCAAAGCCCACCTCGCCGCCGCGCAGCACATGGCGGATCAGCGCAGCGGAACGGATCTGCAGCACGCCGTGCGGACCGGGCTCGCTGCCACGGAACTGGCGCAGCTCGCCGCCGGGCAGCAGCACGTCCAGGCTGCCGATGCGCAGACCCTTGAGCATGTACAGCATCAGACGCAGCGACAGCCCGGTGCGCGCGCCCGGCGCCAGCGCCGCCGGCAGCTCCGGCGAAAAGCCGTCGCGGGCCAGCACCGCGTCGAAGTTTTCCTTGTCCTGCAGTTTCACATCGGCCATCGTCAACGCCCCCGTTGTCAGATCGATCAGCTCGCACTCGCCGCCGGCGGCGCCGGCTTGCGATGAAAGCGCGCACCGCGCAGCCACAGCTTCAAGGCCTGCCAGTGGATGGCGCCCAGCACCTTGAGCATCAGCAGCGGCATCGCCAGCACCTGTCGCAGAATCTCGCCATCGCGCAGCGTCAGCCGCTCGCCCGCCAGCGTGGCGTCCATCAGCGGCGCGTCGTCACGTGTCTCGTGAATCGCCACCCGCAGCTGCGCTGCCGGCGCCGCAAGCACGAAGCGGTAGCGGCCGCGCAGATCGAAGAAGGGCGAGACGTGAAAGCACTTGTCCTTCTCCGGCATCGTTCCATACGGCAGCGCCGCGCCGCCGGATGCGAGCACGTAGCTGTGCCGCTCGCCGAAGGTGTTGCGCACCTCGGCGATCACCGCGCGCAGTCCGCCTTGCGCGTGCTCGCAATACCAGAGGCTGATGGGATTGAAGGCCATGCCCAGCACGCGCGGAAAGCACAGCAGACGCACGCGGCCCAGCGGAAACACCAGGCCGTAATCGCGCAGGGTCTGTTCGGCCCAGGGGCGCAGGCCGCCACCGTCGCCGTGATCGGCGTCGTGCAGCGAGAGCAGGTTGAAACGGTTGTGCGAGAAAAAACGCAGGCGCTGGTTCAGCGCAGCGAGCCGGTCGATATCGACCAGCAGATAAAACACGCGATACACGAAGCGGTAATACGGCGGCACATGACGCCGGTGCATGACGCGCGCGGCATACAGACAACCGTCCGCAGCGGCGTCGTGGTTCACAACCGCCCCCACTGCGGCAGGCAGTCGCGGTCCAGCGCCGCCACCGCGCGCAGTCCGGACTTCAGGCCGTCTTCGTGAAAACCGTAGCCGGTCCAGGCGCCGGCCCAGACGATGCCGCGCCGGTTCTGCAGCGCCGGCAACTGTGCCTGTGCGGCGATGGTGGCCGGGGTGTACTGCGGATGCGCGTACTCGGTCTGATACAGCACGCTGCCCTCGGCCGGATCGTGCGGCGGATTGAGCGAGACGATCAGCGGCGTCTTGCCCGGCAGGCGCTGCAGCTGGTTCATCCAGTAGCTCACGCCGATGGGCGCATCGCTCAGGCGATCCTCGGGCAGCAAGGCATTCCAGCTTGACCACACGGCGCGGCGACGCGGCATCAGACTCACATCGGTATGCAGCCAGGCCTTGTTGCGCGCGTAGGGCACATCGCCGAGCAGCGCGCGTTCCTGCACATCGGCATCGGCCAGCAGGCGCAGGGCCTGATCCGAATGCGTGGCACAGACTACGCGGTCGAAACGTTCCTCGCCATTGCGGCTGCTGAGCAGCACGCCGCCATCCTCGCTGCGGCGCAGCGACTGCACGGGCGTGGCACAGCGCACCTGACCCTCGAAGCGCTGCAGCAAGGCTTCGACATAGCGCTGCGAACCGCCGACCACGGTCTGCCATTGCGGGCGCTGATAGACATTGAGCAAACCGTGCGATTCGAAGAAGCGCGCGAAGGCCGGAAAGGGAAAGGCCATGACCCCGGCGGTGGAGCTGCTCCAGATCGGCCCGGCCATCGCCGCCACATAGCGCAGGCGCAGGCTCATGGGATAGCCGCCGCGCTCCAGAAACTCGCCGAGCGTGATCTCGGGCAGGGCGTCGGCCGCCAGCAGCTTCTTGACCTCGGCATTGAAGCGCGTGATCGCCAGCAGCATGCGGATATGCGCAGGCGAGAAGATCAGCGAGGGCTGGGCGAAGATCTTCAGCAGGTTTTCATCGCCGGCCCATTCCACGCGGCCGTCTTCCACCGACACGCCCAGGGACATATCGGTGTCCTGGCGCGGGACGCGCAGCTCATCGAGCAGGGCGTAGAAGTTCGGATAGTTGACCGGGTTGCAGACGATGAAGCCGGTGTCCACGGCCAGCGTGCCTTCGCCGGTGTCCACCTCCACGGTATTGCTGTGCCCGCCGGGACGCAGATGCGCCTCGAACAGCACCACCTGATGGCGGCGTGCCAGCAGATAGGCAGCGGAGAGACCGGCGATGCCGGCACCGACGACGGCGATTTTCATGCGGGACCGAAACAGGAGCAGAGGTTCTGATCCCCTTTACGGCCCGGTGAGGCGCCCGGATGCAGACCGCCCGGCTTATTTCGCCTTGGCCAGCGCCGCCAGCGTCGGCCACACCGTGTCCAGCATGCGGCCCTGCATGGCGGCGGCGGGATGGATGCCATCGTCCTGAAAGGCGTTGGGGTCCAGGGCGAAGCGGTCCATCAGAAACGGCGCCAGCGGCACTTTCAGTTCCTGCGCCAGCCGGGTGTAGCTGTCCTCGAACTGCTGGCTGTAAGCCGGGCCGTAGTTGCGCGGGATGCGCATCTGCATCAGCACCGGCTGCGCGCCGGCCTGGCGTGTCAGCAGCACCATCTGTTTGAGATTGTCACGCAGCTTGGCCACCGGCAGACCGCGCAGGCCGTCATTGCCGCCCAGCTCGATCAGCACCAGGCGCGGACGATGCCGCGTCAGCAAGGCCGGCAGCCGCGCCAGGCCGCCGGCCGAGGTGTCGCCGCTGACGCTGGCATTGACGATGCGCGCGGGATAGCCTGCGTTTTTGAGCCGTTCCTGCAGCAGCGCCACCCAGCCGCGCGAAACCTCGATGCCATAGCCGGCGGAGATACTGTCGCCCAGCACCAGCCAGGTGGGCGCATCCGCGCGCGCCTGCAGCGCCGTACAGAGCAGGACCAGCACACAGAGGACACGTTTGAGCATGAGTTCGGATCGTCAGGCGGTGGTGGCGCGGCATCTCGCCAAAGAGGTTAGCAGCGGCACGCAGACGCTGACGATTCTTCACGACGTCAGTCTCAGCCTGCCGGCCGGCGAATCGCTGGCCATCGTCGGCGCCAGCGGCTCCGGCAAGACCACGCTGCTGTCGCTGCTCGCCGGCTTGGACCGCGCCACGCGCGGACAGGTTCTGCTCGACGGCGTGGACCTGGGCACGCTCGACGAGGACGGCTGCGCGCGTCTGCGTGCCGGGCGCGTGGGTTTCGTGTTCCAGTCCTTCCAGCTGCTGGCCGGCTTCACGGCGCTGGAGAACGTGATGCTGCCGGCAGAGCTGGCGGGCTATGCCGATGCGCCGGCGCGTGCGCGCCTGGCCCTCGACAGCGTGGGTTTGTCGGCGCGCCTGGAACACTATCCGGCGCAGCTCTCCGGCGGCGAGCAGCAGCGCGTGGCCCTGGCGCGCGCCTTCTGCGGCGAGCCTGCGATCCTGTTCGCCGACGAACCCACCGGCAATCTCGATACCGAAACCGGCGCGCGCATCAGCGAGCTGCTGTTCGATCTCAACCACCAGCGCGGCACCACCCTGGTGCTGGTCACCCATGATGCGCAGCTCGCCGGCCGCTGCACGCACCAGCTGCGTCTGCGCGCGGGGCGGGTGATATGAGCGGCGAGGCCAGCGCGCTGCGCTTTGCGCTGCGCCGTCTGCGCCGCGGCTGGCGCAGCGGCGAGCTGCTGATCCTGCTGCTGGCACTGCTGATCGCGGTGAGCGCCAGCGGCACGGTGCGCCTGTTTGCCGAACGCGTGCGCCTGGCCTTGAACGAGGGCAGCAGCGAGGCGCTCGGCGCGGATCTGGTGATCAGCAGCAACAGGCCTTTGCCGGAGCACCTGCGCGAATCGGCGCGAGCTGCGCAGCTGCGCAGCGCCGAGGTCCTGCAGCTGAGCAGCGTGGTGTTCGCCGCTGAGGTTTCCTCCCTGGCTTCGATCAAGGCGGTGAGCGCCGACTATCCGCTGCGCGGCACGCTCAGGCTCGCGGCGCTGCCCTATGCGCCGGCGCAGGACGCCAAGGGGCCGCCGCAAGGTGCGGCCTATGTGGACGCCAAGCTCTGGCAGGACCTGCAGCTGCAGGCCGGCGGCGAAGTGGCCGTCGGTGAACTCAAGCTGCGCGTGGCCGGCGTGATCGAGAACGAGCCGGATCGCGGCAATGGTTTTTCCGATCTGGCGCCGCGCCTGATGATGAACCGCGCCGATCTGGACGCCAGCGGCCTGCTCGGTCCCGGCAGCCGCGCCGACTACCGTCTGTATCTGGCCGGCGCGCGCGAGGCCATCGCGCGCCTGGTGCCGGCGCAGCCCGAGCACGGTCTGCGCTACACGCAGCCGCAGGACGCGCGCCGCGAGCTGCGCGGCGTGGTGCAGCGCGCCGGCCAGCTGCTCGACCTCGCGGTGCTGGCCGCGATGCTGCTGGCCGCCGCTGCCGTGGCGCAGGCCGCGCGCCAGTACGGCGAGAAGCAGCGCGAGGAGATCGCCCTGCTCAAATGCCTGGGCGCTTCGCGCGCGTTCATCACGCGCGCGCTGCTGCTGCAGCTGCTGCTGCTGGGCCTGGCGGCGGGTGCTTGCGGCGCGCTGCTCGCCGCTGCCGGACAGAGCGCGCTGGCGGCGCTGCTGCAGAGCAGCCTGCAACTGGCCTTGCCGCCGGTGTCGCTGCAGCCGCTGCTGGGCGCGGTGGCTCTGGGCTTGCTGATGCTGCTGGGTTTTGCCGCGCCGCCGCTGCTGAGTGCGCGCAACACCCCGGTGCTGCGCGTGCTGCAGCGTGCCGCCGAAAGCCCGGGCGCGCAGCGCCTGAGCCTGCTGCTGGCCCTGGCCACTGCCGCGCTGCTGCTGTGGCTGGCCACCGGGGATGCGCAGCTGGCCCTGCGCGTGGCCCTGGGCACAGCGCTCACCCTGGGCGTGCTGGCGCTGCTCGCCTGGCTGCTGGTGCGCGCGCTGCAGCCGCTGCGCCGCGGCGGCAGGCGCGGCTTCGCGCTGCGCTTCGGCCTGGCCAATCTGGCGCGGCGGCGCGGCGCCACGGTGGCGCAGGCCACGGGGCTGGGCATCGGCCTGCTGGCCCTGCTGCTGGTTTCGGTGGTGCGCGAGGATCTGCTCGACAGCTGGCGGAACAAGCTGCCGGCCGATGCGCCCAACCAGTTCCTGATCAACATCCAGCCCGAACAGCGCGAGGCCCTGCAGGCCTTCTTCGCCAGCCACGGCCTGGGCACGGTCAAGCTCTGGCCGATGGCGCGCGGACGCCTGGTGGCGCTCAACGGCAAGCCGGTGGATGTGGAGTCCTTCGACGATCCGCAGACCCGCGCCTGGATCAACCGCGAGTTCAATCTGTCCTGGACCGATGTCATCGGCAGCGACAATGTGGTGACGCAGGGTCAGTGGTGGGGCGAGGCCGGTCGCGGGCAGGCCTGGCTGTCGGCCGAGGAATACGCCATCGAGCGTCTGCATCTGAAGCTGGGCGACACGCTCACCCTGGATTTCTCCGGCGAGACCCAGACCTTCACCGTGCACAACTTCCGCAAGGTGGACTGGGGCAGCTTCAAGCCCAACTTCTTCCTGCTGGCGCCGGAGGACGCGGTGGGCGAGGCGGTGCCGCGCCAGTACATCGCCAGCTTCTATCTGCCGGCGGCGCGGCGCGCGCTGCTGCGCGAGCTGGTGGCGCAGTTCCCCAACATCAGCGTGCTGGATATCGACGCCGCGCTCAGGCAGGTGCGTGGCCTGATCACGCAGGTGCTGCGCGCCCTGGAGTTCGTGCTGCTGTTCACGCTGGCTTCCGGTCTGGCGCTGCTGCTCGCCGCTGTGGAAGCCACGCGCGGCCAGCGTCAGCGCGAGACCGCGCTGCTGCGCACCCTGGGCGCCAGCCGCGTGCAGATCCTGGCCGCCCTGATGGCGGAGTACGCCTTGCTGGGCCTGCTGGCCGGCGCGGTGGCGGCGATCGCCGCGCAGAGCCTGGCCTGGCTGCTGGCCGTGCAGCTGCTCGACATCCCCTACGGTCCGCGGCCGCTGCTGTGGCTGCTCGGCATGCTGGCCGGCGCGCTGCTGGTGATGGCCCTGGGCTGGCTGTCCCTGCGTGGCAGTCTGCGCACAGCCCCGCGTCAAGTGCTGGCGGGATGAGGATTTCCCCGGGGCGGCCCGGCGCGTTTAGAATTGCGGCCCCGTTTGCTACCGCCCGCACAAGAATCGGAGTTTTGTCAATGAAGAAGCCCGTCAAGGTCGCCATCACCGGCGCCGCCGGCCAGATCGCCTACTCGCTCATTTTCCGCGTCGCCAGCGGCTCCATGCTGGGCCCTGACCAGCCGGTGATCCTGCAGCTGCTGGACATCCCGGACTCGTTGGAAAAGCTCAAGGGCACGGTGATGGAGATCGAAGACTGCGCCTTCCCGCTGGTGTCCGGCGTGGTGGCCACCGCCGATCCGATGGAAGCCTTCGACGGCACCGATTACGGCCTGCTGGTCGGCGCGCGTCCGCGCGGCCCCGGCATGGAGCGCAAGGACCTGCTGGAAGCCAATGCCAAGATCTTCTCCGTGCAGGGCAAGGCGCTCTCCGAGAAGGCCAGCCGCGACGTGAAGGTGCTGGTGGTCGGCAATCCCGCCAACACCAATGCCCTGATCACCGCGTCCAACGCCAAGAAGCTGGACCCCAAGCAGATCACCGCCATGGTGCGCCTGGACCACAACCGTGCGATCAGCCAGCTCGCCGCCAAGACCGGCACCAGCGGCAACGACATCGACAAGGTCATCATCTGGGGCAACCACTCGGCCACCCAGTATCCCGACATCAGCCACACCACCATCGCCGGCAAGGCCGCCAAGAGCCTGGTCAGCCAGGAGTGGGTCGAGAAGGACTTCATCCCCACCGTGCAGCAGCGCGGCGCCGCCATCATCAAGGCGCGCGGCCTGTCTTCCGCCGCCTCGGCCGCTTCGGCCGCCGTCGATCACATGCGTGACTGGGCGCTGGGCACCAACGGCAAGTGGGTGAGCATGGGCATCCCCTCCGACGGCAGCTACGGCATCGCCCCGGGCGTGGTCTACGGCTACCCGGTGACCTGCGCCAACGGCAAGTACGAGATCGTGCAGGGCCTGTCGGTGGACGAGTTCAGCCGCGCCCGCATGAGCGTCACCGAGACCGAGCTGCGCGAAGAGCGCGCCGCCATCGAAGAGCTGCTGAAGTAAGCGCTTCGCGACGCGACACCCAGCTCGCAAAACCGAGGCCTGAAGCGATACGCTTCAGGCCTCTTTTGTTTTCGCCCACCGCTCAAACAACAAGACCGCGGCCATGGAAATCTTCAGCTTCAGCCGGCAGGGCGTGGTGCCCACGCGCCTGGCGCGCGTCGAGCAGATCCCGGAGGAGGGATTCGTCTGGCTGGATTTCACCCGCGACGAAGCCGCGCAATGGCCGAGCTGGGTGCGCCGCCTCACCGGCGTGCAGATCAACAGCGATCACTTCGACGACAGTCTCAATCCCGATCACCCGTCCTACTACGACGGCACCGAGGATTACGACATGCTGGTGTTCCAGGGGCTCACCCCGGAAATCGGCGGCGGCGACTACCTGATCGAAAGCCGCTCGGCGGCGTTCTTTCTGTTCGACGGACTGCTGGTTTCGGTGCGCTCGAAGGAGAACCTGTCCTTCGAGCAGGTCAAGCGCAAGTTCTGTGAGATCAAGCTGCGCTTTCCGTCCACGCCCTTCGGCCTGGTGCATGTGATTCTCGACCTCATGGTCGACCGCTACATGAGCGTGACCGATGAGCTGGAGAAGCGCCTGGAGTCGATCAGCGACGATCTGGTGGACCCCAGGAATCCTTTCGAGGACTGGCAGGAGCTGCTGGCCTACCGCAAGCAGGCGCATGCCCTGGAACTGATCTGCGGCAAGAATCTCGACGCGCTGGACAACTTCCGCCGCGACATGCGCTCGGAGCTTTCCGAAAACCAGCGCATCCGCCTCAATGATCTGCGCGAGCACATCCAGCGCGTGGAGACGCATGCCGACTCCCTGCAGCGCGACATCGAAGTGGCGGTGCAGCTGCACTTCGCCGCCACCGCACACCAGACCAACAAGGTGATCCAGATGCTGACGGTGCTGTCGGCGATCTTCTTCCCCCTGACCCTGATCACCGGCATCTACGGCATGAACTTCGACCACATGCCCGAGCTGCACTGGCGTTACGGCTACTTCTTCGCGCTGGGCCTGCTGGTGACCATTGGCGGTTCGCTGCTGCTGTATTTCAGAAGGCGGAAGTTGTTTTAGAGGGGTCCCCCTCTCCCCAACCCCTCTCCCGCGAGGGGAGAGGGGCTTTGGCTGCGTTGGGATCGAAAGCTCAGCGAGCGCATTGGAGCTATTCCCCTCTCCCCTCGCGGGAGAGGGGTCAGGGGAGAGGGGGGCCTTGCCCCTTCAACCCCGCCGCTTCTCCACCCAGGCCCAGACCATCGTCACCGCGATGGGCGCTTCGCCGGATTCATCCTGCACGCGCACCGGCACCACCATCTCGCCCTTGGGCTCGGCCGCGATGCGCGCAGCGGCGCCTGCATCCAGCGTCGCCGTGGCCTTCAGCGCGCCCTGCGCGCGGCGCTGGTAATCCACGTGCATGCTCTTGAGCAGCGGCAGCTTGTCGTCCGGCACGTTCATGCCGAACACTGCCCCGCTGGTGGTCTCCGCCAGCAGCGCCATCGCTGCGGCGTGAATGCCGCCGATGTGGTTGCGCACCTTGCGGCGGTTGGCCATGTGCACGATGGCCTGCGTGGCGCTCAGATGCTCGAAGCGCGCGCCGCCGGTGCCGGCGAAGCGCACCTGTGAGTTGAAGGCCAGGGTGAGGGCACGACGCGCCAGCGGCGCCGGCAGGCGCTCCAGCTGCGCCACCACGCGCGACAACAGATTCCTGCTCATGAGATTCGGCCGGCGATAAGGGAGGCGGGGATTGTGCCGCCCGCACGCCGCGCCGCCCTTGTCCCGCAGCACCGCGGGCGGTGGCGCAGACGCCAGTGCGCTCCGCTTCGCGGCACAGGTTCTACAATACGCGGCCGTCACACCGTCCCCGCCACCAGGCCCGCCCCGCTCCATGTCCGCGTCCGCCCCACCGCCGCCCCGCTCGCGAGGCCCGCGTCCGTACGCGCTGGAGCTGCACGAACAGGTGCCGGCGCAGCTGGACGAGACCGTGCTGGCCTGTGTGCGCCACGGCCGCGCACTGCCGCCGCCGGCGGATGCGCGCTGCATCGACGTGCCGCTGGCCCTGCTGCAAGGCCCGGGCTGCGAAATCTGGCGCAGCGCCACGCCGGTGCGGCAGAACCGCGAAGGCCGTATCGCCTACGCCGAAAACGGCGAGGTGCTGCTGGGCCATGTGCACTTGCCGGAAGCCGCGCTGGCGGATCTGAGCGCTGCCAGCGAAAGCCTGTACCGCGAGCTGCAGGGCTTCCTGCGGCGCAGCGGTTACGGCGCCTGCCTGCGCATCTGGAACTATCTCGCCGACATCACCAAGGGCCAGGGCGACGCCGAGCGCTACCGGCAGTTCGTGCTCGGCCGCTACCACGCGCTGGCGCAGCAGGATGGTTTCGAGCGCGAGCTGCCCGCCGCCACCGCCATCGGCCTGCAGGACGGCGGTCTGCTGATCTATTTTCTGGCTGCGCGCGAAGGCGGCACGCAGATCGAAAACCCGCGCCAGCTGAGTGCATTTCAGTATCCGCGCCAGTACGGTCCCAAGAGCCCCAGCTTCTCGCGCGCCAACTACCTGGCCTGGTCCGACGGCGCGCAGCTGCTGGTGTCCGGCACCGCCAGCGTGGTCGGTCATGAAACCGCACATGCCGCGCAGGCGCAGCGCCAGCTCGATGAAATCCTCATCAATCTCGAAGCCCTGCTGGCCGAAGCCGACCGCCGCGCCGCACGCACGCACGTCTGGCAGCCGACGCTGATCAAGCTCTACCTGCGCGAAGCCGCGCACCTGAGCGCCGCCAGCGCCCGCCTCGACGCCTGGCTGCCGCCACAGGTGCCGCGCATGATTCTGCTCGGCGAGGTCTGCCGCAGCGATCTGGAGCTGGAGATCGAAGGGATTTTCGGAGTGGGGCTTTAGCCGGACGGCGCCTGCTGCTGAAAACAAGCGCTCGCCGTAAGATCGAGGCGGCGCATCGGCGCCTCAAACGTTCCAGACGGAGTTGCCGCATGTCCGAACCGGAAAAAGCCAAGGGCCCCGCTTCCTATTTTCCTTCCATCGAGAAGAAGTACGGGCAGCCGGTGAGCCACTGGCTGGCGCTGCTCAAGAAGCAGAAAGGCCTCCAGCACATGGAGCTGGTGGCCTGGCTCAAGAACGAGCACGGCATGGGTCATGGTCATGCCAATGCCCTGGTGGCGTATCTGCGGGCGCAGCAGGGGACTTGATCTCGGCGGCTCTGCCCAGCCAGCTGCCAGCGCAGGCATGACCACCGTCAGGCCCGCACCGGCCGCCGAAGGCTTCGCCGTCGGGCAGAGATGGGGTCAATCGCCGGCACCGCAGATCGAGTCCCCGATAAGGGCGCGGTTCATGCGCGAGGGCTACGCGCTGTCGTCAGGCCGAGAGCGGCCGGCGCTTACCGATTCGCCACGAAGCCATCGATCGCCGCGCGCGACACAAACGAGTCATCGCTGAACACGCCGTCCACGCCCGCCTGCAGGAAGCGCAGGATTTCGCTGTAGGCATCGCCGCGTGCGGTGATATCGCTGCTGGAGCGGTAATCGGCAGGCAGGAAATTGTTTTCCGGGCGGAAGGTGTACGGGTGAACGAGCAGGCCCGCCGCGTGCGCATCCGTCACCAGCGTGCTTTCGGCGCCGAGATGACCATCGCCGGTGCGCGCGATCACCATGTTCTTGTCGGGGCCGATGCCGTTGACGGTCCTGGCCAGCTCGGCCAGACCCGCAGGCGTGATCAGATCGGCATAGCCGCGCGGATCACCCGCCGCAACGAAGTCATAAGGCTGCGCAGGCGGCGCGCTCAGCAGCTGAATCAGGCGCAGCGAGGTTTTCGTGCGCAGTGCCTTGAGGTTCGCGACTTCAAAGGACTGGATGAACACCGGTGCATCCGCGGTGGTGTAGCCATTGGCGCTGAGCACGTCGAGCAGCCTCTGCTCCAGCGGCAGGCCGATGCTCTGGAAGTAAGTGGGATGCTTGGTTTCCGGATAGATGGCGATGGTGCGTCCGGTCTCCGTGGTCCTGGCCTTGGCCAGATCGATCACTTCCTGCAGCGTGGGAATCGTGTAAAGGCCGTTGTAGCGCGTATTGTCGGGACGGATGGCCGGGATGCGCTCTTTCGCGCGCAAGGTCTTGAGCTCGGCCAAGGTGAAGTCTTCGGTGAACCAGCCCGTCAGGCTGACGCCATCGATGAGCTTGGTGCTGCGCCGCGATGTGAACTCGGGATGATCGGCGACATCGGTGGTGCCGGAGATTTCGTTCTCGTGACGCGCCACCAGTTGCCCGTCCCTGGTCGCCACCAGATCCGGCTCGATGACATCGGCGCCGTATTCGATGGCCAGATCATAGGACGCAAGCGTGTGCTCGGGCCAGTACGCCGGCGCGCCGCGATGGCCGATGGCCAGAATCGCCGGCAAGGCCTTGGCGCGGGCCGAGCTGCTTTGCGGGCTTGGGTTGTTGTTGCTGCAGGCTGCCAGCATCAGACCGATGACGGCGAGCAGACTGAGGTTCAGGCGGGTGGACATGGGGGATTCCTTGGGCCATTGCGTGCCGCGAGCAGTCGTGAGTGCAACCCACGGACAAGTTCTAAGTGGTCGCGATGACGTGCACATGACATGGCCACGGCCTGACGATCTGCAGGCACAAGGCTCAGAACCACGCCACGCTCAAGCCGTACACCACCAGATAGCGCCCGGTCTTGGCGATGCTGACCAGCAGCAGGAATCGCCACAGCGGTTCACGCAGCACGCCGGCCACCACGGTCAGCGGATCGCCGATGATCGGCGCCCAGCTCAGCAGCAGGGACCAATAGCCGTAACGCTGGTACTGCGCCTGCGCGCGCGCCAGGGTCTGCGCGCGGATCGGAAACCAGCGCCGGTTCTGGAAACGCATCAGGCCCAGACCCAGCAGGTAGTTGAGCCAGGAGCCGAGGATGTTGCCGGCGCTGGCCACGAGCAGCAGCAGTGTGGCGGAATATTTTTTGGAAGCGAGCAGGCCCAGCAGCAGGGCTTCCGATTGCGCGGGAAAAATCGTCGCGGCCAGCAGCGCGCTGGCGAACAGCAGCAGATAGCCACTCATGGTGCGTGCTCAGCGTGCGGCGTGATAGGCCTTGGCCTTGAGCCGGGTGCACCACTGGCGATAGACGATGGCGTTGGTCCAGCTTTGTTCCACCTGCACCTCGGCGATGTAATCGCCCTGCGCCTGCGCCAGCAGATCCTGATACGCATGCGCTGCGTGATTCCTGATGCCGTGACCGATGATGAGCAGGCGCCAGCCGCAGGCCTGGGCCTGGATCTCGCGCACGCTGGCGTTCTTCGGCGGCAGGGTCTGACTGGAGCGGCTGCCGAGTTCCACCGGCAGGCTGGTGCAGGCGCCGAGCAGCAAGGCGGCGGCCAGAACGGGCCAAAGCGTGCGCGGCTTCATCGCACGGCCACCGCGGTGATGCTGGTGCAGCGCATGGTGCCCAGGCCCCAGAAGAACCAGCGTTCCTGCATCGTCACGTCGATCAGCGCGCGCGCATTCGGCACGCTGGCCAGGGCCTGGTCATAGGCGTTCTGCAGACGCTCGTTCAGGCCGATGGGAATCAGCAGCACATTGGTGCCGCAGGCCTCGCCCCTGGCGGCGCCGAGCTTGACGTAGTTGCCTGGCGGCGGCGTGACTTTGATGAAGCCGGAGCTGCAGGCGCCGAGCAGCAGCGCGACGAGCAGCAGCGGCCAGCGGTGATGGGAGCGTGAGGTGGCGGGCATGGTGGCGGGTTTTGCTGCGGGCTTTCCAGGTGGCGTGGGCGTGACGGAAGCGCGTCCCCTCAGCCTAGCCCTCGGCGCCGTCGCTGCGCGATGCCGGCGAGGGCACGGCGCCGCCGAGCGCATCGTGCCACGACGCCGGCTCGGCACGCGGTGCGGAGCGATGACAGGCGCCGAGCAAGCCCAGCATCAGCACGGCAATGAGCAGTTTGCGCATGATCCCGTCTCCTCTTCCGGTTCAAGCTCCGCTGCGCACGCGCGCCACGGCCTTGCGCCAGCCTTCGTAGGCGGCATTGCTTTTTTCCGTCGCCATCTGCGGGACGAAGCGCGCCTGGCTTTGCCAGCGCTTGGCGATGTCGTCCAGCGAGTCGTAGACACCGGCCGTGAGGCCGGCAAGAAAGGCCGCGCCCAGGGCGGTGGTTTCCACGGTCTGCGGGCGCACCACCGGCAGCTGCAGCAGATCGGCCAGGCATTGCGTGAGCCAGTCGTTCACCACCATGCCGCCGTCCACGCGCAGCTCGGTGGGCGGCACCGCGTCCTGCGCCATGGCCTGCAGCAGGTCGCGGGTCTGATACGCCACCGATTCCAGTGCGGCGCGCACGATATGGGCGATGCCGGAATCACGGGTGAGGCCGAAGATCGCGCCGCGCGCTTCCGGGTCCCAGTACGGCGCGCCCAGACCGGTGAAGGCCGGCACCAGATACACGCCCTGCGTATCGGGAATGGACTTGGCGAGATTCTCGGTTTCACCGGCGGCGCGGATCAGGTGCATGGCATCGCGCAGCCATTGCACGGCGGCGCCGGCGACGAAGATGCTGCCTTCCAGCGCATACGTGGTCTGGCCGTTCAGGCGATACGCCACCGTGGACAGCAGGCGCGAGCGTGAGCGGCGGAATTCAGGGCCGGTGTTGAGCACCATGAAGCAGCCGGTGCCGTAGGTGGACTTGATCATGCCGGGCGCGAAACAGGCCTGGCCGATGGTGGCGGCCTGCTGGTCACCGGCGATGCCCCCGATGGCGATCTCGCCGCCCAGCAAGGCGGTCTGCGTGCGGCCGTAGTCGGCGGCGCAGTCGCGCACCTCGGGCAGCAGCGCGCGCGGCACGCGGAAGAACGCCAGCAGTTCTTCATCCCATTGCTGCGTGGCGATGTTGAACAGCGCGGTGCGCGAGGCATTGCTGGCGTCGGTGGCGTGCAGCCGGCCGCCGGTGAGATTCCAGAGCAGCCAGCTGTCGATGGTGCCGAAGGCCAGCTCGCCGTTTTCGGCGCGCGCCCGCGCGCCGGGCACCTGATCGAGCAGCCAGGCGATCTTGGTGGCGGAGAAGTAAGGGTCGAGCAGCAGGCCGGTCCTGGCATTGAGCCAGTCGCTGCGCTCCTGATGCTGCTGGCAGAAGGCGCTGGTGCGACGGTCCTGCCAGACGATGGCGGGATGGATGGGCGTGCCGCTGGCGCGCTCCCAGATCACCGTGGTCTCGCGCTGGTTGGTGATGCCCAGGCTGGCGATCTGCCGCGCCTGCAGCTTCGCGGCGGCCAGGGCTTCGCGCGCGCAGGTCAGGGTGTCCTGCCAGATGCGCTGCGCATCGTGCTCCACCCAGCCGGGCTGCGGATACGACTGCGGCAGCTCGCGCTGCGCCACGCCCAGCTTGCGGCCTTCGGCATCGAAGACAATGGCGCGTGTGCTGGTGGTGCCCTGGTCGATGGCCAGCAAAGCCTTCATGCCAAGCTCTCCGATCTGATCGTCGATAATGTGCAGCCAAGCTTAAAACGATCTGCACCCGTCCGCCCGACATGGTCATCCTCAACCGCCCCGGCCGCCTCATCCCGCTGATCGTGGCCTGCGCGCTGTTCATGGAAAACCTGGACGCGACCATCATCGCCACCGCGCTGCCGCAGATCGCCCAGGCCCTGCACGAGGAGCCGCTGCATCTGAGTCTGGCGATCACCTCGTACCTCTTGAGCCTCGCGGTGTTCATCCCGCTGTCCGGCTGGATCGCCGACCGCTACGGCGCGCGCCGGGTGTTTCGCACGGCCATCGTGCTGTTCACGCTCGGCTCGGTGTGCTGCGGGCTGTCGCAATCCATGCCGCAGCTGGTGGCGGCGCGCGTGCTGCAAGGCCTCGGCGGCGCGATGATGACGCCGGTGGGGCGTCTGGTGCTGCTGCGCAACGTGCCCAAGAGCGAGCTGGTTTCGGCGATGTCCTGGCTCACCATTCCGGCGCTGGTGGGCCCGGTGCTGGGGCCGCCGCTGGGCGGCCTCATCGTCAGCTATGCCTCCTGGCGCTGGATCTTCTTCATCAATCTGCCCATCGGCCTGCTGGGCTTTTATCTGGTCTCGCGCTTCATTCCCGAGACCGCCGCGCGGCCAGGACAGCAGCCTCTGGATGGCCGCGGCTGGGCGCTGCTGGGCATCGGCTGCGCGCTGCTGGTGGCGGGCTTCGAGAATCTGGGCAAGGGCCTGATCGCCGATCCGCTGCTGGCGGCGCTGATCGTCTGCGGCGCGGCCAGTCTGCTGGCCTATGTGCGCCACACCCGCACGCGGGCGCAGCCGATCATCGATCTCACGCTGCTGCGCCTGCCCAGCTTTCGCGCCGCCGTGGGTTCGGGCTCGCTGTATCGCATCAGCATCGGCGCCTACACCCTGCTGATGCCGCTCACCCTGCAGCTGGGCTTTGGCTATTCCCCACTGGTCTCGGGCGCCACGACCTTTGTCTCGGCGCTGGGCGCCATCGTCATGAAGGCGGCCGCGCCGCGCATCGTCAAGCGCTACGGCTTTCGTCCGCTGATGATCCGCAATGCCCTGCTCTCCGCCGCGTTTCTGGTCGGCTGCGGTCTGCTGCCGGCGCTGGACTCACGCTTGATCGTGATGGCCTGGCTGCTGGCCTACGGCTTCTTCCGCTCGCTGGAATTCACCTGCATCAACACCCTGGGTTTCGCCGAAGTGGACGAGGCGCGCATGAGCCAGGCCACCAGCTTCACCAGCACCCTGCAGCAGCTGTCGCTGAGCATGGGCGTGGCCCTGGCCAGCCAGTTGCTGGCGCTGAGCCGTACCCTGCATGGCGGCGGCGCGCTGCTGGCGGTGGACTTCGCATACGCCTTCGTCGGCGCGGCGCTGCTCTGCGTGCTGGCGGCCCTGGGCTTCACGGCGCTGCCGGCGAACGCCGGCGCCAACGTCAGCGGGCATCGCGCCGCGCCGTAGTCGTGAAATGAGGCCGCAGGTGCTGCTGTCATTCCCGCGCAAGCGGGAATGACAGCGCGCGCCGCCGCGCTGCCCGGCCACTGCATGCCCGCGGGCGCGGGCATGACCGGGGTGTTTCGGGGCGACACCGCAGGGCGCAGGCAAGCCGGCCCCGGCGGCGTGTCAATCCCACCTCGGCGCTACAGCGCCACCACCGGCCCGCTCAGCAGCACCGGTCCGGTCGGCAGGCCGGTGGGCGAGCCGCCGGCCGGCTCCAGGCTCACCGCCAGCATGGGCTTGTCCGGCATCCGGATGCCGGCCGGCATCGGCATGCTGCCCTTGCCGGTGGCCGGCAGCAGGCCCAGCGGCGTCGGCGGCTTGCCGGCCTCACCCAGCATCCACAGCTCCAGGCTGTGGGTCTTGTCCAGAGCGTACTGGCCGCGGGTGATGACGCTGATGCGGCCGCGCTGCGGATTCAGCGATACCAGCCACACGGTCTCGGATTTCGGGTCCTGCAGCATCGCCACGAACGGCGGCTTGTGTTCGACCGGCTCGGCCTGCGCCACCTGCGGCGCTGCCGGTGGCGGCTGCTGGCCGATGCGGTAGAGCTGCAGCGACAGCGCCACCACCGCCACGCTCGCGGCCACGGCCCAGAGCTGCAGGAAGGCATTGGCGCCGCGCTTGAGCCGTGCCTGCGCTTGCGGCGGCTGGGCATTGATCTGCCGGTCGATGGCCGCCCACACCAGCTCGCGCGGCGCCTTGGGCGGCAGCTGGCCGAGCAGCGGCGCCAGGCGTGCCTCCCAGAAGCGCACCTCGGCCTGCAGATCGGCGCGGGTCTTGAGCAGGCGCGCGAAGCGCTGGCGCGGCAGGCCGCGCAGGGTGCCGAGCACGTACTCGGCGGCCAGCATCTGCTTCAAGCGGGAATTGCCGTAGTTCATGCGTCCAGGCACTCCCGCAGCTGCTGCAGGCCGCGCCGCACCCAGCTCTTCACCGTGCCCAGCGGCTTCTTCAGGCGCTGCGACAGTTCCTGATGCGTATAGCCCTCGTAATAGGCCAGCAGCACGCTCTGGCGCTGCTCGCCGCCGAGGTTCTCCATGCAGCGCTGCAGCGCGGCGATGCCCTCGCGCTCGGTGGCGCGCAGCTCCGGGTCCAGGGCCTCGCCGGCGGCGAAGGTCATGGGCGGCGCCTCATCCTCCTCCGGCAGCTCGGTCTCGGGGCGTTTCATGCGCAGCAGGTCCAGCGCGCGGTAGCGCGCGATGGTTTGCAGCCAGGTCAGCGGCGCGCCCTTGTCCGGGGCGTAGCTCTCCGCCTTCTGCCACACCTTGAGATAACAGTCCTGCAACGCTTCTTCCGCCCAGTCTCGACGTTGCAGGATACGGATCAGCACCGCATACAGATGCGGGCTGGTGGCTTCGTACAGCGAACGGAAGGCGCGCTGGTTGCCGGAGGCGGTGTCGGACAGCATCTGCATCAGCGCGGCAGCGTCGGCCATGGCGGGTTTTGTCGGAATTTGCAGGCGCGTGTTGGCGCAGTCAGTGTAACCGCGACCGCTATAATCCGCCTCCTCGCCCGCTGCCCAGGATGTTCGACGTGATCACCGGTTCTTACCCAGGCACCCGTCTGCGCCGCACGCGCCTCAATGCCCAGCTGCGCGACATGGTGCGCGAGACCGTGCTCTCGCCCGCGCATCTGATCCAGCCGCTGTTCGTCGCCGAAGGGCCGCTGAAGACCGCGGTGGCCTCCATGCCCGGTGTCAGCCGCCTGGATCTGGACGAGCTGGTGCGCGAATGCGAAAGCCTGCTGGCGCTGGGCGTGGGCTGCGTGGCGTTGTTTCCGGTGACGCCGGCCGAGCGCAAGAGCCCGGGCGCGGAAGAAGCGCTGAATCCCGACAGCCTGATGGTGCGCTCGATCAAGGCCATCAAGCAGGCCGTGCCGCAGATGCTGGTGCTGGCCGATGTCGCGCTCGACCCTTACACCAGCCACGGCCAGGACGGCGTGCTGGATGAGCAGGGCTACGTGGACAACGACGCCACCTGCCAGATCCTGCGCCGCCAGGCCCTGCTCTACGCGCGCAGCGGCGTGGACATCGTCGCGCCCAGCGACATGATGGACGGCCGCGTCGGCCACATCCGCGAGGTGCTGGAGCGCGACAGCCAGAAGAACACCCTGATCATGTCCTATGCCGCCAAGTACGCCTCGGCCTTCTACGGGCCGTTTCGCGATGCGGTGGGTTCCGGCGCCAATCTCGGCAAGGGCGGCAAGGAGACCTATCAGATGGACCCGGCCAACAGCGACGAGGCCCTGCGCGAAGTGGCGCTGGACATCGCCGAGGGCGCGGACATCGTCATGGTCAAACCGGGCATGCCGTATCTGGACATCCTTCGCCGCGTGAAGGACGAGTTCAAGCTGCCCACCGCCGCATATCAGGTCAGCGGCGAATACGCGATGCTGCAGGCCGCCATCGACAAGGGCGTGCTCGACGAAAAGAAAGGCATCCTCGAAGCCCTGCTCTGCTTCCGCCGTGCCGGCGCCGACATGATCCTCACCTACTTCGCCAAGCGCGCTGCCGCCTGGCTGGCCTGATACACGACGGACCATGACCGACCGTTACGCCGTCATCGGCTACCCCGTCTCGCACAGCAAATCGCCCTTCATCCACGCGCAGTTTGCGAAGCAGACGCGGCAGGACCTGCATTACGACGCGGTGGAGGTGGAGGTCGATGCCCTGGCCGAAGCCCTGGCGCACCTGCACGCCGAGCCCTATCGCGGCCTCAACGTCACCCTGCCGCACAAGGTGGAAGTGGCCAAGCACTGCGAGCAGGTCAGCGCGCGCGCGCAGCTGGCCGGTGCGGTGAACACCCTGCTGCGCACCGACAGCGGCTGGCGCGGCGACAACACCGATGGCGAAGGCTTCCTGCGCGATCTCAAGCGCCTGGGCTATGCGGTGCGCGGCGCCCGCGTGCTGGTGCTGGGCGCCGGTGGCGCCACGCGCGGCATTCTCGGGCCGCTGCTCGCCGAGCAGCCCGCGCTGCTGGCGGTGTCCAACCGCAATCCCTGGAAGCCGGAAGCGCTGGCCGAGCAGTTCAAGGCGGTGGGCACGGTGCTGCCGCGCACGCATCTGGCGATCAAGGGTGATCGCTACGATCTGATCATCAACGCCACCTCGGCCGGCCATACCGGTCAGATGCCGCGTCTGCCGGGCCCGTTGCTCGCACAGGGCGGTGCCTGTTACGACCTTTCCTACGGCAGCGCCTTCGAGCCCTTCGCGGCCTGGGCGCGCGAGCAGGGCGCGCAGCGCATCAGCGACGGCCTGGGCATGCTGGTGGAACAGGCGGCGGCGGCCTTCGAGATCTGGCGCGGCGTGCGCCCCGATACCGCGCCGGTGCTCGCCGCACTGCGCAGCTGAGCGCGGCGGTGCCATCGCGCCGCTTCACTTGCGCTCGATGGTGTACAGCATATCGCCGCCGGACTCGACGCCGGTTTCCGACTGCAGCTTGAAGCCGTGGCCGATGCTGTACTGCATGCGGAAGATGTGGCCCGGCTGGAACAGGCCCACGCCGTAGGCGATGAACAGTTTCGGCGAGAGATACTTGCCCACCGTGAACATGGCCTGATCCTGGGTCTGGCCGGGCTTGGCGCCGACGCGCACCTCGTCGATGCCCACCTTGCTGCCCAGCTGCTGCGCCAGCCAGGCGCCGCCGGCCAGGCCCAGCGAGGTGGCGGCGCCGCCCACGGCGGCCTTGTCGGCGGCGCTGGTGGTTTCGTTGAGGGAGCGGCCCAGAATCAGCCAGCCCAGCTGCTGGTCCTGCGGCATGCTCGGCGTGGAGAACAGCTGGAACTGCGGCTTGCGCAGATCCCCGCGCACCAGCAGGCCCACGGTGATGTCGTCGGTGGGCTTGCGCGTGGCGCGCAGGTCCAGCGCCGGCTCGGTGACCGGGCCATTGAAAATCAGGCGGCCGGTTTCGATGCTCAGGTCCTGGCCATAAGCCTTGTAATGGCCGCCATCGAGATTGATTTCGCCGCGCGCGCGCGTGGCCACGCCGGGCCGCTCGATGGCCTGCACCGCGCCCTTGAGCTGGGTCTTGAGACCAAAGCCGTTGAACTGCACGTCCTCGCCCAGGCGCAGGGTGATGTCGGCCGACAGGCGCAGCTCGCGGCGTTTCTGCGCGCCGGGATCATCGCCCACCAGCACCTGATCGCCGCTGGCCGAGACGCTGCCGTCGCCCAGCGACTTGGGCGTGATGTCGGCCTTGGGAATCAGCAGCAGGCCGCTGACGTCCAGCTGCTGCTGCGCCAGCGTGATGCGCAGATCCGGCGAGACCTGCACGCGCGCCTCGCGGGTGTTCACCGCCTGGAAGTTGTCGCCGGAGAGTTTCAGGTCCAGCGCCAGAGGATCGTCCCAGGGATTGATCTGGCCGCTCAGCTGCAGCTGTCCCGGCCCCGAGCTGGCCTGCGCGCTGAGCTTGAGCGGCTCTGCGCCATTGGCCAGCAGCTGCGCGCGGATGTCGTGCACCTCGATGCCCGGCGTCACCAGGCGCAGCGTGCCTTCGCTCAGGCTCAGCTCGCCGCTGGGCTGCGGCTGCGCCAGCGTGCCGCCCAGACGCACATCGCCCTTGAGCGTGCCGCTGGCCTGGGCGATTTCCACGTTCACCAGATGCAGCCAGGACAGATCCGGCAGCTCCACATGCAGCTGACCGTCGAGCGCGCGCTGCATGAAGTCGGTGCCGGGGGCCAGACGCGCCTGCGCGCTGAGGCCGCCTTCGGCGAAGGGCAGCAGCAGATCCAGATGCGAGCCATTGGCATCGTCGCTGATGTTCAGATGCGCGGGCTTGAGCGCCATCGGCGGCAGTCCGCCCAGCTGCCAGCGGCCGGCATCGGTGGCCAGCTGCAGGCGCAGGTCCTGCAAGCCCTGCGCATTGAGCAGCACCTCGCCGTCGCCATGCAGCAGCACCTCGATCTGCGCGCCGCCCGGCAGCAGCGGCTGCAGATAGGCCAGCGCAAATTCACGCAGCGCAAACTGGAAACGCCGCTGCGCGCCGTTCTGCTGCAGGCCGAAGCAGGCCTGCGCCTCGCCGGCCTTCCAGCACAGATCGCTGAAGTGACTGTCCTGCGCGCTGAGGGTGAGCGCGGTGGCCCGCGCCAGGGTCCAGCCCGGCAGGTTCTGCGGCTTGAGCTGCGCCTGACTCAGCTCGCCCTGCCAGCTCAGCCGCTGCGGATCGAAATCACCGTGGGCGCGCAGCAGCAGGCTGCCGGCATCGCCGGCGAGATCCAGCGCGATCTGATGCGCGGCCAGCGGGCCCTGGATGCTCAGCTGTGCCTGCTGCACGCGCAGGCCCGCGTCCAGCTGGGCGAGCTTGAGCTGCACGTCCAGCTGCCGGTCCAGGTCCACGTCCGCCGTCAGCTGCGCCGAAGCCAGGGCATAGCGCTGGTAGTGCAGCTTCTGCGCCTGCGCGCTGGCGATCAGATGCGGGCGCTTGAGCGCGCCCTGCGCCTGGGCCTGCAGCTGCAGGCTGCCGGACAGACCCGGCCAGGCATCGCCGAGATCAGCCGCGCTGAGCGTGGCGCGCGCATCCAGGCTCGGCAGAATCTGGCCGCTGCCGTCGAGCTGCACGCTGCCGCTGTCCAGATGCAGGCTTTCGAAGCGCAAGGTTTCGCCCGCGTACTGGCCGCGAGCCTGCAGATTGAGCGCACGATCACGCAGCTGCGAATTTTCCAGCTGCGCCTCGAACTGCACCTGCGGTGCGGCGCCGACGAGGCGTGTCTGCGCCTTGAAGCGGCCGTTGAGCCTGCCGGGCAGTTCCGGCAGCAGGCTCTTGGGGTCCAGACCGCTGAAGCTGCCTTCACCGTCGATGCGCAGCGCCGCGTTCCAGCTCAGCGCCGCGCGGGCCTGCAGCTCGCCGCCCAGGCCCCGGGCCTGCAGCGTCTCGATCTGCAGGTCCGAGAGCGTGCCGCGCCCCTGCGCCTTGAGCTGCAGGGGCAGCCTGGGCAGCTGCAGCGCACCGGAAAGCTCGTAGCGGTAATCGTCCAGCAGGCCGCGCCAGTGCGCCTCGCCACCGCCGCTGCTGATTTCCTGTTCGCCCTTCTGCGTCAGCTCCTGCGGCGGCCAGCGCAGCTGCTGCCAGCGCAGCGTGAGGTCCGAAGGCTGGTTGTAGCCGAAGTGGCCTTGCAGCGTGCCTTCGAGAAAGCCGTGCAGCTGCGTGGGGGGAAAATCGATGCCGTCCGTGAGCAGCCTGGCCTTGCCGGCCAGCGCCACGCGGCCGACCCAGGGGGTGGTGGTCGCGGCGTGGCGGATGTTCACGCGCGGGCCGATCCAGCCGCCGTTCAACTCGATGTCGGTGAAACGCAGCTCGCTGCCATCCAGCAGCATCACGCGCAGATCACGCACCGCGCCGTCGCGCACGCGCAGGCCCAGCGGCAGCTCGGTGACCGGCGGCGTGGCGGGCGTATCCGGCGTGGGCTTGAGCTTGATGCGCACCTGCCCGGCGCGCACGCGGCCGGCGTCGATGCGCGCCGCCAGCAGAAGCAGGGGCAGCGCGACCTCGGCCTCGGCCTGCGTGATGTCGATGTCCACGGCCTCCACGCCGATGTGCAGCTCGCGCACGCGCAGCGGTCCCCACAAGCGTCCTTCCACGCCTTGCGCGCGGATCATGTCGCCGGTGAGCTTGCCGGCGATTTCAAATCCCAGCTGCGCGCCGGGCGTGGTGAACAACACAAAGATCAGCGCGCCTGCAATCAGCGTCAGCAGCAGGCTGAAGCCGGCGCCCAGGCTCAGCAGCAGATGTTGCAGAAAGCGCTTCACAAGCCCACCCGCACGCCGATATGCAGGCGCACGCCGTTGTCCTCCACCGGGTGTGCGAGATCGATCTGCACCGAGCCGATCGGCGCGCGATAACGCAGGCCCACGCCGATGCCCTGCTTGAGCTTGGGGCTGACGTGATTCTCCACGCCGCCGGCGTCGTAGAAGGTGGCGGCGCCCCAGTTGCCGTAGACGCGCGTCTCCAGCTCCAGGCTCATGGTGGTGAGAAAGTTGCCGCCGACCACCGCGCCATTGGCATCGCGCGGGCCGATGGACTGGTAGTCGTAGCCGCGCACCGACTGATCGCCGCCGGCGAAGAAACGCTGCGATGCCGGCAGGCGTGAGAACTGATCCACCAGATTGGCGCCGGTCTCGTAACGCGCCAGCAGGCGCGTGCGCTGCCAGAGCGGATACGCGCCTTTCACAATCAGATGCGCCTGCGTGAAGCTGACGCTGGACATCGCATCCTTCACCGCGCCGTGCACATCGAAGAACAGGGACCAGCCCTGGCGCGCGTAGATGGCATCGTCCAGCGAGGCGCGGTTGAGGGTGAGGCCGGGCATCAGCATGTCGGCGGCGGTGACGTCCTCGCCCAGCGTCGAGTCCTCGTGCAGGTACTTCAGATAGTAGCGGCGCTGCCACTTGCCCGGCGTGCGGGCCAGGCCGGCGCCGAAACCGTAGAAGCGGCTGAGGCCGGCGCTGTAATCCTGCTGGCCGAGCACACCGTTGAGCGTGAACATCTCGCCGGGCTTGTCGCCGCGCGGGATGCGGTACTCGCCGGCCGCGGTGTTCTTGATGTGCGAGACCTGCGTTTCCACATGCAGGGAATGGCCGGTGTCATTGAGATGGCGGAAGTCGGAGGCCACCGAGCCGCGCACGCCGGTGTCGGTGCCATAGCCGATGCCGAAGTCATAGCGCTGTGATTTGCGCGGCGTGGTGCGGATCAGGATCGGCACCTGATGGTCCTGCGCCTGCTCGCGCTGCGGCAGCATCTCCACGCTCTGGAAATAGCCCAGGTCGCTGAGCGCGAACTGCGTGTCCAGCAATTTCTGCGGATCGTAATCGGCGCCGGCGTGAATCTTCACGTAGCGGCGCAGGAAGGCATCCTCCAGCGGGCGCTCGCCGGTCTGCTCGATGCTGAACTCGCCGAAGCGGTAACGCGGCCCGGTGTCGAAGTGCAGCACTGCCTCCGCGCTGTTGTCGGCGGGCGTCACGCGCAGCTCGGCCTCGGCGTACTGCGCGTCGAGATAGCCCCTGGCGTAGGCGGCGCTGCTCAGGATCGCCTTGGCCTCGTCGTAATCGCTGTGCAGGATGCCCTCGCCTTCCTGCAGGCGGCGATGCATGCGCTTGAGCTCTTTCTCAAAATCCGCCGCGCCCTCGCCGCTGATCTGGATGTCCACGCGCTTCCACACCGTGCGCGGGCCGGGATGGATGATGTACTGCGCCTTCCACTTCGGCGCCGTGCCTTCGAGGCGCGCGTCGATGAAGGGGTTGTAGTAACCGAAGGGCCGCAGCGCCTCGCGCAGCTCCGGGCCGGCCTGACGCTGCAGGCGGTCCACCGTGGCCTGATCCAGATCTTTCTGATTGGCCGCGTCGCGGATCGACAGATAGGCCTCGGCATTGGCCTTCATGGCGCCGCTCACGCCGCTGACTTCCACCTCGATATTGGCCTGCGCCGCTGCGGGCAGAAGCAGCGCGCCGCCCAGCAGGCCCGCAGCGGCGAGCCGGGCCCGCCAGGCGCGGCCGCGCCCGCCGCCGAGCACGGGCAAGCTACTCCGCCCCCGCGTCGCCGATCAGCCAGTTCTGTTCACCACGCGTGTCGCCGCCCAGCGAGGCGAAGTCGAACAGGCTGGCATCGGCCAGCTGCGAGGGCGCGACATTGGTCAGCGAGGCAAACACCTGCTCGATGCGCGCGGGATGCTCGCGCTCCCAGGCGTCCATCATCCTGCGCACCTGCTTGCGCTGCAGCTGTTCCTGCGAGCCGCAGAGATTGCAGGGGATGATGGGAAAGCCTTTGATCCCGGCATAGGCGGCGATGTCGCGCTCGCGGCAATACGCCAGCGGCCGGATCACCACATTGCGGCCATCGTCGGACTGCAGCTTGGGCGGCATGGCCGCGAGCTTGCCGCCGTGAAACAGGTTCAGGAAGAAGGTGGCGACGATGTCGTCCTTGTGATGCCCCAGCGCGATCTTGTTGTAGCCGTGCTCGGCCGCGTAGCTGTACAGCGCGCCGCGGCGCAGGCGCGAGCACAGCGAGCACATGGTCTTGCCTTCCGGAATCACGCGCTTGACCACCGAGTAAGTGTCCTGCTCGATGATGTGATAGGCCGCGCCGATGGATTTCAGATAGTCGGGCAGCACCTGCTCCGGAAAGTCCGGCTGCTTCTGATCCAGATTCACCGCCAGCAGCTCGAAGCGCACCGGCGCCTTGGCCTGCAGCTGCAGCAGCATGTCCAGCATGGTGTAGCTGTCCTTGCCACCGGACAGGCAGACCATCACGCGGTCGCCGTCCACGATCATGTTGTAGTCCATGATCGCCTGCCCCACCTGCCGCCGCAGACGCTTGGCCAGCTTGCCGCGCTCGCGCCGGTCATCGGGCGCGGGCTTGGGCGGCATGTAGATGGGAATTTCCTGGGCAGACATCGGCAAATCCGAGAGGAGCAAAAACGAGCGCTATTGTGGCATGCGGCGCTGTTTGAGCTGCAAACCTGGAGCCGGCTGCCGCTCTCCTGCAAGGACAGAAGGGGCGCAAGGCCGGAGCGGGTTCGTGCGAAATGCGATTGCCTGCGCGTATCACGCTTGCATCCCGCAGGTCCTGAGGCCATCGCCAAAGCTCTCCCCTCTCCACCTTGCGGGAGCGCGGAAGCGGAGCAGGCGGAGGCCGCGCCATTCAGCAAATCGCCCGTCACAGCGTGTAGGCTTGCGACGTTTTCGCGTCCACCAAAACCCGAACCCGCCATGCTCAACCGTCGCCGCTTCCTGCAAGCCTCCTCCGCCTCGCTGGCCCTGGCCGCCCTGGGCCTCACGCCCGAAGTGCTGGCCGCCGCGCGTCTGCGTCTGGGCAAGGCCGCGCCGTATTCCTATGAGGGCCTGGTGGCCCGCGCGCAGGCCGCCGCCGCGCAGCCCTACGCGCCGCCGCCGGCGCTGCCGCGCGCGGTGCTGGAACGCATCGACTACGAGGCGCACGGCAAGATCCACTACCGGCCCGACTACGCGCTGTTCGCCCAAGGCCCGGGCGCGTTCCCGGTGACCTTCTTCCACCTGGGCCGCTACTTCCAGAGCCCGGTGCATATGTACGCGGTGGACAACAGCGGCGGCAGCGCCAGCGAAATCCTCTACGACACGCGCTACTTCGACATGCCCGCCGACAGTCCCGCGCACGAGCTGCCCAAGGGCGCGGGCTTTGCGGGCTTCCGCTTCCAGGAAAGCCGCCTGGGCGATCAGGCGAAAAAGCCCTGGCAGAAAAATGACTGGGTGGCGTTCCTGGGCGCTTCGTACTTCCGCGCCATCGGCGAGCTGTATCAGTACGGCCTGTCGGCGCGCGGCATCGCCCTGGACGTGGCGCAGCCGGAAAAGCCGGAAGAGTTTCCCGCCTTCACGCATTTCTACTTCGAAGCGCCGCAGGACGGCAGCGACAGCGTGGTGGTCTGCGCCCTGCTCGACGGCCCCAGCATCAGCGGCGCCTATCGCTTCCGCATGACGCGCGACAAGGCCGTGCTCACCGAGATCGAATGCGCGCTGTTCCTGCGCCGCGACGTGCTGCGCTTCGGCATCGCGCCGGCCTCCTCCATGTACTGGTTCTCCGAGCGTGCGCGCTGGGAAGCCGACGACTGGCGCCCGGAAGTGCACGACTCCGATGGCCTGGCCATGTGGACCGGCGGCGGCGAACGCATCTGGCGCCCGCTCAACAATCCGCCGCGCACCATGGCCTCGGCTTTCTCCGACAAGACCCCGCGCGGCTTCGGTCTGCTGCAGCGTGACCGCAGCTTCGATCACTACCACGACGGCGTGGCCTACGAGCGCCGCCCGAGCATGTGGGTGGAACCCATCGGCGACTGGGGCGAAGGCAGCGTGCAGCTGATCGAGATTCCCACCGACGACGAGATTCACGACAACATCGTCGCCATGTGGGTGCCGAAGAAACCCGCGCGTGCCGGCGACAGCTACAACTTCCACTACAAGCTGCACTGGAGCGCGCAGGAACCGTATCCCGGTGCGCTGGCGCAATGCACGGCCACGCGCCTGGGCCGTGGCGGCCAGCCCGGTCAGCCGCGTCCGCAGGGCGTGCGCAAGTTCATGGTGGAATTCCTCGGCGGTCCGCTGGAAAAGCTGCCCTTCGGCACCAAGCCCGAAGCCGTGCTCTGGGCCTCGCGCGGCCAGTTCTCCTACGTGTTCACCGAAGCGGTGCCCGACGACGTGCCCGGCCACTGGCGCGCGCAGTTCGATCTCACCGTGGACGGCAGCGAGCCGGTGGACATGCGCCTGTATCTGCGCCTGGGCGACAAGACGCTGTCGGAGACCTGGCTGTATCAGTACCACCCCAGGGGCTGAGGCCCGCCGTCTGAATGGCGAAGGCCGGATTCCGGCCCGGCCTCAGCTGCGCTGACCCGGCAGACGGGCCGGCAGGAACAGAATCGCGCGCAGCAGCGCGAACGCCGCCTCCAGCGACAGGCCCAGCAAACGAAACGGCAGGCTGAGCAGCCAGACCAGCGGCAACAGCAGCAGCGCTGCCAGCGCAATCGGCCAGGACAGCGCGAACAGGATGCACCAGCCGACGAACAGCAACAGCGCTTTCATGGCGAGCCCCGGACGAAATGGCGACGGGGCTTAGGGTCTGTTAACAATTACTTTGCCCGCTGCGTTGCTGCCAGAAATCGCGCCAGGCAAGGCGCGAAACGCAGGCTTTGGTGGTTCCAAAGCCAAGTTTCGCAACGCCGCATGGCGCGATTTCTGGCGCAACCCGAAGGGACGGGGCCGTTTTGCCGCAGGGCGGCGTTGGCAGCCGCTGGCTTGGAATCACCAAGCGGCGCGTCTGCCGCCTTGCCCTGCGGCAAAACGACCTCCGTCGCAGCGCGCAGAGTAATTGTTAACAGGCCCTAGGATGCGTGAGCTGAGCGCGGGGTTTGAATGGCGCGCGTTTCTGGATCGTTGCCGCGTTCATGCCGGTCCAGACCCGCACCCCCTGTGACCCAGGTTGCAGCGGTGCACCCCGAGGTCCTGCCTATACTGCGAGCAGCGCAGTGCAGATCACCGCCGAAAAACGCGGCACTCGGGGAGATGCAGCCATGAACCAGCCGGCACCGCAGGGCGCTTCGAGCAGAAGCGATGAGGAAGCCGCTGCACTCGCAGCGCGCTGGCAGGCGGCGGAGCAGCCGCCGAAATCCCCGGAACAACGCCTGGGTCTGGCCTTGTCCGGCGGCGGGATCCGCAGCGCCACCTTCTGCCTGGGGCTGCTGCGCGGTCTGGCCAAGAACAAGGTGCTGCAGCGCTTCGATTACCTGTCCACGGTGTCGGGCGGCGGATACATCGGCGCGGCCTTCGGGCGCCTGTTCAATGCACAGGTCCGCGCCGCGCAGGTGGAGGAAGGTCTGGCGCGTGATGATTCGCTGTTTCTCTGGTGGCTGCGCAGCAACGGCCGCTTTCTGACGCCGGCCGGCGCAGGCGATCTGTTCACCGCCTGGGCCGGGCATCTGCGCGGCTTCATCGCCACGCAGCTGGAAACCGGCGTGCTGCTGCTGATGCTCTCGGCGCTGCTGGTGGCGCCGCATCTGTGGCTGGCGGCGCGGCCGGATGCCAGCGCCTGGGCGTTTTATGGGCTGCTGCTCGGCAGCCCGCTGTGGACCGCCGCCCTGCTGATGCTGCCGCTGGCGGCGGCGAGCATGTTCGGCTTCTGGTTCAGCGGCGACAATCACCTCAGCTCCAGGCTCGGTGCCGCCGCGGCGGCGGCGCTGGGTCTGGCGCTGCTGCTGCAGATCCTGCCCTTGCCGCCGCTGCGCACTTCGGAAAACGCGCTGGAGGTGGATCTCTGGGCGGCGCCGGCCTGGGTGGCCAGCAGTCTGCTGCTGGCCCTGGTCATCGGCGCGGCGCTGCGCGTGCTGCTGTCCTTGCGGTTCAAGGCCGAGCAACTGCGCGTGCTGTGGACGCAGGCGCTGGCCTGGATGCTGATCGCCACCGCGCTGCTGCTGGTGTTCGGCGCGCTGGATTTCCTCTCCTGGGTGCTCAGCACCTATGTGCTGCAGCAGAGCGCTTCGGCGGGCGCTTCGGGCCTGGGCCTGGGCGCCTTGCTGCTGGGCGCGCTGCGTCTGGTGCTGCCCATGCTGCAGCGTCAGGCCGACAAGACCAGCGGTGCGAGCCTGCCGCTGCCAGCGCTCGCGCATGTGCTGGGACTGCTGCTGCTGGCCATGGTGATGATGTTCTGGATGAGTCTGGCGCAGCTCTGGGTGTTTTTGCTGCAGCCTCAGGATGCCGCGGCGCCGCTCGCCGGCTGGCTGCCGGAGACGCCGGCGCGCTGGCAGTGGCTGGTGGTGACGCTGCTGGCTTACATGCTGCTCACCGGCCGGCATCTGCAGCAGCTCAATCGCTCTTCGCTGCATCTGTTCTACCGCTCGCGCCTCACGCGCACCTATGTGGCGGTGGGCAATGCGCCGGCGCCGGGCTGCGCCCAGCCGCGCTTCCCGCGTCCCTTGCTGGCGCGGGTCGATCGCGAAGCCACCGAGCACACGCGCAAGCTCAGCGAGCTGCTGCCGCAGGACGATATCGCGCTGGCCGACTATCAGCCCTGGCGCCATGGCGGCCCCATTCATCTGATCAACTGCTGCATCAACCAGACCAAGGATGACCGCACCGGCAGTTACAACGCTGACCGCAAGGGCGTGGCGCTGACGGTGAGCGCCCTGGGCCTGGAAACCGGCGCGCAGCTGCCGCAGGGCGGCGCCGGCGGCACACTGGCCGAATGGGTGGCGATCTCCGGCGCGGCGATCAGCAGCGGCATGGGTTCGCAGACGCGCACGGGCGTGGCGGCGCTGCTGTTTCTGGCCAATCTGCGCCTGGGTTACTGGCTGCGCAATCCGCTGGAAGTGCGCGGCCGCTTCGCCAGATTGCTGTGGCAGCTGTGGGGCAAGTACTGCGGCACCGGCGCCGAGATGCTGGCCAGCTTTCCGGGGCTGCGCGGCCCGGCCTGGTATCTGTCCGACGGCGGACACTTCGACAACACCGGCATCTACGCGCTGCTCAAGCGCCGCCTGCCGCTGATGGTGCTGGCGGACTGCGGCGCCGATCCGCTCTATGTGTTCAACGACGTGGAGAATCTGGTGCGCAAGGCGCGCATCGACTACGGCGCCGACATCGAGTTCATCGATCCGCGCTCGCTGCCCTGTACGCCGCAGCAGGAGCCGCTGCGCGAGCTGTTCGACACGCCCGATGGCATCGGTCCGCGGCTCGACCGCCAGTACCTGATGCTGGCGCGGGTGCGGTATGAAGACGGCAGCCTCGCCGCCTTGCTGATCGTCAAGCCACGCCGCAGCGCGCAGCTGCCGCTGGACGTGGCCGGCTATGCGGATCGCGATGGCGGTTTTCCGCAGCAGACCACCGGCGATCAGTTCTTCGACGAGGCGCAGTGGGAGAGTTACTGCGAGCTGGGGCTGCGCCTGGGCGCGGCGATCACGCCGGAACTGCTGGCGCTGCTGCCGCAGTGGGCGGCCGCGGGCAAGCCGGCCGACAATGGCCAGATCACGCCGCCGCCCAAGGACGAGCCGCAGAGCCGGGGCCGGCGCGTGGCCGCCACGGTCGGCACTTCCCTGGGCGTGGGCGCGGTGGCCAGCGTGCTGCTCACGCTCTGGCAGAGCTGGGACGCGCATGCGCAGCGGCGTCTGGAGGCGCAGACTGCGCTCGACCAGAAAGTGCAGGACGTGGTGGCCGAGATCGACAAGGCTTCGCAGGACATCGCCACCAGCAAGAGCTACGACGATCAGCTGCGCATCAAGCTGCTGGCGGTGGTCAACGCCCGGCAGAGCCTGCAGGGCGACAAGCCGGTGGCGGAAATCCTGCAGTCGCAGGCGCTGCGCCTGCAGAAGGTCTGCAAGGACAATCTGGACGGTGATGCGCAGAACAGATGTCTGGTGGACGTGCGCTTGCTGGATGGCGAGAAGCTGGAAGGCTTCTGGCTGAAGCAGCTGCGCGACTACCGGCTCTGGCGCGTGCCGGAAGCTGCCGCGGCGCCGACGACGATGAAATCCTACGCGCCCGCGCCCGGCGCGGCGCCACAGCCTGAAGCGATGGACGGCGCGGCGTATGAGGAAGCGCCGGCGGCTGGCGCGCCCGTCCCGGTGCCTGCGGACCAGCCGGCGCTGCCGATGGGCGATACCGTGCGTCGTGATTGTGCCGCCGATCCCGCCGCCGCCCGGCCGCGCTACACGCTGTACACGCAGATCTACGCCGAGCCGCAGCGCGCGCCGGCCGAGGCGCTGCTGGCCGAGCTGCGCGAGCGCGGTCTGGCCACGCCCGGCATCGAAAACGTGGTGCGCAGCGCGCAGCGCCGCAATCAGGACCCGCCGCTGCCCTGGTCGCAGCCCACGCTGCTGTATCAGCCCGAGAGCAAGGACTGCGCCGAGGCGCTGGCGGCCTATCTGCGCCTGCGGCCGGCGTTCAGGCAGACGCACGCCCAGGCGCTGCCGGCGGGCTTGTCGAACCGCTCCGGCGTGATCGAGCTGTGGCTGCCGGCCGGGCGCAACTGATCAGCGGTGAAGGCTGCGGCCCGCTGGCGCGCTGCGCCTTCGGGCCGCTTCAGATCTCATACTCCGGCCCGCCCGGCACGAGCAGCGACTCCGGCCGCTGCTGCGCGCAGAGCTGCGTGGACAGTTGCCAGTGGAAGCTGAGGCCGTGGAACAGCGCTTCCAGGCTCACCGGGCGGATGATGAATTTCAGGGTGAGAAACAGCAGCAGCAGCGCCAGCAGCGGACGCTTCCAGCCCAGGCTGTGCTGCGGCAGTTTCAGGTATAGCCAGCAGAACAGCAGCAGAAACGCGCCGCCCAGCGCCAGCCCCATCAACACTTCCTCGCCGCTGTGCATCTGCAGCAGGATGCGCGAGATGGCGATGCCGCCCACCAGCAGCGGCAGCAGGATGATCAGCAGCCGGCGCCGCCACAGCGGCGCCTCGCGCATCGCGCAGCAGCCGATGGCGCCGTAGACCAGCGCGCTCATGGCGCTGTGGCCGCTGGGGCTGCGCAGATACCAGTGCTCGATGGGGCAGGCGGCGAAGTAAATCTTCAGCGCGGCGAGACTCGCCGTGCAGCCCAGGAACAGCAGCGCCCAGAGCAGGCCGGCGCGAAAGCCGCTGGCGGACAGCAGCCAAAGGCCCAGCAGCAGCGACAGCCCCCCGAGCAGAAACAGATTGCCCAGGTGCGTGAGCGGCAACATGATGAAACCCAGGTGATGGAAGCCCAGGCTGGTGAGCACTTGCGCCAGGGTCATGTCAGCGGGCGGGCCGGAGACGGCGTTAACGCAGGGCGCTCAGCGGCAGCGGGCCGGGCGCCTCAGAGCCAGTCGCGCGGACGCAGAAACGTCTCCAGCAGCGCCGCCTCCGGCGAGCCCGCCTGCGGCTGGTGCTGATAGCGCCAGCTGGCCAGCGGCGGCATCGACATCAGAATCGATTCGCTGCGGCCACCCGACTGCAGGCCGAAGTGCGTGCCACGGTCCCAGACCAGATTGAATTCCACGTAGCGTCCGCGCCGGTACAGCTGCCAGTCGCGCTCGCGCTCGCCGTAGGGCTGGTCCTTGCGCTTCTCGACGATGGGCAGATACGCCGGCAGATAGTGATCGCCCACGCTGCGCATCAGCGCGAAGCTCTGCGCAAAGCCGCCATCCTGCCAGTCATCGAAGAACAGCCCGCCGATGCCGCGCGGCTCCTCGCGATGCTTGAGGTAGAAGTAGTCGTCGCACCATTTTTTCAGGCGCGGATACACCGCTTCGCCAAAGGGCGCACAGGCCTCCCGTGCCGTGGCGTGCCAGTGGCGCGCGTCGTCCTCGAAGCCGTAGTAGGGCGTCAGATCAAAGCCGCCGCCGAACCAGCACACCGGCAGGGCGTGGGCTTGCTCGCTACGCAATCCTGCTCCGCTCGCAAGAACCGGCGCGACGTCCTTGTCGCCCCTTCCGTCGCTTTGCGACGGAACTTCCGCCATGAAGAAGCGCACATTGGCGTGCGAGGTCGGCACATAGGGATTGCGCGGATGAATCACCAGCGACACGCCCATGGCGCGAAAGCCGCGTCCGGCGAGTTCCGGGCGGTTCTGCGTGGCCGAGGGCGGCAGGCGCTTGCCGCGCACATCGGAAAACGCCACGCCGGCGCGCTCGAACACCGCGCCGCCTTCCAGCACGCGGGTTTCGCCGCGGCCCTGCAGCGGACTGTCGGCAGGTTTTTCCCAGGCGTCACGCACGAAGCTGGCGCCGTCGATCTGCTCGAAGGCCGCGCAGATGCGCTGCTGCAGGCCGCGCAGATACTGCTCGACCGCCTCGGGGTCCAGGTCCAGTGCCGGATTGCTCATCGCCGCAGGATATGTCCGGTGGCGGCGTCGCGGATAGTGGTGGGCTTGGCCAGGCCGCTGAGCGCGCCGGGCACCAGGGTGTCCACCTCGCCCTCGGCGCCGACCTCGAAATAACGCCGCACTTCGAAGGCGCTGCGGGCCGGCTCGCGGCCGGCGGGATTGGCGCTGGTGGACACCATGGGCCGGCCGAAGGCCTGGCAGAGCGCCAGCAGCACCGGATGGCGGGTGACGCGCACCGCCACGCCGTCGTGATCGCCGCTGATCCACATCGGCGTGAAGTCGGTGGCGGGGAAGATCCAGGTGGCCGGACCCGGCCAGGTCAGCGTGGCGCGCTTGAGCGCCTTGCCCGAGGGGATGTCGATGTACGGCATCAGCTGTTCGAGACTGGCGGCGACCAGAATCAGGCCTTTTTCCCAGGGACGCTTCTTCAGCGCCAGCAGCCGTTCCACGGCCAGCGCGTTGTGCGGGTCGCAGGACAGGCCCCAGACCGCTTCGGTGGGACAGGCGATCAGCCGCCCGCCGCGCAGCGCGCGCAGCGCCGCGCGGCGGTGCCAGGGACTCAGATCCATTTAGCCGGCCTTCTTCTTCGCCGCTTTCTTCACGGCTTTCTTGGTTGCCTTCTTGGCGGCCTTCTTCACCGCCTTCTCAGCCGGCGCCGCGTCGGCGGCGGCTGCGGCTGCGGTTTTCCGGGGCGCTTTCTTCGCGCCCTTGCCGCCCTTCTTGGGCGCGGCGGCCTCGGCTTCGGCCAGATAAGCCTCGCACTCGAACACGCTCAGGCTTTCCGGATCGCGGCCCTTGGGGATGCGCGCACGACGCTTGCCGTCGCCGATGTACGGCCCGAAGCGGCCCTTGATGATCTTGATGCCGGTGCCGTCGAAGCTCTTGATGGTCGCCGCTTCCAGCGCCGCGGCTTTCTGTTCGATCAGCTCGATGGCGCGCGGCAGTTCGATGGTGTACGGATCATCGTCCTTCTTCAGCGACACGAAGCTGCTGCCGTGACGCACATAGGGCCCGAAGCGGCCGATGTTGACCTGCACTTCCTCGCCATTGGGCAGGGTGCCGATGTTGCGCGGCAGCTGGAACAGCGCCAGCGCGTCTTCGAGCTTGATGGTGTCGATGCGCTGATTGGCGCGCAGCGAGGCGTAGCGCGGTTTCTCGGGGTCGTCCTTGCTGCCGATCTGCACGAAGGGGCCGTACTTGCCCAGACGCGCGCTCACCGGCTTGCCGCTGACCGGGTCGGTGCCGATCACGCGCGCCTCGGAGACTTCCGCGCGCGACAGCTCCATCTTCTCGTCCACGGTGGGCTTGAAGCTGGACCAGAACTCCGCGAGCAGCGGCTTCCACTGCTTCTCGCCGCGCGAGACCGCGTCCAGATCGTCTTCCAGATGCGCGGTGAACTCGTAGTCCACGTAGCGCGTGAAGTGATCGGTGAGGAACTTGTTGACGATCATGCCCACGTCGGTGGGGATGAAGGCCTTGCCGTCCAGGCGCACGTAGTCGCGCGCCTGCAGGGTGGAGATGATGGAGGCGTAGGTGGAAGGACGACCGATGTCGTATTCCTCCAGGGTCTTCACCAGGCTGGCTTCGGTGTAGCGCGGCGGCGGCTCGGTGAAGTGCTGGTCGGCGATCAGGTCGGCGAGCTTGAGCTTCTCGCCCACTTCCAGCGGCGGCAGCTTCTTGTCGTCATCCTCGTCTTCCTTGCCGGTGGCGGTGTCGGCGCTCTGCAGGTAGGCGGCGATGAAGCCGGGCTCCACCAGCGTCGAGCCGCTGGCGCGGAACGCGTGCTCGCTGCCGGCGCGCAGCTCGGCGGTGACGGTGTCGTACACCGCCTGTTCCATCTGGCTGGCCACCGTGCGCTTCCAGATCAGCTCGTAGAGCTTGGCCTGATCGGGGCTGAGATAACGCGCCACGTCCTTGGGCAGGCGCGCGGCCGACGTCGGGCGCACGGCTTCATGCGCTTCCTGCGCGTTCTTGCTCTTGGTCTTGTAGTAGCGCGGTTCCGGCGGCAGGGCCTTGGCGCCGAACTGCTGCGGAATCACCTTGCGGATCTCGGTCAGCGCATCCTGCGCCAGGTTCACCGAGTCGGTACGCATGTAGGTGATCAGACCCACGGTCTCGCCGCCCAGGTCCGCGCCTTCGTACAGCTGCTGCGCGGCGCGCATGGTGCGGCTGGCGGTGAAGCCGAGCTTGCGGTTGGCTTCCTGCTGCAGCGTGGAGGTGGTGAAGGGCGGCGCCGGATTGCGGCGGCGCTGCTTCTTGTCCACGGCGGCGACCAGCAGCTCGCCGTTCGCGGCCTTGGCGACCATGGCCTTGGCGCTCATCGCGCCGACCACGGTATTGAGCGTGAACTGCTCCACCTTGCGCCCGGACAGCTCCACCAGCTTGGCGCTGAACTGCTGGCGGCTCTTCTCCACCAGCGCTTCCAGCGTCCAGTACTCGCGCGGCACGAAGGCCTTGATCTGTTCCTCGCGCTCGCAGATCAGACGCAGCGCGGGGCTCTGCACGCGGCCGGCGGAGAGGCCCGGCTGCACCTTGCGCCAGAGCAGCGGCGAAAGATTGAAGCCCACGAGATAGTCCAGGGCGCGGCGCGCCTGCTGGGCATTGACCAGATCGGCGGAGATCTCGCGCGGATTCTGGATCGCGTTCTGCACCTCGCGCTGGGTGATTTCATAAAACACCACGCGCTTGACCGGCTTGTTCTTGATCGCGTTCTTCTCGCGCAAGAGTTCCACCAGATGCCAGGAGATCGCCTCACCCTCGCGGTCAGGGTCGGTGGCCAGCCAGAGTTCGTCGGCGTCCTTGAGCGCCGTGACAATCGCGCGCACGTGCTTTTCGTTGCGATCGATGATCTGGTACTTCATGTCGAAGCCATGCGCGACATCCACGGCGCCGTCTTTGGGCACCAGATCGCGCACATGACCGTAGCTGGCCAGGACTTCGAAATCCTTGCCGAGATATTTCTTGATCGTCTTGGCCTTGGCGGGCGACTCGACGATGACCAGATTCTTGCTCATGGACCGCCTGTGGTTCTCGTGGGGCAGGAGCTGCCACACAGGGGCGCCTTATATGCGCAAGCCTGCCGCCGTGTCCAGACCATACGCGTGCGCGCGTGTACGCGCGCGAGGGCACAGGCTTGCGCCCCTGCCTCGCCGGAGCCGGGGGAAAGGGCCGGGGCGAGGGCCAGTGAAGTTCACGGATGGCGCAGGAAAAAGCCGGCGGGTCACGGCGCGGCGCGCCTGACCCGCCCTAAGGGTCCATGCCGTCCTGCGGAAACTGCTGCGAGCGCAGCGCGAGAAAAGTCGCGGCGCGGCGCACAACGGCCGTCCCGCGACGTTTCAGTGTTTGAATTCGCCCTGGTAGTAGACCATCTCTTCCAGGTGCCCGAAGGCCTCTTCGGCCTCCGGCTGGTTGATCAGCACCAGCAGGCAGACCCATTTGACGCGCTCCAGGTCCACTTCTTCCTTGAGCGCCATCAGGCGGTCGATGATCAGCTCGCGCATCTGCACATTGATGATGCCGAGCTGCTCCAGATACATCAGGAAGCCGCGGCAGTCGGTGGAGATTTTCGCGGTCTCCTCGCGCGTGTAGCAGCGCGTGGCGCTGCTGGGCGAAAAGATCAGCGGCAGCTGACGCTGCTGGGCCAGTCCGTCGAGCCAGGAAAAGGCATGGCTGACTTCTTCATCGGGAAAACCTGCGGCGACCAGTTCCTCGCGCAGGGCATCTTGGTTGTCGGCGTCGGAAAACTCGCCTTCCTGGTAGTTTTCGAACAGGTACATCAGCACATCCAGGACCGTTTCTTTCATCCAGTGTCTCCGTGCTGTGTCGAGAAGTGTATCGCAAGGCGCCGCGAAAACTCTTGTGCTGTTGGCGTGCTTCACCTTCCTGTCACAGGCATCCCCGTTTTTCATCCTGCGGCCGACAGGCGTTGATAACGCCCTGATGCCGTGACCGCGATGCCGCCCTCAAGTTCCAGGCGGGTCAGTGCCGCCTGAATCGTACTCACCGGTGCCCCCAGGCGTGCGCTCAGGGCATCGACGTCCAGCAGTTCGTCGCCCAGCGCCGCCAGCAGCCGGCCCGTCAGCGGATCGCGCGCAGTTTGCTGTGCGTCGCGCGCCGCTGCCGGAATGGACGCAGCAAGTCGCGTGCCGAGCAGCGGGCCCAGCTCCTCCAGCACATCGTCCACGGTCTCCACCAGCTTGGCGCCCTGGCGGATCAGGGCATGGCAGCCGCGCGCCTGCGGGTTGTGGATGGAGCCGGGAATGGCCATCACCTCGCGACCCTGTTCCAGGGCCAGACGTGCAGTGATCAGGGAGCCGGATTCGCGCGCCGCCTCCACCACCAGCACGCCCAGGGACAGGCCGGAGATGATGCGGTTGCGGCGCGGAAAGTGGTCCGCCAGGGCGGCCACGCCGGTGGGAAATTCGGAAACCAGCAGGCCGCGCGCGGCGAGTTCATGCGCCAGCGATTTGTGCCGTGCCGGATACACACGATCCAATCCGGTGCCACAGACGGCAATGGTGTATGCATCGGCGCTGAGCGCGCCGCGATGCGCCGCGCCATCGATGCCCAGCGCCAGACCGGAGGTGATCACCAGGCCGCGACGCGCCAGTTCGGCGGCGAAGTCGTGCGCGTTCTGCAGGCCCTGCGGCGTGGCATTGCGCGCGCCGACGATGGCCAGCTGCGGCAGCGTCAGCAGCTCGGTATCGCCCTGACAGAACAGCAGCGGCGGCGGACGCGCGATCTCGCGCAGCTGCGGCGGATAAGCGGCGTCGGCCAGGGTCAGCAGGCGGCGGTTGCCCTGCGCCAGCCAGTCCAGATCAGCGGCGATGCCCGCCGCATCCGCTTCGCGCAGGGCCTGCGCCTGCGCTTCGCTCAGCCCGGCGCCGCGCAGCGCCGCCGGCGAGGACGAGACCACGGTGCTGGCGCTGCCGAAGCGTTCCACCAGCATGGCCAGCGTGCCCGCGCCCAGGCCATCGGCACGGTTGAGCTGCAGCCAGGCGCGGGTTTCGCGGTCGTCCATCCAGAGCCCTTGGTCGCCGCCGAGGTGAGGGGCGGGGGTATAATCGGCAGTCTTCCCGCGCCAGACGCGGCTTGTTTTCACTGTAGTGGGCGCCATTTTAGGGCGTCAACGCAACACCAACGCCGGAATATGTCGCTGCTCACGATTCTCCACCATCCCGATCCGCGTCTGCGCCAGAAGGCGCTGCCGGTGAGCGTGTTCGATGACGCCCTGCAAAAGCTCATCGACGACATGTTCGAAACCATGTACGACGCACCCGGCGTGGGTCTGGCCGCGACGCAGGTGGGCGTGGCCCTGCGCCTGGCGGTGATGGACTGCAGCGAGGACCGCGAGCATCCGCAGCCGCTGGTGCTGATCAATCCGGAAATCCTCAATCCCGCCGAGCGCAAGGAGATGGAAGAGGGCTGCCTGTCGGTGCCCGGCGTCGGCGAGAAGGTGCAGCGCTACAGCCGCCTCACCCTGCGTGCCCTGGATCGTCAGGGCAAACCCTACGAGCTGGTCATGGAAGGCCTGAACGCACAGGCCGTGCAGCACGAGATCGACCATCTCGACGGCAAGCTGTACATCGACTATCTCTCCAGCCTCAAGCGCGAGCGCCTGCAGAAGAAACTCGACAAGCTGCGCCGCGAGGATGCGCCGGCCAAGAGCGCGGCGCGCGGATGAGGCTGGTCTTCGCGGGCACGCCGGAGTTTTCGGTTCCGGCGCTGGAAGCCCTGCATGCGGCGGGCCATGAGATCGTCGGCGTCTACACCCAGCCGGACCGCCCGGCCGGCCGTGGCCGCAAGCTCGCCGCCTCGCCCGTGGCACAGCGCGCCGAAGCCCTGGGCCTGCCGGTGTTCAAGCCGGAGAAGCTGCGCGAACCCGAACAGCAGGCGCCGCTGCGCGCGCTGGCACCGGACCTGATGGTGGTGGTGGCCTACGGCCTGATCCTGCCGCAGGCGGTGCTGGACATTCCCGTGCACGGCTGCTTCAACATCCACGCCTCGCTGCTGCCGCGCTGGCGCGGCGCGGCGCCGATTGCGCGCGCCATCGAAGCCGGCGACGCCGAAACCGGCGTGACCATCATGCGCATGGAGGCGGGCCTGGACACCGGGCCCATGCTGCTCATCGAGCGTCTGCCGATTGCCGCCGATGCCAATGCCGGCAGCCTGCATGATCAACTCGCGGTCATGGGCGCGCGCCTGATCGTGCAGGCGATCCAGAAGCTGGAAGCCGGCGGCCTGCGCGAAACCCCGCAGCCGGCCGAGGGCATGACCTACGCGCGCAAGCTGGACAAGGACGAGGCGCGCATAGCCTGGACGCAGGATGCCGCGCAGATCGCGCGCCGCATCCGCGCCTTCAATCCCGCGCCGGTGGCCTGGACCGAGCTGGACGGAGAGCGCCTGCGCATCTTCGACGCGCGCGCCAGCGCCGGCACGCCCAGCGCCGCGCCCGGCACCGTGGTGCGCAGCGACGCCAGCGGCATCGCCGTGGCCTGCGGCGAGGGCCTGGTGCATCTGCTGCAGCTGCAGTGGCCGGGCGGCAAGGTGCTGTCCGCCGCGCAGATCGCCGCCGGCCGACCCTTGCTGGGGCGGCAGCTGCAATGAGCGGCGCGGACGACGATCTGCCGCCCAAGCCGGATCTGCCGGACTGCTGCAACAGCGGCTGCGCGCAGTGCGTGATGGACGATTACGCCGAAGCCATGCGTCAGTGGCGCGCCGAGTGCGCAGTGATCATCGCGGCGCGGCAGGCGCAGCAGAACGATTCCACCGCGCCCTGAGCGCCGCGCCGCCGCTTCAATTCCCGCTCAAGGCCGCAAGCGGCACCACCGGCAGCACGAGGCTGGACGGGTGTCCGGCATCGCTGTGGATGCGCAGCGTGCCGAGCAGCTGATCGCTCAGGTCCGTGAGCGGCGGCAGTCCATGCGGAAAATCGCTGCTGCTGATCGCCAGGCGCAGGCTGTGACCTTTCTTGATCAGCGCGCTGCTGGGGAACACCTCGATCTGTACCCGCGTCGGCTCGCCGGGCGTGAGCGCCTGACGTGAGCCGGCGGTGTAGGGATGCCAGGGCTGGAGGTTGGCGCCGTCCAGGAAGCGTGACTTGCTCTCGTCCACCGCGCGCAGCGAGGCGGTGAGAATGCCGTTGCTCAGCTCCGTGGACACGCCTTTTTCATCGACATCGGTGACGCGCACCGCGACGCTGGTATCCGTGCCGGAACTGGCCACCCACAGCTCGGCGGCGATGGGACCGTTGAAGTAGTAGTCCTGCGCCATCGGCGCGCTGGTGTAAGTGACCGCGCCCAGCAGCGGCAGCTCGTTGAGGTTGTTCTGGCCCTGGAAGCAGGGCAGCGGCAGCAGGCCCAGCACGCCGGCGGTCCATTGCGCGGTGCTCACCGAACACAAGCCTTCCACCGGAATCTGCAGCGTGCTGTGCGCCGCCTCGCCCGCCGCCGGCGTGTCGAGGCTCAGGCTCTGATCGCCGTGCAGATACCAGCGTGCGGCGCGCGCCTGCGGATGCGGCCAGTCGGAAGCCGAGACGTAATGCTCCAGGCCGTGCACGTACTGCGTGACCGCCGGCATGTCCGCCGCGCCGTTGGCCATGCCGCGCACATAGTGGTCGAACCAGCGCAGGGCGATGGTGTCCAGATCCGGCACGCCGTCGGCCGGCAGGCCGCGGCCGAAGGACGCCGCCAGATGCGTCCAGGGCCCGATCAGCAGCTTGGCTTCGGTGTTGCGCCGGATGGCCTCGTAGAGCAGCGGTTCGCCGCGCTGGAAGATGTCGTGCAGGCCGCCGACGATGAAAGTGGGCGTGCGCACGCGGTCGGCCACCTCGATGGGCGAGCGTTCGCGCCAGAACGCGCTGTCGTAGTTCTGGTCATTCACGCCGAGCGCCGCCTGCGCGATCACCGGCACCTGGAACACCGTCACCGCATCCAGCACGTGCTCCAGCACGATGGGCAGGGCCTGCGCCGAGGGCTGCGCGGGAATCGCGCCCAGGCCGGTGACCAGGCCCATCCACAGCGGAATGAAGCCGACATTGACCTGCCCGCCGGTGAACACGATGTCGCGATAGGCATCGGCCATGGGCACGATGGCGAACACCGCCTTGTGCGCCGGATGCTGCCAGGCGGCGGTGAAGATCTGCGTGATGCCCATGAAGGACGGCCCCCAGGTGCCGACCCGGCCATCGCTCCAGCTCTGCGTGGCCACCCAGTCCATCACCTCGCGGTAATCCTGCTGCTCGCGCGCCGAGAAGGCCTCCCAGGCGCCCTGCGAGGTGCCGGTGCCGCGCACGTCCACCGCCACATGCGCGTAGCCGTGGCGCACGAAGAAGCTGTTGAAGGCAAAGTCGTCGATGGCGCCCGAGGCGCTCTTGTTGTAGCCGGTCTGGGTGAGCACCACCGGCAGCGGCGTGCTCACGGCCTTGCCTTCGGCATCGGCCGGCAGCATCACCTGCACGGAGAGCTGCACGCCATCGCTCATGCGGATGTACTGCGCCGGCAGCTTCGCCGTGTTCGGATATTCCTCGGCGCGCGTGTACTGCCACTGCGCGGCGCGGGGGCTGGTGCTGTCCACGCCCGGCGAAGACGACTGCACGCCACAGGCGCCCAGACTCAGGGCCAGCAGCAGGCTCAACAGCGCGCGACTCGACATGTGTTTCCCCCAGGCATGATGTTTTCGCCTGCGCTGCGGGCTGGCGCGCAGGTCTATGATGTGCGCCCTTTTGTAACCGATCGCCCCTCATGCGCCCATCGCCCGCGCGCCAAGCCCTGAATGTCCGCGCCAGCGCCGCGCGCAGCATCGCGCGCGTGCTGCGCGGCACGAGCCTGGACGATGCCCTGCTGCCGGCGGACCGCTTCCGGGTGCCGGCCGATGCGGCGATGACGCGCCTGCTGGTCTACGGCGTGCTGCGCGATCTGTCGCTGCTGCAATGGCTGGCCGGGCGCATGATGGACAAGCCGCTGCCGCAGGACGATGAGCTCAACACCCTGCTGCTGGTGGGCCTGCATCAGCTGCGCACGCTCAAGACCGCCGAACACGCCGCGATTCACGAAACCGTGGAAGCCGCCGAGGTGCTCAAGCGCCCGCAGGCGCGCGGCCTGCTCAATGCCGTGCTGCGCCGCTACACGCGCGAGGCCGCGCAGCTGGAAGCCAATCTGCCGGGCGATCCGGGCCTGCGCTACTCGCATCCGGCCTGGCTGGTGAAGCAGCTGAAGACCGACTGGCCGTTTCGCGTGGAGGCCCTGCTGGCCGCCAACAACGAGCCGGGGCCGCTGACCCTGCGCGTCAACCGCCGCCGCATCAGCCGCGAGGAATACCTGAAGCGCCTGGGCGAGATGCAGATCGCAGCCAGCGCGGTGGACCATGTGCCCGACGCGGTGATGCTGGCCGAGCCGCGCGCCGTGGAGAAGATTCCGGGCTTTCTCACCGGCCAGGTCTCGGTGCAGGACGCTTCCGCGCAGCTGGCGGTGGAACTGCTGGACCTGCGCGACGGCCAGCGCGTGCTGGACGCCTGCGCCGCGCCCGGCGGCAAGACCGCGCACGCCCTGGAGCGCGCGGCGGTGCAGCTCACCGCCGTGGATCAGGACCCGCAGCGCCTGATCCGCATCGACGAGAACCTGCGCCGCCTGAAGCTCAGCGCGCAGATGATCTGCGGTGATGCCGGCGAGCCGAACCGCTGGTGGGACCGCAAGCCCTACGAGCGCATCCTGATCGATGCGCCCTGCTCGGGCACCGGCGTGATCCGCCGTCACCCGGACATCAAGTGGCTGCGCCGTGAGACCGATATCGCCGCCCTGCAGGCTCAGCAGCTGCGCCTGCTCAAGAGCCTCTGGCCCTTGCTCAAGAGCGGCGGGCGCCTGGTGTATGCCACCTGCTCGCTGCTGGCGGACGAGGGCGAGGAGGTGGTGAAGCGCTTCTGCCTGCTCAGCGGCGAGGCGCGCGTGCAGGCCATCGAGGCCGAATGGGGCGAGGCCACCGCGCACGGCCGGCGCATCGCGCCCGGCGGCGCGCACGACGGGTTTTTCTACGCGGTGCTGCTGAAGAAATAGCCAGGCCCGGGCTGGGGATTTTCGGGTGGCGGAAAAAAGAAAAGCCTTGCGTCGGGCAAGGCTTATCGAGAAAAACGGGGAGCATGATCAGCGGCCCGACCTCCCCCGAAGCCTAGCCGCCGAAACCCCCCTTAACCGTGGCGGAGTCTGACTGCACCTCCGCTCCCAGGTCCCCCAACCGGGTGCACATGAAAGAGCACCCTCGTTGATGGGCTCCACTATAGGGGGGGACAATTTTCCTACTGATAGTAAATTTGCCTCCCTAACCTTGAATTCACTGGCGTGAAAACCGGCATCTTGCGGTGCAACATGAGCCGGCGTAAGGTGCGCGGCCCATGAAAATCATCATCCTCGGCGCGGGTCAGGTGGGGTCCACGCTGGCGGAGAATCTCACCAGCGAACGCAACGACGTGACCGTCGTCGACCGCAATGCGGCCGCGCTGGAGGAGTTGCAGGAGCGTCTGGACCTGCGCACGGTCGCCGGCCATGCGGCCTACCCGGACACCCTGCGCGGTGCCGGCGCCGACGACGCCGACATGATCATCGCCGTCACCGACAGCGACGAGACCAATATGCTCGCCTGTCAGATCGCCGACACCCTGTTCAAGACGCCGACCAAGATCGCGCGCATCCGCGCCACCAACTATCTGCGCGAGGACAAGCTGTTCGGCGCCGGCGCGCTGCCGGTGGACATGCACATCTCGCCCGAGCAGCTGGTCACCGACCAGATCCGCCGCCTGATCGAATATCCCGGCGCGCTGCAGGTGGTGGACTTCGCCGACGGCCGCGTGCGCCTGGTGGGCGTGCGCGCCTACTACGGCGGCCCGCTGGTGTCGCGCCAGCTCAAGGAGCTGCCGCAGCATCTGCCCGGCGTGGAGGCGCGCGTGGCGGCGATCTACCGCCGCGGCCGTCCGATCATCCCGGAAGGCGACACCATCATCGAGGCGGAAGACGAGGTGTTCTTCATCTCCGCCCGCGAGAACGCGCCGAAGATCATCGCCGAGCTGCGCCGCCTGGAGCAGCCGGTCAAGCGCGTGATGCTGGCCGGCGGCGGCAACATCGGCTTTCGTCTGGCCAAGGCCCTGGAAGACACCCGCATCCAGGTCAAGATCATCGAGCGCTCGCGCGAACGCGCGCGCTTTCTCTCCGAAAACCTGCGGCGCAGCATCGTGCTGGCCGGCGACGGCGCCAACGAGGCGCTGCTGCGCGAGGAAAACATCGACGATGTCGATGTGTTCTGCGCGGTGACCAATGACGACGAGGCCAACATCCTCTCGGCGATGCTGGCCAAGCGTCTGGGCGCGCACAAGGCGCTGTGCCTGATCAACCGCCTGTCCTACGTGGAGCTGGTGGAAGGCGGCAGCATCGACGTAGCCATCTCGCCGCAGCAATCCACGGTTTCGGCGCTGCTGGCGCGCGTGCGGCGCGGCGATGTGGTGCGCGTGCACTCGCTGCGGCGCGGCGCCGCCGAGGCCATCGAGGCCGTGGCGCATGGGGACCGCAGCAACTCGCGCGTGGTGGGCCGCCGCCTGGAGGAGATCAAGCTGCCGCCGGGCACCACCATCGGCGCCATCGTGCGCGGCGACGAGGTGATCATCGCCCACCATGACACCGTGGTCGAAGCCGAGGATCACGTGATTCTGTTCATCGTCGACAAGAAACGTGTCGCCGAGGTGGAAAAGCTCTTCCAGGTCGGTTTCTCGCTCTTGTAAGCCCATGCGCAGCGCCCACACCGCAAGCCCCGCGGGCGCTGCGAAGCGGCGCTTCGCCGCCGTGCAGCGCATCGTCGGGCTGCTGCTGATGGGCTTCTCCACCACCATGCTGCCGCCCGTGGCGGTGGATCTGTTCTATGGCGAGAACACCTGGCCGGCCTATCTCATCGCCGCGGCGCTCACCCTGCTTGCAGGGCTGATCATCTGGTGGCCGGTGCGCAACTATCGCGGCGAGCTGAAGGTGCGCGAGGGCTTCCTGATCGTGGTGCTGTTCTGGGTGGTGCTGTCGGCCTTCGGCGCCATTCCGCTGTATCTCACGCACAGCGCCTGGCACAGCCTCACCGATGCGCTGTTCGAATCCATCTCCGGACTCACCGCCACCGGCGCCACCACGGTGGCCGCGGGTCTGGACCTGATGCCGCACGCGACCTTGTACTACCGCTCGCAGCTGCACTGGTTCGGCGGCATGGGCATCGTGGTGCTGGCGGTGGCGGTGCTGCCCATGCTCGGCGTCGGCGGCATGCAGCTGTATCGCGCCGAAACGCCGGGGCCGATGAAGGACACCAAGCTCACGCCGCGCATCACCAGCAGCGCGCGGGCCTTGTGGACCATCTACGTGCTGCTGACCCTGAGCTGCGCGCTGGCCTATCGCCTGCTGGGCATGTCCAGCTTCGATGCGATCTGCCACGCCATGTCCACGGTCTCCACCGGCGGCTTCTCCACGCACGATGCCAGCATCGGCTACTTCCACAGCCTGGGCATCGAAATCGCCGCCATGCTGTTCATGCTGGCCGGCGCCTCCAACTTCGCCCTGCACTTCCTGGCCTGGGAGCAGCGCTCGCTGCGGCTGTACCTGCGCAATGCCGAATTCCGCGCCTTCCTGCTGCTGTATCTGGTGCTGGGCGTGATCGTCTGCGGGCTGCTGTACGCGGCCGGCACTTACGGCAGCCTCGGCGAAAGCGTGCGCAAAGGCCTGTTCCAGGTCATCGCCTACGGCACCGACGCCGGCTTCGCCACCGCCGATCCCAGCCACTGGCCGCACTTCCTGCCGCTGCTGCTGGTGCTGGCCACCTTCATGGGTTCCTGCGCCGGCAGCACCGGCGGCGGCGTGAAGGTGATCCGCCTGGTGTTGTTCGGCAAGCAGGCCAGCCGCGAGATCGCGCGCCTGATCCATCCCAGCGCCGAGCTGCCGATCAAGCTGGAAAACAAGATCGTGCCGGACGCCGTGGTCTACGCCATCGGCGGCTTCTTCTCGGTGTACATCGCCATCACCCTGCTGCTGAGCTTCGCCATGGTCTTCACCGGCCTGGACCCGGTCACCGCCTTCTCCGCCGTGGCCGGCGCCATCAACAACGGCGGTCCGGGCCTGAACAGCGTGGTGGCCAACGTCGCCAGCGTCAGCGAGATCGGCAAATGGATTCTGATCGTCGCCATGCTGATGGGCCGCCTGGAAGTCTTCACCCTGCTGGTGATCTTCACGCCCTCGTTCTGGAGGCGCTGAAGGGGTCGTAGATGCCGGCCACGTCGGCGCGGCACAATACGGCAAACGAATTCGAGCTTAAGGCGGTCCGCCCCATGTCGGTCTTCACCAAAGTCAGCCACGCCCAGCTGCGCAAGTTTCTCAAGCAGTACCCGGTCGGGCCGCTGATCGGTTTCCAGGGCATCGGCGAGGGCGTGGAGAACACCAATTACTTCGTCGATACCGAAGACGGGCGCTGGGTGCTGACGCTGTTCGAACGGCTCAATTACGCCGATCTGCCGTTCTTCCTGGGCCTGATGGATCACCTCGCCTCGCGCGGTTTTCCCAGCGCCATGCCGGCGCGCACGCATGAGGGCGGCAATCTCACCACGCTCAATCACAAGCCGGCGGCGCTGGTGCGCCGGCTCACCGGCCAGAGCGTGCTGTTCCCCAACCTGGAGCAGTGCCGGCAGGTGGGCCGCGCCCTGGGCGAGCTGCATATCGACGCCAAGTCCTATTCCGGACACTGCGACAACTCGCGCGGCGCGCTGTGGCGCGAGCAGACCGGGCGCCTGCTGTCGCGCAAGACCCGCGACGCCGGCATCCGCAAGCTGATCGACGATGAGCTGGCAGTGCAGATGTCCATCGACCTCACCAGCCTGCCGCAGGGCGTGATTCACGCCGACCTGTTCCGCGACAACGTGCTGTTCGTCGATGACCGCCTGACCGGCGTGATCGACTTCTACTACGCCTGCAATGATTCGCTGCTCTATGACCTCGCGGTCACCGTCAACGACTGGTGCTTCGAGGTGGACGGCACGCTCAATCCGGCGCGCTGGGAGGCGATGGTCGGCGCCTATCGCTCGCGCCGCGAATTCACCGAGGCCGAGCGCAGCGCCTGGCCGCTGGTGCTGCGCGCGGCGGCGCTGCGTTTCTGGTTGTCGCGCCTCTACGACTGGACCTTCCCGCGCGAAGGCGATGTGGTGCACATCAAGGATCCGGACCAGTACCGCCGCATCCTGCTGCGGCATCGCGAGCAGGCACCGCCCGCGCTGTAGCCTGCGCGCGGCACGCTGGACCACAATGGCCACCGGCCGTTTCGGCGGCATGGCGGCGACACGGGAATTCACGAGGGGATCTTGCAAGACATGAACGCAGCTGCCGGCGGCGCCGACGCGCCCGTCAACTCACCGCGCCGCGTGCTGCTGGCCAGCCTGGCCGGCACCACCATCGAATTCTTCGACTTCTACATCTACGCCACGGCGGCGGTGCTGGTGTTTCCCAAGCTGTTCTTCCCGGCGTCCGATCCCACCTCGGCCACGCTGCAGTCGCTGGCCACCTTCGCCATCGCCTTCTTCGCGCGGCCGATCGGTTCGGCGCTGTTCGGGCACTTCGGTGATCGCATCGGCCGCAAGGCCACGCTGGTGGCGGCGCTGCTGACCATGGGCCTGTCCACGGTCACCATCGGCCTGCTGCCCACTTACGCCAGCATCGGCGTGCTGGCGCCGCTGGGTCTGGCGCTGTGCCGTTTCGGTCAGGGCCTGGGCCTGGGCGGCGAATGGGGCGGCGCGGTGCTGCTGGCCACGGAAAACGCGCCGCCCGGCAAGCGGGCCTGGTACGGCATGTTTCCGCAGCTGGGCGCGCCGCTGGGCTTCATCTGCTCGGGCGGAGTGTTCCTGCTGCTCTCGGAATTGCTCAGCGACGCGCAGTTCTTCGCCTGGGGCTGGCGCATCCCCTTCATCGCCAGCGCGCTGCTGGTGTTGATGGGCCTGTATGTGCGTCTGAAGATTCACGAGACGCCGGCCTTTCAGAAAGCGCTGGCGCGCGAGGAGCGGGTGCGCGTGCCCATGCTCAGCGTGCTGCGCGATCATCCCCGGGCGCTGATCCTGGGCACGCTGGTGGCGGTGGCCACCTTCGTGCTGTTCTATCTGATGACGGTGTTCGCGCTGTCCTGGGGCACCAGCGCGCTGGGCTATGCGCGGCAGCAGTTCCTGCCGCTGCAGCTGTTCGGCATCCTGTTCTTTGCGCTCACCATTCCCCTCTCGGCGCTGTGGGCCGAGCGCCACGGCCGGCGCCTGACGCTGATGGTGGTGAGTGCGGCGATTGCGGTATTCGGACTGTTCTTCGCGCCGCTGTTTTCCGCCGGCCTGTACGGCGTGGTGGCGACGCTGGCCCTGGGCCTGGCGCTGATGGGCCTCACCTACGGTCCGCTCGGCACCATCCTCTCCGAGCTGTTTCCCACCTCGGTGCGCTACACCGGCGCCTCGCTCACCTTCAATCTCGCCGGCATTCTCGGTGCCTCGCTGGCGCCTTACATCGCCACTTATCTGGCCAAGACCTACAGCCTGCAGTACGTCGGCTATTACCTGAGCGCCGCCGCGCTGCTCAGTCTGCTGGCGCTGGCCTTGACGCCGGAAACCCGCGACCGCGATTTTTCACAAACAGCCTGAGGGCAGGCGCGCCTGCGCGCCACCAACACAAAACGAACGAGGGAGATGCGGCAATGCTCAGCCTGACACGCTACCAATGGTTGGTGCTGTTCGCCGCCTGGCTGGGCTGGGGCTTCGATCTGTTCGACAGCATCCTGTTCAACTTCGTGGCGCCCAACTGTGTGCCCACGCTGCTGGGGCTCACCATCGGTTCGCCGGAAGCCAAGCAGGCCACAGTGTTCTGGACCGGCATTCTCACCTCGCTGCTGCTGATCGGCTGGGCGGTGGGCGGCGTGCTGTTCGGCTATGTCGGCGACCGCATCGGCCGTACCCGCACCATGCTGCTCACCATTCTCATGTACGCGCTCGGCACCGCTGCCTGCGCGTTTGCGCCCAACATCTGGGTGCTGGTGGCCTGTCGTCTGATCGCCAGCCTGGGCATCGGCGGGGAATGGGCGGCGGGAGCTTCGATGGTGGCGGAGGTGATGCCGGAGGAAAAACGCGTGGAGGCCGGCGCCCTGCTCTACACCTCGGCGGCCTTCGGCACCACGCTGGCCACCTTTCTGAATCTGCAGATCGCCGGCCACTGGTTTGCCGACCAGCCGGAAGTCTCCTGGCGCTACATCTTCCTCTGCGGCCTGATCCCGGCGGCGGTGGCCTTCGGCGTGCGCCTGTTCGTGAAGGAGCCGGAACGCTGGCAGAACGTGGCGCAGAACGCCGCGCCGCCGCGTCTGGCCGAACTGTTTTCGCCGCAGCTGCGCCGCGCCACGCTCAGCGGCTTTCTCATGGCGCTGATCGCGCTGATCACCTGGTGGAGCTGCAATGCCTTCCTGCCCACCTTCGCCACCGGCCTGGCGCAGACCGAGGCGGCGCTGCAGGGCCTGTCGCGCGAGGCCACGGTCAAGCTGGTGGAGAACTGGAAGTTCACCGGCACCATGGCCTTCAACATCGGCGGCCTGATCGGCACCCTGCTGACCATTCCCGCCGCCAAGCTGCTCGGCCGCAAGCCGATGTTCGCCATCTACTTCGCCTGCGGCGCGGCGGCGGTGTTCACCACCTTCGGCGGTGACTTCGAGCCGCACACACGGCTGTATCTGTACCTGGCCATCGGCCTGTCGGTGTTCGGCGTGTTCGGCAGCTTCACTTACTACCTGCCGGAGCTGTTCCCCACGCGCCTGCGCGCCACCGGTGCGGGCTTTTGCTACAACATCGGCCGCGTGCTGGCGGCTGCTGGTCCTTTCGTGGTGGGGCTGCTCGGCTCCAAGGTGGCCGGCGGCGAGATCGGCATCCTGTTCTGGATCGGCGTCGTGCCGCTGCTCGGACTGCTGCTGATGCCGTTTGTAGTGGAAACCCGCGGTCAGAGATTACGCGACTGAAGGCCGCTCGTCGGTTCTCCCGATACCGCTGATCCGTACCCGACAGAAGTTATTGGCGGGCGTGTCGCTGCGCTGACAAGAGGCACTGTCACTTTCTTCGGCCCAGCTAGGGAGTTCAAACCATGTCTGTATCCATTTCGGGCGGTTGCTCGCACACCGTCGACCCCGACACCCACGAAGTCGTTCGCGACGGTTATCTGAGCATCGACATCCATTTGCCGCGTCTGGGGCTTTCAGTAGATCTTGATATCCGCACGCATTCGGAATCCGGCCATCACAGCCTGAGCGAGTCGATCGACATCAGCCTGGGCGGAATCAGCATCGACCGCGACGTGAACCTGAGCCTGCCCAGCTCGGTGAGCGGCGGCTCGGCGCTGGGTTCGCTCAGCGGCCTGGTGGGCCACACCGTGGCGCAGCTGGGGCACACCCTGGGGGCGGTTGGCGGTGCGCTGCACGACAGCAGCCATTCTTCGGGTGGCAGCTCGACGCTGGATCTGCAGGACGGCACGCTGATCAGCCTGCCGCACTGGCACCACTGAGTTTCGCTGCGCAGGCGGCGCGCCCGGCTTCGCGGCGCGTCGCCTGCACGAGCGCCGGCATGCGGGCGGCGCACCGGCACTGGCATCCCGTGGCAACGCGCACTACGCTGGGTTTCCTCGTTCAAGCCCAACGGAGCCGGGATGATCCGCATCGCGCATCGCCGCTACGTGCTGATCCTGATGGTGCTGTACGTGCTGCTGTGGCTGGCGCTGGCGGTCGCGCCGCTTGATCGTCACGACTGGCTGCTGGAAAACGTGCTGGTGCTGGCTTTTGCGCTGGGCCTGGCGGCCGCGCAGCGCCACTTCGTGTTCTCGCGCATCTCCTACACGCTGATCTTCCTGTTCCTCTGCCTGCACGCGGTGGGCGCGCATTACACCTATGCCGAGGTGCCATACGAGCGCGCCTGGCAGAGCCTCACCGGCCACAGCTTCAACGCCATGCTCGGCTGGCAGCGCAACAACTTCGACCGGCTAGTGCATTTCTCCTATGGCCTGCTGCTCGCCTATCCGCTGCGCGAGATCTTCCTGCGGGTGGCCGATGCGCGCGGGTTCTGGGGTTATTTCATGCCGCTGGAATTCACCCTGGCCACCTCGGCGCTCTACGAGCTGATCGAGTGGGGAGCGGCGGTGCTGTTCGGCGGCGATCTGGGCGTGGCCTATCTGGGCACGCAGGGCGATGTCTGGGATGCGCAGAAGGACATGGCTTGCGCGGGCGTGGGCGCGCTGCTGGCGATGCTGCTCACCGCCGCGCTGAATGCCTGGATGCAGCGCGATTTCGCGCGCGAATGGACGCAGAGCCTGCGCGTGAAGGACCGCCGCCCTTATGGCGAGGACGAGATCGCGCGCATGCTGGGATTGGACGACGGGCCTCAGGGCCGCACGTAAGTGCCCGTGGCCTGTGCCACCACGCGCGACGGATCGGCGCTGCTCGTCACCCGCACCTGCATCACCAGCTGACGCCGGCCCAGCTTGAGCAGCTCGGCCTCGGCCAGCACATCGCCGGGCGCGGCCTTGGCCAGGAAGCGGATGTTGACGTCGCTGGTCACCGCCATCAGCTCCGGGCCCAGATGCGAGAGCACCAGGGCGTACATGGCCGCATCCACGGCGGTGAACTGCACCGGTCCGGACAGCACGCCGCCGGGCCGTAGCATGCTGGCGTCGAAAGGCAGGCGCACGCGCGCATAGTGTTCGCGCACCGCTTCCACCAGCAGGCCGATGCGCTCGGCGACGGGCAGCCCGCCACGGATCAGCGCCTGCACCGCGGATTCATCCAGCATCAAAGCCATGACCAGCCCCCCAGGGCATCGATGATCAGTTCCAGGGACAGCAGCAGCAGAATCAGCTTGAACAGGCGCGTGAAGGCCGCCTCGCTGATGCGGCCGTTGATGTGCTTGCCCAGCACGGTGCCGGCAATCACGGCCAGACACAGGGGCAGCAGTCTCTGCCATTGCGCCAGCACCGAAAAGCCCACCACGCCGTAAGCCAGCACGCGCAGGCCGTGGCCCAGCACCTGGGTCAGCGCCAGGGTGCCGATGGTGGTTTCACGCCGCCACTCCGGACGCAGGAACAGACGGCCCACGACCAGGCCGGTGGCGCCCACGAACAGACCGATGCTGCCATTGAGCAGGCCGGCGAGCATGAAGGCCGGCCGCTGCGCCAGCGTGCGTCCGGCCGCGCGGGGCAGCAGCGAAAACAGAATCAGGCCCGCCAGCAGCAGCTGGATCAGGCGCGTGTCCAGCGCCGCCGCATACGGCGCCACCAGCACGGTGGCCGGCACCGCCGCCAGCAGGAACCAGCCGGCCGCCGGCCAGTGCACATGCCGCACATAGGCGATGCTGCGCGCGCTGTTGGACACCATCTGCACCGCCGCGAACAAGGGCACGGCCTCGGCCGCGTTCATGCCCAGGGCGTAGAACACCGCAATCAGGATGGTGCCGCCGCCCAGGCCTGCGGCGCCGGAGAGACTGGCGGTGAGAAAGCCGGCGAGCACGATGGCGGCATCGACGGCCAGTTCCGGCGCCAGGCTCATCGCCGCGGATGGCCGTCCCGGTCCAGCGGGCGATTGGCTTCGGCGGCCAGATGCCGCCATTCCAGATAGCTGCGCAGCTCCGGCAGCGTGACGTAGCCGTTGTCGTCGCTGTCCACCTCGGCGAACTTCACGTTCTGCATCGGCAGGGTGGCGAATTCCTCGGGCGTGAGTTTTTCATCGCCGTTGGCGTCGGCCTGCTTGAAGGCGTCGACCAGGGCCTGCTCGCGCGGGTTCAGTGTCGAGCGCGGCGAGGAAGCGCAGGCGGCCAGCGCGGCGGCGAGCAGCGCGGCGATCAGGGTGGGGGCGAGGTGGCGCATGGGTCGCTCATTGTGCCGCAAGCCCGGCGGCAAAAGCTTTCACCAGGCCGTCTGAGCGTTTCGCCGGATTGTCCGCGGCGGCGCCGGCGTCATACTGCCGCCGCCAAGGGAGAGCACACATGTTGCGTCTGTATGGAATGAGCGGTTCCGGCAACTGCTACAAGCCGGCGCTGCTGCTGCGTCAGCTGGGCCAGCGTTTCGAATGGCAGGAGGTGGACATCCTGCAGGGCGCCACGCGCACGCCCGGCTTTCTGGCCAAGAATGCCAATGGCAAGGTGCCGCTGCTGGAGCTGGAAGACGGCCGCGTGCTCGCCGAGTCCAATGCCATGCTCTGCTATCTGGCCGAGCACACGCCGTACTTTCCGGACGATGCCTGGACGCGCGCGCAGATCCTGCAATGGCTGTTCTTCGAGCAGTACAGTCACGAACCCTATATCGCCACGGTGCGCTTCTGGGTGCACTACCTGAACAAGCGCGAAGCCTGGGCGCAGAAAATCGCCGAGGCCATGCCGCGCGGCTATGCCGCGCTGGGCGTGATGGAACAGCAGCTGCAGAAGACCCCCTGGCTGGTCGGCAGCCAGTACACCATCGCCGACATCGCGCTCTACGCCTACACGCATGTCGCGCATCAGGGCGGCTACAGCCTGGACGACTATCCGCGCATTCGTGACTGGATGGTGCGCTTCACGCAGCAGCCGGGCCATGCGCCCATGCCCATCCACGGCTGAACACCGCGCATCGGCTGTGGCATCCGCAGCCGGGCTCAGCACGTATCTTGCTCAAGCCAAAGCCAGCGCTTTGAGCCCGGCGCTGCCGGGCGGCGCAGCGGCTGCGTTCAAGCGGCGATACGAGAGGCGATGAGCGATTCCAACACAGAAGGTTTCTGGCAGCGGCGCCTGATCCGGCCCATCGTCCAGCAGCTGCGTCAGGGCATCACGCCGGAACAGATCGCCCTGACGCTGGCGCTGGCGGCGGTGCTGGGCGTGTTTCCGGTGCTGGGCGCCACCACCTTCCTGTGCGGCATCGCCGCGCTGCTGCTGCGCCTGAACCAGCCGCTGATCCAGGTGGCCAATTACCTGCTCACGCCGCTGCACGTGGCGCTGCTGCTGCCGTTTTATCGCGGAGGGGAAAGCCTGTTTGGCGCCGCGCCGGTGCCCTTGTTCTCGGTCGGCGCGCTGATCGAGCGCTTCGAAGCCTCACCGCTGCGCTTCATCGCCGACTACGGCATGGTGGCGCTCTATGGCATTGCGCTGTGGTGCCTGCTGGCGCCGCTGGTGGCGGCGCCCCTGTATCTGGGCCTGCGTCCGCTGCTGCGCGCGCTGGCGCGTCGCGCCGCAGCCTAGCCGTGCTGTTGCGGTGCTTGCGCCTTGCCCCGAACCAAAAGCCATCGGTTTTACATGTGCCGCCGGGCGCGCAACAGACCGCTGGCGGGCATCCGGCGAACCGGATGCCCGCCCGGGCTTGTCAGCCCACCACCACTTCGCTGATCTGGATCGTCGGCGTCAGCTCGGTGTAGTTGGGAATGTCCGCCAGAATCTGCGGCGCGTTGGGGCCGAAGGCGGCCTGGAAGGCTTCCACGCTGGGGCTGAAGATGTGGCACATGCCCACATAGGTGGGCGGTGCATCCGGCGCGCCGCCGGCCAGACCCTTGTCCACCGTGTAGTGCGAGCAGGCCGCGCCGAGCAGCTTCTTCACCAGCGGCATGTGCTGATCGCGGTAGTACTCATGATTGAAGCGGGCACCGGCCTTGTACGGGTACATCACGCTGACTTTGATCATCGCGCTTCCTCCTGCTTTGGGGTCTGCCGTGGCGAACGGCGGGACGTGGTTTTTCGCCGGCTAGGCTAGCACGGCGCCGGCGCCGGCAGACCGTCATCGGGCTTGGCTACAATTCGCCGTCACCCTGCCAACACTGTCCCGCCCATGACGCGTCCCGCCTCACCCCTGAGCCCCCTGCCCGGTCTGATCTTCTCCTCGCGCTGGCTGCAGCTGCCGCTGTACCTGGGCCTGATCGTGGCGCAGGGCGTGTACGTGATTCTGTTCGTCAAGGAACTCTGGCATCTGATTCACGGCGCCTTCGAGCTGCGCGAGCAGGAAGTGATGCTGATCGTGCTGGGCCTGATCGATGTGGTGATGATCTCCAATCTGCTGGTGATGGTGATCGTCGGCGGCTACGAGACTTTCGTTTCGCGCCTGGGGCTGGAAGGCCATCCCGATCAGCCGGAATGGCTCAGTCACGTCAATGCCTCGGTACTGAAGGTGAAACTGGCGATGGCGATCATCGGCATCTCCTCCATCCACCTGCTCAAGACCTTCATCGAAGCCGGCGCCCTGGGCGCACTGCCGCTGTGCGGCACGGTGGAAGCCACCGCGCGCTGCACCGCTGCCACCACCACCGGCGTGATGTGGCAGACCATCATCCACACCGTGTTCATCTTCTCGGCCATCGGCATCGCCTACACCGACCGCGTGATGAGCGCCGGCGCCGCGGAAGCCAAGGCCAACGCCGAGCACAAGCACTAGCGCGCCAGCGCCATGCTGCGCGCGCTGATCTATGCGCTGGGCATCCTGCATCTGGGGCCGGGCCTGGCTTTCGCGATCCTGGCCTTCGGCTGCGGCGGTGTCAGGCCCGCGCTGGGCCCGCTGTGCGGGCATCAGCAGATCCATTCCTTCATCTGGCTCACCCTGGGCGGCTGGCTGCTGATGACGGCGGGGCTGCTGCTCTATCTGCGTTTCAAACGAGGTCCGGGGAACAAGGCATGAACGCGCTTGGCGACATCCCGCCGCAGCGGATGCGGATCAATGGCGTCGAACTGTCCGTGCGCGTCGCCGGCGAAGGCCCGGCGGTGCTGCTGATTCACGGCTTCCCGGACGATCACCGCATCTGGAGCAAGCAGGTACCGGCCCTGCTGGCTGCCGGCTATCGCGTGATCGTGCCGGATACGCGCGGCTGCGGTGAATCGCAGCTGCTGCCGCAGGTACGCGACTACAAGCTGCCGCTGCTGGTTGCCGATCTGGTGGCCCTGCTCGATGTTCTGGGCGTGAGCCAGGCGCGCGTGGTGGGCCACGACTGGGGCGCGGTGATCGGCTGGCATCTGGCCATGGCGCATCCCGAGCGCGTGGTCTCTTACGTGGCGCTGTCGGTGGGGCATCCCGAGGCTTACGCGCGCGCCGGCCTGATGCAGAAAATCAAGGGCTGGTACGCGCTGATGTTCCAGCTGCGCGGCATCGCCGAGTGGTTCATGCGCGTGGGCAACTGGACGATCTTCCGCCGCTTCACCAACGCGCCCACGCTGGCCCCGCAGTGGATTAAGCAACTCTCGCGTCCCGGCCGGCTCACTGCCGGACTCAACTATTACCGCGCCAACATCGCCATGGTCCTGCCCGGCAAACGTCCCGCCGTGCGCGTGCCGGTGCTGGGCGTGTACAGCACGGGTGATCGCTTTCTGTCCGAGGACCAGATGGTGGACAGCGCGCGTTATGTCAGCGCCGCCTGGCAATACCGCCGCCTGGACGGCGTGGGCCACTGGATGAGCGAGGAAGCGCCCGAGCTGCTCAACGCCATGCTGCTGGAATACTTCGCGGGCTGAGCGAGGTCTGTTGCGCGCCGCCGCGCCGCCGCGCCGCCGCGTTGAAGCGCCGCTGAATCTGCGCCAAGGTATCCGCCATTCCGGCACAGGGGCAGGGGCGAGCATGTACAAGGCATTGGCGATCGGTCTGGCGTTCTTCGCCGTGTTTGCGGTGGCCGGATATTCCGTGGGCCGCTCGGTGGTCACCGCCGAGCCCTACATGATGAGCACCATCGCCAACGCCAGCACCGTGCGCCTCACCGGGCAGCGTCTGGTGCTGGACGTGAGCGATCCCGGCAAGCCGCCCTACTGGAGCCTGGATCTCGCCGACAACCGTCCCGCGTTCCGCAGCGCCGAGGCGATGCTGCGCTCGCTGGACGGCAAGACCGTCTCCGCGCAGAGCAATCTGCTGATGCTGTTCGCCTCCGGCGGCGCCGCGTCCACCACCGTCGGCACCGTCTACAAGCAGGTGCTGGAAGCCAGGAAGACCGGCGACTGGCTCAGCTTCGTGGCCATGGTGGTGGGCGGTGCCTCCGGCTATCTCGCCGGCTACAGTGTCGCCCTGAAAACCGCCAAGCCTTCCGACAAGGAAATCCAGCTGGCCCTGCGCAATCCGCGCACCGTGGAGAAGGTGAAGAAATACGTGTTCCTGTCGCTGCTCAAGAAGCAGCCGCCGCAGACCGCCGCCGCGCCGGCCGACAGCGCCTACTTCGACCAGGCCTGCGCCGCCATCCGCGAGCACGCCGCACACATCGACTGCCTGAGCCAGGCCTGGGCCGCCTCCGGCTACACGCGGCGACCGGCGTACGCCGCCGCGCTGATCCAGGGCGCCGGCAGCGCGCTGAGCAGCGACGAGGTGAATCTCAAGGGCGAGGCGTTCTGGGTGTTTGTGCTGGCGACGGCGCAGGGCGAGTGAGCGCGCAGCGCGTAAGCCAGCTTGCGGTCGTCGCTGATCAGAAGTCAGCGAAGGCGCGCCCGATGCAAACGAGGGCCTGCTCCGGCACAGCTTGCGCTTGCTCATCCGGGTGAATCGAAACAGCACACGGCATGCCCGTTGCCAGCGCCCGAGGCGCCCAGCGCAGCGCCCGCGCTTGAGTATTCCCGAAATGGGTTCGATAACACCCAGTAGGGGAACGCCCCTAACTGACGACTCCGCAGCTCTCGCCCTGTTTCCGCCGCTGCGTCAGCGCCTGCCGGTCTTTCAATGCCTGCAACACACGATCCGGCCGGCGGCGCAGACGCGGCTTTTCCTCAACACGCAAACGGCAGCACCGGCCGCGCCACGCCGCCGCGCTGCTGGCTTTGTGCGCGCTGTTCCGCCAGCCGCACGCGGAAGCGTTTGATCTCGCGGCTCAGGGCTTCGCTTTCCACCAGAAAGCCGTCATGGCCATAAGCCGAACGCAGCTCGGCGTAGCGGCCCTGCGGCAGCAGGCGGGCGATGCGGCGCTGTTCGGCGGGCGGATACAGCAGATCGCTGTCGATGCCGATGAGCAGCGTCGGCACCGGACATTGCGTCAGCGCCAGTTGTACGCCGCCGCGGCCACGGCCGAGATCGTGACGGTCCATGGCGTCGAGCAGGCACAGATAGCTGTCCACGTCGAAGCGCTCCAGAAAACGCGCGCCGTGCGCGTCCAGCCAGCTCTGCACGCTGAATTGCCGCGCATCACGATGCCGGCCGAAGCGTTCCTCGAACTGCTGCCAGTGCCGGTAGCTGCACATCGCGGCCATGCGCGCCACGGCCAGGCCTTCGCGCGGTTCGCGTGCCTGCAGGATCGCGGCGCGCTGCACCTGCGACTGTGCGATGGCCCAGGCCGGTTGTTGCGCGGCGCTGGCGATCACCACGGCGGCGCCGACGCGACGCGGTGCGCTCACCGCCCATTCCAGCGCCTGCATGCCGCCCAGCGAGCCGCCGATCACCAGGTCCAGGCGCGTGATGTTCAGCGCGCCGAGCAGCAGGGCCTGCGCGCGCACCATGTCGCGCACGCTCAGCGCCGGAAAGCGTCGCCCGTAGCGCAGGCCGTCGCGCGGGTTCGGACAGGCCGGACCGCTGGAGCCGTAGCAGCTGCCCAGCACATTGCTGCAGACGATGAAGTCGCGCGCCGGATCGAGCAGGCGCTGCGCGCCGATCAGGCCCGGCCACCATTGCTCGACATCGGCCGAACCGCTCAGCGCATGGCAGACCAGCACGGTGTCGCCACCCGCAGCGGGCCGTCCCCAGCTGCGATAAGCGAGGCGAGCGCCGTGCAGGCGCTCGCCGCTTTCCAGCTCGAAAGGATCCGGCAGTGCGAAGTAACGGGTCTGCGGATGCGCGTGCGCGCCGCTCACTTCATGCGGCCAGCGGCACGCGCGCGGCGCTGAGCGCCTGCGTGAGGTCGTACTTGATGTCTTCGATGTGCTCGATGCCCACGCTGACGCGGATCAGGTCCGGTGTCACGCCGGCCGCGCGCTGCTCGGCTTCCGAGAGCTGCTGATGCGTGGTGGAGGTGGGATGGATGATCAGGGTCTTGGCGTCGCCGACATTGGCCAGATGACTGGCCAGCTGCACCTTGTCGATCAGCCGCCGCGCCGCTTCATAGCCACCGCGCACGCCGAAGTTGAGCACCGCGCCGTAACCATTGCGCAGATAGCGCTTGGCCAGGGCGTGATAGGGGCTGTCTTCCAGGCCCGGATAATTCACCCAGCTCACGTCCGGCAGGGTGCGCAGATAGCGCGCCAGCTCCAGGGCATTGTCCACATGCCGCTGCGCGCGCAGCGACAGCGTCTCCAGGCCCTGCAACAGCAGGAAGGCGTTGAACGGCGAGAGCGAGGTGCCGAAGTCGCGCAGGCCTTCCACGCGCGCGCGGATGGCAAAGGCGATGTTGCCGAAAGGACTGCCGGCGCCGAAGGTCTCCCAGAACTTGAGACCGTGATAACCGGGCGCGGGCTCGGTGAACAGCGGGAACTTGCCATTGCCCCAGTCGAAGCGGCCGGAGTCCACGATCACGCCGCCGATGCTGGTGCCATGCCCGCCAATCCACTTGGTGGCCGATTCCACCACGATGTCGGCGCCATGCTCGATGGGCCGCACCAGAAAGCCGCCGATGCCGAAGGTGTTGTCCACCACCAGCGGAATGCCGTGGCGATGCGCCACATCCGCCAGCGCCTTGAAGTCGGGAATGTTGAAGCGCGGATTGCCGATGGACTCCACATACAGCGCCTTGGTCTTCGGACCGATGGCGCGTTCGAAGTCTTCCGGCTTGTCGCCATCGACGAACTTCACGTCGATGCCCAGACGCGGCAGCGCCACCTTGAACTGGTTGTAGGTGCCGCCGTAGAGATAACTGGTGGAGACGATGTCATCGCCGGCCTGCGCAATGGTGCTCAGCGCCAGGAACTGCGCGGCCTGGCCGCTGGAAGTCGCCACCGCCGCCACGCCGCCTTCCAGCGCCGCGATGCGCTGTTCGAAGACATCGGTGGTGGGATTCATGATGCGCGTGTAGATGTTGCCGAACTCCTGCAGGGCAAACAGACGCGCGCCGTGGTCGGCATCGTTGAAGGTGTAGGAAGTGGTCTGGTAGATCGGCACGGCGCGGGCATTGGTGCCCGGCGCGGGCGCCTGGCCTGCGTGCACCTGCAGGGTTTCATAGCGGTACGGCGGCTTTTCCTGACTCATGTCTTTACTCGGCTGGGGGAGGTGAGGCGAGGGCGGCGCGGTTCAGTTCACCACGCGGCGACAAAGCTGCTCCAGCGCGCGCAGGCCTTCATGCCAGCGGCGATGCCCGGACTGTGTGTTGACGTGTCCGGCCGCGCCCAGGCTCAGCAGCTGACTGCCCCATTGCAGCGACCAGTGCCAGGCACGCTCCGGAGCCAGCCAGGGATCGTCCTCGCTCATCACCAGCACGCTGGGAAAGTCCGGTGCGATGCGATCCAGCTGGGCGTCCAGTCCGAACTTGGCCGGCTCGGCCGGCGCCACCAGCAGTGCGCCGGCAATCAGTCCCGACTGCAGGCGCGCGGCCTTGATCGCACCCAGGCAGCCGAAGCTGTGCGCCACCACGATCACGGGCTTTTGCTGCGTGAGCGCGGTTTCGACGATGGCGCGTGCCCAGGCGTCGAGATCGGGCCGGCTCCAGTCATCGAGGCGGATGCGCGTGAAGCGGGGAAACAGCTGCTGCCAATGCGTCTGCCAGTGCTGCGGGCCGCTGTCGTTCAGACCGGGCGCCACCACCACCGAGCAGCGTGCCAGCGCCGGAAAGTCGCTGGCTGAAACCGGTTTGCGCGCGCGCTCGGCGCGGCGCCGCCAGGGCAGCGTGCTGCGCGGCGAGGTCGAAGAGATGGCAAGGCCCATGTGGATGCTCCAGGCGGGGTGAAGACGGATGGCATCCTAGGGGCCTGGCGCGGCATGGATAAGCCCTATTCTTAGACTTGTTTTGTTGTGGCGCGCGCGCCGCAGCGCTCGGCGTCCGGGCGTGGGCGTCGCAAAACCAAGAACCCCCCGCCATGGCCGGGGGCGGCTTTCAATCCGCTGCGGGACTGCGATTGAGCTGCACCTCGTTGGGGCCGTGCAGCACGCAGGCGGTGCCGCCTTCGCTGTACATCATCGGCACGCAGCGATTGCAGGCGGTGCAGCCCGAGGTGGTGACGCTGCCGTCCTCGAAATGCCGCACCAGCGCCGGATCGTGAATCAGGGCGCGGCCCATGGCGATGGCGTCGAAGCCATCGTTCATGATGGTTTCCACGCCGGCCAGCGATTTCGCGCCGCCCAGATACGCCAGCGGCATCTTCACCGCCGCGCGCACCTGGCGCGAGTGCTCGCGAAAATACAGCTCGCGGAATTCGATCCTGGGTTCCACCAGACGCATCAGGCGCGTGGCGGTGCGCACCACCGGATTCTGAATCGTGGTCAGCGCCTCGGCCGGCATCGGGCTGCCGAAGATCGCCCAGGGCGACTCCACGTTCATGCCGCCGCTCAAGACCAGCAGATGCGCGCCTTCGGCCTGCAGCAGCTGCGCCAGTTCCGCGGCCTGTTCGCCCTGCGTGCCCTTGGCAAAACCTTCGGTGACGCCGATCTTGCAGCTGACCGCGAGCGCATCGCCCACTGCATCCAGCACCTGGCGCAGCACCAGCGCCGGAAAGCGCGCGCGCCGCGCCACGCTGCCGCCGTATTCATCGCGACGCTTGTTGTAGCTGGGCGAGAGGAACTGGCTGAGCAGATAGCCGTGGCCCATGTGGATTTCCACGGCGTCGAAGCCCGCCTCGCGCGCCAGGCGCGCGCCGCGCACGAACTCGCTGGCCACGCGGCGCATGTCGTCCTCGTTCATGGCCTTGCGCCACAGCCGGCCGCTGAGCACGCCGGCGGCATTGAAGCCGCCGCTGGCGCTGAACGGATAACGCGTGCTCAGCTGCGGCAGGAAGTTGAAGGCGCCGCCGTGCGTGATCTGCGCGCAGGCCGCCGCGCCTTCGCGATGCACGGCCTGGGTCAACACGCGCAGATGCCGCAGGCTCTGCGTGTCGAGCGTGATCTGATCGACGAAGGTGCGGCCGTCCGGGCTCACCGCGCAGTACGCCACCGTGCTCATCGCCACGCCGCCGGCCGCCATGCGCCGGTGATGTTCCACCAGCATCTTCGAGGGCACGCCGCCTCGCGCCATGCCCTCGTTGGTGGCGGACTTGATGAAGCGGTTGCGCAGGAGCAGCGGACCGAGCTGCAGGGGCGTATAGGCGCGGGCGGCGGTGGGGCTCAGCGGGTTCATGTGGCGCTCGGGCAGGATCGGCTGCTGCGCACCATAAGCGCCGTGCGCGGCGGCGGCCTCGTCCCAATGCAGCAGCGCGGCCGGCTTCAGCGCTCGCGCTTGAAGGTCAGCACCAGCACGTCGCGGAACGCCGGCTCGCCCGGCTGCTGGGCGTGCACGGCGGTGACGCCGTGAAACACGCGGGCGTCGTCGATCAGGCAGCAGTCGCCGGGCTCGCGCAGGGTGAAGCTGCCCAGCGAACGGCCGTCGGGGGCGTGGATGCTGGTCACCCCGCTTTCGATGTTGTGGCGGCGGATCAGCAGCACCAGCACGTAGTCCACGCCGTCGCGATGCACGCCTTCCGGCGTCGGCAGTCCCGGCGTGCCCGCCTGCGCCTCGATGCGGAACTGATGCGCCTCCACGAACCAGCTGCGCGCGGCGGGCCGCAGGCTGCCGAAGCCGCTCAGGGCCAGGCGCAGCACGCAGCCCAGCGTGCCCTGTTCGAGGTTTTCGCCCATGGGCGCAAACCAGCGCTCGATGCCGCCATTGAGCGGGTTGTAATCCACGCTCTGGTAATGCGGCTGCGCCGGCAGGCGCTGGATGCTGCCATCGGCCTGGGCGCGGAATACGCCATGGCGCCGCCGCCGGTAGCGGCCACGGTCGGCCATGTAAGTGTCCAGCGGCATCGCCTCCCAGCTCTGCGCGAACGCGGGCCAGTCGGCCAGCGAACCCTGTGCCTGCAGCAGCGGCAGCAGGGTGGCGGCGGGCAGCAGGCAATGACCGTCCTGCGCCAGCTGGCGCAGACAGGTCTCGAATTCGGTGGAAGGCTTGGACATGGCGTGAAGGGCGCGCTATTGCAGCCCAGTTGCCCCGGTGAAGCAAGCGCGGCGGCGATCGGGCCATGGTGGCCGCCGCCGGCGGCATGCACAGTGCGAGGACAAATTTGATCGGGGTTCTGTCATGTCCGCGTTTTTCACCAGGCCCGCCGTGTTCCGGCTGGCGATGAGCTGGTATCCGCCGTACTGGGGCAGTGGCATCCGCGTGGCCGAAGTCTCGCCGGACTTTCGTCGCGTGGTGGTGCAGATGCGTCAGCACCGGCTCAACCGCAATGCCTTCGGCACGCATTTCGGCGGCAGCCTGTATGCGATGTGCGATCCCTTCTATGTGCTGCAGCTGGTGGCGCTGCTGGGCGGCGACTATCTGATCTGGGACAAGGCCGCGCGCATCGACTTCCTGCGCCCGGGGCGCGGCACGGTGCGCGCGGTGTTCGAATGGGACGAGGCGCAGCTGGTGCAGATCCGCGCGCAGACCGCCGACGGCGCCAAGTACGAGCCGGAGCGCGTGGTGGAAATCCGCGACGCGCAGGACGAGCTGGTGGCGCGCGTGCACAAGACGCTGTACGTGCGGCGCAAGAAGCAGGCGCGCGGCTAAAAGGCCGGCGGCGCTCAGGTCGAGCTGGGGCGCTTCACGATATTGATGCCCAGCTTCTTGATGCGATGCCAGAGGCTGCGCTCGCTGATGCCCAGCAGCTCGGCGGCCTGCACCTGCACGCCGTTGGTACGCGCCAGGGCTTCCAGCACGAAGCGCCGCTCCAGGCGCTCCAGTTCGGCGTCCAGATCGCTGGGCAGGCCGCCGTTCTCGCTGCTGACCGGTTCATGCAGTTCCGCCGGCAGATCGCCGGCGTCCACGCTGCCGTTGCGCGCCACGATCACCGCGCGCTCCACGCAGTTCTGCAGCTCGCGGATATTGCCCGGCCAGCTGTAGCGCTCCATCAGGCGCAGCGCCGCCGGCGTGAAGGCCGGCATCGGCCGCTCGCTGCTCTTGCCCAGCTCCTGCAGGAAATGCGCGAGCAGCAGGGGAATGTCTTCGCGGCGTTCGCGCAGCGGCGGCAGCTCGATGGGAAAGACATTGAGCCGGTAATAAAGATCGTGACGGAAGCCGCCGCTGCGCACCGCCTCGCGCAGATCGCGATGCGTGGCGGCAATCACGCGCACATCCACGCTGCGGCTCTGGCTGCCGCCCACCGGCTCCACCACGCGCTCCTGCAGCACGCGCAGGATCTTGGCCTGGATGCTCACCGGCATGTCGCCGATCTCGTCGAGAAACACGGTGCCGCCATTGGCCTGCACGAAGCGCCCCGGCCGCGCGCTGACCGCGCCGGTGAAGGCGCCCTTCACATGCCCGAACAGCTCGCTCTCCAGCAGGCCTTCCGGGATCGCCGCGCAGTTGATGGCCACGAAGGCCTCGTTGCGGCGCGCGCTGTTGTAGTGGATGGCGCGTGCCGCCAGCTCCTTGCCGGTGCCGCTCTCGCCGGTGAGCAGGACATTGGCGCGGCTTTCGCAGACCTCGGCGATGGCGCCGATCACACGGCGGAAAGCCGCGCTGGCACCGATCAGATGATCGAAGCGGTAACGGCTTTCCAGCTCGCGGCGCAGGCGCTGGTTGTCCTGCAGCGCCGCCGACAGGCGCAGGGCATTGCCGATGGTGGCGGACAGCTCGCCGATCTCGAAAGGCTTGGCGATGTAGTCGAAGGCGCCTTCCTTGATCATCTGCACCGCGTCCTTCACGGTGCTGTAGGCGGTCATCAGCACCACCGGAATGGTGGCGTGGCGGCTGCGGATGTCCTGCAGCAGGGCGTGCCCGTCCTGGCCCGGCATGCGCAGATCGGAGAGCACCAGATCGACAGGCTCGACGGCCAGCCGCTGCAGCGCGGCCTCGGCGGAGTCGGCGCTGAGCGTGCGATAGCCCAGATCGTCCAGTGCATCGGCAATCACCTCGCGCAGGCGCGGCTCGTCGTCCACCACCAGGATGCAGCGGCGCGGGTTCATGCCAGCACCGGCAGGCTGATTTCGAACACGGTGCCGCCGCTGACGTTGCGGCAGCGGATCTGCCCGCCATGCGCTTCGACGATACTGCGCGTCTTGGCCAGCCCCAGGCCGGTGCCATTGGGCTTGCTGGTGACGAAGGGCTCGAAGATGCGTTCGATCAGCGCCGGGGCGATGCCGCCGCCGCTGTCGCGGAACTGCAGCTGCAGCTGTCCGGCCCGGGGCGACAGTGCGATCTGCAGCTGCCCGCCGCCGGGCATCGCCTCGCAGGCGTTGAGAATGATGTTGAGCACCGCCTGATGCAGCGCGTCCGGATCGCCTTCCACGCGCAGCGCCTGCGCGTGATCGTCGATCTGCAGCTCGATCCGCCGTCGCGCCAGCTCCGGTGCGCAGACCTGCGTCACCTGCGCCAGCAGCGCCGAGGGCGACAGCGCGGTGAGCCGGATCGGCTGCGATCTGGCGTAGGAAAGAAAATCGCCGATCAGACGGTCGATGCGCCGCACCTCGCTGATCACATTGTCGATCAGCTTCAGATCGCGTTCGTTGAGCGCGTAGCGGTTGCGGATCAGTTCGGCGGAGGTGCAGATCACGCCCAGGGGATTGCGCACCTCGTGGGCGATGCCGGCGGCGGCCTCGCCCAGCGCCGAAAGCCGGTCCTGCTGACGCAGCTGCATCTCCAGATGCTTGAGCTGCTCCAGGCGCGAGGCCATGGCATTGAAGGAGTCGGCCAGCTCGGCGACCTCATCATGACCCTGCACCGCGACGCGGCTGCTGTAATCGCCGGCGGTGATGGCGCGCACGCTGTTGGCCAGCGAGCGCAGCGGCCGCGTCAGCCAGCGCGAGACCGCGTAGCCGATGGCCACCGACAGCAGCGTGCCGGTGAGGAAGATGAACAGGAACACGCTGGTGCGCGTCACCCAGCGCGTCGCCGTCATGCTGCTGCGCAGACCGCAGAACACCACACCCTGCAGGCGGCCGGCGTCGTCACGCAGCGGCAGATACAGGCCGGTGTAGGTGCTGTGGTCGACGTCGCGCGCGAAGTATTCGCTGGCCTGCTCGCGCAGCGCCGCCACCACGGCGGGATTGAGCCGCAGCTCGCTGGAGGCGCTCTGGCTGGACTGGAAGATGCGGCGGAAGCCGCCGTCCGCGCCGCTGGGTTCGAACAGGCGGAAGTCGAAGGAGGTGATGTCGCTGATGTGGCTGAAGAAGTCGGAGTCCAGCCAGGTGCCGAGCACCAGCTGGTAGCGGCGGTTCTGATGTTCGAAGCTGCTGCGCGCGGAAATCATCAGGCGCTTGTCCTGCGCGGTGCGGACCTGCGTGAACACCACGTCGCGGCCCAGGCGCACCGGCTGCTGCTCGCGCACCGGCTCGGAGCTGTACACCACCTCGCCATGCTCGTCGAGAATCTGCAGCAGATCAAAGCCCTCGGCGCGCAGGATCATGCGGATCAGCGGCGACAGGCCCTGCGTGCCGGACCTGAATTCGCCGACCAGCCCGGGGTCCTGCGTGAGCACCGCGCTGACCTCGGAGGCCTCGTGCTGGGCATCGATCATCGAGGACACGAAGTAGGTCGCGGTCTCGCGCAGCCAGACGCGCAGATTGTCTTCGAAGGCGCGCGTCACCACGCGGCTCGCCAGCTCGGCGGCGAACAGCATCGGCAGCAGACCCACCAGGATATAGGCCAGCACCAGACGGCCCTGCAGCGAGCTGCGCAGACGCAGCGGCCAGCGCCCGCCCGCCGGCGGCGCGCTCAGGGCCTCGGCGCTGGCAGGCAGGCTGGGTGAGGCCATGCCGGGCGTGCTCAGGCGCTCGCCACGGCAGCCACCGTGAAGGAGGCAGGGGTCGCGGCGCCGGCAGCGATGCCGACGCGCGAGAAGAACTCCACCGAGCGCTGCACCACCTGTTCGCGCTCGCCGTCGAGCGTGATCAGGTGATAGCTGTTCTGCAGCAGGCTCAGGGTCTGCGGTCCGCTGACGCGGCGGCAGACCAGCAGCGCATTGTCGAGACTGGCGACATCGTCCTGCGCCGCGTGCATCACCAGACAGGGACTGCGCACCTGCGGCAGCTGGCGCCGCACGGTACGGGACAGCTGATACATCTGTGCCAGCGCCGGCCAGGGATTGCCGGGCAGGCCGGCGGCGGCGCTGTCACCGCCCAGCATCGCGGCGGCGATGCGCGCGCGGATGCGCTCGTTCTTCAGGCCATAGGGCGGCTGCTCCACGAAGCGCCGCCTGCGGCCGATGCCCAGCACGGTGAGCAGCGGCAGCAGGAAGGACAGCCGCGCCACCGGCGGAATCGCCCAGCCGTCGTAGCGGAAGGTCGCGCCATAAGCCGCCACGCCGGCGATGTCCTGCGGGCGCTCGGCGGCGAGCCTGAGCGCCAGCAGCGCGCCCATCGACAAGCCGCCGACGAACAGCCGCGCATGCGTGCGCAGCAGCTCGCTGGCGGCGGCATCGACGCTGGCGTACCAGTCGCGCCAGCCGGTGGCGATCAGGTCGTCCTCGTTGCCGCAGTGTCCGGCCAGCTGCACCGCGCGCACCGTGTAGCCGGCGCGGTGCAGACCCTTGGCCAGCGGCCGCATTTCCGTCGGCGTGCCGGTGAGGCCATGAACCAGCAGCACCGCATCAGGGCCGCCCGGGAGCTGGTACTCGCTGTTGCGGATCATGGCGCCTGGCCTTTTTAGTGTGTGACGCGATGCAGGGCCTGACCCAGCAGTTCCAGGGCCAGATCGATTTCCGCGTAGCTGATGTGCAGCGAAGGCGCGAAGGTGATCACGTTTTTGTAGTAGCCGCCGATGTCCAGAACCAGCCCGTAGTCTTGCCCAGCCACCTTCAGATCAGCTTTCATGCACTCGGCGACCAGGCGGTCCACCATCGCCTTGTCCGGCGTGAAGCCGTCGGCCTGGCAGATTTCCGCGCGCAGCGCCAGGCCCAGGCCGTCGACATCGCCGATGATGCGAAAGCGCTTCTGCAGTTCCTTGAGCCCGGCGAGGAAGTATTCGCCCTTGCCCATCACCATGTTTTCGTAGTCGGTTTCCGCCAGCATCTTCATGGTCTCCAGGCCTACGGCGGTGCCCAGCGGATTGGAGGCGAAGGTGGAATGCGTGGAGCCGGGCGGAAACACGGCCGGATTGATCAGCTCCTCGCGCGCCCAGATGCCGGCCAGGGGATTGAGGCCATTGGTCAGGGCCTTGCCGAACACCAGCACATCGGGCGTCACGCCGAAGTGTTCGATCGACCACAGCTTGCCGGTGCGGTAGAAGCCCATCTGGATCTCATCCACCACCAGCAGGATGCCGTGCTGGTCGAGCACCTGCTTCAGCTCGCGGAAGAAGTTGGGCGGTGGAATCACATAGCCGCCGGTGCCCTGGATCGGCTCGACGTAGAAGGCCGCGTACTCGGCTTGTCTGACCTTGGGGTCCCAGACGCCGTTGTACTCAGTCTCGAACAGGCGCGCGAACTGCTGCACGCACTGATGTCCGTATTCCTCCTTGCTCATGCCCTTGGGGCCGCGGAAGTGGTACGGGAAGGGAATGAACTGCGCGCGCTCGCCGAAGTGTCCGTAGCGGCGGCGATAGCGATACGAAGAGGTGATGGCCGAGGCGCCCAGGGTGCGGCCGTGATAACCGCCTTCGAAGGCGAACATCAGGCTCTTGCCGCCGCTGGCATTGCGCACCAGCTTCAGCGAGTCCTCCACCGACTGCGAGCCGCCCACGTTGAAGTGCACGCGGCCCTGGCGCTGCCAGGCCTGTTCGGCGTGCTGGGCGATGCGCGTGGCCAGCTCGATCTTGTCGCGGTGCAGATACTGCGAGGCCAGCTGCGGCAGGGTGTCGATCTGCCGCTTCAGCGCCTGGTTCAGGCGTTCATTGGCGTAGCCGAAGTTCACCGCCGAATACCACATCTGCAGATCCAGATACGGCCGCTCCCGGGCATCGTACAGATACGAGCCTTCGCAGCGCGTGAAAATCTTCAGCTCATCCAGGTAATGCACGGTGTCGCCGAAGGAGCAGTACTGCGCCTCGTCCTGCAGCAGGGCTTGTTCATCCATGACTCAAAGGCTCCGGTAGTACAGGGGCTGCGCCTTGGCGGCGCGGCGGTGGTGATGGGGGTGATCGAGCAGCTCGCTGAGCAGGTAATGCAGCTGCGAGAACTGCAGGAAACGGCGGTGCGGGATCTGCCGCTGCTCGCAGTGCTCGGCGAGCCTGCCCTTGGCGAACACGAAATCGGCGCGTGCCGCCAGGCAGAAATCCGAACGGCCGTCGCCGATCAGCAGCACGCGATTGGCGCCCTGTGCCTGCGCCACCGCGCATTTGCACACGCCGCTGCCGGCGCTGCAGCCGGGGCGCGCATGCGGAAACTCCAGACGGTAGTGCTCGCGGTCGGTGGCCAGCAGGCGGTTGGCGTAAATCGGCAGCCGGGGCAGGCGGTGATGCGCGAGCACGCGGCGGATGGCCAGGTCCAGACCGTCGCTGACGATGCTCAGCGGCAGCGCGCGCGAATGACACTCGGCGACGAACCCGGCAAAGCCGGGGTCCAGATGCACGCGCGTGAGCTGCGCATAGAGATCGGCACGCGCGGCGCGCAGCAGCCGCACTTGCGCCGCCATGCAGTCGCGGGCGCTGATCGCGCCGTCCTGCCACTGCTGCTCCAGCGCGCGCCACTCGGGCGCGGCGAAACGCGCCAGCAGCTCATCCGTGACATCGATGGTGGCGATGGTGCCGTCGAAATCGCAGATCACGCTCCAGCGTTCCTGCGCGCGGGCGTGGCGCCAGAGCGTGCTGGGTTCAAGTCGGGTGGAATCGGCCATGCGCAGGCTCCGTGAAGGACTGCCTGCACAGGGGCAAGGACGGTGCCACGGGCACCCTCCAGACAAAACAGGGAGTTATCGGCGCATGCGGCCTGAATCAGCGCGTCGCAGCCTCCGCAAAGCGAAGCCGGCTCCAAAATTTGTAGCCGGCTTCTTGCCGGGAGCGCAGGGAAACCACGCTTTTGCGTAGTGACCTGAAAAACGCCATGGATGGCGTTTTTCGGCAAGCTGTTAGAAAAGCCGCGCCGTTTCGAAGCCAGAGGCCGCAGGGCAAAACTGCGCCTTGGCCTCGGCCGGTCAGATGCCGCGGAACTCCGCGAAGTCCGCCAGCGGCGCGCGCGCGCTGCGCAGCCGGTTCACCGGCGCCTGCTCGTCGGCGTAACCGATGGCCACGGCGCAGAAGAGCATGCGCTCGGCGGGCAGTTGCAGGAATTCCGCGATGGTTTTCGGATAGGCCGACCAGCATTCCTGCGGACAGCTGTCCAGGCCCGCCTCGCGCAGCAGCAGCATCAGGGTCTGCAGGTACATGCCCAGATCCGACCACTGCGGCGGACCCATCTGCCGGTCCACGCTGCAGAACACCGCCAGCGGCGCATCGAAGAACTGGAAGTTGCGCGCGAACTGCTTCAGGCGCCCGGCCCGGTCCTCGCGGGCGATGCCCAGCTCGGCATACAGGGCCTCGCCCAGCTCATAGCGATAGCGCCGGTAAGGCTCGCCCAGCTGCTGCGGATAGACGAAATATTCCGGCGTCTCCTGCGCGCCGCCGGCCAGGCGTTCGCGCATGATGGCCTTGAGGCGCAGCATCTCCTCGCCGCCCACCGCGTGCAGATGCCAGGGCTGCAGATTGCCGCCGGAGGGCGCACGCGCGGCCTGCTCCAGCAGGCGGCGCAGCAGGACGCCATCCACGGGACGGTCGAGAAAGGCCCGCACCGAACGGCGGCTGGCCACGGCTTCACTGACATTCATTTGCGTTCCCCGTCCGGGCCGGAACGGGCCGGCCGGATGTTTCGATAAGCTGTCTGAAAACTTACGGCGGTAATCTGCTGCGGCACCCGACTCGGGTTGACGACTCACAATACTGGAGATGCACATGAAAAAGCTCACGCTCGCCGCCGCCGCCACCCTGATGCTGCTGGGCGCGCAGGCCTATGCCGCTGACGCCGCCCCGGCCGCCCCGGCCGATGCGCCGGCCAAGGCCAGCACGCACGCCAAGGCCCACAAGCATCACGCCAAGAAGGCTGCCAAGAAGGCCGCCAAGCCCGCCGCCGCACCGGCACAGTAAGCCCGGCCGTTAAAAAAAAGCCCGCCGAAAGGCGGGCTTTTTCATTTGCCGGCACAGTCTTCCGAGGATTACAGAGAATCCTTGAGGCTCTTGGACGGCTTGAAGCGAACCGACTTGGACGCCTTGATCTTGATGGCGGTGCCGGTCTTGGGATTCACGCCCTTGCGCGCAGCACGCTTGGCGACATTGAAAGTGCCAAACGGCAGCACCTGCACCTTGCCGTGCTTCTTGATCTTCTTCGCCAGCGTTTCGAAAACCGCGCTCACCGTACGGGCGGCCTGAGCCTTGCTCAGATCCAGTTCCTTGGTGAGATCGTCGATCAGATGCTTACGACCATAACTTGCGGCCACTACCTTGCTCCCTGCAACAAATGCCGGAAATCGCCTCCGGCGGGTTTCGAGCCAATCGCTCTCGCTAAAAAATCAGCGCGCGAAATGTAGCAAGCCACGAAGGTTTCGTGCAGGGGGCTTGCCTTGTTCACAAGCCCGTATCCTCGCCCAGCACCCGTCGCGCACCGCGTCGCGCGCTGCGCCGCAGCGGTGTGATGTTGGCGTGCGCCGAGGGTTCACCGCAGATCGCGGCCTCCAGCTCGCCCAGCGCGTCGGCTGCGTACACCGCCAGTTTCTGCAATGAAGGCAGGGCATCACGGCAACCGGTGAAGGCGAAGGCCAGACGGTCGGCATAACCCACCACCGTGATGTTGAGCGCGTAGCCGTCGAACAGCAGCGGCACCGGATACAGCGCGTCCAGCGGCGCGCCGTGCAGGTACAGCGTCTCACGTGACAGCAGCACGTTGGACACCTGGAAGTTGAACACCGGCGGCAGACGCGCGAGCACGCCGGTCATCTGGCCCACCAGCAGGGGCGACAGGCCCAGCAGCGTGAACTGGCGCAGGGCATCGCCGGAGAGCGTGTGCAGCTGCTCCTTCATGCGCTGCGTCACCGCACGCACCACGTCCAGACGCTGCAGCGGATCGCTCTGCTGCGTGGACAGCGGCACCACGAAGCCGGCGCGCGTGGCCTTGCCCGCTTGCGCCTCGGGCCGCGCCAGACCCACCGGCACCGAGGCCACCAGCGGCACCGGCGGCAGCGCGTCGAGTTCCAGCAGATAGCGGCGCACCGCGCCGGCACAGACGGCCAGGGCCAGATCGTTGACCGTGCAGTGCGCGCGCTCGGCCAGCGACTTGATCTGCGGCAGCGCGAACAGCTGCGTGGCCAGACGCCGCTGTGCGGAGATGCGGACATTGAGCATGCTGCGCGGCGTGGCCAGCGCCGACCGGATGCCGCCTTCCGGGTTGTCGCGCGGCCGGCTCATCTGCACCAGCTTGGCGGCCAGCTGTGCGCCGGCCTTGAACTGCGCGCGCAGCTGCGCGGCGCTGCTGCGCAGCAGGCTCGCGGCCTCATCCTCGCCCTCGTCGCGCGCCGGCAGCGCGCCAGGCAGGTTCCACAAGGCGGTCTGCAGCGCGCCGGCGTCTTCGCTCAGCCAGCGGCGCAGCAGATTGATCGCGCTCAGGCCGTCCAGCGTGCTGTGATGCAGTTTCACGTACAGCGCGAAGCGGCGATGCTCCAGCCCTTCGATGAGATGGATCTCCCAGGGCGGGCGGCGCAGATCCAGCTGATGCGAATGCAGACGCGCCACCAGCACACCGAGCTCGCGTTCCCCGCCGGGGAAGGGCAGCGCGGAATGCCGGAAGTGGTGGTCGATGTCGACCTCGTCCAGGGTCTCCCAGGCCGGCGCCAGCTTGTGCAGACCGCCACGCGCCAGACGCTGGTTGAACGGCGCCGCGGTCACCGGCTGGGCGCGCAGATGTTCGTAAAGGCGGCGCAGATAATCGCGCGGCGCGCCATCGGGCAGGCGAAACGTGAGCAGGCCGCCGACGTGCATCGGCGTACGCGGTGATTCCATGCGCAAGTAGGCGGCATCCACGGGATTGAGGAAGCGCAGTTCAGCGGTCATCCACAGCTCCTTACATGATCGAAAACGCCGCTTCGCAGCGCGGCTTTTGATCCTAGTCAGTTCGGGTGAGGCTACCAGGACATCGAGTACTTAGCTTACGCGCTACAAGAAACCATATGAATGTCGCAGGGAGGAGCAATGCCGTCGTCCAAGGGATTCACGCGCATGAGGCGAAGGATTGCGGTGGCGGCGACCGGATTCTGCGCACTGCTGGGTGCGCAGGCGGCGGGCGCCGGCACCCTGGATCTGGGTAACGAAGTGGAGCTGGAGTACAAGCTCACCGTGACCTATGCGCTGGCGATGCGCACCAAGCACGCCGACCCGCGCCTGACCGATGCGCCGGTGGAAGAGTTCAGCTCCTATCTCAACATTCCCGCTGCGGCGCCGGCGCCGGGCCAGCCCGCGCAGATCTTCCGTTTCGAAGGCCAGGGTCTTTCGCAGTCGATCAACTCCGACGACGGCGACCGTAACTTCGACAAGTGGGCGCTGATTCACAACCGCCTCAGCGGCCTGGGCGAGCTGCAGCTGCACTGGCAGGACTATGGCGCGGTGCTCTCGGGTTCGGGCTTCATCGACGATGTCTACCATCGCAGCAATGACAACGATTCGCCGCGCACGCTCAACCAGTTCGGCCCGGCCGGTGAATATCCCGATCCCAAGCCGCGTGAATTCAGCGGCCCCACCAAGCGTTACGACGGCGGTCGCGCGCGGGTCCTGGAGGCCTATCTCTACGGCAGCTGGTGGCTCAGCGACGAAAGCTCGCTGAACCTGCGCGCCGGCCAGCAGCTGGTGGCCTGGGGCGAGAGCCTGTTCTTCTCCGGCATCGCCAGCGCCATGGGCCCCGCCGATGCCACCAAGGCCTTCGTGCCGGGCGCGGAGGTGAAGGACATCCTGCTGCCGGTGAACCAGATCGCGCTCAATCTCGCGGTCAACAACGAGCTGTCGCTGGTGGGCTATTACAAGCTCTCGTTCCGGCCCACGGAAATCTTTCCGGTGGGTGACTATCTCTCGCCCGCCGACGTGGTCGGTCCGGGCGCGCAGTTCGTCTACGGCTCGGCCAATCCCCTGGCCGCCACCGGCAGCTGCAGCGGCCTGCTGCAGAACTTCCATCTCAACGGTGCGCCGGTGTCGGTGGTGTCGCCGCAGCTGGAGACCCTGGTCTGCGGCCTGCTGGGCATCACCGCCGATACGCTCATCGATGCGCCGGATTACATCTACACCTACCGCGAGAAGGACCTCAAGCCCAGCGCCTTCGGCCAGTACGGTGGCGGCGTGAAGTATCAGCTGACCAGCTCCACCAATCTGGGCCTCTACTATCTGCGCTACAACGACACCAATCCGGCGGTGCAGCTCAACGTCGGCTTCGCTTCCTTCGGCACCGTGGGCGGCGTCAATCTCAGCACGCAGGCGCTCAACCAGTACGTGCCGGTCAGCTACAACGTGAAGTACTTCGACGGCATCCATCTGGCCGGCCTGAGTTATTCCACGGTGCTGGGCGGCTTCAACATCGCCGGCGAACTGAACTACCGCGATGGCATCGACACGCCGGTGGAAGCGCAGATCTCCGGGCACCTGAGTCCGATGTATCAGCGCGGCCGCATCAGCCAGGCGCTGGTCTCGGCCTTGTACGTGACCAATCCGCGGCTGTTCTTCGACGATCTGGTCTCGGTCAACGAAGCGGGCTTCCTGCACGTCAACGGCGTGGATCGGCTGAGCCCCTCGCCCGGCATCATTCCGGTGGGTGAGGGCGGCTCGCTGTTCTACGACCGCAATGCCTACGGCTTCATGAGCCTGCTGATTCCCACCAAGCACAACATCATCTCCGGCTGGGATTTCCAGATGCCCATCGTCTACGGCTGGCTGATCAAGGGCACGCCGGCCATGGCCGGCGCCTTCGGCCCGCTCTATGGTGACGGCGACATGCGCGCGAGCCTGAGCTTCAACATGCAATACCTGCAGAACCTGCAGCTGGGCGTGGGCTACAACTGGTTCTTCGGCAGTCCCAACAAGACCATCAAGCACAGCACGCTCGCGGCCAATCCGTACAGCGACCGCGACTACCTGACCTTCAACCTCAAGTACAACTTCTGATGTGCGCCGCGCACGTCCCCCGCGAGCCTGGAGCCGGCCTTGGATGAACACAATCCCGCTTTTCGCCTGCGCGGCAATCCTCCGCCGCGTGGGCACTTTTCCCAGGCCCCGGCCATGAACGCCGCCGTGTTCGACGCGCAAGAGTTCCGCAAGGCGCTGGGCGCCTTCGCCACCGGCGTGACCATCATCACCACCAGCGGCGCCGATGGCGCGCCGGTGGGGCTCACCGCCAACAGTTTCAATTCGGTGTCGCTGGACCCGCCGATGGTGTTGTGGAGTCTGGCCAACAGCGCCGCCAGCCTGGGCACCTTCCGTCGCGCCGAGTATTGGGCGGTGCATGTGCTGGCCAGCGATCAGGAGGAGCTTTCGGCGCGTTTCGCGCGACGCGGCATCGACAAGTTCGCCGGCCTGGAATACGACGCCGGGCGTGGCGGCATTCCGCTGCTGCGCGGCTGCATGGCGCGCTTCGTCTGCCGCACCGCCTCGCAGTACGAGGGCGGCGATCATCTGATCTTCGTCGGCGAGGTGCTGGATTTCGACCGCAGCGAGGCTGCGCCGCTGGTGTTTCATGCCGGCCGTTATGCGCACGCCACGCATCGCGACAGCCAGGCCACGCGCCCGCGCGAGGCGGCGCTGGCGGGCAGCTTCAGCGAGGACTTCCTCGGCTATCTGCTCGGCCGCAGTCATTTCGCCTTCTTCGGCCAGCTGCGGGATTCGCTGGAGCGCGAAGGGCTCAATGACATGGAGTTCTATGTGCTCTCCACGCTCAGCCTGCAGCCGATACTCAGCGACGAGGAACTGGCGCGCGGCCTGCCCGGCATTGCCGAGGAGCGCTGGCAGCAGGCGCTGGATTCCCTGGTGATGCGCGGCTTTGCCCACACCCGTCAGCGGGATGGTGTGGCCTATGAATTGTCCGAACGCGGCCGCCGCTGCGCCCTGCGTCTGATCTCGCAGGCCAAGGCCCTGGAATCCAAGGTCCTGGAGCGCTTCGACGCCGGCGAAGCCGCCGCCCTCAAATCGCTGCTCGGCCGCCTGCTCGGCGCCATCGACGAAGGCGCCGACGCCATCTGGAAGCCGCGTTGAATCGCCGGCTGCGAAACTGCAACAAGCCGTAGGGCGGCTTGGGCGCGACAGCGCCGTAAGCCGCCATGGCATTGTCGTTCTCGGTTTATCTGGTCTCTTGATTGCGCCTGGGTTTCGTGCGCCTGTCGGCGCCCGAGGTACTTCTCTTTGCTCGTGCAAAGAGAAGTACCCAAGAGAAAGCACGCCCTACGCCTCGCATCCGTCGCCGCTGTCGCGGCGGCGGAAGCCTGCGCTGCTCACGTGCTCGGGGCCGTTGCAGACGCGCCATCCCTGGCGCGGCTGCAACTGAATCGAACTTCCTGTTCGATTCTCCCGCTGCGCTCGCTGCGCTGCTCGGTGCGAGGCAAAGGGGGGTAAGTCAAAAGCAACAGCGCAGCGACGCTCATCGCGAGAATCTGCTGTTGCTTTTGACCTTGGGGTCCCCGTCTCTGGCGCTGAGCTGTGCGGCGAGCGCAGGGGAGAGCCGCCCAGGAAGGGCGGCTCAGTTGCGGCCACACCAGGGATGGCGTGTCCGCAACGGCCCCGAGCACGTTGCACAGCTCAGGCACCGGCGAAGCCGGCGCCAGAGCCGGGGTGTGCTTTCTCTTGCTTACTTCTCTTTGCACAAGCAAAGAGAAGTAAGTCCGCCGCCGAAGGGCGGTGGAAGAAGCCAACAGATCAAGAACAAAACGAAGCAACAATCAGAAAAGCCCAGCGGCTTACGACGCGCTGACGCGCCCAACAAAATTACGCAGTAGTTTTACGAATGCGTTTAACGCGGCAGCAGCAGCGGGTACTGGCTCGTCGCCATCACGTCCAGCGTGCCCAGATCCAGGAAGCGCTCCACGCTGTCCATCATGCGCCGCAGATTGCGCTGATATTTCGCCTGATCGCCGCGCGCATCGAAAAACACCTGCGGATCACGCATCGCCTCGGCGGGAAAGCATTCCTCCACCACCGCCACCCAGTTCGGCGCCTGCGGACTCAGCGCGCGGATGACTTCATTCTGGGTGTACTCGAAAGTGGATTGCGTCTCCAGCGCCACGCTGGTGTGCGTGTCCAGCCACAGCTGGCGCCAGCTGTTGGGGTCCAGGCGGATGGGCCGGCGCAGCAGCGCGATCTGGGCGAAGCCCGGCGTGCGCTGGCCCTGCTGCGGCGGATGGGCGGTATTGCGCAGCGGCTGCGATTCACTGACCAGATAGCAGGCCTGACGTGCGAAGCGCGCCGCCAGCAGCGCGTCCAGCGGTGCGCGCAGCGCGGTGCTGGCGCTGTCCACCCAGACCTGCAGGATCGCATCCGGCGGCGGCTGCGTGGCGATCTGGCGCAGCGGCGCGGCCGGCTTCACCGCCTCGTCCACCAGATTGAGCTGCGCCGCGCGCAGCATGCGCAAACGCCGCAGCGCTTCCTGCAGGTCCTCGCGCAGCAGCTCATCATCCTGCGGCGGGATGGCGCGCCAGAGTGCGTAGATCAGCTTCTGCATCGCCACTCCTCTTACGGCATGTAGGCCCCGCCGTTGGCGTCGAGCGCGGCGCCGGTCACGGCGCTGGCATAGTCGGAAACCAGGAACAGCGCCGCGCGTGCGCATTCATCGTCGGTGGGAATGCGGCCCAGAGGGATGTCCACGGCCACCTGCGCCTTGAGGCTGTCCACGCTCACGCCGTGTTCCCGGGCCTGCCATTCGAAATAGCCCTGCACCGGCGCGCCCCACATCCAGCCCATGTGCACGGAGTTGACGCGGATATTGCTGGGGCCCAGCTCCTTGGCCAGCCACTTCACGGAATTGGCCAGCGCCGCCTTGGACGCTGCATAACCGGCTTCGCCCAGCGGCGGCACCTTGCGCGCGGCCATGGTGTTGATCATCACGATCGCACCGCCGGTCTTCTTCATCTCGGGAATCACCGCTTGCGTGAGCCGCAGCGTGCCGATCAGATTGGTGTCCAGCACCGCGTGCCAGGCATCGAGATTGGCGCTGGAGGCATAGTCCATCTCGCCGTGCACGAAGGCGCTGTTGACCAGGGCATCGACGCGGCCGAAGGTCCTGGCGGTGTTGGCGGCCAGCGCCGCGCAATCTTGCGCCTGGGTGATGTCGCAGACCTGGCGCAGCACGCGGGTCTTGCCGCCCAGGGCCTTGATGCGCGCTTCGGCGTCTTCGAGCTTGTCGCCCGAACGCGCCGCCACCACCACACCGGCCGCGCCTTCACGCGCGGCTTCCACCGCCAGCTTCACGCCCAGGCCGGGGCCGATGCCGGATACCACCACGATCTTGTCTTTGAGCAGCATGGGCCGCTTCTCCTCCGTGTCTTGATGAATCGTTCCAGGGTTGTGAGTCAGAAGTTCCTTGACTTCGCATGCGAATTTCTGACTCACAACACTAGGCTGCCAGCACGTGCCGCTGGCGATAGGCTGAAAAATCGCGTTCCAGCTGCGTCACAGACAGGCCGAACTGTTCCGGCGTGTATTCATGCCCGCCCTGATGCGTCTTCTCGTCGGCCTGCAGCCAGGCCTGCATGCGCGCGGCGGTGTCCTTGTCGAGCTCCAGGCCCAGCCAGTGATAGAGATCGCGCACCACGCTCATGGGCTGCTTCACGGTGTCGCGGAACTGCACGTCGAAGAACTGGTCCGGTGCGCTCTGGCGCACTTGCATGGTGTGATCCAGGGCGCGCCGCATCAGCGTGCTCCATTCGGCGCCGGCCGCCTGGGCATCGGCCTTGTCGCTGTAGATCGCCCAGAGCGTGTGAATGAAGCTGGCGATGGAGGGAATGCTCTGCGCCGGATCGCGATGCGTGAGGATGACCCTGGCGTCCGGAAAGAGCTTGAGCAGCAGATGCATGCGCAGCAGATGATGCGGCGCCTTGAGCACCCAGCGCTGCGCCTCTATGCCGCGCTGGCGCTTCTGCCACTGCAGGAACTGCAGGCAGCGGCGCAGGAACTGGTAGACCACGGTCTGGTCCTGCGCATCCAGCCAGCGCATGTACGAGGGAATGTGCGCGTAGGCATTGAAGGCGGAGAGGAAGGAATGCTCGGTGAGCATCACTTCCTCGTCGGCCTCGTCGGCGTCCATGGGATGGATCGCCACCAGCTTGGGCATGGCGCTGGTCATCATCGCGCACAGCGCGCGGCCTTCCCCGATGCGCGCATTCGGCTCGGCCAGCGACTCGCCGGCAAAAGGCACTGGAAACTGCGATTCCCAGAACGCCATCCAGTAGAAGCGCGGATCGCGCGAGAGCAGGCGATGCAGCTTGGTGGTGCCGGTGCGCGGCAGGCCCCCGATCACCACCGGCGGCGCCACCTGCTCCTGTGCAATCTCGGGATGCTGCCTGAAGTACTGCTCGATGCGCAGGCGGTTGGCCAGCTGCGCAACCAGCTTCTGGCGCATCAGATAGCGGCCGGTGTCGGACAGCTGCGCTTCGCGGTTGAGCGACTCGCAGAGCACGCACAGGCCCTGGTAGGCGCTGGCATCGCCCAGGGCCTGGGCGTCGCCGCCCAGGCCGCCGCATTGGGTGCTGGCTTCGGCCAGCAGGCTGTCGGGATCAAGGGAAATCGGTGCGCTCATGCAGCCAGTACCTGCGGCAGTTCGGAGAAGGACAGCAGCTGCGTGCTCGGATGCACGTGTTCGCGCGCGGCCACCCAGCGCAGGCACAGGGTGCCGCGCCGGTGGCCGGCGGTTTCGAGCCAGTTGGGATGACCCGGATCGCGATGTGCCAGCACCATGGTCACGCTGCCGTCGGCGGCGCGCTGTGCGCTGTGCGCATTGAGATGGATGCGGTGATAGCGGTAGTCCAGCGATTCCATCCACCAGTTGTCGATCTGCAGATTCCAGAAGCGGCATTCGGGGATGCGCGGCAGGCGGATCACCAGCGCCTGGTCTTCTTCCAGGCGCCAGGCGGAGTGGTAATAGAAGATGTTGGGGTCACCGCCGGCGGCCTGGCACACGGCCTGATTGGCCGGCGGCAGCTGGTTTTCGTGTTCCAGATAGCCCTGTGCCCAGTTGGCGAACACCGTGGCGGTGCCTTCGACGAAGCCGGCCACCTTTTTGAGGTTCTGCGCGATGCGCTGCGCCGACAGCGGTTGCGGCTGTGCGCCGGCGCCGGCGCGCTCGATGCGCATCTGCGCAGCGGTTTCGCGGCTGCGGTCATTGAAGGTCTGGCGCACGATCACGGCATTGCTCTCGGGCTCCAGGCGCAGCCAGTTGCCGGGCCTGGGCGTCTGGCTCAGATGCAGCTCGAAGCCGCCATCGGCATCCAGCTGCAGCTCGCGGCCGTCGAGAAAGCCGGTCTGCTCCATCTTGCCGTCGGTTTCATAGCCGCCCTTCTGCGAACCGAAGGACAGATAGGGCACGGTGCCGCGCCGGCCGCGGATCAGGTAGTCGTGATGGCCGTTGATCCGCGCGAACAGATAGGCGTTGTCGGGATTGTCGGCGCCGATCTTGCCGGTTTCATGCGAGGGCAGGAAAAAGCCGGGGAAGTCGGCATCGGCATATTCCAGATGCATTTCCAGGCCGATGCGCAGCAGGCGCGTGAGATAGCGCCAGCCTTCGGCGCGGTCCAGCGCCGTGGCCGGTGTTTCAGGCCGCAGGATCTGTTGTCCCGCGCGCTTGAGCTGCTCGCAGAACTCGCTCCAGACCTGCCCGGAAAGGACCTCCTGCTCCACGCTCATGCCGCGCTCCCGATGGCCAGTCTTGCGACAGTAGAGGCGCGCCGCTACAGCAGCTTCATCTGTTTGCAGTAGTGCCAGCGCGGCGCGCAGGCGCTACTGTCGGCGCCTCCGCCGCCTTGGGAAACGACCGCCATGAATCTGGCCGAACTGGAAAGCCGTCTGCAGAAGCTGGAGGACGCCGAGGCGATCCGTCAGCTCAAGTCACGTTATTTCTTCGCCTGCGACCGCAAGGACCCGCAGACCGTGCGCAGCTGCTTCATCGACGGGCCGATGCTGATCGATTACGGCGCCGTGGGCCGCTTCGACAACGCCGACGCCCTGGTGGCCCTGTACACCGAGGTGGGCTGTCACGATTACATGGTGGAAATGCATCACGGTGCCAACGCCCAGATCGAGGTGCACGACGGCGAGCGCGCCAGCGGCCGCTGGAGCCTGCATTACTTTCTGATCAACACCAAGACCAAAAGCTGCACGCAGCTGGGCGGTCAGTACGAGGACGAGTACCGCAAGATCGGCGCGCAGTGGAAAATCAGCCGCACGCAGTTCCTGGCCACCTCCACCCTGGTGCTGGACATCAACGAGGCCCTGGCCAAGATCCTGTTCGCCGGGCGCGCGCCGGGCGCCTAGGCGCTACAGCAGCTTCAGCACGTTCTCCGGCGGGCGGCCCAGCGCCGCCTTGCCGCGGTACACCACCACCGGACGCTCCATCAGCTTGGGATGGCTGGCCAGCACGTCCAGCCATTGCGCATCGCTGTAGCCGTTGTCGCGGCTCAGGCCCAGCTCGCCGAACAGGTCTTCCTTGCTGCGGATCAGGTCCAGCGGCTTCAGGCCCAGCAGCGTGCAGAGTTCGCGCAGCTGCGCCTTGGACAAGGGCTGCTGCAGATATTCGATCACCGGCAGTGTCACGCCGTGCTCGCGCAGCAGCTGCAGGGTCTGACGGCTCTTGCTGCAGCGGGGGTTGTGCAATATGCAGTCCTGCATAAATCGTCCGGTCCAGGGGAAATCCTCGAGGCGCAGTGTAGCGGCACGTTTTCTACAATGACGGCCCTTTCCCGCGCCCGGATTCCCGATGTCGCAAAGCCCGACCCAAGCCGCCGGCAGCGATGCGGCCGGCGGCCTCGCTTTCGTGTTGCTGTGGAGCACCGGCTATATCGCGGCGGCCTACGCCCTGCACGGCAGCGGTCCCTACACCCTGGCGGCCCTGCGCTTCATCGGCTCGGCGGCGATCATCGGCCTCTGGCTGCTGCTGCGCCCGGCGCCGGCGGTGCCGGCACGGGCGTTGACGCATGCCGCCATCGGCGGGGTGATGCTGCAGGCCGGCTTCTTCGGCTTCATCTATGCGGCGCTGCGCGCCGGCGTGGCGCCGGCGGTGGCGGGCCTGATCACCGGTCTGATGCCGCTCACCACCGCCGTCGGCGCCGCACTGCTGCTGGGCGAGAAACTGCAGCGCCGTGCCGTGCTGGGCCTGCTTCTGGGTCTGGCGGGTGTGCTGCTGGTGGTGGCGCCGGAGCTGCACGGCGGCGGCACGCGCCTGGCCTATGCGGCCGCAGTGGCGGCGCTGCTGTCCCTGAGCCTGGGCACGCTGTACCAGAAGCGCCATGCCAGCGAGCTGGACCCGCGTCTGGCGCTGCTGGTGCAGCTCGGCGCCTCGGCCCTGGTGCTGCTGCCGCTGGCCTGGGGGCTGGAGGGCCTGCGGCTGCATCCCAGCCTGGCCTCGCTGGGCGGCCTGGCCTGGGCGATCGTGGTGAATTCCTGCTGCGGCCTGCTGCTGTATCTGTGGCTGCTTTCGCGCGGCGCGGCGGCGCGTACCGCCAGCCTGTTCTATCTGGTGCCGCCGGTGACGGCCCTGCTCGCGGCGCTGACGCTGGGCGCACAGTTCACGCTGGCCGACGCGCTGGGCTTTGCGCTGGCGGCGTTCGGCGTGTGGCTGGGGCAGCGCTGAGGCGGTATGCGGTTCAGCGCTCGGCGCGATAGCGTGAAGGGCTCATGCCCGTCCAGCGCTCGAAGGCGTGGATGAAGGCGGCCGGCTCGGAATAGCCCAGACGCTCGGCGATGGCCTCCACGCTCAGCTCGCTGTGGCGCAACAGCTGCTGCGCCTTGTTCTGCCGCGCGCTGGCCACCAGGCCGCGCAGGCTGCTGCCTTCCTGGGCCAGGCGCCGGCGCAGGCTGCGTTCGGCCAGGCCGAAGAATTCGGCGATGCGTCCGGCATCGGGCGGGCGTCCCTCGAACAGCTCCAGATGCAGCAGCACCTTGTGGCTGAGGTTGTCCAGCTCGCGTTGCTGATCGACCAGCTGCTGATCGCAGAGATTGCGGTAGAGCGCGTGCGCGGCGGGATCGTGCGTGGGGAACTTCAGGTTCATAAGGGCCTGGTCGATCCAGAAGCGGCCTTCCTTCTGGTCCCAGCGCACCGGGCAGCCGAAGTGCGCTTCGTATTGCGCCGCCTCGGCCGGACGCGGATAGGGCATGTCCACGCGCTGCGGCCTGAGCTCGGTGCCGATGGTCTTCTGGATGTCGTTGACCAGCTTGAAGGTGCCGGACATCTCGCCATCGACCCGGAAGCGGAACGCCCGCCACGGCAGCGGCAGGGGCGCCAGGGACAGCACGCTCAAGCCGCTTTCCTCCTCCTCGAAGCGGATGGTGCTGTAGAGATAGGTGAGCCGCTGGTAGCGCACGCCGCTGAGGATCGCCTCGCGCACATCGGCGCAGGTGAGCAGCAGCATGGACAGGGGGCCGTAGCCGGCAAAGCCGAAGAACGGGCCGGTCTTGAGGCCGGCCATGGGGTCGCGCAGCTGTTCGGCCACTTCCACCAGGATGCGCAGCTCCAGACTGCGCTCGACGCGCGCGCCGGGGTCCAGCCGGTCCAGATCCAGGCCATAACGGGCCAGCACCGGCGCGGGGTCTTCCCCCAGGCTGCGCAGGCCTCGCATGGTGTACATCAGACCCAGAATCGAGCGGCTGCTCATGGCGTGGCTGATTAAATCGGCCTCTGCTCCCGAATTGGCCGGAATTATCAATCAGTCGCCAAAGCCAGCATAGAGCCGCAGGGACAGCGCCCCTAGATTGGCGGCCAAGCGCGATGGTCTTGTCGCGCGCAGCCAATATTGAGGAGACATCATGACCGCACGCGTTCCGCCCCCGTCCACCACCATCGAGACCGAAGTCGCCATCGTCGGCGCCGGTTTCGGCGGCCTGTGCATGGCCATCAAGCTGCTGGAAGCCGGCCGCAAGAACTTCGTGATTCTGGAAAAGGCCATGGAGGTGGGCGGCACCTGGCGTGACAACCAGTATCCCGGCGCCGCCTGCGATGTGCAGTCCCACATGTACTCGTATTCCTTCGCGCCCAAGGCCGACTGGTCGCAGCGTTATCCGGGCTGGCGCGAGATCCAGGACTACATTCTGGATGTCACCAAGCGCTACGGCCTGCGTCCCTTCATCCGCTTCGGCCAGGAAGTGACCGGCGCGGAGTTTCTGCAGGACGAGGGCCGCTGGAAAATCACGACGCGCAACGGCGATGTGATTCTGGCGCGCCACTGGGTGCTGGCCTCCGGCCCGCTGCATGTGCCGGCCGTTCCCGACATCCCGGGTCTGAAGGACTTCAAGGGCAAGATCTTCCACTCCGCACAGTGGGATCACAGCTATGACCTGAACGGCAAGAACGTGGCCTCGATCGGCACCGGCGGCAGCGCCGTGCAGTATCTGCCCGAGATCGCGCCCAAGGTGAACAAGCTGCACGTCTTCCAGCGCACCGCCGCCTGGGTGATTCCGCGCGACATGCGCAAGTATTCGGACTTCAGCAAGAAACTGTTCGCCGCCGTGCCGCTGATGCGCAAGCTGCATCGCGCGCGCCTGTACTGGACCAATGAATCGCGCGTCTGGCCGATCTTCAATCCGCCGCTGGCGCGCGCGCTGCAGAAGCTCGCCACCCTGTTCATCCGCGCGCAGGTGAAGGACCCGGAGCTGGCGCGCAAGCTCACGCCCGACTACACCATCGGCTGCAAGCGCGTGCTGATCTCCAACGTCTACTTCCCCACCTTCAACCGCGACAACGTGGAGCTGGTCACCGACGGTATCCGCGAGGTGCGCGAGCACAGCATCGTCGGCAAGGACGGCGTGGAGCGTCCGGTGGACTGCATCGTGCTGGGCACTGGCTTCGTGGTCGATCCGCGCGTGTACATGAAGGACTTCAAGCTCACCGGGCGTGACGGCCACAATCTGGCGCAGGACTGGGCGCGCGCACCGGAAGCCTATCTGGGCATGACCGTCAGCGGTTATCCCAATCTCTTCCAGCTGGTGGGCCCCGGCACCGCCCTGGGCCACAACTCGATCATCTTCATGATCGAGGCGCAGGTGCATTACATCATCCAGGCCATGAAGGAGATGGAAGCGCGTGGCGCGGCCTATGTGGACGTCAAGCCCGAGGTGCAGCGCGCCTTCAACGCCGACGTGCAGAAGAACCTGAAGAACTCGGTGTGGTCCACCGGCTGCCAGAGCTGGTATCAGACCGCCGACGGCGTCAACTTCACCATCTGGCCCTGGTCCACCTGGCGCTTCTGGCTGCGCACGCGCAAGGTGAAGGCCGAGGAATACGAGTGGGTGAGCCTGCCGACGCAGAAGACCCGCAAGGCGCCGCAGAAAGTCGCGGCTTAAGGCCTCACGAGGCTGCACCAGGCCGGCCGCTGCCACGCGCAGCGGCCGGCCTTACTGTTTGTATTTACAGTTAGCCCCTGCTACTGTTCATGTAAACAGTGCCGAGAGCTGCCATGGACGAACTGACTGCCCGCCAAGCCGAAATCCTCGATTTCATCCGCCGTCACGGCGAGGAAAACGGCATGCCGCCGACGCGTGCCGAGATCGTGGAGGCTTTTGGCTTCCGCTCGCCGACCGCCGCCGAGGATCATCTGCGCGCGCTGGCGCGCAAGGGTGCCATCGAGCTGCGGCCCGGCGCCTCGCGCGGCATCCGCGTGCTGCTGGAGAGCAGCGAGGACGCCGCCAATGACGGCATTCCGCTGGTGGGCAAGGTCGCCGCCGGCGCGCCGATCCTGGGCGTGGAGAACGTGGAGTCCTGGTACAAGCTGGATCGCCGCATGTTCCATCCTGCGCCGGATTTTCTGCTGCGCGTGCAGGGCTATTCGATGCGCGACGCCGGCATCCTGCCCGGCGATCTGCTCGCTGTGCATCGCCAGAACACCGCCGAGAACGGCCAGATCATCGTCGCGCGTCTGGGCGATGACGTCACCGTGAAGCGCTTCGAGCGCAAGGGTGATCAGGTCAGCCTGCTGCCGGCCAATAACGAGTTCCGGCCGATCAAGATCAATCTGCGCGAGCAGGAGCTGCTGATCGAAGGTCGTGTGGTGGGCCTGATCCGCTGCAGCGATTTCGGCGGGGTGTAGCGGCAACGGGGTGTAGCGGCTTGCGCAAGACATGGACAGCCGCGCTGAAAAACTGCAGCAGCTGCTGCGCGACGCGCGTCTCTGGCGCGGCGACCGCCAGGCGCCGCTGCGCGCCTGGCCCACGGGATACGGCGCCCTGGATGCGCTGCTGCCCGGTGGCGGCTGGCCTTGCGGAAACCTGAGTGAAATCGTCTACGCGCAGTGCGGCGTCGGCGAGCTGCGTCTGGCCACCCCCTTGCTGGCGCGGCTCACGCAGCAGCAACGTCCGGTTGCGCTGATTGCACCGCCTTATCTGCCGTATGCGCCGGCCCTGCAGCAGCAGGGCCTGAATCTGCAGCACACCCACATCATCGACGCCGCGCAGGAACCGGACGCGCTCTGGGCCGCGGAGGAGCTGCTGCGCGCCGGTGCCGGCGCGGTGCTGCTCTGGCAGGAGCGGCTGGATCTGCACACGCAGCGCCGCCTGCAGCTGGCCGCCGAGCAGGGCGATGGCGTGTTGCTGGCGTATCGGCGCGGACAGCAGAGCGCGCACGGCACGGCGGCGCTGAGTCTGCGCATCGCGCGCGTGGCGCAGCGCGCGCAGGTGGAAGTGCTCAAGTGTCGCGGCGCACGTCCGGCACAGCCCTGCCTGCTGGCCTCGTGAACAGCCTGTCGCGCCCATGCTCTGGCTGTGTCTGTATCTGCCGCGTCTGCCCGCCGAAGCCCTGGGTCTGCGCGATGCGCGCGAGGTGGTCGTCGCACAGCGCGGCGCCAGCCGCTGGCTGAGTTGCGACAGCGGCCGGCTCGCCGCCGGCACGCCGCTGGCAACGGCCCTGAGTCTGAACGCCGAGCTGCGCGCGCTGCCGCGCAGACCCAAGGCCGAACAGGCCATGCTGCTGGCGCTCGCGCATGGCCTGTATCGCTACGGCAGTCCGGTGCATGCCGAGTTGCGCGAGCTGGATGAAGTGGGCGCGCTGCCGCAGGCGCTGATCTGGCTGGAGATCGGCGCCAGCCTGCGCCTGTTCGGGGGCTGGCCGACGCTGCGCGCACAAGTGCAGGCCCTGCTGGCCGAACAGCAGCATGAGGCGCAGCTCGCGGTGGCGCCGACGCGCGCCGCCGCCGCGCTGCTCGCCAGCCGCGGCGAGCCGGCGTATCTGCCCACGCAGGAAGCCCTGCTCGCGGCGCTCGCATCCTTGCCGGTGAGCAGCCTCTACTGGCCGCACAGCGAGATCGAAGTGCTGCACAGCCTGGGCCTGCGCCGGCTGGCGCAGCTGTTCGCGCTGCCTCGTGCCGCGTTTGCACGTCGTTTCGGTCCGGAGCGTCTGCGTCAGCTCGATCAGCTGCGGGGCCTGGCCGCTGAACCGGCACAGGCTCTGTTGCCGCCCACGCAGTTTCGTCGCCGCTTCGAACTGCTGGGCGAAACCGCGCAGGTCGAGGGTCTGTTGTTTGCGCTGCGCCGCCTGTGTCTGGAACTGCAGGCCTGGCTGCGCGCGCGTGATACGGGCCTGCTGGCACTGCGCCTGAGCTGCGAGCACGCGCAGCGTCGCCGCAGCCTGCAGCTGCTGCGCCTGGCCAGCGCGCATCGCGACGGCGAGCGGCTGTTCACCCTGCTGCGCGAACGTCTCATGCGCGAACCGCTGCCGGCGCCGGTGCGGGCGCTGGAGCTGCGCAGCCTGGAGCTGGCCGAGCCGGTCGCCATCGCCCACGATCTGTTCGATACGCAGGCGCAGGCGCAGCAGAATTTTCAGGCCACGCTGGAACGCGTCGCGGCGCGCCTGGGCGAGTCCGCCGTCTGGCAGCCCGCGCTGCAGGCCGATCATCGTCCCGACCGTGCCTGCCAAGGCGAGCGCGCCGGAGCGGTCAATGCCGGCGACTTGCCGCCACGTCCGCTCTGGCTGCTGGCCAGGCCGCTGCCCTTGCCTGGCACGCCGCAGCTGGAGCCCGACTTCGAACGCATCGAAAGCGGCTGGTGGGACGGCGCCGATCAACGTCGCGACTACCACAGCGCGGAGTGGCAGAACGCGCGCGTCTGGGTGTACCGCCCACGCGATGGTGAGGATGCGCGCTGGTATCTGCAGGGCTTGTGGGGATGAGTTACGCCGAGCTGCACGCGCTGTCCGCCTTCAGCTTCCAGCGCGGCGCCTCCATGCCGCAGGAGCTGATGCAGCGCGCCGCGCAGCTGGGGTATGCGGCGCTGGCGCTCACCGATGAATGCTCGCTGGCCGGTGTGGTGCGGGCCTGGGAACAAGGCCGCCAGCTGCAGGCGCTGGGCCAGCATGCGCCCGCGCTGATCATCGGCAGCGAGCTGCGGCTGGAAGAGGGTTTGCGCTGCGTGCTGCTGGCGCAGACGCAGGCCGGCTACAGCGCGCTGTGCGCCACCATCAGTGCCGCGCGGCGCCGAGCCATCAAGGGTCGTTACCGGCTCACGCGCGCCGACTTCGACACGCCGCGTGCGGATCTCTGCGTGCTCTGGCTGCCGCGCGGCGAGCAGGAGCTGGAGGAACTGGCCTGGCTGCGCGAGCGTTATGCGAATCGCCTGTGGATTGCCGTGGAGCTGCATCGCCAGGGCCGTGATCGCGAGCAGCTCGCGCGGCTGCAGGAACTGAGCCGGCGTTTCGCCGTGCCCTTGCTGGCCAGCGGCGATGTGCACATGCATGTGCGCCGCCGTCGTGCACTGCAGGATGTGATGACGGCACTGCGCCTGCATCAGCCGGTGTCGCGCTGCGGCCATGCGCTGTTTGCCAATGGCGAGCGGCATCTGCGCAAGCTGGAGGTGCTGCGCGAGCTGTATCCCGCCGAACTGCTGCGCGAAACCCTGGTGGTGGCGGAGCGCTGCGCGTTCCGCATCGATCAGGTGCGCTATCAGTATCCGCGCGAAACCGTGGCGCCCGGGCACACGCCGGCGAGCTGGCTGCGCGCGCTGGTGCAGCAGCATCTGCCCGAGCGCTGGCCGCAGGGCTGTCCGGAAAAAGTGCGCGCCACGCTGGACAAGGAACTGGCGATCATCGCCGAGAAAAACTACGAGCCCTTCTTTCTCACCGTCTACGACATCGTGCGCTTTGCGCGTGCGCAGAAGATTCTCTGCCAGGGCCGCGGCAGCGCCGCCAACTCCGCAGTCTGTTATGTGCTGGGCATCACCGAGGTCAACCCCGAGCATCATCAGCTCCTGTTCGAACGCTTCGTGTCGCGCGAGCGCGATGAGGCGCCGGACATCGACGTGGACTTCGAGCACGAACGGCGCGAGGAGGTGATCCAGTACGTCTACCGCAAGTACGGCCGCGAACGTGCCGCGCTGGCGGCGAGCGTGATCAGCTATCAGCCGCGCTCGGCGCTGCGCGATGTGGGCCGCGCGCTGGAGGTCGGCCCGGAAATCATCGACCGCGTCGCGCAGTCCCTGGCCTGGTGGGACGATCCGGAAAAACTCGCCGAGCGCCTGCAGGTGCTGGGCATCGATGCGCAGGCGCCGCGCATCCGCCGCTGGCTGCAGCTCTCCGGCGAACTGATCGCGCAGAGTTTTCCGCGTCATCTCTCGCAGCATGTCGGCGGCTTCGTGATTTCCGATCAGCCCCTGCACGAGCTGGTGCCGGTGGAAAACGCGGCGATGGCCGACCGCACCGTGATCCAGTGGGACAAGGATGATCTGGAAGCGCTCGGCCTGCTGAAGGTGGACGTGCTGGCGCTGGGCATGCTCACGGCCATGCGCCGCACGCTGCAGCATCTGCAGGACTACGACGGCCGCGTGCGGCGCCTGAGCGGGATTCCGCCGCAGGACGCCCAGACCTATCAGATGCTGCAGCGTGCCGAGAGCGTGGGCGTGTTTCAGGTGGAGTCGCGTGCGCAGATGTCCATGCTGCCGCGATTGCGGCCCGCCAATCTCTACGACCTCACCGTGCAGGTCGCCATCGTGCGGCCCGGCCCGATTCAGGGCGGCATGGTGCATCCCTATCTGCGCCGGCGTCTGGGCGAGGAGCCCATCACCTATCCGAAGGGCGAGCGCGATCCGCTGCGCCGCGTGCTGGAACGCACCTGTGGCGTGCCGATCTTTCAGGAACAGGTGATGCAGATCGCGATGGTGGCGGCGGATTTTTCCGCCGACCAGGCCGATGCCCTGCGACGCGCCATGGCCGCCTGGAAACGCGCCGGCGGAATCGAAAAGTTTCGCGACAAGCTGATGCGCGGCTTGCTGCGCAACGGCTACAGCGCCGAGTTTGCCGCGCAGATCTTCCGCCAGATCGAAGGCTTCGGCTCCTACGGTTTTCCGGAGAGTCATGCCGCGAGCTTCGCCTTGCTCGCGTATCAGTCGGCGTATCTGAAGCGCCACCATCCGGCGGCCTTCATCTGCGGCCTGATCAATGCCCAGCCCATGGGTTTTTATCCGCCGAGCATGCTGATCCGCGAGGCGCAGCGCGTGGGCGTGACCGTGCTGCCCATCGATGTCCGGCACAGCTGCTGGGACTGTCATCTGCACGGCCAGCCGCCGCAGGCGCCGGCGCTGCGCCTGGGTTTGCGGCTGGTGAAAGGCTTCAATGAAGCGGCGGCGCAGCGCATCGTCGCGGCGCGTGCGCAAGGTTATGCCGATGTGGAAACCCTGGCGCAGCGCGCGCAGCTGTCATCACGGGAACTGGAAGCGCTGGCGGCGGCGGACGCACTGCACGCGCTGAGCGGCCATCGGCATCAGGCGCGCTGGCAGGCACGTGGGCGGGCGAAGTTCGAAGGCCTGTTGCGCGAGGCCAGCCTGCCCGATGAAGCGGTGGCATTGCCAGCGCCGAGCGAAGGCGAAGACATCCTCGCCGACTATCGCAGCACCTCGCTGACGCTGCGCCGTCATCCAGTGGCCTTGCTGCGCGAGCGGCTCGATGCGCTGCACATCACGGCCAATGCCGCGCTGGAACAGCTGGCCGACGGTGCCCCGGTGCGCGTGGCCGGCGTGGTGATGTTCCGTCAGCGGCCGGGCTCGGCGCAGGGCACGATGTTTCTGACCCTGGAAGACGACACCGGCATCGTCAATCTGATCGTGCGTCCGGAACTGATCGAGCGCGAACGCGAGGCCATCGTCGGCGCGCAGTTCCTGCTGGTGCGCGGTCGCCTGCAGCGCCAGCACCAGGTCACGCATGTGATTGCCGCGCAGTTCGTGGATCGTTCGAGCTGGATCGCGGGCCTGCCGTATCTGTCGCGCGATTTTCGCTGAGCGCCCTGCGCAGCCCGGCTCAGTAATGCACCGGCCGCTGCGCCTGCATCACCGGGCGGGTGTTGAGCATGCGTTCCAGGCGCGCGTCCTTGCGCATCCAGATGCCGTTGATCCAGCTCTGGAAGCGCGTGCGGTATTCGCGGTCGGTTTCGTAATCGCCGTGCATGAGTTCGGCAGGAATCGGCAGCACATCGATGTGCACGGCCAGCTGGTTCTGCTCGCCGCTGGTGAAGCTCCACAGCAGCTTCTTCTGCGTCGGGCGATAGGCGATGGTCACGTCGATGACGCCGGCGAACTGCTCGCCCATGGCATTGAGCGTGAACGACATGCCGCCGGCCTTGGGCGGCAGCAGATGCCGGTACGGTGATTTCTTGGCGAGGCGCTTTTCTTCGGTGAAGCGCGTGCCTTCCAGGAAGTTGATCACGGTCACCGGCTCGCGCTTGTAGATCTCGCAGGCGCGGCGCGTGGTTTCCAGATCCTTGCCGCGCAGCTCGGGATGCGCGGCGAGCTGGCGCTGGTCCAGACGGCGCATGAAGGGGAAGTCCATGGCCCAGCAGGCGATGCCGATCACCGGCACGTAGAGCAGCTCGTACTTGAGGAAGAAACGCGGGAAGGGCACGCGGCCATGCAGCAGATCGAACAGCAGGATGATGTCGGCCCAGGACTGGTGATTGGCAATCAGCAGATAGTTCTTGCCCGGCTGCAGCGGCGTGCGGAATTCCACATCCCAGGTTTCCGCGTGCAGCAGGCGCAGCAGCATCTTGTTGTTGGACACCCAGTTGGTGGCCACCCACACGCAGTAGCGGCTGCAGGCGCGCTGCAGCGGCACATGCGGAATCAGCTTGAGCAGGGCCGCCGGCATCAACAGGATGAAAGCCGCCAGGGTGCTGATGATCAGTGCTGCCGTGGTCAGCAGCATCATCACGCTGGGCGGAAAAATCACTGAGAGCATGGCGGCCTCCGGTGTGCCTCGGTCAGCGGTGGTAAGCGGGACTCAGGCGCTGCACGGCTTCGATCATCGCGCCGGCGTGTTCGGGCGGGGTCTGCGGCAGGATGCCGTGACCCAGATTGAAGATATGACCGTTGCCTTGCCCGTAGCTTTCCAGAATGCCGGCCACCGCCGCTTCGATCTTCGCCGGCGAGGCGAACAGGCAGGCCGGATCGAGATTGCCCTGCAGCGCCACGCGCGTGCCCACGCGCTGTCGCGCGGCCCCGACATCGGTGGTCCAGTCCAGCCCCAAGGCATCGCAGCCGGTGTCGGCCATGATCTCCAGATGCTGGCCGCCGTTCTTGGTGAACAGAATCACCGGCACCTCGGGTGCCACGCGTTTCATGTGCGCCACGATCTGCGCCATCGGCTGCAGCGAGAAACGCCGATAGCCGGCCGGCGAGAGCACGCCGCCCCAGGTGTCGAACACCATCACCGCATCGGCACCGGCGGCGACCTGCGCTTCCAGATACAGGCACACCGAGGCCGAGAGCTTGGCCAGCAGCGCGTCCAGCAGTTCCGGCGCCTCATAGCCCATGCGCTTGATCTGCAGATAATCCGAGCCGCCTTCGCCTTCCACCATATAGGTGGCCAGGGTCCAGGGACTGCCGGAGAAACCGATCAGCGGCAGACGATCCCCCAGCGCGCTGCGGATGGTGTGCACCGCGTCGATCACATAACGCAGCTCCTGCGTGGGATCGGGAATCGGCAGCGCGTCCACGGCGCGGGCATCGCGCACGGTCTGCGCGAACTTCGGGCCCTCGCCTTCCACGAAGCGCAGGCCCAGGCCCATGGCGTCGGGAATGGTGAGGATGTCGGAGAACAGGATCGCGGTGTCGAGCGGATAGCGATCCAGGGGCTGCAGCGTGACCTCGCAGCACAGCTCGGGGCTGCGGCACAGCGCCATGAAGTCGCGGGCCTTGGCGCGCGAGGCGCGGTATTCCGGCAGATAGCGTCCGGCCTGACGCATCATCCACACCGGCGTGCGGTCCACACTCTGGCGCTTGAGCGCGCGCAGGAAACGGTCGTTCTGCAGCTTGCGCATGGTGCTCATCTCTCTAGCCTGCCTTGCGCGCGGCCAGGGCCTGCGCGATCTCGTCCTGAATCTGCTGCGCCATCGCGCGCGGGTCGGCGGCATCCCGGATCGGCCGGCCGATCACCAGATAATCCGCACCGGCGGCAATCGCCGCGCCCGGCGTCATGATGCGTTTCTGATCCGCCTCCACGCGGTTGTCGACCGGACGGATGCCGGGCGTGACGCAGATCAGCTCGCGCGGTGCTTCGGCGCGCAGCTTCTCGACCTCCAGGCCCGAGGACACCACACCGTCGCAACCCGCCGCCAGCGCGCGCCGCGCGCGCGACAGCACCAGCTCGGCGACATCGCAGGCAAAGCCCAGGTCATGGAGATCACCGCGATCCAGGCTGGTGAGCGCAGTCACCGCCAGCACTTTCATGTTGCCGGACTTGGCCTGGGCCGCCGCTTCCATGATCGACTGGTTGCCGTGGATGGTGCAGAAGTCCGCGCCGCGCTCGGCGAGATTGCGCACCGCACGCGCCACGGTTTCCGGGATGTCGAAGAACTTCAGGTCCACGAACACGCGCTTGTCGGCGGCCTTGAGCCAGTCCAGCAGCTCGAAGAAGCCCGGCGCCATCAGCAGCTCCAGGCCGATCTTGTAGAAATGCACGGCATCGCCGAGCCGGCCGACCAGGGCGCGCGCCGCATCGGCGTGCGGCAGGTCCAGGGCGGCGATGAGGCGGTCTTGGGAAGGAATGCTCATCTAGTAACCTGAAATCAGAAAATCGATGGCCGAGAGAATCTCGGCATGTTGTGCGGCCAGATCGGCCACCGCCTCGCGCAGCTCGCGCGCGTCGACCGCCGCCAGATCCGAGACCGCCGCCACCACCGCCAGGCCTTCGACGGTGAACTCCAGATTCAGCCGCGTGTAGAGCCGGCCATAGCGCTCCTTGCGCACCAGCGGCACCACCAGGCGCGAGCCGGTCTGCACCAGGTCGGACTGCACATCGAGCAGGAACGGGACCTCGGCGCGGCTGGGCCGGGTGTTGCGGTAAGCCTGGAACCGGGCCATGGCCTAGAACGAGATCAGATCCTTGTTCCACATGCCTTCGCGGGCGATGCGCTCGCGATGGAATTCGATGGCCTCGCGGTTTTCTTCCTGCCAGCGCCGGCCGCGCTCCTCGCGCAGGGCCTGCTCCAGCTTTTCTTCGAGAAAGCGCGACAGGTTCAGCTGCGCCTTGCGCGCTTCCTGGATCAGGGTCTCGCGGATGCTGAGATTGAGCCGGCGGCGCGGCTCGCTGCTGTACGAGGCGGTGCTCATGGAATACTCCGTTTGATGCGCATGCATTATGCGCATGGCCGGCCGGCCTGGCCAGCTCAGACCCTCGCCAGGGCCTCCCGCACGGCCTGCGCCGAGGGCCGGTTCACGGCCTTCAACTCCTGCGCAAACAAGGCAATACGCCATTCCTCCAGCACCCAGCGCGCGGCATGGAAAGGACCCGGCAGCGCGCGCAGCAGGGGCGTGATCTGCGCCGTGAGCTCCTCGTCGCGCAGCGGCTTGTTGGCCAGGCGCTCCAGGCGCACCTGCAGGCCGCGCAGATAGAGCGTGATGCGTGGCCACTGCGGCTCGGGGATGGCGGCGGCAAAGCCGGGCGCCAGCAGGCTCTCCAGCTGCGCGCGCATGTCCGCCACCGAGGCCGGCCAGCGCGCGGCATAGGCGTCGAGCTGCTTCTTGATGCCGACGGCCTGATTGAGCCAGTTGATCAGGGTGTCCAGGCGCGCGCTGGCGTCCAGGCTGAAGGCGGCGCGACGTTCCAGGGCCTGCTGGAAGTCTTCTCTGCTGCGCACGGCCTCCTCTCCCAGCAGCCGGGTTTCGGCGGCACGCAGCGCCAGCTGCTGGGCGATGTCCTGCGGGTCCAGCCCGAAGGGCGCTGCCAGCAGGGCGAGCTTCAGACGCGCGCTCTTGGCCAGATCGCGGATGCGCTCGGGTACGCGCAGCAGCAGCAGCGCGCGCACGCCGGCGGGGTGCGCACGCGCCGCCGCCTCGGCGGACTCGAACAGGCGCAGATGCACGAACTCGCCTTCGGCCGAGAGCGCCGGATAGCCGCGCGCGCCGTGCGCCAGCGGCACCGACTCGGGCAGCGCCTCGAAGTCCCAGTCCACCAGCTTTTCGCGCGTCCAGCGCTTGAGCGTGTCATCGCTGCGTGCGGCCTGCTGCAGGGCGCTGCGCGCCTCGCCGCGAAAACGTCCGCGCAGCTGCTCCAGGGTTTCGCCCACACCCAGCAGCTGGCCCTTGGCGTCTTCCAGCTGCAGCCGTGGCCGCAGATGCGCTTCCAGCCTGTCCGGTGAAAAATCGCCCGGCTCCAGACGCACGCCGGTCATCGCCTGCAGCGCCTCGCACATGGCCGGCAGCAGCGCGCCCTGTGCCGGATCGAGCCGCTGATGCAGCGCCTGCGCGTATTCGGCGGCCGGCGTGCACTGCCGGCGCAGATGCATGGGCAGGCTGCGGATCAGGGCCTCGATCTTGGCGGCGCGCAGGCCCGGCACCAGCCAGTCGAAAATCTCCGCCGGCAGCTGATGCACCTGCGCCAGCGGAACGTGGAAGGTGACGCCGTCGTGCTCCTCGCCGGGCTCGTGCGAGTACGAGAGCTTCAGGCGCAGATCGTCGATGTCGAGATGATCCGGAAACTGGCTTTCGACATCGGCATTGGCACCGGGGCGCAGGGCATCGGCCTCCTGCATCCGCAGGCCCTGCTGTGCCTGCGGTTCACGCTTGAGCCAGCTCTTCAGGTGCGCGGAGGCGCAGACCTCCGCCGGCACCCGTTCGTCGTACCAGCGGAAGAAATGCGCCTCGTCGGCGAGCAGGTCCGGACGGCGCAGCTTGGCTTCCTTGTCCTGGATGCTGGCGATGAGCTGGAGGTTGTGTTCCAGAAACGCCGGCTTGCGCGGCAGCTCGCCCTTGATCAGTGCCTCGCGGATGAAGATCTCGCGCGCCTCGGCCGGATGCGTGGAACCGTAATGCCGTGCGCGGGTGAGCAGCGGCAGGCCCAGCAGGCTGACGTGCTCGGTGGCGGTCACCTCGCCGCGCTCGCTGTTCCACTGCGGATGCAGGAAGGTGCGCTTGATCAGATGCGGCGCGGCGCGCTCCAGCCACTCGGGTTCAATCGCCGCGTTGTTGCGTGCGAACAGCTGCGAGGTTTGGGCGAGCTGCGCGCTCATCAGCCAGGCCGGCGACTTCTTGATCAGCGCCGAGCCGGGATGAATCTTGAAGCGACGGTTGCGCGGTCCCTGGTACTCGCTCTTCTCCGGCAGCTTGTAGCCGATGTGATCGATCAGGCCGGCGAGCAGGGCTTCATGGACCGGCACGTAGAGTTCATTGAGGCGCTCATCGTTCCAGCGCTTGTCGGCGGCGGGCCGGGGCTCCTCGCGATTGCCCAGCAGATCGCAGATCTGCTTGTACACCGCCTCCCATTCTTCCATGCGCAGGAAGGAGACGAAGTGATCGCGGCAGAGCTTGCGCAGCTGGCGGTTGGAAGCCTGCGCGCTCCAGTCGCGCCATTGCTGCCAGAGCTTGAGCAGGGACAGGAAATCCGAACGCGGATGGCGCCAGATGGCGTGCTTCTGGCGCGCGCTGTCGCGGGCTTCGGCGGGCAGCTCGTGCGGGTCCTGCACCGAGAGCGCGGCGGCGAGCACAAAGATCGCATCCTGCGCGGCCGTGCCGCGCCCGGCCATGGCGATGCGCGCCACGCGCGGGTCCAGGGGCAGACGGGCCAGCTCGCGGCCCAGGGGCGTGAGCGTGCCGGCTTCATCCAGCGCGCCGAGCGTCTGCAGCACGCGATAAGCCTCGGCGACATGACGGCCGTCGGGCGCATCCACCCAGGGGAATTCATCGACCTTGCCCAGACGCAGGGCCGCGAGCGTGAGAATCACGCCGGCGAGATTGGCGCGGCGGATTTCCGGATCGGTGAAGGCCGGCCGCGCGGCGAAATCATCCTCGGCATACAGGCGCACGCAGATGCCGGGACCGAGGCGTCCGCAGCGGCCGGCGCGCTGATTGGCGGCGGCCTGCGAGATCGGCTCGATCTGCAGCTGCTGCACACCGCTGCGCGGCGCGTAGCGGTTGATGCGCGCGGTGCCGCTGTCGATCACATAGCGGATGCCCGGTACGGTCACGGAAGTCTCCGCGACATTGGTGGCGAGCACGATGCGCGGCGCGCGGCCGGTGCTGAACACCTTGTCCTGCGCGCCCGCCGCCAGCCGCGAGTACAGCGGCAGCACCTCGGCGCGCGGATAGCGGCCGGCGAGCACGCGTGCGGCATCGCCGATCTCGCGCTCGCCGGGAAGGAACACCAGCACATCGCCATTGGGCGCCGGCCGCCACAGCGCCTCCACCGCTTCGGCAATCGCGTCTTCCAGTTCCTGATCGCCGGCCATGGGCCGGTAGCGCTGCTCCACCGGATACAGGCGTCCGGAGACGGTGTGGATGGGCGCATCGTGGAAGTGCCGCGACAGGCGCTCGGGATCGAGCGTGGCCGAGGTGATGATGACTTTCAGATCCGGCCGCTGCGGCAGGAGCTGTTTGAGCCAGCCCAGCAAGAGGTCGATGTTGAGGCTGCGCTCGTGCGCCTCGTCGATGATCAGGGTGTCGTAGCTCGTCAGCAGGCGGTCGCGGCCCAGCTCGGCGAGCAGGATGCCGTCGGTCATCAGCTTGATCAGCGAGCGCTCGGAGACGCGGCGGTCGAAGCGCGTTTCATAACCCACCAGCTCGCCCAGCGTGGTGTCGAGTTCGCGGGCGATGCGCTGCGCCACGCTGCGCGCAGCCAGACGGCGCGGCTGGGTGTGGCCGATCAGCCCGCGTGTGCCGCGCCCCAGCTCCAGGCACAGCTTGGGCAGCTGCGTGGTCTTGCCCGAACCCGTCTCGCCGCAGACCACCACCAGCTGCTGCTCGCGGATGGCCTTGAGCAGCTCCTCGCGCGCCTGCACCACCGGCAGCTCTTCGGGATAGCGGATCTGCGCAGGCTTCAGGCGCAGGCGGTTCTCGTAGCGCAGGCGTGCCTGTTCGACGTCCTGATTGAGGCGCTGCAGGTCCAGCTTGCCGCCACGGCGTGCCTGCTCCAGGCGGCGCAGGATGTGGGCGTAGTCGCGGGCGGTGAGCTGCTGTGCCTGCGCGTCCAGCAGGCCGCGCAGCTGCTTGAAGCTGGCCGGATCAGTCATGGGCTCTGGCGGTGCGGCCGATGGGAGCGGAGGGCAGGCTGCGGCACAATGCCGCGCAAGGCGCGACGACGGCCAAGAAATACAAAGAAGGGGAGCAGCGAATGGATTGGCAGAACATCATCGCGGACGTGCGGCAGCATCTCTGGGTTTATCTCTCGCTGCCTTTCATCAGCGCGATCATCGGTTACCTGACCAAGGTGGTGGCCATCCGCATGATGTTCCACCCCATCGAGTTCATCGGTATCCCGCCCTTTCTGGGCTGGCAGGGCATTATCCCGCGAAACGCCGAGCGCATGGCGGGACTGTCGGTGGAAGCCATGACCCGGCACCTGATTTCGGTGCGCGAGGTGTTCAACCGCCTGGACCCGGCGCGCGTGGCGCGCGAGCTGGAGCGGCCGCTGACCGAGGCCATGGAGCGCATCACCCACGAGGTGGCGGAACGCTACCAGCCGGGCCTGTGGGCCACGCTGCCGGAATTCATGCGCCGCAAGATCATCGCCCGCGTGCAGGCCGACATGCCCAACACCATCGAACAGATCATGGGCGAGATCCGCGCGCGCATCGATCAGCTGTTCGACCTCAAGCACATGGTGGTGAGCAATCTGGTCCGCGACAAGCAGCTGCTCAACCGCATCTTCGCCGAGACCGGCCGCCAGGAATTCAGGTTCTTCGGCACCGCCGGCTTCTACTTCGGCTTCGGCATCGGCCTGGTGCAGATGGTCACCTGGGTGTTCTACAAGGAGCCCTGGGTGCTGCCGACCTTCGGTCTGTTCGTCGGCTTTGCCAGCGACTGGCTGGCGTTGCAGATGCTGTTCCGCCCGCTGCGCCCGCGCACGGTCATGGGCCTGAAGGTGCAGGGCCTGTTCCTGCGCCGCCAGCAGGAAGTGGCGCATGACTACGGCAATCTGATTGCCGACCAGATTCTGACGCCGGCCAAGTTCTGGGAGGCGGTGATGCAGGGGCCGCTGTCGGATCGTCTGTTCGAAGTCGTGCAGCGCAATGTGAAGCAGGCGGTGGACGAGCAGGCCGGCGCGGCACGGCCGCTGGTGGCGCTGGTGATCGGCAGCAAGAAGTACAACGAGATGAAGCACGCGGTGGCCGAGGCGCTGATGCGCGAGCTGCCGGTGGCGCTGCAATCGGTGAACCGCTACGCCGAAGACGCCATGGATATCCGCAACACCCTGATCGAGCGCATGCGCGCGATGAGCGCCGAGCAGTTCGAAGGCATGCTGCGCCCGGTGTTCAAGCAGGACGAGTGGGTGCTGATCACGGTCGGCGCGGTGCTGGGCTTTCTGGTCGGCGAGCTGCAGGTGTTCCTGATGATGCACTGAGTCGCGCGAAAACGGACGAGGCAAAAAGAAAACGGGCCGATTTTCATCGGCCCGTTTCCGTTCAAGCACGCCGTGCAGCTGACTTCAGCGAGCCGGCTCCGGCATCTGCGGCAGCGAGTCCCAGGCCGGACCGCCAGAAGCGGCCTCGCCCGAAGCCGGCGCGACGGTGGTGTCCGGCAGCGCGGCGGCCTCACCAGCCGGCGCGGCTGCGGGCTCCGCCGGTGCGGCGGCCGGTGCCGGCTCAGCCGCAGGGGCGGCTTCGGCGGCCGGTGCGGCTTCCGCCGGCGCAGCGGCCGGAGCCGCTTCTGCCGGGGCGGCTTCGGTGGCGGCCGGTGCAGCCGCGCCCTGACCGTTGCCGTTGCTCTCGGTCACCTTCAGCTCGACGCGACGGTTCTTCTCGCGGCCTTCCTCGGTGGCGTTGTCGGCAACCGGCTGGCTCTCGCCGAAGCCCTTGCTGCTCAGACGCGCGGCTTCGATGCCGTGCTGCACGAGATAGTCGTGCACGGCCTTGGCGCGGCGCTCGGAGAGCTTCTGGTTGTAGGCATCGGTGCCGACGTTGTCGGTGTGACCGTCGATCTCCACCTTGATGTCGGTGCGAGACTGCAGCGCGGTGACCACGCCATCGAGCAGCGACTTGGCATTGGCGGTCAGCGAGTACTTGTCGAACTCGAAGTTCACGCCGTGCAGCACGATCACATCCCCCGTGCCGCAACCGCTCAGGTCGATGCGCTCGCCAGCCTGCGGCGGCTTGCAAGCCGGAGGCGGCGGGGGCGGCGGGGGCGGCGCTTCCACCACGGCAGCCGGTTCCGGCGCCGGAGGCGGCGGCGGGGGCGGCGGCGAGGCGAAGGCATAACGCAGGGTGACCATGGCCGACTGCGCTTCGTAGCGCGTGCGGACATTGGAGCCGTCGTTGGCGCTCAGATCGAAGCTCAGGCGTTCGCTGCGCACATAGCGGTAGTCCAGCGAGGCCGTCCAGTGCGGGCTCAGGTCGAAGGCCAGACCGGCGCCGCCCTGATAGACCATGGCGTAGTCGTGACGCGAGGTCAGCTGGCTGCCGTTGTACTGCGGGTCGTCCAGCTTGATCTTGCCGTAACCGAGGCCGCCACCCAGGTAGGGATGCACGGAGCCGGACTTGAACAGATCCCACCAGAGATTGAGGCTGCCGGCTTCGGCTTTCTCGTTGCCGTCGGCCTTCACCGTGCTGCCGGCGGAGCCGCCGACGCCGATCACGGCATTCTTCAGGCCGTTATCGCGATAGCTGTATTCCAGTTCGGGACGCAGGCCGTTGGCGAATGCGTAGCCGAGCGTGGCGCCGCCAACCCAGCCGGTATCGAACTTGAGCTTGGCGATTTCGGTGCCGTTGTCCAGCGCGCCGAGACCGGTATCGCCGTAAATCTTGAGATGCTGCTTGGAAAGAAAATTCGCGCCGCCTTCCAGGCCGAGGTAGATGCCGTCGCCCGCCATCACAGGCAGGGGAGCGGCACAGGCCAGGGCCAGTGCAAGACGGTTGAGCGATTTGGGTTTGCGCGACATGACGGTCCCCTCGCCTTGAAAGCTGTTTGTTGGTAGATCGGGTTTGTAACACCGGTGTGCAGTCCCGGTGCCAGTGTGCGATTAAACCAGAGTTTGCTTTCAGATGCAGGACTTTTCCGCAGCGTGCCCTGCGCAGAAAGCACAGCAAGGTGAGCTGCGTCGCATGGTGCTTGCAGCGCGACGCGTGAAATTCGCACAAGCCTGATCGGCACAGCGGAAATGCGGCGTCTGTGTGCCGGCGGCAGTGTCTCAGAGCAGGCCGTCGCGCTGGCGGCGCAGCTGCGTGGGTGCGGCGCCAAACCAGCGCACGCAGGCACGCGTGAAGGCACTGAGTTCGGAATAGCCCAGCAGTGCGGCGATGTCGCTCAGCGGCAGATGCCGCTCGCCCAGATATTGTGTCGCCAGCCGCCGACGCAGATCCTCCACCAGCTCGGCATAGCTGCAGCCGCTTTCGGCCAGACGCCTTTGCAGCGTCCAGCGCGCCAGACCCAGCGCTGCGGCCACCGCCTCGATGTGCGGATAACCCGACACCAGCCGCGAGCGGATTTCGCCGCACAGGCTGTCGACGAAGCTCAGCTGCCCGGTATCGCCCGCCACCTGCAGCAACTGCTGGCGCAGCTGCACCAGCGTGGACAGATCGCGGCCGGGCATGGCCTGCAGTGGATCGCGCAGACGGAAGCGCAGGGCATTGCGCGACTGGCCATAGCGCACCGGCGCACGGAACGCCTCGCGGTGCTCGCGCCACTGGCCCGGTCGCGGATGCTCGAACCAGACTTCGTCCGGCGCCCAGTCCGCGCCCAGGCAGCGGCGCAGCACATTGGCAAACATGCCCAGGGTCAGCTCGGCGTCCTGACGCCGCTGCAGGATGCGGCCGTCGAGAATGCGGTACTCCAGGCTCAGCACCCCGTTCTGCTCGCGAAACGCGGTTTCGGTGACCTGCTGGTGAAACGGGAACAGGCCCGCCAGATGTTCCAGCGCGCTGCCCAGGTTGGGCGCGGCCAGCGCGATCTGGCCGATCAGGCCCAGCTGCTCGGGCTGGAACTGCTGGCCGTAGCGCAGACCGAAGTTGTCGTCGCCGGTGTCGGCCGCCGCCAGCTCCATCATCCGGCAGTAGGCACCCAGGTCCAGGGGCAGCAGCGGATTGTCGATGCTGGCGCCATCCAGTCCGGCGCGCGACAGCACGGTGCTGTCGTTGCCGCCCTCGCAGCGGATGAAGGCGCGCACGCCGCTGGCGGCTGCCGCCAGTACATGGCGGCCCTGTCCGGAGCTGGTCGATGCCGAAATCCGCATCTTGCGCTGCAGGTCCTTGAACGAAGAATCACGAAAAATCGAAAAAGCAGGACCGCGTCCCCCGACACGGTCCTGCCACAGCCAGCTTCACTCCCAAGCGTGACAGCGCTTGACGGAGCAATAAGCGTGCAAACCGCTCAGGCCGCGTCCGGCGCGCTCGCCAGCAGCGCATCATCGCTGGCCGCCGCAGCGCGCGACTTGGCGCTGAGGAAGTAGAACAGCAGGCTCACCGCGAACAGCGCCAGGAACAGGCCGAACACGATCTTGTTGTAATAGATCATGGTGCCCATGAACACCAGCGCCAGCAGCAGGGCGATGGCCGGGAACGCCGGATAGAACGGTGCCAGGAACGGCCGCACCAGCTTCGGCTCGCTGCGGCGCAGCTTGAACAGGCTGAGCATGGAGACGATGTACAGCAGGATGGCGCCGAACACCGACATGGTGACGATGTTGGCGGTCAGCGGCTGGCCGCCGATCTGGATGAAGCTGTCGGAATAGATGGCCGCGATGCCGACCACGCCGCCGGCGAGAATCGCCCAGTGCGGGGTCTTGCGCGTGGGATGCAGCTTGGCGAAGAAGCCCGGCAGAAAGCCGGCACGCGCCATCGCGAAGATCTGTCGCGAGTAGCCCATGATGATGCCGTGGAAGGAAGCGATCAGGCCGAACAGGCCGATCCACACCAGCATGTGCAGCCAGCCGCTGGATTCACCCACCACCATCTTCATGGCCTGCGGCAGCGGATCATTCATGTTGGCGAGCTTGGACCAGTCGCCCACGCCGCCGGCGAAGAACATCACGCCGAAGGCCAGCACCACCAGGGTGAGAATGCCGCCCACGTAAGCGCGCGGAATGACTTTCTTCGGGTCCTTGGTTTCCTCGGCGGCCATGGCCGCGCCCTCGATGGCGAGGAAGAACCAGATGGCGAAGGGAATCGCCGCGAAGATGCCGCCCAGCGCCGCCGGCGTGAAGCTCGACGTGCCCGCCCAGCCATTGGCGGTGAAATGGCTCCAGGAGAAACCCGGCGCCACCACGCCCATGAACACCAGCAGTTCGAAGATCGCCAGCAGGGTCACGAACAGCTCGAAGGTGGCGGCGATGGACACGCCGGCAATGTTCAGCGCCATGAACACGATGTACGCGCCCACTGCGGCGGTCTTGGGATCGAGTGCCGGGAACTGCACATTCAGATACGCGCCGATGGCCAGCGAGATCGCCGGTGGTGCGAACACGAACTCGATCAGCGTGGCGAAGCCCGCGACGAATCCGCCGAAAGGCCCGAAGGCGCGATAGCTGTAGGCGAAGGGACCGCCGGCATGCGGAATGGCCGTGGTCAGCTCGGTGAAGCTGAAGATGAAGGTGGTGTACATCACCGCCACCAGAATGGTGGAGACCAGGAAGCCCAGGGTGCCCGCCGAGGCCCAGCCGTAACTCCAGCCGAAGTACTCGCCGGAAATCACCAGGCCCACCGCGATGCCCCATAAATGCCAACCGCTCAGGCTTTTCTTCAACTCGGTCTTTGTTGCTGCTTCGCTCATGACACCACTCCTAGAATTGTTCGCCGTGCAGGGGCGAATCAGGTAAGCGCTTGCGGCGCCGAAGGCAGCGAGACCGTCGGCGTTTCCAGTTTCAGATCCACGCCGGTGAGCTGGCGCTCGCGCGCCTCGTTCATCAGCCACAACAGGGTTTCGGCGGCCTGCGCGTGCGAGAGGCCATCGCCGTGCACATTGGAGATGCAGTTGCGCTCGGCATCGACACGGCCCAGGCGCGGCTGCCAGGTGAGATAGATGCCCAGGCTGTCGGCCACCGACAGGCCCGGCCGCTCACCGATCAGCACCGCCACCATGCGCGCGCCCAGCAGCTCGGCGATCTCGTCGCCCAGGGCCACGCGGCCTTGGGCAGCCAGCGCAATCGGCGCGAGCCGCATGCCGTCCAGACGCGGCAGCAGGGCCGCGAGCAGACCCGGCACCTGTGCGCTCACGGCGGCGGCGGACAGACCGTCCGCCACCACGATGGCCAGATCAAAGTCGCCGGCCAGCGCCTGCAGGCGCGAGACGTCTTCTTCATGCAGACGCCGGCCCAGATCGGGACGACGCAGATAGGTCTGCCGGTCCGGCGCCCGCGAGCGCACCGGCACGCTGGGATGCGCCAGCTGCGCGGCCAGGGCATGGAAGTCCACCGCGCCGTGCACGGCATCGCGCGCGCGGCTGTGTGCGGCCTGAAAATCCAGCAAGGCATTCGTGGGCTGCGCGTCGCCGGCGCGGCCGATGCCGATGCGCGCGCGCGTGAGGCCGCGAAAGCGCGCGAAGGGATCGTGCGTGATCCCGCTCATGGCGCGGCCGCAAACAGCTGGCGCAGGGCCTTGCTGTTGGCCTCGGGCGGCGGCAGGCGGCCGTGCTCATCGCACAGGCCCATGCGCTGCAGCCAGGCCGCGAACTCCGGCGCCGGCTGCAGATTGAGCAGATGGCGCAGGCCGAGAATGTCGTGGTAGGCCAGGCTCTGGTAGCTGAGCATCACATCGTCGGCGCCGGGCACCGCGATCATGAAGTTCACGCCGGCGGTGGCGAGCAGGGTCATGAGCGTGTCCATGTCGTCCTGATCGGCTTCGGCGTGATTGGTGTAGCAGACGTCCACGCCCATCGGCAGACCCAGCAGCTTGCCGCAGCAGTGATCTTCCAGGCCGGCGCGGATGATCTGCTTGGCATCGAAGAGATATTCCGGGCCGATGAAGCCGACCACGGTATTGACCAGCAGCGGCGAGAACGGTCGCGCCACCGCGTAGGCGCGCACTTCCATGGTCTGCTGATCCACGCCGTGATGCGCATTGGCCGACAGCGCGCTGCCCTGGCCGGTTTCGAAGTACATGACGTCCTCGCCCACGCTGCCGCGCTGGAGTGCGCGCGCCGCGTCCAGGCCTTCGCGCAGCAGCTTCAGATCGATGCCGAAACCGCGATTGGCGGCCTCGCTGCCGGCGATGGACTGGAACACCAGATCCAGCGGGGCGCCGCGCTCGATGGCGCGCAGGCTGGTGGTGATGTGCGCGAGCACGCAGGACTGCGTGGGAATCTCGAAGCGCTGGCGCAGCTCGTCGAGCATCTGCAGCAGGCGGATGGTGTCGGGCACCGAATCGGTGGCGGGGTTGATGCCGATCACCGCATCGCCGATGCCGTAGAGCAGGCCGTCGAGCGTGGCGGCGGCGATGCCCATGGGATCGTCGGTGGGGTGATTGGGCTGCAGGCGCGAGCCGAGGCGCCCGGCCAGGCCCAGGGTGTTGCGGAACTTCGTCACCACCCGGCACTTGGCGGCCACCGCAATCAGATCCTGATTGCGCATCAGCTTCGACACCGCGGCCACCATCTCCGGCGTGAGCCCCGGTGCCAGGCGCGCGAGTGTGTCGCTATCGGCCGCGTAGGACAGCAGGTAGTCGCGGAACTGACCCACGCTCATCGCCGAAACCGGCGCAAAGGCCTGCGCGTCGTGACTGTCGATGATCAGGCGCGTGACCTCGTCGTCCTCATAAGGCACGACCAGATCTTCCAGAAAGCTCTTGAGCGGCAGCTCCGCGAGCACGCGCTTGGCGGCCACGCGCTGCTCATCGCTCTGCGCAGCCAGGCCCGCCAGCTCATCGCCGGAGCGACGCGGCGAAGCGCAGGCCAGCACCGCCTTCAGATCGGCGAAGCGATAGCTGCGTGCCCCCAAGCGGGTTTGATAAAGCGCCATGAAACCGACCAGCCCCGGGCCCATAAGCCCTGTATCAGACTGCGTTTCATCTTGCTAAAGCCCTGCCAGCGGATTTGACATCCGAACACAGAACGGCGCGGCAGGCCGCCGCGCCGTTTCAGCCGGGAGGCCCGATCAGCAGTTCAAGCTGTTGTTTCAGCTCGTTGATTTGTTCCTGCTGCGCGCTCAGCTGCTGCTCCAGCGCAGCCAGCCGCGCCTCCGTGGAGCCGCTGCGCGGCGCTGCGGCCGGCTCGGCTTCCCAGTCCTGCGGCACCGCAATGGACTCGCCGCCGCACAAAAGATGGGCATAACGCACCGCCGACTGTCCCGGCGCGCGCGGCAGCTGCGTCACCATGGGCTGCGCGCGGTCGGCCAGATCATTGAGCACCGTACGCACCGACTCATCGTCCCCGGGACCGCCCAGCGGCGCGGCATGCGCGCGCAGCTCCGCCAGGGTCTGCGGCCCGCGCAGCATCAGCGTCACCAGCACCGCCTGCGTCTGCGGCTTGAGCAGCAGCTGATGCAGAAACTGATGCCGCCACTTCTGCGCGCGGGCGCTGAAGTTGTCGCGCACCACCAGCTTGAGTTCCTCCAGAAGCCCCAGGGCATTGCCCACCTCGCCCTCGCTCAGATTCATGAGCGGAAAGCGGGACGTCTTCTGGTTGGCCGCGAGCATGATCGCGTTCTGCGTCATGGGGTAGTACTGCGGCGTGGTGATGGACTTCTCCACCAGCGAGGCGATCACGCGGGCTTCGTTCGGGCTGAGCAGCAATTCGGCCATGTCTATCCTGGGCTCATCTGACGCGGGCGCGCATCGTAGCGGGTGGTGGGGTGGGGCGCTATTGGGTGGGCGTTGGTGAGCGCCGCGAACCCGACTGCCATCGTCGGGGAGTGTGAGCGTACGGGGGTTGGTGAAGCTGCGGTGCTTCGTGTCCGGCTTGAAGCATCCGAGTCGCGTTTACTGGCTGGCACTGGTGGGAGGAATAATCTGTCAAGCGGGGGCGTGCAAAAGAGGTGGAGACGATATTGCTCCGGAGAGAGGGCCAGCGCTCAGTTCCGCTTGAGAGTGGCCGTGATAATTAGCTGTCATCAACGAGGGGTGTCGCATGGCAAGCAACAACACAGCTGGCTTGACGGAGAGTGCCGCGGCTCTCTCCGAGGCTTACAGCCAGCATGCAGGGGTGCTGAGAACCTGGCTCGTCGCCTATGGAATTGGTGCGCCCGCGCTCTTCCTCAGCCAAGACAAGATATGGGAGGTTCTGGCCAAGTCCGGACGACTACCGAGCATTGGCATCTTGTTCTTGGCCGGCGTCGCCCTTCAGGTTGTTCTTGCCGCCGTCAACAAGTCCGTCATGTGGGCTTGCTATTACGGCGAAATGAAGCCTGCGTACAAGGACACGCGGCGCTATAAGTTGGCCGATTGGCTCTCTCGCCAATACGCCATCGACTTCGTGCTGGATTTGATCTCGATGGGGGGATTCGGAATTGCCACGTACCAATGCTTTGTGGTTCTGTCTTCAAGCGTGATTGCCTGAGAAGTCAGAAGAGTGCCGAGTAAATTAAGAAGTTATCGGCAAGCCCTCCGAGCAATTTACTCCGGGCGTTCATCTCGGCTCCATGCAGCCCGAACCAATGGAAATTATCCATGCGATACCTGATGCTGTTCTTGGTGATGACGCTGACCGCGTGCGCCACCAAAGTTCCTGTCGGCGAGATTGATCCGAGCGCGGCCATCATTCAGAACCAAAGGCTGGAAGATGGGGAGCACGCGATATCGGCGATGTTTGTGGTCATCGATGGGCAGATGGTGAAGCCGGATGTCATGACCCGTGGCATCGATGCACGTTACGCGGTCGCGCCGGGCAATCACAATCTGGTTCTGCAGGTGGTGCACGGCAAGAACAGCGTGTGGGCACCGGGGCCGCTGATGGAAGCCTATCTGCCGCTCAGCGCGCGCCTGGAAGTCGGTCACATTTATACAGGGCAGGCAAGAGTGGAGCGCGGCATCGCGTATGCCCGCCTGCTTGATCAGCAGACCGGGCAGGCCGTGTCGGAGAATGCAGCCGCAGCGCTGGTGCCAGCCAAGATCGGCGGCGTGATGTTGATTCCGGTGCACTGAGCGCAGCGTTCATGTAGTGCATCGTCGCAGGCGCCACAAACCCGCAAGGCGGGCCAAGTCCCCTGCTGAATCGGTTAGCATCCGGCCTGCAGTGCGCATGGACTTCATCGCCGAAGCCGAGCACTGCCGCGTCAGGCACAGGGCGCGATGCAGGCGCGCCGCAGAGCGCGTCACAGGTCGTTGGGAAACAGGTCATCAGGAGTTCGTGGCAATGAATTTATCCCCCATCAGCGCCGCGCCCTCGGCGGGCGCGCGCATTTCGTGGTTTTCTCTGTTTCATCCCCAATCGCGTCTGGCGTCGGCCTTGCTGCTGGCGCTGGCCTTCGGCAGCGCCTCGGCGCGCCCTCTGTCGTACACGGCCGCCACGGTGGAACCGATGCCCGCCGGCGCGCAGGGCGAGGCGGCGGTGCCGGCTAGTCCGGACGGGTCGGCCGAGCCTTCGCCGTCTTCCGAACTCGCCCAGGGCGGCGATGTGCAGGCGAAGGCTGGCGCCGGCAGCGCCATCCAGCTCAGCACCCCGGCCAGCTACAGCGCGAACTTCAGCACCAACACCGCGCACATCGCGGTGGCCAAGGTCAGCAATACCTCCAGCACCGTGACCTCCGGCGCGCTGCGCCTGGAGCTGTGGGCGAGCAAGAGCGATTACAACGGCGGCAGCCTCAACGGTTATCGCCTGGCGGTGCTGCCCTTGCACGCCAGCGGCAGCAGCAGCACGCAGCTCGCGCCCGGGGCTTACTTCCACGACATCTCGCAGGATGTGCTCGTCGACACCGTGCCGCCGCCGGGTACCTACTATCCGGTGCTGATGGTCACGGAGTACACCAGCGCCTGCACCAGCAATGACGGCTACTGCTTCGACGATTACCTGAAGCTCACGCCGCAGCTGCAGGTGGCCAGCAGCGGCGGCACCAGCAGCAATGCGGTCGAAGTGGTGGGTGCCACTTCCAGCACGCCGGATTATCTGGCGCAGACCGTGCGCTTCAAGGTGGCGGAGCTGCACAACGGCTCGCTGACGCGCACCAGCGGCAGCCTGCGTCTGGAGCTGTGGGCCACCACCAGCGCCTACAGCGGCGGCAGCATCAGCGGCTACCGCATGGCGGTGGCCCCGCTGGCCGGGCTGAGCAATACCAACAGCCAGGGCACGCTGCGGCCGGCCGGCTCCTTCACCAACCTCGATACCACCGTGCCCATCAGCAGCCAGCCGCCGCAGGGCAGCTACAGCGGCACGCTGATCGTCAGCGAGTACAACCAGAGCTGCGGCACTTCCGACGGCTACTGCATCGTCGATTGGGTGAGCTACGCCGATCCCTATCAGGTGCCGCTCACCTCGGTGCCCGATACCAGCGGCAACCTCGGCGGTGGCGGTGGTGGTGCGCTGGGTTGGCTGAGCCTGTCGCTGCTGGGTCTGGGCGCAGGCTTCGCCCGCGTTCTGCGCCGCCGCTAGGCAAGTCGTCACCAGCTGCGCGCCTGCCTCGCCGCAACGGCAAGGCAGGCGCGCCTGCGCACGCCGGCCCTTTAAGCGCCGGCACATCGCGCAATGCCATAATCCGCGCATGACTCTCACCGAACTGCGCTATCTGGTGAACCTCGACAGGGAGCGGCACTTCGGCCGCGCCGCCGAGCGCTCGTTTGTCTCGCAGCCCACGCTGTCGGTGGCGCTGAAGAAGCTCGAAGACACGCTGGGCGTGATTCTGTTCGAGCGCAACCGTGGCGAGGCGCGGCCCACGCCGATTGGCGAGCGCATCATCGCGCAGGCCAAGCGCGTGCTGGCGGAAGCGCGGCTGATCGAGGATCTGGCGCGCGCCGGTCGCGATGAGCTGGCCGGCCCGCTGCGCTTCGGCGCCATCTACACGGTGGGCCCGTATCTGCTGCCCAATCTGGTGCCGCTGCTGCGTGAGCGCGTGCCGCAGATGCCGCTGGTGATCGAAGAAAACTTCACCGCGCGTCTGCTGGAACAGCTGCGCGACAACGAGCTGGATGTGATCTGCGTGGCGCTGCCGGTGGATCTCAACGGGCTCTCGGCCTGGCCGGTGTATGACGAAGACTTCATGGTGCTGATGCCGCCGGAGCATCACTGGGCCAAGGAAAAGGCCATCGCCGCGCGCGAGCTGGCCGGCGAGCCGCTGCTGCTGCTGGGGCCGGGACACTGCTTCCGCGAACAGGTGATCGAGGCCTGCCCCAAGTGCATCGATCCGGATCGCGACGGCCCGCAGCCGCAGACCGGCAGTTCGCTGGAAACCATCCGTCATATGGTGGTCGGTGGCCTGGGCATCACCGTGCTGCCGCAATCCTCGGTGGACAATCGCCTGGAGGAACGCGCGCGCCTGCTGGCCAAGCCCTTCGTGCCGCCGGGGCCGCATCGTTCCATCGCCCTGGTCTGGCGCAAGACCTATCCGCGCCGCGCCGCCATCACGCAGCTGCGCGACGCCATCCTCGCCTGCGGCATGAAGGGCGTGCGCTATCGCCCGGACGAGGCGATGCCCGCGGAGTGAGCGCATGAAAGCTCTCTGGGCACTGCTGGCGCTGCTGCTGTTCGCCGGCAGCGCGCAGGCGCAGGACGGCGACACGCAGCAGCGCACGGCGTTTCGCGCCGCACTGGAAGTGGCGCGGCGCGGCGAGCTGCCGGCCGAAGCGCCGCTGCTGCGCCACTACGCCCTCACGCCTTATCTCAGCGCCGCGCGCCTGCTGACGCTGCTGCCGCAGACGCGTGATGCCAGCCTGGACGCCGAGACGCAGCGCTTTCTCGATGCGCAGGGCGACTGGCCGGTGGCCGGCGAACTGCGCCGCGCCTGGCTGCTGCAGCTGGCAGCGCGTCAGGCCTGGCCGCAGTTTCTCGCGCAGTATCCGGCCGACAGCAAAGACAGCCTCCTGCAGTGCTGGCGCTGGCAGGCGCGCATCGCGCTTGCCAGCGAAGAGCCGGCGCGTCGCGCGCTGGCCCCCGAGCTGCTCGCGTTCTGGCGCGAGGCGCCGCAGCTGCCGCCGCCCTGCAATCCGGTCTTCGACTGGCTGGCGCAGCAGCAAGTCATCGGCGACGCCGATCGCGAAGCGCGCGCGCGCAAGGCCCTGGATGCCGGCAATGCCGACTTCGCCGCCGGCCTGATCGCCGCGCTGCCGCCCGAACGCGCCGCGCCGCTCAGGCAATGGCTTTCGCTGCTGGATGATCCGCGTACGGCACTGGCCGCGCTGGCAGCGGATACCAAGGCCAGAATCGAAGCGCCGGCCCTGATCGCGGGCTTTACGAAGCTGGCGCGCCGCGATGCCGATGTTGCCGCGCAGCTGCTGCCGGCCTTTGCGCCGCCGCGCATCAGCGTCAGCGAGCAGGCCGAGCTGACGCGCAGCCTGGGACTGGCGCTGGCCTGGAACCGCGATGCGCGTGCCCTGGATTATTTCCAGAAGCTGTCCAGCGCCAGCGCGCTGGCCGATACGCGCACCGCCGAATGGCGCATCCGCGCCGCGCTGTGGAATCAGAGCTGGACGCTGGCCGCGCAATGGCTGGCCGAGCTGCCGGTGACGATGGCGCAGGAGCCGCGCTGGCGCTACTGGCGTGCGCGCGTCGAAGCGCAGCTCGGACACAGCGAGGCGGCGCGCAGCGCCTATGAAAATCTCGCGCAGGACAATGGCTATTACGCGCTGCTGGCCGCGCATCAGCTCGACCGGCCTTATCGTCCGCGCTGGCGCCAGCTCGCCGAAGATCTCGACGCGCAGAACCGTCTGCTGCGCAGCGCAGCGCTGACGCGCGCCCGCGAGCTGTTCTATGTCGGTGAGATCAGCTGGGCCAATGCCGAGTGGCGCAGCGCCACGCAGAATCTCAACGAAGCCGAACGCATCCAGGCCGCGCGCCTGGCCTCGCGCTGGGGCTGGCACTGGCAGACCGTGCTCACGCTCAATCAGCTCGACGCCAGCGATGCCCTGGACCTGCTCTATCCGCGCGCCTTTACGCAGGAGATCGCGCTGGCCGCGCAGGACGCGCAGCTGCCTTCCGACTGGGTGTACGGCGTGATGCGCCAGGAAAGCCTGTTCCTGCCGCAGGCGGTGTCCTCGGCAGATGCCCTGGGCCTGCTGCAGCTCAAGCTCGACACCGCGCGCGATGTGGCGCGCAAGATCGGCTTGCCGCGTCCGCAGCGCGAGGAGCTGTTCCAGCCGCAGCTCAATCTGCGGCTGGGCAGCGCCTATCTGCAGCAGATCAATGCGCGCTATGACGGCCAGTTCGTGCCCACCATCTGCGCCTACAACGCCGGGCCCAATGCCGTGGCGCGCTGGCTGCCGCCGCAGCCCATGGCCGCCGACATCTGGATCGAGAACGTGCCGTACAACGAAACGCGCGGCTATGTGCAGCGCATTCTCTGGCACATCGCCGTGCACAGCTGGCAGCTCAGCGGCCAGACGCGCGAAATCGACAGCCTGCTGCAACCGGTGCGCAAGCCATGAAGGTGTATCTGGTGGGAGGTGCGGTGCGCGACCGGCTGCTCGGCCTGCCGGTGAAGGAGCGTGACTACGTGGTGGTGGGCGCCACGCCCGAGGCCATGCTCGCGCAGGGCTACAAGCCGGTGGGCAAGGACTTCCCGGTGTTCCTGCATCCGCAGACCGGCGAGGAGTACGCGCTGGCGCGCACCGAGCGCAAGTCCGGTCATGGCTATTCGGGTTTCACCTTTCACACCGGCGAGGACGTGACGCTGGAAGATGATCTGTCGCGCCGCGACCTGACCATCAATGCCATCGCCCAGGACGAGCAGGGCACGCTCATCGACCCTTACGGGGGTCAGCGCGATCTCGCTGCGCGCCAGCTGCGCCACGTCTCGCCGGCCTTCACGGAAGATCCGCTGCGCGTGCTGCGCGTGGCGCGCTTTGCCGCGCGCTTCGCGCCGCAGGGTTTTACGGTGGCGCCCGAGACCCGCACGCTGCTGCGCCAGCTGGTGGCCAGCGGCGAGCTCGATCACCTGGTGCCCGAGCGGGTCTGGCAGGAAACCGGCAAGGCCCTGCGCTGTGAACAGCCCTCGCGTTATTTTCTGGAACTGCAGGACTGCGGCGCGCTGGCGCTGCTGATGCCGGAACTCGCGGCGCTGTCCGGCGTGCCGCAGCGCGCCGACTACCATCCGGAGGTGGACAGTCTGGTGCACACCCTGATGTGCGTGGACGCCGCCGCGCGCGAGGGTTTCAGCCTGCCGGTGCGCTACTCGGCCCTGGTGCACGATCTGGGCAAGGCCGCCACGCCGCCGCGCGAATGGCCCTCGCACCACATGCACGATCAGCGCGGTCTGCCGCTGGTGGAGACTTTCTCGCGGCGTCTGCGCGTGCCCAATGACTGCCGCGAGCTGGCACTGCTGCATACCCGCGAACATCTGCTGGTGCATCGCGTGCGCGAGCTGCGTCCGGCCACGCTGCTGGATCTGCTGGAGCGTTCGCAGGCCCTGCGCGCCGGCGAGCGCTTCGAGCTGATGCTGCAGGCCTGTCTGTGCGATGCGCGCGGCCGGCTCGGCTTCGAGCACTGCGAGTATCCGCAGAACGACTACCTGCGTGCGGCGCGCGCCGAGGCCATCCAGCTGCAGGCTGCCGATGTGATGGGCGAGGGCCTCAGCGGCCCGGCCATCGGCCAGGCCCTGCGCCAGCGCCGCATCGCCGCGCTCAAGCAGTGGCGCGCCGGTCTTGGGGGAAATCCCTCGGTTTGATGGGCCTCGTCTTGACGGCGGCATTTGCCTGCCGCAACAATATTTGCCTAAGCAAATATTGTTGCGGCAATGAAATATTACGACCCCAAGCGCTTCCGCTCGCAGGACAGCCTCGGCTATCTGAGCAAGATGGCGCACAGCCTGATGCACGACTGCGCCGACGAGATTCTCGCCGGTCACGAGATCAGCTTCATGCAGTGGATCGCCATGCGCAAACTGCGCGAAGGCCTGGCGCTGACCGCCAGCGAGCTGTGCCGCGCCATGAGCCACGACAATGGCGCGCTGACCCGCATGCTCGACCAGCTGGAAGCACAGGGCTTTTTGCAGCGTCAGCGCAGCGAGGAAGACCGCCGCGTGGTGACGCTCAAGCTCACCGCCAAGGGTGAGCGCAAGCTCGACGAAGTCACCGCCCTGGTGGTCGGCCGCCTCAACGAGGTGCTGGAAAATTTCACGCGCGGCGAACTCGACGAGCTTACGCGCCTGCTCAAGAAGCTGATCGGCAGTCTGCAGGACTGGCGCGCGCAGCGTGATGGAGAAGCCGCATGAAGCCGCAGCGTCTGAGCCTGATTGCCGCCGCTGCGCTGCTGGGCGCCTGCGTGCTGCCGCAGAAGGAAGCACCGCGCACGCAGGCCATCGACACGCAGCAGCTGGGCCTGGCCGGCGCGGCATTCAGCGCGGCGCCCGAAGCCTGGTGGCAGAGCTTTGGCGATGCCCAGCTCGATGCGCTGATCGCCGAGGCGCTGGCACACAATCCTTCGCTGGACGAGGCGCTGGCGCGCATGCGTGGCGCACAGGCGCAGTCGCAGGCCGCCGCTGCCGGCGGCAAGCCGCGTTATGCGCTGGACGGCAGCGTGCAGCGCCAGCGGCTCTCGGAGAACTACATCTATCCGCCGGCCGCCAGCGGCTTCAATCCGCATGGCGGCGGCACCTACTGGTTCGCCGATCTGGGCCTGAATCTCAACTGGGATCTCGACTTCTGGGGGCGGCAGGCCGATCTGCTGCGTCAGGCGCGCGGCGAGCAGCAGGCCGTGGTGCTGGACCACGAAGCCGCACGTCTGGCCCTGGCCGGCGCCATCGCCCAGGCCTACGTCGATCTGCATCGCGCCTACGGTCTGATCGATATCGCCACGCAGAGCCTGACGCAGCGCCAGACGCAGCTGCAGCTTTCGCAGCAGCGCCTGCAGGCTGGACTCGACAACGCGCTGCAGCTGCAGAACGCGCAGGCGCAGCTGGCGCAGGCACAGGTGCAGCTGCAGCAGGCACAGACTGCGCGCGAGCTGGCGGTGCATCGCCTCGCCGCGCTCAGCGGCCATGGCGCGGATGCCTATGCGCAGCTGAAGCGGCCGCAGCTCAAGCTCGACGCGGCCTTGCCCCTGCCCGAGCAGCTGCCCATCGATCTGCTCGCGCACCGGCCCGATGTGCTGGCGGCGCGCGCGCGCGTGGACGCCGCCGGCGCCGGCCGTGACGCCGCCCGGGCGGCCTTCTATCCGGATGTGAGCCTGAAGATTTTTGCCGGCTACCAGTCGGTGGGTCTGGACCAGCTGCTGCAGGCTGCCAGCGCCGGCTACGGCGCCGGGCCGGGTCTGCATCTGCCGCTGTTCGATTCGCAGCGTCTGCGCGCCGATTATCGCGGCGCCACCGCGCAGCTGGATCTGGTGGTGGCGCAATACAACCAGACCGTGCTCGACGCGGTGCGCGATGTCGCCGATCAGCTCAGCCAGGTGAGTTCGCTGGAACAGCAACTCGCCCAGCAGCAGAACCGCGTGCAGGCCGCGCAGCGCGCGCAGCAGCTGGCGCAGCAACGCTATGGCGCGGGCCTGGGCTCACGTCTGCCGGTGCTGGACCTGCAGTTGCAGACCCTGGGCGCGCAGCGCGAGCTGCTCGACAGCAGCTGCCAGCTGATCACCAGCCGCGTCAGCCTGCTGCTGATGCTCGGCGGCAGCTTCCATTCCGACACTCAACAGGCCGCGGTCAGCGGCACGCCCCGCTCATGAACACCACTCCTGCTTCTGGCGCCGCTCCCGCCGCGCCCAATCCGCGTCGCCGCCGTCTGCTGATTCTGGCGGTGGTTCTGCTGCTGGTCTTCGGCGGCTACGGCCTGTGGTGGTTCGTGCATGGCCGCTGGTACGTGAGCACCGACGATGCCTACGTATCCAGCGACATCGTGCAGATCAGCGCCTCGGTCGGCGGCACGGTGCTCAGCGTGGCGGTGGACGACACCCAGCACGTCGAGCGCGGGCAGCTGCTGGTGCAGCTCGATCCGGCCGATGCGCAGCTGGCGCTGGCCGGCGCCGAGGCCGAGCTGGGCCGCACCGTGCGTCAGGTGCGCGCGCTGTTCGCGCAGGCCGACGGTCTGCGTGCGCAGCAGCGCGAGCGCGAGGTGGCGCTGCGCGGCGCGCAGTCCGATCTCAAGCGTCGCGAGGCGGTGTCGGCCGATGGCGCGATCTCGGCCGAGGAACTGACGCATGCCCGCGATCTGGTGGCGCAGCTCAATGCCTCGCTGTCGGCGACGCGCGAGCAGCTGGCCAGCACCACGGCGCAGATCGATCACACCGATGTCGCGCATCATCCGCAGGTGCTCGCCGCCGCCGCGCGCGTGCGCGAAGCGGCGCTGGCCCTGCAGCGCACGCGCATCGTGGCGCCGGTGTCCGGCGTGATCGCGCGGCGCGGCGTGCAGATCGGCGCGCGCATCAATGCCGGTGCGCCGCTGATGGCGGTGGTGCCGCTGGAACAGGCCTGGGTGGACGCCAACTTCAAGGAAGTGCAGCTCAAGGACGTGCGCGTCGGCCAGCCGGTGCGTCTGCACGCGGACTACTACGGCAGCGGCGTGGATTATCACGGTCACGTCGCGGGCCTGGCCGCCGGCAGCGGCAGCGCCTTCGCGCTGCTGCCCGCGCAGAACGCCAGCGGCAACTGGATCAAGATCGTGCAGCGCCTGCCGGTGCGCATCGCGCTGGATGAAAAGCAGCTCAGCGAGCATCCGCTGCGTGTGGGCCTGTCGATGATCGTGGAGATCGACGTGCACGATCAGTCCGGCAGCACCCTGGCCAGGCAGCTGCGCAGCCGTGCCGCGCCGCAGGCGCAGGCCGCCGCGCAGAACGATGCCGAGGTGGAGCAGCACATCCAGGCGATCATCGCCGCCAACAGTGGCAGGTCCGGCGCGTGAGCGCAGGCGCTGCCAGCCCCGCGGCGGGCGCATCGCCGCCGCTGTCGCGCGGCATGATCGCCACGGCGCTGGCCCTGGCGACCTTCATGCAGGTGCTGGACACCACCATCGCCAACGTCTCGATCCCCACCATCGCCGGCAATCTCGGCGTTTCACCCGATCAGGGCACCTGGGTGATCACCTCGTTTGCGGTGGCCAATGGCATCTCGGTGCCGCTCACCGGCTGGCTGATGCAGCGCTTTGGTGTGGTGCGCACCTTCGTGATGTCGGTGCTGATGTTCACGCTCGCCTCGTTTCTCTGCGGCGTGGCCTGGAGCCTGCCCTCGCTGATTCTGTTCCGCGTGCTGCAGGGCGCCACCTCCGGACCGATGATTCCCGGTTCGCAGACCCTGCTGCTGGGCCTGTTTCCGCCGGAGAAGCGCGGCGTGGCGCTGGCGCTGTGGTCGATGACCACGCTGGTGGCGCCGGTCTGCGGCCCCATCCTCGGCGGCTTCATTTCCGACAACTACAGCTGGCCCTGGATCTTCTTCATCAATATCCCGGTGGGGCTGTTCTGCGCCGCGATCTGCTGGCAGGGCCTGCGGCGCAGCGAAACGCCGATGCGCAGGATTCCGGTGGACGTGGTGGGCCTGAGTCTATTGATCGTGTGGGTGGGCTGCCTGCAGATCATGCTCGACACCGGCAAGGATGCCGGCTGGTTCGACTCGCCGCAGATCGTGCTGCTGAGTCTGGTCGCGGGCATCGGCTTTGTCGCCTTCATCATCTGGGAGCTGGGCGAGGCGCATCCCATCGTCGATCTGTCGCTGTTCCGGCGGCGCAATTTCACGCTGGGCACCACGGTGTTCTGTCTGGGCTATGCGGCCTTCTTCGGCGCGGTGGTGCTGCAGCCCTTATGGATGCAGACCTGGGTGGGCTACAACGCCACCTGGGCCGGTCTGGTGGCGGCGCCGGCGGGTCTGGTGGCGGTGGCGGTATCGCCACTGGTGGGGCGCAATATCGCCCGCGTGGACGCGCGCATCTTCGCGTCCATCTCGCTGCTGGCTTATGCGGTCTCGTATTTCATGCGCGCCGGTTACACCGCCGACGCCAGCTTCAGCGCCTTTGTGCTGCCGATGCTGGTGCAGGGTGTGGGCATGGCGACCTTCTTCGTGGCCATGATCAGCATCCTGCTCGACGGCGTGCCGCCGGAGCAGGTGCCGGCGGCCTCCGGTCTGTCGAACTTCCTGCGCATCACCGCCGGCAGCTTCGCGACCTCGATGGTGACCACGCTCTGGGACGATCGCGCCGCCTTTCACCAGACACGCCTGGCGGACACCTCCAGCATTTATCAGCCGCAGCTGCAGCTGCCCTTGCAGCAGCTGCAGAGCCTGGGCCTGGATGCGACACAGGCGCAGGCGGTGCTGGCGCACACGCTTTCGGCGCAGGCCTATCTGAAATCGGCGCTGGATTTCTTCTGGCTGGGCGCCTGGCTGTGTCTGATTCTGGTGGGCGCGGTCTGGTTCACCCGGCGTCCGCAGGGCGGCGCACCCGCCGCTGCCGCCGAGTGATCAGGCCGGCAGCAGCACCAGCAGCGCTGCGCCCAGCGCGATGCGATACCAGGCGAAGACCGTGAAGCGGTGGCTCTGCACATAGCGCAGCAGCCACTTCACGGCGATGAAGGCCACCACCGCCGAGACCAGCAAGCCGAAGCCGAACAGGCTCCAGTTTTCCTGATGCAGGGCGCCGGCCTTGGCCAGTTTCAGGAATTCATACCCGCTGGCGGCGAACATGGTGGGAATGCCGAGCAGGAAGGCGAACTCGGTGGCCTGCGGACGCGAATTCAGCCCCGCCAGCATCGCCGCGAAAATCGTCGCCGCCGAACGGGAGGTGCCGGGAAACACCGCCGCGAGTATCTGCGCGGCACCGACGATCAGCGCGATCTTCCAGGTGAGCTGCGCGGACACCGGCAGGCGTTCGGCATGACGCTCGATCAGCAGGATGGCGATGCCGCCGATGATCAGCGCCCAGGCCACCGGCTGCACGGTCTCGGGCAGGGAAAGGCCCAGCTTCTTGGCGGCCAGACCGCCCACGCAGGTGACCAGAAACGCCGCGCAGAGCTTGGCGATGTAGTCGCGGTTGTCGCGCTGGTGCAGGCCCAGCAGCAGCGTCAGCAGACGCTCGCGATAGATCAGCAGCACGGCGAGCATGGCGCCGGCCTGGATGCCGACATTGAACAGCTCGGAGCGCGCGCCCAGCCAGTGTTCGGCAATCAGCAGATGGCCGGTGGAGGAGATGGGCAGGAATTCGGTGACGCCTTCGATGATGCCCAGCCACAAAACGTCGAGCCACTCGCTCATGTGCGCGTTCTTCCGCCGCCAGAAAGGCCGACAAGGATAAGCCAGCGCGGCTTGCGCCGCGCTTGGCTTCAGAGCGTTACGCCTTCGAGCTCCAGCAGGCGCTGCTTGCGCCACAGGCCGCCGCCGTAGCCGCCGAGCTTGCCGCTCTTGTTTACCACGCGGTGGCAGGGCACGACGATGGCCAGACGGTTCAGGCCGTTGGTGGTGCCCACTGCGCGGCAGGCGCCGGCGCGGCCCACGTGTTGCGCCAGCGCTTCGTAAGACCAGGTCTGGCCGTAGGGAATCGTGAGCAGCGCACGCCACACCGAGCGCTGGAACTCGCTGCCCGGATACACCAGCGGCACGTCGAAGTCGCGGCGCCGGCCCGCGAAGTATTCGTCCAGCTCGCGGCGGATCTGCGTGAGATAAGGATGTTCGCCCGGCACGATGGCGCAGCCGAAATACCGGCGCAGCGCGTCGAACTGCTTGTCCAGCATGCGCCGCTCGGTGAATTCCAGCAGCAGCAGGCCCTGATCATTGGCCGCCGCCACCAGCGGGCCCAGCGGGCTGTCCAGCCAGGCCAGACGGATCGGCTCCGCCGTCGCCTTGCCCGGTGCGTCGCCGAAGGTCTTGCCGTAGGCGGCGCGAAAACCGCTGGCCGAAGCAAAGCCACTGCCCAGGGCGATGTCCTCGACACGATGGCCCTGGCGGATGTCATGAAAGGCGGTACTCATGCGACGTCCTCTGCAATAGGCGGCGAAGCTCATGCCGTAATGGTTCTGGAAAAAGCGCCGCACGCGTGCCGGGTCCAGGCCGCGGGCGCGCAGCTGATATTCGCGGATCGGCGTGCCCGGATCGCGCTCGATGGCTTCGATCAGCTGGGCCGCCCAGGCCGGCGGCTTGCCCGGCGCTTCCAGCGGCCGGCAGCGCTTGCAGGGACGGTAGCCGGCGAAGCTGGCCTGCCTGGGCGTGGCGAAGAATTCGACATTGCGCGGCAAGGGTTTCTTCGCGCGGCAGGAGGGCCGGCAGAAGATGCCGGTGGTCTTCACGCCCAGGTAGAACACGCCGTCATAGCTGGCATCGGAAGCCAGATAGGCGCGGGTCATTTCCGGGGCGGCGGGCAGCTGGGGCATGGCGGAATGCTAGTCGTGCGCGTGCACGGCGCGCCAGCAAAAAAACGACAAACAATTCGGTCTTAGGCGGGCAGCAGCGCCAGCGTCTGCTGCGTCTCGCCCTGCGCCACGCCCTCCGGCCCGAAGCGGCGTTCGATGAAATGCGCACGATGCGCGTGGTCGATGCACAGCACGGTGCTGGCGCGCGTGCCGTACTCGGCGCCGCGGATGAAGGCCGGCGAGAGAAAGCGCTCGCGCTCCAGGCCCACGCCGGTGTCGGGCAGTTCGAAGGACTCGGCCTCGCGCGGATCGGCCAGCGCCGTGAACAGCGCCTGGGGGTCTTGTTCGCCCCGCGCGCACCAGCGCGCGAGCGCGGCCTTGAGGTGCAGCAGCTTGGGCCAGGGTGTGTCCAGGCTGGCATTGCTCACCGCGTGGATGCCGGGTGCCAGCGGCGCGCTGCGATACAGCGGCGCATTGCTGGCGTAGTGCGCGCCTTGCGCATCGCCCAGCAGCAGGTTGAAGCCGGCGTAGCGCGGCGCCCGTGGCGCGAGCGTGTCCGCCCACTGCGCGGGATTCAGCGGCTCGCGCAGATAGCCGGCCACCAGCTCGCCGCGCGAGGGCGCATCTGGATCGCGCGGCTCCATGCGCCGCACATTGGTCACCGCCGCCCAGCGGCCGTCGCGATGCAGGGCCAGCCAGCCGCCGCCCTGCAGCAGATCGCGACCGCCGAAAATCAGCGGCGCATCGTCCCAGCTCGCGGCCGGCGCGGTGGGGCGGGCGTGGAATTCATCGCGATTGGCGGCCAGCACCAGGCGGTAGCGCGGGTGCGCATTCAGGGCGAGGGCGATCAGGCACATGGCGCGCAGCATAACGGGCTTGCGCCACGCGCGGCGTTTCCGGCTACAGTCCTGCCATGAGCGCAAGCAAGAAACGCGAGAGCTACGAGCAGCAGCAGTGGCGCGAGCTGCAGCGCTGGCTGAACGATCAGCCGGACTGGGGCACGCGGGTGATGGCGCCGCCTTCGCGCATTGCCGCCTATGCCGCGCAGCATCTGGTGCCGGTGGCGGCGCTGCGCGCGGTGCTGCGCGGCGCGGATCAGGCGGCGTCCTGGAGCGCGGCGCAGCGTGATGTATTGCGCGCCGCCGGCGTGGACACGCTGGCGGCGATGGCGCAACTGCCGCTGTCCGACTGCGACCGTCAGGCGCGGCGCGTGGAATGGCGCGCCATGGCCCTGGCCGGCAGCAGCGGCACGCTGTTCGGCGTGGCCGGTGCGGCGGGCATGGTGGTCGACGTGCCCACGCTGCTGACGCTGGCGCTGCGCACCATCCATCGCAGCGCCTTCTGCTACGGCGAGGACTGGCGCGGCGAGTCCGGGCAGAGCCTGGCCATCGGCGTGTTCGCGCTGGCCTCGGCCAATTCCCTGGAAGAAAAACAGAGCGCCTGGCAGGCGCTGCAAGAGGGCGGCGAACTCTATGAAGCCGCCTGGCGCGACGGCGTGGAGCGTGTCGCCGAACGCGAGCTGGCCAAGGAGGCCGCGCAGCTGAGCCTGAAGACCCTGGCGCAGCGCGTGGGCCTGAACCTGGGCCGGCGCAAGGCGCTTGGCGTGATGCCGGTGCTGGGCGCGGTGCTCGGCGGCGCGGTCAACGCCGGCTATCTGCGCGATGTCGCCAAGGTGGCGCGCTACGCGCTGCAGTACCGCTGGCTGCAGCAGCATCAGCCCGAGCTGCTGGCCCGCCACCAGAAAAACAGCAAGAAGGAGAAAGCCCATGCCGCAGGTGCAGCTGAACGGTCAGACGATCCAGTTTGAAGATACCGGCGGGCCGGGCCTGCCGGTGCTGTTCAGTCACGGCTTTCTGATGGATCAGGAGATGTTCGCCGCGCAGCGCGAGGCCCTGCGCGGCGAGTTTCGCGTGATCAGCTGGGACCAGCGCGGCTTCGGCCGCAGCGAGTTCGACGGCCAGCCCTTCACCTACTGGGATTCGGCGCGGGACGCGCTGGCGCTGCTGGATCACTTGCAGATCGAACGCGCGGTGCTGGCCGGCATGTCGCAGGGCGGTTATCTGTCGCTGCGGGCGGCGCTGCTGGCGCCGCAGCGCGTGCAGGCCCTGGTGCTGATCGACACGCAGGCCGGCCCCGAGCACGAGGACAAGCGCGCCGCCTACCGGCAGCTGCTCGACACCTGGGCCAGCGTCGGGCCGGTCGATGCGCTGGCGCAGACCATCGCCACCATCATCATCGACGATCCGGCGGAGAACGCGCGCTGGATCGCCAAGTGGCGGGCGCGTCCGCATGCGACGATCCGTGAGCCGGGCCGCTGCCTGCTGGAGCGCGATGATCTGCGGCCGCGGCTGAGTGAGATCCGCTGCCCGGCCCTGGTCATCCACGGCAGCCGCGATACCGCCATCGAGCCGGCGCAGGCCCAGGCCCTGCGCGAGGGCCTGCCGCGCGGCGAGGGCGTGGTGCTGATCGAAGGCGCCGCCCATGCCGCCAATCTCACCCATCCACAGGCGGTGAATCTGCCGCTGCTGGCCTTTTTGCGGCGCATCGCTGCCGCCGGGCCGGCCTTGTAACCTGCGATTCATCCGGCTGTCATAGACTGAATCCCCGTTTTTGCCGCAGCAGACCGGATCATGAGCAACGCCCCGCCGGAGCTGGAATTCCAGCCCGCCGATCTTTACCTCAACCGCGAACTCTCGCTGCTGGAATTCAATCGCCGGGTGCTGGCGCAGGCCCTGGACGAGGCCGTGCCGCTGCTGGAACGCCTGAAGTTCCTGTGCATCTCCAGCGCCAATCTCGATGAGTTCTTCGAGATCCGCGTCGCCGGCCTGCAGCAGATGGCCGAGCTCAACCCCGGCAATCGCGGCGCCGATGGCCTGAGCCCCGCCGAAACCCTGGTGGCCATCGCCAGCCGCGCGCATGCCCTGGTCGCCGAGCAGTACCGGGTGTTCAACGAGGTGCTGATTCCGGCGCTGGAGAAGGAAAAGATCCGCTTCGTGCGGCGCAGCGAATGGACCGCCGAGCAGGATGGCTGGCTGCGCCAGTATTTCCAGAACGAGCTGCTGCCGGTGCTCTCGCCCATCGGCCTGGATCCCGCGCATCCCTTTCCGCGCATTCTCAACAAGTCGCTGAACTTCATCGTCCAGCTCTCCGGCAAGGATGCCTTCGGCCGCAACACCGGTTACGCCATCGTGCAGGCGCCGCGTGCGCTGCCGCGTCTGATCCAGATTCCGCGCGAGGTGGCTGGCAGCGGACCGTACGACTTCGTGTTCCTGTCCAGCGTCATTCACGCCTATGTGGACGAGCTGTTCCCCGGCATGGAGGCCAGCGGCTGCTACCAGTTCCGCCTCACGCGCAATTCCGATCTGCTGGTGGACGAGGAAGAAGCCAAGGATCTGATGGAGGCCCTGGAAGGCGAACTGTCGCAGCGCCAGTGGGGCGATATCGTGCGTCTGGAAGTGGCGCACAACTGTCCGGAACAACTCTGGCGCTATCTGATGGAGGTGGCGCAGCTCAATGTCGAGGACGTCTACCAGGTCAACGGCCCGGTGAACCTGCATCGCCTGATGGCGATTCCCGATCTGATCGATCGCAACGATCTGAAGTACGCGCCCTTCAATCCGCGCGTGCCCAAGGCCCTGGCCGGCGATCTGTTCGCCGCGATGCGCGAGCGCGATCAGCTGCTGCATCACCCTTACGATGCCTTCGCGCCGGTGGTGGAGTTCCTGCGTCAGGCCGCGCGCGATCCCAAGGTGCTGGCGATCAAGCAGACCCTGTATCGCACCGGTGATCGCTCGGCCATCGTCGATGCCCTGGTGGAAGCCGCCAGCGCCGGCAAGGAAGTGACGGTGGTGGTGGAGCTGCGCGCGCGCTTCGACGAGGCCAACAACATCGACCTCGCCGAAAAGCTGCAGGACGTGGGCGCGCACGTGGTCTACGGCGTGGTCGGCTACAAGACCCACGCCAAGATGTGCCTGGTGGTGCGTCGCGAGGACACCGGCGCGCTGCGCAACTACGTGCACCTGGGCACCGGCAACTACCATCCGCGCACCGCGCGCCAGTACACCGATTACGGCCTGTTCACCGCCGACGCCGCCATCGGCAAGGACGTGCACGCGGTGTTCCTGCAGCTCACCAGTCTGGGCAAGGTCACCAAGCTCAACCGTCTGCTGCAATCGCCGTTCACCCTGGCCAAGCAGCTGCACGCCAAGATCGAACGCGAGATCGAGAACGCGAAGAAGCACAAGCCGGCGCAGATCATCGCCAAGATGAACTCGCTGGTGGAGGCCGAGATGATCCAGGCACTCTACCGCGCCTCGCAGGCCGGGGTGCAGATCGAGCTGATCGTGCGCGGCATGTGCTCGCTGCGGCCCGGCGTGAAGGGGCTGTCGGAAAACATCCGCGTGCGCTCGGTGGTGGGGCGTTTTCTGGAACACCACCGTGTGTACTACTTCGCCAACGGCGGTGAGGCCGAGATGTATCTGTCCAGTGCCGACTGGATGGAACGCAATCTGTTCAAGCGCGTGGAAGTGGCCTTCCCGGTGCTCGACAAGAAGCTGCGCGAGCGCATCCTGATCGATCTGCAGGCGTATCTGGCCGACAGCGCGCAGAGCTGGCTGCTGCAGGCCGACGGCTCGTATCAGCGTCCGGAGAAGATCGAAGGCAAGCCGGTGCAGCAGCGCCTGATGGAAGAAGGCTGAGCGCTTTCAGGCCAGCCGCAGTTTCATCGGCAAGGTTTCCAGATGGGCCGCTTCGCGCTCCAGATCGGCGCGCGTCAGCGGATGCTCGTCCAGCCAGTGCTTGCGCGTGAACTGCAGGTCCAGGGTCCGGCGCGTGGCCTGCACCCGCAGCGGCGGTTTCAGATCGGCGGCGCGCGAGCGGTGCAGCAGATAGGCCAGGCGCAGGATCATCGCCAGATAGCGCAGCGGCTCCACCCAGTTCTGCGGCAGCTCGGCCAGCGCACCGGCCGCGAACTTGCCGCGATGCAGGCGCACCAGGGCCGCGAGCGCTTTCTGATCGGTCTGTGAAAAGCCGGCCAGATCGCTGTGGCGGACGATGTATTCGCCATGCTTGTGGTAGCCGTTGTGGGTGATCACCAGCCCCACCTCGTGCAGGCGCGCCGCCCAGCGCAGGAACTGTCCGGCCAGATGCGGTTCCAGATCCCAGGCCTCGCCGACCTGATCGAGAATCTGAAGCGCGGTGCGCTCCAGATTTTCCGCCTGCACCAGATCCACGCCGTAGCGCTCGGCCATGCTCGCCACCGCCTGCTCGCGCACATCGTGATCGCTCAGGCGGCCGATCAGATCGTAGAGCAGGCCCTCGCGCAGGGCGCGGTCGGAGGTTTCCATGCGGCGGATGTCGAGCGTGTCGAACACGCCGGCCAGCACCGCCAGGCCGCCGATGAACACCGGACGCCGGTCTTCGCGCAGCCCGGGAAAGTCGATGTCGCCGATGTCCTTGCGCTTGAGCGCCAGCGCGATCACCTGCTCCAGGCCTTCGCGCGTGAGGTGCTCGTCGCTCCAGCCCTGCTCCTTCATCACCCGCCAGATGCCACGGATGGTGCCGGAGGAGCCGATGGCGACATCCCAGCCCGCCTTGCGATACGGCTGCTGCAGGAATTCCAGTTCCACGCCGGCGGCCAGGCGCGCGCGCTTGAAGCGCGCCTCGCTGATGCGGCCGTCCTCGAAGAATTTGCGCGTGTGCACCACGCAGCCCAGCGACACCGATTCCATCAGCCGGGGTTCTTCGCCGCGGCCGATGATCAGCTCGGTGCTGCCGCCGCCGATGTCCACCACCAGGCGACGCGGATGCGCGCGGCCGCGGCCGTGAATCACGCCGCGATAGACCAGGCGCGCTTCTTCCAGGCCGGCGATGATTTCGATGGAGTGGCCCAGCGCCGCCTCGGCTTCGGCGTGGAAGCCGCTGTTGGCGGCGAGCTTGCGCATGGTGTTGGTGCCCACCGCGCGCACATGCGCGGCGGGAATGCCGCGCAGACGTTCGCCGAAACGCCGCAGGCAGTTCAGCGCGCGCTGCGCCACGTCAGTGCGCAGATTGCGGCTGCCACCACCGTCCAGGCCTTCGGCCAGACGCACCGGTTCGCGCAAGCGGTCGATCACCTGCAGTTCGCCGCCGCTCATGCGCGCGACCAGCATGTGAAAGCTGTTGGAGCCCAGGTCGATGGCCGCGAACTCCTGGCCGCTCAGGCGCGGGGCTGGACGCAAGCGACGCTTCAGCATGCGCCCGGCCTGCGGCAATACGTAGGGAGGAAGGCCGGAGCGTCGCGCATCAGCGTGGCAGGCGTAAGGAGAGCGGGAATGCGGCGCAGGTTAACAGGTGGATGATGACGGACTCCAGCGCGGCCGGTCCGCTGCTAGGACAAAGCCCGCCCCGGCGCGTTGACCGGGAGCAACATTTCCCCGAACATAACGCGGCTTTCATGCCGCTTCGGTCCGATTCAAACGATACGTCTGGGGAGTCTTCGCTATGAAATTCGCGCTTCGGGGCTTGTTGGCCCTGACCGCCCCGCTGGCGGTGGCGCTGTTCGCGCCGGTCGCGCAGGCCGCGGCGGGTAATGTCGATGCCGGCCGCGTCAAGGCCAACACCTGCATGGGATGCCACGGCATTCCCAAGTACAACAATGTCTATCCCACTTACCGCGTGCCCAAGATCGGCGGTCAGTCGGCGGAATACATTGGCGCGGCGCTGACGGCCTACAAGTCCGGTGAGCGTAGTCACGGCACCATGCATGCCCAGGCTGCTTCGCTGTCGGATCAGGACATCGCCGACATCGCCGCCTTCATCGCCACCGCGCCGAAGCACCCGTAAAGGATCGTCATGAAGCAGCTCATCACCTACGCTCTCCTCGGCCTGCTGCCCGCCACGGCGGCGCTGGCGGCCGAATCGGTCGCCGCTCCGGAAAAGGCCGCGATCTGCTCCGCCTGTCATGGTCCCAACGGCGCCAAGCCGATTGCACCCACTTATCCGGTGCTGGCCGGCCAGTACGACAACTACCTGGAACGCGCGCTGCACGACTACAAGAGCGGCGCACGCAAGAATCCGATCATGGGCGCCCAGGCCGCAGGCCTGAGCGATGCCGAGATCAAGGCGCTGGCGAACTACTTCTCGCTGCAGGACAGCCCGCTGTATACGCCGACTGTGCACTCGGGCACGAAATAATCGGCGTAGCTACATCGCTGGGCAAAAACAGGCGCCGCAAGGCGCCTGTTTCGTCTTCGGTGCTCTGCGCAGGCGGTTAAACTATTCGCCTTGTGTTCAGCTGTGCGATCTAGACTCCAATAACCCGATGCCCGGACAGGGCACGCATTTGTCAACGAGGGAAGTCCGAATGAACAAGAAGCTGTGGCTGTTGCCTCTGCTGTCCCTGCCCTGCGCCGCGATGGCTGCCCCGGGTTATCAGGTTCCGCCGATCGGCGTGGACCTTTACTACATCCCGCAGACCAAGCTCGAAGCCACCGATGCCTTCAGCGGCCTCACCGCCGATGATGATGGCGATGGTTTCGGCGCGCGCATCACGGCGCCGCTGGCCAACACCGGCCTGCGTTTCAATGCCGAGTATCAGTCCTCCAAGCTCAGCGACAGCGATATCGACGTCGATCAGCTGCGCATCGGCGGCAGCTGGATGACGCCGGGCCCGGTCCGCTTCGGCGCGGTGGGCGAGTACATCGATCTGACCCTGGATGCCAACGGCAACGGCAAGTCCGAGCTGACGGGCTTTGGCGTGCATGGCCGTGTGGAAGTGGATCTGCCGCCGATGCTCTCGCTGTACGGTCAGGTGGGCTATGTGAACCTGGATGACAACGGCACCGTGGACGGCGTGGAGTTCACCGTCGGCGGCCTGCTGCAGCTCAACCGCCAGTTCGGCGTGTTCGCGGACTACCGCGAGTCCGACCTGGAAGACGAGAACAGCAACAAGCTCAACATCAGCGACGCCCGCGTCGGTGTGCGCCTGCTGTTCGGCCCCGGCGTCTACTGATCGCCGCGCTGCAAGCGAGCATGAAAAAGCCCCGCAATCGCGGGGCTTTTTCTTTGCGCCCTGGCTTACTCGTCGAGGAAGCTGCGCAGAGTGAGGCGGGGCTTTCAAGGAATGCCAGTGGCATTCCTTGCCCGGCGAACGCCTGGGGCTGGGGCCCCCCAGGCCGATCACCGCACTACTCGTCGAGGAAGCTGCGCAGATAATTCGCGCGGCTCGGATGACGCAGCTTGCGCAGCGCCTTGGCCTCGATCTGGCGGATGCGCTCGCGGGTGACATCGAACTGCTTGCCGACCTCTTCCAGGGTGTGGTCGGTGTTCATGTCGATGCCGAAACGCATGCGCAGCACCTTGGCCTCGCGCGGCGTCAGCGAGCCGAGGATCTGGTGCGTGGCCTCGGCCAGGGACTGCGCGGTGGCAGCTTCCTGCGGCGACACGGCGGCGGTGTCTTCGATGAAATCGCCGAGGTGCGAATCCTCGTCGTCGCCGATCGGCGTCTCCATGGAGATCGGTTCCTTGGCGATCTTCAGCACCTTGCGGATCTTGTCCTCGGGCATCTCCATCTTCTTGGCCAGCTCTTCGGGCGTGGGTTCGCGGCCCATTTCCTGCAGCATCGTGCGGCTGATGCGGTTGAGCTTGTTGATGGTTTCGATCATGTGCACCGGGATGCGGATGGTGCGCGCCTGATCGGCGATGGAACGGGTGATGGCCTGACGGATCCACCAGGTGGCGTAGGTGGAGAACTTGTAGCCGCGGCGGTATTCGAACTTGTCCACCGCCTTCATCAGGCCGATGTTGCCTTCCTGGATGAGGTCCAGGAACTGCAGGCCGCGATTGGTGTACTTCTTGGCGATGGAGATCACCAGACGCAGGTTGGCCTCCACCATTTCCTTCTTGGCGCGGCGGGCCTTGGCCTCGCCGACGTTCATGCGGCGGTTGATGTCCTTGATCTCGTCGAGCGCGATCAGGTTGTCGCCTTCCATCTTGCGCAGGTGTTCCTGCAGCGCATAAATCTCTTCCTGGCGGGCATTGAGCTCGGAGGAATACTTGCGCTTGGCGCGGATCAGCTTCTGCACCCAGTCCGGGCTGGTGGAGCCATTGCTCTCGCGGTAGACCTTGAGGAATTCCTCGCGCGACATGCCGGCGTCCACCACGCAGATGCGCATGATGGCCTTCTCGGTGTTGCGGATGACTTCGATCTTGGCGCGCAGGTTCTGCGTGATCTCGTCGACGATCTTCGGCGAGAGCTTGAAGGTCATGATGTGCGTGGCCACCGCCTCGCGCTTGGCCTGCGTTTTGGGGTGCGCGCTGCCGAGCTTGACCAGGGCGTCCCAGGCCTTGTCGTAGAGGCGCTGCAGCTCGGCGAAGTTCTCGGCGGTGATCACCGGGTCCGGACCGGTGTCGACGGTTTCTTCCTCTTCACCGTCGCCGCTTTCCTCTTCTTCCTCTTCCTCTTCCTCGGGCAGCTCTTCCGGCAGTTCCGGCGCGGCCTCTTCCACGGCATTGGGGTCGAAGAAGCCGGTGACGATGTCCGCCAGACGCTTCTTGCCGAGCTTGGAGTTCTCGTAGGACTCCAGCAGGATGGCCACCGTCTCCGGGTACTGCGCCATGGCGAACATGGCTTCGTTCAGGCCTTCCTCGATACGCTTGGCGATACGGATTTCGCCTTCGCGGTCCAGCAGCTCCACGCTGCCCATCTCGCGCATGTACATGCGCACCGGGTCGGTGGTGCGGCCGAACTGATCGTCCAGCGCGGCAATCGCGGCGGCGGCTTCTTCCGCCGCGTCTTCCTCTTCCTCGTTGGTGGCCACCACCGCCGGTTCGGAGAACAGCTGCTCTTCTTCCTGCGGGGCATCCTCGTGAACCGGGATGCCCATCGCCTGGATCATGCTGATGATGTCTTCGATCTGCTCGGTATCGACGATTTCCGGCAGATGGTCCGCGACGTCGGCGTAAGTCAGATAGGCCTTTTCCTTGCCCAGCGCGATCAGGACCTTGATCTGCGACTGCTTCTGCGCCTGCTTGTCGAGGGCGGAGATTTTTTCGGCTTTCTCGGAATTAATGTTGGCCATGCAATGCTCTTTGAACCAATACGGGCCGCCGGACGAGCGGCGGATAGCGCGGAACTGCGCATTATACAGAAAATCAAGTGGGGTCTAGCGCGGCGATTTTCCAGAGCCACGCGTCCGCTCGGCCAGGGCCCGCCATTCACGGGCCTCGGGTTCGCTCAGGCTGCCGTCCTGTGCCTTGGCCTGTAACTGCCGGCGGCGGGCGGCCAGGGCCTGATCATTTAGATAGTTCAGAACGTCCAGAAATTCCCGCTCCACGGCCTCGTCGCTGGTTTTCGCGGCGAGCGTGGGACCCAGCTGCGGATCGTTCAGGTCGGAAGCCAGCACGCGGCTGATGGCATCGGCTTTTTTGCCCTCGCCCAGAAAGCTCAGCAGCTGCGCGGCACGCGCGCCCGGGTGCAGCTGGAAGAAATCCACCACCTCCAGCAGGAACTCCAGGCCTGGCAATTCGGATTGCAGCAGCAGCTCGACATTGCCGACGCGGTCGGCCAGCTCGGGCTTTTCCAGCAGCAGCTGCAGGGCACGCCGCACCGGTTTGGCGGACACCGGCAGCTGCTCCGGCGTTTTGCCTGCCGGCGCGGGCGCTGCAGCGGCGGCCGGCGTCTCGCTGCCCAGGCTGGCTTCGATGTCCTCGCGGCTCAGGCGCATGCGCCGGCCCAGCTCGTCGATCAGCAGGGTGCGCAGGGTGCCGGCGCGCAGGCGCTGCAGATGCGGCTTGGCCAGGGACAGCAGCTTGGCGCGGCCCTCCAGACTGCCGACATTGGCCTGCTTGAGCAGGGCGTCGAGCAGGAACTGGGAGAGCGGCTGCGCGCGCTCGACTTCCTGGCGGAAGGCCTCGGCGCCGATCTGCTGCACATAGGTGTCCGGGTCCTGGCCTTCGGGCAGGAACATGAACACGCACTCGCGGCCGTCGGCCATTTCCGGCAGCACCTGCTCCAGGGCGCGCCAGGCGGCGGCGCGGCCGGCGCGGTCACCGTCGAAGCAGAACACCACCTTGGCGGTGGACTTGAAGATCAGCTGCAGATGCTCGCGCGTGGTGGCGGTGCCCAGGGTGCCGACCACCTCGCGCACGCCGTACTGCGCCAGCATCACCACGTCCATATAGCCTTCGACCACGATCAGGTACGGCAGCGCGGCCGTGCTGGCGCTGCGCGCTTCATAAAGGCCATAGAGATTGCGGCCCTTGTGGAAGAGCACGGTCTCCGGCGAGTTCAGATATTTGGCCGGATCATTGGCGAGCGTGCGGCCGCCGAAGGCGATCACCCGGCCGCGCGTATCGCGGATCGGGAACATCACGCGGTTGCGGAAGCGGTCATACACCCCCGAGCTGCCCTCGCGCTCGATCAGCAGGCCGGCGTCCAGGGCGTGGCGCTGGTTCTGCAGGAACTGCGTGAGCGCATCCCAGCTGTCCGGCGCATAGCCGATGCCGTAGCGCTTGGCGGTCTCGCCGCTGACGCCGCGCTTCTTCAGGTACTCGATGGCGGTCGGGGCGTGGCGCAGGCGCTCGGTGAAGAAGCGCTGCGCGGCGGCCAGGGCGTCGAGCGGACCGTCCACCACCACGCGCGGCTCATTGCCGCCTTCACGCGGCACTTCCACGCCGGCGCGGCGCGCCAGTTCTTCCACCGCTTCGGGAAAACCCAGGCGGTCGTATTCCATGAGGAAGGTGATCGCCGTGCCGCTCTTGCCGGAGGAGAAGTCGAAGAACATCTGCTTCTGCGGCGAGACGAAGAAGGACGGCGTCTTCTCGTTGGTGAACGGCGAGCGGCCCTTGAATTCCTTGCCGGCGCGCTTGAGTTCCACGCGCGCGCCGATCAGCTCGACGATATCCGTGCGCGCGAGCAGGTCGTGAAGGAAGGCGTCTGGAATCCGGCCGGCCATGACGATGTAAGAGCGGGCTTGCCCGCGACGGTCGCGAGCAGGCTCGCTCCTACAAGATTAGCTCAACTTCGCCTTGATCAGCCCGGAAAGCTTGCCCATGTCGGTACGGCCCTGGGCCTTGGGCTTGATCCAGGCCATGACCTTGCCCATGTCCTTGCCGCCGGCGGCGCCGGTTTCGGCGATGGCCTGCACGATCAGGGCGTCCACTTCCTCGGCGCTGAGTTGCTGCGGCAGATAGGCCATCAGCAGCTGGATTTCGCTGGCTTCCTTGTCGGCCAGTTCGGGACGGCCGCCGGCGCGGAACTGGCTTTCCGAATCGCGGCGCTGCTTGATCATCTTTTCCACCGCCGCCTGCACCACGGCATCGGTCAGCTCGATGGACTCCACGACTTCACGCTGCTTGAGCTCGGCCTGCAGCATGCGCAGCACCGACAGGCGTGCCTTGTCGCCGCCCTTCATGGCGGTCTTGACGTCTTCACTGATGCGGGTCTTGAGATCGGACATGGCGATGGCTTCCGGTGAGATCGATAGAAACGACGAAACCCCGGTTTTGAGGCCGGGGCTTGAAGAGTGCTTCGGACTTGGCACTCGCCGCCTGTCTTCGAGGCGGCGACGTGCGGGTCAGGACGACACTCGCGAATCCGCCTTTAGTAAAGGCGAATGCGCCGGTTCGATTCGCGCTGAACCTTCTTGGCCTGGCGCTTGACCGCGGCGGCGCGCATGCGCTTGCGTTCCTGGCTGGGCTTTTCGAAGTACTCATGCTTGCGCAGGTCGGTCAGGACACCAGCCTTTTCGCAGGTGCGCTTGAAGCGGCGCAGGGCTACTTCGAAAGGCTCGTTGTCGCGAACGCGGACGGAAGGCATGCAATCACTCTCTTTGAAAATTGGACACAAATTGGGCAGACAGGCCCATAAGGGGCGGCGATTCTAGCCTGCGTCGCCGGCGAAGTGCAATCACGTTGCGCGGTCGGATTCGTACAATACGGGTATGACTGCTGCCTCTACCGCCCCGGACCGTCCGATTCTGGGCATCGAAACCTCCTGCGATGAAACCGCCTGCGCCGTGTACGAGGGCGCGCGTGGCCTGCTGGCGCACCGCCTGCACAGCCAGATCCGCCTGCACGCCGAGTACGGCGGCGTGGTGCCGGAACTGGCCTCGCGCGACCACGTCAGCCGCATCCACGAGCTGGTGCGCGGCACCCTGGCCGATGCCGGCCTGCAGCCGCAGGAACTGGGCGGCATCGCCTACACCGCCGGCCCGGGCCTGATCGGCGCGCTGATGGTCGGCGCCTCGCTGGCGGCGGGCATGGCGGCGGCGCTGGGCCTGCCGCTGATCGCCGTGCATCACATGGAAGCGCATCTGCTGGCGCCGATGCTGGAGGAAAACAAACCGGCGTTCCCGTTTCTGGCGCTGCTGGTCTCCGGCGGCCACAGCCTGCTGGTGGCGGTGCGCGGCGTGGGCGAGTACGAGCTGCTGGGCGAAAGCCTGGACGATGCCGTGGGCGAGGCTTTCGACAAGACCGCCAAGCTCCTGGGCCTGCCGTATCCGGGCGGCCCGGAGCTGGCGCGCCTGGCCACGGCCGGCGATGGCCGGCGTTACGACTTTCCCAGGCCGATGACGGATCGCCCGGGCCTGGATTTCAGCTTCAGCGGCCTGAAGACCGCCGTGCTCACCGCGCTGCCCAAGCACGCCAGCGAACAGGACAAGGCCGATCTGGCAGCGTCCTTCCAGGAAGCGGTGACCGACACCCTGGCCATCAAGTGCCAGCGCGCACTCAAGCATTCCGGCTTCAAGCGCCTGGTGGTGGCCGGCGGTGTCGGTGCCAATCTGCGCCTGCGCGAAAAGCTCGGCCTGCTCGCACAGCGCGAGGGCTTTGCGCTGTTCTTCCCGCGCCAGGCTTTCTGCACCGACAACGGCGCGATGATCGCTTACACCGGCTGGGCGCGCCGCGCGCAGGGCCGTCTCGCCACCGCCAGGATTTTCACCACCCCGCGCTGGCCGCTGGCCGAGTTGCGCGCGCCCGAGAGCAGCTAAAGACATGGACAAGGTTTTCATCCGCGGCCTGCAGGTCGAAACCATCATCGGCGTGCACGGCTGGGAGCGGCAGCTGCCGCGCCCGCTGATTCTGCAGCTGGAGCTTGGCGTGGACACCCGCGAGGCCGCCGCCAGTGATCAGGTGCGCGATGCCATCGACTATGACGCGGTCACGCAGCGCGTGAAGAAGATTGCGCAGGATTTCCAGCCGCAGCTGCTGGAAACCCTGGCCGAAAAAATCGCGCGTGAGCTGTTCGACGCCTTTGCCATCCAATCCCTGCGTCTGGCCATCGACAAGCCCGGCGCAGTGGCGGATGTGAAAAGCGTGGGCGTGGAGATCGAACGCCGTCGCGAAGACTACGCGGTCTGCGGACGCTGATCGCCGCCGGTGAGCAGCACGCTCACATAATCGGCGAGGCTGTCGAACACCCGCACGCCGCCAAGCTCGCTTGCGTTCTTGGTTTCCGTTTCGCGGCCGTTGCCGGTGCGCACCAGCACCGGCCGGGCACCGGCGGCGCGTGCGGAGCGGATGTCGCGCAGCGAGTCGCCGACCACGGTGACGTTGTCCAGCGCCACGCCCAGCCGCCTCGCCAAGTCCAGCAGCATGCCCGGCTCGGGCTTGCGCATGACCGTGGGCTGATCGGGATGATCGGGCGCGAAGAACATGCCGTCGATGCGTCCCCCCAGTTCCGCAAGCTGCTTCTGCAGCTTGTCGTTCATCGCGCTGAAGGCGTCGTAGTCGAACAGCTGCTGATTCAGGCCGGACTGATTGCTGGCCACGAACACCCGATAGCCCGCCTGATGCAGACGCGCGATGGCCTCCAGGCTGCCGGGAATCGGCTGCCACTCGGCGGCGGACTTGATGTAGTCGGGCGAGTCTTCGTTGATCACACCGTCTCGATCCAGCACCACGATTTTCATCGGCATCTCATGTAGGGCGGGTTAGCGGCGACAAGCCGCGTAACCCGCCATTGGCAGGTCCATGGTGGGTTACGGCCTTCGGCCTAAGCCACCCTACGCGCCGTGACGCCGTCCCTGGCGTGACTTCATTTCTTGATTGCACCCCGGCCCGGCCATCCTTGGCCGGGCGTTCGCCAACTCAAGGTGCCATTCAAGGCACTTTGAGTTGGCTCACCCCGGTAGCAGGGACAGATCGGCTACGGATCGGCAGGCCGCGTCCAGGCGCTTGAGCAGGGCCAGGCGATTGGCGCGCACGGCCGCGTCTTCGGCGTTGACCATCACGCCTTCGAAGAAGGCATCGACACTCTCGCGCAGCGAGGCGAGGTTCACCAGCTGCTGCGTGTAGTCGCTGACCTGGGCGTTGCGCGCCTCGACTTCGCCGAGCTTGGCGTGCAGGGCCTTTTCCGCCGCGTGCTCGAAGCGCGCGGCATCGATGGTTTCACTCACGGCGCCGGCCTGCTTGAGGATGTTGCGCACGCGCTTGTTGGCGGCGGCGAGATTCGGCGCGGCGGCATTGGCGGCGAAGTGATGCACGGCCAGCACGCGGCGCTGCAGATCCAGGGGCTCGCCGATGTTCATCGCGCGCACCGCCTCGAAGCTCTCCACCGCAATCTCGCGACCGTCCACGCTGCTGCCCACCAGATAGGCGCGCAGACGTTCGAGCACGAAGTCCAGCAGCTCCTGCAGGGTCTTGTCGTCCTTCTTGCCGGCGGGCTGCGCATCCAGCGCGGCTTTCAGCAGCGTGCGCAGATCCAGCGGCAGCTGCGCTTCGATGCAGATGCGCAGCACGCCCAGGGCGGCGCGGCGCAGTGCGTAAGGGTCCTTGCTGGCGGTGGGCTTCTGGCCGATGGCGAAGATGCCGGCGAGCGAGTCGAGCTTGTCGGCCAGGGCCACCAGCTGGCCTTCGCGCGCGGACGGAATCGGCGTGCCCTGCTGCGTGGGCAGGTAATGCTCGCGGATGGCTTGCGCCACGGCCGCCGGCTCGCCGGATTTGGCGGCGTAGTAACCGCCCATCAGGCCCTGCAGCTCGGGGAACTCGTAGACCATCTTGGTGACGAGATCGTTCTTGCACAGCTGTGCGGCGCGCGTGGCGGATGCCGCATCGGTCTTGAGTTCGGCCGCGATCTGTGCGGCGAGCGCTCCGATGCGCGCGACCTTGGCGGCGGTGCTGCCCAAGTCCTTCTGAAACGTAATGCTCGCCAGCTTCTCGCCATACGCCGCCAGCGGCTGCTTCAGATCCTGCTGATAGAAGAACAGCGCATCAGTGAGACGCGGACGCACCACGCGCTCGTTGCCGGCAATCACCTGCGCGACATCGCGCGAGACGATGTTGGCAACGGTGATGAAGGTGTTGGTGAGCTGCGTCATCGCGGCGTCGGCGAACACCGTGAAGTAGCGCTGATTGGTTTCCACCGTGGCCACGATCACTTCCGGCGGCAGCTCCAGGAAGCGCTGCTCGAAATGGCCGGTGATGGCCACCGGCCATTCCACCAGCGCGGTCACTTCATCGAGCAGGTCTTCGGTGATGCGTGCATGACCCTTGAGCTTCGCGGCCTCGGCTTCGATCTGTTTGCGAATCTCCGCCTTGCGTGAGGCCACATCGGCCCAGACGTAAGCCTCCTTCAGCGCTTCGACGTACTCGGCGGGGCTGCGCAGGCTGATCGCGTCCGGTGCGTGGAAGCGGTGGCCGTAGGTCAGCCGGCCGCTGGCAAGGCCGAAACGCTGCAGCGGTACGACCTCGCTGCCGAGCAGGCAGCACAGCCACTGCACCGGACGCACGAAGGTTTCCTCCGAGCTGCCCCAGCGCATGCGCTTGGGCACCAGCTCGTCCATCTGCTTGAGCGTCTCTTCAAAAATCTCGGCGATCAGCGCCGCGGTGGGCTGGCCGGGCGAGGTCTTGGCGAAGTGCAGCTTGCCGTCCTTCTGACCGATCTCGGCAAAGGCCACGCCGCAGGATTTGGCAAAGCCCAGGGCCGCCGGCGTGGGCTGGCCATCCTTGAAGGCCGCGGCCAGCGCCGGGCCGGAGCGTTCCAGGGTCTGGTCGGGCTGGCGCTCGGCCACGGCCTCGATCAGCAGGCCGATGCGCCGGGGCGTGGCCAGGGTGCGGCTGGCGCCTTGCGTCACGCCACGCCGGCGCAGGCCCTCGACCAGGCCGGTCTGCAGCGCCTGCGCCAGGGGCTGCATGTAGCGCGCGGGCAGGTCTTCGGTTCCGAGTTCGAGCAGCAGATCGACAGGCATGGTCATGGGCTGGGCAAAAGAGCGCGCAATTGTCGGGGATTGCTCGGGTTTCGCCAAATGCCGGCAAGGCTCGGGCGTGTCCTGCACATGACCAATGACTATCGAAACAACAGAAACAATCAATTTCACTAATCAATGGCCGCTGCCTAAGGTAGGCGCATCACCACCGCCGCCGAGCCAGACCATGAGCATCGCCATCGCCGCCATCCGCCGCAACACCGCGCAGCTGTCCCTGCACCGACTGAGCGCCGCCCTGCAGCTGTCGCTGATCTGCGCGGCCACCGGCCACGTACTGATGAATCGGGAACTGGCCGAGCGCCTGGCGGCTTTCGCGATTTCGCATTGAACCCCGCAGTCCTGAAGAACGAGGAACACGTCATGAGCAACGAGAGCAAATGCCCATTTCACGCCGGCAGCGGCGGCACCGGCAACCGCGACTGGTGGCCGCATCAGCTGCGCCTGGATCTGCTGCATCAGCATTCCGACCAGTCCAATCCCATGGGCGAGTCCTTCGATTACGCGCAGGCCTTCAAGAGTCTGGACTACGCGGCGCTGAAGAAGGATCTGGCGGCCTTGATGACGGATTCGCAGGACTGGTGGCCGGCCGACTTCGGTCATTACGGCCCGCTGTTCGTGCGCATGGCCTGGCATAGCGCCGGCACCTACCGCAGCGGTGACGGCCGTGGCGGCGCCGGTCGCGGCCAGCAGCGCTTCGCGCCGCTCAACAGCTGGCCGGACAACGGCAATCTGGACAAGGCGCGCCGTCTGCTCTGGCCGATCAAGCAGAAGTACGGCAACAAGATTTCCTGGGCGGACCTGATGATTCTCACCGGCAACGTCGCGCTGGAGAGCATGGGCTTCAAGACCTTCGGTTTCGCCGGCGGCCGCGCCGATGTCTGGGAACCCGATCAGGACGTGTACTGGGGCATGGAAAAGTCCTGGCTCGGTGGTGAGCAGCGCTACAGCGGTGATCGTCAGCTGGAAAACCCGCTGGCCGCCGTGCAGATGGGCCTGATCTACGTGAACCCGGAAGGGCCGGACGGCAAGCCTGATCCGCTGGCTGCCGCCCGCGACATCCGCGAAACCTTCGCGCGCATGGCCATGAATGATGAAGAGACCGTGGCCCTGATTGCCGGCGGCCACACCTTCGGCAAGGCGCATGGCGCCGGCGATGCCAGGCATGTGGGCGCGGAGCCGGAAGCGGCCGACCTCGAAGCGCAGGGTTTCGGCTGGCAGAGCAGCTACCGCTCCGGCAAGGGCGGCGATGCCATCACCAGCGGTCTGGAAGTCACCTGGACGCGCACGCCGGCGCAGTGGGGTCATGATTACTTCACCCATCTGTTCGGCTGCGAGTGGGAGCTGACGAAGAGCCCGGCCGGTGCGCATCAATGGGTGGCCAAGGATGCGCCGGCGACGATTCCGGATGCGCACGAGCCCGGCAAGAAGCACCGGCCGGCCATGCTCACCACCGATCTGTCGCTGCGTTTTGATCCCGCCTACGAGAAGATCTCGCGCCGCTTCCTGGCCGATCCGGCCGCCTTCGCCGAGGCCTTCGCCCGCGCCTGGTTCAAGCTCACGCATCGCGACATGGGCCCGCGTGCGCGCTACCTGGGGCCGGAAGTGCCGGCCGAGGAATTGCTCTGGCAGGACCCGCTGCCCGCGGCGAATCACCCGCGCATCGAAGCGCAGGACATCGAGGCGCTCAAGCAGCAGATCGCAGCTTGCGGGCTGACGGTGTCACAGCTGGTCAGCACCGCCTGGGCCTCGGCCTCGACGTATCGCGGCTCGGACATGCGCGGTGGCGCCAATGGCGCGCGCATCCGGCTGGCGCCGCAGAAGGACTGGGCGGTGAATGAACCGGCGCAGCTGGCGCAGGTGCTCCAGGTCTACGAAGGCATCCGGAGCGCTTTCAATGCCAGCGCCGGCGGCGGCAGGAAAGTCTCGCTCGCCGATCTGATCGTGCTGGGCGGCGGCGTGGGCATCGAGCTGGCGGCGAAGAGGGCCGGACACAAGCTCAGCGTGCCGTTCACGCCGGGCCGCGTGGACGCCACGCAAGCGCAGACCGATGTCGAATCCTTCGCAGTGCTGGAGCCGATGGCCGATGGCTTCCGCAACTACCAGAAGGGCCGCGCCCTGATTCCGGCCGAGGTGCTGCTGCTGGACAAGGCGCAGCTGCTCAGGCTCAGCGCGCCGGAGATGACGGTGCTGATCGGCGGCCTGCGCGTGCTGGGCGCCAACGTCGGCGGCGCCGCGCATGGCGTGTTCACGCAGCGCCCGCAGACCCTGAGCAATGACTTCTTCGTGAACCTGCTGGACATGGCCACCGAGTGGCGGGCCAGCTCGCCGAGCAAGGAAGTCTACGAAGGCCGCGATCGCAGGAGCGGGGCGCTGAAGTGGACCGGCACGCGCGCCGATCTGGTGTTCGGCTCCAACGCGCAGCTGCGCGCCCTGGCCGAGGTCTATGCCAGCGCCGATGCCCAGGAGAAGTTCGTGCGCGACTTCGTCGCGGCCTGGGTGAAGGTGATGAACCTGGATCGCTTCGATCTGGCTTGAGTGTGTGGAAGTGCCTTGCCGCCGCTGGTGCCCCTGCCAGCGGCGGCTTTCTTGTTTCAGGTCTTGGGCGTGTAGAAAGGCAGATAGCAGGCGGCGAATGTCGGCAACGCCTCGCAGCCTGCGCGATGCGCCTGCAGTGCCGGATAGGCATCCAGCGACAGACCCGCGCCCTCGGTGATGAAGGTCAGCGCGCAGCCCAGGGTGATGTCGGGCTGCAGCAGGCGCTCGCCGAGCAGCCAGCTGTGCGGCGCCGCACGGCGCAGCTGTTCCAGTTCGGCGAGCGCGCCCAGGGACTGCTCGCGGCAGCGGTCCGTCCAGGGCGCGTGGCGCTTGTCCTCGGGACGGAACGCGCGTTCGATCACCAGTTGCAAGGCTTTATCCGCAGCGCCGGTGGCCAGGGCCATGAGCTTGAGCGCGCGGCGGCGTTCGTTGCCGCGTGCCGGCAGCAGCGCGCGTTCGGGTCCGGCGAGTTCGTCGAGATAATCCAGAATCGCGCCGGACTCGATCAGCACCTCGCCGTTTTCCAGCATCAGCGCGGGCACGCGGCCCAGCGGATTCTGCACGCGGATGCGCGTGAAGTCCTTGCCCACCGACCAGGCTTCGTGCGCGAAGGGCATGCCCAGCACGCGCAGGCTCACCGCCACGCGCCGCACGAAGGGCGAGTCAAACAGTCCGATCAGAATCACACGCTCACCCCGGAGGCAGCGGCTTGAGCAGCGCCACGCCATCGTGAATCAGACGACTCAGCACCTGGCGGCTGGCCTTGAGCCAGGCCTGACTGCTGGCCTCGTCCAGCGGCGCGTCCTTGGCGGGCGGCTCGGCATCGGGCATGGGCAGAAAGCTCAAGCCTTCCACGCTCTGGAAGAAACCATAGGACGCGGCATGTACTTTCAGATTCTGGTCAATCACGCAGATGCGCACGCTAGGCCAGGCGGAGACGCGTGAAAAGGCCAGCAGGCTGCGGGAGTGGATGGCAAAGCCCCGGTAGCGCTGATTGATCTCATCCCAGCCCAGCAGGGGCACCGCGACCAGCAGTGTGTCCAGCTGCTGTGCGCGCATCAGCGCCGCAAGCTCGCCCTGCAGTTCGGAATTCACCGCCAGATCACGCTTGAACAGTTCCACCGGCGCAAAAAAGTCTTGCACCCGATCCCGCAGCTGGATCGGCGGCGTCAGCTCGACGGCGGCAAAGCCGGCCTGCTCCAGCTCCTGGCGCATCTGCGCCGAGACAAACTGCTGCAACGGTGCCGCATCGTGCGGATAGATGCTGATGAAGTTGGCAAAGGCGGTCGTGCCGATATGCACATGGGTGAGCACGGTCTCGGTCAGATTCAGCACGCCGATGCGCGGCCTGCCGCCGCTCGCCATCGCGACCGGCGCTGCCGGCACAGCGGCGGCAGGCGGCGCCGTCACCGGCGCTGCTGCCGGGGCATTGCCGGCGCTTTCAGCGGCTGCCGGTCCGCCAAAGCGTTGCGACTCAAACAGCGAGCCCGAGTTGGCGCAGGCACTAAGCAGCAAGACCGCAGACAGCAGCAGCGGCCGTCTCCACAAACTCAGCATGGCATTCCCCGATTTGCCGTGTTCAGGCCGCCGTGAGCGGCCCCCGCGCGCAGTATGCCCAGCCGGCGCGCCGTGGTCAGCCTTGCTGCTTCAGGCTGCCTTGGCGCTGGGCAGCGGCGCGAAGCCGGCGATGCGCGCACGCGCGTTGTAGTAGGCCTCGGCGCAGGCACGCGCCAGCGTGCGCACGCGCAGGATGTAGGCCTGACGCTCGGTCACGGAAATCGCGCCGCGCGCATCGAGCAGGTTGAAGGCGTGCGAGCAGGACACCATGCGCTCGTAGGCGGGCAGGGGCAGCGCCGGTTCCAGGGCCAGCAGCTTGACGCACTCGGCCTCGGCCTTGTTGAAGCGCTCGAACAGCGTGGCGACTTCGGCGTGCTCGAAGTTGTAGGCGCTCTGCTCGACCTCGTTCTGGTGATAGACGTCGCCGTAGGTGACGATGCGTCCGCCGGTGTCGGACCACACGAGGTCGTAGACGCTTTCCTTCTTCTGGATGTACATGGCCAGGCGTTCCAGGCCATAGGTGATTTCGCCGGCCACCGGCCGGCACTCGATGCCGCCCACCTGCTGGAAGTAGGTGAACTGCGTGACTTCCATGCCGTTGAGCCAGACTTCCCAGCCCAGGCCCCAGGCGCCCAGCGTGGGCGATTCCCAGTTGTCCTCGACGAAGCGGATGTCGTGGGTGAGCGGGTCGAAGCCCAGCAGCTTGAGCGACTGCAGGTACAGGTCCTGGATGTTGGCCGGCGAGGGCTTCATCAGCACCTGGAACTGGTAGTAGTGCTGTAGGCGGTTGGGGTTTTCGCCATAGCGGCCGTCGGTCGGGCGGCGGCTGGGCTGCACGTAGGCGGTGTTCCAGGGTTCCGGCCCCACGGCGCGCAGGAAGGTCGACCAGTGGAAGGTGCCGGCGCCCATTTCCATGTCCATGGGCTGCACGATCACGCAGCCTTGCCCGGCCCAGAATTTCTGCAGGGTGAGAATCAGATCCTGAAAAGTCATGGCCGCGCGACGGATGAAAGACGAAAAGGGCGGCGAGTATAGCAATGCGCCCGGCGCACCTCTTGCTGCGGAACTCAGACCTGCGAGCCGGTTATAGTGACAACGCTATGCCTTACACACTCAAAGATCTCTTTCTCAAGAACAAGACCTGGGCCGGCGAACGCGTGGCCGAGGACCCCGACTACTTCCGCCGTCTGGTCAAGCAGCAGAAGCCGGATTACCTGTGGATCGGCTGCGCCGACTCGCGCGTGCCGGCCAATGAAATCCTGGGTCTGCCGCCGGGCGAGGTGTTCGTCCACCGCAACATCGCCAACGTGGTGGCGCACACCGACTTCAACTGTCTGTCGGTGATGCAATTCGCCGTGGACATGCTCAAGGTCAAGCACGTGATGGTGGTGGGCCATTACGGCTGCTCCGGCGTGCACACCGCCCTGCATCAGGGCCGCGTCGGACTGGCCGACAACTGGCTGCGCCATGTGCGCGATATCTTCGATCTGCATCAGGTGCGCCTGGAACAGATCGAAGATCCGGTGCTGCGCCATGACCGGCTCTGCGAGCTCAATGCCATCGAACAGGTCCGCCACGTGGCGCAGACCTCCATCGTCGAGGACGCCTGGCAGCGCGGACAGGAGCTGACCCTGCACGCCTGGGTCTACGGCCTGAAGGATGGTCTGCTGCGCGATCTGGGCATGACCGTGCGCAGCAGCCAGGAGCTGGAATCGGTTTACCGCGCGGCCGTGACCGCGCTGTTCGAGAACTGAAACGGCCGTCCGCAGCGGCCCGAAAAGCGCTAGCATGGCGTTGCGGTCCGCCGCGTCCCCTCCTCGTCAATGGCATGCTTCGTGCAATATCCACGCGCGCTGGGGGTGTTTGACGCCGGCCACCGGAATTCTTTGATCTCTAAGGAGAAAGTATCATGTCGGGCAGTGATGTTCTGAAGACTATTAAAGAAAAGGAAATCAAGTTCGTTGATTTCCGCTTCTGCGACACCCGCGGCAAAGAGCAGCACGTCACCGTGCCCGCGCACACCATCGAGGAAGAGCTGTTCACCGATGGCAAGATGTTCGACGGTTCGTCGATCGCCGGCTGGAAGGGCATCAACGAGTCCGACATGATCCTGATGCCGGACGCCAGCACCGCCTTCGTCGATCCCTTCTTCGAAGACCCCACCCTGGTGCTGTCCTGCGACATCATCGAGCCCTCCACCGGCCAGGGCTACTCGCGTGACCCGCGCTCGCTCGCCAAGCGCGCCGAGGCCTATCTGAAGAGCACCGGCATCGCCGACACCGCCTTCTTCGGTCCGGAAAACGAATTCTTCATCTTCGACTCCGTGCGTTGGGATGCGGCCATGAAGGGCTGCTTCGTGGAGATCGACTCCGTGCACGCCGCCTGGAACTCGGGCCGCGATTATCCGGATGGCAACACCGGTCACCGTCCGGGCGTGAAGGGTGGTTACTTCCCCGTGCCGCCGGTCGACGGCCTGCAGGACATCCGCGCCGCCATGTGCACCACGCTGGAAGCCGTGGGCATGCCGACCGAAGTGCATCACCATGAAGTCGCCACCGCCGGCCAGTGCGAAATCGGCGTGCGTTTCGGCACGCTGGTGAAGAAGGCCGACGACGTGCTCAAGCTCAAGTACGTGGTGCAGAACGTCGCCCACCAGTTCGGCAAGACCGCCACCTTCATGCCCAAGCCCATCGTCGGCGACAACGGCAGCGGCATGCACGTGCACCAGTCCCTGGCGCTCGGCGGCAAGAACCTGTTCTCCGGTGACAAGTACGGCGGTCTGTCCGACATCGCGCTCTGGTACATCGGCGGCATCCTGAAGCACGCCAAGGCCATCAACGCCTTCACCAACCCGGGCACCAACAGCTACAAGCGCCTGGTGCCGGGCTTCGAAGCGCCGGTGATGCTCGCCTACTCGGCGCGCAACCGTTCCGCCTCGATCCGCATCCCGTACGTGGCCAACCCCAAGGGCCGCCGCATCGAAGTGCGCTTCCCGGACTCCCTGTCCAACCCGTACTTCGCCTTCGCCGCGATGATGATGGCCGGACTCGACGGCATCCAGAACAAGATCAATCCGGGCGATCCGTCCGACAAGGATCTCTACCATCTGCCGCCGGAAGAAGACGCGAAGATTCCGCGCGTCTGCCACTCGCTGGACATGGCCCTGGAGAACCTGGACAAGGACCGCGAGTTCCTGACCCGCGGCGGCGTGTTCACCGACGATCTGATCGATGCCTACATCGAACTGAAGATGCAGGAAGTCACCCGCTTCCGCATGACGACCCACCCGGTCGAGTTCGACATGTACTACTCGATGTAAGCGCATCCTTCGCGCGCCGTGTCACAAAAAACCCCCGCGTGAGCGGGGGTTTTTTTATGGTCCCCGGGCACCGCCGGAGGTTACGCACCATAATTGGGCGAAAGCGTGCCGGCGCGCCGGTGACGTGCGCGCGGCCTCGCACCGGGTTTGCTGCGCTGCGGCATGCGGGCTCGGGTCGAGCCCGTCTCCGCCTGTAATAAGGATATTTCAATCAAGGATTTTGCCACGCGCCGCGGCACCGCTGGCGCCGTCTGGGCCGGGCCGGGACAGTGAAGTCCCAAATGAGTGCACAAGCACTAGAATTGTGCGCCATCTGAACCCGGAAGCGCCTGTTTATGCCCCAAATACTGGCCTGCATCTTGCGTTGGCAAGGCAAATGAAACTTGGTGTCCGCGGACGGGTAACAGCAGAGGACGTCCTCGACGGACTGACCACCGCCGTGGTTGCGCTCGACGAGGGTTTGCGAGTCTCCATGATCAATTCGGCTGCCGAGGGACTGTTCGAAGTCTCGCGCCGCATGGCGCTGGGCGTGCCTTTGGCTGAGGCGGTGCCGCACTTCGCGCCGCATGAGCTGCGCCTCAAGCGCTCCCTGGATGGTTCCACGGGCTTCATCGAGCGCGAGACCAAGCTTTCGCGGGCCGGCGGCAACAGCGTCACCGTCGATCTCACCGTCACCCCCTTCGTGGTCGGCAAGCGTCCGGGCCTGCTGATGGAAATGCTGCCGGTGGAACGGCATCTGCGCATCTCCCGTGACGAGCTGCTGCAGAGCCAGTTCGGCGCCTCGCGCGAGCTGATCCGCGGCCTGGCGCACGAAATCAAGAATCCCCTGGGCGGCATCCGTGGGGCCGCGCAGCTGCTGGAACGCGAGTTCCCGGATTCCCAGCATCGCGAATACACGCGCGTGATCATCCGCGAGGCCGACCGCCTGCAGAATCTGGTCAACCGCATGCTCGGCCCCAACCGCGCACCGCTCAAGGCCCTGCTCAACATCCACGAGGTCCTGGAGCATGTGCGCCGTCTGGTGCAGGCCGAGGCCTCGCCGGAGGTGGCGGTGCTGCGCGACTACGATCCTTCCATTCCGGAAATCAGCGTCGACCGCGAGCAGATCATCCAGGCCGTGCTCAACGTGCTGCGCAACGCCCTGCAGGCGGTGGGCACGCAGGGCACCATCACCCTGCGTACCCGCACCCGCCGCCAGCTGACCATCAGCGGTGTGCGGCACAAGCTCGCGGTGCAGATCGACATCGAGGACAGCGGTCCCGGTGTGCCGCCGGACATGGCGGAAAAGATTTTCTACCCGATGGTGACGACGCGGGCCGACGGAACCGGCCTGGGCCTGCCGCTATCGCAATATCTGGTGCACAGCCACGGCGGCATCATCGAGTACCGCTCGCGCCCGGGCTGCACCGTGTTCTCCATTTACTTGCCGATCGAAGTGTCATGACAGCGCTCAACGTCTGGATCGTGGATGACGATGAATCCATCCGCTGGGTGATGGAAAAATCCCTGGCGCGTGCCGGCATGAGCGTGACCAGTTTTCCTGGCGCCGCCGAACTGCTCGACGCCATCGCCGATGCCACGCCCGATGTGCTGATCTCCGACATCCGCATGCCCGGCGTCGACGGCCTGACCCTGATGCAGCGCGTGCGCGACGCGCATCCCGAGCTGCCGGTCATCATCATGACCGCGCACTCGGATCTGGACGCGGCGGTGGCGGCCTACAAGGGCGGTGCCTTCGAATATCTGCCCAAGCCCTTCGATGTCGATGGTGTGGCCGATCTGGTCAAGCGCGCCGCACGCAAGCGCGAGCAGCCCGAGGAAGTGCAGGGCGAACCGCCGGCCACCATGATCGGCGAAGCGCCGGCCATGCAGGACGTGTTCCGCGCCATCGGCCGTCTCTCGCAGTCGCACATCACGGTGCTGATCACCGGCGAATCCGGCACCGGCAAGGAGCTGGTGGCGCGTGCCCTGCACACCAACAGCCCGCGTGCCGGCAAGCCCTTCATCGCCATCAACACCGCCGCCATTCCCAAGGACCTGCTGGAATCCGAATTCTTCGGCCACGAGCGCGGCTCTTTCACCGGCGCCGCCACGCAGCGCAAGGGCCGCTTCGAGCAGGCCGATGGCGGCACGCTGTTCCTCGATGAAATCGGCGACATGCCGGCGGACCTGCAGACGCGCCTGCTGCGCGTGCTGTCCACCGGCGAGTTCTACCGCGTCGGCGGTGTGGCGCCGGTGAAAGTGGATGTGCGCGTGATCGCCGCCACGCATCAGGATCTCGACTCGCTGGTGCGCGAAGGCCGCTTCCGCGAAGACCTCTATCACCGCCTCAACGTCATCCGCATCCGCATCCCGCCGCTGCGGGAACGTCCCGAGGACATTCCGCAGCTGGCGCGCTCCTTCCTGCTGCGCGCTTCCGAAGAGCTGAAGACCGAACCCAAGCGCCTGCGGCCCGATGTCCTGCACAAGCTCAAGGCCTTCCATTGGCCGGGCAATGTGCGCCAGCTGGAAAACATCTGCCGCTGGCTGACGGTGATGGCGCCGGGCCAGGACGTGCATCTGCAGGATCTGCCGCCGGAACTGCTGGCGGTGAGCAGCAGTGCCGCCGCCGCCCCTGCAGCGGCAGCGGCGGCTCCCGCCATGCCCAGCGCGCCCGCGCCTGTCGCCGCCGCACCGGCAGCGGCGCCGACACTGGTCGCGCCGATTGCCGACAGCGGCAACTGGAACGACCGTCTGCACGCCTGGGCCGAAGCGCAGCTCGCGGCCGGGCAGAGCGATCTGCTCGGCACCGCCGTGCCCCTGTTCGAACGCACCATGATCGAAGTGGCGCTCGCCGCCACGCGGGGTCAGCGTCAGGAAGCCGCCAAGCGCCTGGGCTGGGGCCGCAACACGCTCACGCGCAAGATCAAGGAGCTGGGCATGGGCGATGACGACAGCGAGTAGTCGCCGCGTGCTTCGCGGGCGCTAGGGCAGCGCCAGATTCCACAGCGGCACGGTGACAAAGCCCAGCAGGGTGCCGATGCCCAGCAGGGTGTTGGCCACCGGCGGATCGAGGTGGTATTGATCCGCGAGAATCGCCGCCGAGATCATCGGCGCCATCGCCGCTTCCAGCACTGCGATGGTCAAGGGCAGGCCGCGCGCGCCCAGCACCAGACCCAGGCCCAGCACCAGGGCCGGAATCAGCAGCAGCTTGAACGCCAGGCCCAGGGCCACGGGGCTGAGCTGGTCGCGGCCCAGATGCAGCTTGAAGCGCAGGCCCACCGAGAACAGCGCCAGCGGCGTGAGCGTGCCGGCGATGCGCGCCAGCACGCTGTCGAGCAGCGGCGGCCAGCCGCCGAGCGCACCGACCAGCATCGACACCATCAGCGAGATGAAGGCCGGAAACAGCAGCACGCGCCGCGCGATGGCGCGCGCGCTCACCGCCTGTCCGGAATAACTCGCGGCGACGATGCCGCCGCCCACCGCCAGCGCCACGAAGCAGCCGCCCTGATCGGCCACCACCGCCAGCGCCAGGCCCTCCTGACCGCGCAGGGCTTCCACCAGCGGATAACCGATGAAGGAGGTATTGCCCAGGCCGGTGACCAGGGTCAGCGCGCCGATGCGCGCGCGCGACCAGTGCAGGCGCTGGCCCACGAAGGCCCACAGCAGCCAGGCGGCGATGAACACCAGATATTGCGAGGCGATCAGATACACCATGTGCGCGTCGAAATGCAGACGCGGCACTAGGTTCAGCACCATGGCCGGCAGCGCGATGTTGATCAGCCACCAGTTGATGGCCGGCGCCAGGCCGATGGGCGGATGCGCATAGCGTGCGATCAGCCAGCCCAGGGCGAGACAGATCAGCAGCAGTGCGAAGGCGGTCATGGGGCGCGGATTGTAGAAGCCGCGCGCGGTGCGCTCAATTGGCGGCAGCGGCGGCACGGGCCTGTTCGCGCAGCCGCTGCAGCTCGGCGCGGTCGCGATACACGCCGTTCTGGATCACCGCCGCGATGCGCCGGGTGTTGCCGATATCGGTCAGCGGATCGGCGTCGAGCAGCAGCAGATCGGCGATGTAGCCGGGCGCGATGCGGCCCAGCTGTGCCTGCAGGCCCAGGAATTCGGCGGCATCGCTGCTGGCGCTGCGCAGCGCCTGCTGCGGCGTGAGACCCGCCGCGACCAGTTCCGCCAGCTCCTCGTGCAGTGCAAAGCCGGGCAGGCGATAAGGATCGCCGCCATCGGTGCCGGCCAGGATGCGCACGCCGGCGGCGGCCATCGCGGCAATCAGGCTGCGGTCGCGTTCAAAGCTGCGCCGCTCCAGCTCGGCGTCCTCGGCCTCGCGGCCGGCGAGACGCGCATCCTGATCCGGACGCCAGAACACGAGCTGCGAACGCGGCACATAAGCCAGCTGCGCCGCGTCCAGCTGAATCTGCTGCGGATAGGCAAAGCTGCGCCGCTGCACCAGGGTCGGCACCTGCCAGGTCTGCTGGCGCACGAAGGTCTGATACAGGGCCTGACAGCGCGCGGCATCGAAGCTGTCCAGCGCATCCCGCAGATAGGCGCGTCGCGCCTGACGACGCGACTCGGCCTCGCCGCCGGCCATGACTGCCGCCTTGCGCTGCATCAGCTCGGCCTCGCGACTGGAGCAGGTGAAGGCGACGTTGAACAGATGCTCGATGCTGTGCTGCCCGGCCTCGGCAGCTTCGCGCGCGGAAACCGCGCCCGGCACATGACCGGCGAACACCAGGTGACGGCGGCGCGCCTCGTCAGCCAGCGCGAAGTAGCTCGCGCGCGAAAGCCGGTTGAACACTTTCAGGAAGTCCGCGCCCTGCGCCTGCAGCTCGGCCACGGCGGCGCGTGCCTGCGCGCTGCTGTCGATGACGCGCGACCAGCGCGGGATGCTGGGATAGGGGCCGTCGAGAAACGGACCCGGCGCGACGAAACGCGGGCCGATGCGCGTGCCGGCGGCGATCTCCTCGCGCCAGCGCCTGAGCTGCGCGAAGTCTTCATCGCCGCCCATATCGCGCACGCCGGTGATGCCCTGCGCGATGAGCAGCGGGAAATACACCTCGGGCCGTGGCGCGCGCAGCACATGCACATGCATGTCCCACAAGCCTGGAATCAGGAACTGGCCGCGCGCCGGAATCTGTCGCGCGTCCGCCGGTGCGCGCCGGCTTGCCGCAGCGCCGATGGCGGCGATGCGGCCGTCCTCGATCAGCAGGTCTTGTGCGGCTTGTGCGTCCTGCAGCGGATCGATCAGCGTGACTTCGCGGATCAGCAGGGCCGGCGTCGCGGCGACCAGGGCCGGCAGCAGTGCGCCGCAGCAGCTCAGGAGCAGCGCGGCAAGGCGTGGCGCGGACATCAGCGCGTACGCCGGCCGCGCCGCAGCACTACGACTGCGCCAGCAGCGCCTGCACGATGGGCTCCATGGCCTTGAGCCCGGCGCTGCGGCCGATGCCCAGGGCTTCTTCGCGGCTCTTGCCGTCCACGTAGCGTGCTTTCAGCGCGAACAGCGCACCGACGCGATTGCTGCTGGCGCAATGCACCAGGGCATGGCCCTTGAGGCCGTCCAGCGCCTCGGCGAGCTTGCGCGCATTGTCGGCGGTGAGATCACCGCCGCCGGCCACCGGAATGTTCACGTACTCCAGGCCCAGCGCCTGGGTCAGCGCGTCTTCCTGGTATGCACAGGGTTCGGCGGGCGGACAGAGGTTGATCACGCGCGTCACGCCGCGGCTCTTGGCCAGTGCGAAATGCTCCGGCGCGGGACGGCCCGCAGTGCTGATGTTGGCGAAGGGCTGGCCGGCATTGGGCAGTTCGGGCAGAAGCATGAGCGGTCCTTGGGCGGGTGGGTGATTCTCGGGGGCTGCAAGCTTAGCGCTTCAAGGGCACACTGCGCAGACACTCCCGGGGGTTTTCCATGAGCGAACGTTTCACGCTGTACACCGCCGCCACGCCCAATGGCCACAAGGTCTCGATCCTGCTCGAAGAACTGGGCGAGCCTTATCGCCTGCAGGCGCTCAATCTCGGCAGTGGCGAGCAGAAGGCGCCGGACTACCTCAAGCTCAATCCCAATGGCCGCATCCCCACGCTGGTGGATCATGCGCAGGGCGATTTCGCGATCTTCGAATCCGGTGCGATTCTCCTGTATCTGGCCGAGGCGTTCGGACGCTTCATTCCGGCGGACCCCAAGGGCCGCAGCCAGGTGCTGCAATGGCTGATGTTCCAGATGGGCGGCGTCGGGCCCATGCAGGGTCAGGCCAATGTCTTCTTCCGTTACTTCCCGGAAAAGATCCAGTCCGCCATCGACCGCTACCAGAACGAGACGCGGCGCCTGTATCAGGTGCTCGATACGCGCCTGAAGGACCGCGAATATCTCTGCGAGGACTACTCCATCGCCGACATCGCCAACTTCACCTGGGTCAATGTCCACGCCTGGGCCGGCGTGTCGCTGGACGGCCTCGACCATCTGGCCGCCTGGCGTGAGCGCATCCGCGCACGTCCTGCGGTGCAGCGCGGTCTGGCGGTGCCGGGCGATGTGCCGGCGGCGGATCTGGTGAAAACCGCGCAGAGCATCCTCACGCGCTGAGCGCGCTGCGGCCGCCACGCGCTCACAGCAGCAGCGTGGCCAGCGCCAGCAGCAAGACGCCGAAGGCATCCACCCAGGCCACGCGCCGCAAGGCGGCGTTCGGCCTGCCGCGCAGCGCCAGCCACAGGAAGCCGGCCATGCTCAGCGCGGTGAGCGTCAGTGCCGCGATGCGCAGCGGCGCCTGCACGATGCTCCACAGCAACAGCAGCCCGGGCAGGGCCAGCAGCAGCGCACGATGTCGCAGCAGGTGCAGCAGATCGGCCTGCACCTGCGGCGACAGCTCGATGCCGTAGAGCTTTTGCAAGGCGCCGGCGCCGCGCCAGCCGCCGAGCGGCAGCAGCTGTACCGCGGCCAGCGTCAGCAGCAGGAGCTGCAGCAGACGCTCGTTCACGCCAGCGCCGGGCTGCGCTGCTCGCGTGCGGGCCACAGCCCGATCAGCAGGTAGAGCAGCGGGCCGAAGCTGCCCGCCGTCAGCGTGAGCAGCAGATACGGCCAGGCCCGGCGTCCGCTGCGCCGTGCATCGGCCAGCATCCACACCATCGCCAGCGTGCAGGCGATGCTGAGATCTGCCAGGGCCTGCCAGCCGGCGCTGTTTTCGAAAAGATGCGAAAAGATGCCGATATAGCCGTGCTGCGAAAGCGCATAAGCGCTCAGCGCGGTGAAGTCGGCCAGCAGCAGCGCCACGAGTATGAAAGCGAGCTTGCGGTTCATCACGAAGTCCTCCATCGAAAGTGCGCGCGCAGCTTTGCGCAGCGGCTGCGGTGCCGCAATTACGCGCCAGGTAATCGCATCGCCGCAGGCGCATGACAGAATGCGGACATGGATCGGATCAATCCCAGTTCGGATCAGGGCGGCTTCGGCACGCTGCTGCGCGAGGCGCGGCGCCTGCGCCGGCTCTCGCAGCTGGAGCTGGCGCTGCGCGCGCAGGTCTCGCAGCGGCATCTGAGCTTTCTGGAATCCGGCCGCGCGCAGCCCAGCCGCGAGATGGTGATCGCCCTGGCGCAGGTGCTGGACCTGCCGCTGCGCGAACGCAATCGCCTGCTGCACACCGCCGGTTTCGCCGGCCTGTATCCGCAGCGCCGCCTGGAGACCGCCGACATGCAGCCGGTGCGTCAGGCCCTGGAGCTGCTGCTGCGTCATCAGGAGCCGTTTCCGGCGGTGGCGGTGGATCGCGCCTGGAATCTGTTCATGAGCAACAGCGCCATGCAAGGCCTGCTCGCCATGCTGGGTGATGTGGACGCGCTCTGGCGGCGCGTCTGCGGCGAGGGCCCGCGCAATGTCTTCAAGCTGATTTTCCATCCGCAGGGCTTGCGGCCGCTGGTGGTGAATCTCGATGAGATTGCGCCGCCGCTGCTGGCGCGCACCGCCCGCGAGGCCCTGGAACATCCCGAGGTGCAGGCGGTGCTGGACGAGGTGCTGCGCTATCCCGATCTGCCGCTGAAGCTGCGCCACATCGATCTCGACGCCAGCCGCCTGCCGGTGCTGCCCCTGCATCTGCGCCTGGGTGAGCTGAACCTGCGTCTGTTCACCATGCTCAGCAGCTTCGGCACGCCGCAGGACGTCACCGCCGACGAGCTGCGTGTGGAGAGCTTCTTTCCGCTGGATGCCGAAAGCGAAACGCTGCTGCGTCGTCTCGCCGGCTGAATCGCAAACCGCCTCGGTGCGCGCCCGATAGCAGGCTGATCGGAAAAATATTTTCAAGCCATAAGGTTTTCATCAGGCGAATTGCAGGCTTTGCTTTTAGGTTTCTCCTGTGCCCTGAAGGAACCGGGGCATTCCCCCAACAACCGTTCCGGCAGCGAAGTGGACGCACAGGGACTTCGCGCCCCGTCGTGCTGCGGACGTGCCGCACTTCGGGAAGCAAAGCGCGATGGCCGTGGAATGGGATGCGACATGGTCGCAGGAACAACGACCGCCGGTAGCCGTGGCGCTGGAACACATCGGCAAGCAGCTCGCGCAGGCGGTGCGGGCGCTGGGCGGCCTGGCCGGCGACGCGTGCGCACGTGCCGCCTATGAGGCGCACTTCGGGCCCTTGTCCTGGCATCGTCTGCGCCATGTGCGTCGTGTCGTGCAGCTGATGCATGAGCGCATCACGCAGCCCGAGTCGGGCCTGCTGATGAGCTATGTCCCGGACATGCTGGCGTACGAGGCGCTGCGCCTGGGCGCCCTGCCGACGGGCGTGAAGCTGAATCAGGTCGAGGCCTTCGTGGCGCAGCTCGGCGTGGCGCCGAAGGTGCCGCTGCGCATGTTCATTGCGCCGGCGTTCTTTACTGCGAGCCGAGGCGCCACCGGCACCCTGTTGCACGAGCTTTCCCATGGCGTCGGCAACACCATGGACTACGCCTACGTCTGGCAGCGTCGCTATGCGTCACTGAGTCCGGTGCAAAGGACGCGCAATGCCGATTCGTATCGCGCGTACTGCGGGCAGTTCGACGTGCGCGTCTGAGCCGACGCGGACCTGCAGCCCATGCCGACGGCCAGAATGTCCGTGAACGAAGATCTCTTCGATGGCTGTCTGCATCACAGCCAGCTGCCGGGACGGCTGGCCGCAGCGCTCTGCCGGCTGGCGCAAGGCGCGTCGCTGCGGGAGGTGGAGCTCAGGCTGGAGGCATTCGGCAGCGTGCGCCTGCATCGCCAAGGGCAGGACTGGCAGATCGCCTTGGCGCCGGATGCCGCATCCCTGCGCAAGACGGGCGACGCCCGCGCGCCCGCGACGGGTGTCGATGATGCCGTGCGCGCCGCCGAAGCGCGCCCCGGCGACGAGCGCGCGATTGGCGCATCCGCGCCATCTCAAGGGCCGGACTGTGTGTGCGTGCTGGACGCGGGCCGCGAGACCGGCGAGCTGCGTCTGGGCTGGCCGCAGCCGCCCGACGAGGCCGAGCTGGAGATCTGGCGCGCGTTTCTGTCGCGCTGTGCAAAGCTCGTGCGTCGCTGCGAATTCCAGCGCTGGTCGGAACAAAGGCTCGGGCGCGCGCTATGGCTGGTGGGTTCCAGCCAGCCGCTGCTGGAGATGGAGCAGTTCATCGAGCGCACCAGCCACAGCCGTCTGCCGGTGGTGCTCAGCGGTGAGCCGGGAACGGAGAAGGCGATGCTGGCCGCGGCCATTCATGGCTACGGTCCCTTGCGTGAGCGGGCCTTTGTCGAAATCAATTGCGCCGAGCCGCTTGGCACGCCCGAGCAATGGTTCCAGAGGGCCAGGGGCGGCACGCTGTTTCTCAGCGGCATCGATCAGCTGGCGCCCGCCCTGCAGGCACAGCTGCCGCAGTTCATGCACTCGCATCTGGCGCAATGGCTCGGTGGCGCGCAGATGGCCGATGTGCGCATCATCGCCGCCAGCACTGCGGATCTCGCGCAGCTCGTGCAGGAAGGCGCGTTCTCGGCCGCGCTGTTCATGGAGCTGGACTTTCTCAGCCTGGTGATCCCGCCGCTGCGGCAGCGGCCCGAGGACATCGCGCCACTGGTGCGCGCGATTCTCCTGCGTCATGGCTTCGAGGCGCAGGAGAAGATTTCCCACACGCTGATTGCGACCTGTCAGGCGCATCGCTGGCCGGAAAACCTGTTCGAGCTGGAACGCGTCATCGCCAGGCTCGCGGTCATGAGCAACGGCGGACCCATCGGCCAGGCCGACATCCTGCAGCACACGCCATGGGTCGCCGGTCAGCTGCGGGTGCCGGCCTGCAGCCTGCGGCAGGATCAGACGCGGGACATCGACGAGCAGGCTCCCGAGCTGCCGGCGGCCGAGCGCTGGGTGCGCTGCGCCGTCGCCGGCGACGCCGGGGCGCTGAAGTCGCTGCATGACGGCTTGCGGCGCGCCTTGCTGTATCTGGGTGAGCATTACATGCAGTCGATCACGCTGGGTCAGCTGGCGGCGCAGGCGCATGTCAGTCCCTCACATCTGACGTATCTGTTTCGCAGCGAGCTGGGCATCGCCTTCAAGCCTTTCCTGCAATGCATCCGCGTGCACAAGGCCAAGGAGATCCTGAGTGGCAATGTCCGCAAGCGCATCACTGAAGTCGCCGGAAGCGTGGGCTTCGCCGATCTGAGTCACTTCGAAAAAAGTTTCCGCCGCATCGTCGGCTGCAGCGCCCGCGAGTTTCGCCGCAGCGGCTGAGCTGGTTCAGCGGTAGCGCGGCGTGCCGACGGTGATCGCCAGGGCGGCATCCGGGCTGTCGCCCGGCGTACCGGCGGGGCTCACCGAGACCGCCAGCGAAAGATCGCCGCTGCTCTCGCTGTTGCGCACGCCATAGAGCTGCACCTGCGAGGCGCTGCTGGAACCGACGATGCCGGCCGCCTCGCCCTGCAGGCTCCAGCGGATCTGCGGTTCGCCGAAGGCGGGGTTGGTGGTGACGCTGTACGTCTGCTGGGCGCCGACGGCGATGGTGGTCGGCGGCGGCTGCTGGTCGCCGGACAGAATCGTCACCGCATAACTGGTCAGCGGGATCACGGCCTGCGTCTGCGCATCGCCGATCACCGCCACGACGCCCAGACCATCGGCACCTTCGCTGCTGCTGGGACTGACGGCGCGTGCGATCACGCTCGCGCCTTCGCTGCGCAAGGCCACGTTGCCGCTGCCGGTCCAGAAGAATTGTGCTTCTTCGCAATCGGGCTGCAGCTGTGCCTGCAGCGTTGCGCTGGCGCCGACCGCCAGCGCCGTTGGCGCGCTGCCCTGCTCGCTGACGATGGCGACGCCGAAGGCAATGCATTCCTGCCGCGCCTTGAGCACGCTGCCGGCGATGCTCAGCTGGGCCTCCACCCAGGCGGGCCCGGCGGCATTGGCGACGAAGCTGATTGCGGCGGCGTTGGCATCGCCCATGATCTGCAGGCCACTGCTGCAGCTCCAGCGCCATTGCGCTGTCGCCGTGCCCAGTTGTGCCTGCGCCGGCACGAGCTGCGCGCGCGCGACGCGGACCTCGCCCACGCCCAGCAAGGGGCCGGCTTCGATGGCCGCCTCGTCGTCCGCGTACAGGGCCGCGCGCAGGCCGAGCACGGTGATCGGCAGCACGGCCACGGCATCCTGACTGGCGCAGCTGAGCGTCAGCGTCAGCTGTGCCGGCGTCTGTCCCGCCTGCTGGCCGAGAATTTCCGCCGTGCCCTGCGCGTCGACGCCCAGCAGCGCGATATTGCCGCTGTCGCCCGGCGACCAGCTCGCACTGACCGGACTCACCGCCGGAACCGCTGCCGCCGCATAGCGCGCGCGGTTGCCCACGCCCAGCAGCTGGCTCGGCGCCAGGCTGGGATCGAGATTGCAGATCGCGGCGGCGAAAACCGTGATCGTCAGGCTGGTCGAAGTGGAAGGGCCATGGTCCGCAGGCATGAAGGTGGCGGTCAGCGTAGTGGCGCCGACCTGCGCACTGGGCTGCGCAGCGGCGGCCAGGGACACCTCGTTCTCGTCGCGCTTGCGCTTGAGCGTCACCGCAGTCGTGTCGCCCGACAGCGACCACAGCACGCTGCCGGGAACATCGGGAAGATCATAGAGGCGATAGCTGGCGGAGCGCGATACGGCAATCGCGCTGGCAGCCGCGCCGCCGCTGGGATTACGAATCTCCATCGTGGCTCCGGTTCACCATTGCACTTCAGCGGTGAGAATGGCGTGCGGCGGATACGGCGTGACGTAATGCGCCTGCTGGGCCAGCACCGCCTGGTTGGCGCCCATCGCGTTCGGACTGAACGCCAGGATGTGGCTCAGATTACTCGACGCACCAACGAAATTGGGAAACAGCGCGGCGTTGTTGTTGACGTCGGCGGCCGTGATGTTGAAATCACCGGCGACGATCAGCACATCGTTGGGCGTCAGTGCGGCGAGATCGGCCGTGTACTGATTCGAGTTCTGGAAAAACTCGAACGCCGGATACATGCCGGGTCCGGCGAAAGGATTGGCGAGCATGCCCAGCGTCGCCCAGCTCGCCGCCAGCCAGTTGGCCTGCAGCTCGGCGTGCCAGGTGTAGAAATAAATCGTGTGCACGACGACGCCGATGGTGATGGTCATCACCTTGCGCACCGGCGCGCGGATGTTGCGCGCCGCCTGGCGCAGATTGTTCTTGGCGGCGGCGCTGATCGCCAGGCCGTTGATATAGCCTTCCACGCCGTTGCCAAGCGCCGGCGCCAGCGAGATCAGCGCCGCAGCGCCTGCGGACACCGGGCCGCCGCCGGTCGGGTCCCAGCCGATCAGATAGGAGCGGTTGACGCCCACCGCCAGCGGCTGCGCCCCGGGATTGAGTTCGCGTGGATGATCGGGTGGATTGACGAAGCCCGCGAACGGTGCCGCGCCGCCGGTGAGCTGTGCATAGATGCTGCCGGGCGGCACGATGCCGACACGCGCTTCCTGAATGGCGACCAGCTTCACGGCCGGCGCCGTGCCGTTGATGGCATTCACCGACAGCGCCAGCTGCGCGCCGCGGCCGTCGGCCTCGCCGCCGGAATTCCAGGTGACCATGCGCAGGCTAGGCATGAGGGCTGCTCGCTATCGCCATGGCGGCGTGCCTTGGGGAGTCGTGCTCAGACATTGTTCACATCGCCGGCCGCCAGCAGTTGCCACAGCGCCCATTCGCCGCCGCGTGTGCTGAGATAGTTGGGATCGTCCGGATACGGCAGCAGGCGCTGCAAAGGATCCGGCGTGGTGCGCGCGGAAACGCTCTGATAGGCCGCCGGCTGCAGCTGACTCAGAAAGTAGACCCAGTCGCCCTCCCGCACCGTGCGTTGCGGATCGCGGCTGGACAGCATGCGGATCTGCCACTGACAGCCGCCATATTGCGGATCGCGGCCGTAGTAAACGCAGGACACGACCGGGTCCGCGCACAACAGCTTGAGGCCGATCCAGGCGCTTTCCGTGGTCACCAGCAGCAGCTTCGACATATTCGCCACCGGCCCGTACGTCGGGTCGCTGCACGGCGAAGACAGCTGGAAGCACACGGCCTTGGCGGGATTGTCGGTGAGCGTGGGATACCAAAGGCCCTTGATCGACTGCGAAACGCTCAGATAGCGCGCCCCGGACTGCGCGTACCAGGGATCGCCGATATAGCGCACCAGGTATTTCTGTTCGTAGAGCAGCGGCGGGCGATCATCATCGTCGCGGGCATCGCGCCGATACAGCTGGGTGGGGATGTTCAAGGCCTCGGCGGGCCTGGCGATCTCGCGCGGCACATCGAGCAAGACCGAATCGAAGGTCGGTGCCTGCGCCACGCGCTCGCCCATCAGCCAGTACTGACGGCCGATGCCGGCCATGCTCAGCACGGTGGCGATGATCGAGGTGTGATCGAAGGGCGTCGGCTGCGGCGAACGGAAGATGCTGGACGGTGCGATGCGCGGCGAGATCAGCAGGGTTGGCACGCGGATGCCGAACTGATCGAAGTTGAAGCCGAACTGCGTGCGCGTCGCGGCATCCATGTCCTGCTTGCCGACGGCGTCCGGCCCCAGCGGCACGCGATCGTTGAAGGAAGGGCTCGCTGCCGGCGGCACCAGGTGATCGTAAGTGCCGCCGTTCTCGTCGAAGGTGACGATCAGCAGCGTGTCCTTCCAGCTCGGCGAATCGGCGATGGCGGTGTAGACGTTCATCAGAAAGTCTTCACCGACGGTGGTGTCCGAAACCGGATGGTAGTCGTTGCCGACGGCGCGCTTGATGGTGTCCCACTGCGCGCCACCGCCCCACTTCGGCTCCACCCAGCTGACCGCCGGCAGACGTCCCTGACGCGCGGCGGTGAAGAAGGCGTTGCCCGGATCATCGCTGTCGAACTGCACGAAATTTTTCTGATACGAGGGATCGGCAAGCTGCGGGAACATCGTCTTCACATACTGGTACTGCCGGCCCAGCGAGATGTCCTTGGGCGGCCAGTTGTCCTGCCAGTAGACCGTCCAGCCGATGTCGAACTGCGACAGCACTTCGAACAGGCTGCGCGTGGAGGCGGGCAGCGCATCGGCGTGCGAGCCTCCGGAAGCCTTGTTGAAACCGTATTGCAGCGGATTGATGGTGCTGGCGAAGGCATCGTAGAAGCTGTTGGTGACCAAGCCACGCGAGGTTCCCGCCATCGAGAACGCGCGATTGGTGTTGGTCTGGCTCGGCACCGAGCAATACCACTCGTCCGACAGGCCGTAGTAGCGCGCCAGTCCGCTGAGCACCGGCAGCTGCTCGGGCGCGTAGGTGTCCATGATCTCGCTGAGCTCGGCACCGCCCAGGCGCTTGCCGGTCTGGTGATAGACATCCTGGTCGAAGTCGAGGATGTAGCCGGTCATCGGCGGCGGCTTGCTGCCCTGCTGGCCGAGTTTGGCGATCAGCTTCTGGCGCGTCTCGGCGTCCTTCCAGTCCGCCGCTTCCAGGCCCGTGCCCCACATCTGATTCATGATGTGCGTGAAGCTTTCGCCCGGGTTGTAGGCGGGCGTCTTGGGCGCACGCGCGCCCTTGCGGGGCAGCGCCGGCGGCGTTTCAGGCGAGGGAAAGGGATTGGCCAGCGCCTGGAGCTGTTCCGCGCTCAGCGTCGACAGGCCCAGGAAATCGCGACGGTCCTTGGCGTTGCCGAAAAAGCTTTGTGGGCGATTGGCCTTGTCGTCATACAGCCAGCCCAGCAGATGATCGAAGCCGCGATTCTCCAGCATGAGCACCACCACGTGCTTGATCTTGTCGTGCGGCAGCTGGCTTTTCATGATGATGAGATCCGCTGATCGATGTCCGCGCTCAGTTCGCTTCGCCGGCGGCCGGCGTGGCCTGGGCTGGCGCCGGCGTCTGTTCGTTGCGCTGAATTCCCTGGTCCGAGGCCGCGACGGAATCGGGCTGTGCCGCACCCTGCGCCTTGGCCGCGAGCTGCAAGGCGTTGACGATGCTCTGCTCGGCCTGCTTGATCTGCGCATCGACACTGCGCTCGGCCTGCTTCACCGCAGTCTCGGTCGCCTGCACGGCCTTCTGCACGGCGGCGGAGGCCTGCTCGGCCGGCTTGTCCGTCATCACCGCCTGCAGGGCTTTCTGCGCCGCGGCCATCGACTGCTGGACCAGCTTGTCGGCAGCGGCCATGGTCTCGCGCACGCGCTGTCGCTGCTGTTCGATCGCCGCCGTCGGATTGATGGGTGCGGCGCCGCCTTCACTCGGATCGCTCTTGCTGTTGCTCATGCGCATCTCCCGGGCGTCAGGCGCCCTGATTCGGGGTGGCGGGTGGCGGCGCCGGGGTCGCGCCGCGCCGGAAGCTGCGCAGGCAGATCACGCCGGCGCTGCTTTGATGCAGCTCGGCCTGTTCGTGGCCGGACTGCAGCTTGAAGGTGCAGGACGCGCCGTCCTGCCCCAGGCGGCCGTGTTCCGCGCGCGCCGAGGCCAGCAGCGAGCGCGCCGACTCCAGGTAATGGCGCACGATGCTGCGTGCCTCGTGCCCGCTTTGTGTGGTGTAGGGACTGTGCAGCACCAGCTGGCGCACGCCGTCGGAGGCGCGCTCGAAGCCGAGCAGCCGGCCGGCGCGCACCCAGTCGTGCACCACGCGGCCCACCTCGCCCGGTGCCACCAGGCCGTTGACCTGCGGGCAGTCCAGCGCGTCGAACAGCAGCGGCAGCAGCGTGGCCAGCGCCTGATCGGCGAGATGGCCACGCGCCTCGGGCGTGCCGGCCTGCGCGCCCAGCTTGGCGGCCAGGCTCAGATAGCTGTCGTAGTAGTCCGCGAACTCGATCGGTGTGCGGCCCTGGTGCACCGCAAAGGACGCGGCCTCTTTTGCCAGCGGTGAGGCGGCGCTGGTCTGCAGGGCATGCAGCGCCACCCGGTCATTGAAGTCCACCGCGTCGAACACCGCAGCGTCGGCCACGCCCAGGCCTTCAAGAAACGCCGCGACGCCGGCCAGATCGGCATGCACGAGCAGCTGGTGACGGGTGAGCAGATCCTTCACCGCGGCGATATTGCCGCTCTGCTCGGCATCGGCCAGGGCCTTGAGTTCGTTGTGGTGCAGGGTCATCAGCTTCACGGGGCTGACGTTCAGCTGCAGCTGCGGCAGCAGGCACAGCCGCGTGGCATGCAGGCCCTGCTGCACGGCGGCCAGCAAGGCGGTCTCGTCGCTGAATTCGTATCGGGCGGATGGATGGCTGCAGCCCCAGTGCAGCCACTGCACGCCGCCGTCGATGAGGCGCAGCACGAGCTGGGCGCGATGCGACAGCTCGCCGAGATGTCGCACATGTTGCCGGGCAAGGAGGATGGCCATGAGCGCGGACCTCAGCCGGAAGGAAAGCCTTTCAGGACGGTCGCGGCTGCGGCGCCGATGGCGCCATAGTCTTCCGTGGCCTTGCTCACCATGCTCTGCGCGGTGCCGATGATGGTGGCAAAGCGCTGGTCGCCGGTGGCCAGGTACTGCGCCATCGCCACGCCCGCCGCAGTGGTTGCGATGGTGCTGATGTTGCGCAGCGCATCGGTGGCGTCCTGCACGGCGATGGCCGTGGACTGCGCCACGGATTGATACGCCTTGCCGGCGCCGCTGGTCAGTACGACCTGCGGGCCCATCGTCGCCATCTGCACCTGATTGATGGCATCGATGATCTGCGCGTTGACCTTGGTGTTGTCAGACATGGCGGGTTCTCGGAGTGGGTCCGCGGCGGTGCATCAGCTCAGGGCTTGGTGCCGGAGGCAGGCGTGTTCGTGCCGCTGCTCGCGGCGGCGGTGCCGCCGGCACTGCCGGCGAGCTGCTGCAGGCTGGCCTGCGCGGCGGCGGCATTGGCGGCCGCCGTCTGCTCGGCAGTCTTCAAGGTGGCGATGCCTTGCTCGGCCTCGGCGCTGGCCTGTGCGATGACAGTGGCCTGCGTGGGTGTCGGCGCCGGCGGCGTCGGCAGCGGATTAACTTCCGGCGGCACCGGCGGCGCCGGTGGTGGCGGCGAGACCTGGATGGGAAACGGCGCGTTGAGCATCTTGCCGCAGGCGGCGGTGACGGCGGCGGAGCTGATCAGGCCGGCGCCCTGCTGGCGCGTCACGGCGTTGTGCATCGCCATGCCCAGGGTTTCCAGCAGCACGGCATCGAGCATGCCGAAGGACTGCGAAGGCGACTGTCCGGTGATCAGCGTGGTCACGCCGGTGACCGAGTCGATGATCTGTGCGTTGACGGTGCCGCTGTCGTTCATTTTCCTGTACTCCCTTTGCCGATGATCAAAGCCAGTGTCTGTGCCAGTGCCGCCTGTGCGAGCACCTGACCGCGCTGCTGCGCCGCTGCGGCATTGCCCATCACCAGACCGATGCTGTCGGCCATGGCGAGGTAGCTCATGCCCATCGCCAGCGATGGCGCGATGCCGATGCTCAGCAGCGTGCCGCCGAGCGTCGGCGCCACCAGACTGGCCACGGCGCTTTTAGCGGGCATCTGCGCGAGGCGCGGCAGCCCTTGGGTTTACCGCCTGCCGCCAGGGCGCGAACGGCGCTGGCGGCAGGCGGAACATTGCGCGCGCCGTGCTCAGACCAGGCCCAGCACTTCGCGGGTGGCGACGCCGGCGGACGCGGTATCCACCGCCAGCAGCGTGGCCACCGCCTGCGTGGTGGAGGCCTGCATGGTCACGTAGGACTGCTGCTGGTTGTTGGTGGCGTTGTGCGCGGCGTTGGACAGCGCCTGGCCGGTGGCGACGAACAGATTGCCCATCGCGACGGCAGGGGCGTCGCCGAGGACCTTGGTGTTGACCTGCGTCACCGAGTCGGTGATCTGGCTGTTGACCGCGGTTGGAAATGCCATGTGATGACTCCTTTAAAAAGTTGAACGGTGTTTGCCGCTGCCGGCGGACGGGCCGCCTGCCGCGGCGGGTCAGCCGCCGCCGCCGAGAATCGTCTTGGTCGAAAGCCCGGTGGAGGCGGTGTCGAGCGAGTACAGCAGCGCGACGCCCATGGTGGTGACGGCCTGCGCGGTGACGAACATCTGCTGCTGGGCCATCGTCGCGTTGTGTGCGGCGTTGGCCAGCGCCTGCGCGGTGGCCTGATACAGATTGCCCATCGCGATCGCCGGAGACGTGCCCAGTACCTGGACATTGGCCTGCGTGACCGAATCGGTGATCTGATTGTTGACTGCGGTTGGAAAGGCCATGCGGCTGGCTCCTACGGATGGCGAGGCCGGGCGGCTGGGCGATCAGGAACGGGAACGATGATCCGCATGCGGATCAGGCGCCCAGGACTTCCTTGGTCGCCGCGCCGGTGGACGCGGTGTCGATCGAGTACAGGGTTGCCACGCCCATGGTGGTGGCAGCCTGTGCCGTCACGAAGCTCTGCTGCTGCGCGTTGGTGGCGTTGTGCGCGGCGTTGGCCAGGGCTTGCGCCGTGGCCTGGAACAGATTGCCCATCGCGATCGCCGGCGCATCACCCAGCACCTTGGTGTTGGCCTGCGTTACCGAATCGGTAATCTGGCTGTTGACTGCGGTTGGAAAGGCCATGTCGAACTCCTTGCTGCGGATTCAGGGGGCCACCGGCGACGCCGCCGGCGGACCGGGTGCGGAGGCTTAGCCCAGACCCTTCACGCCGGTGCTCAGAATTTCCTTGGTGGCGACACCGGTGGACGCGGTATCCAGCGAGTAGAGCGTGGCCACGCCCATGGTGGTGGCGGCCTGCGCCGTCACGTAGCTCTGCTGCTGCGCGTTGGTGGCGTTGTGCGCGGCGTTGGCCAGAGCCTGCGCCGTGGCCTGGAACAGATTGCCCATCGCGATCGCCGGCGCATCGCCCAGAACCTTGGTGTTGGCCTGGGTGACGGAATCCGTGATCTGATCGTTCACTGCGGTCGGGTATGCCATGTGCTTCTCCTTCAAGTGCGGAATGGGGATCGACCCGGAACACTTCCGGTTCGCCTGAATTCGCCAGGGCGGTTTGGGTCTCTGGCTTACGGCGGGATGCTAGGTGGCTGCCCTGGGAAAAGATCGGCGGCGCTGACGGAAAACCGCGCCGCGATCGGCATGCAATCCGGCTTTGATCGCGCAGTGGCCGCCTGGTCCGTCAGGGCGTCCGCATGGCGCCGCGCGGCAAGGGTGTGGTCGGGGAAAAACGCGGCCTGAATGATGAAATCCCGCCGCGTGCGCGATGCGCACCGGCTTCTATCGCGATGGACTGCTGACGGGCACGGCGAAGGCGCCCGGCCACAGGCGTGGCAGGCAGATGCTTCTTGCGTCCGGGTTCAGTCGGGCAGCAGCGGCAGCGCCCAGGGCAGCTCGTGGTAGCACTCGCTGCCCGGCGCCTGGATCAGCGGCGGCGCCGGCGGGCGGGTCAGGGTGTCGAGGATTTGCGCGAAACAGGCCATGGCCTGCGGATCCTGCGGTCTGCTCAGCTGTTCGGTGCGACCGAGTGTCAGCAGCAACCGGTGACGGCGGGCGGTGGCGGCGGTGCTGTCGCCATCGCGGACCGCAGCCGCACGATGCGCGCGCGCGCCGCGCAGTGCCGATCTGCCGGACGTGCGTGGTTCGCGCGGCAGTTCCAGATCGAGTTGTGCCAGTGCCGTGGCTTGCAGGCCGTCCTGCGCGTATCGCTGCTGCGGCAGGGGAATCAGGCCGGCGTACATCAGCGACGAGCGGCCGCCGGCATCCGTGCCCAGCATCAGCACCACGTTGTGCGGCGCGCCGGCCTGCTTCAGAAGCGCGCGCCTTGCGGCGGCCAGCAGCCGGTTGCGAGCGAAGGATGGCGCCTCGTCGCGCGCCGAGTGTGACCGAGGCTCGGGCGGGTGCCTGACGAAGCCTGCGCCGGGCGGCGCATCACGGCACACCGGTGCGATCAGCCGATAGCCGCGCTTGCGCACGGTCTGGATGTAGCGCGGCGCGGTTGCGCAGTCGCCGAGCGCGCGGCGCAGCATCGCCACTGCGCGCTGCAGGGGCGCGTCGCCGTAGAAGGTGCCACCCCAGATGTCGGCCAGGAGCTGATCCGGGGCGATGACCCGGAACGGCCGTTCCGCAAGATAGAGCAGTAACTGCATCGGCCGCGGTTCAAGCAGGGCGTGGCCCGAGGCCGATTCGATGCGCAGCAGATCGTTTCGTACGATCCACTCGCCGATTTGCAGCGATACCTCGGAAGCTTCAGGTGCCGAATCCATGGTGCTCCCGGATAAAAATCCATGACGGGGGGCATGGACATTTACACGAAAGATGATAGGCAGGCCACTATGATGATGTGACCGTGATCACGGCAACGGCGAGATGCGAAGCGCGATGCCATGCCCGGAACAGGCCAGCGATGCGCGATGTGCGGAAGCGGCGCCGACGGCTCGCGGCGCCGCGGATGCTCAAGCCAGCTTGGCGAACAGATCGTATTCGTCGGCGTCCACGACCTTCACCTTCAGACGCTGACCGGGCAGCGGCCGCAGCTTGCCCTGGATGTAGACCTTGCCGTCGATCTCCGGCGCATCGGCTGCCGAACGCGCGACGCTGGCGGCATCCTCGTGCACCTCGTCCACCAGCACTTCGATGGTCTGGCCGATCTTGCGCTGCAGGCGCGCAGCGCTGATCGCCTGCTGCTTTTCCATGAAGCGCTCGTAACGTTCCTGCTTGACCTCATCCGGCACCGCGCCGGGCAGGGCGTTGGCGGTCGCGCCTTCCACCGGCGAGTACTGGAAGCAGCCCACGCGATCCAGCTGCGCTTCCTCCAGCCAGTCGAGCAGCAGCGCGAAATCCTTCTCCGTCTCGCCGGGAAAACCGACGATGAAGGTGCTGCGGATGGCCAGCTCCGGGCAGATCTTGCGCCAGGCGGCAATGCGCTCCAGCGTGTCCTCGGCGGCGGCCGGACGCTTCATGGCCTTGAGCACCTTGGGCGAGGCATGCTGGAAGGGCACGTCCAGATACGGCAGCACCTTGCCCTGCGCCATCAGCGGAATGATGTGATCGACATGCGGATAAGGGTAGACGTAGTGCAGGCGCACCCAGGCGCCCAGCTCCGACAGGCCCTCGCACAGACCCAGCATGCGCGTCTCGTAGTCGCGATCACGCCAGCGGCCGCTCGCGTACTTCAGATCTGCGCCGTAGGCCGAGGTGTCCTGCGAGATCACCAGCAGTTCCTGCACGCCGGACTTCACCAGACGCTCGGCTTCGCGGAGCACCTCGGCCACCGGCCGCGAGGCGAGCTTGCCGCGCATCGAGGGGATGATGCAGAAGCTGCACTTGTGATTGCAGCCTTCGGAAATCTTCAGATAGGCGTAATGCTTGGGCGTGAGCTTGATGCCCTGCTGCGGCACCAGGTTCATGAAGGGATCGTGCGCGGGTGGTGCCGCCGCGTGCACGGCCTTCATCACGCCGGCGTAATCCTGCGGGCCGGTGATCGACAGCACCTCGGGAAACTTGTCGCGGATCACCTCGGACTTGGCGCCCAGGCAGCCGGTCACCACCACCTTGCCGTTCTCGGCCATGGCCTCGCCGATGGCGTCCAGCGACTCTTCCACGGCGGCGTCGATGAAGCCACAGGTATTGATCACCACCACATCGGCGGCCTCGTAGCTGGGCGAGGTGACATAACCCTCGGCGCGCAGCTGGGTGAGGATGCGCTCGGAATCCGCCAGGGCTTTGGGGCAGCCCAGGGACACGAAGCCCACCTTGGGCGCGGCGGCAGGTTTGGCGGAACGGGCGCGGGGCGAAGAACGCGGCATAAAGGAGCCAAGAAGCAGGACGAACCCGGCATTTTAGCGCGTCCCGGCCGCGAACCGGGATTCACCCCGGTCTTGTCATGATTCTGTCATGGTCGCGCCTGCACAGTGGCATCGCCGCGCCGCATTGATACGGCGCAATTGAGCCGCCTGCCGGGCTCGGCTACCTTAGCCGCGCAGCAAGCAAGGCGCCATCGGCAGGATCTTTCACTCGGGGAAGTCTCATGCACGAACCCATCCAGGGCCATAGCACCAACAGCCTCGTCATGATGCACGACGGCGTACTGAAATCCTTGAGCATCGACGACCAGCTGCCTTCCAGCGCCAGCAAGATCTACGGCGTGCGCGAAAGCAGCGAATGGCGTCGTCTCGCCGACGCCATCGAGCAGGAACTGCAGCGCCGCGAAGTGGCGGTGGCCAAGATTCCCTGGTGAACCGGGCGTCCTGGCGACGCCTTCATCGCGCGGCGGCGGGCAGGGGCTGCAGGCGCTGCCACAGCAGCGCATCCAGACTCGCGCGGCCCGGGCCGGCCATCAGCAGCCAGAAGAAAATCACGATGTAGAGCAGCTCGTCGGTTTCCACGAAGCCGTCCAGATCGCTGATGTTGTGAATCACCACCAGGCCCACGGCGCCCAGCATGTTGATGATCATCGGAATCATCGCCAGGCGCGTGCACAGGCCCAGCATCATCAGCGCCCCGCCGATCAGATCGGTCCAGGCCGACAGCCCGGCGCTGAAGGCCGGGAACGGAATGCCCCATTCCACGAAGCGCTGCGTGAAGCCCTCCAGGTGCTGCACCTTGGCCAGGCCCGTCTCCAGCCAGAAGTAGCCGAAGAACAGGCGCAGCAACAGCGGCGCCAGCCAGTCCAGTTTCTGTGTCAGCTGCAGTGCTTGTATCGGCAATCGGCTCAGCATGGCGTCTCTCCATTGGCATAAAGTCCAGGCCGGCATGCTAGGAATGCCGACCGGCCGCGCCTATGTCTGTGCGTATGCGCCTTATGACCGCGCGTTCCGGAACGTTCGGGCATAAGCTGCACACGCCCGGGCACAGACGCCGGCCGGCCAGACGCAGAATATGCGCATCGTCGCCGGCATGAGCGCCGTGCGCCAGGTCGTATCACCACCAATGCTTTCGGAGATGAACCAATGAAGACTGCCAAGATGACCGGAATTGCCCTCGCCACCGCCGCCGCCGGCTTCTTCGCCATGGGCGCGACCACGCTGGCGCAGGCCGCCGACGCCACGGTCAAGTGCGAGCATTCCACGGCCTGCAAGGGCCACAGCGCCTGCAAGAACAGCAACAACAGCTGCAAGGGCCAGAACGCCTGCAAGGGCGAAGGCATGACCGAGCAGAAGAGCGAGAAGGACTGCAAGGCCGCGCAGGACGCCGCCAAGAAGTAAGGGTTCGGTGCCGTGCCCGGCCGACGTGGCCGGGCACGGTCCATCCGGGGCAAGATCATGAACACCCGCCTGCGCTATCCCGCTCTCGGCTTCGGCCTGGGCTTGCGCGTACCGCATTACGAAGACCTGCTGCGTGAGCCGCAGCGTGTGGACTGGCTGGAAATCATCAGCGAGAACTTCATGGTGCCGGGCGGCCGTCCGCTGCACTACCTCACGCGACTGCGCGAGCGGTATCCGATGGTGATGCACGGCGTTTCGCTGTCCATCGGCAGCGTCGATGAGCTGGATCGCGACTATCTGCGCCAGCTGCGCGCACTGATCGATCGGGTGCAGCCGGCCTGGGTGTCCGATCACCTCTGCTTCACCGGCGCCGGCGGACACAATCTGCATGATCTGCTGCCGCTGCCTTACACCGAAGAAGCGCTGCGCCATGTCGCGGCGCGCGTGCAGCAAGTGCAGGATCTGCTGGGCCGCCGCATCCTGCTGGAGAACGTCTCCAGCTACGTGAACTTCCGCAGCTCGGAAATGAGCGAGTGGGAATTTCTGGCCGAGCTGGCGCAGCGCGCCGACTGCCTGCTGCTGCTGGACGTGAACAACATCCACGTCAGCAGCCACAACCACGGTTTCGACCCGCTGGAATATCTGCGCGCCATGCCCGCCGCGCGCATCCAGCAGCTGCATCTGGCCGGCCACAGCCGCCAGGGCGGGCTTTTGATCGACACCCACGATGCGCCCGTGCCGCCGCCGGTGTGGGCGCTGTACGCCGAGGCCTGCGCCCGCTTCGGCGAGGTCTCGACCATGATCGAACGCGATGCCGAGATTCCGCCGCTGGCGGAGCTGCTGGGCGAGCTGGACGAGGCCCGACGCATCGCCGGTGCGCGGAAGGCGCGGGCGGCATGAGCACGCTGGCCGGCCTGCAAGGCCAGTTTGCCGCGCACATCCTGCGCGGCGAAGAAGCGCGGGCACTGGTTCAGGCGCAGGACCAGGACGATGCCGCGCGCCGCCTGCGCGTTTATCACGAGGCTTATCGCCTGCGTCTGATCGAGGTGCTGGCCGAAGAGCATGGCGGCCTGCGCGCACTCACTGGTGAATCCGGATTCGACACGCTGCTGCGCGACTACATCGAGGCGCAGCCCTCGCCGCATCGCAATGTGCGCTGGTACGGCGAAGGCCTGTCGGCCTTTCTGGCGCGCGATGCGCGCTGGGCGCAGCAGCCGGCGCTGGCGCAGATGGCGGCGCTGGAATGGACCCTGACCCTGGCCTTCGATGCCGAGGATCAGCCCCTGCTGCGCATCGACGATGTCGCGAACCTGAGCGCCGCGCAGTGGCCGCAGCTCAAGCTGCAGCTGGCCGCGCATGTGCACAGCCAGACCCTGCACTGGAACCTCGCCGCGATACGCGAGGCGGTGGACGCGGGTGCGGCGGCGCCGGACCTGCAGGCGCAAGACCCGCAAGCCTGGGCCATCTGGCGCCGCGCCTACGGCGTGCGCTATCGCGCGCTGGAAGCGGAAGAAGCGGCCTTGCTGCCGGCGCTGCGCGAGGGCCTGAACTTCGCCGCGTTCTGCGAACAGCTGCGTGCCTGGCATGAAGAAGAACAACTGGCGCCGCGCGCCGCCGGATTGTTGCGGCGCTGGATCGAGGATGAGTGGCTGCGGCTGGTGCTGTGACTCGGGCGCGCAGACGGGGCTTGTAGTGGGATTCAGCGCGCTGCGAGGGTGGGTAGCGCGCTGCGCGCTAACTCACCAGCTGAGAGGTTCAGGCCCTCGCGCAGCAGGCGTAGCCCGGATGCAGCGCAGCGCAATCCGGGGACGCATCACCCGCCGCCATCAACAGCCCCGGATTGCGCTGCGCTTTATCCGGGCTACACAAGCCGCTGAGCATCGGCGTCATTCAGCAGGTCGCAGGGCGGGTTAGCGCGCAGCGCATAAACCACCGGGCCTGCGCCCCGTCGACGCCAAGCCTTACTTCTTCAGCGAACCCTTCAGCGCATCCGCCAGCGCCGCGCCCAGCGAGCCTTGCAGGGCCGGCGCGGCGGGCTTGTTCATGGCACGGCCGCCGCCACGGCGCTCCGGCGGACGGGCATCGCCGCTGCGCGAGATCGGCGCGGCGCTGCCATCGTCCTTCTTCATCGACAGCGCGATGCGCTGACGCTTCACGTCCACGTCCACCACGCGCACCTTCACGATCTGGCCGGCCTTCACCACCTCGCGCGGGTCTTTGACGAAACGATCCGAAAGCTGCGAGACATGCACCAGACCATCCTGATGCACGCCGATGTCCACGAAGGCGCCGAAGGCGGCGACATTGGTCACCGTGCCTTCCAGCATCATGCCGGGCTTCAGGTCCGCAATCTCGTTCACGCCATCGGCAAACTGCGCGGTCTTGAACTCCGGGCGCGGATCGCGGCCGGGCTTTTCCAGCTCGGCCAGAATGTCGCGCACCGTGGGCAGGCCGAAACGCGCATCGACAAACTGCTGGGCGTCGAGGCTCTTCAGGGCCTTGGCATCGCCCATCAGGCTTTTGAGTTCGCGGCCGCAGGCCTGCACGATGCGCCGCGCCAGATCGTAGGCTTCGGGATGCACGGCGCTGGCGTCCAGCGGCTCATGGCCTTCGCGGATGCGCAGAAAGCCCGCGCACTGTTCGAAGGTCTTCGGTCCCAGGCGCGGCACTTCCAGCAGCTGCTTGCGGCTGGCGAAGGCACCGTTCTGATTGCGATAGAAGACGATGGCGTCGGCCAGGCTGCCGCCCAGGCCGGAGACGCGCGCCAGCAGCGAGGCCGAGGCGGTGTTGAGATCCACGCCCACTGCGTTCACCGCATCTTCCACCACCGCGTCCAGCGACTTGGCCAGACGATACTGATCGACATCGTGCTGGTACTGGCCCACGCCGATGGATTTGGGATCGATCTTCACCAGCTCCGCCAGCGGGTCCTGCAGGCGCCGCGCAATCGACACTGCGCCGCGCAGCGAGACATCCAGATCCGGAAACTCCGTCGCCGCGGTTTCGCTGGCCGAGTACACCGAAGCGCCGGCCTCGCTCACCACCAGCTTGCGCGGCCTGGGCTCGGGCAGCAGCGCCAGCAGATCGGCCACCAGCTTTTCGGTTTCGCGGCTGGCGGTGCCGTTGCCGATGGCAATCAGTTCGATGCTGTGCTTCTTGATCAGGCGTGAGAGTTCAGCCTGCGCGCCGCGCACATCGTTGCGCGGCTGGAAGGGATAGACCGTGGCGGTTTCCAGCAGCTTGCCGGTGCCGTCGATGACCGCCACCTTCACGCCGGTGCGGATGCCAGGGTCAAGGCCCAGCGTGGCTTTGGAGCCCGCCGGCGCGGCCAGCAGGAGATCCTTGAGGTTTCTGGCGAAGACCTCGATGGCCTCGGCCTCGGCGCGATTGCGCAGTTCCATCATCAAGTCCACCGACAGCGTCAGCGAGAGCTTCACGCGCCAGGTCCAGCGTGAGACTTCCAGCAGCCAGGCATCCGCCGCGCCGCCGTTGACGCGGATGTTCTGCGACTCCGCGATCATGCGCTCGATGGGCTTGAGCGGCGAGGCGTCGTCCGCATCGATCTCGATCTCCAGCATCAGCACTTCTTCATTGCGGCCGCGCATCATCGCCAGCGCGCGATGGCCGGCGACCTTGGCATAAGGCTCGCGATGATCGAAGTAGTCCGAGAACTTGGCGCCGGCTTCTTCCTTGCCTTCGAAGACTTTCGAGCGCAGCACGCCGTGATCGCGCAGATACTGGCGCAGGCGGCCGAGCAGCGTGGCGTCTTCGGCAAAGCGCTCCATGAGAATGTCGCGTGCGCCGTCCAGCGCCGCCTTCACATCGGCCACCTCGCCCTGCACATAAGCCTGCGCGGCTTCGGCCGGCACCAGGCTGCGATCCGCCAGCAGCGCATCGGCCAGCGGCTCCAGGCCCAGCTCGCGCGCGATCTGCGCGCGCGTGCGGCGCTTGGGCTTGTAGGGCAGATACAGGTCTTCGACTTCCGCCTTGGTGCTGGCGGCGCGCAGCTTGGCTTCCAGTTCCTCGCTGAGCTTGCCCTGGCTCTGGATCGATTCGATCACTGCCGCGCGGCGGTCTTCCAGCTCGCGCAGATAGCCCAAGCGCTCTTCCAGCTTGCGCAGCTGCGTGTCGTCGAGCCCGCCGGTGACTTCCTTGCGGTAGCGCGCGATGAAGGGCACGGTGGCGCCTTCGTCCAGCAGCTCCACCGCCGCCTGCACCTGTCGCGCCTGTGCGCTGATCTCCACCGCGATGGTCTGCAGGATGGACTGGCGGACTTGCTCGGGACTCATGTTTCGTGCGCGCTGATGAAAAAGGCCGGCAACGATAGCGGCTTGCCGGAACGAATCCAAGCGCAGCGCGCGGCGTCGCGCAGGCCTCAGCTGTCCTGCTGCGCCAGATAGCGTGTCAGCGCCGGCAGACGCTCGCGGCGCAGCCGGGCGTGGAAGCGGATCGCCGCCTCGGCCTCGCGCACGCTCTGCTGTGCGCTGGCCGGAATGTAGCGCGCCGCGTACTGGCGCAGGCGCGCAATCAGCGCCGGATCGGCCGAGTGCGCGGCCAGATCCGGCACGAAGCGATCGCGGGCCGAAGGTTCCAGCAGGTCGTGCACGGCCTCGATGTTGCGCAGCACGAAGTCGAACACCAGCTCGGGTTGCTGATACGCCAGAGCCTGCATCATCGCCGAGCGCTCGGTGGTGGGCAGCTGGCCGTGCAGCACCTCCTCCAGCATGCGCCGCACCAGGGCCGGATCGCGCACGCCGGTGAGTGCGAAGCGCAGGTGCTGCGCATCCAGTTCGCTGCCGGCCTGCTGCCGCGCCGCCTGCAGCAGTGCCCAGTCGCCGGCGCCGGCATTGCGCACCACCACGTTCAGCACATCATCGCGTGCCTCGCCGGAAAGCGTCTGCGGCTGCTCAAGCCAGTGCCGATAGCGCGCGTTTGCGGTGGCGATCACCGCTGCGTCGCCGAACTGTCCCAGCGCGCTGATCAGGCTGCTGCGCGCCAGCGGCGTGTTGCCGTCTTCGCCGGCGCGCGCATCCCAGCCCACTGCGGCCAGCAGCGGCTGCAGCAGCGCGATGGCGCGGCGCCGGTACGCGGCCTGCGCCGGCAGACCGCGATACGCATCGTCCAGGCGCATCAGCCGCCGCGTCAGCGCGCTGACGATCAGGGGATGGCTGCCCGGCGGGCACTGCGCTGCGATGCGCAGGAAATCGGACAGCGGCTGATCGCCGGAGTAACCCAGCGCCAGACTGTCGTCCAGCAGCCCGTACTGATCCGCCAGGCTCAGCTGCGCAAACTGCGGCAGCAGCGCGTCCAGCAGCTGGCTCTGATAGCGCGTGCGGAAGTAGCCGCTCTGCCCGGCATTCACCAGCGGCAGCTCGATGTGCGGGAGCATTTGCGGCTGCCGCGCCACCAGGCCCTGCCAGTCTTCGCCCCCGGCGCTCAGGCTCGCCACTTTCACCGGCACCTGCCACGGCGGCGGCCGCTTGCGCGAATCATCCACGCCGTAGCGTGACAGCTGCAGACGCAATGCCTCGCCGCTGCGCGAGGCCTCGATCATCGGCACGCCCGGCTGCAGGGTGAAGCCGTGCGCCACGTGCACCACCGGCTGCCCGGCGGCCTGCGCCAGCGCCGACCACAGCGCGTCGGTGGTGGCATTGCCATAGGCGTGCGCGGCGAAATAGCGGCGCACGCCATCGCGGAAGACATCGGCGCCCAGCCACTGCTCCAGCATGCGGATCACCGCCTGGCCCTTGCGGTAGGTGATGTCGTCGAAGGCCTGATCGGCCTGCCGCGAATCGGCCACCGCCTGCACGACCGCATGCGCGCTGCTGCGGGCGTCCAGATCCATGGCGCCGCTGCGCTCGCCCTGGGCGTCCAGCCAGACGTGCCAGTCCGGATGCAGCCGCTCGGCGGCCTTGCTCTGCATCCACTCGGCAAAGCCTTCGTTGAGCCAGAGATCGTCCCACCACTGCATGGTCACCAGATTGCCGAACCACTGATGCGCCATCTCATGCGCGATCACCGCAAACACCTCGCGGCGGTCGGCGGTGGTGGAGGTTTGCGCGTCGAGCAGCATGGCCGACTCGAAGTACAGGATCGCGCCCCAGTTCTCCATGGCGCTGAAGCTCACGCTGGAACCGGCGGCGGCGATCATGTCCAGCTTGGGCAGCGGAAACTTCACGCCGAAGTAGTCGTTGTAATAAGGCAGAACCTGCGCGGCGGTCTCCAGTGCCTCCTGCGCGCGGCCCAGCTCACCGCGACGCACCACCACGCCCAGGTCCACGCCTTCCACCATCCGCGACTGCCGCTCGAAGTCGCCGGCGGCGAAGAACAGCAGATAAGACGACATCAGCGGCGAGGTCTCGAAGCGCACGCGCTTGAGCCCATCGCCCGCCGGCGTCTGCTCCGCCACCGGCATGTTGGACACCGCCATCTGCGCCTGCGGCAGCACGGCGCTGAGCGTGTAGCGCGCCTTGATGCCGGGCTCGTCCCAGCAGGGCAGCAGGCGTCGCGCATCCGCCGGTTCGAACTGCGTGTACAGCGCGCGCTGCTGACCTTGCGCTGTGGCGTAGTCCAGCGCAAACAGTCCCGCCGGCTGCGTGTTGATGCGCCCGGCGTACGCGATCTGCAGACGGTGCCGGCCCGGCGTCAGCGGCCGCGCGAAGTCGAGAATCAGGCGCTGGCGTTCCGCATCCAGACGGATGTGCCGCGCCGGCTGCCCGTCCAGGCTGGCCTGCGCGATCTGCAGTTCCGCGGCATTGAGTTCCAGGCGGCTCGTGGCCTGTCTGATTTCCAGCGTCACGCCCAGCTGCGCGGTGAAGCGCAGGGCCTGGGCATCGGGACGCAGCTCCAGCTCATACAGCAGGGGCTGCGCCGTAGTCGGCAGCTGTTCACGCGACGGCGCCGCGATGCCGGCCTGCGCCCAGAGAAGCACCGCAAGACCGGCGAGCCACTGTTTCATGTCCGTTCCTGATGAACCCGATCTGCCGACACAAAGACCGGCGAAAGCGCGAGTCTAGGCAAAAGCGCAGGCACAGCGCATGCGGTACTTCACCCAATTGCGCGGTGCGCGCTTACACTGACCACCGATTCACCGATGATGGAGGATGCACCCGTGCTCAAGATCCTGGGAATCTCCGGCAGCCTGCGGCAGCAGTCCTACAACACCGCGCTGCTGCGCGCCGCGCAAGGCCTGCTGCCGCCGGATGTGCAGCTGGACGTGGCCACCTTGCACGGCATTCCGCTCTACGACGGCGACGTCGAGGCGCGCGACGGCATTCCGGAAGCGGTGAGCGCACTCAAGGCGCGCATCATGGCCAGCGACGCGCTGCTGCTGGCCACGCCTGAATACAACAGCGGCATGCCGGGCGTGTTCAAGAACGCCATCGACTGGCTCTCGCGTCCGCCCGCCGACAGCGCCAAGGTCTTCGGCAACAAACCCGTGGCCCTGCTCGGCGCCTCGCCCGGCGGCTTCGGCACCATCTCCTCGCAGACCGCCTGGCTGCCGGTGCTGCGCGCGCTGGGCATGCAATGCTGGAGCAACCGCCTGCTGGTCTCGCGCGCGCATCAGCTGATCGACGCGCAAGGCGCACTGGGCGACGAAGCCACGCGCAAGCAGCTGAGCGAGCTGCTGGCCGGCTTCGCGGCATTTGCACGCGCACGTTGAGTTGAGCGGCTGCGGTGTTCCCATCTCTCTCGTGCAGGGCACGAGGAAGAAGCTGAACGGCTGCAGCGTCCCCTCTCCCTCATCGCGTAGCGATGGGGGAGAGGGAGAAAAAGAAAATCCACGCCGATTACCCGCGCAGCGGCGTCAGCCGCTGCGCAGCTTTAAGCGCCCAGCCCGCGCAACCAATCCACCACAGCCGCCAGCACCGTCTGCGCCTGTTCGCGATGCGGCACGTGTCCGCAGCCCGGCAGCACCTGCACCGTGGCCGGTCCGGCGGCCAGTGCGGCGATGCGATGGGGATGTTCGGTGGAGCCGTACTCATCCTGATCGCCGTGAAACACCAGCAGCGGACACTGCAGGCGCCGCAAATCCTCGTCCAGTGTCCAGTCGGCAAACGCCGGCGACAGCCAGGTGCCCAGCCAGGCTTGCAGCACCCAGGGCGCCTTGTCGCCGTGATAACGCGCCAGACGCTGCATCTGGCCGTCCTCGGCAAAGGCCTGCTTCGCGGCCAGCAGGCCGTCGATGGTGCGCTGCTCCACATACGATTGCGCGGCCAGCGTGATCACACCCAGGCAGCGCTGCGGATACTGCGCCGCCGCACACAGCGCCATGCCGCCGCCCACGCTGTGTCCCACCGCGATGAACGGCTCGATGCCCAGATGCGTCAGCACCGCCGCCAGCGCCTGCTGCGATTCGTCGCGGATGAAGGAGGTGGCCAGCAGGCCCGGATGCGGCGAAGACTCGCCGAAGCCCAGGCGGTCATACGCCACCACATCACGCGCGCACTGCCGCGCCAGCTGCTCGGGAAACTCGCGCCACAGGCTCACCGCGCCCAGCGAATCGTGCAGCAGCACGAAGGGCGCGCTGTGCGGCGATGCCTCGGCGTTGCGCCAGCGCCGCGCGTGGATCTGCCCCTGTGCGGTGGCGATGGTGAAGTCTTCGGTGTGAATCGGATTCATGTGAGTCGGATCAAGGCGCATGACAAAGCGAGAGCCAGGCAGCCTAGCAGCCTCGCGCCGCGAAAGTGACCGATTGCGAAAACGCATGCAGGGCCGCGCCAATGCAATCGCGGCCAGGGGCGCAGGCTGGTGCGTCCGGGCAAGGCGGGTCATCCGTCTTACGCGACATTTCTCGTCATTCCCGCTTGCGCGGGAATGACAAGGAACGGCAGGCGCCGCAGGCCCGACCCGCTGCGCCGGGCTGGCCCGATGAGACCGGCCGCACTTCAGGCCCACGCGCAAAGTTGTTTGCCGCCGGGCCAGCGATTAGGGTGAGCATCAGCACCATCGTCGATCCGTGTCCGCCAGTGAAAACCACTCTTCGCTTGCTGTTGCTGCTGCTGCCCGCCTTCGCCAGCCAGGCCGCCGAAACCGCCCCCACCGCCTCATCCGCCGCCGATGCGCCCGGCTACACCGTGGAGCCCACGCCCGCCTGGGTGCTGCCGGCTGTACGCGGCGGCGCCACGCCGGACGCGCCCATGTACTACCGCCTGGTGGACGATCAGCTGCGCGTGGGCAAGGCACAGCTGGAGCGCTACGTGCACGTGCTGCGCGTGGTGCGCGACGCCGCCGGCTTGAGCACGGCGGCGCAGATCCAGATCCAGTTCGAGCCGGACTTCCAGCATCTGGTGCTGCACCGCATCGACATCCTCCGCAACGGTCAGCGCTACAACCGCATCGACCGCAAGCGCATCCAGCTGCTGCAGCGCGAGACGCAGCTGGAACAGCGCATGTATGACGGCCGCATCACCGCCTCCATCGTGGTGGACGATGTGCGCGTGGGCGATGAGCTGGAATACGACTACAGCCTGCGCGGCGACAATCCGGTGTTTGAAGGCCGCCTCGTTGACGTCGATTACGCCGGCTCGCCCTATGGCCCGGTGATGTCGCTGCGCTACCGCGTGCTGGCGCCGGCCGAGCGCAGCATCGCCTTCCGTAGTGCCCCAGGCATGAGCCGCAGCGACAAGCTGCAGGACGGCCTGCGTGATACGCAGTTCACCCAGAACGATGTGCCGCAGCTGCAGCTGGATGGCGGCGCGGCCATGGATCAGCTGCTCAAGCATCAGATCTGGACCAGCGAGTTTGCCGACTGGCGCGAGGTGGCGGCCTGGGGCCGCGCGCAGTTTGCCGAGCCCAAGGCCAGCGGCACGACGCTGGACGCGCTGGCGCAAAGCTTCAGGCGCGGCAACGCCACGCCCGAGGCGCAGCTGCTGGCGGCACTGCGCTTCGTGCAGCAGGACATCCGCTACTTCGGCACCGAAGTGGGCACCGGCACGCATCGGCCCAGCGCGCCGGAGAAAGTGCTGGCGCAGCGCTTCGGCGACTGCAAGGACAAGGTGGCGCTGCTGCTGGCGCTGGCGCGGCGCCTGGATCTGGACGCCACGCCGCTGCTGGTTTCACAAAGCCTGCATCGGCATGTCAGCGAGCTGCCGCCCAGCCCGCTGGCTTTCGACCACGTGATTGCGCGCGTGGATCTCAAGGGCAAGAGCTATTACCTGGACGGCACGCGCAACTACCAGACTGGCGGCCTGGACAGCCGCCAGGCCCTGAGCTTCGAGCGCGGCCTGCTGCTCGGCGCCGACAGCCAGGAGCTCTTGCTGCTGCCCGTCGCCGACCGCCAGACCAGCATCACAGTCAGCGACCGCTTCCGCGTGCAGCGCTTTGCCGATGGCGCACAGCTGGAATCGCGCATCCGCTATCGCGGTGACGGTGCGGAGGCGGTGCGCGCTGCCATGGCCAGCAACGGCAGCGAGCGCGTGGAGCAGGCGCTCAATCAGTCCTACGTGCGCGTGTATCCCTCGCTCAAGAGCAGCGCGCCGCTGCGCATCGAAGAAAGCCCTGGCGACAACGAGCTGACCGTGGTGCAGCAGTTTGTCATTCCCGAGTTCTGGAGCTTTCCCGATCAGAAGCTGCTGCGCGCCGACTTCAGCTACTGGATGCTGGCCGATCTGCTGCGCCTGACCAGCACGCAGTCGCGCAAGGACAGCTATTACCTGGGCGCGCCCGCCAGCTTCGAGCAGCGCATCAGCGTCGACTTCGCCGAAGACGCCTTTGCCAAGCCCCACACCGAGCGCTTCGACGACGGTGATTCGCACTTCGCCCTGCACATCGAACTCAACAGCAGCGCGCGCCACGCCGAGTTTCTGGGCCAGCTGCGCTTTCTCAACGACGAGGTGCAGCCCGGCGAATGGAATGCCTATACCAGCAAGCTGAGCAAGCTCTGGCCGCAGCTGGGTTGGTCCAGCAACGTCTCCGCGATTCCGCTGGAGCAGCTGCCCAAGCTGATGACGGAGCTGCAGAGCGCAGCCCGCGATCTGGACCGGGGCACGCCCAAGCTGAGCACCAAGCTGCAGCGCGAGGCCTATATTGAAACGCTGGTGCTGGGCTGGAAGATCAAGGGCGGACGCCTGTCGCCCGCGCAGCTGGCGCAGGCCCTGCATGCGCGCGGCGTGGACTACGACAACATCGGCCGCTATCAGGACGCCGCGGAAGACTTCAAGGCCGCGCTCAAGCTCACGCCCAATGCGCCGGAAATACTCGAATCCAGCGCGGTCAACGCCACCGCGCTGGGCGAACTGCCGCGCGCCGTGGTGTTCAGCAGCCGCGCCATCAACGCCAGTCCCGGCAATCTCGGCGCCCTGTCCACCCGCGCGCAAGCGCTGTACCTGATGCGCGACTACCCCGCTGCGCAGGCCGATCTGCGTGATCTGCTCAAAGACAGCGCGCAGCAGCGCAGAGGCTATCCCTTGATTCTGCTGGCCCTGGCCGCCCGCAACGCCGGTGATGACCCGCAGAAGGCGATGCAGCCCTATCTCGATGGCGAGCTACCCAAGGACTGGCCGCGCCCGCTGATCGACTACCTGCGCGGTGCCAGCGACGAAGACAGCGTGCTACGCGCCGCCGGCCAGGGCGAACAAGGCCAGGCCCAACTCTGCGAAGCCTACTTCTACCTCGGCGAACGCTACCTGGCCGAAGGCAAGACCGAACGAGCGCGTGACTACCTTCGCAAATCGCAGTCGCAGGGCGTGATGGAATACTTCGAGCACATCGCGTCCGGGCAGGAGTTGAGGAGGATTGGGATGTGACAGGGCAGTTGGGGCTGCTGGAACGCAGGGCGTTGGCACCAACCGGTCGATTCTGAATAGCTTGTGTCGTTGTAATCGGTCGATTACTATGGCTACATTCACGATTCGCCAGCTACCTGAGTTCGCAGTCTGGTTGTCTGGCATCAAAGACTCAAAGACGCGACTGCGTCTGGCCAGGCGACTGGACAAGGCACAGCGTGGCTTGTTCGGTGACGTGCAACCGGTCGGTGAAGGCGTCAGCGAATTTCGTGAAGACTTCGGGCCTGGTTGGCGGATGTACTTTGTGCAGCGAGGTTCGGCGCTGATTGTGATGCTCGGTGGCGGCGATAAGTCCACACAGGCCAAGGATATCGTCAAGGCGAAGCTGCTGGCAGCCACGCTTGAGGACTGAAGCAATGCGCAAGAAGGTAAAGGTTTCGGAATTGCCGGAGTTCGACATCACCGAACATCTGGAGAGTGAAGAAGCGATTGCCGAATATCTGACACTGGTCATCGAGGACCAAGACCCCTCAGAACTGGCCCATGCCCTGGGTGTTGTCGCGCGCGCGCGCGGCATGTCGCAAGTGGCAGAGATGGCCGGCATCACCCGCGAGGCGCTTTACAAAGCGCTGCGGCCCGGCGCACAGCCTCGCTTCGATACCGTGCAGCGCGTGTGCCTGGCGCTGGGCGTAAAGCTGACGGCTGTTCCGGCTGCGCAGTAGGTGTGTGGTGGTTCAGCCCGGAGCACCCTTTGGGGGTGCTGATCGTAGCTTGTCATCTCTACAATGGGCCTTTCACTATGACAAACCCTGTGTTGATGGTGTCCTCGACGAGAAGCAGGCTGCAGCCATAAAGGAGCCAGCGAAGTTTTGGCTCTGCAGGCAGTTGACGCGCCGAACCGCTGAACTGGTTTTCGAACCAAGCAAGCCCGGATGCAGCGCAGCGGAATCCGGGACTCAGAAGTCTGGAGCCAGGGCGATGCCGAGGCGGCGGAGCGGTATATCGCGCCGAAGTACAAGATCTTCCATGACCCGGGTGATCCCTGGGAGGGTCGTGAGCTGGACCTCACGGCTTACAAGGCGCGCGTGCGGACGCTGCGGGCCGCCTTCCCGGATCAGCACTTCGACATCCAGCGGCTGTTTGCCGATGGTGATGCGGTGGTGGTGACCTGGCTGTGGTCCGCCACGCATCAGGGCGAGCTGCCGGGCTTTGCCGCGACGCAGAAGCGCATCTTCATGTCCGGCGCCACGGCCTACTTCTTCGAAGGCGACCGGCTCGCGGGGCATTGGCAGATCACGGATCGGCTGGGCGTGTATCAGCAGCTGCAGGCCGCAAAGTCCGCTGCCTGAGCGTCGCTTTCAGCCCATCGCCTGAAACTGCCGGCTCGCGCGCAGCTGCCGCGCAAACTTTCCGAAGTCCAGGCCGTGCTGTTCTTCAAGCGTCTTGGCGATGTCCTGTATCTCCAGCCAGTCCGGGCTGTACATCGCGGCCTTGAAGGCGAACACCAGGCGGTTTCCGCCTTCGCGCACGCGGATCACCATCACGCGGCCGGCGAAGGCGCTGGCGATGCAGCGCAGGTGCTGCTCCAGCACGGTGGCGCGGCCGATGATGTTCATCACCATCAGGCCCTTGCGGCTCAGGCGCGCGGCCACGCTGCGGTAGAAGGCTTCGCTGCAGAAGGCCGGCGCCACGCCGTGCTTGTCGCAACCGTCGATCAGGATCGCGTCGGCCGCTTCCTCGGCGTCCTGCAGATATTCCGCCGCGTCGGCGTGGATGATGCGCAGGCGCGGATCGTTCTGCGGCACTTCAAACAGCTCGCTGAAGGCGATGACGTTGGCGTCCACTTCGATGGCGGTGATGCGGGTCTTGGGCAGTTCGCGGTGGCAGAACTTCACCAGTGAGCCGCCGCCCAGGCCCACGGCGACCACGTGCTTGGGGCGCGGCACGAACAGCAGAAAGGCCATCATCTTGCGCGTGTAGGCGAACTTCAGCGTGCAAGGCTCGTTGAGGTGCATCTCGCTCTGCACATAGTCCAGATTGAAATGCAGGCGGCGGGTCTTGCCGTCGTCGATGACGAAGGGCTTGCCGTATTCGCCGCTGCGCAGCTGTTCCAGCAGCTCGGGCACCGGCGCGTTGGCGCGCTCCTTCAGCCAGAGGGTTCCGGGTTCGGACAGCGGCTTGGCCGGCAGCTTGAGCCAGCCGCCTCTGGCGCGCGCATCCTTCTTTGAATCGGACATGGTGTGCTTGAAAAGGTGCGCGCGGTCGCTGCGTGCCGGCCGGGCGCAGGAAAAAGGTCGTGGAGTGTAGCGTCCCGGCCGCGCCGCGACAGGCTGGCGTGATCACGCGGGGCGCCGTCGCGCGCAGCCGCGGCAGGCGCTGCACCGCGCAAGCTGGCATGCTCCGCGCATTGCAATTGTCGGGCCCCCAGCCCAGCCGCCCGCAGTCGCCTCGCGTCCGGCCTCACCCACGTTCGAGGATGCGATGTCCGACCCCCATTTCCCCACGCTGGCCGAAACGCGCGCGCTGGCCCATATGAATGCCGCCGGTGAAGACGCGCAGACGCTGGAGCGTCAGCTGCTGCTGCTGCGCGCCCACGGGCTGCGCCTGCACGATACGCAGGCCGACCTGGTCTGCCGCTGGGTGGATGTGCGCGAACGGCCGGTGCCGCCGGACGCCGACACCATCATCCGCACGCTCACGCGCACCATCGGCAATCAGTCCTGGAGCGCGACGTACTGGCTGGAAGGCCTGCGCGCGCCGGCGATGCCGGGGACGGGCTGAGGAGGGGCTGCGGCGTGCTCGCTTGCTCGCGCCGCGCGGTTCCCGCTGTCATTCCCGCGCAAGCGTGATTCCAGGCTTTGCCGCCACAAGCGCGGCCTGCTTCTGATCACTGGATGCCCGCGTTCGCGGGCATGACAGGCTGGTGCTGATGCGCGCCTGCAGGCACGGCCCCTCTCGCTGGCCGCTTGGCGACGGGGCGCGGGTGAAGAGCACTTGCGCCGCGCTGCAGAAAGCGGGCGCTCAAGCGCCCTGACTGGGCTTGCGTGCGCCAAACACGGCGAGCCAGAGAATGATCAGCAGCTCCAGCGATTGCAGCGGCGTGACCACGCTGCTCAGCGTGGCGCTGAGCGTCGGCGCCAGCACGCGGATTGCCACGTCCAGCACATAGCCCAGGCCCGCGATGATCACGCCGATGCCGATCCAGCGCGGGATGAAACCGCTGCGGATGCTCAGCGCGCCCAAGGGCAGCAGCCACAAGCCCCAGAACACCGAGGCCACGCTCAGGCCCGCACCGTGCAGGCGCATCAGCAGATACAGCAGCGCGTCGCGCTGCGGTCCGGAGAAGGCGGCAGACAGCGCGGCGTCCTTGAGCAGCAGCAGCACGCCGAATTCGCTCACCGTGTTGAGAAAGGCGATGGGAATCGGCAGCAGCCCCAGCACCGCCATCAGTCGCGCCCAGGGTTCGCGCACCGGTGCCAGCAGGCGATACAGGGCCAGCACCAGAAACACTTCGATGGTCTGGTGCAGCAGCTCCGTGGCAATGCCCAGGCGCAGCAGCCATTCCCCGGCGGCCAGCGCGGCGGCGGTGGCGGCGGGATCGCCGGCCACGAACAGCTTGTTGGGCGCATAGACCAGGCCCCAGGGCGCAATCAGCGCCACCGCCAGATACAGCAGCCCGGCGCGACGCGCCTGCGCGCGCAGGGCGGTGAAGGAATCGGAGGCTGGATGCATCGTCTCTCTCCTGGCTCTGGTCTCGGACGCGGTGCGCGGCGCTTCACCCTAAGGCATCGTCGCTGTCGTTTGCGAGGGCTGGGCCGCATCAAAGCAGACGCAGCTTGTGCCGCCAAGCCGCCCTGCGGCGAACGCTCGTTCTGCGCGGTTCCCGCTGTCATTCCCGCGCAAGCGGGAATCCAGGGCGTGCCGGCACAAGCGCGCTTTGCGCCTGAGCACTGGATGCCCGCAATCGCGGGCATGACAGGCTGGGCTGGTGCGCGTCTGCGGGCAGCGCTCCTCTCGCTGGCCGCGTCGCGACGATGAAGCGAGCGCCTGCGCCGCCAGGCCTCCCCAACAAAAGCTGATCCGCCCAGGCGCGATGAACGCTTCCATCCCGCCGCGCTGGCACGTTCTAATTCACCGGATCGCGATCCGCCCTGAGTAAAGCGGCCATGAGCCTGAGCACGTGGTGGTTGTTTGTGGTGACGGTGTTCCTGCTCTGCGGCACGCCGGGGCCGAACATGCTGCACATCCTTTCGCGCAGCGTGAGCGTGGGCGCGCGACGCAGCTGGCCGGCGATGGCGGGTTGCCTGAGCGCCGTGCTGCTGGTGCTCTGCGCTTCGGCAGCGGGCCTGGGGGCGCTGCTGCTGGCTTCGCCCAGGGTGTTCGAGGCGCTGCGCTATGCGGGCGTGGCCTATCTGCTGTGGCTGGGCATCCGCAGCTGGCGCAGCGGGGATGCGCCGCTGGATGTGAACGAATCCAATCTGCTCGGCGGCAGCCTGAGCCGCGCCAGCCTGTTTCGCGGCGGGTTGCTGGTGTCGCTGAGCAATCCCAAGCTGCTGCTGTTCGCCACCGCGTTTCTGCCGCAGTTCGTGAACCGCACGCAGCCGCAGCTGCCGCAGTTTGCGTTGCTGGTGGCCAGCTTCGGCCTCTGCGAGCTGTTCTGGTATCTGACATACGCCTTCGGCGGACAGCAGCTGCGCCGCCATCTGTCGCGGCCGGCGCTGCGGCGGCTGTTCGACCGCCTCACCGGCGCCATCTTCCTGGGCTTTGGCGTGCTGCTGCTGCGTTACCGGCCGCAGTAGCCGCGCCTCAGCGCTTGGTTTCGGCGCCGCGCGCTTCGATCTTCTTCTGGTACTGCGCCAGCTCGGTCAGCAGGGTCTCGCCCCAGTGTCCGGTCTCGCCGATGCTGATGCCGTGCAGCTCACCGGCGTACTGCAGCACGAGGGCGAAGCCGTTGTCGATCTGCGCCTGCGTGGCATGGGGCTGACTCAGGTACTGGCACCAGCGGATGCGCGAGGCGGTGATCAGCTTTTCCAGCTGCAGCTGCGTGGTGACGAAGCGGATGTGTCCCTCGGTGCCGCCGAACAGGGAGTTGGCGGCCAGGCAGCTCGCCGCTGCGGCGAGAAAGGCATAACCGTAAAGCCCCCAGGCCGCGAAGCGCGGTGCGTCCGCCGCCGCCAGCAGCGGCAGCAGCAGGCCCACCGAGCCCAGGCTCCAGGCGCCGATGCGCGTGAGGCCGGAAATCCAGGCGCGGGTGCTGCGCCGCCGGTAGTAGTAGGCCACTTCCGACTGCGCCAGATCGTCCACCGCGCTGAACAGGTGGGACATGGACGGCGTCACATCCGCCGCGTCCCAGCGCAGCGACTCGATGCGGGCGCGAAACGCCTGCAGGCGCTGCGGGTCTTCGGGGCGCAGGGGTTTGGACAGAGGCGAATCTGGGTTCGACATACGGCCTCCGGAGCCGGGTTTCAGCCGGCGATCTGCTTCACCGCCGCTGCCAGCCGCGCCACCGCGCCGTTCACATCCGCGAGCTTGTCCAGGCCGAACAGGCCGATGCGGAAGCTGCGGAAATCCGCCGGCTCATCGCACATCAGCGGCACGCCGGCGGCGGTCTGCAAACCCTGCGCGATGAACTTCCTGGCATTGGCCATCTCGGCATCGCCGGTATATGCCACCACCACGCCCGGCGCTTCGAAGCCGGCGGCGGCCACGCTGGGAAAACCATGCGCCGCGAGCAGTGCGCGCACCTGACGGCCCAGCTGCCACTGCGCCTCGCGCAAGGGCTCCAGGCCGATGCCGATGGTTTCCTGCATGGTGTCGCGCAGGGTGAGCAGGCTCTGCGTAGGCACGGTGGCGTGATACGCATGACCGCCGCCTTCGTAGGCCTGCATGATCTGCAGCCACTTCTTGAGGTCGGCGGCAAAGCTCGTGCTCGTGGTCTGCTCCACGCGGGCCTTGGCGGCGGCGCTGAGCATGATCAGCGCGGCGCAGGGCGGCGAACTCCACACCTTCTGCGGCGCGGTGAGCAGCACGTCGATGCCGCAGGCCGGCATGTCCACCCAGATCGCGCCGGAGGCCACGCAGTCCAGCACGAACAGACCGCCGTGCGCGTGCACCGCGTCGGCCACGCGCTTCAGGTAGGCGTCGGGCAGCAGGATGCCGGAGGCGGTTTCCACATGCGGTGCGAACACCACGGCGGGCTTCTCGCGGCGGATGGTGTCCTCCACCAGCTCGATGGCCGGTGGCGCGAACGGCGCCTGCGCGCCTTCACGCTGCGGCTTTGCCTTGAGCACGGTCTCCTGCGCGGGGATGCGGCCCATCTCGAAGATCTGGCTCCAGCGATAGCTGAAATAGCCGTTGCGGATCACCAGCACGCGTTGATCGCTGGCCAGCTGCCGGGCGATGGCCTCCATGCCGTAGCTGCCGCCGCCGGGCAGCATCACGGCGGCCTCGGCTTTGTAGGTGCGCTTGAGCATCACCAGGATGTCGCGCAGCGCCTGCTGGAACAGCTGCGACATGTGATTGACCGCGCGGTCGGTGAACACCACCGAATATTCGAGCAGGCCTTCAGGATCGACGCGGGGGAACTGTCGGGACATGGTGCGGCTCCAGCGGCTTGAGATGGTGCAGGCCCGTGATGCGGGCAGGGCATTGTGGCGGCGGAGCGGCGACGGAACAATCGGCCCGGGCGGCTGCGGAGGCGGTTTGTTGATGCAGGACAAGATTGTGGTGGCGACGAGGTTTGGTTGTGGCTGCGATGGCTGACGCAGCGCGGGTGGCCACAGTTCCCTCTCCCCCGGCACGGGGGAGAGGGAACTGAGCGGTGCAGCGCGATGAAGGCGCGGGCCTTTGCCGCCCCGCTCGCGCGCTCAAGCCGCCACAATCCGCGCCTGCCCCGCTTCCACCACGAAGCTCGCCAGCGTGCGGATGCCGGAGTCCGCATCGCGCACATCGTCCAGGGCGCGGAACTGCATCTGCAGGGTGTCGCGGCTGAGTTCGCCCAGGGCATAGCCGCGAAAGCGCGAGTCGAAGAAACGGATGTGCGGGTTCTCCGGCAGCAGCGCCTGATAACGCTCATAGCCGCCACCGAGCGAGCTGATCGAGGTGCCGGTGAACTCGCAGGCGATGTTCGGCGACTGCGGATCGGCGAAATCGGCTTTCAGCTCGCTGGCCCAGAAGGAATGGATGTCGCCGCCCAGCACCAGCGGATTGCGCAGCTGCGTGTCGCGCATGCTCTGCAGCAGGCGCGTGCGGGCCGCGGGATAGCCGTCCCAGCCATCGCTCCACCAGACCTCGCCCGGACCGGGCTGCTGATCCAGCGGCGCCATCAGCAGCTGCTGCGCGAGCAGGTTCCAGCGCGCCTTGCTCTGCGCAAAACGCTGCTGCAGCCAGGCTTCCTGCGCGGCGCCGTACATCGTGCGCCTGGGATCAACGCGCTGCGCGCAGTCGGCCAGCAGCTCGCCGCCCCAGTGGCCGGCGCTGCCGCAGGCCTGGTCGTCGCGATACTGGCGATCATCCGGCAGATAGATGCGCAGCAGCTCGCCGTAGTCGCGGCTGCGGTACAGGCGCATGTCCGGTCCGTGCGGCCGTGCGGAAAGGGGCAGCGGCAGATGTTCCCAGTAGGCCTGATAGGCGGCGGCGCGGCGCAGCAGGAAGCGTTCGGGCGGATCGTTGAACTGCGAATGCGCGCCGGCGTAGTCGTTCTGCACATCGTGATCGTCCCAGGTCAGCAGCCAGGGACAGGCGGCGTGTGCGGCCTGCAGATCGGCGTCGAGCTTGTACTGCGCGTGATGCCGGCGGTACTGCGCCAGGGTCTGCGGATTGTTGACGCGATGCTGGCGCACGCCGTCCTCACGCGAGGACTCGTAGATGTAATCGCCGACGTGCAGCACCAGATCCGGAGCCTCACGAACCAGGTGCCGGTAGGCGGCGTAGTAGCCCTGCTCGTAATGCTGGCAGGAGGCGAGCGCGAAGCGCAGCCGGCCCATGCCGGCGGCCGGCGCGCTGCGCGTCCAGCCGCGCGGGCTTTCGGCGTCCATGGCGAAGAAGCGATAGCAGTAGCGGCGATCCGCACGCAGGCCGCGCACTTCCACGTGCACGCTGTGGCCCCATTGCGGCTCGGCCAGGGTGCTGCCTTGTGCGACCAGCTTGCGGAACTGCTCGTCCTCCGCCACCTGCCAGCGCACCGGTACCGCGAGCGCCGGCATGCCGCCGGCACCGCTTTCATCATCCAGGGGCTGCGGCGCCAGGCGCGTCCACAGCACGAAGCCATCGGGCAGGGGGTCGCCGCTGGCCACGCCGAGCGTGAAGGGATAGGTCTTGCTGCTTGGTTCGCGCGCGTTTGCCAGCAGCGCGGGCAGCAGGCCCAGACCGCAGAGCCCGGCGCTGGCGAGCAGCAGCTGGCGGCGTTTGGCGTCGATGGGCATGGGCTCTCCCGAGGCAGCGGCGACTGCGATGCAGCCTAGCGGGAAATGATGACGCTGCGGGGACGCGGCCGGCCTGGCTTGTGCCGCTGTGCCGGGCTGCAGGACAAATCCCAGCAGTGGCCACCGCACTCATTCCCTCTCCCTTTGCGGGAGAGGGCCAGGGAGAGGGGGCGGCTGCCGTTTGATCTGGCGCCGCGCCCCCTCTCCCCCCGCCCCTCTCCCGCGAGGGGAGAGGGGAGTAAGGTGCTCGTGTTGAACGCAAGTGATCTGAACCCGGCGGCCTACGCGCACGACATCTTGTAGTCGTCGACACAGCGGTTCCCTCTCCCCTTGCGGGAGAGGGCTAGGGAGAGGGGGCGACGCACAGCGATTACACCCAGTCTCTCCTGCCGCCAGCAAAGCCTGGATTCCCGCTTACGCCGGAATGACAAAGATTTACCTTATTTCGTCTCACGTCTCAGGCCTCACCCTCTTCGCCCTTGCCCAGCATCGGCGCGCTGTCCGCCTCGGGCAGCGCTTCGACTTCGCGCAGGCGGCGGCTGATCGCGCGCGAGCGCACGCCGGTGGCTTCGATCTGGGTGCTGGCCTCGTCGAGCTTCTTCTTCACCTTGTCGAGCACCTCGCCGAACTTGGCGAACTCGGTCTTCACCGCCCCGAGCACGCGCCAGACTTCGCTGGAGCGTTGTTCGATGGCCAGCGTGCGGAAGCCCATCTGCAGGCTGTTGAGCGTGGCCAGCAGGGTGGTGGGGCCGGTGATGGTGACGCGATGCTCGCGCTGCAGGGCTTCGAACAGGCCCGGGCGCCGCAGCACTTCGGCATACAGCCCTTCGGTGGGCAGGAACAGGATGCCGAAGTCGGTGGTGTGCGGCGGCGAGATGTATTTGCTGCTGATGTTCTGCGCTTCCAGCTTGATGCGCCGTTCCAGGGCCTGCGCGGCGGCTTCCGCGGCGGCGGGGTCGGCGCGGTCCTGGGCTTCGAGCAGGCGCTCGTAATCCTCACGCGGGAACTTGGCGTCGATGGGCAGCCAGACCGGACCCTCGTCGCTGCGGCCGGGCAGCTTGATGGCGAACTCCACGCGTTCGGCGGAGCCGGGCTTGGTGGCGATGTTGGCGGCGTACTGCTCCACGGTCAGCACCTGTTCCAGCAGCGCCGCCAGCTGCACCTCGCCGAAGATGCCGCGCGTCTTCACATTGCCCAGCACGCGCTTGAGATCGCCTACGCCCACCGCCAGGGCCTGCATTTCTCCCAGGCCCTTGTGCACCTGTTCCAGGCGCTCGCTGACCAGCTTGAACGAGTCGCCCAGACGCTTCTCCAGCGTCTCGTGGAGTTTTTCATCCACGGTGCGGCGCATCTGCTCCAGCTTCTCGGCGTTGTCGGCGCGCAGGGTTTTCAGGTTTTCCTCGACGCTGCCGCGCAGCGCCTCGCCCTGCTTGAGCTGGGTGTCCACCAGCTGTTGCAGGGACGCGCGCTGCGCTTCGCCGAAGCGCGCCAGGGTCTCGGCCTGCTCGCTGCGCTGCGCGCGCAGCGTGTCCTGGGTTTCGCGGCGGGTGGTGGCGGCTTCCTCGCGCAGGCTGCGCTCGATGCGCTCGATCTCGCTGCGCAGCTGCGCGGCCAGGTCCGGACCGCGCTGGAGGCGCGAGACCAGCAAAGCGCCGAGCGCGGCGCCCAGAGCGGCGGCCAGCAGGGTGAGCCAGATCATCATGAGGATTTGCAGCCCGGGTTCTTGCCGGCGGCGCGGGCCTGCGCGTACAGCGGCTGCACCTGCGGCAGCTCGCGTTGCAGATCGGCGATGCGCGTGGCGTGGGAAGGATGGGTGGAGGCGAATTCCGGCGGCGCGCCGCTGGACTGCTTCTCCATATTGCGCCACAGCTCCACGGCCTGCGCGGGATCGAAGCCGGCGCGCGCCATCAGCTGCATGCCCAGCTCGTCGGCCTCGGATTCGTCGCCGCGCGAGAACGGCAGAATCAAGAGGTATTTGGCGCCGGCGCCCACCGCCTCGGAAGGCAGGCCGGTGCCCAGGCTCACCAGGGTCACGCCGAACTGCGTGGCGATTTCATTGGACACCCGCGCCGCCGAATGCCCGGCGAGCACATGGCTGACCTCGTGGCCGAGCACGGCGGCGAGCTGGTCCTGGGTCTGCGCCACTGCCAGCAGGCCGGTGTACACGCCGATCTTGCCGCCGGGCAGGGCGAAGGCATTGACCTCCTTGGACTCGAACACCTGCACCTCCCATTGCCCGCCGGTTTCCTGGGTGATGGCGCGCGCCACGCATTGCACATAGGCCGAGGTCTGCGGGTTCTGCGTCAGCGGCGTCTTGGTCTTCAGTTCCTGGAAGGCGGTGACGCCCATGGTCGCCATCTTCTGGTCGGAGACCAGGCGCAGCTGGTGACGGCCGGTGGGCGAGGTGGCGCAGGCGGCGGCCAGTCCGAGGCTGGCGAGAACGATCAGGAACGAGCGGGCTTTCATGGCGCGGCGAGGGATGCGGAGGCGGCGATGATAGTCAATGCCACCCCGGATCGCAGCCGCCGCCCACGCCAGAAGCCGCTTTGCGCTTGCAATCCGGCGCGCAAGGAGAGCAAAGTCGAATCGAGCGCGGCAGCAGGGCCGCGCTCGATCCACGCGGCACCCGGGCCGCGGTACGGCAAAAAGGGTCGATGCAGATGGCAAATCGTGAAAAAGGTACGGTGAAGTGGTTCGATAACGCGAAAGGCTTCGGGTTCATCCAGCGTGAAGGCGGCAGCGACGTATTTGTGCACTTCCGCCAGATTCAGGGCACCGGCTTTCGTACGCTGAGCGAGGGACAGAAAGTGGAATTCGAAGTCACGCAGGGCCAGAAGGGCCCGCAGGCCGAGAAAGTCACGGTCCTCACTTGAATCTCAGGCAGCCAGGCGCCTGAACTCGAAACCCCGCGACGCGGGGTTTTTTTGTGGGCGGGCCGGCGCTCTACAATGCCGCGCTTTATCACGGTCGATCTGGAGTCTTCGCCATGCCCGTCGCGATTCGCGCTGCCTGTCTGAGCCTGCTGCTGGTGCTGGGCGCCTGCTCGCGCCAGGCACCGCCGCCTGCGGCCGAGGCGGCCGTGGCCAGCCAGGGCGCGATCAGTGCGCAGGCGCCCTGGGTGCGCGCGGCACCGCCGGGCGCCAGCGTCACCGCCGGCTATCTCAAGCTGCGCAACGACGGCGATCAGGCCGTGCAGGTGATTGCCGTGCACAGCGAGGCGGCGGGCGAGACCATGATGCACAGCATGGCCACCGAAAACGGCCTCATGCAGATGCGCATGCTGGAGCGCCTGGAGATTCCCGCACACGGCAGCGTGGCGCTGGCGCCCGGCGGCACCCATCTGATGCTGATGGGGCTCAAGCAGGCGCTGAGCGCGGGCGACGAAGTGACCGTGAGCTTCCGGCTCGATAACGGCCAGGAACTGAGCGTGCCGTTCCCGGTGCGTGAGACCGCGCCTTGACGCAGCGCGCAAAGTGATTGTCAGCAGGCCCTAGGGCTTGGCCGCTGCCGCCGGCTTCAGGCTCAGCAGCGTGTCGGCATCGGCCTTGGACAGGGTGTAACGCACTTTGAGATCCGGCCGGTCGATGATCAGCTGCGGCTCGCGGCTGATCAGCAACAGCTGGATCGTCTGTCCGCCTTCCAGGCTCAGCGTGATGGGCTGCGGCGTCTGGCCGCTCTGTGCTGCCTGCGCCGGGATCGCCGCATTCCACATCGCGCGGGCGTGCCGCCAGGCTTCGACGAGGCGGGACAGATCATCGGCGCTGGCGGCGGCGGGCGCCGGCTCCGCCTGCCAGCGCTTGCCGTCGGCGTCGCGCTTGAGGCTCAGGCCCGGCAGCTGGATCGCCACCAGCCTGGCATCGGACGGCAGCAGGGTCTTGGCCAGCAGATCGGAATAATCGGCATCGACGCTGGTGGCGGCAGGATCGTCGATCAGCGACACCGTGTCGCCGTGCTGCACATAGCGCCGGTATTCCAGCGGCTCGACATCGCCGAAGGCCAGCTTCTGGTCATTGAGCGTGATGCTGAACTGCGGCGGATCGAGCTTGAGCTCGGCGGGCTTCACCTCGCTCAGCTTGAAGCTGCGCTGCGTGCTGGCGCTGGCCAGATTGAGCAGCGTCGCCACTTCAAAGGGATCGCAGGGTGCCGACACCGGCGCGCTGAGCCACCAGTCGCTGCCGCGCTTTTCCAGCTGCAGCGCCGGGCGATCCGGATGCTCGATGCGGATGCGGTCGATGGCATCCGTGTTCAGCGCCGTCAGCGGCGCGCCCTTGGGCTCTTCCTTCTTGCGCGTGAAGTACACGGTGGCGGCCAGCGCCGCCACCAGCACGAGCAGCAGCAGATTGAGTCTTGCACGCTTCATCGCAAACTCCTGCGCTTGCTCAGCGCCGACGGCGCAGCGCCCAGCGCGTGACGCCATAGCCCAGCAGGCCCAGCGGCAGCAGTACCACGAAGCCGGCGGCGATCAGCAGGCTGGCCCAGCCCGGCAGCACCAGCTGCGTGTCCGGCGCCTTGGGCACGTTGATGTTGAGCTGCGCGTCGCGGCTGGCCAGCCACTGCACCAGATTCAGGCCCAGCTGCTGATTGCCCAGCTGCTGCAGATAGGCATCGGAGATGAAATCGGCGTCGCCGATCAGCGCGATGCGCTGCGGATGCGGCTTGCCGGTCTTGTCCTCGGCGGACGGCTTGTAGTCACGGGTCAGGGTGGCGCCGATGGTCAGCGGCCCCTTGATGTCCTTGCCCTCGTCATAGCCCACCGCGCCGGACTGGATGTCGCCGGTTTCCAGCCAGGCGCTGTCCTGCGTCTGCAGCAGCGGCTGCGCGGTGAAACCGTTCTTCGCCTCGGTGCGCAGCGCGCGCACCAGCGGGAACAGCGTGACCATGTCCAGGCCCTGGGTGACGGCATTGGCCGGGTAATCGATGGCGGCGAAGAAGCCGGGATGGCCGGTGCCCAGGATCTGGTAGTCCGGGAAGATCGCGTAACCGTCCTGCCAGTGCACGCCGAGTTCATCGGCCAGGGCCTGCAGGCCGGCGGGGAAGTCGGGGTCCGCCAGCCACAGCAGATTGCCGCCGCGCGCGACGTAATCCTTGATCAGGTTCACCTCGCCTTCCAGCGGCGCGCGGCTGGGCGAGGCCAGCACCAGCACGCTGGTGTTGTCGGGAATCTTCGGCGTCTTGACCAGGTTCAGGCTCTCGACCTTCAGACCCTTGTCGCGCAGCAGCTGCGCGAACTTGTCCACGGCATCCTGGCCGCCGCCGGGCGCGATGGCGCGCTCGCCGTGGCCTTCGAGAAACACCACGGTCTGCTCGCCGGCATAGGCCAGACGCTGCAGGGCGGTGGTGATCGCCGGCTCGGTGGTGGCGTTGAGCGTCTCGCGCCGGCCCTGATACTCGGCGACGATCTGGCCCACATACGAGACCTGATAGTCACGCACCTTCTGCGGCGAGGCGGAAGGGTCGATGAAGTCGATACGGATGTTCTTCTTCACGCGCTGGTACTTGTCCAGGTCCGCCGTGGCGCCGCGACGCGCATCGGCGCCGTTGGGCGCGAAGACATGGAACACCAGCTCATCGGGCATGGACTTGAGCTGCTTGATGCTGGCCTCGGTGAGCGTGTTGCGCTTGCCGGCGGTCCAGTCCAGCTCGGTCTTGAAACGCACCGACAGATAGCCCAGCAGGGCCACCACCGCGACGATCAGCAGGGCATTGATCAGCTGCTGCACGCGGGTCTGATTCTTCTCTTGCATGGTGTGATTCTCTGGCGTTGACTCAGGCGCGCTCGATATCCAGGCGCAGCACGGTGAGGCTCAGGAACAAGCCCGAGAACAGCAGGTAGTAGATGACGTCGGCGCTGTTGAACACGCCCCGGCGCAGGCTTTCGAAGTGATCGATCAGCGACAGATAGCCGAACAGCTCCTTGAACGGCACGCTGTCGTTGAAGGCCAGGATGTTGATCAGCCAGATCACCAGCAGCAGGCCGAAGCTCATCACCGCCGCGATGGTCGGCTCGCGCGTGCAGGACGACACGAACAGGCCGGCCGAGGCGAAGGACATCATCAGCAGGAACAGTCCGGTGAGGCCCGCCGCGATGCGGCCCCAGTCCAGATGCGTGGCGCCGGCCAGCGACAGCGGCATCAGGGCCAGCAGCACGATCACCGCCGCGATGAAACCCAGCACGCCCAGGAACTTGCCCAGCACGATCTCGGTGAGCGAGACCGGCGCCGAGAACAGCAGGGTGATGCTGCCGTTCTTGCGCTCCTCGGCGAACAGCCGCATGGTCATCAGCGGCATCACCAGCAGCAGCAGAATCGTCGCAAAACCGTAGAGCGAGCCGCCGATGTAGTCGGACACGCCCATGCTCTCGTCGCTGCCGGCGGCGGCCGCGTACTGCAGCAGCAGATTGATGAACACGAAGCCGACGATGAACTGCACCACGGCCAGCACCGCCCAGGCCAGCGGCGAAAGAAAGATGCGGCGCCACTCGGTGCGCGCGATGCTCAAGACGGCGCTCATGCGGCGCTCCTCAGGTCGGCGGAAGTGAGTTCCACGAAGATTTCCTCCAGGCTGCGGTTCTGCGCGTGCAGCTCGATCAGGCCCCAGCCATTGCGCACCGAGGCTTCGACGATGGATTCGCGCGGGTCCACTTCGGTGGTGGGCGTGAAGCGGTAGCGGTTCTCGCCCATGCCTTCCACGGCGGCCACGCCCAGCACCGCGCCCAGTTCGGCGATGTCGGGCGTGCGGCGGAACTCGGCGATGATCTGTGCAGCCTGGTCCTGCAGCGCGCTCAGGTTCTCGTGATACACCACGCGGCCGCGGGCGATGATCATCACGCGCCCGCACACCGCCTGGATCTCCGGCAGGATGTGGCTGGAGACAATCACGCTGTAGGTCTTGCCCAGCTCCGCGATCAGGGTGCGGATCTCGCGGATCTGGATCGGGTCCAGACCCACGGTGGGCTCGTCGAGAATCACCACCGGCGGGCGATGCAGAATCGCCTGCGCGATGCCGACGCGCTGCTGATAACCCTTGGAGAGATTGCCGATCAGGCGGCCGCCGACCTCGGTGAGGCCGCAGTCGCGCTTGGCCGAATCCAGCGCCGCGCCGATCTCGCCGGCGGGCAGGCCGTGCAGGCCGGCGCAGAAGCGCAGGTATTCATCGACGGTCAGCTCCGGATACACCGGCGGCTGCTCGGGCAGATAACCCAGATGACGCTTGGCGGCCTTGGGGTTCTCGCGCAGCGAGATGCCCTTGATCTCGATCTCGCCGCCGGAGGGCGCGAGATTGCCGGTGAGCATCTTCATGGTGGTGGACTTGCCGGCGCCGTTGGGGCCGAGCAGCCCGAGGATTTCGCCCTGACGCAAGGTCAGGTCCAGGTTCTCCACGGCCACGGTGGGGCCGTAGCGGCGCGTCAGTCCCCGCGCCTGGATGAGCACTTCGGATGCCATGCCTAGGGTTCTCTTGTCGGTGATCGTTTAAGTGGTGGCAGCTTGCGCCACTGACCGCGTGGCCGGGTCTTCAGTTCCGCGCATCGAGCTGGCGATAGAAGGGCTCGGCACCCGCCGGCTGGCGACGATAGCGCCGGTAAGCCCACCAGTATTGCTGCGGCCAGCGCCGGATCACATCTTCCACGGCGGCATTGAGCGCGGCCACGCCCTGCTCGGGATCGGACACGGCGGCCGGCGCCGGCAGCAGATGCAAGCGGTAGCCGGCGGCGCGCGGCAGGCGTTCGGCGATGCAGAACCACACCGGCGCGCCGCTGCGCGCGGCGAGCTTGCTGACCAGTTCGGTGGTGTGCGCGGCATGACCGAACAGCGGCGCGAACACGCCCGAGCCCGGCGGCGGATCATGATCGGGCAGGATGCCGATCATCTCGCGGCGCTTGAGCGCGGCCAGCAGCGCCTTCACGCCGCCGGCGCTGGTGGGCACCAGCTGCGCGCCGAGGCGCTCGCGGCCTTCGCGCATCAGCGCATCCAGCGCGCCCTTCTGCGGCTTGTACAGCGAGGACATCGGTCCGTTGGCCGAGCAGAACAGTCCGGCCAGTTCCCAGGCGCCCAGATGCGGACACAGCCAGATCACGCCGTGCTGCTGCGCCAGCAGCGCCTGCAGCTGCTGCGCGGCCTGCGCATCGGTCAGCCAGGCGCGCAGGCGCCGCTCGCCGCCGAACCAGAACGTCGGCGCTTCCAGCACCGCCTGCATCATGTGGGTGAGGCTCTCGCGCGCCACCCGCTGGCGCGTGGCCTCGTCCAGTTCCGGCAGGCAGCGCTCCAGGTGCCAGAGCGTGAGCCGCCGGGGCTTGTTGGGCAGCCGCCAGAGCAGGGCGCCGAGGCCGGCGGCCAGCGCGTGCAGCAGGCGCAGCGGCAGCCGGCCGCTGAAGTTCAGCAATGCGCGTAGGGCAAAAGACATAGGCGCGCGATTGTACTGAACTGCCGTCGGCGCACAGTGGCAGGGCACAATGGCGGCCGGTTTCTTCGGCAAACAGGCACGGCATTGCCATGATCGGACTGCTGCAAAGAGTGCGCGAGGCCAGCGTCACGGTTCAGGGCGAGACCATCGCCCGCATCGGCGCGGGCCTGCTGGTGCTGGTGGGCGTGCAAGCCGGCGACGGCGAGGCGCAGGCGCAGCGCCTGCTGGAGCGCCTGCTCGGCTATCGGGTGTTTGCCGATGCCCAGGGGCGCATGAATCTGAGCCTGCGCGATACCGGCGGCGGTCTGCTGCTGGTGCCGCAATTCACCCTGGCCGCCGACACCCGCTCCGGCACGCGCCCGGGTTTTTCCACCGCCGCCGCGCCGGCGCTGGCGCATGCGCTGTTTGCGCAGCTGGTCGAAACAGCGCGCGCGCAGCACGGCGAGGTGGGCAGCGGCCGCTTCGGCGCCGACATGCAGGTGGCGCTGATCAATGACGGCCCGGTGACATTCTGGCTGCAGGTATAGGCAGAAAATACAGGGGGGGTCGTCTGATTTGCCATTGTCCCGGGGATCGGGCGCTGTCTAATCTCTGCTTCAGGACGCGGTTTCACACTAGAAGCGTCCGCGGATCACAGGCAGCGGGGCGCACCCGCGCCGGACATGGGGGGAGCATGCAGCATCAGCACAAGACCGTCCTGGTCACAGGCGGTGGCGGCGGCATTGGCCGCGTCACGGCCCTGACCTTCAGTCAGCGCGGCTATCGCCTGGCGATCTGCGACATCGATGCCGGCGCGGCGCGCGACACCGCGCAGCTGATCCGGGAAGGCGGCGGCATCGCCTCCTGGCATGAGGCCGACATCAGCCAGTCCGAACAGGTGCAGCGCCTGCTGCGCGAAGTGATCCGCGAACACGGCAAGCTCGACGTGGCCTTCAACAACGCCGGCGTCAGCGGCGGGCGCGTGCCGCTGGCGGAGATCGAGGAAGACGATTTCGACCGCTGCCTGCACACCAATCTCAAGGGCACCTGGCTGTGCATGAAGTACCAGATCCGCCAGATGCTGGAGCAGGGCGGCGGGGTGATCGTCAACAACTGCTCCATCAATGGCATCAACGGCAGCGTCGGCGCCTCCTACTGCAGCACCAAGCACGGCGTCGCCGGCCTCACCAAGTCCGCCGCCCTGGCTTACGCGCGGCGCAATATCCGCGTCAACGCGGTCTGCCCCGGCCTCATCGACGCCGGTCTGGGCGCCAAGCTGATTCAGAAGTTCGCCGACCAGCCGGCCGCGCTCACCGCCGCGATTCCGGTCGGCCATGTCGGCAGCGCCGAGGATGTGGCCGAGGCCGTGCTCTGGCTCAGCTCCGACGCGGCGCGCTTCACGCACGGCCACCTGCTGCTGGTGGACGGCGGCTACAGCGTGCATTGAGGGGTCGTGACCGGTGACGGGTGATTCGGGATTCGGAACGGCCGCCGCGCGCCTGCCAGTCGCCCGTCACGGATCACGAATCACTGGTGTCATGCCCGGGCTCGGGGTATGCTTGGCGCCCTTTTCGCCAGCATAACGAAGGCTGCGCAAGCCGCCCGCCTCCACCGATGTCCGCCCGCACCGCCAGCGTTGAGCGCAATACGCGCGAAACGCAGATTCGCGTCCAGATCAATCTCGATGGCAGCGGCCAGGCGCAGCTGGCCACCGGCATTGCCTTTCTCGACCATATGCTGGATCAGGTGGCGCGTCACGGCCTGATCGATCTGTCCATCCAGGCCAACGGCGACCGGCATATCGACGATCACCACACCGTGGAAGACATCGGCATCACGCTGGGCCAGGCCTTCGACCAGGCCGTGGGCGACAAGAAGGGCCTGGTGCGCTACGGCCACAGCTACGTGCCGCTGGACGAGGCGCTGTCGCGCGTGGTGGTGGACCTCTCCGGCCGTCCCGGCCTGGAGTACGCCGTGGACTTTCCGCGTGCGCGCATCGGCGAGTTCGACGTGGACCTGTTCCGCGAGTTCTTCCAGGGCTTCGTCAACCACGCCAAGGTCACGCTGCACATCGACAGCCTGCGTGGTCGCAACGCCCATCACATCATCGAGACCGTGTTCAAGGCTTTCGGCCGCGCGCTGCGCGTGGCGGCCAGCCGTGACGAGCGCCTGGGCGATGTCATGCCTTCCACCAAAGGCTCTCTCTAAGGCGTGACTGGTGATTCGTGATTCGTGATTCGTGATTCGTAACTGCACGAGCCGTTCACCACCATTCCCGATACCGATCACCACTCACCCCTCACGAGTCACCAATCACGGCCATGGCAGCCATCGGCGTCATCGATTACGGCATGGGCAATCTGCACTCGCTCGGCAAGGCCCTGGAGCGCGTCTCCGGTGCCGGCCGCGTGGTGATCAGCTACGACCCCGAAGAACTGCTCAAGTGCGACCGTCTGGTGCTGCCCGGTGTGGGCGGCGTGCGCGAGTGCATGAAGGAGCTGCAGCGCCTGGAGCTCAACCAGCTGGTGGTGGAAGCCGCGCGCAGCAAGCCCATGCTCGGCATCTGCCTCGGCATGCAGGTGATGTTGGAATGGAGCGATGAGAACGGCGGCGTGCCGGCCCTGGGCCTGTTTCCCGGCCGCGTGCAGCGCTTCCCGGATCCGCCCGAAGACGCCGCCACGCGCCTGAAAGTGCCGCACATGGGCTGGAACCGCGTGCGCCAGGAACGTGCACACCCGATCTGGACCGGGGTGCCGGACGAGGCCTGGTTCTATTTCGTGCACAGCTACCACGCCGCGCCGACCCAGCCCGAGCACGTCCTGGGCAGCGCCGAGTACGGCTATCGCTTCGCCGCGGCCATCGCCCGCGACAACATCGTCGCCTTCCAGTTTCACCCCGAGAAATCGCAGAATCTCGGCATGATGCTGCTGGCCAACTTCACGCACTGGAGCCCGTAGCACCGGTCCCGGCGCCCGGCCACGGCACGAAGCCTGCGTCAGCATTCCAGGCAGGTGGCTTGCCAGGCTTGCGCCATATAAGGCAGAGTTCGGTGCAACGTCAGGTTGATAAGCCAGCCTTCCCCCAATTATTCCTTCGCTACGCTCGAACACAGCCGCGCGCCCACTCCCACCTGACCTCCATTCCCGCAGACCATGTTGTTGATCCCCGCGATTGATCTGAAGGGCGGCCAGTGCGTGCGTTTGCGCCAGGGCCGGATGAATGACGCCACCGTGTTTTCCGACCAGCCGGCGGATGTCGCCAAGCGCTGGGCCGACGAAGGCGCCGAACGCATCCACGTGGTGGACCTGGACGGCGCCTTCAAGGGCGCGCCGGTCAACCTCAAGGTGGTGGAGGAAATCGTCAAGGCGGTGAACGTGCCGGTGCAGATCGGCGGCGGCATCCGCGACGAAGACACCGTGCAGCGCTATCTGAACATCGGCGTGCAGTACGTGATCATCGGCACCAAGGCCGTCAACGCGCCGCACTTCCTGCACGATCTCTGCCTGGAATTCCCGCGCCACATCATCGTCAGCCTGGACGCCAAGGACGGCCGCGTGGCGCTCAACGGCTGGGCCAAGGTCACCAGCCATGACGTGATCGAAACCGCCGTGCACTGCGAACGCGACGGCGTGGAAGCGATCATCTACACCGACATCTCGCGTGACGGCATGATGCAGGGCTTCAATGCCGAATCCACCAGCAAGCTGGCGCGCGCGCTCAAGACCCCGGTGCTGGCTTCCGGCGGCGTCTCCAGCCTGGACGACATCCGCCGCCTGAAGGAAATCGAGGCCGACGGTGTCGGCGGCGCCGTGATCGGCCGCGCCCTCTACGAAGGCAGCCTGGACTTCAAGGAAGCGGTGAAAATCGCCAAGTCGTGAAGCCTCGAACGTGAGGCGTAAGCGCTTCACACGCTCACCCCCTTCGCCTCACCCCTCACGCCTCAGCCCAACGTCATGCTCGCCAAACGCATCATCCCCTGTCTCGACATCGACCGCGGCCGCGTGGTCAAGGGCGTCAAGTTCCAGGACGTGCAGGACGCCGGCGATCCGGTGGAAGTCGCGCGCAAGTACGACATGCAGGGCGCCGACGAGCTGGTGTTCCTCGACATCACCGCCAGCGTCGACGACCGTCCCACGCTGTTCCAGACCGTGGAAGCGGTGGCGCGCGAGATCTACATCCCGCTCACCGTCGGGGGTGGCGTGCGCAACTGCGCGGATGTGCGCGCGCTGCTCTCGGCCGGCGCCGACAAGGTCAGCATCAACACCTCGGCGGTGGACAATCCCGACTTCGTCAGCGAGGCCGGCGAGCGCTACGGCGTGCAGTGCATCGTGGTCGCCATCGACGCCAAGCGCGTCAGCAAGAAGAAGGAAGCACCGCGCTGGGAAGTGTTCACCCACGGCGGACGCCGGCCCACCGGCCTGGACGCCATCGAATGGGCGCGCACCATCGTGCAAAAAGGCGCCGGCGAGCTGCTGGTGACCAGCATCGACCGCGACGGCACCAAGGGCGGTTATGACAACGAACTGCTGCAGGCGATTTCGGCGGCGGTGAGCGTGCCGGTGATCGCCTCCGGCGGCGTCGGCACCCTGGAACATCTCTACGAAGGTCTCACCGACGGCGGCGCCGACGCGGTGCTGGCCGCCAGCATTTTCCATCAGGGCACTTACACCGTCGGCCAGGCCAAGCAGTATCTGGCCGATCATGGCGTGCTGGTGCGCAGCTGAAAGCGCGGCGGCGTACACTAGCGGGCCTGACTGATCGAGTAAGCCCGAGTTCGCCGTGTCTGCGCCCCAGGACGTTCTGCTGAAGCTGTGTGAGACGCTCGAAGCCCGCAAGGGCGCCGACGCCAAGACGTCTTATGTGGCCAGTCTCTACGCCAAGGGTGTGGACGGCATCGCCAAGAAGATTGGCGAGGAAGCTGCCGAAACCATCATCGCCGCCAAGAACGATGACGATCAGGCACTGATCCGCGAGCTCGCGGATTTGTGGTTTCATTCCCTGGTGCTGATGGCCCATCGCGGTCTTACGCTGCAGCAGCTGGGCGAAGAACTGGCGCGGCGCAGCGGCACTTCCGGGCACGCCGAAAAGGCCGCCCGGCCCCAATAGAACATCTGGAGGTCATGACATGGGTTCCCTGAGTATTTGGCACTGGCTGATCGTGTTGGCCATCGTGCTGGTGGTGTTCGGCACCAAGAAGCTGCGCGGTGCCGGCGGCGATCTCGGCGCGGCGGTGAAGAACTTCAAGACCGCGATGAAGGAAGGCGAGGAAGACGCGCCCAAGACCCTCGACCAGCTGGCGCAGAGCGGCGGCAAGACCGCCAGCGAAGCGCGCCAGCACGACGAACACAAGAGCTGAAAAGCCGCCACGCCTCGCGCGCGGCGGGCGCGGCTCTTCATGCACACGGGCGCTGCGCCCGCCACAGCATGAAAGCCAGGCCCGCTGTAACGACGTGAGGTGCGCGGACTCTTCCCATGTTTGACGTCGGCTTTTCCGAAATGCTGGTCTGCTTCATCGTGGCCCTGGTGGTGCTGGGGCCCGAGAAGCTGCCCAAGCTCGCCCGCACCATCGGCCGCTGGACCGGCCAGGCCAAGGGCTATCTGCGCAATCTCAGCGCCGAGCTGGATCGCGAGAGCGAGCTTGCCGAACTGCGTCGCCAGCTCGATGAAGCCAAGCGCGTGGTCAAGGGCGAGGCGGATTCCTTCAGCCAGACCGTGCGCGAGACCCAGCAGTCGGTGCACGACAGCGTGCACACGGCTGACAAGCCCAAGGACGACAAGGCGGCATGAGCGAGCAGGAAGAACAGTCCGGCGGCCAGGAACAGCCGCTGATGTCGCATCTGCTGGAACTGCGCTCGCGCCTGCTCAACATCGTCTGGGGCGTGCTGCTGGTGTTCGTGCCCACCAGCTTCTTCGCCAAGCAGCTGTATTCGATCTTTGCCCAGCCGCTGCTGAAGCTGATGCCGGCGGGCAGCTCGATGATCGCCACCGAAGTGGCCTCGCCGTTCTTCACGCCGATCAAGCTGGCCTTCGTGTTCAGCCTGGTGCTGGCCATGCCCTGGGTGCTCTGGCAGATCTGGGCCTTCGTCGCCCCGGGCCTGTACAAGAGCGAGCGCCGCCTGGTGGCGCCGCTGATGATGTCGAGCACGCTGCTGTTCTACGCCGGCGTGGCCTTTGCCTACTTCCTGGTGCTGCCCACGGTCTTCCACTTCATGGTCAACATCGCGCCGCAGGGCGTGGCGGTGATGACCGACATCAGCAAGTACCTGGATTTCGTGCTGACCATCTTCATCGCCTTCGGCTTCGCCTTCGAAACGCCGGTGGCGCTGGTGCTGCTGGTGAAGACCGGTTTCGTCACGCCCAAGCAGCTGCAGCAGAACCGTCAGTACGTGCTGGTGGGCGCCTTCGTGATCGGCGCCATCTTCACGCCGCCGGATGTGGTCTCGCAGATCATGCTGGCGGTGCCCATCTATCTGCTCTTCGAACTCGGCATCGTCGCGGCCCGCATCATGGTGCCGGAGTCGGCGGCAGTGGACGCGCAGCGGGAAAGCCAGGGCTCCTGAGCGCCTGCGAGCAGTAAGGCGCGCGTCTGCGCCTCAGGGCGCGGTGGCGCCCATCAGCAGTGCCGAGCCAATTCCCAGAAGTCCCAGCAGCACCCCGGCCACCAGCATGGCCAGGCTGTAGCGCTCGACGGTGCCCGGCCGGCCGCCGGCGGGCAGGCGGCGCAGGGGCAGGTAGCGGCCGGGGACGTGCAGAATCAGGCTGGAGTTCATGGTGGCGCTCGCAGGAATGGGGGCTGGCCATTCTTGCGTGATGACGCAGGCAATAACAGATACAAAAATTGCTGACATGGGCGGCACAGATACGGAACAGATGGGCCGCTTGCCGGGCTGATCGGTCTGGCCAAACGCCGCTGTGAGCGGATATCCGCCATGGAGCAGTACAGTTCACTGTTGCCGCACAGGGGCGCGACTGCGGCGTCCGGGCGGTTTTCCGCTGGCTGGCCTGCGCGCTTCCGGACGGCCATAACAGATTCCATAAACGGCATTTACCGGAGCACAGAAGCCATACAGAATGGCCGGAACAGCTTGTGTTTTCCTGCCGACTTTCGAGGTTTTGGCCATGCCGGACGATTCCAGCGGTACAGATCAGGTGCTGCCGCATCGTTATGCCGATCTCGCCCAGCGCCTGGAGTCGCAGATCCACAGCGGCGGCCTGCGCGCCGGCGATCGCCTGCCCTCCGTGCGCGAGCTGGCCGGACAGTTCCAGTGCAGCATCAGCACCGCGCTGCGCGCCTATGAGCACCTGGAGGCCCTGGGCCTGATCGGCTCGCGGCCGCGTTCGGGCTATTACGTGCAGGCGCAGGCGGCCACGCGCGAGCTGCCGCAGGCCATCGCCCTGCCGCAGAGCCAGCCTAGCCTGATCTCCTCCGATCTGGTCTCCACCGTCATCGATACCGTCTCGCGTCCGGGCCTGATGCCGCTGAGCTATGCCACGCCGGCGCCGGAGTTTCTGCCGGCGGCGAGCCTCAACCGCATCACCCGCAATCTGATCAAGCAGCAGCCCGCGCAGGCCCTGAGCTATCTGATGTCGCCGGGCCTGGAGCGCCTGCGCCAGCAGATCGCCGCGCGCATGAATGCCGCCGGTGTCGAGGCCGCTGCCGAGGACATCGTGATCACCAACGGCGCGCTGGAGGCGATCAATCTCTGCGTGCGCATGCTCACGCGCCCCGGCGATACCCTGCTGATGGAATCGCCCACCTATTACAGCCTGCTGCAGGTGGCCGAAGAGCACGGTCTGCGCGTGGTGGAGGTGGCCAACGACCCCACGCGCGGCGTCGATCCGGAAGAAGTGCGCCGCCTGGTGCGCCGGCATCGCATCGATGCCGCGCTGCTGGCGCAGAACTTCAACAATCCCACCGGCAGCCTGATGCCCGATGCGGCGAAGCGCGAGCTGGTGCAGATTCTCGGCAGCGCGGGCATTCCCCTGATCGAGGACGATGTCTATGGCGAGCTGGGCTTCAACGGCCAGCGCGCCACACCGCTGAAAAGCTTCGATACGGATGATCGCGTGCTGTACTGCTCGTCCTTCAGCAAGACGCTGTCACCGGGCATGCGCCTGGGCTGGGTGCTGAGCCGCCGGCATCGCCGCGAGCTGGCGCGGCGCAAGTTCACCGCTTCCTGCGCCGCCGCCTCGCTGCCGCAGCTGCTGGTGAGCCGCTATCTGGACGGCGGCGGCTACGAGCGCCATCTGCGCGGTATGCGCAGCGCGCTGGCGCGCTCGGTGGCGCGCTTCGCCGACGTGGTGCTGCGCGAGTTTCCGGCCGGCACCTCGGTGACCCGGCCGCAGGGCGGCTTCGTGCTCTGGGTGCAGCTGCCGGACCGCATCGATGCCATGGAGCTGTTCGCGCAGGCCGCGCAGGGCGGCATCGCCATCAGTCCCGGCACGCTGTTCTCGGCGGCGGGCCAGTATCAGCACCATATCCGCCTCAACTGCGCGCTGCCCTGGACGCCGAAGCTGGAGCAGGCCCTGTGCAGCCTGGGCTGGCTGGCGGCGCGGATGTTGCGTAAATCAGCCGCAGCTGGGGCTTGAGGGGCAGAGCCATGAGTCTGAAAGTGCGCGACGCGGTGGACAGCGATGCGCCGGCCATCACGGCGATCTACAACCACTACATCCGCGACACCGTCATCACCTTCGAGGAAGAGGAGGTGAGCGTGACGGAAATGTGCAGCCGCCAGCAGCGCGTGCGTGAGGCCGGCTGGCCGTATCTGGTGGCGGAGCGCGACGGCGAGCTTTTGGGTTACGCCTATGCCAACACCTGGAAGGCGCGCCGCGCCTATCGTCACAGCGTGGAAAGCACGGTGTATCTGCATCCGCAGCACACCGGTCAGGGCTGCGGGCGCGCGCTCTACGAGGCGCTGCTGGCACGTCTGCGCATGCTGCCGGTGCACGCGGTGATCGGCTGCATCACCCAGCCCAATGCCGCCAGCGTGGCGCTGCACGAGCGCCTGGGCTTCGTGCAGGTTTCGCGGTTTTGCGAGGTGGGCTTCAAGTTCGGGCGCTGGATCGACGTCGCCGACTGGCAGCTGCGTCTGGGCGATTAATGCCGATCGCCGCCGGGTTCGGCCGGGGCGCTCATCGCATATTCCGTGGCATCGATCACGCCGTCCTGATTGCGGTCCCACTGTGCCCAGTGCGCCCGCATCTGCGCGCTCGCCTCCTTCTTGCTGACCACCCCGTCCTTGTTGCGATCCTCTTTCATGATCGCGGTGTTGGCATTGCCGGTGGCATCGGCGGGCGTCGTCGGCTGCGGATTCACCTGGGCCAGGGCGCTGAAAGCGGCAGTGGCGAGCATTGCGGCGAAAAGGCTTCTGGCATTCATGACAGGCTCCCCTTGCTGACAGAAACCCCAACAGAACACCTGGGCGGTGAATCGCGCCTGACTTGCCGGCGCAGCTGAAAATTATTCAGCCGGCGGCGGCCAGGCGCGCGCCGAGCCAGCGCGACAGATCGCCGATCTCCTCGTCGCAGACTTCGTGTGCCATCGCATAACGCTGCCACTGCACCTCGTAACCCTGTGCCTGAATCAGCTGCATGGAGCGCTCGCCCCAGCTGCAGGGCACGATGGCATCGTGACGGCCGTGAGCCATGAACAGCGGCGCCTGCTTGCTGGCCGCGCTGGCCTCCGCCGCGAGACGTTCATGCAGCGGCAGGTAGGTGGACAGGGCAATCAGTCCGCCGATGGTTTCCGGCAGACGCAGCCCGGTGTGCAGCACGATGGCGCCGCCCTGCGAAAAACCCGCCAGCAGGATGCGCGCGGCGGCGATGCCGGACTCGCGCTGTTGCCGCAGGTAGCCCAGCAGGCGCTGCTGCGAGGCGGCGATGCCTTCGGCGTCGGCGCGGGCCGTGCCGTCAAGGCCCAGGATGTCGTACCAGGCGCGCATCGGCAGGCCGTTGTTGAGCGTCACCGGCCGCACCGGCGCGTGCGGAAAGATGAAGCGCACCGCAGCATCCCCAGGCAGCTCCAGCTCCGGAATCATCGGCACGAAGTCGTAACCATCGGCGCCCAGGCCGTGCAGCCAGATCACGGCGGCGCGTGCCGGCCGCTGCGGCTCGAGGATGACTTCCTCGGCGTTCTCGATCAGGTTCATGGCGGGCATTGTGCGCTGAGGCTGGAGCGGAACCAAGCCGGCGCATTCGCGATAAACTGCGCGGCCCATGAGAACCACGCTGCTGCTGCTGACTGTGCTGGGACTGGCCGCCTGCGGTCAGACCGGCGCGCTGTACCTGCCGGAGCAGGGCGCCAAGCACAAGAAACCCGCCAAGACCGCGCCGGTGAACAGCGTGCCGGCACCTGCGGGCACGCCGCCGCAGACGCCGCCGCCGGCGAGCACGCCGGCACCGTAAACCCCAGACGCCGCCCGCGCGGCGCGCATCAGGCTTTTGATCAGGATCACCAGTGGATTATTTCGAATACCGCGACGGCCAACTCCACGCCGAACAACTGCCGCTGCAGGCGCTGGCCGAACGTTTCGGCACGCCGCTGTATGTGTATTCACGCGCGACGCTGGAGCGTCACTACCGCGCCTTCGACGAGGCGCTGGCCGGCATCGATCACGCGATCTGCTACGCGGTGAAGGCCAATTCCAATCTCGCGGTGCTGCAGACCCTGGCGCGCCTGGGTGCGGGCTTCGACATCGTCTCCGGCGGCGAGCTGCAGCGCGTGCTGCGTGCCGGCGGACAGGCGCACAAGGTGGTGTTCTCCGGCATCGGCAAGACCCCGGAGGAAATGCGCCTGGCCCTGCAGGCCGGCATCCACTGCTTCAACGTCGAATCGGCCTATGAGCTGGAGCTGCTCAACGAGGTCGCCGGCGCCATGAGCCTGCGCGCGCCGATCGCGCTGCGCGTGAATCCGGATGTGGACGCCAAGACCCATCCCTATATCTCCACGGGCCTGAAGAACAACAAGTTCGGCGTGGACATCGCCACCGCCGAAGAACTCTATGCGCGCGCCGCCACACTGCCGGGCCTGAAGATCGTCGGCGTGGCCAGCCACATCGGCTCGCAGCTGCTCGACGTCACGCCGCTGCTCGATGCCCTGGACCGCATGCTGGCCCTGGTGGACCGCCTCGCGCAGCGCGGCATCGTGCTGCAGCACATCGACGTGGGCGGCGGCATCGGCGTGCGCTATCGCGATGAACAGACCCTGGCGCCCAGCGAGTGGGCCGCCGCCATAAAGCCCAGGCTCGCCGGCCGCAAGCTGCAGCTGCATACCGAGCCGGGCCGCGCCATCGCCGGCAATGCCGGCGTGCTGGTGACGCGCGTGCTGGGCCTGAAGGGTTCGGAGTTCAAGCGCTTCGCCGTGGTGGACGCGGCGATGAACGATCTGATCCGGCCCACGCTCTACCAGGCCTGGATGAACATCGTGCCGGTGGTGCCGCGCGGCGAGGACTGCGATACGCAGGTCTATGACGTGGTGGGGCCGGTCTGCGAATCCGGCGACTGGCTGGGCAAGGATCGCACGCTGGCCATCGAGGCCGGTGATCTGCTCGCGGTGCGCACGGCGGGGGCCTACGGCTTCACCATGGCCTCCAACTACAACACGCGCGGCCGCGCCGCCGAAGTGATGGTGGACGGCGATCAGGCGCATCTGGTCCGTGCCCGCGAAAGCTTCGAGGACATGGTGCGCAACGAGCATCTGCTGCCATGAACGACGACAGCCCGGCGAGCCAGCGGCATCCGCTGATTCTGATTGACGGCTCGTCCTGGCTGTTTCGCGCGTACCACGCGCTGCCGCCGCTCTCCAATTCCAAGGGCCAGCCCACCGGCGCCATCTACGGCATGGGCAATATGCTGCGGCGTCTGCTCAAGGACTATGCGCCCGAAGAGATCGCGGTGATCTTCGATGCGCCGGGCGACAACTTCCGGCATCAGCTCTACGCCGAGTACAAGGCCAATCGCGACGAAACGCCGGAAGATCTCAAGGCGCAGTACGAGCCGATCCGCGAGATGATCCAGGCCATGGGCCTGCCGCTGCTGGCGGTGCCCGAGGTCGAGGCCGACGATGTGATCGGCACCCTGGCGAAGCAGGCCGATGCGCGCGGCCAGAGCGTGCTGATCGTCACCGGCGACAAGGACATGGCGCAGCTGGTGAACGAGCGCGTGCATCTGCTCGACACCATGAAGAACGTGCGCATGGATCGCGCCGGTGTGATCGAGAAGTTCGGTGTGCCGCCGGAGCGCATCGTCGATTACCTGGCGCTGATGGGCGACAGCGTCGACAACATTCCCGGCATCGATGGCGTGGGTCCCAAGACCGCCGCGAAATGGCTGCAGCAGTACGGCTCGCTGGATGAAGTCGTCGCGCACGCCGAGGAAGTGAAAGGCAAGATCGGCGAGAAGCTGCGCGCCGGCCTGCACATCCTGCCGCTGTCGCGGCAGCTGGCGACCATTCACTGCGAGGTGGAACTGCCGGTGGCGCTGGACAGCTTGAGGCCCGCGCCGCAGGACAAGCCGCGCCTGCTGACGCTGTTCAGGCATCTGGAGCTGCAGCGCTGGACGCAGGAGCTGGAAGGCCAGCTGCCGCCTGCCGAGGACAGCCCGGCGCCAGCCGCAAACAGCAGCGCGCCCGCCGAGACCGCGGCCGCGCCGGCCGAACCGCCACCGCGCCTGGAGACGCAGGCGCTGGCGGTGCTGGACTGGGCGGGCTTCGATGCCATGCTCGCGCAGCTACAAGCCGCCGAGCTGGTCTGTGTGGATACCGAGACCGACAGCCTGGACAGCAATCAGGCGAATCTGGTCGGCATCGCCTTCGCCATCGAAGCCGGCAAGGGCTGGTACATCCCGGTCGCGCACGATTATCTGGGCGCGCCCGCGCAGCTGCCGCGGGCCGAGGTACTGGCGCGCTTGAAGCCGCTGCTCCAGGACCCGAACAAGCCCAAGCTCGGCCAGCACATCAAGTACGACCTCAATGTCTTCGCGCGGCATGGCGTGCAGGTGGCCGGCATCGCGCACGACACCATGCTGCAGAGCTATGTGCTGGATGCCGCCGGCAATCGCCACGACATGGACACGCTGGCGCTCAAGTATCTGAACCACACCACCATCCCCTTCGAGGCGGTGGCCGGCAAGGGCAAGAACCAGCTGAGCTTCAATCAGGTGGCGATCGACAAGGCCACCGAGTATTCGGCCGAAGACGCCGACATCACCCTGCGGCTGCATCAGACCCTGTATCCGCGCCTGCGTGAAATCGAGGCGCTGCAGCGCGTCTACGAAACCATCGAGATGCCGCTGGTGCCGGTGCTGGCGAAGATCGAGCAGACCGGCGTGAAGATCGACGTGCCGCTGCTGGGCCGCATCTCCCTGGAGCTGGCCGAGCGCATGCAGGCCTTGCAGCAGGAGGCTTTCACGCAGGCCGGCACCGAATTCAATCTGGGCTCGCCCAAGCAGCTGGGCGCGATTCTCTATGAGCAGCTGAAACTGCCGGTGCTGGGCAAGACGCCCAAGGGCGAGCCGTCCACCGCCGAGGATGTGCTGGAGGAACTCGCCGCGCAGCATCCGCTGCCACGCCTGATTCTCGACTGGCGCGCGATGCAGAAGCTGCGCTCGACGTACACCGAGCAGCTGCCGGCGGCGGTGAATCCGCATACCGGCCGCATCCACACCTCGTATCACCAGGCGGTGGCGGCGACCGGACGTCTGTCGTCTTCCGATCCGAACCTGCAGAACATCCCGGTGCGCAATGCCGAAGGCCGGCGCATCCGTCAGGCTTTCGTGGCGGAGCCGGGCAATCAGCTGCTGGCCATCGACTACTCGCAGATCGAGCTGCGCCTGATGGCGCATTTCTCCGGCGATGCACGCTTGCAGACGGCGTTTCATGAAGGCCGCGACATTCACCAGGCCACCGCTGCGGAAGTGTTCGGTCTGCCGCTGGAAGCCGTGGGCGGCGAGCAGCGCCGCGCCGCCAAGGCGATCAACTTCGGTCTGATCTACGGCATGTCCGCATTTGGTCTCGCGCGCCAGCTGGGCATCGCGCGCGGCGAAGCGCAGGACTATATCGAGCGCTTCTTCGGCCGCTATCCGGGCGTGAAGCAATTCATGGACGGCACGCGCGCACAGGCGCGCGAGGCGGGTTACGTGGAGACCCTGTTCGGGCGGCGTCTGTACCTGCCCAATATCCGCTCCAAGAACCAGGCCCTGCGCCAGTACGCCGAGCGCACCGCCATCAACGCGCCGCTGCAGGGCACGGCCGCGGATCTGATCAAGCTGTCGATGATCGACCTGCATGGCTTTTTGCAGGCGCGTGCGCCCAAGCTGCGCATGATCATGCAGGTGCACGACGAACTGGTGTTCGAAGGTCCGGCCGAGCATCTGGCGGCGATGGCTGCCGAACTCGCCGGCCGCATGGTGCGGATTGCCAAGCTTTCCGTGCCGCTGGTGGCCGATTTCGGCCTGGGTTCGCAGTGGGATGCGGCCCATTCCGGCTCCGGCCACGCAAGCAGCGGATAAAAAAAGAAATTTAGTCGCCAAATGAGCGGGCGGCGCGCCTCGGCGCAAACTTCATTCTTCCCGTAGCGGATTGATTTTCTGTGGTTTTCAGCTCGGGCCGAACGGCATCGCATCTGGGTGGAATCACCCTGCTTGAACTTTCTCCCCCCAGCCGCATCTAAGACTGTGAGTGGCGATTCTCCCTAGTCCCACTCCTCGCCTCCACTCCCTGGGCGAGTTCCGGCACTCCCCCAATCGCCGGAAGCGTAGCCCGGCAACTCCCCCCTAAGTTGCCGGGCTTTTTTAATGCCCGTCTGTTTTTTACGGCGCTGAAGGCAGGTTTTCCGCGCCGCCGCCGAGCCAGCGCAGCAAATGCGCACGCGCGTCGTCCAGGCCCAGAAACGAGGTGGACGAGAACAGCTGCGTGCTGGCCAGCGGCAGCTCGGCAATCGCCTTGCGCACCGACAGCAGCACGTTCTTGGCGGCACCGAAGCTGAGCTTGTCGGCCTTGGTCAGCATCACATGGCAGGGCAGCTGGCGATGCGCGGACCATTCGATCATCTGCACATCGAAAGGCGTGAGCGGATGGCGGATGTCCATCAGCAGCACGATGCCGCGCAGATTGGCGCGACCTTCCAGGTAATCACCGATCAGCCGGCCCCAGTCGCGGCGGATGTCCTTGGGCACCTTCGCAAAGCCATAACCCGGCAGATCAACGAAGCGCCCGCCGGCGACATTGAACAGATTGATCAGCTGCGTGCGTCCCGGGGTCTTGCTCACGCGCGCCAGCTGCTTGTGCGAGCACAGCGTGTTCAGCGCGCTGGATTTGCCGGCATTGGAGCGTCCCGCAAAGGCGATTTCCGGCAGGCCGTCGGCGGGCAGCTGCGTGAGCTGCGCGCAGGACATCAGAAACTGGGCGCCGGCGAAAGGATTGACGGCGGGTGTATCGGACTTGGTGCGTTTCATGGCCTGTGCGGGCGGCGGCGGCGGCCGAGCATACTCGTAAAGTGTCCGGCGGCGTGAAATTCCGCTCGCGGAACCTGTAGAATCCTTCGACTTTTTTCCCGCCACCTTGGTCAACGGCAGCCGGAATGCGAATGCTCTCGGCAGTGGACAGCGGGTGCGAACGATTCATCAGGAGTGTAGGCATGAAGCGCGTTTTGATGGTTCTGGCCCTGTGCGCCCCCCTGTCCGCCTTCGCTGAAGGCGCCGCCAAAGATCCGCTCACCGGCGGCAGCGCCGAAGCCGGTGCCGGCAAGGCTGCCGTCTGCACCGCCTGCCACGGTCCGGGTGGCAATAGCGCGAATCCGGAATGGCCGAAGCTGGCGGGCCAGAGCTCGCGCTACATCAGCGAGCAGCTGCATCGCTTCAAGTCCGGCAAGCGCGTCAACCCGCTGATGTCGGCGCAGGCCGCAGGCCTGAGCGACGACGACATCAAGGATCTGGCCGCCTACTTCGCCGCGCAGAAGACCGCGCCGGGCGTGGCCAGCGAGGCTGCGGTGCCGGTGGCGCAGAAGATCTTCCGCGCCGGCGATGCCAGCCGCGGCCTGCCGGCCTGCGGTTCCTGCCACGGTCCGACCGGCGCTGGCGCCGCGCCGGCCGCCTATCCGCGCATCGGTGGCCAGCAGGGCACCTACGTCGCCAATCGCCTGAAGGCTTATCGCGAAGCGGCCAAGGGCGAGCTGGAGGATGGGAACTTCAAGATCATGTCCCAGGTCGCAGCTAAGCTCAGCGACGCCGAAATCGAGGCGCTTTCCTCTTACGTCGGCGGCCTGCAGTAAGCGAAACTCGGGGCCGCGCCGGTTTTCGGCGCGGCCTTTTTACTTTCGGGATTAGAAGATATGCGCCCTCTGCTGCGTGGCCTTCTGGCCGTCGTGCTCAGTGTTTCCGCTGCCGCCTGCTCGGCCAAGGACAGTGCCGGTTTCGAGGAAGGCAAGCAGTACAAGAAGGTCATGGCGGTGCAGCCGCCCAGCGACCCCAAGCGCATCAGCGTCGAAGAGTTCTTCTGGTACGGCTGCCCGCACTGCTACGCCTTCGACCCCGATATCAACAAGTGGCTGAAGACCAAGCCGGCCGACGTGGACTTCATCCGCGTGCCGAACTCCCTGGGTCATCCGCAGGGCCTGCTGCACTCCAAGGCCTTCTACACCGCCGAGGCGCTGCAGCTGTATCCGCAGCTGCACACGGTGCTGTTCGACGCCATCCATAAGGACAATCTGCCGATGAACACCCAGGAGCAGATCGGGCAGGTGTTCGCCAAGGCCGGTGGCGTGAAGCCGGACGTGTTTGCCGGCACCTTCAACAGTTTCGTGGTGGAAGCGCAGGTCAACAAGGCCGAGCAGCTGGCGCGCACTTACGGCGTGATCAGCGTGCCGACGATCATCGTCGGCGGCAAATACATGACCAGCGTGCAGATGGCCGGCGGCCACGACCAGACCCTGACCGTCATCAATCAGCTGGTGGACAAGATTCGCCAGGAGCGCGGGCTGAAGAAGTAAGCCGCAAGCGCAGCAAAGCAAAACCCGGCCGCCAAGCGCCGGGTTTTTTGTGCGCCTCAAAAAGAATCACGCCCAGGTGCAAGGAGCGCCAAGGCGCCACGCTTGATCTTTTTTTCGCCTCACGCGCTTCAGCGCGTTTCCTCGCGCACGATGCGCCACAGGCCATCGCTGTCCTGGCGCCAGAACTGCAGCTTGCGCGAGTCGGAGCGGTAGTTGTCGGAACGGTAGTGCTGGCTGAACTCGGCCAGCATCATGCGTGCGTCGGGATCGGGATAGCGGTACACCGACAGCTCGTCGAGCTGCACATCGATGTCCTGCTTCTGCGCGTTGACGCGCTGCTTGTACGCGGCGAAGGCGTCGCGGCTCATGTCCGGGGTGCTGAAGTCTTCGGCGTAGAAGCCCAGGTACGCGTCGGTGTCGATGGCCGACCAGGCCTGGCGCCAGGCTTCCAGGCGCGACAGCACCGCCTCGCGCTCGCTGGCCAGGGTGTCGGGCGTCACCCAGTTCACCGCATCCGACAGCACCACCGGCGTCTGGCCGGGCGTGATGTAGGGCCTCAGCGCGAGCAGATCGGCATTGGCCATGGTCACGCAGCCTTCGCTGGACTGCGGCGGGCGGGTGTCCATGCCCGGCGGCACCCCGTGCAGCCAGATGCCGTGGCCGCCGCGCAGGCGGAACTGGTCCCAGACATTCGGATAGTCCAGCGGGAATGCGCCGGAGCCGTACAGCGGCGGCAGCTTGTCGCCGGCGATCCAGCCGGTGATCTGGTACACGCCCAGCGGCGTGCGGCGGTCACCCGGCAGCTGCTTGCCATAGCCATTGCTGCCCATGCCGGCGTACTGATTGCGCAGCAGCTTGAGCTGACCCTTGTCGTTCTCCAGCACATACAGCCGGGCGCTGGACAGGTTCACCACGATGGCGTGCTGGATGTGGTCGGCCAGCTGCAGCAGCACGTCCGGCACGGTGCCCGGCGGCGGCACCGCGGTTTCGCTGGACAGGCGCAGACGCGCCTCGCGCGCCAGCACCTCGTAGGTGCCCACGCGCACCTCGTCTTTCAGGCGCGTGCGCAGCTGCTGATAGAACTGCTGGCCCAGCTGGAACTGCGGCGCGTCTTCGCTGAGCGTCTTGTAGGCGGCCAGCGCTTCCGGTCCGTGGCCGGCGGCCAGCAGCTCGGTGGCGGCGGCAAAACGCAGCACCGGGTCTTCTTCGCGGGCCGGGGCTGCGCTTTCGGCTTCGGCGCCGCTGTCCGGCGCCGAAGCCATCGGCATCTCGCTTTCGGCGCGCAGCAGCGGTGCACTCAAGCTCAAGGCCCAGGCCAGTGCCCAGTGCCGTGCGCGAACCCCCATGTCTGCGCCCCCGCGCTTACCGAGCGCTTAGCGCGAGTACTCGCGCACGATCTTCCAGCTGTTCTTGATCGGCACCAGCTCCAGCACCTTGTTGCTGCTGTCGCTGAAGGTGTCGGACTTGTAGCTCTGGCGGAAGCTCACGCGCATGGCGCCGTCTTCGATGGCGCTCACTTCCGGCTTCTCCACCTTCACGCTGATGTCCTTGGCGCGCGCGATGCGCTCGCGGCGCTGCGTGGCCCAGGCTTCGCGGCTGAGGCCGCCCTCGGGCGTGAATTCATCGGCGTAGGCGCCCAGATAGCCGTCCACGTCCTTGGCGGTCCAGGCCCTGGCCCAGGCCTCCACGGCCGCGAGTACGCCCTGCTTCTGCGTGCTTTCCAGATCGGTGGCCGTGCTCGTCGCCGGCGCGCTGCTGACCGCCGGCACCGGCGTGGCGGCCACCACCGGTGCGGGAGCAGCGACGGGCGCCGCGCTCGCCACCGGCGCCGGCGCGCTCACCACCGGGCGCGAGGCCAGCGGCTGCGCCGCGCTGCTCTGCGTGAGATTGCTGCCGGCGCTGGCCAGCTGGCTGACCACCGCGAGCTTGCGCTTGGCGCCGGCGTTGCCGGGATTGAGCTGCGCGGCCTTGCTGTAGGCGGCGCTGGCCAGGGTGGCGTAGATGTCGCCCAGGTTTTCATTGGCGAGCGCGTAGCCGGGGTTCTTCACCACGGCGGCCTGCAGCGCATCGCGGGCCTTGATGTAGTCGCCCTGCGCGGCATACAGCGCGGCGAGATTGTTGTAAGGCTCGGGCAGCGTCGGATAGTCGCGGGTGAGATCGGCATAGACGCGGATCGCATCCTTGGGCCGGCCGAGCTTGACCAGCGCCAGGCCGCGCACGAAGCGCGCCTCGGCGTCCTGCGGATTGCTGGACAGCTGCGAGTCCAGCTTGGCCAGCGCCTCGCTGGCCTTGCCGGCATTGAGCAGGGCCTGCGCCTGCTGGGCCACGTTGTCGGCGGCGAAAACCGCGGCGGCGGACAGCACACCGGCGGTGAGCAGCGCGGCGCGCGAGAGCGTCTTCATCGGCATTGTTCTGAAGGGTCTGGGCTGACGGGGGAGGGGCCGTACTATACCAGTGGTGGCGCGCTGTTCCGATCAGGCTTTGCGATAGGGATTGGGCGTGCCCGGCGGCACGCGCTTGAAGCGGCGATGCACCCAGAAATACTGCGTGGGCGCGGCGCGGATGCCGTCCTCGATCACCTGATTGATGCGCGCGGCATCGGCCAGCTCATCACCGCTGGGAAAGTTTTCCAGGGCCGGGTGGAAACGCACGATGTAACGGCCGTCACGGCGTTCCGGGAAATACGGCACCACCTTGGCGCGGCCCATCTGCGCCAGGCGCGCGGTGGCGGTGATGGTGCCGGTGGGCACGCCGAAGAAGGGCGCGTAGACGCTGATGCGCTCGTCCAGGGTCTGATCCGGCGCATACCAGATGGCATGGCCCTGGCGCAGGGCCTTGACCAGCGCGCGCAGATCATCGCGCGGCAGCGCCGGCAGGCCGGAGCGGCCTTCGCGCCAGTAGTGCATGAAGTAATCCAGCACCGCATTGCTGTAGGGCCGGTACATGGCGTGGAACGGCCGCTGCGCCAGACACACGAAGCGCGCGCCGATCTCCAGCGTGGTGAAGTGTCCGGTCAGCAGCAGCACGCCCGAGCCGTCGGCCTGCGCCGCGTCCAGATGCTCGATGCCCTCCACGCCGCCCCAGCGCCGCGCCCGCCAGTCCGGCGCAAACCAGGCGGCGGCGGACTCGAACACGCCGGCGCCCAGATCGCGGAAATGCGCATCGCAGGCGGCCTCGATCTCGCGTGGGCTCTGCTGTGGAAAGCACAGCTGCAGGTTCACCCGCACGATATGGCGGCGGCTGCGCAGCAGCCGGCCGGCGGCAAAGCCCAGGCCCGCGCCCAGGCCGCGCATCAGCGGCAGCGGCAGCCAGCTCAGCAGCCAGACCAGACCGATGCCGGCCCAGGTGGGCCAGGTGCGTGGATGAAAGTGACGGGCTTGCAGCTTGGGTGCGGCCATGGTGCTGGTGGATAGGCTCAGCCCTGCATTGTAGCGGTCATGATTGGCCGCTAGGCTGCCGGCCCATGCGCGTCCTCTACACGGTTCTGCTGTACCTGATCACGCCCTTCGTGCTGCTGCGCCTGCTCTGGCGCGGCCGCGAGCTGCCGGCCTACCGCCAGCGCTGGGGCGAGCGCTTCGGCTTCGTGCCGCGTCCCGCGCAGCCGGTGGCGGTGTGGTTGCACGCGGTCTCGGTGGGCGAGGCCCTGGCGGCGATGCCGCTGATCCGCGCCCTGATCGCCCGGCATGGGCCGGGGCGCATCTGGGTCACCACCACCACGCCCACCGGTTCCGAGCGCGTACAGCAGCAGCTGGGCACGCAGGTGCTGCACTCCTACGCACCTTATGACCGCCCCGGCGATGTCGCGCGCTTTCTCGACACCGTGCGTCCGGCCAAGATCGTAGTGATGGAAACCGAGCTCTGGCCCAATCTGCTGCACGCCGCCGCGCAGCGCCGCATTCCGCTGACCATCGCCAACGGCCGCCTGTCGCCGCGCTCCTTCAAGCGCTATGGCCGCATCCGGGGTTTCACCGGCGAGATGCTGGCCAAGGTCACGCGCATCGCCGCGCAGAGCGAGGCCGACGCCGAACGTTTCCGCTGGCTGGGCGCGCCGGCCGAGCGCGTCAGCACCATGGGCAACATCAAGTTCGATCAGGCCCTGCCCGAAGCCCAGCTCGCGGCGGGCGCGCGTCTGCGCCAGCGCATCGGCGCGCGGCCGGTGTGGATCGCCGCCAGCACCCATGACGGCGAGGACGAGCTGGTGCTCGCCGCGCATCGCGAGCTGCTGCGCAGCGACCCGCAGGCGCTGCTGATCCTGGTGCCGCGTCATCCGCAGCGCTTCGACGCCGTGGCGGCACTGGCGCAGGCACAGGGCTTCAGCCTGCAGCGACGCTCGGCGCTGGCCGATGGCGAAGCCATCCGCGCGCAGGTGCTGCTCGGCGACAGCATGGGCGAGCTGTTCGCCTACTACACGGCCTGCGACGTGGCCCTGGTCGGCGGCTCGCTGATTCCGGTCGGCGGCCACAATGTGCTGGAGCCGGCGGCCCTGGGTCTGCCGGTACTGTTCGGCCCGCACATGCACAACTTCGTGCAGGCGCGCGACCTCTTGATGGAAGCCCAGGCCGGCATCCAGGTCAGCGCCAACTACCTGCCCGAATCGCTGCGCGTGCTGCTGCACGACGCCAAGCGCCGCGCCGAACTCGGCGAAGCCGGCCGGCGCGTGGTCGAGGCCAATCGCGGCGCGCTGCAGCGGCTGCTGAGCTTGATTGGCGAGGCTTGAGGCGGTGCATCCGCGCTACCATCGCGCGGATGAACGATCTGATCGTCCTTCGCCCTGAAGGACTCTACTGCCCCGCTGGTGATTTCCACATCGATCCGCACAAGCGCGTGCCGCGCGCGGTGGTCACGCATGCGCATGGTGATCATGCCAAGAGCGGTTGCGGGCGCTACTGGACGGCGGCTGCCGGCTACAAGCTGCTGCGTCATCGCCTCGGCGCGGGTGCGCAGGTGCGGCCGCTGGAATATGGCCAGCGCTTCGATCTGAACGGGGTGCAGATCTCCCTGCATCCGGCCGGGCACATCCTGGGGTCGGCGCAGGTGCGGCTCGAACACGAGGGCCGCGTGTGGGTGGTGTCCGGCGACTACAAGCGCGAGCCCGATCCGTCCTGCGAGCCCTTCGAGAGCGTGGCCTGCGAGGTGTTCGTCACCGAAGCCACCTTTGCCTCGCCCGAGTATGTGTGGGCGCCGGCCGGCCAGGCGGCGCGCGAGATCCATCAGTGGTGGATGGAGAACCGCACGCAAGGCCAGGCTTCGGTCCTGTTCTGCTATGCGCTGGGCAAGGCGCAGCGCGTGCTCGCGGAGCTGATGGCGCATGCGCCGGAGCAGACCGTGTATCTGCATACGGCGATGATGAAGCTGGTGAGCATTTACCGGCAGCAGAACGTGGCGATGCTGCCGACGCTGGGCGTGAGTCAGGTGGCGCGGCATCAGGACTTTCGCGGCGCCCTGATTCTGGTGCCGCCGCATGTCTTCGGCACCAGCTGGCTGCATCGTCTGCAGCCGTATCGCAGCGGCTTTGCCTCGGGCTGGATGGGCGTGGATGGCGCGCGCGCCAAGCGCTACGACCGCGGCTTTGCGATGTCGGATCACGCCGACTGGCCGGCGCTGCTGCAGACCATCCGTGACAGCGGTGCCAAGCGCGTGCTGGCCATGCATGGCGAGACGGCGACGCTGATCGCGACGCTGCAGGCGCAGGGAATTGCGGCGGAGGCGCTGCGGGTGGAGGCCTGAAGCCCCCCTTCTGCCCTGGCCCCTCTCCCGCAAGGGGAGAGGGGAAGGATGCGTTCCAATCTGAAACCTTGGATGCGATCGCCGACCTCATGCCCCCCTCCCCCTTGCGGGAGAGGGGTTGGGGAGAGGGGGCCTTGCTCAGCCCAAGCTCAGCACGCTGTTGAGCAGCAGCCGCACCAGCATGGTCTGACGCGTCACGCCGGTCTTGCAGAAGATGGAGCGCAGATGCGTGCGGGCAGTGTTGCGGCGCACGTTCATCTTCTCGGCCGCTTCATCCAGGGTCAGGCCTTCGGTGAGCAGCAGCGCAAGCTGCGCTTCCATGCGGGTGAGGCCGAACAGGCGGCGCACCAGTTCCTGTGAAGGCTGCGCGGCATTGGCTTCCGGATCGCGCAGGAACACCGCCACCGCCGGACGCTGCTTGCTCTCCGACCAGGGCCCCAGCGGAATCGCGCGCACCAGAATGCCGAGCTTGGCGCGGCCGGAAGGACGCGACACCGCGATGGCTTCCACCAGTTCCGGTTCGCTGCCGGCGCGCGGATGCGTGCCGCCGCTCAAGGCCTGACGCAGCATGCGCTGGAAGTCGCGGCTTTCCTGGCTGCTGTCGATGCACAGATTGTTGCCGGACAGCCAGATGCCGTCGCGCTCGGCGAGGATGCGGCGCGCTTCCTGATTGGTTTCCAGCAGCTGGCCGTTCTGATCGAAGCTGATCATGCCCAGCAGCATGCGGTTCACGGTGCCGGCGAACAGCGCGCGCTCGCATTCCAGGAAGTCCAGGCGCGCATGCAGCTGGATGGCGCGCTTGAAGTGCGGCAGCACGCGACGCAGCAGGCTCTTGTCGCCGGCATCGAAAGGCAGGGCCTCGGGGCCGCGCGTGACGCGCAGGCGGCATTCGATGCCTTCGCGGGTGTAGATGTCGGCGCCGAGCAGATGACGCACGCCCACCGGCTGCAGGAACTCGCGGTAATACTGGCTCTGCAACCACTGCGGGCCGATCAGTTCCTCTGCGGAAAACACCTCTCCTTCAGGCAGACGCACGAAGGGGTCGGCAGCGAAGAAGTGGCTTTCGTAGGAATCGACGTGCTGCTGCTGCGTGGGGCCGGTGTTGATCATCGCGCCCGAGCCGTCCTGCGAAGGCGGCCGCAGCATCAGCGTGACATGCGCGGCGCCGAGCCGTTCACGCAGCAGCTGCGAGGCATTCTGCCAGGGTGGCGATTCCATCGGTCCTTCGTAGATGGCGCCGAGCAGACGGTCCAGGCCGTCCAGTTCCAGGTTTTCGGGCGGCGGGCTGGGTGGCATCATCGCGGCTGACTTGCCGGCCGTCCGGCGTGCGGACAGGCTGTGTACATTGCTTGCCAAGGCTCTCTCCTCCAAGACAAATGACGGGCCGCATTTGCGCCTGCTGGACGCTTTGTTGTTTCAGGTGCGGATCCGGGAGCCGCTATCCAACTCCCCACGGCTGCGGGGGTCAATAGCGTTTCTGACAAAGCACCCGTTGCGACGGTAGAAAATTTTGCTCAGGGCCAACTCACCCATATGGATGATCCTGGCAGCGACCCGCTCAGCTGAACATCAGGGTCTCCCTGAGACCGGATCGGAAAAGTGCCATGACCAGCGAAGCGCTGATGAAGCAGCAGATGCAGGCTTACATCGACGGCTTCAACCGCAGCGATGCGCAGGCCATCGCCGATCTCTACGCCGACGACGCCACCGTGGAAGACCCGGTCGGCGCGCCGCTGCGCGTGGGCAAGGCCGCGATCGCCGAGTTTTACCGGGCCTCCATCGCCACCGGCGCCAAGCTCAAGCTGGCGGCGCCCATCCGCGGTTCGCATGGCAACTGCGCCGCCATGGCGTTCGACGTGGAGCTGAACATGCCGGAAGGCCGGGCGCTGATCCACGTGATCGACGTGATGAGCTTCGACGAGGCCGGCCGCTTCACCTCGATGAAGGCGTACTGGGGCCCCGGCGACATGCTGCTGGGCGGCCAGCGCTGATGGCCGCGGCCACGCTGCAGACCTTGCTCGACCAGCAGGCCCTGCAGGCGCTGATCACCGCCTACGCCTACGCCATCGACGAGCGCGACTGGGATCGGCTCGATGCGATCTTCACGTCCGATGCGCACATCGACTATACCGCAATGGGCGGCATCGCCGGCGCTTATCCCGAAATCCGCAAATGGCTGCCGCTGGCGCTGGCACGCTTTCCCGGCTACATGCATCTGATGGGCAACTGCCAGTTCGAGATCAGCGGCGACGAGGCCAGCGGCAAGATCGCCTGCTTCAATCCCATGGTCCTGCCGATGCCGGACGGCGGCACCGACACCATGTTTCTGGGCCTGTGGTATCTGGACCGTTACCGGCGCACGGCGCAGGGCTGGCGCATCTGCGAGCGCGTCGAGCGCAAGAGCTACGCCTACAACGTGCCGGCCGCGCTCAGGCTGTAGGCTGCGGCGGCGCCGCGCGCAGGCGCAGACGGATTGCCGCGCCGCGCCCGCCCGGCGCCGTCACGACCTCGGCGTCACCGTTCTGCGCGCGCAGGAGCTCGCGCACGATGGCCAGGCCCAGGCCGGCGCCATCGCCACTGCTGTGATCGCCACGCGCAAAGCGGCGGAACAGGGTCTCGCGCAGATGCGGCGCAAAGCCGGGGCCATCATCGGCCACCGTGAGCCAGGCTTCCTCGTCCGCGCTTTCCACGATCAGCCGGATCAGGCGGCCCTGCCCGGCGTAGCGCAGCGCATTGTCGAGCAGATTGTCCAGGGCCTCGCCCAGCAGCAGCGGCCGGCACAGCGCGAACACCGGCTGCGGCGGCGGATCGAGCTGAATCTGCAGGCCGTGCCTGAGCAGGCGCGGCACCCATTCGCGGCCACGTTCGGCGCAGAACTGTTCCAGGTCCACACGCTGGATCGGCATCTGCGCCTGCATCGCATCGGCCTCGGCGCGCGCCAGCGACAGCAGCTGCGCCGCCAGACGCGCGGCGCGGTCGGTGCCGCCGAGCACGCGCAGCAAGGTTTCGCGTGACACCGGTTCGGTATGACGCAGCGCCTCTTCGATCTGCAGCTTGATGCCGGCCAGCGGATTGCGCAGCTGATGCGCGGTGTCGGCCACGAAGCTGCGCTGCGCATCCAGGGCCAGATTCAGACGCGCGAGCAGATCGTTGATGGCGGTGATCAGCGGGCGGATCTCGTCCAGCTCCGCCACCGGCAGCGGCTGCAGCTTGAGCGGATCACTGCGCACGATGGCGTCGCGCACCGCGCCCAGCGGCTGCAGCGCGCGCCGCACGCCGCTGCGGATCAGCAGCGCCGCCACACCGGCCAGCAGCAGCGAAGGCAGCAGCGTTGCCAGCAGCAGCTCGCTGGTCATCAGCCGGCGCTTGCGCAGGGTTTCCGCCACCGCCACGGTGTAGGGCTGGCCGTCGCGTTGCAGCTGCACATAGGCCACGCGCAGATCGCGCTCCTGCAGCAGCGCGTCATACAGCTGCACGCCGGCGCCGTGCGGATGTGCGGGCATCGGAATATCCGCGCGCCCGGCCAGCAGGCCCTGCGGACCGCGCACGGTGAAGGCCACCCAGTCGGTGTTGTCGAAGCGCACCTGCTGTTCCACCGCCTGGCTCAGCGCCGCGTCGCTGAAGTCGGCGCGGCTGGCCACGACATTGGCCAGGGCCTCGGCGCTGTCGGCGAGCCAGGCGTCGAACACGCGGTCGGCGAAGTGCCGGCTCAGGGCATAAGTGAAGCTGGCGCCGGCGCCGACCACCAGCGTGGTGACCAGCAGCAGGCGCCGCAGCAGGCGCGACTGCAGGCTGTGCGTGCGCGGAACGTTCAAGCGGTGCTGGCGGTGTCGCCGAGCAGATAGCCGAAGCCGCGCAGGGTGCGCAGCTCGATGCCGGGCGCACCGTCCAGCTTCTTGCGCAGGCGATGCACCAGCACTTCGATGGCGGTGTCGGACAGCGCGCGATCCCAGTCGCAGAGCTGCTCTTCGATCTGCGCCTTGCTCACCACGCGGTTCTGCCGCGACAGCAGCAGCTCCAGCAGCGCGTACTCGCGCGGCGTCAGCTCCAGCGCGCGCTCGCCGATCTGCGCGCGGCGCGCATCGGGCAGCAGTCGCAAGCCGCCCAGCTGCAACTCGGCGCTGCTGCCGGCGCCGGAGCGGCGCGTCACCGCGCGGATGCGGGCCTCGATCTCGGAGAGGTCGAAAGGCTTGACCACGTAATCATCCGCGCCCAGGTCCAGACCCCGCACGCGATCCGCAGGGCGATCGCGTGCGGTCAACACGATCACCGGCACGCTCTGACGACGGCTGCGGATGCGCTGCAGCAGCTCCAGGCCATCGCCGTCCGGCAGGCCCAGATCCAGCAGCACCACCGCGTAGTCGGTGCCCAGCGCCGCCTCGGCGTCGCGCTGCGTGCGCACCGCATCGATGGAGTGGCCGCTGTTGCGAAGCGCCGCGCTGAGCGCATCGGCGATGAGGGGATCGTCTTCAACCAGAAGGATGCGCATAGAGAGACCGGCTCGCTGAAAGCAGCTTGTAAGCTGCGGAAACGAAAGGCACCGGTAAGTGCCTGCCTCGATAATAACGCGAGCTTTCACCCGCGCTGCGATCCAGACATCCAAACCCCCCGCTGTGTTCCCCATGCGTGAAGTTTTTTCGCTCCTCGTGCTGGGTGCGGTGCTGCTGCCGCCCGGTGCCATGGCCCAGGCCGATACTTGTGCCGGGCGCGAACTGTCCTTGACCGCCGCACTCGATCTGGCCGCGCAGCACAACGCCGATCTGCTGGGCGCCCGCGCGCAGCTCGCCGCCGCACAAGCCGGCGAACGCATCGCCGCGCAGCGGCCCAATCCGCTGCTCAACACCGGCATCACGCAATGGGACCCGCGTGCGCGCAATCGTGGCGAAGGGCTTTATCAGCAACCCGCATACAGCAGCGTGCAGCTGCAGCAGCTGATCGAACGCGGCGGCAAGCGCCAGGCCCGCGAGCAGGCCGCGCAGGCCGGCAGCGAAGCCGCGCAGGCGGATCTGGCCGACGCGCAGCGTCGTTTGCAGGCGCAGGTGCGCGACGGTTACTACGATCTGAAGCTGGCGCTGGCGCGCGCCGGCACGCTGCAGGACATCGCAGCGCTGCAGGCGCAGACCCTGGCCGTCGCCGATCACCGTTTGAAGGTGGGTGATCTGGCACAGGCGGATCGCGCGCGCATCGCGGTGGAAACCTATCGCGCACAAGGTGAAGCCCGCCAGGCGCAGGCCGACGCGCAGGCTGCGCGCCTGGCTTATGGCGCGCTGCTCGGCTGTCCGCTGACGCAGGATCTGCAGGCCACGGACGACTGGCCGCAGCAGGCGCCGAGCCTGCCACGCGACGGCGCGCGCGCCGACGAGATTGCCGATCAGCAACGCCTGCGCGCCGCCGAGGCGCAGCTCAAGCTCGCGCAGGCGCAGGCCACGCGCGATGTCACCCTGGGTCTGGAGTGGGAGCACGATCCGCGCGAGGCGCCGAACATGGCCGGCATCAGTGTCAGCGTGCCGCTGTTCGTCTATCACCACTACCAGGGCGAGATCGCGCAGGCGCGCGCGCAGCTGGACAGCGCGCGGGCGACGGCGGCGCAGACCGCGCTGCAGGCCGATGTCGAGCGCGACAGCGCCGAGCTGCTGCTCGATGCCGCCGCACAGCGCCGGCAAAGTGCGCTGGCGCAGGTGCTGCCGCAGGCGCAGGCCGCCGCCGAGGCCGTTGAATACGCCTATGCCAAAGGCGCCGCGCCGCTCACCGATCTGCTCGATGCGCGGCGCGCGCTGCGCAGCGCGCGCCTGGATGCCTTGAGCGCACAAAACGATTTTGCCAAGGCGCTGGCGGCACGCGATGCCGCGCTGGCGCCGTACCGGCGGAGCGAACCATGAAGCTGAAATCCAGAAACCTCGGGCTGGGCGGCGGTGCCTTGCTGCTGCTGGCCGGACTGGGCCTGCACCGCGCCTGGCCCACCGCGCAGAGCGAGGGGGAAGACGCGCAAAGCGGCGTGCGCGTGCAGGGTGAGACCGTGACGCTGCCGCCGGCCTCGGCGGCGCTGCTGCAGCTGGCCACGGTCGGTGCCGCCGCGCCCAGCGCCGCGGAGCTGCCGGGCCGCCTGAGCTGGGATGAGGAACACACCGCGCGTGTGCTCACGCCGTTTGCCGGACGCGTGGCGCAGATCCTGGTCAAGCCCGGCGACACCGTGAAGGCCGGACAGGCGCTGGCGCTGCTGTACTCGCCGGACTTCGGCGCCGCGCAGGCCGATGCCCGCAAGGCCGAGGCCGCGCTGCAGCTGGCCACGCACAATCGCGCGCGCCAGGAAGATCTCTACGCGCACGGCGTGGTGGCGGCCAGGGATCTGGAACAGGCGCAGGCCGATTACGCCGCCGCGCAGGCCGAGCAGGAGCGCACGCAGGCGCAGCTCAAGCTGGTGGGCGATGCGCGCGAAACCGTGGACCAGCGTTTCTCGCTGCGCAGTCCGATCGACGGCGTGGTGGTGGAGCGCAATCTCAACCCCGGGCAGGAGCTGCGTCCCGATCAGCCCGGTGCGCCGTTGTTCGTGGTCACCGATCCGAACCGGCTCTGGGTGCTGCTCGACGCCACCGAAGCCAGCGCACCGGCAGGCCTGGCACGCGGCGCCACGCTCAAGCTGCGCGTGCAGCAGCTGCCGGATCAGACGTTTGAAGCGCAGCTGGCAGACATCGCGGATTTCTTCGATCCCGTCACGCGCACCGTGAAGCTGCGCGGCGTGTTCGACAATCATCAGGCGCAGCTGCGCGGCGGCACCTATGTGACCGCGCAGCTGCCGGCGCCGCCCACGCAGGCGCTGGCCGCGCCGGCGTCCACCGCGTTTCTGCTCGGCCAGGACTACTACGTGTTCGCGGCCGGCGCGCAGGGTTACACGCGGCGCAAGGTGACGGTGAGTTTCGACGAGCAGGACCGCCTGCTGTTCAAAAGCGGCGTGCAGCCGGGCGAGCGTCTGGTGGCGGACGGCGCGCTGTTTCTCGAACGCATCCTCGAACAGCATCAGAACGAGCCGCGCTGATCTCATGCTCCGGTCCGGGACTCTCTCATGATCGCGCCTCTGGTTCGCGGCTCGCTCAAGCAGCCGCTGTTCGTGTTCGGCGCCACGCTGCTGTTCATCCTGCTGGGCATCAACGCCTTTCGCGGCCTGCCGGTCGAAGCCTTCCCGGATGTCTCCGACACCCAGGCCACCATCATCACCCTGGAACCGGGCCGCGCCGCCGAGGAAGTGGAACAGCAGGTGACCATTCCGCTGGAGATCGCGCTGTCCGGCCTGCCGCATGCGGTGCGCATGAACTCGCATACGCAGTTTGGCCTGTCGTACATCGTCCTCACCTTCGACGACAAGCTCGGCGACATGGCGGTGCGCCAGTATGTGGCCGAGCGTCTGCGTGATGTCGATCTGCCCGACGGCATCACCCCGCAGCTGCAGCCGCTGTCCACGGCCATCGGCGAGATCTACCGCTTCCGCATCGCCGGCCACGGCCGCGACTCGCGCGATCTGCGCACCATCGAGGACTGGGTGGTGGAGCGGCGTCTGCGCCAGGTGGCGGGCGTGGCCGATGTGGTCACCGTGGGCGGACGCGAGCTGCAATACGAGGTGAACCCGGATCTGCGCCGTCTGCGCGATCACGGCCTGACGCTGGCGCAGCTGTTCGCGGCCCTGCAGCGCGCCAATGGCAATGCCGGCGGCGGCGCGGTGACGCAGGGCGATCAGCAGTACCTGCTGCGCGGCCTGGGCCTGCTGCGCAATCTGGGCGATGTCGGCGATGTGGTGATTGCCGAGCAGAACGGCATCGCGGTGCGCGTGCGCGATGTGGCGCAGGTACGGCGCGGCGCGGCGCCGCCGCAGGGCATCATCGGCGTCAACGAATCCGACGACGACATCACCGGCATCGTGGTGATGCGCAAGGGCGAGAATCCCTCGCTGGTGCTGGACGGCGTGCGCGCGGCAGTGGCGGAGCTCAACCGCAGCATCCTGCCGCCGGGGGTGAAGCTGATTCCCTATTACGACCGCTCCTGGCTGATCGCCCGCACCCTGCACACGGTCTTCCACAATCTGCTGGAAGGCGCGCTGCTGGTGGCGGCAGTGCTGTGGCTGTTCCTGGGCAATGTGCGCGCGGCGCTGATCGTGGCCGGCGTGATTCCGCTGGCCCTGCTCAGCACCTTCATCAGCCTGGACCTGCTCGGCATTCCCGCCAACCTGCTGTCACTCGGCGCCATGGACTTCGGCATCCTGGTGGACGGCGCGGTGATCGTGGTGGAAAACATCTTCGTGCACCTGTTGCGCCGCGCGCCGCGCGAGGACACCCGCGAGACCGTGGCGCAGGCGGCCATCGACGTGGGCCGGCCCACGCTGTTCTCGATGCTGATCATCATCGCCGCACACATTCCGATCTTTGCGCTGCAGCGTCAGGAAGGACGCCTGTTCGCGCCCATGGCCTATTCGGTGGTGGCGGCCTTGATCGGCTCGCTGATCTTCAGCCTGAGCCTGGTGCCGCTGCTGTCCTGGCTGGGCCTGCGCAAGCTGCCGCCGGCCGCGCCGGGCGAGGGCGAACACGAGCACGACAACCGTCTGCTGCGCTGGTGCAAGGCTGCCTACGAGCCGCGCCTGCGCTGGGCACTGGCGCGGCCCGGCACCACGCTGGGCATCGCGCTGGCGGCCTTGCTGCTGGCGGTGCTCATCGGTTCGCGCCTGGGCAGCGAGTTTCTGCCGGAGCTCAACGAAGGCACCATCTGGGTCAACTACACCATGCCGCCGTCCATCTCCGTGGACGAGGCGCGCGACCAGCTGCACCGCGTGCGGATGCGCCTGCTCAGCGTGCCGGAAGTGGAGACCGTGGTGAGCAAGGCGGGGCGACCGGATGACGGCACCGATCCGAAGCTGATCAACAGCGTGGAAATCTTCGTCAGCCTCAAGGACGAGCAGCAGTGGCGCGCAGGCTTCGACAAGGAACGCATCATCGAAGCCCTGCGCGAGCAGATGGAAGCGCTGCCCGGCGTGGACGCCAGCTTCTCGCAGCCCATCCGCGACAATGTGCTGGAGTCCATCAGCCAGGTGGACGGCCAGATCGTGGTGCAGATCTCCGGTGATGATCTGGGCGTGCTGGCGCAGAAGGCGGCGCAGATGCGCGGTCTGTTCGTGCGCGTGCCCGGCGTGGTGCATGCGGAAATCGACCGCGAAGGCGCGCTGCCGCAATACCAGCTGCGCATCGACCGCGCGCAGGCCGCGCGCTACGGCCTGAACATCGCCGACGTGCAGGACGTGGTGGAAACCGCACTCGGCGGCCGCGAAGCCACGCAGCTCTACGAGGGCGAGCGTCATTTCGGCGTGGTGGTGCGTCTGCGCGATGAGGAGCGCGAGCTGGCCCGGCTCAAGGACCTGCTGATCGCCACGGCCGATGGCGCCTACGTTCCGCTTTCCGAGGTGGTGCAGTTCCAGTCCGTGAGCGGCGCCATGGACATCTCGCGCGTGGACGGCCGGCGCACCATGTCCATCGGCGTGTTCCTGCATGGCCGTGACATGGGCTCGGTGGTGAAGGACATGCAGGCGGCGGTGGCCAGGGGCGTGGCCATTCCCAATGGCTACAGCCTGCACTGGAGCGGTGAATTCGAAAACCAGCAGCGCGCCATGAAGCGCCTCGCCGTGGTGGTGCCGGTGTCCATCGCGCTGATCTTCGTGCTGCTGGCACAAGCCTTCGGCGCCTTCGCCCCGGCCGCGCTGATTCTCTGCAACATCCCGCTGGCCCTGGTGGGCGGCATCATCGGTCTTTATCTGCGCGGCATGCCGCTCTCGGTGTCGGCGGCCATCGGCTTCATCGCGCTCATGGGTCAGGCCGTGCTCAACGGCGTGGTGCTGGTGAGTCACTTCAAGCAGCTGAGCGCCGAAGGCCTGGCGCCGGAACTGGCCGTACTGCGCGGCGCGCTGGCAAGACTGCGCACCGTGCTGATGACCACGCTGCTGGCGATGCTGGGCCTGCTGCCCATGGCCCTGTCCACCGACATCGGCAGCGAGACGCAGCGGCCGCTGGCCACCGTGGTGATCTTCGGCCTGCTCTCCGCCGCGCCACTGACGCTGTTCGTGATGCCGGTGCTGTATCTGCGCCTGATCGGACGGCGCAAGAGCGGCGTCGCCGCGGTCAGCGGATAAGGAATTCGCAAGGGCAAGAACGGCGCGGCCGCCCGATCAAGGCGAAGCTCGCGCTGACCGCCCCCTCTCCCGCAAGGGCAGAGGGGAGGAGGCGCAAGGCATGTCGCGGCTTGGGTGATCGTCTGCCGACATCACGGTGGCCACCCAGGCAACCGCGAAGTCATCGCCGCAACTTTCCCCTCTGCCCTTGCGGGAGAGGGGTCAGGGGAGCGGGGGCAGCGCAGCCCGATCAAGCCTCAGCGCAGCCCATGGCCCCGCACCCCGCCCAATCAAGCCGCCTGCATCATCCGCCGCAGCTGCGCCGCGCTCTCGGCGCGCATGGTGTCCGGTGCCGGCTGCATGCCGCGCGGCACGTGCACGCCTTCCACGGTCTGCAACAGCTCCTGCTTCTTCGCACGCGGGTTGTAAAACTGCTTGTACCAGTTGCGTTGCAGGCGAAACGCGCCATCGCCCTGCACGAACAAGCCCTGGATGCAGGGCTTCTTGTACTTCCACACCTCGAAGTCCTGCGCGAAGGCCGCCAGCGCCACGTCCTGATACTGGCGCGCGGCGGCGCGGTCGGCATCCGTCGCCGGCTTGCCGTCGCTGGTGCGCACCATCAGCGAATGCCACACATAAGTGCTGCCATCATCCACCGGCGTGTGCGCGATGATGATGTAAGAGTCATACAGCCCGCTCATGCGCGTGATCAGCACGCCGGGGCCGTGGTACACCGCTTCGGTGATCAGCATCGGCCCGCCTTCGGCGATCAGGGTGCGATGCCCGCCGCCCATGCGCTGCACCGCCACGTGGCCGCGGAACTCGTTCTCGAAGAACTGCGTGCGTGAGCCATGCACGGGGCCGAAGTGCGCCACGTCGGTGATGTTGTCGATCACTTCCTGCGGGTGGCTGTTCACCAGGCCCAGGTCGTCATAGGCGCCCGCCACCCAGGCCGGATCGTTCCACTCGTTGATGAAGGGCACGCGGTAATCCGGCTCGCCGCCTTCCGGGTCATGCCAGAAGAACACCGCGCCCAGGCTCTCCACCACCGGGTAGGAACGCACCTTCGCCGCCGGCGGAATCGGCCCCGGCGAGTAGGGAATCTCATTGCACTTGCCGTCCGCGCCGAAGCGCCAGGCATGGTACGGGCAGCGCAGCGAATCGCCCTCGATGGGCCCGTCCTGCGCCACATAGGACGTGCTGTTGCGCGCCATATGCGTGCCCATGTGCGGGCAGTGCGCATCCAGCATCACCAGCTTGCCGCTGTGCTGGCCGCGATACAGCGCGAAGTCCTGGCCGAAGAAGCGGATGGGCAGCGGCTTGTCGCTCCCCACCTTCGCCGCATCGGCAATCATGAACCAGCCGCGCGGAAACGTATGTTCGCCCAGCCCGTAATCCTTGGTCGTCGCCATAAGCCGCCACCGTCACCGCATCCGGGAAATGAGGCCAGTATGGTGAGGGGCCGGGGGGCTGCATCATCCGTTTGAATGAAACGGGCATGGGACAGCGGCGGCGAGCCGCGTGGCCCGCTGCCTGGCGGCGCAGCTCAGGTCAGCAGCGCAATGAACAGCCGGAGCCACAACAAGGCGAGCACGCCATTGCTGGCCGCGAACACCGCCATGCGGTGCATGACCTGGTTGTAGCTCAGGTGCACCAGGCTGTGCAGCATGCGCAGGACGACATACGACCAGGCCAGCGTCAGCGTGAGGGGGTCGGCCTTCTGCATGAAGTAGGCGACCACGCAGACGACATAGAACAGCACCGGCACTTCCAGCAGGTTCATGAGATTCCGGTTGGGGATGCTCACGTCCTGCGGTACGCGCGCCGACTCGCCGAACTTGAAGTCATGGGCCGTGACCTTGCCGGCAAACGCGGCTTTGAAGCGCTGATAAGGCACCAGCAACAGGACACAGAGCGTCCAGCCGACTAAGGCCATGGCGGGGAGGAGGATGGTGGGCTGAGTCATGGGTGGGTTGGGATGAGGCGCGTGGGTGAACCGCGAGGCTGGGGGCCGGGTCGGGGCCATCGGCCTAGCCGAAGCGCCGGGTTTCATCGCGGCGATGCAAGATAGGTTCTCGGTGAAAGCAGGCAGCTAACTTCGATTGCGCCAGGCAGGGTGTAAAGCCGAGGCGTTTGTCGGAAATCAAAGAGGCGATAAACCTGATACCTCTCCGCCTCTCGATTTGACACCGCGACCTCATTGCTCGACACATAGAACGGCGTCTCGCTTCCGTACTTAGTAGTCTTGACTTCAATTAGCAGCTCTTTGCCGGACACGTCGAAGCTCATGATGTCGAATCCCGCTGAATCCCCCCTAATCTTTGCCGTATGCTCGATCTGCGATGCGAGTCGCTCCTGGCCGAGAGAGATCAGTCGCGCCGTTTCGTAGTTGAGGACGAAGGTCTCGCCAGCTGCCCCAAGTGATCTATTGCGGGCTTCGCGCTCTAGATAGTTTGTAGTGAGGTGAATTCTGTTTGGGGAAGGCTCAGCGATTCGAAGCGACCCAGGCTGCTCTTTCGCCTCAGGGCGGGCCGTAAGTACGGCCAATATGTCGTCCACATCTGGAACCACTATTGGTCGCTCCACATCTGAAGCTGCCAAGTCGGTAATCGTCCTATCTTTGTCCAGGCGGTCCGCCAGCACGTCAACGAGGAGTGCCTGATAGTTCGACCTTGGTTTGTAGCCGCTTATATAAGGAAAGCCGGCTTCCAGAAGCGCCGCGCTGATGTTGGCATGCTTAAATTCGATGGACGCCTCTGAGCGATTGGCTAGCTTCTTCCGTAGCTCGCGGCGATGAGATGCTTTGTTGTACGCCACACCTGCAAGCTCGGCGGCGAGCATGGCCATGTAGTCCTGGACGATTGCTTCAACCTCCTGTTTGCTCCAGTCGTTCATATGCTCGCTTCAGGGCTCCTGGGTGAAGCCGATTGCCTTGGCTTGCCGACCGTCTGGCCGGAGCGGCGTAGCCGAGGAGGTTGGTACGTCATGTGGAACTGCTGGTCTGGCGCCTTAGTCACTTGAAGTCCGGAAAGCCTGCCAGTAATTTTTTTCTGCATTGGTTGTCGAGCCCAGCTCAAACTGTAAAACCAAGCTCGCATCAACAAAAGCCCAGCCCCCAGCGCCCTTAGCACATCACCACCCACGCCCCAGCAACACCACGCCTTACGTCCCACGCCACCCTCACCAATTCGGGTGAGGCCCCCCCCGCCGTTTTCCCCGATAAAGGCATCCGTACCACAGCCTTTATTTGCGGGAGAACACCGGTGTCCAGCCCAGCTCTCAAGACTTCCCCCAGCCTGCTTCAGCCCACGCCGGAGCAGCTCGTGCAGCGTGCGCGGGCGATGGTGCCGCGCCTGAAGGAGCGGGCGGCCAAGACGGATGCCGAGCGCAAGGTGCCGGACGAAACCGTGCGCGAGATGAAGGAGGCCGGCTTCTTCCGCGTGCTGCAGCCCAAGCTCTACGGCGGCTACGAGATGGACCCGCAGGTGTTCTACGAGGTGCTGATGACGCTGGCGGAGGGCTGCATGTCCACGGCCTGGATCTACGGCGTGATCGGCGTGCACAACTGGCAGATGGCGCTGTTTGATCCGCGCGCCGCCGCCGAGGTCTGGGCGCAGGACACCGACGTGCTGATCGCCTCCACCTACATGCCCAAGGGCCAGGTGAAGCCGGTGGACGGGGGCTTCCGCTTCTCCGGGCGCTGGGGCTTTTCCAGCGGCATCGATCACTGCGAATGGGTGCTGCTGGGCGGCCTGATCTTCAACGAGGGCCAGCCGCCGGAGTACCGCACCTTCCTGCTGCCGCGCCGCGACTTCAAGGTGCTGGACACCTGGCATGTGATGGGCCTCAAGGGCACGGGCTCCAAGGACATCGTGGTGGAGGACGCTTTTGTGCCGGAGTACCGCACGCACAAGGCTTCCGACGGGTTCATGGGCACCAACCCGGGCCGCGAGACCTTCACCGCCGATCTGTACAAGCTGCCCTTCGGCCAGATCTTCGTGCGCGCGGTGTCCTCGGCGGCCATCGGCGGCCTGCAGGGCGCGCTGGACACCTTCCTGGATTTCGCCAAGGTGCGCGTCGGCGACATGGGCAACAAGACTTCCGAGCAGCCGCCCGCCCAGCTGGCCGCCTCGGAAACGGCGCTGGCCATCGATGAGATGAAGCTGGTGCTCAACCGCAATTTCGAAGTGCTGATGAAGAGCATCCGCGCCGGTGAGCCGCTGTCGGACATCCAGCAGCGTCTGCGCTTCCGCCATCAGGCGGCGCAGGTGGTGGAGCGCTGCGCCAAGCAGGTGTACCAGCTGTTCTCGGTCTGCGGCGGTCGCGGCATCTTCACGGACTTTCCGCTGCACCGTTACCTGTTCGACATCATGGCTGCGCGCGGGCATTACGCGAACAACCCGGATCAGTTCGGGCGCAATTACGGCGCGGTGATGCTGGGCAAAGAGAACACGGATTACTTCATTTGACGTTCCTGTCACCGCTCCGGCCATCCCTGGCCGTGGATTCAAACTAGAGACTGGATATGAGTGCAGCACCGGGCTGGGATCAGGAATTTGATGTCATCGTCGTCGGCTCCGGCGGCGGTGGCATGACGGCGGCACTGTGCGCGCAGGCGCAGGGCTTGTCGGCGCTGGTGATCGAGAAGGACGCGCTCTACGGCGGCACCAGCGCGGTGTCGGGCGGCGGCATCTGGATTCCCTGCAATGACGATATTGCCGCCAGCGGTGGCAGCGACTCCTACGAAGAAGCGCTCACCTATCTCAAGGGCCTGATCAGCGAAGAGGAAGTGCCGCGCGCGCGCCTGGAGGCGTATCTGAAGAACGCGCCGGAGATGGTGCGTTACCTGAAGCGCCTGGGCGTGCACTTCCGTGGTGTGAAGCTGTACCCGGACTACTACCCCGACCGCCCCGGCGGCAAGGAAGGCCGCCGCTCCATGGAGCCGGCCGACTTCGACGCGCGCCTGCTGGGCGATGCCTTTCAGCATCAGCGTGCCGCCTATGCCAGCACCCTGCTCATGGGCCGCATCTCCATGGATCAGGTGGAAGCGCACAAGCTGTTCTCGCGCAGCCCCGGCTGGATCAAGCTCACGCTCAAGCTGATGCTGGGCTACTGGCTGGACTTCTCCTGGCGCCGCAAGAGCGCGCGCGACCGGCGTCTGGTGCTGGGTCAGGCCATGGTCGGGCAGCTGCGCTATGCGCTGGCGCAGCGCGGCGTTCCGCTGTGGCTCAACACCGGCATGGACGAGCTGATTCATGAGAATGGCCGCGTCGTGGGCCTGAGCGCCACGCAGCAGGGCAAGCGTCTGCGCCTGCGTGCGCGGCGCGGTGTGGTGCTGGCCTGCGGCGGCTTCGAATCCAATCAGCAGATGCGCGAGCAGTACCTGCCCAAGCCCACCAGCACCGCCTGGAGCGCGGCGCCGCCCATCAATCATGGCGACGGCATCCGCGCCGGCCAGCAGCTGGGCGCGGGCCTGAAACTCATGAACGAGGTCTGGGGCGCGCCCACCGCGCGCAAGCCCGGGCAGCCCTATCAGGTGCCGCTGTTCGTGGAGCGCGGCATGCCCAACTGCCTCGCGGTGAACGCCAGGGGCGAGCGCTTCGTCAATGAAGCGGCGGCGTATCCGGATTTCGTGCGCACCATGTACGCCAAGCAGGCGGTGCCCTGCTGGTTCGTGTTCGACGCCACCTTCCGCTACAAGTATCCGATGGGCATCTTCCTGCCCGGCCAGATCGAACCGGACAGCAAGCTGCCCAGGGACTGGCTGGATTCGGTGTATTACCGCGCCGACAGTCTGGAAGCCCTGGCCGCGAAGATCGGCGTGGATGCTGCGGGCCTGAAGCGCAGCGTGGCGCAGCTCAATGATTACGCGCGCAGCGGCGTGGATGCGCAGTTCGGCAAGGGCCGCACCGCCATCGACCGCTATTACAGCGATCCCGCCGTCAAGCCCAACACCTGCCTGGGGCCGGTGATCAAGCCGCCGTTCTACGCCGTGCGCTTCGATCCGGGCGACATCGGCACCAAGGGCGGCCTGAACGTGGACGCGCGAGCGCGCGTGCTGCGCGAGGACGGCAGCGTGATCGAAGGCCTCTACGCCACCGGCAACACCTCGGCGGCGGTGATGGGCTCCACCTATCCGGGTGCCGGCGCCACGCTGGGGCCGGCGCTCACCTTCGCCTATATCGCCGCGCTGGACATCGCACAGCAGAGCGCGCGCGACGTGCGCGCCGCCGCCTGAGCACGGCATGCGTCTGCAAGGACAGGTGGCCCTGGTCACCGGCGCGGGCCAGGGTGTGGGGCAGGGCATCGCCTATGCACTGGCCAGCGAAGGCGCCGCCGTGGCCCTGCTCGGCCGCACCGCCGCCAAGCTGGAGCAAACCGCTGCCGGCATCGAGAAGCGCGGCGCGCGCGCGCTGGTGATTGCCGCCGACATCAAGCAAGCCGAAACGCTGGCGGCCGCCGTTGCGCAGACCGTGGCGCAGCTGGGCGGCATCCAGATTCTGGTCAACAACGCGCAGGAAGTGCCGCTGGGCAAGTTGCTGGAAGTGAGCGAGGCGAGCGTGGAAGCCGGCTGGCAGTCCGGACCCATGGCCACGCTGCGGCTGATGAAGCTCTGCTATCCGCATTTGAAAGCGCGCGGCGGCAGCATCGTCAATCTCGCCACGCCCGCCGCCAAGCGCTGGGACCTCAGCGGCTACGGCGCCTACGCGGCGGTGAAGGAAGCGATCCGCCAGCTCACGCGCGCGGCGGCCTGCGAGTGGGGCGGGGAGGGCATCCGCGCCAACGCCATTCTGCCCCTGGCCGATTCACCGGCCATGGCCTGGTGGACGCGCGAGCGGCCGCAGGAAGCATCGGCGTTTCTGGCTACGGTGCCGCAGCATCGTGTCGGCAGCTGCGAGCAGGACATCGGCCGCTTCGTGGCGCTGCTGTGCAGCGCGGACTGCGCTTATGTGAACGGGCAGAGCATTGCCCTGGACGGCGGGCAGGTGTTTCTGGGCTGAGGGCAGCGCTTGATTGCCCGGAGCGCAGGAAAGCCGCGCTTTTGCGTAGCCACCTGAAAAACGCCACGGACGGCGTTTTCGGCAAGCCCTTAGAACTGCCACACCATCCGCAGCTGCCAGATGGCGCCCAGGCCCTCGTCGCGGCCCTTGAGATCGCTCCAGTGCACGCGCTGCAGAATCAGGCGACCGTTGCCGGAAGCGTCGAGCAGGCGGTCGGCATCGAGCACCAGCTGCGGCGCCAGATCCAGATGTCGCTGACCCATGCCGCCGACGCGGTACGCGGGCTCGCGCACCACTTCCAGGCAAGCGCCCAGCGACCACAGCTTGCCTTCCAGCCGGCTGCTGTCGCCGTTCATGTCCCAGCGCATGCCGCGGCTCACCGCGTCGCGTGCGGGCAGCATGTCCAGGTGCAGCTTGCCGGCGTCGGGCAGATCGAAGTCCATGCCGATGCCGCCGCGGATATTGGCGCCCCGGCTGCCGCGATCGATATCGATCAGACCATGCAGCGAGGTGTGCGCGCTCACGCTGGTGCTGCCGGACAGCGAGCCGGTGGTGATGCTCAAGCCGGAAGCCGTGGCGCTCAGCGTCGGGGAGGTGGTCCAGAACGGCGCCGGCTCACGCTGCTGCGCCAGGACGCTCTGGCTGCAGATCAACGCCAGTCCGCAGAGCAGGCAGCTTGAGCAGCTCGGTTGCGCCTGCCCTGCCCCGGTCTGATCCGCCGCCTTCCTCATCGCCGTCTCTTCTTCTTTTGCTTCTGGATTCGCTGTCTGGTCCTAGCATCGACGGCGCCGCCGCCGCGCACCGGGGGACGGCGACGAGCGGAAGAAAACAGTGGACGGCGGGCGTGGCGTCGCCGCCGGTATCCATGTTGCAGCGCAGCAGTTAGGATGCGCTGATCGGAGGGCGACGCAAGGGGGGCTCATGCAGATCGATCGATCCAGGCCGGTGCTGGTCACGGGCGGCAACGGCTACATCGCATCCTGGCTGGTGAAGATGCTGCTGGAGGATGGCATGGACGTGCACGCCACCGTGCGCGACCCCAGTGACAACCGCAAGGTGGGTCATCTGCTCCAGCTGGCGCAGCACACGCCGGGCAAGCTCAGCCTCTATCCGGCCGATTTGCTCAAGGACGGCAGTTTCGATCTGGCGATGGCCGGCTGCGAGCTGGTGTTCCACACCGCCTCGCCCTTCGTGATCAGCGGCATCCGCGATCCGCAGAAGCAGCTGGTGGACCCGGCGGTGAACGGCACGCGCAATGTGCTGGCCAGTGCCGACCGCTGCGCCAGCGTGCGGCGCGTGGTGCTCACTTCCAGCTGCGCGGCGATCTACGGCGACAACATCGATCAGCAGGACGTGCCCGGTGGCGTGTACACCGAGGCGCAGTGGAACAGCAGCAGCAGCCTGCAGCACCAGCCTTACAGCTATTCCAAGCTGGCCGCCGAGCGCGCCGCCTGGGAGATGGCGCGCGCGCAGGACCGCTGGCAGCTGGTGGTGATCAATCCCGGCCTGGTGCTGGGGCCGGCGCTGACGCGGGCCAGCGATTCCACCAGTCTGGACGTGATCAAGCAGTTCATCGACGGCCGTCTGGCCCTGGGCGCGCCCGATCTGGATTTCGTGGTGGTGGACGTGCGCGACGTGGCGCTGGCGCACATCCGCGCCGGCCTGCTGCCGGAGGCCAGCGGCCGCCACATCACCATCAGCCAGACCATGAGCCTGCTGGAGATGGGCCGCGTGCTGCGCCGTCACTACGGCTGGCGCTACCCGTTTCCGCGCTGGCGCGCGCCCAAGTGGCTGGCCTGGCTGCTGGCGCCGATCAGCGGCGTCACGCGCGACTTCATCAGCCGCAACGTCGGCTATCCGCTGCGCTTTGACAACTCCTATGCCTGCCGCGATCTGCAGATGCGGTTCCGGCCCTTCGAAGAAACGCTGGTGGATCACTTCCAGCAGCTGATCGACGACGGCGTGGTCAAGGACCGGCGCCCGCGGTGATCATGCAAGGCACGCCACCACTGCGCGAAGGCGTGGGCGCCAGCACCGTGCGCCTGCCGCCGGGAGCCTGGCGCAGCGTGCTGGATTTTCTGGTGCAGCACTTTGCCGACGTGGGCGAGGCCAACTGGCGCTCACGCTTCGCGCGCGGCCTGGTGCTGAACGAACAGGGCCGGCCGCTGACGCCGGACGCGCCCTACGTGGTCGGCGCGCGCCTGCATTACTACCGCGAGCTGCCGCCGGAACCGGTGATTCCCTTCACCGCCAAGATTCTGTTTCAGGACGAGCAGCTGCTGGTGGCCGACAAGCCGCATTTCCTGCCGGTGCTGCCCTCGGGCCGCTTCGTGCAGGAGACGCTGCTGGTGCGTCTCAAGCGCGAGCTGGGTCTGGCCGAACTCACGCCGCTGCATCGCATCGACCGTGAAACCGCAGGCCTGGTGCTGTTCTCCTGCCAGGCTGCCACGCGCGGACGCTACCAAGCGCTGTTCGCGCAGCGCCTGGTGGAGAAGACCTACGAGGCCATCGCGCCGATGCTGCCGCAGCTGCGCCTGCCCTACACGCACAAGAGCCGCATGGTGGAAGGCGAGCCCTTCTTTCGCATGCGCGAGGTGGTCGGCGAGGCCAACAGCGAGACGCGCATCGAGCTGCTGGAGCGGCGCGGTCTCTGCAATCTCTACCGCCTGCTGCCGGTGACGGGGCGCAAGCATCAGCTGCGCGTGCATCTGGCAGGCCTGGGCGCGCCGATTCTGAACGATTCGATGTATCCGCAGCTGCAGGAGCGTGAAGCGGATGACTACTCCCGGCCGCTGCAGCTGCTGGCGCGCGGCCTGCGCTTCATCGATCCGCTCAGCGGCCAGCTGCGCGAGTTTGAGAGTGAGCGTGTGTTGACCTGAACGCCCCCTCTCCCGCGAGGGGAGAGGGGCATGGTGTCGTTCGAGTCTGAAGCGTTCAAGTTGTTTGCGAACCCAAGCCCTCTCCCCTTGCGGGAGAGGGCCTGGGGAGAGGGGGCTCTCCTACTTCGCGCAACTCGTCGAACCCGGATAAGCCGCCTCATCGGCCCTGGTCACGCTGTCGATCCACAGCTGCACCAGGGCATGGCCTTCTTCGTCCACCACGCTGCGCGCCAGCGGCGGCATGCGTGCAGCGGGTGTGAGCGCCGTGGGGCCGATGCGGAATTCGACGATGGAATCCGCGGACAGTCCCGGATGGATGTCATAGCTGCGGCCGCCATTGCCTTCCTGGCCGGTGGCGGTGGGACGCTTGCAGATGCCGTAGCCGCCATCGACCTTGCGCAGTGAATCCAGATAGAAGCCGGTGTTGGCGGCAAAGCCGCGCGCGTTGTGGCAGTGCTGGCAGTTCACTTCCAGCCAGGCGCGGGCGCGGGCTTCGATGTCCTGCGCGCTGCCGGCGGCGTAACCGGCATCGCCGGGCTTGTTGAAGGTGGGGCTGCGTTCCAGCTTGCCGGCGATCTGCGTCGCGCCGTCCACGCCCAGATCACTGGGGCAGCCGGCGAGCAGGCCGTGATCGCACCACCACTGGATCTGATTCAGGCCGCGCTCCGGATGCTGCGACAGGCCGCTGACGCGCAGCGATTCCGGACGCCAGGCGCGGTTCATGAACCGCACCTTGGTGCCGATGGGCGCGGCGCCCGGCTCCTGGTCCTCGCGCGAATGGCAGTTCAGGCACTGATTGGCATTGGGCACCGTGTAGCTCGTGGTGCTGCCGACATGCCGCACACCCGAGTCCACATCGGTGGTCACCCAGTGCACCGAGTCGGTCTCGCCGCCCATCGCCAGTTGCGCCACGAACTGGCCGCCGACGTTGCGCCAGACATACACCAGACCATCCCAGCGCACCTGCCCCTTGGAGTTCACGCGCTTGATCAGCAGGCGCGTCTCCAGCGGCGTTTCGCTGCCCACGGTTTCGTCGGCGAAGGCGAAGGTCTTGGCGATGATGGTGCCGGTGGGGAACACCAGCGTGGCATTGGCGCCGTCGCTGGCGGCATCGCGATAAGTGCCGTGCGTGCCGGGCGGCAGGAACACCACGCGATATTTCACCGCGTAGTCGGAGAACAGCTTGCTGTTCAGGCCATAGGGCGTGCCCTGGCCATTGGGCGTGCTGCGCGGGTCCTGCGCATTGCTGAACAGATGGTACTGATCCAGCGTCGGGCAGTTCACCGAGCTGGCGGCGAAGTTCACTTCGCCGGCCGGCACGCTGGCGCCGCACAGCGCCGCGATCTTCTCGGCGGTGGGCGCCGGATCGTAATCGCCGCTGCGCACGAAGGGCGGAATGGTGATGGGCGGCAGCAGCGGCAGGTTCTTGCCGTAGCGCGCCACGCAGTCATGCGGCGACATGTCCAGATCGGACGGCAGCTGCGCCAGCGCGCGCAGGTCGAGCTTGGAAGAGACGATCAGCTCCAGGCCCTTGGTGCCGTGGAAGTTCGCGTACTTGATGCTGTCGCGCGCGAAGTCGTTGTCGGCGTCGATGCAGGAGAACCACTCCGGCTTGATGCGCGGTGCGCCGCTGGCGGCGGTGTTGAACTTGTATTTGTTGTAATGGCAGGACGGATTGGGAACGTCATTGCCCAGCTGCGGCTTGCCGTAGGCATTGGCCGGCACCGGCTTGCCCTCGGCATCGAGCGGATACGGGCAGCCGGCGTCATAGGTGTCGAGCAGGCCGTCCCAGATGATGTGCGCGCCGCGCACGTCCAGCAGCGCCGGCGGCTGCACCTGCAGCAGGGTGCGCGGGCAGGCCAGCAGATTGGTGAGGATGCCGCAGGCCGCCTGGTTCTTCAGGCCGACGATGGCCGGCAGAAAGCGCGAGAGGTTCTGCGAAAGGATGTCCTGCAGGCTCGGCAGCGGCAGCTGATTGCCGTTGTTGACGAACTTGTTGTGGAAGATGTGCAGGCCTTCGGTGTACCAGTCGATGCGCTTCTCGCTGGGGCGGCCGGCGCCTTCAGGGAAAATCTCGTAGCTGGTGTGGATGATGCCGGCGGTGTTGTTGTCGCGGAACTCGTTGTCGAAGACGTCGATCTGGTCATAGGCCAGGGTGATCATGCCGCTGCCCGCCGGCACATTGCCGACGAAACCGCCGGAGGTGAAGTTGTAGGTGTTGTTCATGCGCGCGATGTTGCCGTGCATGCGCGAACGTTCACCGTACTGGCGCAGACCGTCGAGGTCGTAGATGAGAAAGCCGCCGGTGTTGCACTCGGCGAGATTGCTGTCGTACTCGCCGCCCTGCACGTTCTCGATCTCGAAGCCGAAGACATTGAAGGCCGAGCGGCTGTTGCGGATGATCGCGGTGTTGGTCTGGCCGACGTAGATGCCGGCGTCGGATGCACCGATGGATTCCGCGTTCTCGATCAGGATGTTCTGCGAGGACACCGGGTAGATGCCGTAGCGGCCGGACTTGCGGCTCACGGTGTAATCCGGCGAATGCGTGTCGCCGAGCACGGCCAGCGGGTCTTCCGGATTCTGCGTGGCCGGATCCGTGCAGGGCACCGACAGGCGCGTGAGGTAGTTGCTGCCGGTGATGGGGTCGGCGCTTTCGCGGCCGCCGCCCGAGGACCACATGGCGCGCACGCGGCGGATGGTGCCGTGATCCACGCCGCGCAGTTCCACGCCATTGCCGCCGGTGTCGAGCACGGTGAGGTCCTGCACGGTGATGCCGCGCGCGCTCACCACCAGAATGCCTTCCGGTGCATTGTTGTGCTTGAAGGACAGCACCGTGCCTTCGCGGCCGCAACCGCTGATCAGCACGTCCTCGGTGTGCGTGATGAGCAGGCTGCTGCTGAGTTCAAAGTAGCCGCAGCTGAAGCGGATCACATCGCCCGGCGCGGCCTGCACCATGGCGGCGATCATGTCGCGCGTGGCATTGCTGCCGGGATTGATCTGGAAGATGCGGCCTTCGCTGCTGCTGCTGCTGCTGCCGGTGCTCGCGCCGCCGCTGCTCGCCGAACCGCTGCTGGCGGAGTCGCTACCGCTGCTGCTGCCGGTACTGATGCTGCCGCTGCTGGGCGTGCTGGAGGCGCCACCGCTGCTGCCGCCGCTGGTGGCGCCGCTGTCCGGACTGCCGCCGCCGCAGGCCGCCAGCGTCAGCAAGGCCAGGCCGCCAGCCGCCATCGCGGCCGTCTTCAATCCCTTGCGCATCCCCACTCCCCGAAATGATTTGTCGTCTGTTTCGCCTGGCCCTTGCCTGGCCGGCGCAGCTTGCATCTTGCCCCTGCGTGCGCAGCAGCGGCCACGGTAAATTCATCTTATGCGGGTTTTCCCGCAGGGCGCTGGCTCACCTGAATGGACTAAGACGCAGCGCGGCGCAGCGGCGACCATGTGTCACCAATCCGGCGTCCGCCTGACATGCGCGGACGCTCAAGGCAAATCACCGCGTGAGGAGTGCTGGCACATGGGTAGTCCCAATCTCAAGGTCCTGCTCGAATCGAAGACCCTGGAGCGTTGTCCGTTCCCGATTCCGGCGGGCTGGTTCTTCGTCGATTACTCGGAGAACCTGAAGCCCGGCGAGCTGCGCAATGTGCAGCTCTTCGATCAGGAGTGGGTGCTGTTTCGTGGCGAAGGCGGCTCGGTGGGCATGAGCGACCCGTACTGCCCGCATCTGGGCGCGCACATGGGCCACGGCGGCAAGGTCTGCGGCGAGCATCTGCGCTGCCCCTTCCATCACTGGGAGTACGACGCCAGCGGCTTCTGCAAGAGCATCCCCTACGCCAAGATCGTTCCGCCCATCGTCAAGCGCGAGCCGATCCTGCGCACGCTGCCGATCAAGGAAAAGTACGGCCTGATCTGGGCCTGGTTCCATCCCGCCTGCGAACCGCCGAGCTGGGAGCTGCCGTACATCCCGGAGATCGAGGACGCCAGCGGCTACACCGGCTCGCGTCGCGGCAGCTGGACCGCCAACACCTGCATCCAGGAGATCGCCGAGAACGGCGTGGACACCGCGCATCTGAAGTTCCTGCACGGCGCGCCGATGATTCCGCCGGTGGAAGCCACGTATGACGGCCCGGTCATGAAGCTGGACATCGGCCGCGGCTACATCCTGGGCACGGCCTACGGTCCGGGCCTGAACGTCATGCGCTTCACGCAGCAGGGCGTGACCGCGACCATGATCTCCTATACCCAGCCGATCAGCGCCGAGAAGAGCCAGATGAACATGAGCTTCCGGCATCCGGACTTCGCGGCCGGCAGCACCGAGCTGCACATCGCCAAGAAGATCGTCGATCACATGATCGGCGCCGCCGAAGGCGAGGAGAGCGCGGGCTTCGAGAGCGTGGACTTCATCGTCTGGAACAACAAGAAGTATCGTCCCAATCCGCTGCTCTGCGACGGCGACGGTCCGGTGCTGCAGTTCCGCAAGTGGTTCAAGCAGTTTTACGTGGAAACCCCGGCCGAGCTGCGTCAGGGCCAATAGGCGCGGGCGGCAGGCGGTGATGCGAGCCCCGCCGAGGCGGGGCTCATTTTTTGGCGAGAAGGATGCACAGCATGGTGGTGATCAAGGTGCGCGACCGCAGCGGCACGCTGCGCGAGCTCAAGGTCGAGCGCGGCACGCTGCTCATGGAGGCGCTGCGCGACGGCGACTTCGGCGTGGAAGGCACCTGCGGCGGCGCCTGTTCCTGCGGCACCTGCCATGTCTACATCGCACCCGACTGGGCGGCGCGTCTGGCCCCGGCCGGCGAGGACGAGAAGGCGATGGTCGAGGCCATCGGCGAGCTGGCGCCGCTGCGTGAGGGCTCGCGCCTGTCCTGCCAGATCCGCCTGGACACGGCGCAGGATGGCCTGGACCTGGAGATCGCCCCCGCGATCGAGTAGGGCGTGGCCGCCCGCCGCCGACCCGCCGCCCCTGCGCGGCGTACAATGGCGGGCATGAAACTGCAGTTCACCAAGATGCATGGCGCCGGCAATGACTTCGTGGTCATCGACGCCACACGCCGGCCCTTTTCTCCCACGCCCGCCCTGTTGCACCGGCTCGCCGACCGCCGCTTCGGCGTCGGCTGCGACCAGATTCTGGTGGTGGAGCCGCCCTCGGCCGGCGATGTCGATTTCAACTACCGGATCTTCAATGCCGACGGCAGCGAGGTCGGACAGTGCGGCAATGGCTCGCGCGCCCTGGCCCGCTACGTGCGCGAGCACGGTCTGTCCGACAAGCCGCGTATCCGCGTGCGCACCGCGACCTCGGTGCTGGAGCTGGCGCAGGTCGATGCCAGCCATTACTGCGTCGATATGGGCGTGCCGCGTCTGGAGCCGGCGCAGATTCCGTTCAAGGCCGCCGCGCGCGCGGCGCGCTATACCCTGACCCTGGACAACGGCGAGCCGCTGGAAATCGGCGTCGCCAGCATGGGCAACCCGCATGCGGTGATCCGCGTCGAGGACGTGGACCTGGCGCCGGTGCATGAGCTGGGCCGCGCCCTGCAGCAGCATCCGGCGTTTCCGCAGAGCGTGAACGTGGGCTTCTTGCAGGTGCAGGCGCGGGACCGCGTGCGTCTGCGCGTCTACGAGCGTGGCACCGGCGAGACCCTGGCCTGTGGCAGCGGTGCCTGCGCGGCGGTGGTGGTGGGCCGGCTCTGGGGCCTGCTCGACGAGAAAGTGAAGGTGGTGGTGCGCGGTGGCGAGCTGGAAATCCAGTGGCCGGGCGAGAACCAGACGGTGTTGATGACCGGCCCGGCGGAAACCGTGTTCGAAGGAGAAATCGAATGGCCGAACTGAGCGCGCCCAAGGAAGCGGCGACGGTTGCCAAGCTCAATGAGCGCGAGCTGGTGGCTTATCTGAAGGCGCATCCGGATTTTCTCTCGCGGCATCCCGATCTGCTGGAAAGCATCGAGCTCAAGCATCGCAGCGGTTCGGCGGTGTCGCTGATCGAAAAGCAGGTGGAGATGCTGCGCGCCCGCAACCAGCGCCTGGAAGACCGTCTGGAGCGCCTGCTGGATGCGGCGCGTGACAACGAACGTCGCCAGGACAATGTGCATCGCCTGGCCCGCACCCTGATCCGCGCGCCCTCGCTGGCGGCGGTGGCCAAGGGTCTGGCCGACTGCATGCGCGAGGACTTCGGCATCGAAGAAACGCTGATCGGCATCAGCGCCACGCACTACAAGCGCCATGACATCGAGGGCGTGGTGCCGGTGGCGCCGGACAGCCGTCTGGCGCAGGGCCTGGAGAATTTCTTCCGCACGCGCCTGATCGAGTGCGGACCCATCGACGCCACGCGCGCCGCGCTGCTGTTCCCCAAGGCGGCGGAGACCGTGGCCTCGGCGGCGATCGTGCCGCTGGAGAAGGAAAGCAGCCTGGGCTTCGTGGCCCTGGGCGCTTACGACGGCGAACGCTTCGCGCCGCGCCAGGGCAAGCTGTTCCTGGAGCTGACCGCCGAACTGATCGCCGCCGCGGTGCGCGCGCGCACCTGAAGCCCAGCGCATGGCGCGGCCGGCCGCAGCGAAGCCTGAACCCCTCGCGCCGCCGCCGTTTCTGGTCGGCCCGCTGGCGGCGTATCGCGACTATCTGCGCTTTGAAAAGCGCAGCTCGCCGCACACCGTGGCCGCCGCCGACAACGATCTGAACCGTTTCGCGCAGTACTGCGCGCAGGCGCGGCTGAGCGCGCTCACGCAGCTGGATTCGCATCTGGTGCGCGCCTGGATCGCGGCTGAGCATCGCAGCGGGCGCGACCCGGCGACGCTGCATCGTTACCTGTCCAGCCTGCGCAGCTTCTGCCGTTTTCTGCTGCGCGAAAAACAACTGTCCGCCAATCCCGCCGCCACCGTGCGCGCGCCCAAGCATCGCCGCCGGCTGCCGGAGGTCATCGATGCCGAAACCCTCAATGCCGCGCTGGATCGTGTCGAGGACGAGGACTTTGCCGTGCGCGATCAGGCGCTGGTGGAGCTGTTCTATTCCACGGGCCTGCGTCTGGCCGAGCTGCAGGGACTCGATGCCAACGACTTCGCCGGCTCGCCGCAGACGCTCACCGTGACCGGCAAGGGCCGCAAGCAGCGTCTGCTGATGATCGGCCAGCATGCCCGCGAGGCGCTGACGGCCTGGCTCGCGCAGCGCGGGCAATGGGCCGATGCGCACGAGCCGGCGCTGTTCGTCTCCACGCGCGGCAGCCGCCTGTCGCGCGGCGCCATCGCGCAGCGTCTGCGCGTCTGGGCGCAGCGCAGCGGCCTGAATCAGCATCTGCATCCGCACCGGCTGCGCCACAGCTTCGCCACCCATATGCTGGAAAACAGCGGCGACCTGCGTGCCGTGCAGGAGCTGCTGGGGCATGCGCAGCTGTCCACCACGCAGATTTACACGCAGCTGGACTGGCAGCGCCTGGCCGGGGTCTATGATCAAGCGCATCCGCGCGCGCGACGTGCGGCTGCAAACCCGGATCCTGATGGAAGCGAGAGCTGAACGCAGGCTGAAGTGGATACCACCCCGGTCACAATCTTTTCGCTTGAGCTTGTGCGCCGCAAAAAAGCCGGTATGATTTCCGCCGTTCTCCGGGCATCACAGCTGTATGTCCGGGCTATAGAGCAAACAGTTCACAAATTTAACCCCGGGAGTTGAATATGAAGCGTAATGTTCTGATCGCGATGGGCCTCGCTGCCGCCCTCGCCCTGGCCGCCTGCGGCAAGAAGGAAGCGCCGGCTGAAGCCGCCGCTCCGGCCCCTGCCGCCGAGCAGCAGGCTGCTGACGCCGCTGCCGCCCCGGCTGCCCCGGCTGAGTCCGCGCCTGCGGCTGCCCCGGCCGAAGCCGCTCCGGCTGAAGCCGCCCCGGCGGAAGGCGAGAAGAAGTAAGTTCTGCGGAACTGATCTTCACGAAAAGGGCGCCTTCGGGCGCCCTTTTCTTTTGCGGCAAACCTAGCGAAAGATGGGGTCTGCACCGGCGCCGGTTCCCGTACACTGGGGGGTACTCATTTCATAAGACGAGGGGAGATCCGCCATGCCAAGAGCCTTGGTGCTGGCCTACGGGCTGATTTGCTACGCCGTATTTTTTCTGGTGTTTCTCTACATGGTCGCCTTCGTCGTGGCGATTGACGGTGTGGTGCCCCGGACCCTGGCGCCCGGCGAGGGCGGGTCGCTGTCCAGCGTGCTGCTGGTGAATCTGGGCCTGTTGCTGCTGTTTGGCGTGCAGCACAGCGTGATGGCGCGCAGCAGCTTCAAGCACCGGGTGTCCGCCTGGCTGCCGCCGCCGGTGGAGCGCAGCACCTACGTGCTGGCCACCAGTCTGATCCTGATGCTGATCTTCGCCGCCTGGCGGCCGCTGCCGGGCATGGTCTGGCAGGCCAGCAGTCCGGCCCTGGTCTGGGGCCTGTGGGCGCTCAATCTCTGCGGCTGGTGCATCGTGTTGCTGGCGACCTTTCTCACCAATCACTTCGACCTGTTCGGTCTGCGTCAGGTCTGGCTGCACTGGCGTCGGCAGAGCTACCAGCCGGTGCCGTTTCGCGAGTGGCTGTTCTATCGCAGCATCCGTCACCCGATGATGCTGGGCCTGTTCATCGCCTTCTGGGCCACGCCGCAGATGAGCCTGAACCACTTGTTGTTCAGCGCCGGCATGTCGATCTACATCCTGATCGGCGTGCATTTTGAAGAGCGTGCCCTGCGCCGCGAACTGGGCCAGCCCTATTGCGATTACGAGCGCCGTACCGGGCGCTTCCTGCCGCGGCTGCTGCCCGCCGGCGCGCGACAGCCGCAGAACGTGACCGGCTGAAACCCGGCGGTCGGCAAGCGACAGAGGCCGGTTTCGCGACCGGCCTTTTTGCTGCCCGTCGCCCGCGCCTTGAAAGGCCGGCGCCGTGCACCCATTACTGACACTCTTCCTCTTCTTTTTCGCGAACGGCGGCTCTCATGCAACAGTTCGATGGCACCACGATTCTCTGTGTGCGGCGCGGCACACAGCTGGCCCTGGGCGGCGACGGCCAGGTATCCATGGGCAATACCCGCATCAAGAACAATGCGCGCAAGGTGCGCCGTCTTTACAACGGCAAGGTGCTGGCGGGCTTCGCCGGCGGCACGGCCGATGCCTTCACCCTGTTCGAGCGCTTTGAAGGCAAGCTGGAAAAGCACGGCGGCCAGCTGCTGCGCGCGGCGGTGGAAATGGCCAAGGACTGGCGCACCGACCGTTATCTGCGCCGTCTGGAAGCGCTGCTGATCGTCGGCGACCGCGAGGCGGCGCTGATGGTGTCCGGCAACGGCGATGTGATGGAGCCCGAGCCGCATGGGGTGCTGGCCATCGGCTCCGGCGGCAGCTTCGCCAGCGCCGCAGCGCGCGCCCTGGTGGAGAACACCGAGCTGCTGGCGCGCGAGATCGTGGAGAAGAGTCTGCACATCGCCGCCGACATCTGCGTGTACACCAATCACAATCTCACTCTCGAAACCCTGGAAGCCTGAAGCGTGGACGCCATCGTCAAGAAGGACGCGGTGATGACGCCGCGTGAAATCGTCGCCGAACTGGATCAGCACATCGTCGGCCAGGCCAGCGCCAAGCGTGCGGTGGCCATCGCCCTGCGCAACCGCTGGCGGCGCGCGCAGATCGAAGGGCCGATGCGCGGCGAGATCCACCCCAAGAACATCCTCATGATCGGGCCCACCGGCGTGGGCAAGACCGAGATCGCACGGCGTCTGGCCAAGCTCGCCAAGGCGCCGTTCGTGAAGGTGGAGGCCACCAAGTTCACCGAGGTGGGCTATGTGGGCAAGGACGTGGAAACCATCATCCGCGATCTGGTCGACAGCGCGGTGAAGATGACCCGCGAGGTCGCGATCAAGCAGCAGCGCCATCGTGCCGAAGAGGCCGCCGAGGAGCGCGTGCTCGACGCGCTGCTGCCGCCGCCCAAGGATTTTGGCGAGGCCAGCAGCCAGCGCCAGAGCGAGAACAGCGCCGCGCGCCAGGTGTTCCGCAAGCAGCTGCGCGAGGGCAAGCTCGACGACAAGGAGATCGAACTCAAGCTGGCGCAGCCCCTGCACAATGTGCAGCTGATGGGTCCGCCGGGCATGGAAGAGATGACCCAGCAGCTGCAGGGCCTGTTCGCCAACATCGGGCAGGGTCCGGCCAAGGCGCGCAAGCTGAAGATCCGCGAGGCACTCAAGCAGCTGATCGAGGAGGAAGCCGCCAAGCTGGTGGACGAGGAAGCGATCAAGACCGAGGCGCTGAAGAACGCCGAGGAAAACGGCATCGTGTTTCTCGACGAGATCGACAAGATCTGCAAGCGCGGCGAGTACGCTGGCGCCGATGTCTCGCGCGAGGGCGTGCAGCGTGATCTGCTGCCGCTGATCGAAGGCTGCACGGTGAATACCAAGTACGGCACGGTGAAGACCGACCACATCCTGTTCATCGCCTCGGGCGCCTTCCATCTGGCCAAGCCTTCGGATCTGGTGCCGGAGCTGCAGGGCCGCCTGCCGATCCGCGTCGAACTCGATGCCCTGAAGTCGGCCGACTTCCTGCGCATCCTCACCGAGCCCAACTACTCGCTCACCGAGCAGTACAAGGCGCTGATGAAAACCGAGGGCGTGGACGTGCAGTTCACCGCCGACGGCCTGCAGCGCATCGCCGAGGTCGCCTGGCAGGTCAACGAGAGCACCGAGAACATCGGCGCGCGTCGTCTGCACACGGTGATGGAACGGCTGATGGAAGACATCGGCTACGACGCGCCGGATCAGAGCGGTACCACGCTCGCCATCGACGCCGCCTTCGTGGAGGCCAAGCTCGGCAAGCTGGCCGCCGACGAAGACCTGAGCCGGTACGTGCTGTAAGCATGCAACACGCCGCGCCCACGCAGATCCGTCTGCGCCGCCAGTCGCGCCTGCTGGAAGTGGCCTGGGCGGACGGCCGCCGCTACGAGCTGCCCTGCGAATACCTGCGCGTGTTCTCGCCCTCGGCGGAGCTGCGCGGGCATGGCCTGCCCGAGCCCATGCTGGTCGGCGGCAAGCGCGAGGTGAACATCGCGCGCATCGAGCCGGTGGGCCAGTACGCGGTGCGCCTGGTGTTCGACGACGGCCATGACAGCGGGCTGTATTCCTGGGACGTGCTCGCCGAGCTGGGTGCCGAGCAGGAGCGCAACTGGGCGCGTTACCTGCAGCGCCTGGGCGAAGCCAGGATGTCCCGCGACCGAGACGTGATGACCCTGGCCGGCCTGGTGGGCAAGTACACCCCGCCGGCGAAGTCGGGCGGCTGAAGCTTGCCGCTTCGCTCTCCCTCATCGCGCAGCGATGGGGGAGGGGGCGGAAAATCGCGGCGCGTCTTTAGTTTCTCCTGTGCGCGGTCTTGATCTGGCCCCGCCCGCGTTCCGGACGCTTGCCGCTACAATGAGCGCCGCCATGGCCCAGCCCTCCGATCCCAAGTCCCGACGCGACTCTGACGAGTCTTCCTCCACCACGCATTTCGGCTACGAACAGGTGCCGGTCGGCGAGAAGCGCCAGCGCGTGGCCGGTGTGTTCACCTCGGTGGCGGCCAAGTACGACCTCATGAATGACCTGATGTCCCTGGGCATTCACCGCGTCTGGAAGCGCTTCACCATCGATCTGGCCGGCGTGCGTCCCGGCGAGAAGGTGCTGGACGTGGCCGGAGGCACCGGCGATCTGACCCGCGAATTCGCCAAGGCCGCAGGACCCAAGGGACAGGTGATCCTGTCCGACATCAATGCCGCCATGCTGGGCGAAGGCCGCAAGCGCCTGGTCGATCACGGCCTGGTGCAGGTGCCGGCGGTGCAGGCCAATGCCGAGTGCCTGCCGTTTGCCGACGACAGTTTCGACTGCATCACCATCGGCTTCGGCCTGCGCAATGTCACCGACAAGGACGCCGCGCTGCGCTCCATGACGCGCTGCCTCAAGCCCGGCGGCCGCCTGCTGGTGATGGAATTCTCCAAGCCGCAGTCCAGCCTGCTGTCCAAGGTCTACGACGAATACTCCTTCAAGCTGCTGCCGCTGATGGGCCGTCTGGTGGCGCGCGATGAAGACTCGTACCGCTATCTGGCCGAGTCCATCCGCATGCATCCGGATCAGGCCACGCTCAAGGGCATGATGGAAAACGCGGGGCTTGCGCGCGTGCAGGTCTACAACCTCTCCGGCGGCATCGTCGCCGTGCATCGCGGCTTCAAGCTCGACTGATGCAAGCGCCGGATTTTCTGCTCGGCGCGCTGGAAGTCGCGCTCAACCGTTATCTCGCCCTGGATGGCGAGGTGCTGGCGCAATGCGAGGCACTCACCGGGCGCAGCATCGCGCTGGCCGTGGACGCGCCGGACTGGGTGTTCCTGCTGGAGTTTCATGACGGCGGCGTGCGCGTGCTGGGCGAGGATGCCGGAGTCGAGCCCGATGTGCGCGTGCAGGGCTCGCTGTCCACGCTGATGCGGCTGGCCTGGACCATCAGCCAGGGGCAGGCCGGCATTCCACAGGGCCTGCAGCTGACGGGCGATGTCGAACTGCTGCAGCGCTTCAACCGCATGCTCGCGCAAGTGGGTTTCGACCCCGAGGAATTCGCCGCGCGCTTCGTCGGCGATGCCGCCGCGCATCGTTTCAATCAGGGCCTGCAGAGCCTGCTCGGCTGGGGCCGGCGCTCCGCCGGTGACTTCGCGCAGGACACCGCCAGCTTCCTGCGCGAACAGACGCAGGATCTGGCGCGCGCGCCGGAAGTGGACGCCTGGATGGATGCCGTGGACGAGCTGCGCGACGGCGTCGAGCGGCTGGAAGCGCGGCTCAAGCGTCTGGAAGCCGGCACGCCATGAATGCGTTTTCGCGCCTGCGCCGCATCTGGCAGATCCAGCGGGTGCTGCGCCGTTATCGCCTGCGCGAGATTCTCAAGCCGCATGCGGACCGCGACCCGCGCCCGCGCGGCGAACGTCTGCGCATGGCCATCGAAGAACTCGGGCCGGTGTTCATCAAGTTCGGCCAGGCCCTGTCCACGCGACCGGACATCGTGCCTGCCGACATCGCGGCGGAACTTGCCAAGCTGCAGGATCGCGTGCCGCCGTTTGCGGGCAGCGCGGCGCGCGCCATCATCGAATCCGAACTCGGCAAGCCGGTGGACGAGATGTTTGCCGAGTTCGATGACCGTGCCCTGGCCTCGGCCTCGGTGGCGCAGGTGCACACCGCGCGCCTGAAGAACGAAGACGGCACGCCGGGCTTCGATGTGGTGGTCAAGGTGCTGCGTCCCGGCATCGAGGCGGTGATGAAGAGCGATATCGAGCTGCTGCACACGCTCGCGGCGCTGGCCGAACGCTTTTCTTCCGAGCTGCGCCGCCTGCGGCCGCGCGACGTGGTGCGCGAATACGAGAAGGTGCTGCTCGACGAGCTGGACCTGATGCGCGAAGGCGCCAACTGCGCGCAGCTGCGCCGCAACTGGCTGGGCTCCAAGCTCATCTATCACCCGCTGGTGTTCTGGGATTACACGCGCACCCGTGTGCTGGTCATGGAACGTATCTACGGCATCTCGATCCGCGAGCTGGAGCGCCTGCGCGCCCTGGATGTGGACTTCAAGGTGCTCTCCGAGCGCGGCGTGGAGATCTTCTTCAAGCAGACCTTCGTGCACAACTTCTTCCACGCCGATATGCATCCGGGCAATATCTTCGTGGACGTCTCCGATCCGCGGCAGCCCAGCTATCAGGCCGTGGACTTCGGCATCGTCGGCAGCCTCACCGCGTCCGACCAGCGTTATCTGGCGGAAAACTTCTACGCCTTCTTCAACCGCGACTACAAGCGCGTGGCCGAGCTGCATCTGGAGTCCGAGTGGATTCCGGAAGGCACGCGCGTGGAAGACTTCGAGGCCGCGATCCGCACCATCTGCGAGCCGATCTTCCAGCGCCCGCTGCGCGACATCTCGTTCGGGTTCTTCCTGCTGCGCCTGTTCCAGGTGGCGCGGCGTTTCGATTACCAGGTGCAGCCGCAGCTGGTGCTGCTGCAGAAGACGCTGCTGCAGATCGAAGGCCTGGGCCGTCAGCTCTATCCTGATCTGGATCTGTGGAAGACCGCCAAGCCGATCATGGAAGACTGGATGCGTGCGCGCCTGGGTCCCGCCGCCACCTTCGAGAAGATGCGCGCGCAGGCCCCGGGTCTGGCCGAGTCGCTGCCGGAACTCGCGCAGCAGGCCCTGCGTCACTTCAAGCGCCTGGATGCCGGCGGCAAGGACCGTGAGCTGCGCGCCCTGCGCGCGGAGATCCGCAGCGCCAACCGCCGCACGCTCACGCTCGTCGCGGCCATGGCCTGCGGCGTCGCCGCCCTGCTGTTGCGCGAAGCCGCGCCGCTGCTGCCGGCGGCGCTGGGCGCGATGGCGCTGCTGCTGGGCTGGCGCGCGCTGCGCTGAAGCCCGTCGCCGCCGAAAGATAAAGAATCACGCCAAGGCGCAGAGCAGCACGGCCAGGATAGAACTGTCATGCCCACGCAAGCGGGGATGACAGTGATCAAGGCGCAGCTGCGTTGACGTCGAAGCCGGCTTGGCGCCTCTGCGTGTTTCCTCGCGCGACGCGAGGCTGCAAACAAAAAGGGCGGCCGAAGCCGCCCTTGCACTTGCCCTGCTGGACTGCGCGCTTCAGCGCTTCTGCGCGATGATCAGGCCGCGCAGCAGGTTGGCGGCTTCGTAGAGCGTGTAGTCGGTCTGTGCCAGCTGCTGCGAGTCCTTGGCCTTCTGCTCGGTGGCGGCCTGCGCCTTGGCGCGGTCTTCCTTGCTGGCCTTGTCGTCCTTGTTCTGCAGGCTGCCCTTGAGATCGGCTTCCTTGATCGGGTCGAAAGCGTTGTCGGCGTCTTCTTCCTCGGCCTTGGCCAGCTTCAGCGGCTTGATCACCACGTCCGGCTCGATGCCTTCGCCCTGGATGGAACGGCCCGAGGGCGTGTAGTAGCGGGCGGTGGTGAGCTTGATGGCGCCTTCGTTGGTCAGCGGCAGAATGGTCTGCACCGAGCCCTTGCCGAAGGAGCGCGTGCCGACGATCAGCGCGCGCTTCTGGTCCTGCAGCGCGCCGGCGACGATTTCCGAAGCCGAGGCCGAGCCGCCGTTGACCAGCACCACGATGGGCTTGCCGTTCATGACATCACCGGCGCGCGCGTCGAACTCGCGCTGCTCGTTGGCTTCGCGACCCTTGATGCTGACCACCGGGCCTTTCTCCAGGAATTCGTCGCTGATCTTCACCGCCGCGTCGAGCACGCCGCCGGGATTGTTGCGCAGGTCCAGCACCAGACCCTTGAGGCCGCCCTTGGCGTCCTTGCTGATCTTGGCGAATTCCTTGTTGAAGCTGTTGTCGGTGTCGGTGGTGAAGGAGGAGATGCGCAGATAGCCGATGCTGTCGTCGAGCAGCTTGCCGCGCACGCTGGCCACCGAGATGGTCTCGCGCTTGAGGTCCAGCACCTTGGGCCCGCCGTCGCCTTCATGGACGACGGTGAGCTTGACCTTGGTGCCCGGCTCGCCGCGCATCTTGTCCACGGCTTCGTTGAGAGAGAGACCCTTCACCGGGGTTTCGTCGATCTTCACGATCAGATCGCCCGGCTGGATGCCGGCCTTGGCGGCGGGCGTGTCGTCGATGGGCGAGACCACGCGCACGAAGCCGTTCTGCATCTGCACCTCGATGCCCAGACCACCGAACTTGCCGGTGGTGACCACGTTCATGTCGGCGTATTCCTCCTTGTCCAGATACGCCGAGTGCGGATCCAGACCGCTGAGCATGCCGCGCACGGCGTTCTCGATCAGGGTCTTGTCCTCCACCGGTTCGACGTAGTCGGCCTTCACGCGATTGAGGATCTCCACGAAGGTCTGCAGATCCTTGAATGCCAGCGGATCGGCGTTGCTCTTCGCGGATTTGTCGGCCAGCACGCCCTGGGTCAGGGTCACGGAGGCGCCGAGCAGCGCACCGGCGGCAAGCGCCAGGGGAATGCGGTAATTCAGGGACATATCAAGGAAATCTGGGGCTTGGAGGGGGCGTGAACGGGGACGATAGCAACACTCAGACTGCACGGCAAAGCGCAGGTTCCTTTGCGGTGCTCAGCGCGCCAGCCACTGCGCCGGGTCCACGGCCTCGGTTCCACGGCGGATTTCGAAGTACAGGCCCGGCTGATCGTAGCCGCCGCTGTCGCCGGCATAGGCCAAAACCTGACCGGCGCTGATGGTGGCGCCCGCCGCCACCGCCGCGCTCTGGCAGTGACCGTAAAGCGAGAAATAGCCGCTCTCATGCTCCACCAGCACGATCAGGCCGTAGCGGTGCATCCAGCCCACGTAGGCCACCCGCCCCGGCGCCACGGCCTTCACCGGGCTGCCGGCAGCGCCGCCGATCCAGTGACCATTCCAGCTCAGGCGGCCGTCGGCCTTGGCCTGGCCGTAACGGGCCAGCAGCGGTCCGCGCAGCGGCCAGGGCAGCTTGCCCTTCTGGCGGGTGAAGGCGCTGTCGCTGAAAGCCACTTCCGGCGGCAGCGCGCGCTGCGCGGCCTTGAGTGATTCGATCAGCTTGCGGATCGCGCGCTCGTCGGCCTTGAGCTGGGCCAGATCGCCTTGCTCGTCGGCGATGCGCGCCTTGACCTTGTCCAGCACCTGCGCGCGATCCTGGCGCTGCGACTGCAGCTCGCCCAGCTGCGACTGCTGCTGGCGGCGCAAGGCCTCCAGCTCGTCCTGCTCCTGCTGTTCCAGGGCGGCGAGCTGTTCCAGCTCGGCGGCGCGCGCCTGGATGTCGGCGATCAGCCGCAGCTGGGCGCGCTGCAGATAGTCGTAGTAGCTCAGATTGCGGCCGACGCGCTGCACGTCGTCGATGTTGAGCAGCAGCTGGGTCTGGCCCTGACGGCCCAGCACATAGGCGGCGCGCAGCTGCTGGCCCAGCTCGGCGTGGCGCTGGTCCAGCTGGGCCTGGGTCTGGCGCTGCTGCTGCTGGGTCTCGCGCAGCTTCTGCGCCTGCGCGGCGATGCGGGAATTGAGCTTGCGCAGGGCCTGCTGGCTGTCGGCCAGTCGCCGCTCGGCCTTTTCCAGCTCTTCGGCCAGCGCCTCGCGCTGGCCCTGGTCGGACTGCATCCGCTTCTGCAGCTCGCCGATGCGCTCGCGCAGCGCGTCCAGTGCGCTCTGCTTCTGCTGCAGCACGCTGTCGTTGGCGGGGGCGGGAAGGCTGGCGGCGGCAAGCAGCAGCAGCGCCAGCAGGCGGCGTGGACGGAACATGCAATAATGCTAGCCGGTTTGCCTGTCCCCACGCAGTTCTTGTCTTTCACGACGATGGCCCAATTGCTTGAATTCGTTTCCGCCCACCCCCTGCTGCTGGTGGCGCTGGTGTTGGTTCTGCTGCTGCTGATCGCCAACGAAGTCCACGGCAACCTGACCGGCGGCAAGCGCCTGTCGGCCGCCGAGGCGGTGCGGCTGATCAATGACCGCGATCCCTTGATCGTGGACGTGCGCGGCGCCGCCGACTTCAAGCGCGGTCACCTGCTCAACGCCCATCACGCGCCGCTGGCCAAGCTCGATGATCACCTGGGGCAGCTGGCGCGCGACAAGGCCCGGCCGGTGCTGCTGTACTGCGCTCTGGGCAACAGCAGCCGCACGGCCGAGGAAAAGCTGCGCAAGAGCGGCTTTGCCGAGGTCTACCAGCTCAAGGGCGGCATCAATTCCTGGCTCGCGGCCAGCCTGCCGGTCACCGCCAAATGAAACGCGTGCTGATGTACACCACGCAGGTCTGCCCCTACTGCGTGATGGCCAAGCGCCTGCTGGGCAGCAAGGGTGTGGCGATCGAGGAAGTGCGCGTGGACCAGGAACCAGGCCTGCGCGAAGAGATGATGCGCATCACCCAGCGCCGCACCGTGCCGCAGATTTTCATCGGCGAGACCCACGTCGGCGGCTTCGAGGACTTGCAGGCCCTGGAGCGCGCGGGCAAGCTCGATCCCCTTTTGCAGGACTGACCTTCTTCACCTTTTTGCCAAGTACGCCATGACCGAAACCGCCGCACCCGCCGCTGCCGAAACCAACGAAGCCGCCCGCCAGGTTCTGCTGCAGAAGATTTATGTGAAGGACGCCTCGCTGGAAGTGCCGCAGGCGCCGCAGGTCTTCACCCGTCCCTGGCAGCCGACGCTGGACGTGCAGGTGAACACCGAGGCCAAGGGCCTGGAAGCCGACTCGGTGCAGGTGGTGCTGTCGATCACCGTCACCGCCAAGCTGGGCGAGGACGTGGCCTTCCTGGTCGAGGCGCATCAGGCCGGCATTTTCACGGTGCGCGGCTTCACGCAGCGCGAGGAGCAGGCGGCGGTGGTCGCGGCCTACTGCCCGAACCTGCTGTTCCCCTTCGCCCGCGAAACGATCGCCGATCTGGTGCAGCGCGCCGGCTTCCCGCAGCTGCTGCTGCAGCCGATCAACTTTGACGCGCTGTATCTGGAGCATCTGCAGCGCCAGCGCGCCGAACAGGCCGCCGCTGCGCCGGCCGCCGCGCACTGAGCAAGCCCAGGCGCCGGCGCCCTGCCGCGCCGGTGCTCACGCAGGCCAACCAGGAGCCGCAGCGATGACGTATCAGGTCGCAGTGCTCGGTGCGGGTTCCTTTGGTACGGCGCTGGCCATCCATCTGGCGCGACGCGGCGCGAGCGTGCGGCTCTGGGGCCGCGATGCCGCGCAGATGGCCGAGATCCAGCAGCAGCGCGAAAACGCCCGTTATCTTCCCGACTGTCCGTTGCCGGCCAAGCTGCTGGCCGATGCCGATCTCGCCGCAGCGGTGGCCGACAGCGACGATCTCTTGCTGGCCACGCCCTCGCATGCCCTGCGCGGCATGCTCAGCACCCTGCAGCCGCTGCTCAAGGCCGGGCAGGGACTGGCCATCGCCTGCAAGGGCCTGGAGCCCGACAGCGGCAAGCTGATTCACGAGGTGGTGGCCGATGTCCTGGGCGCCGCGCATCCCTTTTCGGTGATTTCCGGCCCCACCTTCGCCAAGGAGCTGGGCCTGGGTCTGCCGACGGCGGTGACCATCGCTTCGGACGACCGGCACTACGCCGAGAAATTCGCGCATCTGTTGCACGGCGATGGCTTCCGCGCCTACTGGAGCGAGGATCTGCCCGGCGTCGAGATCGGCGGCGCGGCCAAGAACGTGATGGCCATCGGCGTCGGCATTGCCGATGGGCTGGGGCTGGGCGCCAACACCCGCGCCGCGCTGATCACGCGCGGCCTCGCCGAGATGATGCGTCTGGCCGAAGCGCTGGGCGGCAAGGCCGAAACCCTGATGGGGCTGTCCGGCATGGGCGATCTGGTGCTGACCTGCACCGACAATCAGTCGCGCAATCGCCGCATGGGTCTGCTGCTGGCGCAGAACAAGAGCGTGGCCGAGGCCAGCGCCGAAATCCGTCAGGTGGTGGAAGGCGTCAAGGCCGCGCCGGAAGTGCTGCGCGTGGCGCAGCGCCTGGGCGTGGAGATGCCGATCACCACCGCGGTGGCCGCCGTGCTGACCGGACGCATCAGCGCGGTGGAGGCGGTGGCGCAGCTGGCCAAGCGTCCCGCCAAGGCCGAGCTGACCTGAACTTGTAGCCGCGTGCTGAAAAACGAAGTGTTCGGCACGCGGTGCTTGGCACATGGAGGTGCCGACAGCCATCCAGCGCGTCAGCGCTGGATGGCCGGGAGCGCAGGAAAGCCACGCTTTTGCGTGGCGACCTGAAAAACGCCAGGGATGGCGTTTTTCAGCAAGCGCTTAGTACGGCCGCTGGCCCAGATAATTGCCGGCCGGACTGTACTCGGCGGCAATCACCACGCCGCCGTCCGCGCATTGCGCCTTGCCGATGCCCACTTGCGTGGTGTCGCGCCACACCATCTGCGTGTAATGGCCGGTGGCGTGATAGTTCTTCGCGGTGACCGGCCCGTAACGGTACTGGCGGATTTCCTTGTACCAGCTCTGCGCGGCGTCCAGCGCGCCGTAGGGATAACCGTTGCCGGCGAACAGGTTCTCGCCGTACGGATTGTTCTGCGTGTGTTCGAGCTGGCAGCCGCGCGTGGCGGCCAGATGCTCGGCCCAGCGCTGCGCGGTGCCGGCCAGCGGCGCTGACCAGGCCAGCGCCGGCACGCCCACTTCGCGACGCTTGGCATTGTGGAAGTCCAGCGCCGCCTGCGCTTCCTGTGGCGAGATGCGCGAGCCGGTGCGCGGCGGCACACGGCTGGCCAGCGGCACCTGCGGCTCGGCCTCCGGCGCTTCGTCGCGGTACACCGGCTGCGGCGCGCGGGCCAGCTCTTCGCGCTGCAGCGGTGCGAGCTGGCCATGACGCTGCAGATAGCCGCGATAACGGTTCAGCAGCTCGTCCTTCAGCTGACCCAGCATGTCTTCGTAATCGGCATCGGCATTGCCGCGTCGCTGACAGGCCTGCAGCCGGGCGATGGCGTCTTCGAGATCGGCGCTGCGCAAGGCGTCGAGCCCCGCGCCACCGGGATTGTCGTCCTGCGTCTGATCCTGCAGCTGTTCGATCATGGCGGCGCAGGCATCCTGGGCGTGGGCGCCCGGTGCAAGGCCGAGCAGGCCCAGGGCAAAGAGACAGGCAGGCGTGGTGAGCTTCAAGGCGGGCTCCAGCGGTTTGAGCGGCAGTGGGTCGGCCAAGCTTAGGAAGCCAAACTGAAGCGCAACCGAACCGCGGCCGTTGCTGTGCGCCGTTTGACGGCGACGAGCGCTCAGGATCCGGCCATGCCCTCGTAGCCCAGCTGGCGCCAGGCCTCGTACACCGCCACCGCCACGGCGTTGGAGAGATTCACGCTGCGGTTGGCCGGCCGCATCGGCAGATACAGACGCTGCGACTCGGGCAGTGCGTCGAGCAGCTCGGCCGGCAGGCCGCGCGTTTCCGGACCGAACAGCAGGAGATCACCGCTCTGATAGCGATGCGCATCGAAGCGCACCCGGCCCCGCGTGCTGAAGGCCAGCAGTCGCGCCTGCGGTTTGCTGGCGCGCAGCGCCTCGAACGAAGCGTGCTGCTGCACGCTGGTGAGATCGTGATAGTCCAGGCCGGCGCGACGCAGCTTGGCCTCGTCCAGCGTGAAGCCCAGCGGGTGAATCAGGTGCAGTCGCGCGCCGGTGTTGGCGCAGAGCCGGATCACATTGCCGGTGTTGGGCGGAATCTCCGGCTGATACAGCGCCACCTCGATCATGCCGGCCGCTCGTGGCCACAGGACCAGCAGATTTCGAAATGCACCGGCGAGCGTTCGCCGCAGGCACAGACCCAGCTGGCACCGGCGTGACGGCGATGCTCGTAGCGGCGCAGCAGCTCGCGCGCCGGCGCCAGCTGGCTGTCGTCATCCAGCATCAGGCGTGGCCAGTTGTCGGCCGGCAGCTCGCCCAGGCCGCTCCACAAACCCGCGCCCAGCAGCTGCGCGCGGATGCCGTGCTCGGCCAGATAGGCGCGCAGGATTTCGGCTTCCAGAGGGTTGGCGGCGGCATACAGCGTGTGCATGACACATTGTAGGCGGCGCCGGCGCCGGCAGCCTATCCGTGAACCACGCGCCGGCGTGCGCAATTCGCCGATAGGCTCTAAGCTGCGCGCCTCTCGATGCAGCGAGAAGCCAATGATGTTTTTACGCAAGCTGTTGTGTGCAGCCGCGATGACGCTGGTGCTTGGCACCGCGCAGGCGCAGGTGGTGGAAACCAGTCCGGAAGTGGACAACTCGCCGTCCGGTGTGGCGATGGCCCTGGATCTGGCCGTGGCGCGTCCGCTCGGCTTGGCGGTGACGGTGCTGGGCGGCGTGGTGTTCATCGCGCAGCTGCCGCTGGACCTGCTGGGCTGGCAGTCGCCGGCGGCTCCGGCGCGCAAGCTGGTGATGGAGCCCGCGCGTTTCACCTTCACCCGGCCGCTGGGCGATTTCGAATAGGCCCAGCCCTTACCGGCCCGCAGACGCGGGATGCGTCTGCGGGCCGGCAGTCCTGTCAGCTAGCGCAGCACCTTGCCGTCGGCGTCCACGACCTGCACCTGCGTGATGCCCAGCGTCGGCGCCAGCTGGCGCAGCGGCGCTTCGATCTTGCTCAGATCTCCCACCACGATCCAGGTCAGCGCCTGCGGCTTTAAGAATTTCTGCGCGGCGGCGTTGATCGCCTCGGGCTTGAGTGTCTGCGCCTGCTGCACGTAATCGTTCCAGTAGGAATCCGGCAGGCCGTAGTTGAGGATGGTGGCGTAGGAATTGGCGAGCTCGGCGCTGGTCTCGTTCTCGCCGGGCAGTGAACGCACCAGGCTGTCGCGGGCGAAGTCCACTTCCTTGCCATCGATGGGTTTCTTGCCCACCGCCTCACGCAGTTCGCGATCCATCTCGCGCAGCGAGTCCACGGTCTTGTCGGACTGCACCGGCGCGTAGGCCATGAACGGCCGCTGCGCCTTGGCGCCGGCGATGGCGCTGAACGCGCCATAGCTCCAGTGCTTGTCTTCGCGCAGGTTCATGTTGAGCCTGGAGACGAAGTTGCCGCCCAGCGCGGTGTTGGCGAGCTGCATGGCGATGTCGTCCGGATCGGACTTCGGCGGTGCGAGTTCGGTGGCCATCACCAGGCTCTGCTCGGCGCCGGTCTTGTTGACCAGCACCAGCCGCGGCGCGGCCGGCAGCGCCACCGTGGCCAGATTCTTCACCGGCTTCTCGCCGCTGGCGCGCCAGCCGCCGAAGCGCTGTTCCAGCAGCGGCTTGATCTCGGCCAGCGTGGTGTCGCCGACGATCAGCAGCGTGGCATTGTCCGGGCGCAGCCAGCGCTGATAGAAGGCCTTGAGATCGGGCAGCGTGATGCTGGCGACGCTGGCCTCGGTGCCGCTGCCGGAACCCGGATTGCTGTAGGCGTGGTTCTCGCCGTAGAGCAGCTTGGGATAGATGCGCCGCGCCAGGCCCACGGGCTGCGCCTTCTCCTGGCGGATGGCGGCCAGCTGCAGCTGCTTCAAGCGCTGCAGCTCCTTTTCCGGGAAGGTCGGATGCAGGGCGACATCGGCGTACAGCGCCAGACTCTCGCTGAGCTTGGCCTTGAGCGCGTTGAGCCGCACATAGGCGTTGTCCAGCGAGGAGCCGGTGCTGATCAGCGCGCCCAGATCATCCTTGCGTGCCGCCAGTTGCAGGGCGTCGTAGGCCCCCGCGCCCTCGTCGAGCATGTCGAGCGTGAGCTTGGCGGTGCCCGGCTTCACGCCGGTGTCGGCGGCGTAGCCGGCGTCGAACATCAGGCTGAACTGCACCACCGGGGCTTCATGACGTTCGGCCAGCACCAGCTTCAGGCCGTTGCTGAGCGTGGCGCGCTGCAGCGGCGGCAGCTTCAGCGCCGGCGGCGCGCCGATCTCGGGCAGCTTGTCGCGCGGCGCGTCCTGGCCGCTGGCGGCGTATTCGGGGAAGGGTTCGACATCCAGCTTGAACACGCCGTCCGACAGCCATTTGCGCGCGACCTCGCGCAGTTGCGCGGGCGTGGCGCGGCGGATTTCGTCCAGCTCCTGCGTATAGCGCTCCGGCGTGCCGCAGTACACCTGGTACTGCGCCAGCTGTGCGGACTTGCCGCCGGAGCCGTCGATGCGTTCCAGGCCGCGCAGCGCCGAGGCGAACACGGCGGTTTTCACGCGCTGCAGTTCCTCGACCGTGGGGCCTTCACGCAGGAAGCGCTGCAGTTCCTCGTCGATGGCCTGCTCCACGCGCGCCGGTTCCACGCCTTCTTTCACCATGGTGTCGATGGTGAACTGCGAGCCGATCTCGAACGGGCCGATGCCCACTTCCACGCCGGTGGCGATCTGGTCCTTGTACACGAGCCGCTTGTAGAGACGGCTGTTCTTGCCGTCGCCCAGCACCGAGGCGGCCAGCGACAGGGTGTTGGCCTCGCGATCGCAGAAACCGGGAATGTTCCAGACCTGCAGCAGGCGTGCTTGCGGCACGCGATCCTGCATCGTGGCGCGGCGCGTGCCGCTCATCTTCGCGACCCAGGGACCCTGATGCTTGAGCGGTGGCCCCGACGGGATGTCGCCGAAGTAATACTCGACTTTCTTCAGCACCTCGGCCGGCTGCACATCGCCGGCGATCACCAGCGTGGCATTGGCGGCGCCGTAATGTTCCTGGAACCATTCCTTCACATCGGCCAGGCTCGCGGCATTCAGATCGGCCTCGGAGCCGATGGCAGTCCAGGAATAGGGATGGCCGACCGGATAGGTGGCCTGCGCGACGAAGTCATCGACCTTGCCGTAGGGCTGGTTTTCACCCTGGCGCTTTTCGTTGAGCACCACACCGCGCTGCTCGTCCAGGCGCGCCTGATCGACGGCACCGAGCAGATGGCCCATGCGGTCGGATTCCAGCCACAGCGCGCGATCGAGCACCGAGACCGGCACGTTCTGGAAGTAATTGGTGCGGTCGTACCAGGTGGAGCCGTTCATCTTGGTGGCGCCGGCCGGCTCCAGCGCGCGGAAGAATTCGTCGTTGTAATGCTCCGAGCCGTTGAACATCAGATGCTCGAACAGATGCGCAAAGCCGGTGCGGCCGGGCCGCTCGTCCTTGCTGCCGACGTGATACCAGACATTCACCGCCACCAGCGGCGCCTTGTGATCCTCGTGGATAATGAGCGTCAGGCCATTGGGCAGAATATGGCGCTCGTAGGGAATGCTGACGCTGGGAAATTCATCGGCCTTGGTGCTGGACTGGGCGGCGGCTTGCGCAATGGCGCTGCCACCGAGCATCAGGCACAGCGCGAGGCACAGCCGGCGGCCGGCGGTGGAGACTGGAGGCGTCATGGCTGGAGTAGGTCCGGTTTTCTTGTGGTATCGATGACAGCGGATGATTGAACAGATGGCGCAGGCGCGCAAAGGTTCCGTGGCAGCGGTGTCGGCCGAAGGCTGGCTGGCCGGCGCGCGCGTCTGTGTCTCGCCCTTCTGCGACGAGCGCCCGGATGCCGCCGATCTGAGTCTGGTGGTGATTCACGGCATCAGTCTGCCGCCAGGGCAGTACGGCGGCCCCTACATTGAGCAGCTGTTCACCGGCAGGCTCGATCCGGACGCGCATCCGTACTTTGCCGGCATCCACCAGCTCAAGGTTTCCGCGCATCTGCTGATCCGCCGCGACGGCAGCGTGATCCAGTATGTGCCGTTCACGCGCCGCGCCTGGCACGCCGGGGTCTCGCGCTGGCAGGCGCGCGAGCGCTGCAATGATTTCTCCATCGGCATCGAGCTGGAAGGCAGCGATGAAGAAGCCTACGCGCTGGCGCAGTACGCGGCGCTGGCGGCTGCGCTGCGCGCGCTGCTGGCGGCCTATCCGCGCCTGAGCCGCGCGGGCATCGTCGGCCATAGCGATATCGCGCCCGGCCGCAAGACCGATCCGGGGCCCTATTTCGACTGGGCGCGCCTGCGCGCCGACCTGGAGTGAAGCCGTGGTATTGATCGGAATCCTGGTGGCCCTGGTGCTGGAGCGTCTGCTCGGTCGCTACAGTGGCTGGGGAAGGCCGGTGATCTTCCTCCGGATCATGTCGCTCGTGCGCAGCCTGCTGCCGCGCGCGATCTGGCAGTCGCCGGTCTTGCCGCTGCTGGCCATCGCGCTGCCGGCCGCCGCCGCGCACTGGCTCTGCGGGCTGTTTCTCAATCCGCTGCTGAATCTCGCCGCTTCCGCCGGCGTGCTGCTGCTGTGCCTGGGGCCGCGCGATCTGGCCGAGGACGTGCGCGATCTGCTCGCGGCGCGCGAGGCCGGCGATCTGGCGCGCGCGCAGCGCATCGTGCGCAATCTGCAGCGCGGCCCGCAGCCGGACCAGAGCCATCGCTCGCTGATGGGCACGCTGTTCATCCAGTCGCACGAAAAACTCTTCGGCGTGCTGCTCTGGTATTTCGTGGCCGGGCCGGCCGGTGCGGTGGCCTATCGTGTCGCCACGCGCCTGCCGCGCCTGCTGGCGGAGACCGCGGCCGGCTCTTCCGCGCAGTTCACCGCCGAAGCCCTGCATGGACTGCTGGCCTTTGTGCCGGCGCGCATCACCGCCGTGCTGTACGGCCTGGCCGGCAGCCTCGACGATGCCTTGATCGAGTACCGCCGCCTGCGCGCCGAGGCGCAGCACGGCTGGCGCTCGCACACCTGGGCGCTGCTGGCGGAAATCGCCACCGCCTCGCTGCGCAGCGAGGACGATGCCGGGCAGGCGCAGGCGCCGGATCTGAACACCGCGCTGCAGGAAGTGCTGGGCATGCAGCTGCGCGCGCTGATGATTCTGCTGGCGCTGTTTGCGATCTTCGCCACCGGCAGCATGTTCTGATGCGGCGCTGGTTGGCCTGTGCGGCGCTGGCTCTGGCGCTGCCGGCGGCGGCGCAGGAGCGCATCGTCACCCTGGCGCCGCATCTGGCCGAGCTGGTCTGCGCGGTCGGCGCCTGTGCGCAACTGGCGGGGGTGGCGGCGTATACCGATGCGCCGGCCACGGCGGCGGCGCTGCCCAGGATCGGTGATGCGCAGGGCGTGAACCCGGAAGCGGTGCTGGCCTTGCGGCCCACGCGCGTGCTGGCCTGGGATGGCGGTACGCCGACGGCCACCATCGCGCGCCTGCGCGGCCTGGGCGTGCGGGTGGACGTGCTGCGCGTGCGCAGCCTGGACGATATCGGTCCGGCGCTGCTGCATCTGGGTGACGAGTTGCAGCGCCCGCAGGCGGCGCAGCAGGCGGCACAGGCTTACAACGCCCGGCTGGCCGCGCTGCGCCAGCGCTATGCAAGCCGGCCACGGCTGCGCGCCTTCTATCAGATCGAGTCCGGGCCGGCCTACACGGTGAATCGCGACAGCCCGATCAGCGCCGCGCTGACGCTGTGCGGCGCCGACAATGTTTTCGCGCAGCTGCCGACCTTGTCAGCGGCGGTGAGCGCGGAGGCGGTGCTGGCCGCCGATCCGGACGTGGTGGTGTTCACCAGCGATGAGAACCGCGCGGCGCTGGATGCCTACTGGTTGCGCCTGGGCAGTGCCCGCGCCGCCGATCCGCGCCGCCGCCTGCAGGTGGACGGCACCGCCCTGACGCGGCAGTCGCCGCGTGTGCTCGACGGCATCGCCGCGCTCTGCGAAGGCCTGGAGCGGGTCAGGCGTGACGCCAGGTGACTTCCTTGCCGCCGTCGGCGCGCGCCAGATGGCGGGCGATGATGAACAGCAGATCCGAGAGGCGGTTCAGATAACGCAGGGCGGCCGGATTGAGCGGCGTCTCTTCGTGCACCGTCCACAGCGCGCGCTCGCCGCGACGCGCCACTGCGCGCGCCAGATGCGCCTGCGCCGCCGGCAGATTGCCGCCGGGCAGCACGAATTCCTTCAGCGGCGGCAGATCGGCATTGAAGTCTTCCACCCAGGCTTCCAGCTGCGCGACATGCGTATCGCCGATGGCGATGTGGCCGGGCAGGGCCAGCTCGCCGCCGATGTCGAACAGACGATGCTGAATCACGCCCAGGGCCTCGGCGAAGCGCGCCGGCAGGGCTTGGGCGATCAGCACGCCGATCTGCGAGTTCAGCTCATCGAGCTCGCCCATGCAGCGCACGCGGGCGTGGGTCTTGGCGACGCGCTCGCCGCTGGCCAGGCCCGTGCTGCCGGCATCGCCGGTACGGGTGACGATCTTGCTCAGGCGATTGCCCACGACTGGCTCCGGAAACGGTGTGAGGAATGGAGCGGTGCATTGTAAGGGCCGGCGCCGCGGGTATCATGCGCAGCCTTGCGGCCTGCGGGCCGTGTGTCGATTCCCTGGATGCAATGCATGAGCAGTTCCGAACTTGAGGCGGCCCTGGCCGCTGCGCGCGCCGCCAGCGTGGTGATCCGCAAGGCTTATCGCGGCAATTTCAGCGTCGAGTACAAGGCCGACGCCAGCCCGGTGACGGAGGTGGATGTCGCCGCCGAGAAGGTCATCAAGGCCGAACTCGCCGCGCGCTTCCCCGACTACGGTTTCTTCGGCGAGGAAACCGGCAAGGAGCACGCCGAGGCCGAGAATCTCTGGCTGGTCGATCCCATCGACGGCACCAAGTCCTTCGTGCGCGGCTATCCGATCTTCTCGGTGCAGATCGCGCTGATGCGGCGCGGCGAGCTGGTGCTGGGCGTGTCCTGCGCGCCCTGCTGGAACGAAAACCTCGGCGAACTGATCTGGGCAGAGAAAGGCCAGGGTGCCTGGCGCGGCCTGCTCGACACGCCGCTGGCGCAGTTCGAACGCCTGCAGGTGTCCAAGGTGGCGCAGCCGGACAAGGCGATTCTGTCCACCGGCAATCTCAACACCCTGGCGCGCGCGCCGCAGCAATGGGCGGCTCTGGGCCGGCTGATTCCGCAGTTGCACCGCCTGCGCGGTTACGGCGACTTCGTGCACTACCACTATCTGGCCGCCGGCAAGATCGACGCGGTGGTGGAAAGCGATGTGAACATTCTCGACATCGCGGCGCTGACCGTGATCGTGCGCGAAGCCGGTGGACGCTTCACCGATCTCAACGGCGGCCCGGTCGGCCTGGATACGCGCACGGTGCTGGCCAGCAATGGCCTGCTGCACGGCGCCTTCGCGGAACTCGCGCTTTAGGGCCTGTTAACGATCACTTTGGGCGCTGCGTTGCTGCCAGAAATCGCGCCATGCGGCGTTGCGAAACTTGGCCTTGGCACCACCAAGGCCTGCGTTTCGCGCCTTGCCTGGCGCGATTTCTGGCGCAAGCCTTCGGGACGGGGCCGTTTTGTCGCAGTGCGGCGTTGGCAGCCGCTGGTTTGGAATCACCAAGCGGCGCGCCTGCCGCCTTGCCCTGCAGCAAAACGACCTCCGTCGCAGCGCCAAAGTGATTGTTAACAGGCCCTAGCGCAGGCTGATCACCGGCCAGCCGCGCTGCCCGGCAGCGGCGCGCAGCGTCGGATCCGGGTCCACGGCGGTGGCCTGATGCATCAGGCTCAGCAGCGGAATGTCGTTGTGTGAATCGCTGTAACCGGCCAGCTGCGTATAAGGCTGGGTCTGCTGCGACAGCCACTGCTGAAGGCGCGTGACCTTGCCGCCCTGGAAATTCGGCGTGCCGGCGATGCGGCCGGTGTAGCGGCCCTCGACGATTTCCGGATCGGTGGCCAGCAGCACGTCCACGCCCAGCAGCTCGGCGATCGGCTCGGTGATGAAGCGCCCGGTGGCGGTGGTGATCAGCAGGGTGTCGCCCTGCGCGCGATGGCGGGCCAGCAGCTCCGGCGTGCCGCGCGCGATGATCGGGCGGATGCGCTGCTCCACATAAAGCCGGCGCAGGGCCAGCATGCGTTCCAGCGGCTCTTCCACCAGCACCTGCAGGCTGAAGGCGGCGTACTCGTGGATGTCCAGGCTGCCGTCCTGATAGGCGCGGTAAAAGCGATCGTTCTCGCGCTCGAAGCGCTGTGCGTCCACCACGCCCTGTTCGACCAGGAACACCCCCCAGAGGTGATCGCTGTCGCCGGCCAGCAGGGTGTTGTCCAGATCGAAGACTGCCAGGCGCCGCATGGTGCTTTCTCTCGCCGCTCAAAAAGGTCGCGCAGCATAGCGCAGGCGGGTTTGCCGGCGCCGTCGTGGCTGTGGAACAATGATTTCGGCTCTGCTCTCAGACTGGTGCTTAAGTGATTGATGCAGACGGCTTTCGTCCCAATGTTGGCATTGTGATCCGCAATGCCGAGGGGCAGCTGTTGTGGGCCAAACGCATCGGTCAGGACGCCTGGCAGTTTCCGCAGGGCGGCATCCAGCGCGGCGAGCGGCCCGAGGAAGCGCTGTTCCGCGAGCTGGGCGAGGAACTGGGTCTGGGGCCCGAAGATGTGCAGATTCTCGGCGTCACGCGCGGCTGGCTGCGCTACCGCCTGCCGCGGCGCTATCTGCGCCGTTCGCGGGGCCGGCTCTGCGTCGGCCAGAAGCAGAAATGGTTCGCGCTGCGCCTGAAAACCCATGATGCTGCGGTGCGCCTCAATACCAGCGAACGGCCTGAATTCGACGGCTGGCGCTGGGTGGATTACTGGCTGCCGCTCGACGAGGTGGTCGAATTCAAGCGCGAGGTCTACCGGCACGCCTTGCAGGAGCTGGCGCCGCTGCTGGGCGCCACCACCCTGCCGGTCTTCGATCCGCCGCTGCCGCTGATTTCTCCTTCTGCGCCGTCGGGCTGAGATTCACGGCCGCTCAGCGAGAACGAGATTGGCCTGCAGTTGACATGAATTCTCATTTGCAGCCATCATGCGGCCATGATCATCTGCGTCTGCAAGGCTGTTTCCGATCGTCAGATCCGTCGCGCGGTTCGCGAGGATGGCGTGGTGAGCCTGCGCGAGCTCAATCGGCTCTATGGTCTGGGCAGTTGCTGCGGCAAGTGCGTGCCGCATGCGCGCCAGCTGCTGGACGAGACGCTGGCCACGCTGCCGGCCGCCGCGCCGAGCGCTGAAGTGTCGCCGCTGGCCGCCGGCGCCGGCTGAGAGCGCAGGCGCAGGCTTTCCGTATACTGCGGCCATCCGGCCCAGCACTACGGAGCGTGCCATGCAAGGCGACCCCAAGGTCATCGAATTCCTCAATCTCGCCCTCAAGAACGAGCTGAGCTCCATCAACCAGTATTTCCTGCATGCGCGCATGCTCGGCAACTGGGGCCTGAAGCGCCTGGAGAAGCACGAGTACGAAGAATCCATCGACGAGATGAAGCACGCTGATCGGCTGATCGCGCGCATTCTGTTTCTCGAAGGGCTGCCCAATCTCCAGGATCTGGGCAAGCTCTACATCGGTGAGGACGTCAAGGAAGTGCTGGAGTGCGATCTCAAGCGTGAGCGCGAGGCGCATCCGCTGTACAAGGACGCCATCGCGTACTGCGAGAAGGTCGGCGACTACGTGACGCGCGAGCTGCTGGTGTCGATCCAGAAGAGCGAGGAAGAGCACATCGACTGGATCGAGACCCAGCTGGGCCTGATCGAGAAGATGGGGCTGCCAAACTTCATGCAGTCCGGTGCGGGCGAAATCGGCTCCTGAGGCGGCGTGCTTCAGAAGGGCTTGAGCACCACCAGAATCACGATGGCGGCGAGCAGCAGCGTCGGCACCTCGTTCATGGCACGGTAGAACTTCGCGCTCTTGTCATTGCGCCCCTGCGCGAATGCCCGCAGGCGGGTCTTGAGCCAGCCGTGATAGGCCGAGAGCAGCACCACCAGCGTCAGCTTGGCGTGCAGCCAGCCGGCGTGCAGCCAGATCTGCGGCCCCAGCCACAGCGTCCAGACGCCGAACACCCAGGTGCCGATCATGCCCAGCGTGGTCATCAGGTACAGCCGCCGCTCCATGGTGCAGAAGCGCGCATGGCCGGCCTTGTCCTGGACCTCGCAGTGATACACGTAGAGCCGCGGCAGGTAGAACAGCCCGGCGAACCAGGCGATCAGGAAAAACAGGTGGGCGGCCTTGGTCCAGAGCATGGTGTGGTTTGCCTGAGGGCTGAAAGAAAAGGCCGCACTTGCGTTTGCGGCCACGGGACCTATTATCGCCGCCCCTGGCGTTGAATGAGCAAGGACATGATCAAGGTCGGCATTGTGGGCGGCACGGGCTATACCGGCGCGGAATTGCTGCGCCTGTTCGCGCAGCATCCGCAGGCGCGCGTGACCCTGCTGACCTCGCGCAAGGAAGCCGGACAGCGTGCCGACGCCATGTTCCCGCATCTGCGCGGGCACTGCGAGCTGAGCTTCAGCGCGCCGGACCCCGAGGCGCTGGCCGCTTGCGACGCGGTGTTTTTCGCCACGCCGCACGGCACCGCCATGCAGATGGCGCCAGCGCTGGTGGCGCGCGGCGTGAAGGTGATCGACCTCTCCGCCGATTTTCGCCTGCGCGATCCGGCGGTCTTCCAGAGCTGGTACAAGCTGGAGCACAGCGCACGCGAGCTGCTGGCCGAGGCGGTCTATGGCCTGCCGGAAGTGCATCGCGAGGCGATTGCCCGGGCGCGCATCGTCGCCAATCCCGGCTGTTACCCCACGGCGGTGCAGCTGGGTCTGCTGCCGCTGCTCAAGGCGGGTGCGGTCGATACGGGGCACATCGTCGCCGACTGCAAGTCGGGCGTGAGCGGCGCCGGTCGCGAGGCCAAGATCGGCTCGCTCTACGGCGAGGTCGCTGATTCCTTCAAGGCTTATGCGGTGCCCGGCCATCGCCATGGCCCCGAGATCCTGCAGGGCGTGGCGGATATCGCCGGCGCGCCGGTGGCGGTGACCTTTGTCCCGCATCTGCTGCCGCAGTTCCGCGGCATCCACGCCACGCTTTATGCACGTTTGACGCGGCCGGTCGACAATCTGCAGCGGCTTTACGAGCAGGCCTTCGTCGGCGAGCCCTTCGTGGACGTGGCGCCAGCCGGCGATCATCCGGAGACGCGCGGCGTGCGTGGCGGTAACACCTGCCGTATCGCTGTGCACCTGGCGCCGGACCGGCAGACGGTCGTGGTGTTGTCGGTGATCGACAACCTGGTCAAGGGCGCTTCGGGACAGGCGGTCCAGAACTTCAATCTGATGTTCGGGCTGGACGAGCGCCTGGGCTTGCAAGCGCCGCCACTGGCGCCATAAAAGGCGTACAGTTCGAACACCAGCAGGCGTCGCGTGTGGACGCCGATTGCAAGTGGTTCAAGAGGCCAATATGTCGGAAACGGTTGCGGTGCAGGACGAGGTGCCGGTGCTCTTCAGCGAGGCGGCGGCCAACAAGGTGCGGGAGCTGCTGGACGAGGAAAATGATCGCGAGCAGATGCTGCGCGTGTTCGTCACCGGCGGCGGCTGCTCGGGTTTTCAGTACGGCTTCAAGTTCGAGAAGGACACCGAAGACGGCGATACCCTGGTGGTGAAGAACGGCGTCACCCTGCTGGTCGATCCGATGAGCATCCAGTACCTGACGGGCGCGGAGATCGACTACAAGGAAAGCGTCGAAGGCGCGCAGTTCGTGATTCGCAATCCCAACGCGACCACCACCTGCGGCTGCGGCAACTCGTTCTCGATCTGAAGCCCGCTCTTTAAGGGCGATACAGACCGCCCAGTACCGCGCTGCGGCTGGCGCCGGTCACGGCCGGCAGATTGCCCGCCACTTCATGAACGCGACGCCAGGCCAGCCAAGCGAAGGCCGCGGCCTCCACCCAATCCGGATCAAGCCCTGCAGCGCTGGTGCTGCGCACCGCGCGCGGCGCCAGTAATTCCGCAAGGCGCCGCATCAGCTCGCCATTGCGAGCGCCGCCCCCGCAGATCAGCACTTCCGCGCTTTGCGGCGCGGCGCGCAGCAGCGCCTCGGCTATGCTGCGCGCGCTGAGTTCCAGCAGGCTGGCCTGCACGTCTTGCGGCCGATAGGCGCTCAGATCTGCGGGATGTCGCGCCCAGTCCAGCTTGAAGTAATCGCGCCCGGTGCTCTTGGGCGCCGCTGCCGCGAAATAAGGCTCGGCCAGCCAAGCCCGCAGCAAAGCGTCCTGCGCGACACCGGAGGCGGCCCAGCCGCCGTCGGCGTCATACGTCCGCTGCCGGTGCAGCTGGATCCACTCATCCATCAGGCCATTGCCGGGACCGGTATCGAAGCCGAATACGGCCTGCTGCGGATTTGCTGGCAACACGGTGATGTTGGCGATGCCGCCGATGTTGACGACGGCGCGTGGCAGGTCGCTGGCGAACACCGCCTGATGAAACGCCGGCACCAGCGGCGCGCCCTGACCGCCGAGGGCCATGTCGGCGCGGCGCAGATCGCCGACCGTGGCGATCCCTGTGCGGGCCGCAATGCGATTGGGGTCGCCCAGCTGCAGGCTGGTGCCGATCTGCTGCGGGTCGTGAAAAACGGTCTGGCCGTGCGAGCCGATGGCGCTGATCTGCGCGGAACTGAGTCCGGCCTGCTGCAGCAGGGCTTGCGCCGCTTCGGCGAAGCAATCGCCGACCTGCGCATCCATGCGCGCGAAGTCGCGCAGGCTGAGCTTCTGATCGGGCTGCGCCTGCAGATCCAGCAGTTCGCCGCGCAAACCGGGCGGATAGGGATGGCTGCGCGTGGCGAGCAGCCCCTGCCAGCGGCCCTGCTCGTCAAAGCGGCAGGCTGCGGCGTCGATTGCATCCAGACTGGTGCCGGAGATCAGCCCCAGACAGATCGTGCTGCCCACGCCGCGGCGCGCGGCGCTCAGTTGCTGCCGAGGGCCGGCGGTGGCGGATTGCCGGGAGCGGCAGTCGTGGCGCTGCTGCCACCCGCACTGGCGACGCGCGCCTGAGCCGAGGTCGACTCCAGCTGGGCCAGCACCTGGGCGTTGCTGCTGCGCCACTGTGCCACCACGCTGCGCGGCAGCGGATTGGCGCGCGGCAGTCCCACCGTCATCGGGTTCTTGTGCATGCCGTTGACGCGGAATTCATAGTGCAGATGCGGGGCGGTGGCCAGACCGGTCATGCCCACATAGCCGATGATCTGACCCTGGCGCACGCTGGCGCCGCTGCGCAGGCCCGGACGGAAGCGCGAGAGGTGGCCGTACACGGTTTCGTACTGCGAGCCGTGCTGCAGCATGATCACATTGCCGTAGCCATTCTTGACGCCGGCAAATTCCACCTTGCCGTCGGCAGTGGCGTGCACCGGGGTGCCGGTCGCGGCTGCATAGTCCACGCCCTTGTGCGCACGGATCACGTTGAGAATGGGATGCAGGCGGCCGAGGCTGAAGCCGGAGCTGATGCGGGCGAAGTCCACCGGCGTGCGGATGAAGGCCTTGCGCAGCGAGTCGCCGTCCGGCGTGTAGTAGGTGGCGTTGCCGTTGCCGTCCACATAGCGCATCGCGCGATAGGTGCGGCCCTGGGTGACGAATTCTGCGGCGGCGATATCGCCATCGCGCAGCATCTGGCCGTTCTTGTAGAGCTGCTCATAGACCACCGAGAAGTGGTCGCCGTCGCGCAGGTCCAAGGCAAAGTCGATGTCGTAACCGAAGATGTCGGCCAGCTCCATGACCAGACGGTTGGAGAGGCCGGCCTTCTGGGCGGCAGCAAACAGCGAACTGGTGATCACGCCGCTGGTGGCGGCCTGGCGGTGTTCGATTTCGGCTTCGATGGTCAGCGCTTCAAAGCCATTGTCGGTGCGGCGCACCTGCAGGGTGTGCGACTCATCGAACTCGTAGTGCAGCTCGTCGAGGCTGTCGTCGTCGGTCTTGCGGTAGCTGAGCTTGTCGCCAGTGCGCAGCGACTGCAGCTTGCGGGCATCGCCACCGAGCGCGACGATCGCCAGCGCGTCCGAAGAGCCCAGATCTTCCTTGTCGAAGATATCGGACAGGGTCTGCCCCTTGCGCACAACCACCGTGGTCCACTCGGAGGCGGACGGCGCGGCCAGGGTGTCGCTCGCCGCGGACTGCAGGGCGCGGTCGAAAGCCTGCTCGGTTCCGGAGTTGAAGGCCGCAGCCACTTCGGTTCCGGCCGCCTCCTGCAGCGTGCTGCTGCGCGTGGCAATGGACTCATGAACCGCAACGATCGACAACACCGCGACGCAGGCGCTGGCGAGAATGACAGACCTGCGGGCCGAGCGGCGGGGTGCCAGCTCGGCTGGGCTATAATCAAGCTTCATCACTGATAAACCTAGTCAACGATATCGGATCATGTCGCAAAGCGACGCGCGGGCCAGCATCTGGTGCTGCAATATCGTTGTGGTTATTTTTGATGCGTCCCGGGACGGTAAAGAAACACAGATTTGCCCTTATTGCAAGCCAGTCCGGCCTGCTGTTCGCTTCTTTTGACATATCCCAGCGGTCCCCAGTCTTCCATGAGCATTGATTTTTCTGAGTTCGAGCGCGGCACGGAGGAAATCCTTCCCGCCGAAGAGTTCCGCGCTCGCGTCCTGCAGGCCGAACGAGAAAGCCGGCCCTTGCGCATCAAGGCGGGCTTCGATCCGACGGCCAAGGACCTGCACCTCGGCCATACCCTATTGCTTAACAAAATGCGTGCCTTTCAGCAGGCCGGGCACGAAGTTGTTTTCCTGATTGGCGACTTCACCGGCATGATCGGCGATCCCACGGGTAAAAACGAAACACGCAAGCCGCTGACGCGAGAACAGGTTGAAGCCAACGCCCAGAGCTACAAGGAGCAGGTCTTCAAGATTCTCGATCCGGAGCGCACGCGAGTTGAGTTCAATTCACGCTGGCTGGACTCGCTGGGCACCGAGGGCATCATCCGCGTCGCAGCCCAATATACCGTTGCCCGCCTCATGGAGCGGGACGACTTTGCCAAGCGCTATGCCGGTGGGCAGCCGATCGCGGTGCACGAATTCCTCTATCCGCTGCTGCAGGGGTACGACTCGGTAGCGCTGAAGTCCGATGTGGAGCTCGGGGGCACGGACCAGAAGTTCAACCTGCTGGTCGGCCGTCACCTGCAGGGCGCCTACGGGCAGAAGCCACAGTGCATCATGACCGTGCCCATCCTCGAGGGGCTCGATGGCGTGCAGAAGATGTCCAAGAGCCTGGGCAACTACATCGGAGTCAATGACGCGCCGGGCGAGATGTTCGGCAAGATCATGTCTGTCTCCGACAGCCTCATGTGGCGTTATTTCGAGCTGCTGTCATTCCGCCCGCTCAAGGACATTGCCGCCCTGCGGGAGGCGGTGGCTGCGGGGCGCAATCCGCGCGATGTGAAGATCGAGCTTGGCGAGGAGATCGTCGCCCGTTTCCATGGGGCTGCGGCCGGCCCCGCGGCCAGCGCCGCCTTCAGGGCGCAGTTCTCGCAAGGCGCGTTGCCGGAGGATATCCCGCTGATACAGCTCAGCAGCGCAAGCGGCGGGCTGCCCATCGCGCGAGCCTTGAAGGAGGCGGGGCTGGTGGCCAGCAATGCCGAGGGAGGCCGGATGGTGGAGCAGCGGGCGGTGCGCATCGATCAGGAGCGGATCGAAGATCGCAATCTGTGCCTGATGCCCGGGCGTGAGTATCTGCTGCAAGTCGGCTCGCGCCGCTATGCCAGGGTGGGCATCGTGCTACTTGTCTGAATTTTTGGCCGGTACGGAAGGGAAAATGGCGGTCGCAGGCCGCCATTTTTGTTTCTGTTGCCGTGTCCGCGTCGCTGCGGCTTGCAAAGCCTGGTCGCCGAATAGCCAAAAAATGGTTAGAAATTAATCATTTCTAGCGCGAAGCGCAGCAGGGCCTCACCCGGCAAAAAATTAAAACTCTTTTTTTTTCATGGTGTTAAATGAAAAGGCCTGGGGACTTGTTGCAGCACTTCGAAATTTCCCTATTATTCGCCTCCCCGCTGCACGGCGGCGCTGAAGAAAAGCGCGAAGCTGAGTGGCCTGATCTTTAAGAACAAAGCAAGTGATTTGTGTGGGTGCTCCCATGGTGATGGCGAAGCCATTGCAACATGAGAGTATCAACGTAAGCCAAAGTTGATTGAGCTTATCGAAGATGACTCTTCGATGGTTCTGGAGCGTTTAGCCACGTTCTGGGACTGTTATTTGGATCTAGCTTTACACCTTTAAAGTGGAGAGTTTGATCCTGGCTCAGATTGAACGCTGGCGGCATGCCTAACACATGCAAGTCGCGCGGGGTGTAGCAATACATCTAGCGGCGGACGGGTGAGGAACACATAGGAATTTGCCTTTAGGTGGGGGATAGCCCAGGGAAACTTGGAGTAATACCGCATGATGTCGAGAGACCAAAGCAGGGGATCGCAAGACCTTGCGCCTTTAGAGGAGCCTATGTCTGATTAGCTAGTTGGTAGGGTAATGGCCTACCAAGGCGACGATCAGTAACTGGTCTGAGAGGACGATCAGTCACACCGGAACTGAGACACGGTCCGGACTCCTACGGGAGGCAGCAGTGGGGAATATTGGACAATGGGCGCAAGCCTGATCCAGCAATGCCGCGTGTGTGAAGAAGGCCTTCGGGTTGTAAAGCACTTTAGGCTGGGAAGAAAAAGTCGGAGCTAATATCTCCGACCTTGACGGTACCAGAAGAATAAGCACCGGCTAACTCTGTGCCAGCAGCCGCGGTAATACAGAGGGTGCAAGCGTTAATCGGATTTACTGGGCGTAAAGCGTGTGTAGGTGGTTATTCAAGTCGGTTGTGAAATCCCCGGGCTCAACCTGGGAACTGCTTCCGAGACTGAAAGACTAGAGTACGGTAGAGGGCGGTGGAATTTCCGGTGTAGCGGTGAAATGCGTAGATATCGGAAGGAACATCAATGGCGAAGGCAGCCGCCTGGGCCTGTACTGACACTGAGACACGAAAGCGTGGGGATCAAACAGGATTAGATACCCTGGTAGTCCACGCCGTAAACGATGAGAACTTGACGTCGGTTTGCTCAGCAAGTCGGTGTCGCAGCTAACGCGATAAGTTCTCCGCCTGGGGAGTACGGCCGCAAGGTTGAAACTCAAAGGAATTGACGGGGGCCCGCACAAGCGGTGGAGTATGTGGTTTAATTCGATGCAACGCGAAGAACCTTACCTGGGCTTGACATGCTAGGAATCCTGCAGAGATGTGGGAGTGCCCGCAAGGGAACCTAGACACAGGTGCTGCATGGCTGTCGTCAGCTCGTGTCGTGAGATGTTGGGTTAAGTCCCGCAACGAGCGCAACCCTTGCCCTTAGTTGCCACCATTTAGTTGAGCACTCTAAGGGGACCGCCAGTGACAAACTGGAGGAAGGTGGGGATGACGTCAAGTCATCATGGCCCTTATGCCCAGGGCTACACACGTACTACAATGGACAGTACAGAGGGTCGCCAAACCGCAAGGTGGAGCTAATCCCAAAAAGCTGTTCGTAGTCCGGATCGAGGTCTGCAACTCGACCTCGTGAAGTCGGAATCGCTAGTAATCGCCGATCAGCATTTGCGGCGGTGAATACGTTCCCGGGCCTTGTACACACCGCCCGTCACACCATGGAAGTCTGTTGCACCAGAAGTAGGTAGTCTAACCGCAAGGGGGGCGCTTACCACGGTGTGGCCGATGACTGGGGTGAAGTCGTAACAAGGTAGCCGTAGGGGAACCTGCGGCTGGATCACCTCCTTTCAAGTACGCTTCAAAGCGCCTTGGGAGCATCCAACACAAGTCACTTGCACTAAGTATCGAGAGCCGCGGAAGCACGTGCGGTTCTGCCCGAAACAGGTTTGAAATCGCACGGTTTGACCTGGGGGTCTGTAGCTCAGCTGGTTAGAGCACACGCTTGATAAGCGTGGGGTCGCTGGTTCAAATCCAGCCAGACCCACCAACCTAGCGAATACACACAAATCGGGTATCCGGGGCCATAGCTCAGCTGGGAGAGCATCTGCTTTGCAAGCAGAGGGTCGTCGGTTCGATCCCGACTGGCTCCACCACCGATTCCGGAAAGCATTTGTTGTGAATGTTTTCCCGAATCTACGTGAGTAGATCTGTTCTTTAACAATACGGTTTAGTAGTTGAACACTGTTGTCATTAGTTGATTAGCGTAAAGCTAGTTGAACTCAATGCCATAGGTGCTTAACGGCGAAGATTGTCGAGTGAGATCTAGGCTTCGACGTTCGAAAGAATGTTTGAGGTTATATGATCAAGTGAACAAGCGCATCTGGTGGATGCCTTGGCGACAACAGGCGATGAAGGACGTAGTAGTCTGCGATAAGCCGCGGCGAGCTGACAAACGAGCTTTGACCCGCGGATTTCCGAATGGGGCAACCCAGGGCTTTTGGCCCTATCTGTCACTGAATCCATAGGTGGCGGAAGCTAACGCAGGGAACTGAAACATCTAAGTACCTGCAGGAAAAGAAATCAACCGAGATTCCGCTAGTAGTGGCGAGCGAACGCGGATCAGCCCAAAAGTTTTGTATGTCTTAGCAAAGCAGTCTGGAAAGGCTGGCCATAGTGGGTGATAGCCCCGTATGCGAAAAGGCATGTGAAATGAAATTGAGTAAGGCGAGGCACGTGAAACCTTGTCTGAACATGGGGGGACCATCCTCCAAGGCTAAATACTCGTTGTCGACCGATAGCGAACCAGTACCGTGAGGGAAAGGCGAAAAGAACCCCGGAGAGGGGAGTGAAATAGAACCTGAAACCGGATGCGTACAAGTAGTCGGAGCCCGCAAGGGTGACGGCGTACCTTTTGTATAATGGGTCAGCGACTTACTTCTCAGTAGCAAGGCTAACCGTATAGGGGAGCCGTAGGGAAACCGAGTCTTAATAGGGCGAATAGTTGCTGGGAGTAGACCCGAAACCCGTCGATCTATCCATGAACAGGGTGAAGAGTGGGTAACACCACTTGGAGGCCCGAACGAACTCCCGTTGAAAAGGTAGTCGATGATTTGTGGATAGGAGTGAAAGGCTAATCAAGGCGGGTGATAGCTGGTTCTCCTCGAAAGCTATTTAGGTAGCGCCTCATGTATCACTGTCGGGGGTAGAGCACTGTTACGGTCTGGGGGGAGCACAAGTTCCTACCCAACTGTTGCAAACTCCGAATACCGACAAGTGCAATCATGGGAGACACACGGTGGGAGCTAAATTTCATCGTGAAAAGGGAAACAGCCCTGACCGCCAGCTAAGGTCCCAAAATTACCGCTAAGTGGTGAACGATGTGGGAAGGCTAAGACAGCCAGGATGTTGGCTTAGAAGCAGCCATCATTTAAAGAAAGCGTAATAGCTCACTGGTCGAGTCGGCCCGCGCGGAAGATGTAACGGGGCTCAAGCGGTGTACCGAAGCTGCGGATGCATAGCAATATGCGTGGTAGAGGAGCGTTCTGTAAGCCTGTGAAGGTGAACCGTAAGGTTTGCTGGAGGTATCAGAAGTGCGAATGCTGACATGAGTAACGACAATACGGGTGAAAAACCCGTTCGCCGTAAGCCCAAGGGTTCCAGCGCAACGGTAATCGGCGCTGGGTGAGTCGGATCCTAAGGCGAGGCCGAGAGGCGTAGTCGATGGAAAGCTGGTTAATATTCCAGCACTTGTTGATGCTGCGATGGGGTGACGGAGAAGGTTAGGGTAGCTGCCTGTTGGATGGTAGTTTAAGCCCGTAGGAAGACCTCTTAGGCAAATCCGGGAGGTCAATTCTGAAAGGTGATGACGAGTCTCTTTTGAGACGAAGTACCTGATACCCCGCTTCCAAGAAAAACCTCTAAGCTTCAGGCATCAAGAATCCGTACCCGAAACCGACACAGGTGGGCGAGGAGAGTATCCTAAGGCGTTTGAGACAACTCGGATGAAGGAACTCGGCAAATTAGTGCCGTAACTTCGGGAGAAGGCACGCCCGCGCAAGCGGGCCGCAGTGAAGAGGGGGTTGCGACTGTTTATCAAAAACACAGGACTCTGCAAACACGAAAGTGGACGTATAGGGTCTGACACCTGCCCGGTGCTGGAAGGTTAAGTGATGGGGTCAGCCGCAAGGCGAAGCTCTTGATCGAAGCCCCAGTAAACGGCGGCCGTAACTATAACGGTCCTAAGGTAGCGAAATTCCTTGTCGGGTAAGTTCCGACCTGCACGAATGGTGTAACGATAGCCCCACTGTCTCCATCCGAGGCTCAGTGAAATTAAAATCGCTGTGACGATGCAGTGTTCCCGCGGCAAGACGGAAAGACCCCGTGAACCTTTACTATAACTTTACACTGGAGTTTGAGTTTGCTTGTGTAGCATAGGTGGGAGCCTTTGAGATCAGGGCGCTAGCTCTGATGGAGGCGTCGTTGAAATACCACCCTGGTAAACTCGAATTTCTAACCTCGTCCCGTTATCCGGGACAGGGACATTGTATGGTGGGTAGTTTGACTGGGGCGGTCTCCTCCCAAAGAGTAACGGAGGAGTGCGAAGGTTAGCTCAGCGCGGTCGGAAATCGCGCTCTTGAGTGCATAGGCATAAGCTAGCTTGACTGCGAGACAAACAAGTCGAGCAGGTACGAAAGTAGGTCTAAGTGATCCGGTGGTTCTGTATGGAAGGGCCATCGCTCAACGGATAAAAGGTACTCCGGGGATAACAGGCTGATACTGCCCAAGAGTCCATATCGACGGCAGTGTTTGGCACCTCGATGTCGGCTCATCTCATCCTGGGGCTGTAGTCGGTCCCAAGGGTCCGGCTGTTCGCCGGTTAAAGAGGTACGCGAGCTGGGTTCAGAACGTCGTGAGACAGTTCGGTCCCTATCTGCCGTGGGCGTTCGAGATTTGAAGGGAGTTCACCTTAGTACGAGAGGACCGGGTGGAACGTACCTCTGGTGTTCCAGTTGTCACGCCAGTGGCATCGCTGGGTAGCTATGTACGGACGGGATAACCGCTGAAAGCATCTAAGCGGGAAGCCCACCTTAAGATGAGATCTCGCGGGACTTTAAGTCCCCTGAAGAGCCCTTGTAGACCACAAGGTTGATAGGCGCGATGTGGAAGTGCAGTAATGCATGAAGCTAACGCGTACTAATTGCTCGTGAGGCTTGATCATATAACGCTCAAGCATTTTTACCGTTAAGAACTGAAGGCATTGAGAAATGTGCTTCAGTGTTCAACTACCAAAACCGAATTCGAGAAATTGACCGCAAGTCAGTTTCTCGGCCAGTTTCCCTGGCGGCCATAGCGAGTTGGAACCACCCGTTCCCATCCCGAACACGGAAGTGAAACGACTCAGCGCCGATGATAGTGTGGCAGCTGCCATGTGAGAGTAGGACACTGCCAGGGTCTTAAACCAAAAACCCCGATGCCAAATGCATCGGGGTTTTTCTTTTG
>NZ_FOFS01000007.1 GCF_900111015.1 Solimonas aquatica | reverse complement strand
CGGCTGCAGTGAAGCGGCGCCGAGCGCGGGCCGGCGGGCGTTGTGAGCAGCGTCGCGGCGAGCTTCGCCGCGCGCAGCCGTACAAGAGTACGGCGAGCACGGCGGAGCTCGCCCCGGCGCGCGCAGCAGCCCGCCGGCCTGCGCTCACCAGATGAGGAGCGCGGCGCCCCAGGTCATGCCACCACCGACCGCCTCCAGCAGCAGCCGCTGCCCGCGCTGAATCCGCCCGTCGCGCACCGCCGTGTCCAGCGCCAGCGGCACCGAGGCGGCGGAAGTGTTGCCCTGTCGGTCCACGGTGGTGACGATGCGCTCGCGCGGCATGCCCAGCTTCTCGGCGGTGGCCTGGATGATGCGGATATTGGCCTGGTGCGGAATCAGCCAGTCGATGTCGCTGCCCTTCAGATTGTTGGCGGCCAGGGCCTCGCGGCAGACCTCGTCCAGCACCTTGACCGCAAACTTGAACACGGCGGAGCCATCCATGTGCACGAAGGCGCGGCCGTGCACCTCACCGTTGCGGATCGCACCGGGCACGTTGAGGATGTGGCTCTGGCTGCCGTCGGCGTGCAGATGCGTGGAAAGAATGCCCGGCGTCTCGCTGCGCTCCAGCACCACCGCGCCGGCGCCGTCGCCGAACAGCACGCAGGTGCGACGGTCGCTCCAGTCCAGCAGGCGCGAAAACACTTCGGCACCGACCACCAGCGCCCGCTTCGCCTGGCCGCTGGCGACGAACTTGTCGGCGATGGAAAGCGCGTAGACGAAGCCGGTGCACACCGCCTGCACATCGAAGGCGGTGCAGCCGCGCACACCCAGCTTCTGCTGCAACAGGGCGGCGGTGGACGGAAACATCATGTCCGGCGTGGTGGTGGCCACCACGATCAGGTCCAGCTCCTCGGGCTTGACGCCCGCCATCTCCAGCGCGCGGCGGCTGGCGTGCAGGGCCAGATCGGAGGTCTGCTCATCATCGGCGGCGACATGCCGGCTGCGGATGCCGGTACGCGAGAAAATCCACTCATCGGTGGTGTCGATGCGCTCTTCGAGTTCGATATTGGAAAGCGCTTTTTCCGGCAGGTAGCTGCCCGTGCCGATGATGCGGGAATACGCCATCTAGAAAATCTCTTGCAAGGGGAAGGCCGCGCGGCGCGGCCAAGTGACGCATCTTAACGCGCCGGGCGGCAGTGCGGCTGCCGCCCGGCACCCCTGCGGAAAAGTCTTTACGGCAGGATGGCGTCCGGCTCGGCTCCATCCGCCGCCGTATCGTGCTGCTGCGCTTTCTTCGGCGAGCGATCCACGGCCAGCATCAGATACATGGCCGGCACCACGAACAGCGTGAACAGGGTGCCGATGGAAATGCCGGTGAAGATCACCAGGCCCATGTGGTTGCGGCTGACGGCGCCGGCGCCGGAGGCGGTGATCAGCGGAATGACGCTGAGCACCATCGCCGCGGTGGTCATCAGGATCGGACGCAGACGGATGCCGGCGGCGGACATGATCGCCTCCAGCTTGGTCTTGCCGGCGCGCTGCTCGTCGTTGGCGAACTGCACGATCAGGATGCCGTGCTTGGCGATCAGGCCGATCAGCGTCACCAGACCCACCTCGGTGTAGATGTTCATCGAGGCGTTCTTCACGCCCAGGAAGATGAACACCATGGCGCCGAAGATCGCCATCGGCACCGACATCATCACGATCAGCGGATCACGGAAACTGCCGAACTGTGCCGACAGCGCCAGGAAGATGATGACGATGGCAAAGGCGAAGGTCAGCGCAAACGAGCTGCTCTCCTGCATGTACTGGCGCGACTGGCCGGCGTAATCGACGGTGTAGCCCTTGGGCGCGATCTGCTGCGCAGTGGTCTTCAGATAATCCAGCGCCTCGCCCATCGACACGCTCGACACCGCCGAGAACGTGGCCGAGTTGAGCTGCTGGAAATGCGTGATGCGCGCCGGGATGGCCTCGGTCTTCAGCGAGATCACCGTCGAAGCCGGCACCATGGTGCCGTCGGCGGCACGGATCTGATAGCTGGACAGCTGCTCGGGATTGAGCCGCTCCTGCTGCTCGACCTGCGGAATCACCTTGTAGGAACGGCCCGAGATGCTGAAGTAATTCACGTAACCGCCGCCCAGCATCGCGCCCAGCGCCGAACCGATGTCCTGCATGGTCAGGCCCAGGGTCGCGGCCTTGTCGCGATCCACCTGCACCGTCACCTGCGGCTTGTTGATGCGCAGATCGGTATCGATGAAGTAGAACTTGCCGCTGGCCTGGGCGCGCGACAGCAGTTCCTGCGAAACCTCATCGAGCTTGATGAAGGGATCGGTGGTGGTGATGACGAAAGCGATGGGCGTGTTGGTGCCGCCCGAGCCGGTGGGCAGCGGCGGCGGCAGCGAGGCATACACCGCCTGCGCAGCAACCTTGCTCACTTGCTGCTGGACTTCCTGCTGCAGCTGCATCGCGGTTTTCTCGCGCTGCTCCCAGGGCTTGAGCACCACGCCGGTCAGCGCCGAGTTCACGCCCTGGATGCCCACCAGCTGGAAGGTCAGCTTGCGCTCGGGATGCTGCTCGACGATCTTGCGTACCTGATTGGTGTACAGCAGCGTCTGCCCGAGACTGTCGCCGGGCTTGGAGTAGCCGTAGACGATCATGAAGCTCTGATCTTCCTCGGGCGCCAGCTCCTGCTTGGCAAACTTCGCCAGCACGAAGATCAGCGCGAAGATGATGAAACCGAAAGTCACCACCACCGGCCAGGTCTTCAGCGCCGAACCCAGCAGACGCTCATAACGGCTGCGCGCCCATTCGAAGTTGCGATCGATGATCGCCACCAGGCGGTTTTCGTCATGCGCGCGCAGCAGGCGTGAGCAGAGCATGGGGGAAAGCGTCAGCGCCACCACTGCGGACACGCCGACCGCGCCCGCCAGGGTGAAGGCGAACTCGGAGAACAGCGAGCCGGTGAGACCGCCCTGGAAGCCGATGGGCAGATACACCGCGATCAGCACCACCGAGATGGCGATGATGGGGCCGGTCAGCTCGCGCGCGCCGATCAGCGCCGCCTGCAGCGGCGACTTGCCTTCCTTGAGATGGCGGTCGACGTTTTCCACCACGATGATCGCATCGTCCACCACCAGCCCGATGGCCAGCACCAGCGCCAGCAGCGTGAGCAGATTGATCGAGTAGCCGAGAATCAGCATCACCAGGAAGCCGCCGATCAGCGACAGCGGAATCGCCACCGCCGGAATCAGCACCGAACGCGGCGCGCCCAGGAACAGGAAGATGACGAAGGTGACGATCACCAGCGCCTCGATCAGGGTCTTCTCGACTTCGGCGATGGCGTTGTTGATGTATTCGGAGGAGTCGTAGTCGATGGAGCCTTCCAGGCCTTCGGGCAGCTGCGCGGCGATGTCCGGGAACACCTCGCGCACCGCGCGGTTGACGGTCAGTACATTGGCGTCAGGCGCAACCTTGATGCCGACGAACACCGAACTGGTTCCATCCTTGAGCGAATCGAAGTCGACGTTCTCCGAGCCCAGGGTGACATTGGCGATGTCTTCCAGGCGCACCACCGAGAAACCGCTCTGGCGGATCACCAGCTTGCGGAACTCCTCGACACTGTGCAGATCGGTGCCGGCGGTGATGTCCATGGTCACCATCTGCCCCTTGGTGGTGCCCAGGGCCGAGATGTAGTGATTGGCGCCGATCGCCGTATACACGTCCTGCGCGGTCAGCCCGCGCGCGGCGAGCTTGTCCGGGTCCAGCCAGGCGCGCAGCGCGAACTCACGCTGGCCGAGAATCTCCGCCAGCTGCACGCCGGGCACGGCCTGCAGTTTCGGACGCACCACGCGGGTGAGGTAGTCGGTCACCTTGTTGCTGGGCATCACCTTGCTGGAGAAGCTGATGTACATCGAGTCGGTGGACTCGCCGGTGGAGATCTCCAGCTGCGGCTTCTGCGCCTGCGCCGGCAGCTGGTTGAGCACCGAGTTGACCTTGGCGCTGATTTCCGTGAGCGCGCGGTTGGCGTCGTAGTTCAGGCGCAGGTTGGCGCTGATCTGGCTCTGCCCCGAGGTGCTGTTGGAGCTGATGTAGTCGATGCCCTGCGCCTGCGCGATGGCGGTTTCCAGCGGCGTGGTGATGAAGCCGGCAATGACGTCGGAGTTGGCGCCGTAGTAGTAGGTGGTCACCGTGACGGTGGCGATCTGCGACTTCGGAAACTCGCGCACCGGCAGCTGCGCGAGCGCGCGCAGCCCCAGCACCAGCACCAGCAGGCTGACGACGATCGACAGGACCGGTCGTCGGATGAAGAGGTCGGTGAATTTCATGGCTGTCCGCGCCTTATTCGTCGCGGACCTTGGGGTCCGGATTGTTCAGAGGCAGCACCGTGTTGTTGACCTCCACGGCACTGCCGGTCTTGAGTTTGATCTGGCCGCTGGTCACCACCACATCGCCTTCCTTCAGGCCGCTGAGCACCGCGATCTGGTCGCCGCGCGTGGCGCCGACAGTGACGAACACCTGCTTGGCCACCAGCTGCTCGCCTTCCGGCTCCGGCTCGCCGGTGGTGGACTTGGCGTCGCCCTGCGCCGCGCCATTGTTCTTCGCGCGCTCGGCCTTGAGCTGGGCGGCGGTGAGCAGCACGAACACGGTCTCGCCGTAAGGGTTGAAGGTGATGGCGGCCTGCGGCAGCGTCAGATAGCGCTGCGGCGTGCCGGTGTCGACCTTGAGGCTGGCAAACATGCCCGGCAGCAGCTTGTGCTCGGGATTTTTCAGCAAGGCGCGCAGCTGTACGTTGCGCGTGTCCGGATCGACCTTGGCGTCGATGGCGGCGATCTCACCGTTGAAGGCCTGGCCGGTGTAGGCGTCGCTGCTGGCCTGCACGCGCTGGCCCACCTTCAGCTGCGCCAGCGCCTGCTGCGGCAGGGTGAAGTCGGCGTAGATCGGATCGAGCTGCTGGAGAGTGACCAGCTTGGTGCCCGGCGCAACATACTGGCCCGGGTCCACGGCGCGGATGCCGAGCTGTCCGGCGAAGGGCGCGCGGATCAGCTTCTTGTTGACCAGCGCCTGCTGTTCGGCGACCTGCGCCACGGCGGACTTCAGCGTGGCATCGCTGGCGTCCAGCGCGGCCTTGCTGATGGCGTTGGCCTTGTACTGCTCCAGATCGCGGAGGTGATTGGCCTTGGCCAGCTCGGCGCTGGCCTTGAGCGCGTCGAGCTTGGCGAGATCATCGGCGGCGCGCAGCTTCACCAGCATCTGCCCGGCCTTGGCGCTGGCACCGGACTGGAACACCACGTCCTCCACCACACCGCTGACCTCGGCGCTCAAGTCCGCGCCGCGCAGCGCACGCAGGCTGCCGATGGCCTGCAGCTGCGGCTGCCACTGGCTGTAGACGGCCTTGGTGGTCGAGACGCTTTGCTTGGGTATGCCCTGGGCCTTGAAGCCCTGGATCATCTTGTAAACCGAATAGCCCTTGATGCCGCCGATCACCACGACCAATGCCACCACGATCAGCGCCAGAATGCCCCAGCGTTTCATAGTTTCGTTCCCTGAAAATCTACTTTCGTTATGTGCCCGAGATAAACGACATCAAGGCGCGGAGGCCGCCACTGCCGTGCCGGGTTCCGTCTGCCGATTCCACCAGCCGCCGCCCAGCGCCTGCAGCAGCGCGGCGGTATCGTTGTAACGCGCACTTTGCGCGGTGATGAAATCAATGCGGGCCTGCTGCTGCTGACGCTGCGCGTCGAGCACATTCAGATAGCCCACGGCGCCGGCGCGATACGACTTCTGCACCAGATCCAGATTCTGTTCCGCAGCCTGCAGCGCGGCGTGGCGCGACTGCAGGGCCTGGGCGTCGTTCTGCAGGGCGTTGAGGCTGTCGGAGACGTTGGCAAAACCCTGCAGCACGGTCAGCCGGTAATTGGCATAGGCCTGATCCAGCGCGGCCTGCGCGGCGCGCTTGTTGGCGCGCAGCGTGCCGCCCTGGAACAGCGGCGCACTCAGACCGCCCGCCACGTTCCAGATTTCCGCCGGCGACTTGAACAGTTCATTGCCGGCTCCGGCCTGACTGCCGTAACCAGCGCTCAGGGTGAGCTTGGGGAACAGATTCGCGGTGGCCACGCCCAGGCTGGCCGTGGCCTGATGCAGCTGCGCCTCGGCGGCGCGGATGTCCGGACGCTGCTGCGTGAGCTGCGAGGGCAGCGACACCGGCACGTCCTGCGGCAGGGTCAGCGCATTCAGATCCAGCTGGCTGATTTCCTGCTCGGCGGGCATGCGGCCCAGGTACACCGCCAGACGGCTGCGCACCTGCGCCAGCTGCTGGCGCAGCGCCGGCAGCGTGGCGCGCGTGCTTTCCAGCAGCGACTGCGCGGCCAGCAGATCGGTGCGCGCGATGGCGCCCAGCTCGTACTGCTTCTGCGTGATCTTCAGCTGTTCCTCACGCGACTTGAGAATGTCCTCGGTGGCGCTGAGCTGGGTCTGCAGCGAGGCTTCCTGCACGCTGGCGGTGACCACATTGGCGGCGAGCGTCAGATACGCGCCTTCCAGCTGGAACTGCTGGTATTCGGCGGCGGCGCGCTGCGCCTCCACGCCGCGGCGCGTGGCGCCGAACAGGTCCAGGGTGTAGGACACGTTCACCGAAGCGCCGTACAGCGTGTAGTAGTAGCTGCTGTTGCTGCCGGGGCTGGCGGCGGTATTGGTCTTGGCGCGCGTGGCGCTGCCATCGGCGCTGAACGCCGGGTAATAACCGCCGACGGCGGCGTTGACGTTTTCCTGGGCCTGCCGCAGCGCCGCCTGCGCAGCCGCGAGGCTGGGGCTGTGCGCGAGGGCCTCGGCGACACGCTGGCTGATCAGCGGCGAGCCGAACAGCTGCCACCACTGCGCCGGAATCTCACCACCGGCGACCAGCTTCTGCGCCGCACCGCCCGACACCTCGGTGGCAGCCGTCTGCGCCGGCAGGGCCTCGGGCGTGTAGCGCTCGCCGGCCGCAGTCTGCGGCCTGGTGAAATCGGGACCCAGCGCGCAGGCGCTGAGCAGCAGCAGGGACGACAGCGCCGCCGCGCTCAGGCGCAGATCAGCAGCGGCAGGCGAGACAGGGGAGCCATTTTTCATGAAGGACCTCTTCACAGACGGTAAGAGCCAGCCGATCCAGGGCGGCATGATCGGTTTCATCGCACAAGGGTCGCCAACCCAGACCGTTGAGCAGGGCACTGCAGTGACGCAATAACAGGCGGTAGGGTTCCTGGGAGGTGCTGCGATCCGCCACACCCTCGTTGTGCACGATGGCATGCATGCCGACCACCAGGGACCAGGGCGCCAGGCACACCTGCGACTTGTTCAGGCCACGCAAGTCGAGATCGCCACAGGCCTCCGCCTCATCCACCACAGCTTCGCAGCTTTCGCGCAGCGGCGCATAAGCGGCCATCGAGGCCTGCCGGCGCGACAGCGGCGCGGCGTCCCAGATGACCTCGGTGAAGGCGAACTGCTGCAGCCGGAACAGCTCCGGGAACCGCTGCGCCAGCACCATGTCGGCCACTGCAAAACCGAGCATGCGGTCACGGGTCGGCGCCTTCCAGGCGCGGACGCGCTGGAAGGCCTGCACGCGCTCCTGGATTTCATCTCCGGCCAGCGCCACCAGCAGGTCTTCCTTGGACTGGAAATGCTGATAGAGGGTGCCGACCGCGTAATCGCAACGCTCCGCCACCTTGGACATCTGCAGATTGAGCAGACCCTGCTGCTGAATCACCTCACGCGCGGCCTTCAGGAACAGATGTTCCCGATGCGCCATCTCGCGTTGCCGGCGGTCCTTGGTGCTCATGAAAAGGGGAGGTTTTGAATACGATCCGAATTTTGAATCTGATTCAAAATCCCTGCAAGTCCAGAAAAACACCCAGGACCCGCGCCGGCGGCACCGGGCGTTTGCCGCTGCGCGTTCAGCGTCGGCGCAGGCGCATCGCGAAGAAGCCGTCACAGCCGTGCAGCTGCGGCAGCAGGCGCAGCGGATTGCGCTGCGCCGGCGACGCGTCCGGCACGTCCGGGTCCGGCATGAAGTCCGGATGCCCGGCACAGAAGGCCTGGATCACCGCCTCGTTTTCGGCCGCCAGCAGGCTGCAGGTGGCATAGACCAGACGCCCGCCGCTGCGCAGCAGCGTCGCCGCATCGCACAGAATCGCCAGCTGCCGCGCGGCCAGCGCCGGCAGATCCAGCGCACGCAGGCGCAGTTCCGGATTGCGCCGCCAGGTGCCGCTGCCCGAGCAGGGCGCATCCACCAGCACCGCATCGAAGCTGCCGGCCTGCGCGAGCAGCCACTCGGCATCCGGCAGCTGCCGCAGCTGCAAGCCGGCCAGCGCCGCACGCTCGGCGCGCGGCGGCAGACGGCGCAGGCGCGCGGCGTCCACGTCCAGCGCCCAGAGCTCGCCACGACCGGCCATGGCCGCCCCGATCGCCAGAGTCTTGCCGCCGGCGCCGGCGCAGTAGTCGGCGATGCGTTCGCCCGGCTGCGCGCCGAGGTGGCGCGCCAGCAGCTGGCTGCCCTGATCCTGCGGCTCCACCCAACCCTGGCGGTAACAGTCCAGGGTCTGCAGCGCCACCCGCCGGGGCAGACGCACGCAGTCCTCGCTCAGTGCGCCCGCCTGCGCCTCGATGCCGGCCGCCTGCAGCGCCGCCAGCACCTGCGCGCGGCTGGCCTTGAGCGTGTTGACGCGCAGATCCACCGGCGCCTCCTGATTCAGGGCCGCCGCCAGCGCGCGCGTTTGCGTCCGTCCGTACTGCTCGCACCACAAGGCCCAGACCGGCTCCGGGACATTGGCGCGCGCCGCCTCGCTCAGGCCGGCTTCGTCGAAGTCCTGCAGGCGCTGCTGCCAGCGCGCCGCCTCGGCACAGCCCAGCGCCGCCAGCGTGGCGGTGTCGGCCTGACCGGCCGCGAGCAGATGCAGGGCCAGCCAGGCCTCGCCGGAAGCGGCCTCGCCGGCGATGGCACGCAGGCGCATGGCGTCGCGCAGCACGCCGTACACCAGCGTGCTCACCAGACGCCGGTCGCGACTGCCCATCTGCCGGTGCTGGGCGAAGTGCTGCTGCAGGCACAGATCGGCGGCACGCGCCTCGTTCAGCACCTGCTGCAGCACGCCGGCGGCGGCGCGCCACTGCGGCGGGCGCAAGGGCCCAGGCAAGGGAGCGCTCATGCCGACGCCCCCGACGACACGCTATATATGACCGTTTGTCGGCTCATGACCACAATCTATTGTGTTTGAAAAAAGTCAATGACACGATCCACAGCGGTTGTCGACCTTGGGCCGGGGGGCCTTATGGAAGGCGCCATCACTCACACCTTCATAGGAGGTTGTCATGGCTGCTGCGAAGAAAGCGAAGAAAGCTGCTCCGAAAAAGGCCGCAAAGAAGAAGTAAGCGGTGGAGCTGTAAAAGAAGCGCGGGCCCGCAACGGTACCGCGCTTTTTTTATGCCTCGCGCCCGGCGCCGCGCCAGACCGCGTGGAGCAGCGCCAGCCAGCCGCACAGGAACAGCAGGCCGCCGAGCGGCGTGATCGCGCCCAGGCCGCGCACCCCGCTCAGGGCCAGCGCATAAAGGCTGCCGGAAAACAGCAGCACCCCCAGTGCGAAGCAGATCGTGGCCACGCCCAGGCCCGGCGTCGCCGTCCGCTGCGCCAGGATGCCGACCGCCAGCAGCGCGAGGGCGTGATAGAACTGGTATTCGACGGCGGTATGCCAGATCTGCAGCAGATCGGCCGGCAGGCGCGCGCGCAAGGCATGCGCACCGAAGGCGCCGAGCGCCACGCCGGAAAAACCGTAAAAGGCGCCGAGCGCCAGAGCCAGCCTCATCGCCTCGTCCCTGAAAATCCGCGAAAGGAGCGCGACCTTATCAGCTGCGCTCGATCAGGCGAAAGCGGATGCCCTGGCGCTGCAGGCGCTCGATCAGGGCATTGCCCATGGCCTGCGCCGGGGTGACGAAGCCGGCGGTGCGCGGCAGCTTGTCGAAGGCCAGGCACAGCGCCGACTCGGCCAGCATCTTGGCGGTCTCGCCATAGCCCGGATCGCCACCGGCGACCTCGCAGCGCACCCGCTGCCCGCCGCCTTCGCCGATGAAGCTGATCTTGAACCAGCTCTTGGCGCGACGCTCGGGGCTCGGCCCCTGGCCGGGGCTGCGCAGATGCAGCAGACGCTCGCGGGTGGCGCGGAACTGCGCGCCCAGCATCAGCGCTCCGGCGCCGCCGACGATCTGCGCCACCTGGCTCAGACGCTTGAGCTGCAGGTAATGGCCGTAATGGAAATTGGGTCCGTAACGTTCCAGCGCCGCGGCGCTGCGCCGCACCACCAGCGGATCGATGGTGGGCATCGGCAGCGCCCAGCTGTCCAGCTCGCGCAGATAGCGCAGGCCGTGGCGCAGGCTGCCGATGCGCCGGTCCAGCGGCTGTGCTTCGCGCCGGCGCCGTTCGCGGCGCGTGCGCGCGTACTGGCGCAGACGCGACATCGCCAGCACCGCCGAATGCAGGGTGCCGCCGGAAAAACTGCCGCCCACGCGCACGAAACCCTGCACGCGCAGCGCTGCATCCTCGGGCAGCTGCTGCACCGTGTACCAGCAGCCCAGATCGTGCGGCACGCTGTCGAAGCCGCAGGAGTTGATGATGCGGGCGCCGCTTTCGCGGGCGCGCTCATGGTGGCGCAGCCACATCAGATCCACGAACTCCGGCTCGCCGGTGAGATCCAGATAATCCGTGCCGGTTTCGGCGCAGGCCGCCAGCAGCGGCTCGCCATGCACGATGTACGGCCCCACGGTGCTGATCACCACGCGGGCGCTGGCGGCGAGTTTCTTCAGCGCGGCGGGATCATCGACATCCGCGGCGATCAGCTGCAGATCACGACAGTCGGCGTTGATTGCCTGCAGCTGTTCACGCACGCGCCGCAGCTTGTCGGGATTGCGTCCGGCCAGCGCCCAGCGCAGACGCTCACCACCGTGACGCGCGAGATACTCGGCCACCAGCTGGCCGGTGAAGCCGGTCGCACCAAACAGCACGATGTCGTAGCTGCGGGCCTTCATTGCCACTCTCCTTCCAGGTCTGTGCTGCTTGTTATCGACGAATCGTAATCAGCCGCCTGTGCACCGCGCCAGCGCCGTCTGGACGATCCACAGCGCAGGCTTAAGAACTTTTAAGAAAATTCCGGGATCGAACGCTTATCCTTGCGCGGTCCTCCCCCAGGCTCCACCGGCTCTCCATGTCCACGCTCGCCAGAACCCTTGTCCGTCTGCTGATCCTGATGCTGATGCCGCTGTCCGGACTCGTCGCGGCACAGACGCAGCCGGTACAAGCCGAGCTGCTCAGCGAGAACCAGACCCTGCGGGCCGGCGCGGAAAACATGATCGCGCTGCGCCTCAAGCCGCAGGCTGGCTGGCATGTGTACTGGCGCAACCCCGGCGATTCCGGCATCGCCACCAAGCTGGAATGGCAGCTGCCCGCCGGCGTGCAGGCCGGCCAGATCCAGTGGCCTTATCCGCATCAGTTCCGCCTGGGCGAGCTGGTCAATTACGGCTACGGCGCCGAGACCCTGCATCTGGTGCCGCTGACGCTGGACGCCGGCGTGCGGGGTCCGCTCACGCTCAAGGCCACCGCGAAATGGCTGGTGTGCAAGGACTTGTGCATCCCCGGCAAGGCCGAGCTGAGCCTGACGCTGCCGGTCGCCGCGCAGGCACAGACCGATCCGCGCCTGAAGGCGGCGTTCGCGCAGGCGCGCGCGCAGCTGCCGCAGTCCGTGGACTGGCCGGCGCAGTATCAGGTGCAGGCCGGCGACTTCTCGCTGGCGGTGCAGAGCCCCAGCGTGCAGGGCGCCAGCCGCATCAGCTTCTTCCCTTACGCCGCCGATCTGATCAATCACGCCGCCGCGCAGCGCCAGCAGCTGCAGGGTGCGCAGCTGCGCCTGAGCCAGGCGCTCAATGCCTACTACGTCGCGGCCAGCACGCCGGTGCAAGGCCTGCTGCTGATCGACACCGCCGGCGATGCGCGCGCCTACGAAATCACGGCGCGCGCCGGCAGCGTGCCCGCCCTGCCCAAGGACAGCCCCGCGCAGAAGCTGCAGGCCGCGCCGGAAGGCGGCGATGAGGGCGCCGCGCCGGCACCGATGGGCCTGCTCGCGGTGTTCGTGTTCGCCCTGCTCGGCGGTCTGGTGCTGAATCTGATGCCCTGCGTGTTTCCGGTGCTCTCGCTCAAGGCCCTGTCCATCGCGCGCGCCGGTCCGGCGCAGCAGCGTGGCCAGGCGCTGGCCTATACCGCCGGCGTGATCGCCTCCTGCGTCGGCGCCGCCGCCGCGATCCTGCTGCTGCGCAGCGCCGGTGAAGCGGTGGGCTGGGGCTTCCAGCTGCAATCGCCGGCCTTCGTGGCCGTGCTCTGCTATCTGCTGTTCGCGCTGGGCCTGTCGCTGTCCGGCGCCGCCGAATTCGGCAGCGGCCTGATGAACGTCGGCCAGAACCTCACCGAGCGCAAGGGCTGGTCGGGCGCGTTCTTCACCGGCGTGCTGGCGGTGGTGGTGGCCAGCCCCTGCACCGCGCCGTTCATGGGCACCGCGATCGGCTTTGCCATGACCCAGCCGCCGCCGCTGGCCATCGCGGTGTTCGCGGCGCTGGGCCTGGGCCTGGCGCTGCCCTTCCTGCTGATCGGTTTCGTGCCCGCCGCCGCGCGCCTGCTGCCCAAGCCCGGCGCCTGGATGGAACGCTTCAAGCAGGCCATGGCCTTCCCGCTGTATCTGAGCGTGGTCTGGCTGCTCTGGGTGCTGGCGCGTCAGCTCGATATCAATGCCAGCGCGCAGATCATGGTCGGACTGGTGCTGCTGGCCTTCATTCTCTGGCTGTGGCGCGCGCATGGCCTGCTGGCCTCGCTGTTCAAGCTGGCCGCTTTCGCCGGCGCGATCGGCCTGGTCGTGCAGCTGCCGCCGGCGCAGGCGCCGCAGGCCGCCGCGGCGCAGGCCGGCAGCGAGCGCCAGGCCTGGTCCACGGCCCGCGTCGCCGAGCTGCGCGCCGAGGGCCGCACGGTGTTCGTGGATTTCACCGCCGACTGGTGCCTGAGCTGCAAGGTCAACGAGCGCGTGGCGCTGAACAATGCCCGCGTGCAGCAGGCCTTCGCCGAGCGCGGCGTGGCGGTGCTGGTGGCGGACTGGACGCGCGCCGACCCGGCGATCACCGCCGAGCTGGCGCGCTTCGGCCGCAACGGCGTGCCCCTGTATCTGGTTTATGCCAAGGGCGGCGAAGCCAGGATCCTGCCGCAGTTATTGACGCCCGACATTGTGCTCAAGGCCCTGGACTGAAGACCATCATCCCGGCCCTGCCGCTTTACCGCGCCTTGCCGCACAATCGGCCTCGCGCAGGGAAGCGCAGGAGCGAGGGGACCTTGGGTCAACAAACAGGGGGGATCATCATGTCCGTCATCAGGAAAGCATCGCATCTGCTGCTGGCCGCATTGCTGCTGGCCGCATCCGCCAATCCCGGTCTGGCCGCAGGCGCCAAGGCCGCAGCCAAGCCCACCGTCAGCCCGGCTGACATCGATCTCTGGGCGTTCTCGGTGCTGCACGCACTGGCGCCCGGCAAGACGCTCGCCGAGTTCCGCGCCCTGCCCAAGCTCAGCGATGAAAAGACCGAAGACCTGCACGCCGAAGACGCCCCGACGCAGGCCCAGACACCGCACAGCGTGCGTCTGAGTTTTGCCGATGGCATGCGGCTGCGCGTGATCGACTACGGCGAGCAGGCGTTCATCTCGCATCTGCGCGTCGACGGCGCCGAGCATCCGCTGCTCGATGCGCTGAAGATCGGCGCCACGCGTGCGCAGGTCGAGGCGGTGCTGGGCCGGCCCAGCCGCGGCGGCATCAGCTACACCGTGTACGATGGCAAGGATGACACCGTACGCTTCTTCTACGCGCCGGACGGCAAGCTCAGCGCCGTGGAAATCGACACCGGCGGCTGAGCCGCAGCGCTCGCCGGCCCGCCGCCTGGGCCTGATCTCCGACACCCATGGCCTGTTGCGCGAATCCGCGCGGCAGGCCCTGGCCGGCTGTGAGCTGATCCTGCACGCCGGCGATATCGGCGATGCGGCGGTGCTGGATTCGCTCTCGGCGCTGGCGCCGGTGATGGCGGTGCGCGGCAACAACGACACCGATCACTGGGCCAGCACCCAGGCCGACTGCCGCTGCCTGCAGCTGGGCGCCTGGCGCCTGCATCTGCTGCACGATCTCAAGACCCTGGGCTTTGCGCCGTCTGCGGCGGGCGTGAATATCGTGGTGACGGGCCACACGCACCGGCCGAAGATCGAGTGGCGCGAGAACGTGCTCTACCTCAATCCCGGCAGCGCCGGACCACGGCGCTTCAGCCTGCCGATCTCGCTGGCGCTGCTGCGCCTGGATGGCCCGGCGCCGCAGGCGGAGCTGATCACGCTTCCGGCTTAGGGCCTGTCAACCATCACTTTGCCCGCTGCGACGGAGGCTGTTTTGGCGCAGGGCAAGGCGGCAGACGCGCCGCTTGGTGGTTCCAAGCCAGCGGCTGCCAAGGCCGCATGTCGCGATTTCCGGCAGCAACGCAGCGCGTAAAGCGATGGTTAAGAGGCCCTGGGTTCGCGCACGAAGCTCAAGGTCTCGGGCATCGCGTCGCGGTCCAGTCGCTGCACCGGCACGCGCTGCTGCGCGTAATGCAGTTCCAGGCCGGTCTCGGCGCCCGAGGGCCGCTGCAGCGCGGCGAGCAGCTGCGCCTCATCGGCGGGCGCCTCGCCGGCGTAGAGCCGCGTCAGCGCCCAGGGCAGATCCTGGTCCAGCAGCAGGCCGGCGCCGTACTCGCTGAGCAGCAGCAGCGAACCTTCCTCGTCGAGAAACGCCATCAGCAGATCGCTGAGCGTCTGGCCGGTATGGGTGCGCAGATGATCCTTGTGCACGTAGAGCACGAAGGGCGCGTACTCCAGCTGCATGTAGCCGCGCTGCGGCCCGTTCTGGAAGTACCAGCAGCCGCGCGCATCGACGGCGTAATTGCGGTTGATGGTGTCGATGATCTGCGGCCGGCTGATGATCTCGCCGCGGATACGCCAATGGCCGCGCCGGTCCAGCGACAGCCAGCCATACAGTGCCGGCACATCGGGCCAGCGCGACATCGCCTTGTAAACCCAGTCTTCCATCACGAGCTCCTGGTGCACAGCCCGAAGCGCTGCGGCTGCGGATCGCGGTTGGGGGCGTCACTGTCATTATCGCGCCAGATGTTGCCGAGAAACTCCGGCTTGCTGCAATTGGCCGCGTCGTCGGCGCCGACATCGTAACCGTGCTCGTTGTGCTGGAAGCGGTTGTGCTCGAAGACATTGCCCTGACTCATGCTGTTGTCCCAGCACAGCACCGGGGCGGGCTCGTGGTAGCGCACCGAGCAGGTGAGGAACACGCCGGCGTTGCGGTTGCCGATGAACCGGTTGCCGCTGAAGCGGTTGCGCCAGGCGTCGGAGAGATAGATGCCGTGCGAGCCGTTGGCCTCGATGCGGTTGTCCTCGATGCGGCTGTCCTCCAGATGCTCGACGGTGATGCCGGCGGCGCGATTGCCGTGTATCTGATTGCCGCGCACCAGGATCTGCGCGCTGCGGTTGAAGGACAGGCCGTCCCAGACCGAGCCGCTGATCTCGCTGTCCTCGATGCGCACGCCGCGCGTGTCGCGCTCGGTGAGGATGCAGGCGCTGCGGCAGCTGCTCACCTCCAGCTTGCGCAGCACGATGTTCTCGCCGCGGCGCACGACGATGGCGCTGTTGCTGAGCCAGGGGCGGTCGGCGGTGAATTCGCCATCGCTGTCGGCGCCGATCACGCGCAACGCCTCCATCCGCACCTCGCGGATCGCCTGCGCCGGCACTTCATTGTGCGCATCACCGATCACGATCACCGGCTCTCGCGTGCCTTCGCGCAGCCGCAGCACGCTGCGTGCGCCGGCGCCGCGCAGCGTCAGACCGCCCCGGCGGATTTCCAGGGCATGCGCCAGCGGATATTCACCGGCGGCCAGACACACCGTGGCGGGCTTGTCGGCGGGCAGACGGTCCACCGCAGCCTGCAGTGCGGCGCCCGGCTTGAGCTTGAGCGTGCAGGAAGCAGCGCTCGCCGCGGGTGCGAGCAGGAGCAGCGCGGACAGCAGGCCAACAGAGCGAAGAGCGAGGCGGATCATGCGAGGTGTGCGCGGCAAAGCGCGCTATTGTCCTATGAAGCGTGAGACTCGTCAGCCACCGCGCCCGCACTTTTCGCCTAGACTCGCGTTTCCCCCAAAAAAACTGGAGCCCTCATGCTGCCCAAGCCGCTGAGTCCGCTGGACCAGTTGTTCCTGTTGTTAGAACGCCGCAACCAGCCCATGCACGTGGGCGGTCTGCAGCTGCTGCGTCCACCCGCCGACGCCCCGGCCGATTTTCTCGCCAGGCAGGTCGAGAAGCTGCGCGAGGCCACCGCGGCCCTGCCGCCCTTCAACCTGCGTCTGAACCGTCGCTTCGGCAACTGGTTCTGGGTGGAGGACGAGGCCTTCGATCTGGAAGCGCATTTCCGCCATCTCGCCCTGCCGGCGCCGGGCCGCATCCGCGAGCTGCTGGCCCTGGTCTCGCAGCTGCACAGTGCGCCGCTGGATCGCGCCAAGCCGCTGTGGGAGCTGTATGTGATCAGCGGCATCGAGGACGGCCGCTTCGCCATCTACGCAAAGATCCATCACGCCCTGGTGGACGGCATCGCCGCCACGCGCATCCTGCGCAAGAGCATGAGCGAGGACCGCAGCGCAGAGCTGACGCCGCCCTGGACCCTGCAGCGCCGCAATCGCGAGCGCGAACCCGGTGCGGACCTGGCCATCGTCGGTCTGGCGCGGCTGATCGAGGGCGCGCGCACCCAGGCCGCGACCATTCCGGTGGTGACGCGCGAGCTGTACCGTTCGATCCGCGAGGCGCGCGAGAACCCCGATTTCGTTTCGGCCTTCCAGGCGCCGCGCAGCATTCTCAATCAGCGCATCACCGGCTCGCGGCGCTTCGCCGCGCAGTCCTACAGCCTGCCGCGCATCCGCGCCCTGCTCAAGCCGCTGCACGCCACGGTCAACGACATCGTGCTGGCGATGTGCGCCTCGGCCCTGCGCCGCTATCTGATGGATCTGGAGGCGCTGCCGCAGAAGCCGCTGATTGCGATGGTGCCGCTGTCGCTGCGTCGTGACGATTCCGACGAGGGCAATCAGATCGCGATGATTCTGGCCAATCTCGGCACGCATCTGGCCAATCCCCTGGACCGCCTGGAAACCATCCGCGGTTCGGTGCAGGACGCCAAGCGGCGCTACTCGCGCCTGGGCGGCGCGGCCATGCTCAACTACGTGGCGGCGGTGATGGCGCCGGCCGGCCTGAACATCGCCACGGGCCTGGCGCCGCGCTGGCAGTCCTTCAATGTGATCATCTCCAACGTGCCCGGCCCCAAGCGGCCGCTGTACTGGAGCGGCGCGAGCCTGGAAGGCATGTATCCGGTGTCGGTCATCACCGACGGCCTGGCGCTCAACATCACGCTCACCAGCTACGTGGACCGTCTGGAGTTCGGCATCATCGCCTGCCGCCGCACCCTGCCCCGCATCCAGCGCCTGCTCGATTATCTGGAGCAGGGTCTGGTGGAGCTGGAAGAGGCCGCCGGCGAACTGCAGCCGCAGCCCCAGCCCGAAGCGCCGGCGGTGAAGAAAAGCCGGCGCAGCCGCAGCCAGGGCGCTTGAGCGCGCCCGTCCGCAAACCCGTCGCCAACCAGGAGCCGCATCCGTGACCGCGCACTACCACGACCCCAACGACGTCCTGCAGCTCAAGGCCATGAAGGCCGCGGCGCCGCAGGAATACGCGGCCTGGCTGGGCCTGGAAAAGCTGATCGGCCGGCAGGACGGCGCGCTGCCGCAGAAGTATCGCGAGCTGATCGCGGTGGCGGTGGCCCTGAGCACGCAGTGTCCGTACTGCATCGAAGCCCATGTGAAGGCCGCAAAGAAGGCCGGCGCCAGCGCCGAGGAGCTGGCGGAAACCAGCTTCATCGCCGCCGCCCTGCGCGCCGGCGCCGCCAGCCTGCATGGCGCAATGGCCATGAAGTTCTACAACGACAGCCCGGCGCCGCAGCCGTGAGCGGCCAGGTGCACACGGTGGACTACTCGGCGGTGCGCGAGCAGGTCTACATGGTGTTTCCCAACGATCTGAACGCCAACGACACGGTGTTCGGCGGTCTGATCATGGCGCAGATGGATCGCTTCGCGGCGGTCTGCGCCGATCGCCACGCCGGCGGCGTCTGCGTCACCGCCAGCGTCGATGCCGTGCATTTCGTGGCGCCGGCCATGCGTGGCGATGTGCTGATCTTCAATGCCTCGGTCAACCGCGCCTGGCACAGCTCCATGGAAGTGGGCGTGAAGGTCGACGCGCGCAGCTACGACGGTGAGCAGCGCCGCCACATCCTCTCGGCGTACCTGACCTTCGTGGCGCTCGACGCCAAGGGCCGGCCGCGCCCGGTGCCGGAACTCACGCCGGTCAGCGCCGACGAACAACGCCGCCACGCCGAAGCCCAGCTGCGCCGCGAGTCGCGCCTGCAGCACGCCGAGCGCCTGAAGGGACTGCGCGCCTGTTCGTGAGATGTGAGAGGCAAGCCGCCAGAGCAGCGGCAGAGCTTCGCCTCGCGCCTGGCAGTCCCGGCCGGTTGCTTTGCGGGCAAATCATAAGTACGCTAATGATATGCCCGCTAAGCCTCCAGCCCCCGGCTTCGTCAGCCTGGTGTTTGAAATCAGCCGCCTGTACCGGCTGAGTTTCGGCCGCCGCGCCCAGCATCTGAAGCTGACCCAGCCGCAGAGCCTGGCGCTGGCCGCCATCGCCCGGGAGCCGGGCCTGACCCAGGCCAGCCTCGCGGAAAAGCTGGAAGTGCATCCGGTCACGGTCACGCAGCTGATCGACCGCCTGGAACGTTCCGGCTGGGTCAGCCGCGAGTCGCATGAAAACGACCGCCGCGCCTTCCGCCTCCATCTCACCGAACAGGCCGATCCCATCCTCAGCAAGCTCTGGGCGCTGGCCCGCGAGGCGCGTGCCGAAGCCATGCGCGGCCTGAGCGAGCAGGAGCAGCAACAGCTGGAGTCGCTGCTGCTGCGGGTGAAGGCCAATCTGCTGGCCGAGGACGCCAGCCCCCGCACGCGCACGCGCGCGGGTTGAGGAACACCATCGTCATGGCCCAGAACCCCGTGAACCCATCGCTGCTCAATCATCCCGGCCTGCGCCGCGTGCTGCTGCTGGGCGTGCCGGCCCTGGTGCTGCTGACGGCCGTCTATCTCTGGCTGTTCGGCGGCCGCTACATCAGCACCGACAACGCCTATGTGAAGGCCTACATGGTCAACGTCAGCGCCGACGTCAGCGGCAAGATCGACACCATGCTGGTGCGCGAGAACCAGGCGGTGAAGAAGGGCGAGCTGCTGTTCCGCATCGACCCGGCGCCCTATGCGGTGGCCGTGCAGCAGGCCGAGGCCGCGCTGCAGACCGCGCGTCTGCAGGTGCAGGCGCTGAAGGCCAGCTACGCGCAGAAAGTCGCGGAACTGGCGTCGGCGCAGGCCGATCTGCGTTACCGCCGCGTGGACCAGCACCGCATGCAGGCCCTGCAGGCGCTGGGCGCCACGCCCACCTCGGCGCTGGACGCCGCCGAGCACGCGCTGCAGGTTGCCGAGAGCAAGGCGCTCAGCGCGCAGCGCGATGTCGATGAACTGCGCGCGCAGCTCGACGGCAATCCCGACATCGCCGTGGCGGATCATCCCACCTACGCCAATGCGCAGGCGGCGCTCGACAAGGCGCGCCTGGAACTGCAGCGCACCGAAGTGCGCGCGCCCATCGACGGCATCGCCAGCAAGGTGCCGCAGGTGGGGGTGTATGTGACCCCGGCGCTGCCGGTGCTGAGCGTGGTCGATGCCGCCGGCCCCTGGGTGGAAGCCAATCTCAAGGAATCGCAGCTGGAGAAGGTGCGCGTGGGCCAGCGTGTCGAGATCGACGTCGATGCCTACACCAGCACGCAGTGGCAGGGCGTGGTGGAGAGCATCGGTCAGGCCACCGGCGCCGAGTTCTCGCTGCTGCCGCCGCAGAACGCCTCCGGCAACTGGGTGAAGGTGGTGCAGCGCGTGCCGGTGCGCATCCGGATCCAGCATCAGAACGACGAGCCCGCGCTGCGCGCCGGCATGAGCAGCGAGATCCGCATCGACACCGAGAGCGGACGGCAGGCCGCGCCCACGCAAGCAGCGCTGCGATGAGCCAGATCGCGCCGGCGGCGCGCGGCATCGTCACCCTCTCGGTGATGGCCGCGACCATGCTGCAGGCCCTGGACTCCACCATCGCCAACGTTGCCCTGCCGCATATGCAGGGCTCGCTCAGCGCCTCCTCGGATCAGGTGTCCTGGGTGCTGACCTCGTACGTGGTGGCGGCGGCCATCGCCACCGGCCCCACCGGTTATCTCAGCGCACGCTTCGGCCGCAAGAACGTGCTGCTGGTGGCAATCACCGGTTTCACCATCGCCTCCATGCTCTGCGGCATCGCCAGCTCGCTGCCGGAGATGGTGCTGTTCCGCCTGCTGCAAGGCGTGTTCGGCGCGGTGCTGGTGCCGATCTCGCAGGTGATCATGCTCGATGCCTATCCGCGCGAGCAGCATGGCTCGGCGATGGCGCTGTGGGGCATGGGCGTGATGCTGGGGCCGATCCTGGGGCCTACGGTCGGCGGCTTTCTCACCGAGTTCTACAACTGGCGCTGGGCCTTCTTCATCAACCTGCCGATCGGCATCCTGGCCTTCATGGGCCTGAGCCTGTCCCTGCCCCACGATGACAAGTCCACCTCGACGCAGTCCCTGGATCTCAAAGGCTTCGCGATGCTGAGCCTGGCCATCGGCACGCTGCAGCTGATGCTGGATCGCGGCGAAAGCCAGGGCTGGTTCGATTCGCGCGAGATCATGATCGAATGCATGCTGGCGATGCTGAGCTTCTACATGTTCGTGGTGCACAGCCTCACGCATCCGCGGCCCTTCTTCAGCCCGCATCTGTTCGCCGACCGCAATTTCGTTTCCGGCCTGGCGCTGGTGGGCATCGTCGGCGTGGTGATGTTCGCCACCTCCGCGCTGCTGCCGCCGTTCCTGCAGAACCTGCGCGGCTTTCCGGCCTTTGCCGCCGGCCTGGCCATCGCCCCGCGCGGTGCCGGCACCATGATCGCGATGTGGCTGGTGGGCCGGCTGATCGGCCGCGTCGGCACGCGCTCGCTGATGCTGTTCGGCATGATCAGCACCGTGCTGTCCCTGGCCTGGATGTCGCACTACACGCTCGATGTGCCCATGTGGCATCTCTATGGCGCCAGCATCCTGCAGGGCGTGGGCATCGCCTTCGTGTTCGTGCCGCTGTCCACCCTGACCTTTCTCACCCTGCCGGCCCGTGATCGCGGCGAGGCCACCTCGGTTTACGGTCTGGTGCGCAATGTCGGCAGCAGCCTGGGCATCGCCGGCGCCTTTGCCTATCAGGTGCGGCTGGCACAGGTGAACCACGCCTATCTCACCGAGCACATCACCGCCTTCAATCCAGCCGTGGATCAATACCTGCAGGCCGCCGGCGGTCTGCCGAAGGCGGTGACGCTCAGCACCCTGATTGCCGAGATCAATCGTCAGGCCGGCATGCTCGCCACCATCGCCGACTTCAAGGTGATGATGTGGGGCGTGCTGCTGGGCATGCCGCTGCTGCTGCTGTTCCGCCCCAAGGGCAGCGAACCGCCGCCCGAGCGCCAGGAGCCCATCGTGCTTGATTGAGCGAGCGTCGCCGCAAGAATGGCACGCGGCTTGCTCTTGTATACATCTTAGAGTTGGTGGCTAGGGTTCCGGCGCTAAAACAGTGCGCGACTGGTCCGAGAGCTGCCGGCCGGGCGCGAACCCGGTGCACGGCGGGATAAAAACCCGGGAGACCTCGACGGCCAGTATCTGGTTCACGTTCGAGTGCTCCGTTGTCTTGAACTCCACCGATACGCGGCCGGCCCTGTGAATCTTTGCAAAGGACCGGATATGCGCGCGCTCAAACACTGCTTCAAGCTGCTCACCGCCGCTGCCTTGTGCAGCCTCACCCTGCTCCAGCCGGCACACGCCGAGGCGAAGAAGGAATTCGACATCGCCTGGTCGATCTACGTGGGCTGGATGCCCTGGCCGTACGCCGAGCAGGCCGGCATCGTCAAGAAGTGGGCCGACAAGTACGGCATCAAGATCAAGATCACCCAGATCAACGACTACGTCGAATCGATCAACCAGTACACCGCCGGCAAGTTCGACGGCGTGACCGTCACCAACATGGACGCGCTGACCATTCCCGCCGCCGGCGGCGTGGACACCACCGCGCTGCTGATCGGCGACTACTCCAACGGCAACGACGGCATCGTGCTGAAGAAGGGCAAGACCCTGGCGGAGATCAAGGGCCAGAAGGTGAACCTGGTGGAGCTGTCGGTCTCGCACTATCTGCTGGCGCGCGGTCTGGACTCGGTGAAGCTCAAGGAGAAGGACATCAAGACCGTCAACACCTCGGATGCCGACATCGTCTCCGCCTACAAGGCCAAGGACACCACGGCGGTGGTGACCTGGAACCCGCAGCTCTCCGAGATCAAGGCCGAACCGGGCGCGGCCCTGGTGTTCGACTCCAGCAAGATTCCCGGCGAGATCATCGACACCCTGGTGGTGAACACGCAGACCCTGAAAGACAATCCGGCGCTGGGCAAGGCCCTGGCCGGCATCTGGTATGACACGCTGAAAGTGATGAGCAGCACGGGCGCCGACGGCGTGGCCGCACGCGCGGCGATGGCCAAGCTCTCCGGCGCCAGCAGTGCCAGCTTCGAAGGCCAGCTCAAGACCACCCGGATGTTCTACACGTCGGCGGAAGCGGCGGCCTTCACCAAGGACGCCAAGCTGGTGCAGACCATGGAGCTGGTGCGCAGCTTCTCCTTCGATCACGGTCTGCTCGGCGCCAACGCACCGGACAAGGACTTCGTCGGCATCGCCTTCCCCGGCGGCCAGACCCTGGGCAGCAAGAGCAATATCAAGATGCGCTTCGATGCCACGTACATGACGATGGCGGCGGAAGGCAAGCTCTGATCAGGCCCATCCGCGCTCACCGGAGCTAAGCGATGCGTCGCTTGATGAATGTCACGCCCAATCGCGGCGGTCGCTGGCTGCTGGCGCTGCTGCCCTTCGCGCTGATCGCGATGCTGTATGCGATGGCCTCGGCGCAGCGTCTGGCGGTCAATGCCGAAGACAAGGTCCTGCCTTCGCTCAGCAGCATGGTGCAGACCCTGCACCGCACCGCGCTGGAAGAAGACCGTCGCACCGGCGAGCGCATCTTCTGGGCCGACACCAAGGTCAGCCTCAAGCGTCTGGGCCAGGGTCTGGCGATTTCGATCGCCATCGCCCTGGTGCTGGGCCTGGCCATCGGCCTGCTGCCCATGATGAGCGCGACGTTCTCGCCGCTGATGGCCGTGATTTCCATGGTGCCGCCGATGGCGATTCTGCCGATCCTGTTCATCGCCTTCGGTCTGGATGAGTTGTCCAAGGTGATGCTGATCATCATCGGCGTGGCGCCTTGCCTGATCCGCGACCTGGCACTGAAGGTCAGTCAGCTGCCGAAGGAGCAGCTGGTCAAGGCGCAGACCCTGGGCGCTTCGACCTGGCAGGTGATGCTGCGGGTGGCGCTGCCGCAGGCCATGCCGCGACTGATCGAATCCACGCGCCTGATGCTGGGTCCGGCTTTCCTGTTCCTGATCTCGGCGGAAGCGATCTCGGCGGATGCAGGCCTGGGCTATCGCATCTTTCTGGTGCGTCGCTATCTGTCCATGGACCTGATCCTGCCCTACGTCGCCTGGATCACGCTGCTGGCCTATGTGGCCGACACCCTGCTCGTGCAGTGTTCGCGCCGCCTGTTTCCCTGGGCGCACGAGGTACGCGCATGAGCGCGATCAGTGTGCGCAATGTCTGGGTGGAATACGGCGAGCAGATCGTGCTCGAACAGATCCGCCTGGACATCGAGTCCGGCGCCTTCGTGTCCATTGTCGGACCTTCGGGCTGCGGCAAGACCACGTTCCTGAAACTGCTGCTGGGCCAGGAACGACCCACGCGTGGCGAGTTGCTGCTGGATGGCGCGCCGCTGCCCGATGAACCCGGCGCGGATCGCGGCGTGGTGTTCCAGCGCTACTCGGTGTTCCCGCATCTGACCGTGCTCGGCAATGTGCTGCTGGGCCCGGAGCTGCAAGCCTCGCCGCTGCTGGCGCGCCTGTTCGGCGCGAAGCGGCGCGCCCAGCGCGAGGCCGCCACGCAGCTGCTGGACGCCGTGGGCCTGGGCGAGTCCCTGCACAAGTATCCGGCCCAGCTTTCCGGCGGCATGCAGCAGCGCCTGGCCCTGGCGCAGGCCCTGATCACCAGACCCAAGGTGCTGCTCCTGGACGAACCCTTCGGTGCACTCGACCCCGGCATCCGCGCCGAGATTCACGAGGTGCTGAAAAAACTCTGGAAGGAAACCGGCATCACCATCGTCATGGTCACCCATGACCTGCGTGAGGCCTTCACCCTGGGCACGCGCGTGGTGGTGTTCGACCGCGACGCGCGACGCAAGCGCGATGCGGAGCGCCTGCGTTACGGTGCCGTGATCACGCAGAACATCGAAGTCCACAAGCGCCGCGACAAAAACGCGGTGCTATCATCTGCCGGTCGGGACGACCCGACTCCTCCGCAAGCACCCCGCCAGGACGACCTGGCGCCTGTCTTGAGTTGAGGAGTCAGACGATGTCCAGCCTCTCGCCCGAAGTCGCCGCGCAGATCGCGGCGAACCGCCAGCGCTATGAAGCGCTCAAAGCCGCCGGCCAGGATGCCGGCCTGCCGCTGCCCCCACCCACGCCGCGCGATGCGTGCTTCGATGCACAGCGCGTGCTGCATCGCGAAGTCATTCCCGGCGGCTGGTACTGGACGGCGACCCTCAAGCGCGGCCAGAGCCTGCGCCTGCGCAATCCGGGCGCGACGCCCGGCGTGTCCTTCTTCTGCTGGAATGCCGAGGACACTTCCGTGCGCTACGACGCGGGCGCCACCGTGAAGGTGCAATGGACGGCGGCGCTGGGCAAGGGCCGCGTGCTGCTCTCCGACATGGGCCGCGTGCTGGCGTCCATCGTCGAGGACAGCTGCGGCGCGCATGACAGCCTGCTGGGCGGCAGCACCGCGCAGAGCAATGCCGCGCGCTACGGCGCGGCCATGCTGCGCAACACGCGCGACAACTTCGTGCTCGCCGCCGGCAAGCATGGCTTGTCACGCCGCGATCTCGCGCCCTGCCTCACGTTCTTCGCGCCGGTGCGCACCGATGCCCAAGGCCGCTTCCACTGGCAGGACGGTGTGCTCGCCGCCGGTGATTTCGTGGAGCTGCGTGCCGAGATGAACCTGCTGGTCGCCGTCTCCAACTGCCCGCATCCGCTGGCGCCGGGCGCTTATGCGCCGCAGGAGATCGAAGCCCTGCTGCTGCGCGCCGCGCCCCCCGCGGCGGACGACTTGTGTCGCCGCGCCACCGCCGAGGCGCGGCGCGCGTTCGAAAACACCGACGCGCGGTTCGCATAAGGGGAGAGACCGACATGCGTTCGCTCGACACCCGCGATCCGGCCACCGCGATCTACGACTACACCATCCCCGCCACTGCACCCTGGTCCGGCTTCGTCAAGCGCGGCCAGGTGCTGCGCATCATCGATGTGGAAGGCCAGCAGGCGGTGGACACGCTGTTCTACCGCGCCGACGACTTCTCCGAGCGCTACAGCGCGCAGGACACGCTGCGCGCGCAGAACCATGCCTATATCGGCGAGGGCACGCGCATCCTCTCCAACGAGGGCAATCTCATGCTGACCGTGACCGCCGACAGCTGCGGCGCGCACGACACCAGCGCCGGCGCCTGCTCCTGCGAAGCCAATACCGTGCGCTTCGGCCATCACACGCGCTACATGCATGCCTGTCGCGAAAATTTCCTGGTGGAAGTGGCCAAGCACGGCATGGACAAGCGCGACATCGTCGGCAACATCAACTTCTTCATGAACGTGCCGGTGGAACCGGACGGCAAGCTCGCCATCGTCGATGGCGTGTCCAGGCCCGGTGATTACGTGGAACTGCGCGCCGAGATGGACGTGCTCTGCGTGATCTCCAACTGTCCGCAGATCAACAATCCCTGCAACGGCTTCCACCCGACGCCGGTGCGCGTGCTGATCTGGGAGGGCGCATGAACCTCGCCGCATCCCTGCAATCAGCTCGCGCCTTGTTTCCCTCTCGCCTTGCCGCGGATGGGCCGGGGGAGAGGACACTCTGCAGCCTGATCGAGCGCCCCCTCTCCCTGGCCCTCTCCCGCAAGGGGAGAGGGGAACGGGCCTGTGGCGGCAGTCTAGCTTTCGTCGTAAGCCGGCAGCCGAGTTCGGTGAGGGCTGAGATGAAACGGCGCCCGGAGGAGCACACACCGGTTCCATCGCCTCGGCCACCACTCCCCTCTCCCCTTGCGGGAGAGGGGTCGGGGGAGAGGGGTCGCTGCTGCCAGCGCGTGCAGGCAAAGCTGCTGCAGCAGGGCGTCCGCCATGTTTGAGAAAGTCCTGATTGCCAATCGCGGCGAGATCGCGGCGCGCGTGATCCGCACGCTGAAGAAGATGGGCATCGCCTCGGTGGCGGTGTACTCCGATGCCGACCGCTACAGCGCGCCGGTGCTGGCCGCCGATGAAGCCATCCGCGTCGGCCCCGCCGCGGCGCGCGAGAGTTATCTGAATGTGGAGGCCATCGTGGCCGCCTGCCGGCAGAGCGGCGCGCAGGCCGTGCATCCCGGTTATGGCTTTCTCAGCGAGAACGCCGGCTTTGCCGAACAGCTCGCCGCGCACGGCATCCGCTTCATCGGCCCGCGCCCCGAGCATTTGCGCGACTTCGGCCTCAAGCACACGGCGCGCGCGCTGGCACAGGCCAGCGGCGTGCCGCTGCTGCCCGGCAGCGGCCTGCTCGACAGCGCCGAGCAGGCGCTGACCGAGGCACAGCGCATCGGCTATCCGGTGATGCTCAAGAGCACGGCGGGCGGTGGCGGCATCGGCATGCATCTGTGCTACGGCGCCGAGGAACTCGCCGCGCGCTTCGCCGCCGTGCAGCGCATGGCGCAGTCCAGCTTCGGCGATGCGCGCGTGTATCTGGAGCGTTATGTCGAGACCGCGCGCCATATCGAGGTGCAGATTTTTGGCGACGGACGCGGCCGCGTGGTCTCGCTGGGCGAGCGCGACTGCTCGCTGCAGCGACGCAACCAGAAGGTGGTGGAGGAAACGCCGGCGCCGGGTCTGTCGGATACGCTGCGCGCGCGCCTGCATGCGGCGGCGCGCGCGCTGGGTGAGGCGGTGGCTTATGAATCCGCCGGCACCGTGGAATTCATCTACGACGTGGCGCGCGAGGATTTTTACTTCCTAGAAGTGAACACGCGCCTGCAGGTCGAGCATCCGGTCACCGAGGCGGTGTTCGGGATCGATCTGGTGGCGTGGATGATCCGCCAGGCCGCCGGCGAGCTGGAACTGCCGCAACAGGCTGCCTTGCAGCCGACCAGCGCGGCGGTGGAAGTGCGCTTGTACGCGGAAAATCCGCAGCGCAATTTCGCGCCGTCCTCGGGCCTGCTCACCGAGCTGCGCTTTGCGCCCGGCATCCGCGTCGATGGCTGGATCCAGACCGGCACCGAGGTGTCGTCCTTCTACGATCCGATGCTGGCCAAGCTGATCGCCAGCGGCGAGAACCGCGCAGCCGCCATCGCCACGCTGCGCGCGGCGCTGGACGATTCGGTGGTCTGCGGCATCCAGACCAATCTGGATTATCTGCGCGCGGTGCTGGGCAGCGAGGCCTTCCTGAGCGGCGCAGTGGCCACGCGCGTGCTCAAGGACTTCGCCTACCAGCCACGCGCCATCGAGGTGCTGGCCGCCGGCGCGCAGAGCAGCGTGCAGGATCATCCCGGCCGGCTCGGCTACTGGGACGTGGGCATCCCGCCTTCCGGGCCCATGGATGCACGCAGCCTGCAGCTGGCCAATCGCGCGGTGGGCAATGCGCCCGGCACGGCGGCGCTGGAATGCACGCTGAGCGGGCCGACGCTGCGTTTCTGGAGCGATACGGTGATTGCCCTCGCGGGCGCGGCGATGCAGGCGCGGCTCGATGAACAGGCGGTGCCTTTCTACGAGCCCGTCACCATCAAGGCCGGTCAGACCCTGCAGCTGGGCAAGATCGAAGGCGCCGGCCAGCGCACGTATCTGGCCGTGCAGGGCGGCATCGCCGCGCCGCTGTACTTGGGCTCGCGCGCCTGTTTTTCCCTGGGCGGTTTCGGCGGACATGCCACCGGCGTGCTGCGCGCCGGCGACAGCTTGCAGATCGACACCCAGCCGCATGGCGCGGCGCAGGCCATCGCACCGCAGGAACGTCCGCAGCTCATGCGCGAGTGGACGCTGGCGGTGCTCTACGGTCCGCATGGCGCACCGGATTTCTTCACGGCCGAGGACATCGACACCCTGTTCGCCGCCGAATACGAGGTGCATTTCAACAGCGCGCGCACCGGCGTGCGTCTGATCGGGCCGCGTCCGGCCTGGGCGCGGCCTGACGGCGGCGAGGCCGGCCTGCATCCTTCCAATATCCACGACAACGCCTACGCGATCGGCGCCATCGACTTCACCGGCGACATGCCGATCATTCTCGGTCCCGACGGTCCGAGTCTCGGTGGTTTTGTCTGCCCGGCGGTGGTCTGTCGTGAAGACCTCTGGAAGCTGGGCCAGCTGAAGCCCGGCGACAAGGTCCGCTTCCGTGCTGCGGAAGATGCGCAGCTGGAGAGGCCCGTGGCCGGCGGCGCGCGCGGCTCGCCCATCGTCGCGCAGCGGCAGGGCGCGGTGCCGGTGGTGTATCGCCGTGCCGGTGATGACTACCTGCTGGTGGAATACGGGCCGATGATGCTGGATCTGGCCCTGCGTCTGCGCGTGCATCTGCTGATGCAGGCCCTGCAGGCGCAGCGTCTGCCCGGCGTCATCGATCTCACGCCCGGCATCCGCTCGCTGCAGATCCATTACGACAGCACGCGCCTGAAGCGCACGCAGCTGCTGGGCCTGCTGCAGGAGATCGAGCAGAGCCTGCCGGCGGCCGAGAGCGTCACCGTGCCCAGCCGCATCGTGCATCTGCCGCTGTCCTGGAACGATTCTTCCGTGCAGCTGGCGATGCGCAAGTATCAGGAACTGGTGCGGCCCAATGCGCCCTGGTGCCCGGACAACATCGAGTTCATCCGCCGCATCAACGGCCTGGGTTCCGCTTCCGATGTGCAGCGCATCGTCTTCGATGCCAGCTATCTGGTGATGGGCCTGGGCGATGTGTATCTGGGCGCGCCGGTGGCCACACCGATCGATCCGCGCCATCGCCTGGTGACCACCAAGTACAACCCGGCGCGCACCTGGACGCCGGAGAACGCGGTGGGCATCGGCGGTGCGTATCTGTGCGTGTACGGCATGGAAGGTCCCGGCGGCTACCAGCTGTTCGGCCGCACCGTGCAGATGTGGAACCGCTGGCAAAAGACCGCTGAATTCACCGAGCCCTATCTGCTGCGCTTCTTCGACCAGATCCGCTTCTATCCGGTCAGCGAGCAAGAGCTTGCCGAGGCGCGCGCGGCCTTCCCGCACGGTCGCTATCCGCTGCGCATCGAACCGACGCAGCTGGCCTTCGGCGAGTACGCGGCGTTTCTGGCGCGCGAGGCCGGGAGCATCAGCGCCTTCAAGCGCCGTCAGCAGGCCGCGTTTGAAGCCGAGCGCGCCGACTGGAAGGCGCGCGGTCTGGACAGCTTCAGTGTCGAGGACAGCGGCGGTACGCCGAGCGAGGACGCGCTGCCTGCGCATTGCAGCGCGGTGGCCTCGCAGGTCACCGGCAGCGTCTGGAAGCTGCTGGTGCAGCCGGGCGACACCGTGCAGGCCGGACAGGTGCTGCTGGTGCTGGAGTCGATGAAGATGGAGATGGAAGTCACCGCGCCGCAAGCCGGCCGCGTGCGCGAGCTGCGCTGCAGCGCCGGCCGCACCGTGCAGGCCGGTCAAACCGTGGTCGTACTGGAGGATGCATGAACTCGCTGCCCAAGCTGCCGGGAATCGCGGCCTTGCAGGCCCTGTATCGGCAGGGCTCGCTGACGCCGCTGCAGATGATGCGCGAGCTGCTGGCGCGCATCGCGGCGTATCCGGACCCGGCGGTGTGGATCAGCCGCTTCGACGATGGCGCGCTGCTGGAAACCGCAGGCCGTTTGGGCGAGACGCCCGATCCCGCGCGGCCGCTCTGGGGCATTCCCTTCGCGGTGAAGGACAACATCGATGTCGCCGGTCTGCCGACCACGGCGGCCTGTCCGGCCTATGCGTATCAGCCGGCGGAAGACGCCCAGGTGGTGGCCAGGCTGCGCGCGGCCGGCGCCCTGGTGATCGGCAAGACCAATCTCGATCAGTTTGCGACCGGCCTCAATGGCACACGCTCGCCCTATGGCGCGCCGCGCTGCGTGTACAACGGCGACTACATTTCCGGCGGTTCCAGCTCCGGTTCGGCGGTGGCGGTGGCCGCCGGTCTGGTGAGCTTTGCCCTGGGCACCGACACCGCCGGTTCGGGCCGCGTGCCGGCCGGCATCAACAATCTGGTGGGCTTGAAACCCACGCGCGGCTGGCTGAGCAACCGCGGCCTGCTGCCGGCCTGCCGCAGCCTGGATTGCATCTCGGTCTTCGCGCTGGACGTGGACGATGCCGAATGCGTGGCGCTGCAGGCGGCGGGCTTCGATGCACAGGACATCTACTCGCGGCCGGCACCGACCCTGCCGCTGCGCCTGCGCGGGTTTCGCTTCGGCATTCCCAAGGACCCGCCCTGGTACGGCGATGCCCTGGCCGAAGCCGCGTTCGCGCAGAGCTGCGAGCAGCTGCGCGGCCTGGGCGCGGAACTCGTGAGCGTGGATTTCACGCCGCTGTTCGACACCGCGGCGCTGCTCTATCACGGCCCCTGGGTGGCCGAGCGCAGCGCGGCGGCGGGCGAGTTCCTGCGCACGCATGCGCAGGACATGGACCCGACGGTGCGCGGCATCGTCGAGCAGGGCCTGCGTTACAGCGCGGTGGATGCTTTCGAAGGCGAGTACCGGCGTCGCGAGCTGCAACAGCGGGCGGACGCGATCATGGCCAGCGTCGATGCCTTGCTGGTGCCGACCGCGCCCAGTGTGTACACCGTGGCGCAGATGCAGGCCGATCCGGTTGAACTCAACAGTCGCCTGGGCCTGTACACCAATTTCGTGAACCTGCTCGACTGGTCGGCCCTGGCGCTGCCCGCCGCGTTCCGCAGCGACGGTCTGCCCAGCGGCATCACCCTGATTGCACCGGCCTGGCAGGACCGCGCCCTGGCCGACTTCGGCCGCCGCTGGCTCAAGCGCGAGATCCTGCCCGCGGCGCAGCCCAAACCCGCGAGCAGCCTGCGGGTTGCGGTGGTCGGCGCGCATCTGCGCGGCATGCCGCTGAATCGTGAACTCACCGAGCTGGGCGCCAGCTTCGTCGAAGCCACGCACACCAGCACCGCGTATCGGCTCTACGCCCTGCGCAACACCACGCCGCCCAAGCCGGGCCTGGCGCGCAGCGGCGAGGGCGCCGCCATCGAAGTCGAGCTCTGGGATCTGCCGATGGAAAACGTCGGCCGCTTCCTGGCCGGCGTGCACGCGCCGCTGGGCATCGGCAGCCTGGAGCTGGCGGACGGGCGCTGGGTGAAGGGCTTCATCTGCGAGCCGCAGGCGATTGCCGAAGCCAGCGACATCACCCACTACGGCGGCTGGCGCGCGTATCGCGCCGCGCCGCCGTCCTGAGCCTGCTCAGGTCTTGCCGAGAAAATCCTGCTTGCCCAGCTCCACGCCGTTGTGGCGCAGGATGTTGTAGGTGGTGGCGGCGTGGAAATAGACGTTCGGCAGCACGAAGTCGAGCAGATAATCCTGGCCCTTGAACTCCAGCGCGCCGCTGCGCATCTGCAGGACGATGGCGCGGTTCTCGCTGCCGTCGATCTGCGCGGCGGTGAAGTCCTGCAGATAGGCCAGGGTCTTGTTCACGCGTGATACCAGCTCGGCGAAACTGCGCTCGCTGTCTTCATAGCGCGGCGGCTCGACACCGGCCAGACGCGCGGCGCAGCCCTTGGCCATATCGGTGGCGATCCACACCTGCCGGCACAGCGGGAACATATCCGGGAACAGCCGCGCTTCGGTGAACACGCTGTCCTCCAGCTTGCGCGCCTGCGCGTGCGCGGCACCTTTTTCCAGCACTGCTTTCAGATTGCTCAGCGTGCGGCGCAGAACCGGCACGCTGGCCTCGTACATGGACAGACTCATGATCTCGCTCCTTCGTGGCTTGATTAAGACCCGCTACCGCAGCGCTCGTAACTTGGCACGCTAGCTGCTTTATGTAACCCAGGCCCGCCGGACGCCAGGCGCCGCAGGCCAAAGTCTCTCCTCCGGAAAGGCCCAAGCCTTTCTATTGCAGCCCTCGCTCGCGCGAGGGCTTTTTTTTGCGCGTTTTTGCGCACGGCCTGCGCCGCTTCAGTGCGGCAAACGCAAGCCGATCAGCGTGGGCCGGTCGCCCTGCACCTCTTTGACCACCAGCTGGATATCGCCCAGGCGCAGACGATCGCCCACCACCGGATGCGGCAGATGTTTCTGCAGCAGCTCGGCGATGGTCTTGCCCGGCCGGTGCTCGGGCTGGCGCAGGCCATAGGCCTCGCAGAGATCGGCCAGCAGCACATCCGCGCGCACCGTGAATTCTCCGAAGTAGCGCCGCGCCGTGGTCTCGCTTTCGCCGTGCACCGCTTCGAACACCCGGTCCAGGGCGTCGAGCTGGGTCTGGGCGGCGAGCAGGGAGATGTAATCACCGGCCTGCAGCTCACCCCAGTCGCGGTAGTGCAGCACCCGGCCGCGGCGCGCGACGCAGATCACGCGCGAGACATCCGGAATCGGCAGCTGCTTGGGCCGCACCCCGATCAGCTTGCTGTTGGACGGCAGGCGATAGCTGACCACCTCATAGCCCTGCTGGCCCGGCAGATCGATGTCGTCACGATGGATGCGCGCGGAAGTGGCCGGCACCTGCAGACCGAGCAGGCGCGCCAGCGGCGCCACCGTCCAGCCCTGCACCACCAGCGACACCAGCACGATGAAGAAGGCCATGTTGAAGAACAGCTGCGCATTGGGCAGCCCCGCCAGCCAGGGATAGGTGGCCAGCACGATCGGCACCGAACCGCGCAGACCCACCCAGGCGATGTAGAGCTGCTCGCGCCACGGGAACTTGAACGGCGCCAGGCTGAGAAAAACCGCCGCCGGCCGCGCCACCAGAATCAGCACCGCAGACAGCACCAGGCCCGGCAGCATCACGCCTTCCAGCTGTCGCGGCGAGACCAGCAAGCCCAGAATCACGAACATGCCGATCTGCGCCATCCAGGCCATGCCGTCGTGGAAGCGCCGGATGGTGGCGGCGCCGCGCAGCGCGCGATTGCCCAGGAAGATGCCGGCCAGGTACACGGCAAGAAAACCGCTGCCGCCGGCCAGTGCGGTGAGGCCGAAGATGGCCAGGCCGCCGAACAGGGCCAGCAGCGGCACCATGGAATCGCCCAGGCGCAGACGGTTCAGGCCGCGCACCAGCAGCCAGCCGCCGCCGACGCCCAGCACCGCGCCGGCGCTCATCTGCCAGAACAGCAGGCGCAGCGCATCCCAGATGCCGAAGCTGTCGGGCATCTGCAGATACGTGATGGTGGCCAGGGTCAGGAAGATCGCCATCGGATCATTGGTGCCGGATTCGATCTCCAGCGCCGAGGCGACGCGCTCATTGAGTGAGAGCGCACTGCCGCCCAGCAGCGAGAACACCGCCGCCGCGTCGGTGGAAGCGACGATGGCGCCGATCAGGAAACCCTCCGCCGGACTGAGTTTGAGCAGCCAGGTGCAGAACAGCGCGGTGGCGCCGGCGGTGATCAGCACGCCGAAGCTGGCCAGCATCAAGGCCGGACGCAGACCGGTGCGGAAGCTGTGCAGCGGCGTGCGCATGCCGCCGTCGAACAGCACCACCGCCAGCGCCGCAGTGGCGGCGAGATTGGCCAGCGGATAGTTGTTGAAATGAATGCCGCCGGGGCCGTCCTCGCCGGCGAGCATGCCCACCAGCAGGAAGATCAGCAGCAGGGGCACGCCCAGGCGCGGCGTGAGCACCGTGGCGAGGATGCTGACAAGAAACAGCAGGGCGGCCAGCAGGATGAGATGGCTGGAAAAATCGAGGCTCATGCGCGAAGTGTACGCGGGCGAGGTGCAGGACCGATGGCAGCCGATGCGGCTCGGCTGTGCCTAGTCGCCTTGCGTGGCATGTCGCTATACTTGCGCGTCTTTTGTTCCCAATCCAATAAGCGCAGGGGAGTCGCGCGGTGGCGAACCAGAACCACGATAAAGTGTTCATGATCAACTTCGGCGCCGTGCTCGCGGTGCTGTTCGGCATCTTCTTCATCTGCATCATCGCCGCCCGCCTGCTGGATACCGGCGAAGGTCATGCTGATGCAGCGGCGCTGGCGCGCCTGGAAGCGCGCATCAAGCCGGCCGGCACGGTGGTGACCGACCCCGCGGTGCTGGTCAAGGCCGCTGCCGCCGCACAGGCCGCGCGTCCGGCCATGAGCGGCGAAGAGGTCTATGGCAAGGTCTGCACCGGCTGCCACGCCACCGGCGTGATGAACGCGCCCAAGGTCGGCGACAAGGCCGTCTGGGGCGAGCGCCTGAAGACCCAGGGCGGGGTGGACGGTTTGGTGCAGAAGGCCATCTCCGGCCTCAATGCCATGCCCCCTCGTGGTGGCGATGGCAGCCTCAGCGATGACGAAATCAAGGGCGCGGTCGAGCACATGCTCAAGCAGACCGGCCTCTAAGCCTCGGTAAGCTTTAAGAAAGGCGCCACCTTCGGGTGGCGTTTTTTTTGGGTCGCCTGGTCGCGCACTAAAAAGAGGCTCGATTTTAAATCGGCCCTCATTTGGTGCGTGAATTGGCCGGCACCGGGTAATTCCTCATGCCTTTTGGGGCTGTCACAGCCTCGTCATTTGCGCCAACGAGTGGCATGGGGCTTGCAACTTTGGGCCGGGGCCGCAGTGCAATGAAGCACGCGGACATTTATCCACTCGGGAAGAGGTCTTTAAATGAAACTCAAGCGTTCAGTGGCGGTCGCTGCACTCATGGGAGCTGCCGCGTTTTCGGGTAGCGCGTTCGCAGGCGTCACGGGCAACGTCGGGGCCGTCAGCACCTATATGTTCCGCGGCCTGCAGCAGACCAGCGGCGCTGCCATCCAGGGCGGTGTCGACTACTCGCACGACTCGGGCCTTTACGCCGGCTTCTGGGCGTCCAACATCGGTTGGGGCTATGGCCCTGGTGATACTGCCGGCGGCACGGAGACCGATTTCTACGCGGGCTTCACCAAGGCACTCGGTGACTTCACCTTCGATATCGGCGGTATCGGCTACATCTACCCGGAACAGTTCGAAGATCACGGCCCCAGCAACGTCAACACCTTCGAGGGCTACTTTGGCGTGAGCTACAGCGTGCTCTCGTTCAAGTATTACTACAGCCCGAAGTATTTCGGTAACGGCAAGAGCACCGGCTACAGCGATGCGGTGGATGAGTCGTACTACTCGCTGAGCGCCGCCATCCCGCTCTCGGACAGCCTGAAGCTGACCGCTTCAGCTGGCTACACCAAGACCGGCGAAGATGTCGCGCTCTGCTACAGCCTCAGCAACTGTGAGACGAAGGACAGCTATGTCGACTACTCGGTCGGTCTGGCCAAGACCATCGACGAGAGCCTCAGCGCCACCTTCCAGGTCATCGACACGACGCTCAAGAGCGACGATCCGATGGTCATGATCGGCATCAAGAAGACGTTCTCGCTGTAAGCCGTATCCGCATCGGGAAAAGGGCCGCCTCGTGCGGCCCTTTTCTTTTCTTTTCTTTTGCGGGCTCAGGCGGCTTGCAGGGTTTCGCGATAGCGCAGCGCTTCGGCGATGTGCGCGGCGCGCAGGGGCTCGCTGCCTTCCAGATCGGCAATGCTGCGCGCCACGCGCAGCACGCGGTGATAGCCGCGCGCCGAAAGCGCGAAGCGCTGCAGGGCCTGCGCCAGCAGCTCACGGCCTTCGGCATCGGCAGCGGCGTAACGGTCCAGCTCGCGGGTGCCGAGCTGGGCATTGGCCTTGCCCTGGCGGTCGAGCTGCCGCTGCCTTGCCCTCATCACCCGCGCCTGCACTGTGGCGCTGGTCTCGCCCGTGGTGCCCTCGCCCATCAGCTGCGCGCGTTCCACGCGCGGCACGAACAGCCGCAGATCGATGCGATCGAGCAAGGGGCCGGAAATGCGCGCGCGATAACGCAGCACCTGATCCGGCGTGCAGCGGCACTGGCTGTGCTCATCGCCCAGATAGCCGCAGGGACAGGGATTCATCGCCGCCACCAGCTGGAAACACGCCGGGAATTCGGCCTGGCGCGCCGCGCGGGAAATGGTGATGGCGCCGCGCTCCAGCGGCTCGCGCAGCACCTCCAGCACCTGGCGGTTGAACTCCGGCAGCTCGTCGAGAAACAGCACACCGCCGTGCGCCAGGGTGATCTCGCCGGGCTTGGGATGGCTGCCGCCGCCCACCAGCGCGACCCCGGAGGCGGTGTGGTGCGGGGCGCGGAACGGCCGCTGCCGCCAGCGCGCCGGATCGAAGCCCTGGCTGATGGAGGCCACCATCGCCACTTCGAGTGCTTCGGCATCGCTCAGCGGTGGCAAAAGGCCCGGCAGCCGCTGCGCCAGCATGCTTTTGCCACCCCCCGGCGGACCGATCAGCAGCAGGGAGTGAGCACCGGCGGCGGCGATTTCCAGGGCGCGCTTGGCCTGTGCCTGACCACGGACTTCGAGCAGATCCGGCGCCGGGCTCCCGCACTCGGCCACCGGCGGCGCGGACTCGGCCGCGCACAAGGTGCCGGCATGCAGTTCGGCACACAGCTCGCCCAGGCGCTGCACCGGATACAGGGCGAGATTCGCGGCCAGGGCCGCTTCCTCGCGATTGGCGGCCGGCAGCAGCAGACCATGACCGGCCGCCGCCGCTTTCAGCGCTGCAGGCAAGGCGCCTTTGACCGGCCTTATTTCGCCGGACAGCGACAACTCGCCCAATACCTCGCGCGCCTGCAGTGCCGTTTCCGGCAGCTGGCGCGAGGCCAGCAGGATGCCCAGGGCGATGGCCAGATCGAAGCGTCCGCCTTCCTTGGGCAGATCGGCGGGCGCCAGATTGCAGGTGATGCGCTGCAGGGGAAAACGGTAGCCGCTGTTGACGATGGCGGCGCGCACGCGGTCCTTGGCCTCGCGCACCGCCGCTTCCGGCAGGCCGACGATGTTCAGGCCCGGCAGGCCGGGCGCGAGGTGCACCTCGACACTGACGGGATCGGCGGTCAGGCCGTTCTGGGCGCGGGAAAGAACCGTGGCGAGCGACATGCCCGCAGGCTAAAACCCCTTTACGACTCCGACTGCGAACCCTGGCGCTGTTCCAGCTGCCGGACCCGCTTTTCCAGCGCCGCCAGCTTCTTCTGGGTGCGCACCAGCAGCTCGGCCTGGGTGTCGAAACGCTCGCGCGACACCAGGTCCCACTTGTCCAGGTTGGCGCGCAGCAGCGCGCGGAAATTGTCCTGCAGCTCGCTGCCCAGGCCGCGCAGGCCCGGTGGCAGGATGCCGGCCAGCTTGGCGGCGAGGTCTTCGATGCGGCCCGTATCCATTGACTTGCTTCCATTCGGCCGCAGGCGCTGCGGCGCAGGGGAAATTATGCCCGAGCGGCGCTGATTCGCGACAAGGCGTCATGCACCATCATGGCGCAACGAGGTGGGGTAAGCCCTCAGTTTCGCGTCCATTGCTTGGCATGGTCCATGCTTTTATGCCTCCGGGCCGCTGGGGTTACAAGGCTCCCCTAGCGTCAGCACGCTTTCCGACTCAGGAGTGATTTATATGAAATTGATCGCAGCCATCATCAAGCCGTTCAAGTTGGACGAGGTGCGCGAAGCACTCTCAGACATCGGCGTGGCTGGCATTACGGTGACCGAGGTGAAGGGGTTCGGCCGCCAGAAAGGGCATACCGAGCTGTACCGTGGTGCCGAATACGTTGTCGATTTTCTTCCCAAGGTGAAGATCGAAGTCGCCGTGGGGGACGACAAGCTCGACGCCGCCATCGATGCGATCAGCAAGGCCGCGCACACCGGCAAGATCGGCGACGGCAAGATTTTCATCTACAACCTGGATCAGGCCATTCGCATTCGTACCGGCGAAACCGGCAAAGACGCTCTCTGAGGGGGACAAGCACAATGATGCGCAAACTTTTGAGCGCCGCCATGCTGGCGGCCATCTGCGGCCTCGCGCCGGGCGCCTGGGCCGAGGACGAAGCACCCGCTCCGGCCGCCGAAGCCCCGGCTGCCGAAGCACCTGCGGCGGCACCTGCGCCGGCCGCCAAGAAGGAAAAGAAAGAGAAGAAGGCCGAGGCTGCACCGGCGGAAGCCGCTGCGCCGCCGGCCGCCGAACCGGCCCCGGCCGCTGCTGAAGCAGCACCGGCGGAAGCCGCCGCCGCCCCGGCGGCTGAAGCGGCGCCGGCCGAGGCGGCCGCTGCCGCCGAAGCACCGGCCGCCGCCACCGTGCCGCATTGCGGCGACAAGGGCTTTGACTGCAACAAGGGCGACGTGTCCTGGATGCTGGTCTCCACGGCTTTCGTGCTGTTCATGACGGTACCGGGCCTGGCCCTGTTCTACGCCGGCATGACGCGCGGCAAGAACGCGCTGTCCACGGTCATGCAGAGCTTCGCGATCTTCTGCGTGATCGCGGTGCTGTGGGTGGTCTACGGCTACAGCGTGGCGTTCACGGCGGGCAGCCCCTTCTACGGCACGCTCGACAAGTTCTTCATGCATGGCGTGGATCCCAGCACCGTCGCGGCGACCTTCAGCAAGGGCCAGTACCTGCCCGAGATGGTCTACGTGATGTTCCAGCTGACCTTCGCCGCCATCACCGTGGCGCTGATCACCGGTGGCTTCGCCGAGCGCATGAAGTTCTCCGCCGTGATGATCTTCAGCGTGCTGTGGTTCACCTTCTCCTACCTGCCGATCGCGCACATGGTCTGGTACTGGGATGGTCCGGACGCTTATCCGAAGGGTGATGCCGATGCGGCGGCCACGGCGGCCAGCCACGCCGGCTTCCTGTTCCAGAAGGGCGCCATCGACTTCGCCGGCGGCACCGTGGTGCACATCAACGCCGGTATCGCGGCGCTGGTCGCGGCGATCATCGTCGGTCCGCGCAAGGGCCTGGGCAAGTTCCACTTCGCTCCGCACAGCCTGATGATGACCGCCATCGGCACCGGCATGCTGTGGATGGGCTGGTTCGGCTTCAACGCCGGTTCCAACCTGGAAGCCACCGGCACCGCGGGTCTGGCCTTCTTCAACACCCTGTTCGGCACCGCCGTCGCGGGTGTGGCCTGGGCCGGCACCGAATGGCTGCTCAAGGGCAAGCCCTCGCTGCTGGGTGTGTGCTCGGGCATCGTCGCGGGCCTGGTTGCCATCACCCCGGCCGCCGGCTTCGTCGGTCCGCTGGGCGCGTTCTGGATCTGCGCGATTGCCGGTGTGGTCTGCCTGCTCGCCGCGACCAAGCTCAAGTCCCTGCTCGGTTATGACGACGCGCTCGACGCCTTCGGCGTGCACTGCGTGGGCGGCATCATCGGTGCCCTGGGCACCGGCTACTTCGTGAACCCGGCCCTGGGCGGCACCGGCGTGTTCGACTACACCGCCGAGGCGGTGGGCGCTTACGACCTGGCGACGCAGATGACGGCGCAGCTCTGGGCGGTCGGCACCTCGCTGCTGTGGTCGGCTTCGGTGGCCGCGGTCATTCTGCTGGCCCTCAAGTTCACCATCGGCATCCGCGCCAGCGACGAAGCACAGGAAGAAGGTCTGGATCTCGCCGATCACGGCGAAAAGGCCTACAACTAAGGCTTCTGATCGCACAACACCGATTTTTCTCCGGTGGGTTAGGGCGGGCTCGAAAGAGTCCGCCCTCTTTCTTTGTGCGTATCAAAAGCGGTTCGCGGTTGCACGGGATGTGCATGCTAAACTGCCAGGCACAACAAACTTCGCGAGAGAGACTCCCATGAAGATGATCATCGCCATCATCAAGCCCTTCAAACTCGACGCCGTGCGCGAGGCGCTCGCCGACATCGGGGTACAGGGCATGACGGTCACCGAGGTGCGGGGCTTCGGTCGCCAGAAGGGCCACACCGAGCTGTACCGCGGTGCGGAATACACGGTCGACCTGCTGCCCAAGGTCAAGATCGAAATCGCCGTGGCGCCGGACGTGGCCGACAAGGCCGCCGATGCCATCGTCAAGGCCGCCAAGACCGGCCAGATCGGAGACGGCAAGATCTTCATCTACGACCTCGAACAGACGGTGCGCATCCGCACCGGCGAAGCCGGCGTCGACGCCGTCTAAGCTTCAAGTTTCACCACCAACCCGGTGACGCTCGTCGTCACCGGGTTTTTGCTTTTTGACCGTTTCCGGGGAGATCACAATGAAAAAAACCTTCCTGCCGCCGGCCCTGGCGGCATGGGCCCTGCCTTGCGCGGCGCAGGCCGCCGACAATGGCGACACCGCCTGGGTGCTCAGCGCCACGGCGCTGGTGCTGTTCATGTCGCTGCCGGGCCTGGCGCTGTTCTACGGCGGCCTGGTGCGCGCCCGCAATGTGCTGAGCGTGCTGGTGCAGTGCTTCGCCATCGTCTGCGTGGTCTCGCTGCTGTGGGTGGCCTGCGTCTACAGCCTCGCGTTTGCGCCGGGCAGCGGCTTCATCGGCGGCCTGTCCAAGGCCATGCTCGCCGGCATCGGCGGGCGCGAGATCGGCACCCTGCCGGAGGCCGTGTTCTGCCTCTATCAGCTCACCTTCGCCGCCATCACGCCGGCGCTGGTGATCGGCGGCTTCGCCGAGCGCATGAAGTTTTCCTCGGTGCTGCTGTTCTCGGCGCTATGGCTGCTGATCGTCTACGCGCCCGTCTGCCACTGGGTCTGGGCCGATGACGGCTGGCTGAAGAAAATGGGCCTGCTGGATTTTGCCGGCGGCACCGTGGTGCACATCACCGCCGGCGTGGCCGCGCTGGTGGCGGCGCTGATGCTGGGTCGCCGCAACGGCTTCCCGCACACGCCGATGATGCCGCACAACATGACCATGACCGCCACCGGCGCCGGCATGCTCTGGGTGGGCTGGTTCGGTTTCAACGGCGGCTCGGCGCTGGCCGCCAACGCGCAGGCCGGCATGGCGGCGCTGGTCACGCACACGGCGGCGGCGGCGGGCGCGCTGGCCTGGACGGCGCTGGAATGGCGCAAGTACGAGAAGCCCAGCGCCCTGGGCATCGTCACCGGCATGGTCGCGGGTCTGGGCACCATCACCCCGGCCTCGGGTTATGTCGGCCCCGGCGGCGCGCTGATCATCGGCATCGTCGCCGGTGTGGTCTGCTTCAATGCCACCCATTTCGTGAAGCGCGTGCTGAAGATCGACGACTCGCTCGACGTGTTTCCGGTGCACGGCATCGGCGGCATGCTGGGCACGCTGGCGGCAGGTGTGTTCGCTTCCGATGCCCTGGGCGTGTTCAGCGGCCAGGGTTACGCGCCGGGCATGAGCATGGGCTCGCAGCTGGGCGTGCAGGCCCTGGGCGTGGTGGTGGTGGCGCTGTACACGGCAGCGGCCAGCGCCGCAGCGCTATGGCTGGTGGACGCGATCAACGGCCTGCGCGTCAGCGGCGAGGACGAGATGCAGGGCCTGGACACCGCGCAGCACAACGAGCGCGGTTACGACCTGCAGGGCCTGTGATCGCCTGATCGCCATTGCGCTTCAGGCGCATCAAAAAAACGGGGCGGCTCAGGCATGCCTGAGCCGCCCCGCGGTTTGCCAAGACTAGGGCCTGTTGACGTTAACCTCAGGCGCCCAGCGCCTTGCGCACGTAGGTGGGCAGCGCAAACGCGGCGCGGTGGGTGTCGGCGTTGTAGAACTGCGCATCCAGCGCCGCAATCGCGGCCTCGTCCAGGCGGCTGGCCAGCGGCCCGGCCTTCTTGCAGGCAATGGACGCCGACCACCAGCCCGAGGGATAGATGACCTGCGGGAAATGCAGCAGATGCGTCTGCACAAAACCCGCTTCACGCATCGCCTGGTGCATTTCCTTGATCAGCCCCAGATGCAGCAGCGGCGATTCCGACTGCTGCACCAGCATGCCGTCCGGCCCCAGGGCCTTGATGCAGTCCAGATAGAACTTCTTGCCGAACAGCCCCTCCGCCGGGCCGACCGGATCGGTGGAGTCGATGATGATCAGATCGATGGAACCGGGCTTTGCGTCCTTCATCCACTGGATGCCGTCGCCGAAGAACAGCGTGGCGCGCGGATCGGCGTTCTTTTCGCACAGCTCCGGGAAATACTGCTCGGCCAGGCGCGTGACGCGCTCGTCGATCTCCACCTGCGTGGCGCTGGCCACTTCCGGATGCCGGAGCACCTCGCGCAGGGTGCCGCAGTCGCCGCCGCCGACGATCACCACGTTTTTCGGATTCGGATGCGAGTTGAGCGCCGGATGCGACATCATCTCGTGATAGAGGAAGTTGTCGCGGGTGGAGACCATGGTGCAGCCGTCGATGGTCATCAGCCAGCCAAAGGTTTCGGTCTTGAAGATCTCGATCTTCTGGTAGGGCGTCTGCTCCTCATGGACCTTCTCGGCCTTGAGTGAAAACGCCGTGCCGGTGCTCTCCATCGGCTCGGTAAACCAGCTGCGATCCAGTGTCATCGTCAATCACCTAAAATTACGGATTCCCGCCCCACGCCGCAGGCGGTCAAAAATGCCGCGCGAGTATATCGGGTGACCATCGAAAATGAATGACAAGCAGCAGCCGTGGAGCCTGGCCCAGGCGCGGGAGCGTTACAACCTGCCGCAGTGGGGCGAGGGCTATTTCGACGTCAATGCCCAGGGCCACCTGAGCGTACTGCCGGACCGTGGCCGCAGCAGCGCCGCCATCGACCTCTACGAGCTGGCGCGCAGCCTGCCCGAGCAGGGCCTGCAGCTGCCGGTGCTGGTGCGCTTCCTGGACATCCTGCACGACCGCGTCGATCAGCTCACCGGCGCCTTCGCCAGCGTGATCCAGGAGCTGGACTACGCCGGCCGCTACACGGCGGTGTACCCGATCAAGGTCAACCAGCAGGGCGATGTGGTGGAGGAGATCGTCCGCCACGGCGGCGAGCGCGTGGGCCTGGAAGCCGGCAGCAAGCCGGAGCTGGCGGCGGTGCTGGGCCTGGCGCGGCCGGGCAGCGTGATCGTCTGCAATGGCTACAAGGACCGCGCCTACATCCGCCGCGCCCTGATCGGCCAGCTGCTGGGCCATCGCGTCTACATCGTGGTGGAAAAGCTCTCCGAGCTGCCGCTGCTGATCGAGGAAGCCGCCAACCTGCAGGTCGCGCCGCTGGTGGGCCTGCGCGTGCGCCTGTCGGCCAATTTCACCAGCACCCAGCAGAACACCGGCGGCGAGAAGGCCAAGTTCGGTCTGTCCGCGCCGCAGATTCTCGAAGCGCTGGAGATCCTGCGCCGTGCCGGGCATCTGGACGCGGTGCAGATGATTCACTTCCACCTCGGTTCGCAGGTCGCCAATGTCCAGGACGTGGCGCGCGGCCTGCGCGAGGCGGCGCGCTTCTACGTGGAGCTGCGCCGGCTCGGCGCGCCGGTGAAGGTGGTGGACGTGGGCGGCGGCCTGGGCGTGGACTACGAAGGCACGCGCTCGCGCTCCTTCTGCTCCATGAACTACAGCCTGCGCGAATACGCCCGCAATATCCTGCGCACCCTGCAGGAGGTCTGCGGCGAGGCCGGCGAGCCCGAGCCGGACCTGATTTCCGAATCCGGCCGTGCGCTCACCGCTCATCACGCGGTGCTGATCACCGATGTGGTGGATCACGACGAGGCCCCGCAGCAGCCCCTGCCCGCGCCCGAAGCCGACGCCCCGGCCATGCTGCAGGAACTGCACGCGCTGTTTGCGCAGATCGACCAGCAAGGGCCCATCGAGACCCTGCACGATGGCGCGCAGTTCTTCGCCGATGTGCAGCTGCAATACACCCTGGGCCTGCTCAGCCTGCCGCAGCGCGCCTACGCCGAAGCCGCCTACTACGCCCTGGCGCGCGCCGTGCTGCCCAAGCTGGACCCGGCGATCCGCGCGCATCGCGAGGCCATCGACGAGCTGCGCGAAAAGCTCTCGCCCAAGTACTTCTGCAATTTCTCGGTGTTCCAGTCCATGCCCGATGCCTGGGCCATCGAGCAGGTGTTTCCGATCATGCCGATCCACCGTCTGCAGGAGCGCCCCGAGCTGCGCGCGCGGCTCTGCGATCTCACCTGCGATTCCGACGGCCGCCTCGACCAGTACGTGGACCACGAAGGCCTGATGCCGACCCTGGCCCTGCACCGCCTGCGCGAGCACGAGCCTTATCTGCTGGGCTTCTTCATGGTCGGCGCCTACCAGGAAATCCTGGGCGACATGCACAACCTCTTCGGCGACACCAATGCCGTGAACCTGGTGCTGGACGGCAAGGGCGGCTGGCAGCTGGCCGGCGCCGAGCAGGGCGACCGCACCGACGAGCTGCTGCGCTACGTGCACCTGGAACCGGAAAAACTCTCCGCCGCCTACCGCAGCAAGCTCGCCGCCACGCAGCTGCCGCGCATGGCGCAGGACGCACTGTTCGCGGAGCTGGAAGCGGGCTTGAGCGGCTATACCTATCTGTCGGAGGGCTGAGGGGCCTGACAGCAGCGAAACAGCACAAGAATCACGCAGAGGCGCCAAGGCGCTCAAAAGCGGCGACAGCGGCGCGCTGCGGCGCAGCTGATGACTTTGCCTGCGCCTGGGCGTGATTCTTTATCTTTCGCAGCGCCTCAATGCCCCAGCAAGGCCAGCTGCGGGCGGTAGACCCAGCCCTTGAAGCTGTCCTTGAGCGCGCTGTCCGCGCAGTCTTCGAGCCTGCCTTCGCAGAGCCGGCGCATCGCCGACAGCCCGTCGAAGTAGGTGTCGCGCTCCAGGCCGGCATAGTCGGCAATCAGCGAGGGCAGCAGGGCGATATCCAGAAAGCCCGGCGCGTCGACAGGATTGAGCGGACGAAAGTTGGCGCGGATCTGGTACTGCGTGACGTAGTCCGGCTGCGGCAGCGCGTAGGCATACGGCGGCTGCGGTTCTTCGAAGTAAGCCTGATGATCGCCGAAGTAGGCCCACAGCGTGCGATGCGACTGCTGGCTCATCCAGGCTTCCAGCATGCCGATGCCGCGATCCAGCTTGGCGAGCTTGGCCTGGTAATCGCTGAGCTTGGCCGCCAGCGAGGGCTTGAGGCCGGTCTTGACCAGGCCCGGCAGCGGCTTGGTTTTCTTCGAGTACGGCGCGTGCTCGTGGATGGAGAGCATGTACAGGAACAGCGGACGATGCTCACCGGCGCTGGCCTGGGCATTGCGCTTGAGCAGGGTCACCGCCGCCTCGGCGAGACGATCGCTCTCGGCGATATCCCATTCGTCGCCGGGAATGTTGTCGTACTCGGGGAAATCGCGCAGGGTCAGCACCTGCTCGAAACCCATGGCCTCGTAGGTGCGCGCGGCGCCGTAGAAGCGCTTCATGGTCGGCATCAGCACGATGGCGCGATAACCGCTGGCGCGGAAGCGCTGCGGCAGATTGTCCTGCACATGCGGCGCCACGGCATTGAACACCGTGGTGCGGCGCGCACCGAAATCATCCGGCACCAGTCCGGTGAGCAGCGAGAACTCCGACAGCCAGGTCTTGCCGCCGAAGGTGTGCACGCGCAGCAGGCCGCGTGCGCGCGTCTCCGGCAGCTTGTCGAACATCTTCAGGCGCGGCCATTTCGCGCCGGGCACCTGGTAGTCGCGCGGATCGAAGGTGGATTCGTTGAGCCAGACCACCACGTCGGGGCGCGCGCCGGGCAGCGCCGCCGGCACCGGCTGCAGCTGCTGCGCCCTGGATGCGAACAGCGTGGGGTCGCCGCTGGGCAGGGCGTCGGGCACTTCGAAGATCGCGTAGGAATAGACCAGACGGCTCATCACGCCGCAGGTCTTGAGCAGGCCGCAATCGGCATCGTCGCGGAACACTTCCCAGCTGTGGTAGTGGCGGTTCTGCCAGGCAAAGGTGCTCCAGCCGGCCAGCAGCAGCAGGCACACGCCGCGCGCCGTCCAGCCCAGCGCGCTGCCGCGCCGCGCCCACCAGGCCCAGATGGCCATCAGCACGCAGGCCAGCAGGAAGCCCGCCGCCGCCCATTCCAGGCGCGGATAGCGCAGCACGATGCTCCAGTTGGCCGGCTCGGAGAGAAAGGTGAAGTCCAGCAGCGCCAGGCGGTTGTCGAAGTAGATCTTCTTGAACTCGCCCACCGTCCACAGCAGCACGCTGAGCAGGCTGGCCACGGCGATGGCAAAGCTCAGGCGCCCGGACAGCGCCGCCACCAGCAGCGCCGGCACCGCGAACAGGCCCAGATTGATCAGCAGGCAGACCGCATCGTCGCTGCGCTGTACGGACAGATACAGCGCCGCCGCCGTGAGCGCGGCGGGAAGCGCGTGCGCGGCGAGCGCCGGCCAGATGCGACGCGGGATGGACAGGACGGAAGTGTTCATGAAAATGTCACAAAACCGGCGCGCACTGTACGCGCGCCGCCCTAGCCCGCCAAGTCCGTCAATCCCCGCTGTGATGCCGGAAATCAGCTCGGACGCTGGCGCGCGCGGGCGATGGCGGCGCGCACCTGGGTCGGGGCGGTGGCACCGTAGTGGTTACGTGCGGCCAGCGAGCCTTCCAGGCTGATGCAGGCGTAGACATCGGCTTCGATCAGCTTGGACTGCGCCTGCAGCTCGGCCAGATCCAGCTCGGCGATGTCGCAACCCTTCTTCTGCGCATAGGCCACGGTGCTGCCCACCACGTGGTGGGCATCGCGGAACGGCAGGCCCTTGCGCACGAGGTAGTCGGCCAGATCGGTGGCCGTGGAATAACCCTTGGCGGCGGCGGCGCGGCAGTTCTCGCGGCGGACCTCGATGGCCGGAATCATCTCGGCATAGACCTGCAGACAGGCCCTGACGGTGTCCACGCTGTCGAACAGCGGCGGCTTGTCTTCCTGGTTGTCGCGGTTGTAGGCCAGGGGCTGGCCCTTCATCAGCACCAGCAGCGCCTGCAGATTGCCGATCACGCGGCCGGTCTTGCCGCGCACCAGCTCCGGCACGTCGGGGTTTTTCTTCTGCGGCATGATGCTGCTGCCGGTGCAGAAACGGTCCGGCAGATTGACGAAGCCGAACATCGGCGTCGCCCACAGAATCAGCTCCTCGCTCCAGCGCGACAGGTGCACCATGATCAGGCTGGCGACGCTGCAGAACTCGATGGCGAAGTCGCGATCCGAGACCGTGTCCAGCGAGTTCTCGGTGACGCCGTCGAAGCCCAGCAGCTCGGCCACGTAGTGACGGTCGATGGGATACACGGTGCCGGCCAGGGCGGCGGCGCCCAGCGGCAGCAGGTTCAGGCGCTTGCGGCAGTCCACCAGACGCGAACGGTCGCGCAGCATCTGCTCGCGCCAGGCCAGCATGTGATGGCCGAAGCTCACCGGCTGGGCGATCTGCAGATGCGTGAAGCCCGGCATCACGGTGTCGGCCTCGCGCTCGGCCAGGTTCAGCAGGCCTTCGGTGACGCGGTCGATCAGCGGCAGCAGCGCATCGATGGTGTCGCGCACGTACAGGCGCAGATCGGTGGCCACCTGATCATTGCGCGAGCGGCCCGTGTGCAGACGCTTGCCGGCCTCGCCGATGGCCTCGGTGAGCCGCGCCTCGATGTTCATGTGCACGTCTTCGAGCTGCTCGCTCCACTCGAAGCGGCCGGACTCGATGCTGTCACGGATCGCATCCAGGCCCTGCACGATGGCCTGGGCATCGGTCTCGCTGAGCACGCCGACCTTGGCCAGCATGCGCGCATGCGCCTGGCTGCCGGCGATGTCCTGCCGGTACAGGCGGGCGTCAAAGCTCACCGATTCGGAAAACTTCTCGACGAGCGCGGAGGTGGATTCGGCAAAGCGACCGCCCCACAGTTTCTGATTGCCGGACATGATGTGCGCGAGGCTCTGATACCAAAACGGGACGCGGATTATAGACGCCGCTGCCGGGTCACAAGGGCCGGCGGGCGACCAGGGTCTGTCAACGCTATGGACGATCGCTGCGTTGCTGCCAGAAATCGCGCCAGGCAAGGCGCGAAACGCAGGCCTTGGTGGTGCCAAGGCCAAGTTTCGCAACGCCGCATGGCGCGATTTCTGGCGCAACCCGGAAGGGACGGGGCGGTTTTGGCGCAGGGCGGCGTTGGCAGCCGCTGGCTTGGAATCACCAAGCGGCGCGTCTGCCGCCTTGCCCTGCGCCAGAACAGCCTCCGTCACAGCGACCGCCATAGCGTTAGCAGGCCCTGGTGCCGGCTGTACGGTGTCTGCCGCAGCTTGCCCGGCGCGCGCCACGCTGCGAAGCTTGCGCATCCGAATTCAGGCGCCACCGCCAAACCCCGCTCCCGCCCGTGCAGCGCATCACGCCCCTCAGCCGCCACCGGCTGGATCTCATCCCCAACTTCTGCGAGGGGCGTCCGGTGCTGACGCTGGCCTTCTCGATGGCGATGCTGGCGCTGGTGCTGACCCTGGCGGGCGAACGCCGCGGCGTGGAAGCAGTGGAACGCGGCCTGCTGCTCACCGTGTATCTGCAGTGGATCAGCCTCTGCGCCGCCGCCACCCTGTGCTGGGCGCGGCGCTGGCTCAAGTACGCGCGGCCCGGCATCGTGTTCTTCGCCTGCTGGGGCTTGCTGGTGGTCATCGTCACCCTGATCGCCGAGCTGACCTATTACCTCAATCAGGCCATGAGCTGGCAGTTCATCGGCAACGAGGAGCGCCTGCCCTTCATCCTGCGCCACGCCGCGATTGCCGCAGTGGTGGCGCTGCTGCTGCTGCGCTACTTCTGGATCCGCCACCAATGGAACATGCAGGTGCGCGCCGAGGCCGAGGCCCGCTATCAGGCGCTCAATGCGCGCATCCGACCGCACTTCCTGTTCAACTCGCTCAACAGCCTGGCGGCGCTGATCCAGATCCGTCCGCACGATGCCGAGATGATGGTGGAAGACCTCTCCGACCTGTTCCGCGCCAGCCTGGAGAAAGGCCAGCAGATGGCGCAGCTGATGGAAGAGATTTCCCTGTGCAGCGCCTATCTGCGCATCGAGAAGCTGCGCCTGGGCGACAAGCTCGCCGTGGAGTGGGACATTCCCGAGGAGCTGCTGGAATGGCCGGTGCCCAAGCTGATTCTGCAGCCCTTGATCGAGAACGCCGTGCACCACGGCATCTCGCGTCTGGCGCAGAACGGCACGGTACGCATCGCCGCGCGCGAGATCTTCGGCCGCCTGGTTCTGGAAGTGAGCAACCCCATGCCGCCGGACGCCGGCAACAAGCATGGCAATCGCGTCGCCGTCGACAATATTGCCCAACGCCTCAAGCTGATTTACGGTGACGGTGCGCGGCTGGAATTGGGCCGCGACCTGCGGCTGGAGGGCGGCGTGTTTCGCGCCAGACTGGTATTGTCACGACTCACAGCGCCCTTGCCGCGCACCTAGAAAGACGGCGGACTGACTTACACGGAGAGTGCCCCATGCGTGTCGTGATCGTGGATGACGAGCCGCTGGCTCGCGAGCGTCTGAAGCGTCTGCTGCAGGAGTTTCCCGGCTACGAGGTCGTGGGCGAAGCCTCCGACGGCGAGTCGGCCCTGGACGTGATCGACGACGAGGAGCCCGATCTGGTGCTGCTCGACATCCGCATGGGCGGCATGGACGGCCTGCAGGTGGGACGCCAGCTGGCGGAAATGGATGTGCCGCCGGCGGTGATCTACACCACGGCTTATTCCGAGCACGCGGTGTCGGCCTTCGAGGCCGCCGCGCAGGGCTATCTGCTCAAGCCGATCCGCATGGAGAAGCTGCGCGACGCCCTGCAGCGCGTGCGCAAGCCCACCCGCGCGCAGCGTCCGCGCGAAGTCGCGGCGCCCGCCGACAAGCCGCTCAAGCGCGAATTCATTCTCGCCACCACCCGTGACGGTCTGGTGCGCGTGCCGGTGCAGGACGTGGTGTACTTCCTCGCCGACCAGAAATACACCACCGTCGCGCATCTGCACGGCGAGGTGCTGATCGAAGAATCGCTCAAGACCCTGGAAGAGGATCTGCAGCCGCAGTTCCTGCGCATCCACCGCAAGGCCCTGGTCAACACCAAGTTCATCGCCAGCCTCGACCGCGATCGTCACGGCGAGCAGCACCACTGGCTGAAGATGAAGCACGCCGCGCAACCGCTGCCGGTCTCGCGCCGGCGCCTGGCGGAAGTGCGGCGCTTCCTCACCGAGGCCTGAGGCGGGAGGGGTGAGGCGTTAAACTCCGCGCCCACCGCGATTGCACCACCCTTAATCTTTTTTGCGCCTCACTCCTCACGCCTCACATGCTCTTAAGAATCGCAACGCGCGAGTCACCGCTCGCGCTCTGGCAGGCCGAGCACGTCAAGAGCCGGCTGCAGGCCGCGCATCCGCAGCTGCAGGTCGAACTGGTGCCGATGACCACGCGCGGCGACCAGCTGCTGTCCAGCCCGCTGGCGGCGGTCGGCGGCAAGGGCCTGTTCGTCAAGGAGCTGGAACAGGCGATGCTGGAGCAGCGCGCCGACATCGCCGTGCATTCCATGAAGGATGTGCCGGTGCAGCAGCCCGAGGGCCTCAAGCTCGCGGCCTTCCTCGCCACCGAAGACCCGCGCGACGCCTTCGTCTCCAATCACTTCGCCTGCCTGGATGATCTGCCGGCGGGCGCGGTGGTGGGCACCTCCAGCCTGCGCCGGCAGGCGCAGCTGCGCGCGATGCGTCCCGACCTCACCATCCGCGATCTGCGCGGCAATGTCGGCACGCGCCTGCGCAAGCTCGATGAGGCGCTCTACGACGCGATCCTGCTCGCCCACGCCGGCCTGTCGCGCCTGGGCCTGGGCGCGCGCATCCGCGAAAGCTTTGCCGTGGAGCGCTTCGTGCCTGCCATCGGCCAGGGCGTGATCGGCATCGAATGCCGTGAACACGACGCGCGCACACAGGCGCTGCTGGCACCGCTGGCCGATGCGGCCTCCGCCACGCGTCTGGCCGCCGAGCGCAGCATGAACGCGCGCCTGGGCGGCGCCTGTCAGGTGCCGGTGGCCGGGCACGCCGTGGCGCAGGGCGACCAGCTGCTGCTCACCGGCATCGTCGGCGCTCCCGATGGCTCGCGCCTGATCCGCTGCGAATCGCGTGCCCCGGCGGCACATGCCGCACAGCTGGGCGCGCAGCTCGCCACGCAGTTGCTGGCGCAAGGCGCCGGCGAGATTCTCGCGGCCCTGGGCATACACACCGCGTGAGCGCCGCCGCCAGCCTGCAAGGCCGGCGCGTACTGGTGACGCGGCCGGCGGCGCAGGCCGAAAACCTCTGTCGTCTGCTGCAGGCGCGCGGCGCCGAGGTCCGGCGCCTGCCGCTGCAGAGCATCGAGGCGGTGCGCCAGCCGGCCGCCGCCGCGCGCCAGCTGCGCGAGGCGCACGGCGCCAGAGCCTGGATCTTCACCAGCGTCAATGCCGTGGAGTTCGCCGCGCAGCTCGATGCCGGTCCCTGGCCGCAGAGCATCGCCATCGGCGCCGCCACCGCCGTCGCCCTGGAGGCGCGCGGCCAGCTGCCGCTGCTGCCCGAGGACGCTTTCTCCAGCGAGGGCGTGCTGGCCCTGCCGCTGCTGCAGGCCGTCGCCGGCCAGCGTCTGCTGATCGTCACCGGGGAGAAGTCGCGCCAGCTGATGGCCGAGACCCTGCGCGCGCGCGGCGCACAGGTGGAGCTGGCGGCGGTGTACCGGCGCGTGGCCTTGCCACACACGCCGGAACGGGTCCGCGCCGCGCTGCAGGATTGCGACGCCGTGCTGCTCACCAGCGGCGAGGCCTTGCAGCAGCTGCTGGCCTTGTGTGACGAGGCGGCGCGCGCGCTGCTGTGCCAGGCCCGGCTGGTTGTGCCAAGCCAGCGTGTGGTAGAACAGGCGCGCACGCTGGGCTGTCAGGGCCCATTGCTGCTGCCCGAGCAGGTCAGCGACGCGGCTTATCTGCATTGCCTGGAACAAGCGCTGGCGTCGTAGACCGGCATCCGCAACCGTTTTTCAATCGAACACATCGTGGATTCGCATAAGGCCGTGACCGAGGACTCCGAGAGCAGCGGCGCTTCGCTGCGCCGCTGGCTGTTGCTGCTGCTGCTCGCCGCCTTGCTGGCCGGCGGCGGCGCCTGGCTGTACACGCGCATCGCCAGCAGCCTGGCGCTGCAGCGCGACACCCAGCAGCAGCTGGTGCGCGGCCTCAATGCCCTGGAAGCACAGGCCGACCGCCTGGAGGCGCATCAGGCCGATCTCGCCGCCAGCACGCAGCGCAGCAGCAGCCAGGTGTCCAGCTTCGCGCAGCGCCTCGATGCCCAGGACCAGAGCCTGGGCCAGCTCAAGGAACAGCTCTCCGGCGGCCGCGGCCGCTTCCAGCTGGCCTCCGTGGAGCAGTTGCTGCTGCTGGCCAGCGACCGTCTGCAGCTGGCCGGCGACGTGCCGGCCGCCCTCGTCGCACTGGACGAGGCCGACGCGCGCCTGGCCAATCTGCGCGAGCCGCGCCTGTACGCCGTGCGTCAGGCCCTGGCGCAAGAGAGGGCGCAGCTGCAGGCCGTGCCGCTGCCCGATTTCACCGGCGCCGCGCTGACGCTCTCCAGCCTGATCGAGCGCGTGCCGCATCTGCCGCTGGCCACGCATGCGCCCTCGCGCTTCGACGCGCATCCGCAGCGGGTGCTGGTGGCCGATGACGCGCCCTGGTACGGGCGGCTCTGGGCTTCGGTGCGTCAGGCCCTGGGCGATATCTTCACCGTGCGCCGCGACAACGGTCCGGCGCCGCAGCTGCTCACGCAGGAACAGGAAGCGCTGATCGTGCAGGTGCTGGCGCTCAAGCTGGAAGGCGCGCGCGTGGCGCTGCTGCGGCGTGACACCGTGAGCTTCCGCGATCTGGCCGAATCCGCCGGCGCCTGGCTCGACGCTTATTTCCGCGACGACGATCCCGGCGTGGCCGCGGCCAAGGCCGAGCTGCAGCGCCTGCAGCCGCTGGACCTCAATCCGCCGCTGCCCGACACCAGCCGCAGCCTCGGCCTGCTGCGCCAGTTCCTGGCCGCCGCGCCATGATCCGCGTGCTGCTGATTGCCCTGGCGGTGCTGGCCCTGGGCGCGATGGCCGCGTTCTATCTGCGCGCGGAAACCGGGTATGTGCTGATCAGCTTCCATCACTGGATCGTGGAGACCTCGCTGCTGGGTCTGATCGGCAGTCTGGCGCTGATACTGCTGCTGCTCGGCGGCGGCCTGCGCCTGCTGCTGGCGATGCTGGTGCTGCCCATGACCGTGCGCCGCGCGCTGGCGCAGCGTCGCGAGCGCAAGGCGCAGGAATCCTTCGAGGCCGGCCTGCTGCGTCTGCTGGAAGGCAACTGGAAGCGCGCCGAGATCGAGCTGGTGCGCCGCGCCGCCGACCATCACGCCGGCCATCTCAACTACCTGGCCGCCGCGCGCGCCGCGCAGCAGCTGGGCGCCGGCGATCGTCGCGACCACTACCTGCGTCTGGCCAGCGAGATCGCGCCGGAAATGGAATTCGCGACGCTGCTGACGCAGGCCGAGCTGCAGCTGGAACGCGGCCAGCACACCGCCGCGCGCGACACCGCGCTGAAGCTGCGCGGCCTCAATGCCCAGCATCCCTACGCGCTGGAACTGCTGGCGCTGAGCTATGCCGGCCTGCAGGCGCACGAATCGCTGCGCCAGCTGCTGCTGGAACCGGGCGCGCGCGCCCTGCTCAGCGAGCAGCGCTACACCGAGCTGCTGACGCCGGCGCTGCTGGCCTGCCTGCGCGACGCACGCGAGCAGGCGCGTCTGGAACGGCTCAAGACGGTCTGGGACAGCGCGCCGCGCGAGCTGCGCCAGCAGGCGTCCGTGCGCAACGAATATCTGCGCGGTCTGGCACGGCTCAATGCGCATGCCGAGGCCCTGGCCCTGATCAGCGAGGTGATGGCGCGCGACTGGGACGCCACCCTGGCCACGCTCTACGGCGAGCTGCACAGCGACGAGCCACTCAGCCAGCTTGCGGCCATCGAGAGCTGGCTGCTGCGCTACGGCGAACGCCCCGAGCTGCTGATCACCGCCGGCCGCGTCTGCCTGCGCAACAAGCTCTGGGGCAAGTCGCGCAGCTATCTCGACGCGGTGCTGCGCGTCGCGCCCAGCCCGGCCGCCTATCTGGAACTGGCGCGACTGTCCGAACTCACCCAGAACAGCGACGCAGCGCGGCAGTTCTACAAACAGGGCCTGGAGTTCACCGTCCTGTCCTCGTAGAAAAAGCCGCTTCAGGCTTACGTTTTTCCGTCACCCGCGCCAGCGTTCCGCCTTTGTCGGGCACAGCCTGATAAGGGTTTCCCGTAGTGCAAAACGCAAGCCTCCTTCCGTCCGTCAATCCACGCCCTTGAGTCGCGGCGGCCCTGCGCCGGCGCGATGCAGTAACCGTTACAGCTTGCAGCTTCCTGTGTCGGGTCCTCCCCATGAAACTGCTCGCTCGCTCGCCCGCCTTCCTGCTCGTCCTGCTTTGTGCCTGCGGGGGCGGTGGCGGGAGCGGCAGCACCGGCAGCACCGCGTCCGACAGCGGCCTGCTGGGCAGCGACACCGCGGTGATGGAAACCGCCGCCAGCAAGACCATCGGCAGCGCTGCGGCGGCACGCTTCCTGGCACGCGCCAGCTTCGGCGGCACGCAGGCCGAGATCAATTCGCTGGCCGCGCAGACCAGCTACGACAAATGGTTTGCGACGCAGGCCGCCGCCACGCCCTGCTCGGAGCTGTCGCGGGTGGACGCGCAGACCGCGCAGGGCTACACGCTCTCGCAGGCCGCGCGCGTCGAAGCCTGGTGGTATTGCGCCGTGCAAGGCAGCGATCAGCTGCGTCAGCGCATGGCCTTTGCGCTCTCGCAGATTCTGGTGGTCTCCGATCAGAGCACGCTGGCCGGCCAGCCGCGCGCGCTGGCCTACTACTACGACATCCTCAGCCGCAACGCGCTGGGCAATTACCGCACGCTGCTCGGCGAGGTGGCGCGCGCACCGGCGATGGGCTGGTATCTGAACATGTTCGGCAGCCGCAAGGCCGACCCCAGCAAGAACATCCGCGCCGACGAGAATTTCTCGCGCGAGCTGATGCAGCTGTTCACCGTCGGCCTGATCAAGCTGCAGGCCAATGGCGCCGCGCAGACCGACGGCAGCGGCGCCACCATTGCCACCTACACGCAGACCCAGGTGGAGCAGCAGGCCAATGCCCTGACCGGCTGGGGCTGGCCCGGCGGCACTTTCATCTGGGGCACCGCGCAGTGGACCGCACCGATGCAGGCCACCGCCTCGATGCACGATGTCAGCGCCAAGACCATCATCGACAACGTCAGCATCGCCGCCGGACAGAGCGCCGACGCCGAGCTCAACCGCGTGCTCGACACGCTGTTCAACCACGCCAACACCGCGCCCTTCATCAGCCGCCAGCTGATCCAGCGTCTGGTCAGCAGCAATCCCTCGCCGGCTTATGTCGCCCGCGTCGCGGCGGTGTTCAACAACAATGGTTCGGGCGTGCGCGGCGATCTGCTGGCGGTGGCCAGGGCCATCCTGCTCGACAGCGAGGCCCTGGGCAGCAGCGGCTACGGCAAGGTGCGCGAACCGCTGATCCGTCTGGCGCAGATGTGGCGTCTGTTCCAGGCCAGCGCCGGCAACGGCCGCTATGACTTCCCCTATCCCGAAGCAGCGTTCGCCCAGGCGCCGCTGCGCTCGCCCTCGGTCTTCAATTTCTACCGTCCCGACTACAGCCCGCCGGGCGCCCTGGCCAATGCCGGTCTGGTGGCGCCGGAGCTGCAGATCCTCGACGAGTCCACGGTCAACAACGGCGGCACCGCGCTGTACTACTTCGCGATCCGTTACCGCGCCAGCAAGAACAGCACGGTCAGCGACAGCACCACGGTGAGCCTGGACTTGCGGCCCTGGGAAACGCTGGCGTCTTCGCCGGTGAATCTGGTGGCACAGCTGGATCTGTATCTGAACAACAGCAGCACCTCGCCCACGGTGCAGAAAAAGCTCAGCACCTATCTGGCCACCATTCCCTCCACACAGCCGGAAGTGCGGGTGTTCGAAGCGCTGGACCTGCTGATGCATCTGCCGCAGTCCTATGTGCAGCGCTGAAAAAACCGTTCTCCTGATCTGCCATCCGAGGTCCTGTTCATGAATCCCGACCGCCGCCGCCTGCTCCAGCTCGGTGTCCGCATCGCCGCCGGCAGCTCGCTGTTCGCCACGCTGGGTGCCTATCAGCGCGCGCTCGCCGCCACCTCCAGCGCCTCCGGCGATTACCGCGCCTTGGTCTGCGTGTTCCTGTTCGGCGGCTGCGACACCGCCAATCTGGTGGTGCCCACCTCGGCCAGCGCCTATGGCCTGTACAGCGCGATCCGCAGCACGCTGACGCTGCCGCTGAGCGGACTGCTCTCGCTCAATTCGCTGCTGTCGCTGCCGCTGCTCGGCAGCAATCGCTACGGCTTTCATGCTGCCTGTCCGGAACTGCAGTCGCTGTACAACAACGGCAAGCTGGCCATCGTCGGCAATGTCGGTCCGCTGGTGGCGCCGCTGACGCGCGCGCAGTTCCAGGCCAAGAGCGTGCCGCTGCCGCCGCAGCTGTTCTCGCACATCGATCAGCAACGCCAGGTGATGGCGGGCATGGCCGGCAGCGAGCCCAGCGGCTGGGCCGGACGCGTCGCCGATCTGATGGCCAGCGCCGCCGCGCAGAGCGCCCTCGCCACCAATATCAGCATCGCCGGCCGCAACACCTGGCAGGCCGGCATCGACACCGTGCCCTATGTGCTCAGCAGCAGCGGCGCACCGCGCATGCGTTACTGGCAGGCCGGCGACTCGCGCGCCAGCGCACGCCGCGCGCTGTTCACCGGCCTGCTCGATGCGGCCGATGCCGAAAGCAATCCGATGATCCAGCAGGTCTCGCAGGTGCAGCGCCGCGCGATCAACACCGCCGAGCGTCTGGCCACCGCACTCAACGGCATCAGCACGCCGGTGAGCTTCCCCAGCTCCAGCCTCGGCCAGCAGCTGGCGATGGTGGCGAAGATGATTGCCGCGCGCGGCAGTCTGGGCGTGAAGCGCCAGCTGTTCTTCGTCAGCCAGGGCGGCTATGACACGCATGACAATCAGCTGGCCACGCAGGCCAAGCTGTTCGCCGACCTCAGCGCCAGCCTCGGCGCCTTCCAGGCCAGCACCGAAGCGCTCGGCGTGAGCGGCAATGTCACCGCCTTCACCGCCACCGACTTCGGCCGCACCCTGACCGCCAACAGCGACGGCTCCGATCACGGCTGGGGTTCGCAGTCGCTGGTGATCGGCGGTGGCGTGACCGGCGGCGGCGTCTACGGCGCCATGCCCTCGCTGCTGCTCAACAACAGCGATGATGCCGGCTCCGGCCGCGTGATTCCCTACTACTCGACCGAACAGCTGGGCGCGACCCTGGCCAGCTGGTTCGGCGTGTCCTCGGCCGATCTCGACACCGTGTTCCCCAATCTGCGCAATTTCAGCACGCGCAACATCGGTTTCATGAGCAGCTGACAGGGCGATGGCCAAGGGCATCGCTGCCCTTGGGCCTGTCGCTTCGCAAAGGCGCGGCCGCTGCACGCTGACGCAGCAGGCCGGCGTTACACTGCCGGCCATGTCCGGACTTTTCTCCCTGCTGCCGCCACGTGCGCTGATCGCCGGCTACGGCGATATCGGCATGCGCGTCGCGCGTCTGCTGCACGACTCGCCCTGCACGCCCCACGCGCTGCTGCGCGATGCCCGACGCCTGCTGCAGCCGGACGTCGCGCAGCGGCAGCTGCACGATCTGGATCAGCCGCAGGACATCGGCGACTGGCCGCTGCTGTTCTGGTTCGCGCCGCCGTCCACGCAGGATGAAGGCGATGCGCGCCTGCGCGGCTGGCTGGCGGCGCAGCGCGGCCGCATCACGCGCATCGTCTACATCTCCACACCGGCGGTGTACGGCGACTGCCAGGGCCGCTGGATCGACGAGGACGAAGCGCTGGCGCCGCGCAGCGCGCGTGGCCGCCGGCGCCTGGATGCGGAACGCGCGCTGCTGCACTGGCAGTCGCAGGGCGCGGGCGAGGTCATCATCCTGCGCGTGCCCGGCATCTACGGCCCCGGACGTCTGCCCATCGAACGTCTGCGCCAGGGGCTGCCGATCGTGAAGCCCGAGCAGTCGCCCTGCAGCAATCGCATCCATGCCGATGATCTGGCGCGCGCCGCGCTGCACGCGGCGGCATACGGCCGCGCCGGTCGCGCCTATCACGTCAGCGACGGCACGCCCAGCAGCATGGCGGACTACTTCATCCGCTGCGCGCAGCTGCTGGGCCTGCCGCAGCCGCCGCAGCTGGATTACGCGCAGGCACAAGCCGCACTGTCTCCCGCGATGTGGTCGTTTATGGAAGAATCCAGGCGTCTGAAGACGGATCGCCTGCGCAGCGAGCTGAAGTTCACGCCGCGCTATCCGGATCTGGCCAGCGGTCTGCCGTCCTGCATCCAATAACACAGCACCCGGGAACCAAAGGAAGAGCCGATGAGCATGATCAAGGAGTTTCGCGAATTCGCGATGCGCGGCAATGTCGTCGATCTCGCCGTCGGTGTGGTGATCGGCGCCGCCTTCGGCAAGATCGTGTCCTCGCTGGTGGGCGACGTCATCACGCCGGCGATCGGCGTTCTGATCGGCGGCGTGGATTTCTCCGATCTCGCGCTCACGCTCAAGGCCGCTGAAGGCGACAAGGCAGCGGTGCTGCTGTCCTACGGCAAGTTCATCCAGACCGTCTTCGACTTCATCATCATCTCCTTTGCGATCTTCATGTTCGTGAAGCTGATCAACCGCCTCAAGCGCGAGCAGGCAGCTGCGCCCGCGCCGCCGCCGCCTCCGCCGGAACCGAGCGCGGAAGCCAGGCTGCTCGTCGAGATCCGCGATCTGCTCAAGCAGAAATAAGCACCGTCGCCGCGATGCCGCGGCGCAGGAGCCTTGCCCATGGACACGCTGCTGCAGCTGCTGGGATGGACCGGCGTCGCGCTGCTGATTGCCGGCGGCCTGGTCGGCACGCTGTTGCCGGTACTGCCCGGTCCGCCGCTGGTGTTCTTCGGCCTATGGCTGGCGGCGCTGCTGGATGATTACCGGCACGTCGGCACGCCGACCCTGATTCTGCTCGGCGTGCTGGTGCTGCTGACCGTGGCCATCGACTTCGTCGCCTCGGCGCTGGGCGCGCAGCGCGTGGGCGCCAGCAAGCAGGCGCTGAGCGGCGCACTGATCGGCAGTTTCGCCGGCATGTTCTTCGGCATTCCGGGTCTGCTGATCGGGCCGTTTGCCGGCGCCGTGATCGGCGAGCTGATGGCGCGCAGCCATGTCACACAAGCCGCACGCGTGGGCTTTGCCACCTGGTTCGGCATGCTGATCGGCACCCTGGCCAAGCTCGCGCTGAGCCTGGCGATGATCGGGATCTTCCTGATTTCCTACTGGCTGTGATCAGCCGGGGACCTTGAGCTTCTGCCCCACGCGCAGCGTGGCCGATTCGGGCAGGTTGTTGGCCTCGCGCAGCGCCGTCACCGACACCTTGTAGCGCTTGGCGATGCCGCTGAGCGTCTGCCCGGCGGCGACCTTGTGGGTGCGCGCGACGCTGAGCCTGGCCTTGTCCTTCTGCTTTTGTTTCTGCTTCTGCTCGTACTGGCGTGAAGCGGCGTCCTCACGCTGTTCCTCACGCGCCTGCTTGAGCTTCTGCTCCAGGGTCTGCGAGGGCGTGGCCTCGCCCAGCGCCACCGTGATCGGACCGGGCCGCGCTTCCTCGCGCGGCGGAATCCGGATCACCTGCCCCACGCGCAGCGCGTGCACCGACTTCAGCTCGTTGGCGGCGATGATGGCCTTCTGCGGCACGTGATAGTCGTGGGCGATGCGGCCCAGGGTTTCGCCGCTGGCAACCTTGTGCAGCAGATACATGACGCGCTGGCTGTCGAAGCGTTCGTGCTCGCCGAGCTTGGCGTAGCCAACCTCAAAGGCGCGCGCGCTGCCGTAGGGCACGCGGATCAGATGGCCCGGCGGCACGTAGAGCTTGCCTTCGATGACTTCGGGCCGATACGCGGGATTCAGGCGCTGGAAGGCCTCGTCGCTGGCACCGCAGAGGCGGCGCAGGGTGTCGTAGGGCACGTAGTGCTGGGTTTCCACCACCTCGAACTCCAGCGGCTTGGCCGCTGCGCTCAGGGCCGCGCGCGCGCGATAGGCGCGCTCCACGTCCACCGCCGCGAGAAACTCCGCGTAGTAATTGCGCGAGGCAAAGCCGAAGCGATCGCTTTCGAAGCGATTGATCAGGTCCATGAGGCTGGCACCCTGCACCTTGTCCAGGGCGCGGGCGATGCCGGCGCGGCCGTAGTTGTAGGCGGTGATCGCCAGCGGCCAGTCCTGCAGCAGGGTGTAATCGTCCTTCAGATGCCGCGCCGCGCCATCGGTGGAGGCCCAGGGATCGCGGCGGTCGTCCACCACCTCGTTGAGCCGCATGTAGATGCGCGCCGAGGAGGGGATGAACTGCCAGATGCCGGCGGCGCCGGCCTTGGAATAGGCATCGAGATTGAAGCTGGATTCCACCAGCGGCAGACGCGTCAGCGTCACCGGCAGCTCGTAGCCACGGAAGGTCTTCTCCATGGACGGCAGATAGCGGTCCGAGACTTCCAGAGCCTTGTCGGTGCGCTCCTTGAGACCGCGCTGCACGCGCGCGGTGCCGATCAGCTTGCGGTACTTGTCCTCGCCGGGCAGATCGGCATAGAGATCGTAGAGGCGCCGCGCTTCGCCGCTGAGGTTCTGCGGCGCGTAGCGCTGCTCGTCCACCTGCTTGAGCAGACGGTCGAACTCTTCCTTGGCGTCCTGCTCCTCGCCGCGCCGGCGCTTGTCGAGCTGGAAGCGGTCCTGCCACAAGGCGTCCTGGCGGTAATCCAGCACCTTGAACACGCGATTGGGATAGAGCGTGGAATGCACCACGCTCTGCAGCTCGGAGTATTCGCCGAACACGCGCGTCCAGAAACTCACCGCCGGCTTGAGCGCCTCGTAACGCGGGAAGCGGTTGTCGGGCAGCACGGTCTGCGGCAGTGCCACCGCCGGCATCACCACGGCGCTGGGGGCTGCAGGCGCCGCCGGCGCGGCGATCGAAGCCGGCGGCGCACCCGTGCTGACGGGCGCCGGGGCCGCAGCTGCTGGCGTCGGGTTGCTGAGCGCGGTGCCTGCGCCAGCGCCTGCCGACTCCTGTGCCCCGCTGCGCGCCGCGCAGAGCATCAGCACAGCGATGAGGGCGAGGCCTCGCGGCAGCGAAATTCTTGCGGCGTGCAGCAAGTTCAGCATCCTGTATCGAGGTGTGGCGCGGGCTGCAATCGATGGTAGTAACTGCCGGCGCGAATGTCTAACGACAGCGGCCCGGCGGCTTGCTGCAAACGGCGCGTACCGGGAGAATCAAACACTCCGACGACGGCGTTCCGAACCGAGCCCCACCATGGCCAAGCCTTATCCTCCGATCGAGCCCTATCGCACACTGCGCCTGCGCGTCAGCGAACTGCACGAGATCTATGTGGAGGAATCCGGCAATCCGCAAGGCAAGCCGGCGATCTTCGTGCACGGCGGCCCCGGCGGCGGCAGCGAAGCCTGGCATCGCCAGTTCTTCGATCCGGCGCGCTACCGCATCGTGCTCTTCGATCAGCGCGGCTGCGGACGCTCCACACCGCATGCCGAGCTGCGCGAGAACAGCACCTGGGATCTGGTCGCGGACATGGAACGCATCCGCGAGCACCTGGGCATCGAGCGCTGGCTGGTGTTCGGCGGCTCCTGGGGTTCGACGCTGGCGCTCACCTATGCCGAGACGCATCCCGAGCGCTGCAGCGCGCTGGTGCTGCGCGGCATCTTCCTGCTGCGCAAGCAGGAGATCGACTGGTTCTATCAGCACGGCGCCAACTGCCTGTACCCGGATGCCTGGGAACCTTACGAGGCCGCGATTCCGAGCGAAGAGCGTCACGACTACCTGAGCGCCTATTACCGCCGCCTTACCAGCGAGGACGCAGCCGTGCGCGTCGCTGCGGCGCGCGCCTGGAGCATCTGGGAAGGCGCGACCAGCAAGCTGTTTCCGAACACCGATATGGTGGCGCGCTTCGGCGAGGATCATTTCGCCGAGGCCTTTGCCCGCATCGAATGTCACTACTTCGTCAACAAGGGCTTCTTCGATCGCGACGACAAGCTGCTGGCCGACATCGGCCGCATCCGCCACATTCCCGGCGTGATCGTGCAGGGCCGCTACGATGTGGTGTGCCCCATGCGTTCGGCCTGGGATCTGCATCGCGCCTGGCCGGAAGCCGAGCTGCAGATCGTCGCCGATGCCGGTCACGCCGCCAGCGAGCCGGGCACGCTGGCCAGGCTGGTGGACGCCACGGACCGCTTCGCCGCGCTGTAGGACACCGCTTCCTCTTATTGCGCTTGCCCGGGCCCGGCCGCAAGCGGCATCGTCACGCACCGCTGGCATCCACCGCCTTGCAAGGGCGGCGTGACGCGTCCGGGCGGCGCCGCAGCGCTGCATCGATCAGCCGAAGCCTTGCTTGACCTGGATCAAGGCGGGCAGCGGAAGCACCGTGTAAAGCGGGCATTCACGCCGCCAATGTGAATGAGAATGTAAACGCGAAAGGCGCATCAGCACTGCGTTTTCTCGCCCCGGTGCACCCCCTGATATTTCCTAACAAATGATAGGCGACAAGCCTGCCGCGACTGCCTAATGTCGCCGCCATAGCGTCAGAAGCACCGGCTGCGATCTGAAGTCCGCGAGCAGGCGATCCCGCAGGAGGATGGTCCGCGATACCGCGAATGAACGAGGACGCCGGAGACTGAGGCGGGCAAGCGGTATCACCAAGACTGGAGGAAGTACTCATGGCAGCATCGAACCTGGCTGTGAAGCAGGCCCTCAAGAACAATCCGGCGCCCAGCAGCGTCGATCCGCAGGAAGTCCACAAGTGGTTGCAGGACTTCACCTGGGACTTCAAGGAAAAGGCCGGAAAGTATCCGACCAAGTACGACATGGACGTCAACACGCGCGAGCAGTTCAAGCTCACCGCCAAGGAGTACGCGCGCATGGAGTCGGCCAAGGAAGAACGCCAGTTCGGCACCCTGCTCGACGGACTCGATCGTCTCGACGCCGGCAACAAGGTGCATCCGCGCTGGGGCGAGTTCATGAAGCTGGTTGCCAACTTCCTCGAAACCGGTGAATACGGCGCGCTCGCCGGTTCGGCGCTGCTGTGGGACACGGCGCAGTCGCCGGAACAGCGCAACGGTTATCTGGCGCAGGTCATCGACGAGGTCCGCCACGTCAATCAGTGCGCCTCGGTCAGCTACTACTACAGCAAGCACTATTACGATCCGGCCGGCTTCACCAACATGCGCCAGCTGCGCGCGATCAACCCGCTGTACCCGGGCGTCAAGCGCGCCTTCGGCGAAGGCTTCCTCGCCGGCGACGCGGTGGAAAGCTCGATTAATCTGCAGCTGGTGGCCGAGGCCTGCTTCACCAATCCGCTGATCGTGGCGCTGACCGAATGGGCGGCCGCCAATGGCGACGAGATCACCCCGACCGTGTTCCTGTCGATCGAAACCGATGAGCTGCGGCACATGGCCAACGGTTATCAGACCATCGTCTCCATCATGAACAACCCGGACACGATGAAGTATCTGCAGACCGATCTCGACAACGCGTTCTGGACCCAGCACAAGTTCCTCACGCCTTTCGTCGGCGCGGCGCTGGAGTACGGTTCGCGCTTCAAGGTGGAGCCCTGGGCAAAGTCCTGGAACCGCTGGGTGTACGAGGACTGGGCCGGCATCTGGCTGGGCCGCCTGCAGCAGTTCGGCCTGAAGTCGCCCAAGTGCCTGGCCGATGCCAAGAAGGACGCGGTGTGGGCGCATCACGATCTGGCGCTGCTGGCCTTCGCGTTGTGGCCGCTGACCGGCATCCGCCTGGAGCTGCCGGACCGTCAGGACATGGAATGGTTCGAAGCCAACTATCCGGGCTGGTACGAGCACTACGGCAAGATCTACGAAGAGTGGCGCGCCCTGGGCTTCGAGGATCCCCGCTCCGGATTCAGCGGCGCGGTCTGGATGCTGCAGCGCGGACACGGCATCTTCATCGACCACACCTCCTCGCTGCCGTTCTGCCCGACGCTGGGTAAGGGCGCGCTCAAGCCCAGCTTCCTGGAAAAGAACGGCAAGCGCTTCGCCTTCTCCGAACCGCACGGCGAGCGCATGTGGCTGCAGGAGCCGGAGCGTTATGAATTCCAGAACTTCTTCGAGCAGTTCGAAGGCTGGGAACTGTCGGATCTGGTGAAGGCCGCGGGCGGCGTGCGCAGCGACGGCAAGACCCTGATGGCGCAGCCGCATCTGCGTTCCACCGACATGTGGACACTGGACGATCTCAAGCGCATCAACTTCACCGTTCCCGATCCGATGCGGATCCTGAACTGGCAGCCTGCGCACTGACCACCCAGCGGGATGCGGCACGACACCGCATCCATCACAAAGAGGAGAGCAAGCATGAAAATCCAGGGCGGTTGCTACTGCAAGGCCGTGCGTTACGAGATCGACGCCGAGCCGACACTGGTCGCCCAGTGTCACTGCCGGGAATGCCAGTACATTTCCGGTGGCAGTCCCAATGTCTGCGTGGTGGTGCCGGATTCCGGCTTCCGCTATCTGCAAGGCAAGGTCAAGCAGTTCCGGCGCAGCGATCTGGAAAATCCGGTGAGCCGCGAGTTCTGCCCGGAATGCGGCACCCACATGGTGACGCACTCCCCGGCACTGCCCGGCACCACGGTGATCAAGCTCGGCACGCTGGACCGCCCGGACGCCTTTGGCGGCCCGCAGGTGGCGATCTTCACGGTTGACCAGCAACCGTTCCATCAGATCGCCGCCGGCCTGCCGAGCTTCGCGCGCATGCCCGGCTGAACAGCGGTGGCCGGGAACCGGCCGCGCCCGGCTCGCCGTCTCTGGCGGCGCCGACGCGAGCCGGGCCCGGTTTCTCCCTCAGCGCTTACGGAGCCTTGCCCCAGCACGGGCAGGGGTGGGCTCCTGCTACTTCGACGTCTTTCACGAAGGAACAGAACATGTCTTCCAATAGCTTTGTCAGAGGAATGGTCGATCCCTATCGCCAGACCATCATCCAGGCCGCCATTCCCGAGCAGCCGCTCGAGAGCAAGCGCGATCACATTCCCTTCGCCAAGCGTGGCTGGCGGCGCCTCACCGAGTATGAGGCCGTGATGCTGCACGCACAGAACTCCGTGGACTCGGTGCCCGGCAGCCAGGAGGTTGGCGAGTCGGTGCAGAAGTGGCCGGGCGGGCGTCCCAACTACAGCATCGAATCCACCGCGGTGATCGCCGGAAACTGGTTCTACTTCCGCGATCCGGCCAAGCGCTGGTTCATGCCCTACGTCAAGCAGAAGACCGAGGAAGGTCAGACTGCCGAGCGCACCATGAAGAGCTGGGCGGAAAGCGGCGACGCCGGCATGATGAATGCCGACTGGCGCAACCAGATTCTCGGCACGCACTACGGCGCCCTGGTCTACAACGAGTACGGCCTGTTCAGCGCGCACTCGACCACCGTCTACAGCGCACTGTCCGATCTGCTGAAGACCTGGATTTCCGAGGCGGGCTTCGACAAGAACGACGCCGGCCAGATGATCCAGATGGAGCGCATCCTGCTCGGCAAGCTGTTCGCCGACTTCGACCCGAGCCTGGCCGCCGCCAAGCAGGCCTGGATGCAGGACCCGATCTGGCAGCCGGCGCGCGAGTTCGTCCAGCACATCTGGATGGGCGTCTATGACTGGGTCGAGCAGCTGTGGGCGATTCACGGCATCTACGATCACATCTTCGGCCAGTTCGTGCGTCGCGAGTTCTTCCAGCGCCTGGCGGGCCTGCATGGCGACACCCTGACGCCGTTCATCCAGTCGCAGGCACTCACCTATCACCAGCAGGCCAGCGATGCCCTGCAGGCCTTCTGCGTGAAGATGCTGATCGATGAAGAGCCGGTGTACGGCGCGCACAACCGTCGCTACCTGCGCGCCTGGACCAAGCGCTATCTGCCCGGCACGCAGGCCGCCCTCAAGGCCTTCCTGGCCATCTACAAGACGCTGCCGCTGCAGGTCGAGGGCATCACCTGCAAGGCGAGCGTCGAGGCCGCGGTGCGGCGCATCGTCAACGATTGGGCGCGCCGTTTCGCCGAGCCGATCGACTACCGCTTCGACGCCGAAGCATTCATCGCCGACGTGATGCAAGGCTACTGAGAAGGGGATCGACCATGAGCACGAATATCAACGGATACAACTCCGGAACCAACAACAAGACCGGACAGGCCTTCGTCGACGAATTCCTCTCGGAGAAGAACTGCACGCTGCCCACCAGTGACGCGGTGGTGCTGGCGCTGATGAAGACCGAGGAGATCAACGTCATCGTCGATGAAATGATCCGGCCGATGATGGATGACAACCCCGCGCTGGCCGTCGACGACAGGGGCGGCTACTGGTGGATCAAGGTCAACGGCAAGATCGTGATCGACTGCGACGAAGCCACGGAAATCCTGGGCAAGAAGTACACGGTCTATGACTTCCTGGTCAACGTCAGCACCACCATCGGCCGGGCCATGACACTGGGCAATCAGTTCGTCCTCACCAACGAACTGCTGGGCCTGGAAACGAAGATCGATAGCGTCTACTGAGGAGACGACAATGTCCAAACAGCACTGGTACCACACTCCCACGCGCGATGAGTGGCTGGAACGGATCGGCACCCTGCGCACCGCCCGCGAGGGCATCGAGATGCTGCGCAACTTCCGCGAGCAGCATCTGGGTCCCGACCGCAAGACCTACGATCTCAAGAAGGAAGCCAACTGGATCGAATCGCGCATCGAGATGCGGGTTTCGCAGCTGCACGCCGAGGAAACGCTGTCCGATGACGATCTGCTGCACAAGACCATCGACGGCCGCTGCGCCCGCGAGGTCGCGAACAGCTGGTGGGAGAAAGCCGCGCAAGTCGACTCCGCCATCGAACTGGGCCAGCTCTGCGTTGCGTACCGCAAGGCCTGCAAGCCGCCGATGATGCCGATCAACTACTTCGCCCCGGTGGAGAAGAAGCTGGTCAGCAAGCTCCTCAAGCTGCGCGCCGAGAACTATCTGGTGACGCCGATCGAGGAACTGCGCAAGGCCCGTAACGTGACGCCCATACACGTCCAGTAGCCACGATGCGCGAGCCCTCGTGAGCGGGGTGCGCCTGCGCGCCCCGCTCACGAGGGACGCTCGCCAAGTGCGGCGGGCTGGCCCGCATCGTCATCCGGCGCGAGGGAGGAGCGAGATGAAATATCCAGACGAGCTGAGCACGAAGCAGTTCGAATACAGCTACAAGTGCGGCGCCTGCGCGCACAAGTTTTCCGCGGGCATGACCCTGAGCGTCGGCGGCAGGCTGCATTGCCCGCGATGCAAGGAGCAGATCGTGTCGTTTCCCAGCGATGAGGATGTGCGCAAGAACGATTACATCGCGCACACCCGCAACGACCGCTTTCATTCGATCATCGCGCCGGGCGGAGACGAATCGTGAACACCAGAAGCGGCGACACCCCGGCCATTCCGAGGCTGGATGGACTCCCGCAGGCAGTCGGCGCCACCGTTCTGATCCACGAGGACGGCGAGTTCCGGGTTTACGCGACAGAACTCGAAATGCTGCTGCGCTGGGACCTGTTTCAAGGCGACCGTCACCTGCACACCGGCAGCGCCCTGCGGGTGGAGAGCTGCATCGTCAGTGCCAAAGGCAAGATCGGCTTCTTCAGGCGCCCCACGGTGGCGCGGCTGATCGCGGCGGGCGATGAAGCTTCGCCGAACGATCCGAGCTGAGCCGGCCGCTCAGCCATCAGAACCAGTCAATTCAATTTCATTTCCGGGGATTTTTTCAAAGCATGGACAGCCGTTACACCATTACCGCCAATTTCGAGGATGGCGCTCTGCACCAGTTCGAATGCGCGGAGAACGAAGACATTCTGAGCGCCGCCCTGCGCCAGCAGGTGGTTCTGCTGTGCTCCTGCCGCAAGGCCTTCTGCGGCAGCTGCAAGGCCTTATGCATGGAAGGCGAATATGCCTTCGGCGATCGCGTCAATGTGCAGGTGCTCTCGCCCAAGGAAGAAGAAGATGGCGTCGTGGTTGCCTGCGACACCTTCCCGCGCAGCGACATGGCGCTGGCCTTCCCCTACACCAGCGACCGCCTGGGCAGCTGCAGCAGCGAGAATCTTGAAGCGCAGGTCGAAATCGTCGAACGCCTGTCCAGCACGGTCTACAAGCTGCTGCTGCAGGTGCGCGACCCCGTGAGCCACGAAGCCAAGCGCATCGAGTTCCAGCCGGGGCAGTATGCAGAGCTGCAGCTGCCGGACGGCGAGCAGACGCGCGCCTTCTCCTTCGCCAACATTGCGGACGATTCCGGACTTCTGGAATTCCTCATCCGCCTGGTTCCGGGCGGCTGCTTTTCCACCTATCTGCAGCAGCGCGCCGTGCCCGGCGACGTTCTGAAGCTGCGCGCCCCGCTCGGCGCGTTCACCTTCCAGCCCGGCGATCAGGACGAAGGGCTCCATGCCTTCGTCGGCGGCAGCACCGGCCTTGCGCCGCTGCTGAGCATGCTGCGTGGGCTGGCGCGCCAGGACTATCGCGGCGAATGCCATCTGTTCTTCGGCATGCAGGATCAGGCGGCCTTGTACTACGAAGACGAGCTGCGCGAGCTGGCGGCTTCGATGCCGCGCCTGACCCTGCATCTGGCGCTGATGGATCCGCCGCCGCAATGGCAGGGCTACACCGGCAATGCGGTGACGGCCTTCGAGCAGCATTTCGCTGCGCTCGCGCGCAAGCCCGAGGTCTACATCTGCGGCCCGGCCGCGATGGTCGAGGCCACGCGTGCCAGCTGCGAACGCCTGAACATTCCGGAACACAGGGTCCACCGCGAGGAGTTCGTGGCCAGTGGCGGCTAAGAACCTATCCGTGAATTGCGCGCGTCTGCGACGGAGGTCGTTTTGCCGCAGGGCAAGGCGGCAGACGCGCCGCTTGGTGGTTCCAAGCAAGCGGCTGCCAACGCCGCCCTGCGGCAAAACGGCCCCGTCCCGAAAGGGTTGCGCCGAAAATCGCGCCGTGCGGCGTTGCGAAACTTGGCCTTGGAACCACCAAGGCCTGCGTTTCGCGCCTTGCCCGGCGCGATTTTCGGCAGCAACGCAGACGTGCGCAATTCACGGATAGGTTCTAAGGCACAGCCAGGGAGCAGGCCGGCTTGAGCAGCGACGAGATCGAATTCTTTTTCTCCGATGCGGCGCGGGCGCTGGATGAGGAAATCCTTCGTCTGGAAGAACGGCGTCAGATGCTGCACGAGAAGCTGGGCGCGGAACAGATTGAACGACTGCAGGCGCTGTTCGAGCAGCGCCTCGATCGGGAAGAAGGGATCGAGGTCCGCAACTCCCTGGCTTACTGGGAGCGCAAGCTGCTGTGGACCTGGGCCCGGCTGGCGAAGCTGCACGCCCTGCGACGGGACGTCGGGCGCAGCGCAATGAAGCATCTCAACACGAACAGGCAAGACGATGACTAATGGAAAGAACTGCCGGGTGAGCGACGGCTTCGGTGCCCTGGGCAAGCTGTCCTCGGGCATGCGCATCCTGGCCGAGGTGGTGGCGGTCACCCTGGGCCCTGGTGGACGGCATGTCATCCTGGAACATCGCAGCGGTCTGGCACCGCGCCTGAGCAAGGACGGCGTCGAGATCGCGCGCACCATGGAAGTCGCCGGCCGCGAGGAGGAGATGGGCGTGCGCCTGCTGCGGGATGCCGCGATCAGCATTTCCGCTTCCGTGGGTGACGGCACGACCACCGCCATCGTGCTGTCGGCGGCGCTGGCGACGCGCTGCATGGCCGCCAGCTCGCATCCGCTCAATGTCAGCGAAATGCGTTATGGCCTGGCGATGGCCGGCGCCACGGTGCTCAGCGAGCTGGCGGCGATGGCGCGCCCGGCGGATCAGCACGCACTGCAGGCCGTGGCCCGCACCGCCGTCAACGGCGATGCGCCGCTGGCCGCGCTGCTCGCCGATGCGTATGCGCGTGTCGGCAGCGAGGGCGTCATCAAGATCGAGATGGGCAATGCCATGCACGATGTGCTGGACGTGAAACTCGGTCACCGCTTCGAAAGCCTCCTGCTGGCCAGCGGCCTGCCGGCGTCTGCGGGTGAACGTCAGCTGCTGCGGCCCCTGACGCTGCTGCACGATGGCGAACTCGATGATCTGCAGGCCCTGATTCCGGCCATGGAGATCGCCCGTGCCGAGCAGCGTCCGCTGCTGATTCTGGCCGGCGATGTCTCCGATGGCGTGCGCACCGCCATCGTCCGCAATGCCCGCGAAAACGTGGTCGATGTGACCGTGGTCAGAGCGCCGATGTTCGGCGACACCCGCCAGGAATGTCTGGGCGATCTGGCGGCCCTGTGCGGCGGCAGCGCGTTCGTCGAGAACGGCTTTCGCACGATCGCCGCGCTGTCCCGCGACGATCTGGGCAGTGTGGATCGCGCGGTGGTGGACGCCGGCAGCGCGATCCTGCACGGCGCGCATGGCGATGCCCGCGAGCGGCAGGACCGCATCGCCTTGCTGCGCAGCGAGATGGAAGGCTCGGGCCGCAGCACGGCCTCCCCCAGCGGCCAGCTCGATCACAGCGACAAATGCCAGGAGCGCCTGCAGATCCTGCTCGGCGCCACCGCAAGCCTGCAGCTGGGCGGGGCGACGGACGTGGCGATCAAGGCCAGGATGCCGATTGCCGAGAACGGCCGCCGCGCCCTGCTGGCCGCGGCGAGCACGGGCGTGCTGCCCGGCGGCGGCGTGGCCATGCTGCGCGCGGCGCTGGCCGCCAGGAGCCGCCTCAGCACGCTGCAGGACGATGCCCGGCTGGGCGCCGAAGCGCTGCTGTCGGCACTGCAGGCGCCGTTTGCCTGGGTGGTGCGCAACAGCGGCCATCAGCCCGAAGAGTGCCTGGATCGCGTGCTGAGCGAGGCGGACTGCTTCCACGGTCTGGACGCCGCGCGCGGCTGCTACGGCGATCTGCATGCCGCCGGCGTCCTGGATTCCTTCCTGATGGTGCGCAAGATCGTGACGGTGGCCACCAGCATGGCGGGCTCGCTGCTGTCCACCGGCGCGCTGGTCTGTCGCGGCGGCGAAACGGCGCTGCCGGAAAACTTCCAGGGTACGCAGCAGGTGTATCGCAAGCTCGCGGCCGGCGGCGCCTTCGACAGCTGAGGCTTTAGTGGACTGTAACAGCCATTTCGATAGCGTCCGGCGGCGCCCCGCCACCGCTGCCCTCGTTGCTCGTCGTCACCATAGTCCAGGCTATGCCTCCTCCTCGCGCCTCGACAGCGGCGCCGGATGCGCTCGCCGGCTCACTACCGAAATGACCGTTACAGCCCACTACTCGCAAGCACCCAGATAAACGCCCTGCAGGTGGCGCCGCATCCACATCGGATGACCGGCGCCCATCACCTTGGTGCTCACCGAAAAATCGGCGCCGTCCTCGCGGTAGCTGCCCTTGCCGGCCGACTCGGCGATGCCGCCCTCCAGCCGTTCGCAGCTGACCAGATAACTCAGCTGCGCCTGCTCCCAGCGCAGGCTGGCGACGCGACAGTTGCGCTCGTGCTGCGCATCCAGCGGCAGCGGCCGGGCCTGACTCAGGCAGACCTCGAACGATCGCGGCCCGGGCGCCTGCGGCAGCGCCGGCAGGCCGTCGAGCGCCAGGGTTTCGGCAAAGCGCCAGCGGCCTTCGCGCAGCGCCTCCTGCGCCCCGGCCGTGGTGGCCAGCAGCAACAGCGCCAGCAGCAGGCCGCGGCGCATGCTCAGCCGCGCTTCAGGCCTTTCTGAATCTTCTCCAGCTCGAACACCGATTGCTGCATGCCATTGTCAGGCACGAACTCGTTCTCTCGCGCGCGGACCTGATCGAAGCGCTGCGCCACGGTCTCGGCGATGGCGCCGAAGTCATCGACGTAAATGCCCTGCGTGAGCGTGATGTGCGCGGCCTCGAACGCGCCGCCGCCGGCGCAGAGGATGGCGCGCGTGGGCGCATGCTCCGACACCAGATGCAGCATGCCCTCGCTCACCGCTTCCGGCTGCAGCTTGGCCAGCGCCTCGGGCGGCATGATGTCCTCGGTCATGCGCGTGGCGGCGGCCGGCGCCAGGGCGTTGACGCGGATGTTGTACTTGGCGCCCTCCAGGGCCAGGGTCTGCATCAGGCCCACCTGCGCGAGCTTGGCGGCGCCGTAATTGGACTGGCCGAAGTTGCCGTAGAGGCCGGTGGACGAGGTGGTCATCAGGATGCGGCCGTAGTTCTGCTCGCGCATGCGCTCCCAGACCGCCTTGGTGCAGATCACCGCGCCCATCAGATGCACTTCCACCACGAAGCGGAAATCCTCCAGCGTCATCTTGCTGAAGGTCTTGTCGCGCAGCACGCCGGCGTTGTTGATGAGGATGTCCACGCGGCCCCACTTGGCCACCGCTTGCGCCACCATCGCTTCCACGGCCGCGGCATCGGTCACCGAAGCGCCGCTGGCGATGGCCTGACCGCCGGCCGCGATGATTTCCTGCGCCACCGCCTCGGCCGCCGCCGAGCTGCCGCCGCGACCGTCGCGCGCGCCGCCCAGATCGTTGATCACCAGCTTTGCACCGCGTCTGGCCAGCGCCAGCGCATGCTGCCTGCCCAGGCCGTTGCCGGCACCGGTGACGATGGCGACGCGATTTTCGAAGGACAGCATGTTCATCTCCCCTTTTCGTTCGGATGGGGGAATTGTGCGTCAGCGGCGCGGCGCGCGCCTCACCGGAATGCAGCAGGGCCTTACTGGTAGCCGCGCGCCTGCAGGGAAAACAGCTGCGCGTAGATGCCGTTTTCGCGCATCAGGCTGGCGTGGTCGCCGCGCTCGACGATGCGGCCCTTGTCGATCACCACGATCTGGTCGGCCATGCGCACCGTGGAGAAGCGGTGCGAGATCAGGATGGCGATGCGGCTCTGCATGAGCTGGCGGAAGTGCGTGAAGACCTCGGCCTCGGCGCCGGCGTCCATGGCCGAGGTGGGTTCATCCAGCACCAGGATGTCGGCGCCGCTGCGCATGAAGGCGCGCGACAGCGCGATCTTCTGCCACTGTCCGCCGGACAGCTCGCGGCCGTCGCGGAACCATTTGCCCAGCTGCGTGCGGTACTGCGCCGGCAGGCCTTTGACGAAGGCGCTGGCCATGCCCATCTCGGCGGCCTGCTGCCAGCGCGGCTCGTCATTGAAATGGCGCACATCACCGGCGCCGATGTTCTCGCCCACCAGCAGCTGGTAGCGCGCGAAGTCCTGGAAGATCACGCCGACGCGCGCGCGCAGGGCCTGCGGGTCCCAGTCCTGCAGGTCCAGGCCATCGAGCAGGATGCGGCCCTGCGTGGGCGTGTACAGGCGCGTGAGCAGCTTGATCAGCGTGGTCTTGCCGGCGCCGTTCTCGCCGACGATGGCCAGCGACTGGCCGGGCCGGATGTGCAGCGTGATGTCCTGCAGCGCCGGCTCGCGGCTGCCGGGATAGACGAAGGCGACGTTCTCGAAACGCACGCCGTCCTGCGGCAGCGGTCCCTGCGTGGCGCTGCCCTGCGCCGGCGCCACCGGCGTTTCCAGATATTCGTAGAGCGTGGACAGGTAGAGATTGTCCTCGTACATGCCGCTGACCGCCGCCAGGCCGCTGGTCACTGCGCTCTGGCCGTTGCGGAAGACATTGAGATACAGGGTCATCGCGCCCAGCGTGATGCGCCCGGCGATGGTGGCCAGCGCCACCCAGGCATAGGCGCCATAGAAGGCCAGCACGCCGATCAGGCCCAGGCCGAAGCCCCAGCCATCGCGACGGATCACCAGACGCCGCTCCTCGCCGTAGAGCTGATCGAAGATGCCCTTGTAACGGCCCAGCAGCATCGGGCCCAGACCGAACAGCTGCACTTCCTTGGCGTGATCCTCGCGCGCGATCACGGTTTCCAGATACATCTGCATGCGCGAGGCCGGCGAGCGCCAGCGGAACAGCTGGAAGGCTTCACCGGAAAACTTCGCCTCGGCAATGAAGGCCGGCACGCCGGCCAGCAGCAGCACCGCCACCGCCCAGGGCGAGAACTGCGTGAGCAGCGCGCCGTAGCTGAGCAGGGCCACCGCGCTCTGCATCAGCGTGGCGCTGCGCATCACCAGCGACAGCGGCCGCACCGAGGCCTCGCGCCGCGCGCGGGTGAGCTTGTCGTAGAGCTCGGAGTCTTCGAAGTGCGTGAGTTCCAGCGTCAGCGCCTTTTCCAGAATCATCACATTGATGCGCTGGCCCAGTTGGATGCGCAGCAGGGCCTGGCTCAGCGAGGTGGCACGGCTGACGCCGGCCGTGATCGCCACCAGCAGGCCTTCGATCAGCACCCAGCGCAGCACCTCGCCGTACACCGGCGTGCCGGCGGCCTTGCTCGCGGCAATCGCCGCCACCACCGCATCGACGATGCGCGCGCCCACATACGCCACCGCCGCCGGCAGCAGGCCGGAGGCCAGGGTCAGCAGGCCCAGGGCAATGAGCAGAAACGGGCTGGTCTCCCAGACCAGGCGCAGCGCGCGCGGCGTATAGCGGAACACGCGCAGGAAGCCCGATAGTCCGGTGTCGGGGCGCTGCAGCTTGGGCAGAGGGGGCGGGCGAAGACTCACGTGGCGGTCGGCGGCGTGCGATGGGGCGCTACTGTAGAGCCTTCAGACTTGGGGGTGGCAGGCACAGGGATCAAGGCCGGCTCTTGCAAGTGGCGGCAACGGCGCCATAAGGGACCTTGAATGCGCAGTAGCGGATCAGAGCGGTCGGCGCAACGCAGGCTCTGGCTCTGCCTCTCGGCGCATGCCGGGCGGGAAGGTAGGCTGAGGGGACGCCGCCGGATCAGGCTGCAGCGCCAGTCGATGGTGGCCAATGCCTCGCCCTGACCCTTCCCCCCATCGCCAGGCGATGCGGAAAACCAGACTTCATCAACCGCTTTGGGGAACGTAATGAGATCTTCGGCCGCCTGGATTCTGCTGGCGCTCAGCGCCGCGCTGCACGGCTATCTGGCCTGGCGCCTGCTGCCGCTGTTGCCGGCCGGCCCGCTGCCCTGGCTGGCCGGCGCGTATCTGCTGGCCTCCGCCCTGCTGCTGCCCCTGCCCTTGCTGGCGCGCATCGTCTGGCAGCGCGATCTGCCCGATGCGCTCAGCGGCCTGGGCTTTCTGGCCATGGGCGTGTTCTCCTTCCTGTTCGTGCTGAGCCTGTTGCGCGAACTGCTCCTGCTGCTGGCGCAGGTGCTCGACTGGCTGCACCCGGAACTGATTCCGCTGTCCACGCTGGCGCAGGTCTCGGCGCTCGCGGTGCTGGCGCTCAGCGCCGGGCTGGTGCTCATCGGCTACCGCAATGCGCGCATGCTGGCACGCGTGGTGCAGGTCGATGTGCCCATCGCCGGCCTGCCGGAGGCGCTGCACGGCTTTGCCATCGCGCAGATCAGCGATATCCACGTCGGCCCCACCATCAAGCACGATTACCTGCACAAGATCGTGCAGGCGGTGAACGCGCTGAATGCCGATCTGGTGGCCGTGACCGGCGATGTGGTGGACGGCAGCGTGGCGGCGCTGCGCGCGCATGTCGCGCCGCTGGCGCAGCTGCGGGCGCGCCATGGCGTGTACGCAGTCACCGGCAACCACGAGTACTACTCCGGCGCACCTGACTGGATCGCGCACTGGCGCGAGCTGGGCCTGAGCGTGCTGCTCAACGAGCATGCGGTGCTGGAGCACGAGGGCGAGCGTCTGCTGGTGGCCGGCGTCACCGATTATTCCGCGCATGTCTTTCACCGCGAGCATCGCAGCGATCCGCATCAGGCCCTGGCCGGTGCGCCGGCAGATATCGCGATGAAGCTCCTGCTCGCCCACCAGCCGCGCAGCGCCGAGCGCGCCGCCGAGGCCGGCTTTCACCTGCAGCTCTCGGGTCACACGCATGGCGGACAGTTCCTGCCCTGGAACTTCTTCGTGCCCCTGCAGCAACCTTTCATTGCCGGCCTGAAGCGCTGGCAGTCGCTCTGGGTCTATACGAGTCGCGGCACCGGCTACTGGGGCCCGCCCCTGCGCCTGGGCGCGCCGGCGGAAATCACGCATCTGCGCCTGGTGCGGGCGTAAAAACCTTGCGGCTTTTCCTGCCGCGCCGCGCTCAGGTTCCGCGCCGCTTCTGGTAGAGGTTGCGGCCCAGCGCCAGCACCACGCCCAGCACGGCGGAGCCGAACAGCATGGCCAGCGCCGAGAGCGTGACCCAGCCCATGTGCCGCATCGCGCCCAGCGTGCCCTGGATGCGCGTCTGCACCGCCTCGCGCTCCTCTTCCCTGGCGCGGGTCTGCGCGACCACGGCGCGCCTGGCGTCCTGTTCCGGAATCAGATAGACCGGCGCGGGCGGTGCATCGGCTGGCGGCGACGCCGGTTCGGCACACACCGGGCGCCCGTGCAGGGCGGCCAGCAGAAGCAGCGAGAAGAAAAACGGGGAACGGAAGCGCATGCCGGCATTATAGGCGCGGGTCGCGCTGCGGCTGTCGCAAGCGCAGGCGTAAGATACGCGGGACGCGCCGCAACCGTGGCGCGCCTGCCCGCGCCGCCATGCCCGAATCCACCGACACGCCCCATCACCGACATCTGGAGCACGCCCGTGCCCAGGTGATCGAGCTGCTGTCGCGTCAGGCGATCGAGCGCGATCTGCTGTCGCGCTCGGAGAACCGCAAGTCCGACGTGGTGGCGCAGCTGGTGGTGCGCCAGCATCAGGCGGCGCTGGCACAGCGGCTGATGCGCTTTCATCCCGCCGACATCGCCTTCGTGCTGGAAAACCTCGCGCCCGAGGCCCGCGAGATGGCCTGGGCGCTGGTGCGCGGCGAGCGGCGCGGTGCGGTGCTGCTGGAGGCCTCCGACAACGTGCGCCGCTCGCTGGTGGAAAGCATGGCGCCCGAGGAAATCTCGGCGGTGATGCGCACCCTGGATTCCGACGACATCGCCGATCTGGTCAGCAGTCTGCCCGACGAGCAGCGCGCCGCCGTGCTGGAGCACGTGGACCGCGCCGACCAGGCCGAGGTGCGCTCGGTGCTGAGCTTCCCCGAGGACAGCGTCGGCGCGATGATGGACCTGGACTTCATCGCGGTACGCGAGGACGCCTCGCTGGAAGCCGTGCAGCGCCTGCTGCGACGCAAGAAGCCGCTGCCGCCGCACACCAACGAACTGATCGTGGTGGACCGCAACAACAGCCTGCGCGGCGTGCTGCCCCTGGACCGCCTGCTGCTGGAAGAACCGGAGGACGAGGTCAGCAAGGTGATGTTGCCCGAGCCCACCTTCTTCTACACCGATGACCGCGACCGCGACGCGGTGGACGCCTTCGAGAAATACGATCTGATCTCGGCGCCGGTGGTGAACCTGCACCGCCAGGTGGTGGGCCGCATCACCGTGGATGCGGTGATCGACGAGATCAACGAGCGCGCGCAGAGCGAGGGCCTGCGTCAGGTGGGTCTGTCCGAGGACGACGAAGACCTGTTCACCTCGCCCGTCACCAGCGCCCGCAAGCGCTGGCCCTGGGTGGCGCTGAACCTGCTCACCGCCTTCGTCGCCTCGCGTGTGATCGACGCCTTCGAACCCGTCATCGCGCAGCTGGTGGCCCTGGCCACGCTGATGCCCATCGTCGCCAGCATCGGCGGCAACACCGGCAACCAGACCATGGCCCTGGTGATCCGCGGCCTGTCACTCAACCAGATGGGTCCGCAGCAGCTGCGCAAGATGCTGCTGCGCGAGGTGCTGATCGCCGGCATCAACGGCACGGTCTGGGGCTCGGCCCTGGGCGGCGTCACCTTTTTGCTCTATCACGACTGGAAGCTGGCCGGCGTGATCGGCTCGGCGATGCTGCTGGAGCTGCTGCTGGCCGCCACCGCCGGCCTGCTGATTCCGGTGCTGCTGCAGCGCTTCGGCCGCGACCCGATCATGGGCTCCAGCGTGATGCTCACCGCCACCACCGACAGCATGGGCTTCTTCATCTTCCTGGGCCTGGCTTCGCTGATTCTGATTCCGTAAGAGAAGGCCGCCCTCGTCACTCAGCCGGCTCAGGCGCGATCTGACAAACGCCCGGACATCCCGCAAAAGCCCGCCCCACCTCACGCCTCACCGGGCAGTCCCAGCCGCCATAAGCATAGTCATTGGCATGCAAAGCACGCTGCCCCACAATGCGCGATCCATGAACACCCCTACCGACTACGCCGAGGCGCTGATTGCCGCCGGCCGCCTGTTTCACCAGCGCGGCTGGGTGCCGGCCACCGGCGGCAATTTCTCCGCACGGCTCGATGCCACGCGCATGCTGATCACCGCCAGCGGCTGCCACAAGGGCGAGCTGGCCCGCGAGGATTTTCTCGTCGCCGGCTTCGACGGCGTGCCCATCGGCAGCGCGCGCAAGGCCTCCTACGAAACCCTGCTGCACTGCCAGCTGTATCGCCACGACCCGGCCATCGGCGCGGTGCTGCACACGCACAGCATCGCCAACACCGTGCTGTCACGGCGCCTGCCCGCCATCGAGCTGGCCGGCTACGAGCTGCTCAAGCTGCTGCCCGGCATCCGCACGCATGAGGCGCGCGTGAGCATTCCGGTGTTCGCCAACGACCAGGACATTCCGCGCCTGGCCACGCGGGTGGACGCGCACATGAAACAGCATCCCGAAACCCCGGCCTATCTCATTGCCGGCCACGGCCTCTACGCCTGGGGCGCCGATGTGGCGCAGGCGCGCTGGCGCGTGGAAGCCATCGAATTCATGCTCGACTGCGAGCTGCACAGCCACCGGCCGTAAAGGAGCCCTGCCATGACCACCCTCACCGTCTATGCCGAAACCGACGCCAGCCGCGCGCTGAACCATCTGCAGGACTTCGGCGCCATCCGCGAACTGCTCGCAGGTTTAGGCGTGGAATTCGAACGCTGGGAGGCCAGCCGTCCGCTCTCGGCCACCGCCGCGCCGGAGGAAGTGTTCGCCGCCTATGCCGATGCCATCGAGACCCTGAAGAAGAAGTACGGCTTCGTCACCGTGGACGTGGTCAGCATGCATCCGGAACATCCGAACGCCGCCGAGGCGCGCGGCAAGTTCCTGGCCGAGCACACGCACGATGATTTCGAAACGCGCTTCTTCGTGGACGGCGCCGGCGCCTTCTACATCCGCGCCGGCGGCAAGGTCTACCAGCTGATCTGCACCCAGGGCGATCTGATCAACCTGCCGGCCAACACCACGCACTGGTTCGACATGGGCCCGAAGCCCAACTTCAAGGCGATCCGCTTCTTCCGCATTCCGGAAGGCTGGGTGGGCCGCTTCACCGGCGATGCGATTGCCGAGCGCTTCCCGAAGTACGAGGCGGCGGCTTGACCCCGGTCGCTCAAAGCGGCCCGAAAAAAATGATCGAAGCAATTGTCACCGATATCGAAGGGTGAGCCGGGACTTGTCGAATGTCCAGTGGACATTCGACCCGGCGAACGCACGGCCAGGGATGGCCGGGCAGGACCAAAGCGCCACGGACGGCTCAGGAGAAACATGATCAAAGCAATCGTTACGGACATTGAGGGGTGAGCCGGGACTTGTCGAATGTCCGGGGGACATTCGACCCGGCGAACGCACGGCCAGGGATGGCCGGGCAGGACCAAAGCGCCATGGACGGCTCAGGAGAAAAATGATCAAAGCAATTGTCACCGATATCGAAGGAACCACCTCCTCCATCGACTTCGTCCACCAGACCCTGTTCCCCTACGCCAAGGCGCATCTGCGCAGCTTCCTGCGCGAGCAGGCCGGCGATGAGCAGGTGCAGCGTCTGATCGACGACGTCGAGCAGATCGTCAGTCGCGACCTGTCCCTGAACGAGGCGGCCGATGTGCTGGAGCAGTGGATCGTCGAGGACAAGAAACTCACGCCGCTGAAGACCCTGCAGGGCATGATCTGGAAGATCGGCTACGAAAGCGGCGCACTCAAGGGCCACGTCTACGCCGACACGCCCGAGTATCTGCGCCAATGGCATGCGCAGGGCCTCAAGCTCTACGTCTACTCCTCCGGCTCGGTGGAAGCGCAGAAGCTGATCTTCGGCCACACCGATTACGGCGATCTGACGCCCCTGTTCTCCGGCTACTTCGACACCCGCATCGGCGGCAAACGCGAAACCGCGTCCTACCGCGAGATCCTGCGCCAGATCGGCCTGCAGGGCGAGTCCGTGCTGTTTCTCTCCGACGTGGGCGAAGAACTCGACGCCGCGCGAGCGGCCGGACTGCAGACTTGCCAGCTGATTCGCGATGACAAGGCCAAGCCGTTTGCGGCGCATGCGCAGGCGGGGGATTTTTCTGGGGTGGGAGTTTAGGGCCTGATTCCACTCGGCCAGCCGCATCCGGGCTACGTGAATGGCCTGGCGACGGCTCACCTCTGCCTGAAACCGGCTAGGAGAGGAGCCGATGCAAGGGCAGCACCTCGCCCACCAGCAGGCACAGCGAAGGCTGATTGAGCAGCTGCTCGGCCCTTTGCCGCATCTGCGACAGCGAGACCTCCGCCAGCACCTGATGCTGCCGCCGCCACTGCACTTCATCGAAACCCAGGCGCACATGGCGCTGCAGCGCGTCCAGCAGCTGCTCGCTGCGTTCCACGCGCCCGGCCGCAGACCACCAGAGGCGATCCCGTGCCCGGCGCAGCTGCGCGGCGCTCACCGCCTCTGCCAGCCAGCGCAAGGCCACGCGCACTTCCTCGACAGCGGCCAGCGCACGATCAGCCGGCAGCCAGCACTGAATCTGGTAATGCCGCTGCGCGGCTTCGCCCTGCGCCGCGCTGCGCAAACCATAGGTCCAGCCCAGCTGTTCGCGCAGACGCAGGTTCAGACGCGAGGCAAAGCTGCCGGCCAGCAGCTGATCGGCCAGTTGCTGCACCGCTTCACCTTGCGGCGTGGGCGGCGGCAGCGGCCAGGCCATGGTGAGGAGCACGGCGCGGGCGCCGGGCACGGCTTCGCAATGCGCAATGCTCTTGCGCAGCGCGGCGGCAGATTTTTGTGGCGCGGCGGCGGTGCCTGACCAGGGCGCGAGGCAAGCGGCCAGCTCCGCATCCAACTGCAAGCGGCCCGGATCACCGGCCAGCAGCAGCTGTGCGCCACCAGGGCGATATTGCTGCGCGCGAAACGCTTGCAGCGCCGCGAGGTCCAGCTGCGCCAGCGTGGCTGGCGTGCCGAGCAGTGGCGGCGCCTTCCATAGCAACCGGCCCAGCAGCTGCTGGGTGCGCGCGACGATGTCCGCGTGCTGCGCCTGCAGCGCCTCGTGCTGGCGCTGACGCTGCGCCGCGAACATCGCCTCGGTGATCTGCTGCTGTTGCAGCGCCTGCGCCAGGCGCCGCAGCAGCACGGGCATCTCCTCGCTGCGGCAGCACCAGCGCAGCTGCGTGGATTCGCGCTGCGCGTCGATGCGCAGCTGCCAGGCCTCGGCGCTGGCGCGCAGCACCTCATCAGCGGCGAACAGACGTGCGGACAGCGCGGCCAGCCCTGCCTCAGCCGCACGCTCATGCCGGGCGCCGGCAGGCAGCAGCAAGCTGCCGGCGATGAGGCCCGATCCGCGCCGCGTGGCGAGCCAGGCATCCAGCCGATGCTCGCCCGGCAGCGGCGCCGGCGTTTCGCGTGCAGCCTTGCGCGATGAGGCTCGCGCGGCTGGCAGCGGCTTGCTGCGGCGTGAAACCGGCGCCGCCGGCAGCACGTCCAGTTGCAGCGGCGCGCAGCTGGCGCAGCTGCGCAGCAGGGCCAGCAAGGCATCCGCATCCGGTGCCCCAGCCGGCTGCGAAAAAGCCAGGCGCGCGTCGCCGCGCTGCAGCTCGGCCTCCACTGCCTGCGCCGCCAGGCCTTGCAGGCTCTCGCGGCGCAGCTGCCGCTGCCGCGCCAGCTCAGCGCCGGCCTGCCGCCACTCGTCTTTGCTGAAACCCTGCGCGAGCAGCTGCTGCCACTGCGCGGACAGCCAGACCTGATGCGGCGCGCTGGCGCCGCGCAGTTCCAGACTCAGCGCGGCACCCAGACGCAGGGCATCGAAATGCACCAGCAGCTCCGCCGTCGCCGGCCGGCGCGCCTGCAGGCGCTGCGCGAGCAGCTGGCGCAGCCAGCAGAAGGCCTCATGCTGCGCACGCGCCAGCGCGGGTGGCAGACGCCAGGCCTGATACCGGCGCGGCGCCGGCAGCGCTTCCTGCAGGCGGAACGGCGGCGGCGCGGTCGAGCGCAGCGGCAGCGGCGCGGGCGCGCAGCACGGCGCGGCGGGCAGCTGGCCGAAGTAGCGCTGCGCCAGCTGCCGCGCCTGCGCAAAGCTCAGATCACCAGCCAGCGCCAGCACGGCATTGCCGGGCTGGTAATAGCGCTGCTGCCAGTACCGCAGCGTGGTCAGCGACAAGGCCGTGAGCTGCTGTGCATCACCTCCGCTGCCACGATGGTAAGGATGCGGCGCGGGATACAGGCAGGCCTGCCAGTGTTCGGCCACGCGCTGCTCGGCCTGCGCGCGGCGCTGGCGCAGCTCTTCGATCACCACGCGCCGCTGCAGTACGAAATCGCGCGCGCGCAGCAGCGGCGCGGCCATGCGCGCGGCCTCGGCGTGCAGTGCGAACTCCAGCGCGGCGAGCGGCACGGTCTGGAAGTAATGCGTGCTGTCCAGGCCGGTGCGGCCATTGAGATCGCTGGCGCCCACGGCATCGAGATGACGCAGATGCGAACCCGGCAGCGCGCGGCTGCCGGCGTACATCAGATGCTCGCTGAGATGCGCCAGGCCCCTGGCGTCTTCCGGCTCATCGGCGGCACCGACGCGATAGGCCAGATGCACCGCCACCAGGCCGGCGCCCGGTGCCGGGACCTGCAGCAGACGCAGGCCATTGCCCAGGCGCAGCCGGCGGCATGGCGGCGTGTCCGGCATCAGACGTCGAGCAGGCCGTTGCGCACCGCGATCAGGGTCAGCTCGGCCTGATTGCTGGCGCCCAGCTTCTGCTTGATGTTGTACAGATGCGTGCCCACGGTGTTGGCCGACAGATGCAGCACCTCGGCGATCTGCGCCACCGACTCGCCCTGCGCCAGACGCAGGAACACCGCGAACTCGCGCTCGGAGAGTTGCTCCACCGGGCTGGCACCGCCGTTGAGATCCTGCAGCGCCAGACGCCGCGCCAGCTCCGCGCCCAGATACAGGCGCCCGGCGGCGACGCTGCGCACGGCATCCACCAGCTCTTCCGGCGCGCTGCGCTTGCACACATAACCCAGGGCGCCGGCTTTCAGCGCGCGACGCGGATGCGCGCTGTCTTCGTGCGCGGACAGCACCAGCACGCGCGCCTGCGCATCGCGCGCGGTGAGCCGGCGCAGCGCCTCCAGGCCGCCCATGCCGGGCATGGACAGGTCCATCACCAGCACATCGGGTTTGACCTGCTCGTACTGCTGATAGGCGCGCTCGCCGTCCTCGGCCTCGGCCACCACCTCGATGTCGGCATGACTGGCCAGCAGCATGCGAAAACCCATGCGCACCATGGCGTGATCATCGGCCAGCATCACCCGCAGCCTGGCGCTCATGCCGCCGCCCCAGGCAGCGGCAGGCGCAGCTCGACGCGCGTGCCGCGCGGTGTGCGTGCGGACAGCTGCAGCTCGCCGCGCAGCATCTGCGCGCGCTCCTGCATGCCGCGGATGCCGAAGCCGCGCGCCTGCGGCCAGTCGGGCGGCAGGCCCACACCATCATCTTCGACGCAGAGCTGCAGGCCGTCCCCATCCAGCCCCAGGGTGAAGCTCAGGCGCTGCGCGCGGCCGTGACGCAGGGCATTGGCGCAGGCTTCCTGCATGACGCGAAACGCGGCCAGGGAGACGTCGGCATCCAGCTCCGCCGGCAGCGGTGGCAGGCGCAGCTCGAATTGCCGCTGCGGATGCTGCAGACGCCAGTCGTCGATCTGGTTCTGCACCGCATCGCCCAGACCCAGATTGTCCAGCGCGGGCGGGCGCAGACGCGGAATCATCTGCTGCACCGCGCGATGCAGCTGGCCGGCGGCCTCGACGATGGTCTGCGCGATCTGCCGGCTGTGCGCATCGCCGCCGCGCTGCGCCAGCAGCAGCGCCAGGCTGTGAATGGCGGTGACGCTCTGGCTGGTTTCATCGTGCAGCTCGCGGGCGATCTGGCGCCGCTCGTCTTCCAGGCGGCGCTCCACCAGCTGCGCAATCTCGCGACTCTGCTGCAGGCGCGCCTCGGCTTCGGCGGCCTGCGCGCGCGCCTGCAGATTGTCCTCGATGGCCTGCGCCATGCGGTTGAAGGCACTGCCGATGGCGGCGGCCTCGGCGCCGGGCAGCGCCGGCAGGCGCGTGTGATAGGCGCCCTGCGTCATGTCCTGCAGGCCCTGCGCGATCTGCCGCAGCGGCTGCGTCAGCCGGCCCACGCGCCAGTACACCAGGGCCTGCGCCAGCAGCAGCGCGGCCAGCCCCAGCGCCAGCAGGCGCAGCATGTCGTCCCAGCCATCGAGCACGGCGCGCGAAGGATTGTCCTGCATCAGCAGCTCGCCATCCTGCAGCGTGAAACGGCGCTGCACGGCCGGCGGCGAGACCAGACGCGCGTACCAGTCCGGCGCATCGCGGCCGGCCTTGTAGGCCGAGGGCGGCGAGTGATACAGCTCGCGGCCGCTGCCGTCGCGCAGGCTCAGCTCGGTGGCGCGCAGCCGGCCCATCTGCTGCAGGAAGGCCTGCAGGGTCTGCGCGCGGATCATCCAGCCCGGTGCCAGCATCGAGCCCAGCAGACGTCCCGCCACCTCGCTGCCGGCGGTGATTTCCTCCTGCACGCTCTTGCGCGTGCCGGCCAGCTGCAAGGCCAGCAGCACCAGGATGAAGGCCAGCAGCAGGCCGGTGATCAGAAGATTGATGCGCAGGCGCAGGCTGGCGCCGCTGATACCGCTCATGCCCGGACTCCTCGCTGGCGACGACGGCCGTCGCTCTGGTTTAGCAGGGTGATGCAAAACTAGTTTTGCATCACCCTGCCGACCCGCATGCTACTGCGCGGGCACCGCCCGGCAAACTACAGAAAATCGTGAGTGCGCAATCACGCCATTCGCGACGCGCCAGCGCCGGCACAGCGGACAGACTTGGTCGCGACGGTCCATTCCGGCCGTCTTCACCACACGATCTGGAGGCACACGATGAAATGGGAAACCCCGAAGGCCTGCGACATGCGGTTCGGCTTTGAAATCACGATGTACATCGCCGCACGCTGAGGAAACCGGCTTGTCATGCCCGCGCAAGCGGGCATCCAGCGATCCGGCGCAGCAGCAGCCCGGCGCCGGCACTGGATTCCCGCTGATGCGGGAATGACAGCTTTTCCCGTCACGGCAGCGCGCATCAAGCGCTGGCCGAGCGCAGCGGCGCAAGCCTAGCCGCACGCGAAACAACTAAGGGCTTGTCCTGCCCGCGAACGCGGACACGACAGCCTTACGACAAGAAGAGGAGCCTCATGCGCATCCACGTCCTCGGCGCCGGCGCCGGTGGCGGTTTCCCGCAATGGAACTGCAACTGTCGCAATTGCGCCGGCCTGCGCGCCGGCACGCTCAAGGCGCGGGCGCGCACGCAGTCGTCCATCGCCATCGGCGACGACGAGGGCCACTGGCTCCTGTGCAATGCCTCGCCCGACATCCTCACCCAGCTGCAGCACTTCCCCGGCGCGCAACCGGCGCGCGCGCTGCGCGACACCGCGCTGGCGGGCGTGCTGCTGATCGACGCGCAGATCGACCACAGCACCGGGCTGTACATGCTGCGCGAGCACCGCGAGAAACTGGCGCTGTGGTGCACGCAGCCGGTTTACGAAGACCTCACGCAGGGCAATCCCATCCTGCGTCTGCTGGCGCACTACTGCAGCGTGGACTGGCACTGCCTGCAGGCCGATGGCCGCAGCTTCACCGTGCCGCAGCTGCCCAGCCTGCGCTTCGCCGCGATCCCGCTGATCAGCAATGCCCCGCCCTACTCGCCGCATCGCGACCGTCCGGTGCCCGGCGACAACATCGGCCTGCTGGTGGAAGACATCCGCAGCGGCGGCCGGCTGTTCTACGCGCCAGGCCTGGGCGTGATGCAGCCGGCGGTACTGGATGCGATGTGCAGCGCCGACGTGGTGCTGGTGGACGGCACCTGCTGGCAGGACGATGAACTGATCGCGCTGGGCATCTCGCACAAGACCGCGCGCGAGATGGGCCATCTGCCGCAGAGCGGTGAGCAGGGCATGCTCGCGCAGCTGGCGCGGCTGCCGGCGCGCACCCGCCGCATCCTGATTCACATCAACAACACCAATCCGATTCTCGATGAGGACAGCGCCGAGCATGCGCAGCTGCGCGCGCAAGGCGTGGAACTCGCCCACGACTGCATGGAATTCTCGCTATGAGCGCCGTACTCGACCGAGCTGCCGACTTTGAATCACGCCTGCGCGCGCAGGGCAGCGCTTATCACATCTACCATCCCTTCAACCGCATGCTCAACGAAGGCCGCGCCAGCCCGGAGCAGATTCGCGGCTGGGTGGCCAACCGCTACTGCTACCAGATCGCGATTCCGATCAAGGACGCGGCCATTCTCTCCAACTGCCCGGACCGCGAGGCGCGCCGCGAATGGATTCAGCGCATTCTCGATCACGATGGCCACGGCGAAGACCCCGGCGGCATCGAAGCCTGGACGCGCCTGGGCCTGGCCGTGGGTCTGAGCCGCGCGGAAGTGGAGGACCAGCGCCATGTGCTGCCTTCCGTGCGCTTCGCGGTGGACGCTTATGTGAACTTCGCGCGCCGCGCGCCCTGGCAGGAGGCGATGTGCTCCTCGCTCACCGAGCTGTTCGCGCCGAAGATTCATCAGGAGCGCCTGTCCACCTGGCCGCAGCACTATCCCTGGATCGAGCCCATCGGTCTGCAGTATTTCCGCAACCGCCTCACCCAGGCGCGGCGCGATGTGGAGCAAGGTTTGCGCGTGACGCTGGATTACTTCCAGGGCCCGGCCGCCGAGCAGCGCGCGCTGGACATCCTCAAGTTCAAGCTCGACATCCTGTGGGTGATGAACGATGCCATGGCGCAGGCCTACGGCGTCGCCTGATGGATAGCGGACATCCCTGCATCCGGCGCGGCTTTCGCCTGCAGTGGGAGGAGGCGCAGCAGGCGCACGTGCTGCTGTATCCGGAAGGCATGGTCAAGCTCAATGCCAGCGCCGGTGCGATCCTGAGCCGCTGCGATGGTGCGCGCAGCGTGCCCGAGATCATCGCCGAACTGGAACAGCAGTACGCCTGCACCGGCCTGGAACCCGAGGTGCGCGCGTTTCTGAATCTGGCCACGGAACAGCGCTGGCTGCAATGGGCATGAGCGAAGCCATCGGCCCACCGTTCTGGCTGCTGGCGGAGCTCACCTACCGCTGCCCGCTGCACTGCGCCTTCTGCTACAACCCGGTGGACTTCGCGCGGCATGAGGAAGAACTTTCCACCGAGGACTGGCTGCGCGTGCTGCGCGAGGCGCGCGCCCTGGGCGCAGTGCAATGCGGCTTCTCCGGCGGCGAGCCGCTGCAACGCGATGATCTGGAAGTGCTGGTCGCCGAGGCGCATCGCCTGGGCTATTACAGCAATCTGATCACCTCCGGCATCGGCCTGAACGAGCGCCGCATCCGCGCACTGAAGGACGCGGGCCTGGATCACATCCAGCTCTCGTTCCAGGACTCCACGCGCGAGGTCAATGATTTTCTCTCCTCGACGCGCACCTTCGATCTGAAGCGCAAGGCGGCGGCGCTGATCAAGTCGCAGAACTATCCGATGGTGATGAACTGCGTGATCCATCGCCTCAACATCGAGCATATCGAGCGCATCATCGAGCTGGCGGTGGAACTGGACGCGGATTATCTGGAGCTGGCGAACGTGCAGTTCTACGCCTGGGCGCAGCGCAATCGCGCGCAGCTGATGCCCACGCACGAGCAGCTGCAGCGTGCCGAGGCAATCACCCAGCAGTGGCGCGAGCGTCTGGGCACGCGCATGAAGCTGCTGTTCGTGGTGCCGGACTATTACGAGTCGCGGCCGAAGAAGTGCATGAACGGCTGGGGCAATGTCTTTCTCACCGTCACGCCGGATGGCACCGCCCTGCCCTGTCACACCGCGCGCATGCTGCCGGGCCTGGCCTTTCCGAACGTGCGCGAGATGAACGTCGCAGACATCTGGCTGCGCTCGGAAGGCTTCAACCGTTATCGCGGCACGGGCTGGCTGCCGGAGCCTTGCCGCAGCTGCCCGGAGAAGGAGAAGGATCACGGCGGCTGCCGCTGTCAGGCCTACATGCTCACGCAGGACGCCGGCGCCACCGATCCGGTCTGCGACAAATCAGCGCATCACGAGCTGATCCTGCAGGCACGCGAGCAGGCCACGCAGCCAAAGCTCACCGAGCAGCCGCTGATTTTTCGCGGGCCGGCGGAGTCGCGGCGGATCGATCAGCCGTTCTGATGGGTTGATCCTGTCGCATCGACACATCGATGCATCGTAGGGCGGGTTAGGCGCGAAGCGCCGTAACCCGCCATGGCGTCGCCGACAGGCGCACGAAGCCAAGCATGAACGTGCCTCAGGCGCGATAACACCAGTGCCAAGGCTCATAGCAATAGCCCTGCGCATTGCCCCTTGGATACGAAAGGACGAAGCCAAAGCGCGCCGCATGCTCGCGGAGCCAGGCATAGGCGGCGGTGTTCTCGAAGGCTTCGTCCAGCGCCGCGACGTCGGCCACGCCGAGGTCCACTGCGCACCCGCTGTGGTGTTCGCTGTAACCCGGCGGGGCGTTGATGCGCAGCACTTCGTCCAGGCTGATGCCCCGTGCGAGCTTGGCGCGGATCAGCGCGGCTTGAAAGTCGATGCTGCGGAACGCGGAGATCAGTTGCAGCGCCAGGCCGTCGCGCTGCGCGGCTTCGCGCAGCTGCTTGTAGGCACGCGCTGCGGCGGGGGTGAGGAATTTGTCGCGACCATCCGTGCCCAGCTCGACAAAGCGCAGGCTCCGCGCCTCAGGCACAAAGGCAAGCCCGCGCTGCACAGGCAGCGCGGGCTCGATGCCGAACTCGGCGAACAGCGCGCGGACGCTGGCGGGCAGGCGCGCGCGCATGGCCTGCGCGATCAGTACAGCTTCTGCTGCCAGCCGAAGGCCGGATCACCGATCACCACGAAGGTGGGATTGAGCAGCGAGTCCTTGCTGTTGTAGCGCAGCGGATCCAGCTCGGGCGTGCGCAGCACGATGCCGCCGGCCTGCTCGACCACGCACTGGCCGGCGCCGGTGTCCCACTCGGAGGTGGGGCCGGTGCGCGGATAGACGTCGGCCGAGCCTTCGGCCACCTGGCAGAACTTCAGCGAGGAACCACGGCTCACCGCTTCGTGCGGCGGGGCCTTGGCGAGGAAGGTTTCCAGCGCGGCGTCGCGATGCGATTTGCTGACCACGAACACCGGCGTGGCGGCCGGCGGCCGGCGGGTCTGGATTTTTTCGCGCTGGCCCTTCTTCCAGCGCACGGCGCCCAGGCCACGCGCGCCGGCATAGGTTTCCTCCAGTGCCGGGGCGTGCACCACGCCCAGCACCGGCACGCCGTCTTCGATCAGCGCGATGTTGACGGTGAATTCGTCATTGCGCTTGATGAATTCCTTGGTGCCGTCGAGCGGGTCCACCAGCCAGTAGCGCGTCCAGCTGCGACGCACTTCGTAGGCGATGTCGGCGGCTTCCTCGGACAGCACCGGCAGCTGCGGCTGCAGCTTGCCCAGTTCGAGCAGGATGTGGGTGTGCGCGGCGAGGTCGGCCTGCGTCAGGGGCGAATCATCGCCCTTGTGCTGCACGGCAAAGTCGCTGCGGTAGACGGTCATGATGCGATCACCGGCTTCGCGGGCGATGCGCACGACCTCATCAAAAAGAGCGGCGGAGACTGCGGTATTGGCGTTCATGGTCTGCGTATCATAAGGGCATGGAACACTTGGCGAATGCACATCTTCTGAATTGGGCGGATATCGACTGGGTTTTGCTGGATATGGACGGCACCCTGCTCGATCTGTCCTTCGACAATTTCTTCTGGCGCGAGCACGTGCCGATGCGCTACGCCGAGAAGCACGGCCTGGCGCTGGAGGACGCGCGGGCGCAGCTGGAGCCGAAGTTCCTGGCCGTGCAGCACACCCTGCCCTGGTACTGCACCGACCACTGGAGCCGCGAAACCGGCCTGGACCTGGCGGCGCTCAAGCAGGAGGTGCGCGGCCGCATCGGCGTGATTCCCGGTGCCGAGGAATTCCTGCGCGCGGTCCGGCGCAGCGGCCGGCGCATCTGGCTGGCCACCAATGCGCATCGCGACAGCTGGCGGCTGAAGCTGGAGGTCACCGGCATCGGGCAGTATTTCGAGCAGGTGATCTGTTCGCACGACTACGGCCACCCCAAGGAAGACCAGCGCTTCTGGCAGGCCCTGCAGGCGCAGCAGCCTTTCGATCCGGCGCGCACCCTGTTCGTGGACGACTCGATGCCGGTGCTCTCGGCGGCGGAGGCCTACGGCATCGCGCAGGTGATCGGAATCCGCAAGCCCGACCGCAATCTGCCGGAGCGGCCGCTGCCGGCGATGCGCTCGGTGGCGACGATCGCGGAGCTGACGGCGGGGGTGCCGGCTTAGACGCCCTGAGGGCGACAGAATCACGCAGAGGCGCCATCAGAGCGTGAAGCGGGATTGTGATCCGCGCCGAATCTCTATCCGGCAGTCATGCCCGCACAAGCGGGAATGACGGAAACAAAGGTCTGCGGGCCTGAAGCTTTCGCTTGATCAAAAGCGGTTTTGGCCTTGGCGTTCCGAGCGCCTCAGGGTGATTCTTGAAAGCCCGCCTCAGCCCGCCTCAGCCACACGCCGGCCATGGCGCTTGTTGTTGCTGCGGCTGGCGGTCTTCTGCGTGCGGCCGCCATCTTCCAGCCAGGCGCGCACGCGCTGGGCGTCGGCGAAGCGGGTGAATTTGCCGTCGGAATCCAGCAGCACCATGATCAGCGGCCGGTTCTTCACCGTGGCCTGCATCACCAGACAGCGGCCCGCCTCGTTGGTGAAGCCGGTCTTCTGCAGGCCGATGCGCCAGTCGCTGCTCTTGGCGCGGATCAGGCTGTTGCTGCTGACGAAATGCATATCGCGCTTGCCGGGCCGCACGGTGCGTTCCACCGCCGTGGACAGCTCGCGCACCAGCGGCACCTTGTAGGCGGCCGCCACCAGCTTGGCCAGATCCTGCGCGGTGGACACGTTGCCATCGCCCAGGCCGTTGGCGTCCACGTAGTGCGTGCTGCCCATGCCCAGGCTGCGCGCCTTGGCATTCATGGCTTTCAGAAACGCCGCCTGCCCGCCCGGATAATTGCGGCCCAGGGCCGAGGCGGCGCGGTTTTCCGAGGACATCAGCGCCAGCTGCAGCAGCTCGTGTCGCGTGAATTTCAGCCCCGTGCGCAGGCGCGAGTAGCTGTGCTTCTCGCGGTCGATATCGTCACCGGTGATTTCCAGCACCTCGTCCAGCGGCTGATGGGCTTCCAGCACCACCACGGCGGTCATCAGCTTGGTCAGCGAGGCGATGGGCTGCACCACATCGGCATTCTGCTCGGCCAGCACTTCGCCGCTGTTCTGGTCGATCACCAGCACGCCGCTGGAGCGCAGGCGCAGCCCGGCCGGCAGCGTGAGCTTGCGACGCACCGGCGCGGCCTTGATCTGCGCGTCGATGCCTTCGATGACTTCGCGTTCTTCCTGGCTGGGCGCCGCCGCTTCCGGCACCTCGTCCTGCGCCGGCTCGCTGGCAGCACTGGCCGGCTCGGCCAGGGCCAGCTGCTCGGCCGCCGGCGCTTGTGCCGCTGCGGCCGGTTCCGGCGTGACATCGACCGTCTGCGCCAGCCGGGCGCTGGCCTGTGCATCGCCCTGCTCGCCCAGCAACCAGGCACTGCCGAAGCAGCCGGCGGCAAACAGGCCCAGCAGCAGCTGTAGACCCCGGGAGCGCCGGGCGGTCGCTGGCTGGTTCGCAAAATCCCGCTGGGTTCGAGGCTCGGCCGGGTTCATGGTCGAAGTTTGTGATCTAAGCCTCGAAATATAGGCAGCATTTTCTCTAGGCGCAATGCCTGTCGGGGATTCCCTGATCAACGCCGGCGGCGCGACGACCGACGGCCATGGCCACCACCACCGCCGCCACCGCCGTTGCGCGGGCGCGAGCGGCCCTCACGCGCCACCCGCACCACGTCCTCGGGGATCAGGGCATGGGCATCGGCCATCAGCGGAATGCGGTTGCCGATGTACTTCTCGATCTCCGGCAGCGAGTACACCCAGGTCTCGCAGCACAGCGAGATGGCGTCGCCGGAAGCGCCTGCGCGCGCGGTGCGGCCGATGCGATGCACATAGTCCTCGGGGTCCTGCGGCAGATCGTAGTTGACCACCAGATCCACACCGGGGATGTGCAGGCCGCGCGCGGCGACATCGGTGGCCACCAGCACCGGCAGCTTGCCTTCCTTGAAGTCCTCCAGCAGGCGCAGGCGCGTGCCTTGCGAGACATCGCCGGAGAGCACGCGCGCCTCGAAACCATTGGCGCGCAGGCCGCGCTCCAGATCTTCGGCGCCGCGCTTGGTGTTGATGAACACCAGCGAGCGGAAGGCATTGAGCTTGCGCAGCAGACCGACCAGAAACGGCAGCTTCTCGTCATTGGCGACATGCACCAGCTGCTGACGCACGCGCTCGGCGGTGACCTGATCGGGCGCGATCTCGATCTTCTGCGGGCTGTTCATGTGCTCGTAGGCGAGCTCCAGCACGCGCTGCGAGAGCGTGGCCGAGAACAGGTAGTTCTTGCGCTGCGCCGGCGGCGGCATCTTGCGGATCAGATAGCGGATGTCGGCGATGAAGCCGAGATCGAACATGCGATCCGCCTCGTCCAGCACCAGCACCTCGATCTGCTTGAGGTGATACGTGCCCTGCTTGAAGTAGTCGATCAGACGGCCCGGCGTACCGATCAGGATGTCCACGCCGGCCTCGATGTTCTGCCGCTGCAGCTCGTAGCCGGCGCCGCCGTAGCAGACCGTCAGGCGCAGACCGCTGTCCACGCCCAGGCCCACGGCATCGTTGTAGATCTGCACCGCCAGCTCGCGCGTGGGCGCCAGGATGATCGCGCGGGGCTGGCCCGGTTCGTCCTGTTCGGCGCGCGGCACGGTGAGCAGGCGCTGCATGGTGGCGAGCAGAAACGCGGCGGACTTGCCGGTGCCGGTCTGCGCCTGTCCGGCGAGATCTTCGCCCGCCAGCGCGCGCGGCAGCGCCTGCGCCTGGATCGGCGTGCAGTGCGAGAAACCAAGTTTCTGCAGGCCGCTCTGCAGGCGCGGATGCAAGGGCAGATCGGCAAAAGCGAGACTGGAGAGATGGTCGGGTTGCATTGCGTATGAGGAATGAGCGTCCTGCGGCGGCCGGCGGGCGGCTCTTGCAAGGCGGATAAGTTTCGGCTCAAATAACGGGTATCTTTGAAGGCTGCGGCGTCTGGTTCATCGCTTCGAGCTGCCGAGCCGAGTCACTTCCCCGTCTCTGAAAGACAAATCATAGCGATCCGCCGCGCTTTTTGCGCGGCTCCGGCTCGCAGGTCGCGATCCCCACTACCGGAACGTGCGGGCCTGGCCCGTACTCTTCTTCTCCCCACGAGGCAACACATGAGCGAAAACATCTCCGCAGTCACCGATGCCAGCTTCGAGCAGGACGTCCGCGCCGCCAGCAACAACCAGCCGGTGCTGGTGGACTTCTGGGCGGAGTGGTGCGGCCCCTGCCGCATGATCGCGCCGATCCTGGAGCAGGTGGCGGCCGACAACGTCGGCAAGCTCAAGGTGGTGAAGCTCAATGTCGATGAAAACCCGCAGACGCCCGCCGCCATGGGCATCCGCGGCATTCCCACGCTGATCCTGTTCAAGAACGGCCAGCCGGCCGCCACCCAGGTCGGTGCCGTGCACAAGGCGCAGCTCGCCGCCTTCGTCGCTCCTCATCTCTCCGTCGCCTGAGTCGCTCCCCCTTATGAAGCATCGTCGCCGTTTCTCGCGTGGTGGTCAGAACAACCGCCAGCAGGGAAACCAAAACCAGAATCATCCCTTCAACGGCAACGGCTTTCCCGAAGACATCCAGCCCGAGGATGTCGAGGGTGGTGATGAGGCTTCGGCCCTGTCCTTGAGCGCCGAGGCGCATGCCGGCCAGCCGGCCATGCCGGCGCCGCAGATGTCGGACGACGGCAGCGAAGAAGGCGTGACCGTGCAGGTCATGCCGGCCACGCCGCCGGAACCGCCGAAGATCGTGCGCGTGCCGGACCTGAAGCGCATGACCGCCTCCGAGCTGCTGGAGCTGGCCGAAGCGCAGGGCCTGGAGAACATCGCACGCATCAAGAAGCAGGACCTGATCTTCCAGATCCTGCGCGCCGCCGCCAAGCGCGGCGAGCACATCTACACCGAGGGCGTGCTGGAAATCATGCAGGACGGCTACGGCTTCCTGCGCGGTCCGGACAGCTCCTATCTGGCCGGCCCGGACGATGTCTACATCTCGCCCAGCCAGATCCGCCGCTTCGCGCTGCGCACCGGTGATTCCATCGCCGGACGCGTGCGCAGCCCCAAGGACAACGAGCGCTATTTCGCGCTGCTCAAGGTTGACACCATCAACTTCGAGCCACCGGAAGTCTCCAAGCGCAAGGTCAGCTTCGAAAACCTCACGCCGCTGTTCGCCGACAAGCAGTACAAGATGGAGCGCGGCAACGGCAGCACCGAGGACATCACCGCGCGCATCATCGATCTGGTGGCGCCCTTCGGCAAAGGCCAGCGCGGCCTGATCGTCAGCCCGCCCAAGGCCGGCAAGACCATCATGCTGCAGAACATCGCGCAGTCGATCGCCGGCAACTATCCGGATGCCTATCTGATCGTGCTGCTGATCGACGAGCGTCCGGAAGAAGTCACCGACATGCAGCGCACGGTACGCGGCGAAGTGGTGGCCTCCACCTTCGACGAACCCGCCAGCCGCCATGTGCAGGTCGCGGAAATGGTGATCGAGAAGGCCAAGCGCCTGGTCGAACACAAGCGCGACGTGGTGATCCTGCTCGACTCCATCACCCGCCTCGCCCGCGCCTACAACACCGTGGCGCCGTCCTCCGGCAAGGTGCTGACCGGCGGTGTCGATGCCAACGCCCTGCAGAAGCCCAAGCGCTTCTTCGGCGCCGCGCGCAACATCGAGGAAGGCGGCTCGCTGACCATCATCGCCACCGCGCTGGTGGAAACCGGCTCGAAGATGGACGAGGTGATCTACGAAGAGTTCAAGGGCACCGGCAACATGGAACTCCACCTGGAGCGCCGCATCGCCGAGAAGCGCGTGTTCCCGGCCATCAACATCAACCGCTCCGGCACCCGCAAGGAAGAGCTGATGATGGACCCGGCCGACCTCAACAAGGTTTGGATCCTGCGCAAGCTGCTGCACGACATGGACGAAATCGCCGCCATGGAACTGCTGATGGACCGCATGAAGCAGACCAAGACCAATGCCGCCTTCTTCGATTCGATGAAGCGCAACTAGAAGTCTGCTGCAGCGGTATCGCAAACGGGCGGCCCATCGGGTCGCCCGTTTTGTTTTGTGCGGCAGTGCGCAGGCGCTGTCGCGGCCTCGGGCCTAGATTCGCATCAAGCCCGCCGCTGCCGTTCGCCATGAGCCAGAACCGCGCCGACTACGCTGCCGATGCCGAGCCGCTGCTGCGCCGCCTGCTGGCCGAAGCCCTGCTCAGCAGCGCACAGCTCGGCGCGCTGCGCGAACGGGCAAGACTGCAGAACACCGGCGTGGTGCAGCAGCTGCTGCAGGACACCAGCCTGCCGCAATCCGCCCTGGCCCAGGCCTTCAGCCGCGAAACCGGCTGGCCGCTGCTGGATCTGGAAGCCTTTGTGTTCGACAGCGAGGCACTCGCGCTGCCGATGCCCGACGCGCAGCTGCTGCCCTTGTGTCGTCAGGATCAGGCGCTGGTGGTGGCGCTGGCCGATCCACAGCGCCTGCCGGCCGATGCCGCGCTCATTCCCGTGCTGGTGGCGCAGGATCAGCTGCAGCGCGCGCTGCAGCGACGCCGCGCGCAGACGCCGGCGGAACCCGGCAGCAGCGAGCACGCCGAGGACGAATCCGCCGTGCGCCTGATCGACCGCGTGCTGCGCGAGGCCATCGCCGCCGGCGCCTCCGATGTGCACTTCGAACCCTATGCGCAGCGCTACCGCATCCGTCGCCGTCTCGATGGCGAGCTGCGCGTGGTGGCACGGCCCGCGGCGAGTCTGGCGCCGCGCCTGGCCGCCCGCCTGAAAGTGATGGCGGGCCTGGATCTGGCGGAGCGGCGGCTGCCGCAGGATGGCCGCATCGACTACGCCCTGCCGGGCGCAAGCGGCGCGCAGCGCGTGGACCTGCGCCTGTCCAGCTGCCCGACCCTGCACGGCGAGAAGATCGTCTGCCGCATTCTCGATCCCAAGGCCATGCCCCTGGACCTCGATGCCCTGGGCTATGAGCCCGCGCAGCGCGAGGCCTATCAGCGCGCGCTGGCGCAGCCGCAGGGCCTGATTCTGGTCACCGGTCCTACGGGTTCGGGCAAGACCGTGTCGCTGTACGCCGCACTGGCGCAGCTCAATGGCGAGTCGCGCAACATCGCCACCGCCGAGGATCCGGCGGAAATCGATCTGCCCGGCATCAACCAGCTCAACATCAATCCCAAAGCGGGTTTGAACTTCGCCACGGCCCTGCGCGCCTTCCTGCGCCAGGACCCGGACGTGATCATGGTCGGCGAAATCCGCGACAGCGAAACCGCCGAGATCGCGATCAAGGCCGCGCAGACCGGGCATCTGGTGCTCTCCACCCTGCACACCAACGACGCGCCGCAGAGCGTGACGCGCCTGCTGCACATGGGCCTGCCGGCCTATCAGATCGCGGCGACCCTGAGTCTGGTGATTGCGCAGCGCCTGGTGCGCAAGCTCTGCCCGGTCTGCCGGCAGGTGCTGCAGCTGCCGCGCGAGGCGCTGCTCGAACAGGGTTTCAGCGCCGAAGACCTGCAGGCGCCGGATTTTCAGCTCTATCGCGCGCGCGGCTGCGCGCAGTGCCAGGACGGCTACGCCGGTCGCTGCGGGGTGTTTCAGGTGATGCCGTTTTCCGAAGCCATGGGCGCGCTGCTGCTGCGCGGCGCCAGCGCGCGCGAGCTGGCTGCGCAGGCCACGCGCGAGAACGTGCTGAGCCTGCGCCGCGCGGCGCTGCGCAAGGCCGCAGCCGGGCTCACCGATCTGGCGCAGGTCTACGCCGCGACGGTGGCGGACTGATGGCGCGGCCGCTGCGCTTCCGCTGGCAGGGTCTCGACCCGCAGCAGCAGCGCGTGGCGGGCGAGCTGATCGCCGCCAGCCCGGAAGAAGCCCGCCTGCAGCTGCTGCGCCAGGGCATACGCCCGCAGCGGCTGCAGGCCCCGCCGCGCCAGCGGCTGCGCTTTCGCGCCCGCGAGCTGGCGGTGTGGCTGCGCCTGCTGGCCACCTTGCTCAAGGCCGGCCTGCCGCTGCTGAGCGCGCTGCGCAGTACCGCGCAGCAGGCCCGGCCGCCGCTGCGTGCGCTGCTGGACGCGCTGAGCGCCGAGATCGAAGCCGGCAGCAGCTTCGCCGAGGCCCTGGCCCAGGCCGAGGGCGTGTTCAGCGGCTCGCTGCGGGCGCGCATCGCCGCCGCCGAGCGTGCCGGCAGCCTGAGCGAAACCCTGGCCGACCTGGCACTGGATCAGGAAAAAGCCGAGGCGCTGCGGCGCAAGCTGATCAAGGCCCTGAGCTATCCGCTGGCGGTCCTGCTGGTGGCGATGCTGGTGGCCTTCGGCCTGCTGCGCTTTGCGGTGCCGCAGTTTGCCGCGCTCTACGCCAGCTTCGGCGGCGAGCTGCCGGCCTTCACGCGCGCGGTGCTGCAGCTCTCGGCCTGGACGCAGCGACTGGCGCTGCCGGCCGGCGCGCTGCTGCTGAGCGCCGCGCTCATCCTGCGCCAGCGCTACCGCCAGCAGGCAGCCTTTCGCCTGCGCTGCGACACGCTGCTGCTGCATCTGCCGCTGTTCGGCGCGCTCTTGCGGCAAGCGGCGCTGGCGCGCCTCGCGCGCAGCCTCGCCAGCCTGCTGGCGGCCGGCGTGCCGCTGGCCCAAGCCCTGCAGGCCGTGGCCGACACTGCGGGCAACGCGGCCTACGCCCGCACCGTGACGCGCCTGCGCGAGCAGGTGCTGTCCGGCACGCTGCTGCATGCAGCCCTGCAGGACGATGCACTGTTTCCGCCGCTGGCGGTGCAGCTGATCCAGATCGGCGAAAGCAGCGGGCAGCTGGAGGCCATGGCCCTGCGTCTGGCCCTGCTCTGTGAGGAAGAGCTGGACGCGCGCATCGAGGCGATGACGCGGCTGCTGGAGCCGCTGCTGATGCTGATCCTGGGTATCATGGTGGGCGGTCTGGTGCTGGCCCTGTATCTGCCGATCTTCCGGCTCGGCCAGTCCCTTTAGAAAATCCTAGTCCTGCGAGCATGAGCCTTACCCAAGCGCTGGCCAGCAACACGAGCCTGCTGTATCTGCTTGCAGGTCTGGCCGGCCTGATCGTCGGCAGCTTTCTCAATGTGCTGATCCTGCGTCTGCCGCCGCTGCTGGAATACGCCTGGCGTCTGGAGGCGCGCGCGGTGCTGGAGCTGCCGGAGACCGAAACCCCGCCGGCGGATCTGTTCCAGCCGGGCTCGCACTGCCCGCACTGCAAGACCCCGCTCAGGCCCTGGCAGAACATTCCGCTGCTGAGCTTTCTGCTATTGCGCGGCCGCTGCGCGCACTGCGCCGCGCGCATCAGCCTGCAATATCCGCTGGTGGAGCTGGCGGCTGCGCTGATGGCCCTGGCCTGCGTCTGGCGCTTCGGCTACAGCCCGCAGCTGGCCGCCGCCCTGCTGCTGAGCTGGACGCTGCTGGCGCTGGCCGTGATGGATTTTCAGACCTTGCTGCTGCCCGACGCCCTGACCCTGCCGCTGCTCTGGCTGGGCCTGCTCGCGGCCCTGGTGCCGATCTACGCGCCGCTGCCGGCGGCGCTGCTGGGCGCGGCCTTCGGTTACCTGAGCCTGTGGTCGCTGTACTGGCTGTTCCGCCTCGCCACCGGCAAGGAAGGCATGGGCTATGGCGACTTCAAGCTGCTGGCCCTGCTCGGCGCCTGGCTGGGCTGGCAGGCGCTGCCGGCCATCGTGCTGCTGTCCTCGATTTCGGCGGCGCTGGTGGGCATCGTGCTGATTGTCCTGCGCCGCGCCGGCCGTCACAGTGCGATTCCCTTCGGCCCCTATCTCGCCGCTGCGGGCTGGCTGGTGCTGGTGTTCGGCCCGCAGCTGCAGCGCTGGTATTTCGAGTTCCTGACTTCATGAGCCTCAGCATCGGTCTGACCGGCGGCATCGCCAGCGGCAAATCCCTGGCCCAGCGCGAGTTCGAAGCGCTCGGCGTGCCGGTGCTGGATGCCGATCAGGTTTCGCGCGCCGTGGTCGCGCCCGGTTCGGCGGGGCTGGCGGCGATTGCCGCGCACTTCGGGCCGGCCTTCCTGCAGGCCGATGGCCAGCTCGACCGCCGCCGCATGCGCGAGCATGTCTTCGCCAGGCCCGAGGCGCGACGCGAGCTGGAGGCCATCACCCATCCGCTGATCCGCGCGCAGATGCGCGACTGGCTGGCGCAGCAGACCGCGCCCTACGCCATGCTCAGCGTCGCGATTCTCATCGAGGGCGGCATGCAGAGCCTGGTGCAGCGCGTGCTGGTGGTGGATGCGCCCGAGGAATTGCAGCGGGCGCGCCTGCAGGCGCGCGACAGCATCGGTGCCGAGCTGGCCGCACAGATGCTGGCCGCGCAGGCCACGCGCGCCCAGCGCCTGGCGGCCGCCGACGATGTGCTGGTCAACGCGGGTACGCCCGAGGCCCTGTGCGCGGCGGTGCGTGAGCTGCATCGCTATTACCTCGATCTGGCGGCGCGTAACACGCCGCGTGCACCGGGCCTGCGTTTGCCGCAGCCTGCCGAGTCCGTCAGAATCTCCGGCCCCCATTGATTCGGGATTCAAGCCGCGTGTCGGAAGGGACGCCGTCTCTGCTGGTTTTCGAGCAGCCGCTGACCGAGCGGGTGCGCAGCTTCCTGCGCCTGGAACTGCTGTTCGCCCAGCACCGGCACCATCGCCGCGATCACAGCCAGTGCGGCGTGCGCGCCAGCCTGCATTCCCTGCTGGACCTGCTGGTGGTGATTTCGCGCTCGGACCTGAAGTCCGACATCGTCAAGGAACTCTCCGACCAGCATCTGCACCTGACGCGCCTGGCCGCGCAGTCGGCCGAGAACCGCGAGCAGCTGCAGGGCGTGCTCGGCGAGCTGGCCACCGCCATCAACGGCTTCCAGCAGCTCACCACGCAGTTCGCCAGCGCCCTGCTGCGCGGCAGCGATTTTCTGGTCAGCGTGCTCAACCGCTCGACAATACCCGGCGGCACCTGCGGCTTCGACCTGCCGCATTTCCAGCACTGGCTGTCGCAGCCTTACGAGCGCATCGACCGCGATCTGAAAGCCTGGTTCGCCGATCTGGAACCCTTCGAGCGCGGCATCGAGCTGTACCTGCGCCTGCTGCGCGCCAGCGCCCCGGCGGAAACCCTGTCCGCGCAGAGCGGCATCTATCTGCACACGCCCACCGGCCCCTGCCTGCTGGTGCGCGTGCACGTGAAGCAGAGCGCCGAGGTCTATCCGGAAATCAGCGCCGGCCGCCACCGCTTCACGGTGCGCTTCATGCAGGTGCGTGATCTGGCCACCCGTGCCCAGCAGGCACGCGTGGACATTCCCTTCGCCCTGCAGTGCTGCAATCTGTGAGCCGGTCCGTGCGTCGCGGCCGCTGCCCGCAGTGCAGCCAGCCTTCGCTGCTGGAAACCGAGAACCGCTGGCGGCCGTTCTGCAGCGAACGCTGCAAGCTGATCGATCTCGGCCAGTGGTTTGAGGAGCGTTACAGCATCCCCGCCGAGGACGAGCCCCTGAGCGAGGACATGGCGGCTTCTCAGCGCCGCCAGTAAGCGCCGATGCCGGCGATGCCCTGCGCGTAAGCCTGCTGCACGCGGTCCAGTTCCGCCGGCGACAAGCCACCGATCCAGAACAGCGGCAGATTCGCCTGCTGCGTCAGCGCGCCCGCCGCCGCCAAGCCCAGCGTCGCGCCGCCCGGATGCGAGGCGGTGGCCAGCACGCTGCCCAGCACCGCGGCGTCAAAGCCCAGCGCGCGGGCGCGCTGCAGTTCTGCGGCATCGTGGCAGGAAGCGATGCACAGGCCTGCCGGCTTCTGGTCCAGCGCCCGCAGCTGCGCGGACGTGGCGTGCCAGCCATCGGCACCCAGCTCGCCGACCAGGGCCGGCGCGCGATCCAGCAGCAGACGCAGGCCCCGGGCGTGCACCAGGGGCAGCAGCCGCTGCGCCAGCGCCGCGTACTCGGCATCGGCAAGCGCCGGCAGACGCAGACGCAGCAGCGCGTTCGCCGGCAGCTGCGAGAGCCCGGCCACGATCTCCGGCTCGCACTGCGCCGGCGCGGTGAACACGTAATGCGCCGGCAGCTTCAGCGCCGCGAGAATCGGCCCGTCGGCAGCGAGAACCGGATAGCGCTCGATGTCCTGCGGCGCCACCCAGGCAAAGGCCTGCTGCTCGCGGCTCTGCGGCTGCCCGCGCCAGGCGGTGACCTTCCAGGTATCCAGGCGCACGCGGCGGTCCGAGTAGGCGTGCGTCACCGCAATCAAGGGCCGGGCCTCGATCACCTCCACGCCCAGCTCCTCGTGCAGCTCACGTGCCAGCGCCGCCCGCGCCGACTCGCCCGGCTCGATCTTGCCGCCGGGAAACTCCCACTGCCCCGCCGCGATCTTGCCTTCCGGACGCTGCGCGATCAGCACCCGCCCCTGTGCATCCACCAGGCAACCCGCCGCCACCTGGATCAGCGGCAGCGCATCTCCCGTCTCAGGTGTCACGCCTCGCGCCTCAGGTGCGGTACTCGGCATTGATCTTCACGTACTCGTAGCTGAAGTCGCAGGTCCACAGCCGCGCCTGCGCGCTGCCACGGCCCAGGTCCACGGCGATGGTGAACTCCGGCTTGGCCACCACCGCCGCGCCGCGCTCCTCGCGGTAATCCGGATGCGGCTCGCCGCCTTCGATCAGCTGCACATCATCAAGGCGGATCGCCACGGTCGCGGGATTGAGGCCTGCCACGCCGGCCTTGCCGATGGCCATCACGATGCGGCCCCAGTTGGCGTCGCCGGCAAACATCGCGGTCTTCACCAGCGGCGAGTTGGCAATGGCATAGCCCACCTGCCGCGCTTCGGCCACGCTGCCGGCGCCGCCGACCTCGATGGTGATGAAGCGCGTGGCGCCTTCGCCATCGCGCACCACCGCCTGCGCCAGCTGCACGCAGACCTCGCGGATCGCGCCGTAGATCAGCGCGTAGTCGGCATCGTCCACGCCGACCTCGCGCGCGCCGAGCTGCGCGGTGGCGCAGAGCACGCAGGAATCATTGGTGGAGGTGTCGCTGTCCACGGTCACGCAGTTGAAGGACTCGTTCACCGCATCGCGCAGCGCGGTCTGCGCGGCAGCGGCGGTGAGCCGCGCATCGGTGGCGATGAAGGCGAGCATGGTGGCCATGTGCGGCTCGATCATGCCCACGCCCTTGGCGATGCCGGTCACCGTCACCGCGCCCTGCGAGGTCTGCACGCGGCGGCTGGCGCCCTTGGGCACGGTGTCGGTGGTCATGATCGCGCGCGCCGCGCCATTCCAGGCCTCGGCGGACAGCGCGGCGGCGGCCTTGGGAATGGCGGCGCTCATGCGATCCACCGGCAGGCGCTGGCCGATCACGCCGGTGGAAAACGGCAGCACCGCTTCCGGCGCGCAGCCCAGTGCCGCCGCCACTGCGGCGGTGGTGGCGCGTGCATCGTCCAGCCCGCCCGTGCCGGTGGCGGCATTGGCATTGCCGGCATTGACCAGCAGCGCGCGGATCGCGCTGCTGGCGCCCAGACGCTCACGGCACAGCTGCACCGGCGCGGCGGCAAAGGCGTTCTGGGTGAACACACCGGCCACGCGCGAACCCTCGGCCAGTTCGATCAGCAGCAGGTCCTGACGACCCGGCTTCTTGATCGCCGCCTCGGCACTGCCCAGACGCAGGCCGGCAATCGGCAGCAGCGGCGCGGGTTCGGAAAGATTCACGGCCATGGACACACCTCTTCAAACGGAGCCAAAAAAGAAAAGCGCCCGGTTGCCCAAGCGCTCGATGAATATTGTGCGGTCTTTGCGCAGCGCCGGCCAGTCGCCGGCAGCGCCGCGATGCGCCAGCAAGCAGCAGCACCGGGCGCCGGCGCGCGCATTTGGCGCAGGCCCGGCGCCAAGGCGGCGCAGTGACGCCGCCGAGCCGTCCATCACGCGCGCCGGTCGTGTGGGCGATTTGGCTGCACGGCTCGGCAGTTACCGTCAAACTGCGGGCTTTCCCCCAATTTGGCACCGGTTTTGCGGCGGAAGCTGCGTGCCTCAGGCTGGCAACGGCGCGAGCTTGGGCGGTGCCGTTGATCGTCCACAGGTTCATCACAATGAAAACTCGCGTGTTGATTGCTGGCAGCGCTGCCGGCTACAAGGCGCGGCTTTGCGCCGCGCTGGAACAAGCTGGCTTTACGGTGCTCACCGCGCCGGAACCTCTTTTCAATCTCGAAGCCGTGGTGCGGGATCTCGCACCCGACGTGATTCTGATTCACGCCGAATCGCCGGATCGCGACACCCTGGAAAACCTCGCCGTGTTCCACGAGCGGGCACCCAAGCCGGTGGTGACGATCTGCGCCAAGGCGGAATCCTCGCTGCAGCAGCAGCTCAGCCACGCCGGCTTCAGCTTCTACGCCGTCGATGATTTCTCGCCGGTGCTGCTGCAGTCTCTGGTGCAGGTCTCGCTCGCGCAGTTCCAGCGCGAGCAGGTGCTGCGCGAATCGCTGGCCTGCGCGCAGGCCGAGCTGGGCGACCGCCGCGATGTGGATCGCGCCAAGTGCCTGCTCATGGATCGCTATGCGATGAAGGAATCCGAGGCGTATCACCATCTGCGTCGCGCGGCGATGCGCCGCGCGCAGAAGCTGCCGGACTTCGCGCGTCTGGTGCTGCGTGAGGAAAACAATCTGGACGCGATTGCGGCAGAAATGGCACGCAGCTTGCGGTAGAGAATTCCGATTCCAGGCTCGCGCGCAAGCGCACTCAATGTTGGGCACAGCCTCGAATCACGAAGACTGATCACCTCGGGCAAAGGCGTCCAGCCGCACAAGCGGCGGGCGCCTTTCTCATTTCCAGGAATCTCCCACTCATGAAGCACATTCATTGCTGGCCGCTGGCCGGCGCGGCCCTTCTCGTCTCGCAATTCGCCGGCGCTGCCGATTCACTTGAAAACCTGAGCTTCGCCGTGCTCGGCGGCGCACCGAATCTGGACTTGCGCACGCGCTACGAGCACGTCGACAACGAAACCAGCAGCAATCCACGCGATTCATCCGCGCTCACCGCACGCACCCGTTTGGGCTACACCACCGGCAAGTGGAACAATCTGGATGCACAGCTGGAATACGAAGGCACCGCCGCGTATCAGGAGAAGAGCTACAACAGCGGCCTGAACACGGTGAAGAACCGTCCGGCGATTGCCGATCCGGTGGGCAATGAACTCAACCAATACTGGCTGCGCTACACCGGCCTGCCCTGGACCACCTTGAAGCTCGGCCGTCAGCGTTACACGCTCGACAATCAGCGCTTCGTCGGCAATGTCGGCTGGCGCCAGAACGAACAGACCTACGATGGCGGCAGCGTTCTGATCAAGCCGGCGCCGTTGCCGGCGTTGGAAATCAACTACGCGTATTTCCACAACATCAACACACCGGCCTATGCCAATGTGCCGATGAGCGCCACGCATCTGGCCAACATTGCCTACACCTTCGGCGATGCCTTGAAGCTGGTCGGCTACAGCTATTGGCTGGACTTCGAGATGCCGTCCACGGCCGCCAATCGTCAGGATTCGCGCAGCACCGGCCTGCGCGCCACCGGCAGCTACGCCCTGCCCGCGCAGCTCAAGCTCAGCTACGCCGCCGAGTACGCGCAGCAGCGCCGCTATGCGGATGCCACGTCCAAGGTGGATGCCGACTACTGGAACGCCGAAGCAGGCCTCAGCTACGCCTACGCCACGCTCAAGCTGGGCTACGAGCTGCTGGGCAGCCATGACGGCCTCTATGGCTTCCAGACGCCGCTGGCCACGCTGCATGCCTTCGACGGCTGGGCCGATCAGTTCCTCACCACACCCAACAACGGCCTGCAACACAAGTACGCGAGCCTGGCGCTGACGCAGTGGAAAACCACGGCGACGCTGGTCTGGCACGGCTTCAAGGCCGACGAAACCGGCGCGGCCTATGGCGAGGAGTTCGATGCCTCGCTGAGCCGGCCCATCACCAAGCAGCTCAGCGTGCTGGCCAAGTACGCGAGCTATGACGCCCGGGGTTTTTCCAGCGACACCGGGAAATTCTGGCTGCAGGCCGAATTCAAGTTCTGATTCACCGACACGAGGGCATTGCCATGGACGATCTCAATAGTTTTGACCCAATCCGGCGCCGCATGCTGCAAAATGGCGCAAAGCTTGCTGCCGCTGCCGCCATGGGAACCGCACTACCCGCGCATCTGGCCTACGCCGCCGGCGCACCCGAAAAAACCGAAATCAAGATCGGCTTCATTCCGCTCACCGACTGCGCGCCGGTGGTGGTGGCGGCGGTCAAGGGTTTCGACAAGAAGTACGGCATCAAGATCGTGCCGTCCAAGGAAGCCTCCTGGGCGGCAGTGCGCGACAAGCTGATCAATGGCGAGAACGATGCCTCGCATGTGCTCTATGGCCTGATCTACGGCGTGCAGATGGGCATCGGCGGCCCGAAGCGCGAGATGGCCATCACCATGGGCCTGAACCGCAACGGCCAGGCGATCACGCTCAGCAATGCGCTGCAGGCCAAGGGCGTGAAGGACGGCGAGGGTCTGGGCAAGCTGATCGCCAGGGAGAAGGGCGAATACACCTTCGCGCAGACCTTCCCCACCGGCACGCACGCGATGTGGCTGTACTACTGGCTGGCCGCCAACGGCGTGCATCCCTTCAAGGACGTGAAGACCACCACCATTCCGCCGCCGCAGATGGTGGCGAACATGCGCGTGGGCAATATGGACGGCTACTGCGTGGGCGAGCCCTGGAACGCGCGCGCCATCGTCGATCGCATCGGCTTCACCGCCATCACCACGCAGGAGATCTGGACCGATCATCCCGAGAAGGTGCTGGGCATGACCGCGGATTTCATCGCCAAGTATCCCAATACGGCGCGCGCGATGACCGCTGCGGTGCTGGATGCCGCACGCTGGTGCGATGCCGAGGCCAATCGCGCCGAGCTGGCCGAGATCGTCGCCGACAAGTCCTACGTCAACACCGATGTCTCGGTGATCGCCGGCCGCCTCAAGGGCGAGTACGACAACGGCATCGGCAAGAAGTGGAAGGACGCGCATTACATGCGCTTCTTCGACGATGGCGCGGTGAACTATCCCTGGCTGTCGGACGGCATGTGGTTCCTCACCCAGCATCGCCGCTGGGGCCTGCTCAAGGAAGAACCCGACTATCTGGCGGTGGCGCAGAAGATCAATCGCCTGGATGTCTATCGCGATGCCTGCACCATGCTCGGCATCAGCGCCCCCAAGGAGGTCACGCGCAGCTCCAAGCTGCTCGACGGCAAGACCTGGGACGGCAAGGACGCCGCCGCCTACGCGGCTTCGTTCGCACTCAAGGCTTGATCACCGCACCACGGACGGAGGTGAATCATGGATCGTGTACTGCTTGCGCGACGCGCGCTGGCGATGGGCCTGGGCGTGCTGCTGTTCTGCGGCATCTGGGCGGCGCTGGCCGCCGTGCGCGCCGATCTGCCGGGACCGCTGACCACCTGGCATTCGGCGCTGGAGCTGTTTGCGCATCCCTTCTACGACAACGGCCCCAATGACAAGGGCATCGGCTGGAACATCCTGCACTCGCTGCAGCGCGTCGGCCTGGGCTTCGGCCTGGCGGCGCTGATCGGCATCCCGCTGGGTTTCATCCTCGGCCGCTCGCCCTTCATCGCCGATCTGGCGGCGCCGATCATCAGCGTGCTGCGGCCGGTATCGCCGCTGGCCTGGCTGCCGATCGGCCTGCTGGTGTTCCAGAAGGCCAGCCCCGCCTCGATCTGGGTGATCTTCATCTCCAGCCTCTGGCCGATGGTGCTCAACACCGCCGACGGCGTGCGGCAGATGCCGCAGGAGTATCTGAACGTGGCGCGCGTGCTGCAGCTCTCCGAATGGAAGGTATTCACGCGCATCCTGTTCCCGGCGGTGCTGCCCAGCGTGCTCACCGGCGTGCGCCTGTCGATCGGCGTGGCCTGGCTGGTGATCGTGGCCGCCGAGATGCTCACCGGCGGCACCGGCCTGGGCTTCTGGGTCTGGGACGAATGGAACAACCTCAACGTCGCGCACATCCTCATCGCCATCATCATCGTCGGCCTGGTGGGTCTGGCCATCGAGCAGCTGGCGCTGCTGGCGGCGCGCCGCTTCGATTACCGCTGAACGCCGCCGCCATGTTCGACGCAAGCGACTCTCTGCTCATGAATCCTCAAAGCTCCGCCCCCGCCGATGCGCGCTTCGTGCGCATCGAGCAGGTGGGCCTCACCTTCCAGACCCGCAAGGCGCGCTTCGAGGCGCTGCGCGAGGTCAATCTCGATATCGCGCGCGGCGAAGCCGTGGCCGTGATCGGCCATTCCGGCTGCGGCAAGTCCACGCTGCTCAATCTGCTCGCGGGCCTGCTGATGCCCACGACCGGCGGCGTGATCTGCGGCAACAAGGAAGTGGCCGGCCCCGGCCCCGAACGCGCCGTGGTGTTCCAGAGCCATTCCCTGCTGCCCTGGCTGAGCTGCTTCGACAATGTGTACCTGGCGGTGGAGAAAGTGTTCGGCGCGCAGGAGAAGCGCGCGCAGCTGCGCGCGCGCACCGAGCAGGCCCTGAACCGCGTGGGCCTGTCCCACGCCATGCACAAGCGGCCCGGCGAGATCTCCGGCGGCATGAAGCAGCGCGTGGGCATCGCCCGCGCCCTGGCCATGGAACCCAAGGTGCTGCTGATGGACGAGCCCTTCGGCGCCCTCGACGCGCTGACCCGCGCCGCGCTGCAGGACGTGACCATGCAGTTGCACGCGCAGCTGGGCATGACGCTGATGATCATCACCCACGACGTGGACGAGGCGGTGCTGCTGGCCGACCGCGTGGTGATGATGAGCAATGGCCCGGCGGCGACCATCGCGCAGATTCTCGATGTGGACCTGCCGCGTCCGCGCGACCGTCTGGCCCTGGCCGAAGACCCGCGCTACCACCATTGCCGCGCGCAGATCCTGCGTTTCCTGCAGGGCCACGCCCAGCACGACTGAGGCCTACAGCCAGCCGCGTGCGGCGAAGCTGGCCGGCGGGCCTTCGCCGATCACCAGGTGGTCCAGCACGCGCACGTCGATGGTGGCCAGCGCCTGGCGCAGGCGCTCGGTGAGCGCACGGTCGGCGGCGCTGGGTTCGACGCTGCCGCTGGGATGGTTGTGGGCGAAGATCAGCGCTGCCGCGCGGTGACGGATCGCGGCCTTGACCACCTCGCGCGGGTAGACGGCGGCACCGTCCAGGGTGCCGCTGGCCAGCACCTCGAAGGCCAGCACGCGGTGCTGGGCGTCGAGAAACAGCGCCGCGAACACCTCGTGGTCCAGATCGCGCAGGCGCGCACGCAGATAACGCTCGGCGGCCATGGGATCGTTGAGGCCCTCGCCGCGCTGCAGGGTTTCGGCCAGATGCCGGCGCGCCAGCTCCAGCACCGCCTGCAGCTGCGCGTACTTGGCCGCGCCCAGGCCGTGCGCGGCACTGAAGCGCTTGAGATCGGCATCCAGCAGCGGACGCAGGCCGCCGAAGGCGCCGATCAGCTCCCGCGCCAGATCCACCGCGCTTTTGCCGGCCACGCCGGTGCGCAGGAAGATCGCCAGCAGCTCGGCATCGCTGAGCGCGCCAGCCCCCCGGCTCAGCAGTTTTTCGCGCGGCCTTTCGGCCTGCGGCCAGTCGCGGATCGCCATGGCCCTACTCCCCCGTCCGTACCGGCTAAAATGCTGCGATGAATCCCGCCGACGAAACCGTGCTCACGCTCGCATCCCGCCGCATCCTGCTGGGGGTGACGGGCGGCATCGCCGCCTACAAGGCCGCCGATCTGGTCCGCCGCCTGAAGGACGCCGGCGCCGAGGTGCAGGTGGTGATGAGCGCCGGCGCGCAGCAGTTCGTCACGCCGCTGACCTTCCAGGCCCTGTCCGGACGACCGGTGCGCACGGCCCTGTTCGACCCCGCCGCCGAGGCGGCGATGGGGCACATCGAGCTGGCGCGCTGGCCCGATCTGATTCTGATCGCCCCGGCCAGCGCCGACATGCTGGCCAGGCTCGCGCACGGCGCGGCCGACGATCTGCTCAGCACCCTGTGCCTGGCCAGCGACAAGCCCCTGGCGGTGGCGCCGGCCATGAACCGCCTGATGTGGGCGCATGCCGCCACCCAGGCGAACGTGGCCACGCTGCGCGCGCGCGGCGTGCAGTTCCTGGGGCCGGGCGCCGGCAGCCAGGCCTGCGGCGAAACCGGCGAAGGCCGCATGTGGGAGCCGCTGCAGATCCGCGAGGCGGTGGTGCAGCGCCTGAGTGAAGGCCCGCTGCAGGGCGTGAAGGTGGTGCTCACCGCCGGCCCCACGCGCGAGGCCATCGACCCGGTGCGCTTCATCAGCAACCGCTCCTCGGGAAAGATGGGCTACGCCCTGGCCGGCGCGCTGCGCGCGCTGGGCGCGCAGGTGACCCTGCTCAGCGGCCCGACGAACCTGCCCGCGCCGCCGGGCGTGACCCGCATCGAGATCGAGACCGCCGAGCAGCTGCTGGAACAGTCGCTGGCGGCGGCGCGCATCGCCGATGTCTTCATTGGCGCCGCGGCCGTGGCCGATTACCGTGTGGAAGCGCCGGCCACCGAGAAGATCAAGAAGAACGAGGCGAAGATGGCGATCAGCCTCGCACGCAATCCCGACATCATCGCGCAGGTGCGCGAGGCTTATCCCCAGCTGTTCATCGTCGGCTTCGCCGCCGAGACCGAGAAGCTGGAAGAGCACGCCCTGGGCAAGCTCAAGCGCAAGAAGCTGGACATGATTGCCGCCAACTGGGTGGGCAATGGCCGCGCTTTTGATCGCGACGAAAACGCGCTGAGCGTGTACTGGCACGGCGGCGCGCAGGAACTGGCGCAGGCCGACAAGACCCGGATCGCGCGCGAGCTGGCGGCGCTGATCGCGCAGCGCTATGCGGCGAAAAAATCCTGAAGCAGGCGGACGACGAGGCCCCCCTCAGGCCAGAACCTTTTTTACTTCTGCCATGCCCGCGCCAGCGGGTATCCAGCATTCACCGCCCCCATGCAGGGCCGGAGCTGGATGCCCGCTGGCGCGGGCATGACCCCAACACCCGATTGCGCGGCCCATTTGCATCCGCCACCACCATGAAGAAAAACATCCAACTCAAGATTCTCGATCCGCGCCTGGGCAAGGAACTGCCCCTGCCCGCCTATGCCACCGACGGCGCCGCCGGCCTGGACCTGCGCGCCCTGCTCGATGCGCCGCTGGAACTCGCCCCCGGCGCCAGCACCCTGATCAAGACCGGCCTTTCGATCTACATCGCCGATCCGAATCTGGCGGCGGTGATCCTGCCGCGCTCGGGCCTGGGCCATAAGAACGGCATCGTGCTCGGCAATCTGGTGGGCCTGATCGACTCCGACTACCAGGGCGAATTGATGGTGTCCTGCTGGAATCGTGGCCAGGCCAGCTTCACCATCAATCCCGGCGAGCGCATCGCGCAGCTGGTGTTCGTGCCGGTGGTGCAGGCCGATTTCCAGATCGTCAGCGAGTTCGCCGCCAGTGCGCGCGGCGAAGGCGGCTTCGGCCACACCGGCCGGCATTGATCTTTTCCTGTAGGAGCGGGCCTGCCCGTGACCGAGTGGCTCGTTTGAACGCCCGGTCACGGGCAAGCCCGCTCCTACCAACACAGGACAGCGTATGAGCATCGATCTTTCCAACGCGCAGAACATCGCCCGGGTTCTCACCGAGGCCCTGCCCTACATCCGTCGCTTCGCCGGCAAGACCATCGTCGTCAAGTACGGCGGCAACGCCATGAAGGACGACACCATGATCAACTCGTTTGCACGCGACATCGTGCTGATGAAGCTGGTCGGCATGAATCCGGTGGTGGTGCACGGCGGCGGCCCGCAGATCGGCGCACATCTGGAGAAGCTCGGCAAGAAGAGCGAGTTCATCCAGGGCATGCGCGTCACCGATGAAGAGACCATGGACGTGGTCGAGATGATGCTCGGCGGTCTGGTCAACAAGGCCGTGGTCGCCGCGCTCAATCAGCAGGGCGGCCGCGCCGTGGGCCTCACCGGCAAGGACGGCGGCCTGCTGCGCGCGCGCAAGATGCTGCTCGACGGCCATCAGGACATCGGCCAGGTGGGCGAGATCGACAAGATCGACCCGCGCGTGGTCGCGCATCTGGAGGCCGGCGGCTTCATTCCGGTGATCGCGCCGGTGGGTTACGGCGAGCAGGGCGAGGCCTACAACATCAACGCCGACGTCGCCGCCGGCAAGCTGGCCGCCGTGCTGCAGGCCGAGAAGATCATCTTCCTCACCAATGCGCCCGGCGTGCTGGACAAGCAAAACAACATTCTCACCGGCCTGACCGTGACGCAGGTGGAAGGCCTGATTGCCGACGGCACCATCTATGGCGGCATGGTGCCCAAGGTGCGCTATGCCCTGGATGCGGTGAACAGCGGCGTGAAGTCGGCGCACATCATCGACGGCCGCATCGAGCATTCCGTGCTGCTGGAGCTGTTCACGGATCGCGGCATCGGCACGCTGATTCACGGCTGAGCGCCCCCTCTCCCCAACCCCTCTCCCGCGAGGGGAGAGGGGCTTCAGTTTCGCGGCCGGATTGAAGGCTTCAGATTCAAACGAAACCATTCCCCTCTCCCCTCGCGGGAGAGTGGTCAGGGGAGAGGGGGAACCCTCAAATGCAATACTGCCCCTGATAAGCGCGAATCGCCTCCAGCGTCGCCGCATCGACGCGGCCTTCGGCGAGATAGCTCAGCACCTCGCGCACGCTGACGATGGGAATCACGCGCACGCCCGAGTCGCGCTCCATTTCCTGCACGGCGGACAGACCCGAAGGCCCTTTCTCCTGACGGTCCAGCGCAATCAGCGCCGCCACCGGTTGTGCGCCGGCTTTCTTGAGCATGGCCACGGCCTCGCGCAGCGCGGTGCCGGCGGTGAGCACATCGTCGATGATCACCACGCGACCGCGCGGCGGCGCACCCACCAGGGTGCCGCCTTCGCCGTGATCCTTGGCTTCCTTGCGGTTGTAGGCAAAGGGCAGGTCCGTGCCCCACTCCGCCAGCGCGCAGGCCACGGCGGTGACCAGCGGAATGCCCTTGTAGGCCGGGCCGAACAGCATGTCGCATTCGATGCCCGCGGCCTTGAGCGTGCGCGCATAGGCTTGCGCCAGCCGGCGCATCGCGGCGCCCGAGGCGATTTTTCCCAGGTTGAAGAAGTACGGCGACTGGCGCCCGGACTTGAGCGTGAACTGCCCGAACTTGAGCACCTCGTGCTGCAAGGCCAGCTGCAGAAAATCGGTCTGATGGTCGAGCATGGCGGTCGAAAGGCGAAGGCGGGCCGCTATGATACGGCCTGATCCAGCCCCATCGACAGGACACCCGCGTGAAAGTCATTTCGCTCAATGCCAACGGCATCCGCTCCGCCGCACGCAAGGGCCTGTTCGACTGGCTGCCCGCGCAGAAGGCCGACTTCCTCTGCCTGCAGGAAATCAAGGCGCAGCTCTCCGATCTGGAAGGCGACGAAACCTTCTCGCCCAAGGGCTGGCATGCGCATTTCAATCATGCGCAGAAGAAGGGCTATGCCGGCGTGGGCATCTTCGCGAAGAAAGAGCCTGATCAGGTGCTCGACAAACTCGGCGAGCGCGAGTTCGATGACGAGGGGCGTTATCTGGAGCTGCGCTACGGCAAGCTGTCCGTGGTCTCGCTGTATCTGCCTTCCGGTTCGGCCGGTCCCGAGCGCCAGGCCAGCAAGGATCGCTTCCTGCAGTTCTTCCTGCCGCTGATGCGCGACTGGCTCCAGTCCGGGCGCCAGTACATCGTGGTCGGCGACTGGAACATCGCACATCGCAACATCGATCTGAAAAACTGGCGCGGCAATCAGAAGAACTCCGGCTTTCTGCCGCATGAGCGCGCCTGGCTCGACACCTTGTTCAACGAATTGGGCTGGGTGGACGCCTACCGCGTGCTGCATCCCGAGGCCGAGGGTGAGGCCTACACCTGGTGGAGCAATCGCGGTCAGGCCTGGGCCAAGAACGTGGGCTGGCGCATCGACTACCACATCATCACGCCCAATCTGCGCGAGGCGCTGCGCAGCGCCAGCGTCTACAAGGACCAGCGCTTCTCCGATCACGCACCGCTGATTCTGGATTACGCCCTGTGACGCTGCAGCGCTGGCGCGAGGCGGCGCGCGTCTACGCCGATGCGCGCGTGCGCGGCCTGCTGTTTCTCGGCTTCTCGGCGGGCCTGCCCTTTCTGCTGGTGTTCACCACGCTCTCGGCCTGGCTCGCACAGGCCGGCGTGTCGCGCGCCACCATCGGCTATTTCTCCTGGGTGGGCCTGACCTATTCGCTGAAGCTGTTCTGGTCGCCGGTGGTGGATCGTCTGCCGCTGCCCTTGCTCACGACCTGGCTGGGCCGGCGCCGCAGCTGGATGCTGCTGGCGCAATGCGGCATCGCCACGGGTCTGGCGCTGATGGCCTTCAACGATCCGGCGCAGAACCTGGAACGCACCGCGCTGCTGGCGGTGCTGGTGGCCTTCTCCTCCGCCACGCAGGACATCGCGCTGGATGCGTATCGCATCGAATGCGCGCCGAGCGAGCAGCAGGGCGCGCTGGCGGCGGCGTATCAGCTGGGTTATCGCATCGCGCTGATCGTGGCCGGTGCCGGCGCACTGCTGATTGCCGCCGAACACGGCTGGACCTTGAGCTATCTGTGCATGGCGCTGCTGGCGGGCGTGGGCATCCTCACCGTGCTGCTGATGAACGAGCAGCAGCGCGGCATCGGCGACTTCGCACACGCGCAGGAACAGCGCGTGCTGGATTTCCTGCAGCGCTCGCGACACTGGCCGGCGTCGCTGCGCAAGCTCGCCGCCTGGCTGATCGGCGCGCTGCTCTGTCCGTTCCTGGATTTCTTCTCGCGCAATGGCTGGCGCAAGGCGGCGCTGATCCTGCTGTTCATCGGCGTATACCGCATGCACGAGTACGCGATGGGCGTGATGGCCAATCCCTTCTATCTGGACAAGGGCTACACGCTCACGCAGATCGCGGCGATGTCCAAGGTCTACGGCATCATCATGACCATGCTCGGCGTGCTGATCGCGGGCAGCCTGGTGGCGGCCCTGGGCATCGCCCGCACCTTGTTCGTCGGTGTGGCGGTGATTGCCTGCGGCAATCTGTTCTTCTCCTGGCTGGCGCGCCTGCCAGCACCGGAGCTGCTGCATCTGGGCATTGCCATCAGTGTGGACAACATCGGCATCGGCATCGCCGGCACCGCCTTCGTCGCCTTCTTGTCAGGCCTCACCAACAGCGCTTACACCGCCACGCAGTACGCGCTGTTCGGCTCGCTGTTCCCCTTGCCGGGCAAGCTGCTGGCGGGTTTTTCCGGGCGCATCGTCGACGCCTGGGGCTATGCCGATTTCTTTCTCTACACCGCCGCGCTGACGCTGCCAGCGCTGTTGCTCTCGGCCTATCTGATCCGTCATCCGCTGGGCGCGGCTCAGCGCTCGTAGCTTTCGACCAGATCGGCGGGACTGTCCCAGTGCCCGCGCGCGGGCGGCTCGTCGCGCTCCGCGTAGTCCTCGGGACCGATGTCGAGGGCGCCGGAATAATCCTCGGGCGGCGCGCAGGGACTCGCCGCCAGGGTCATCCAGGTTTCGAAGTCAAAATCTTCCAGCGTGCCGTCGTAGTGCTGCACCAGCACCAGCTCGGCCGGAATATCGATGCCGACGATCTCGAAGGGCTCGCCGCCGGTTTCGAACCACTGCCCGACCGACAGTTCACGCAGCCATTCCGCCATGGCGCACCTCCAGATGAAACACGGATGGGCAGCCAGTTCTACGCCGCCCAGGCGCAGGCTGCAAGCGGGGATTGGCTGTGTGGACAGCGTGAGGCACGAGGCAAAAAAAGAGGCGCCTTTGTCATTGGTGCGTCAGCGGGAATCCAGTGAGCCGGCACGGCACTCGGCCGATGGCGCACACGGGATGCACGCCTTCGCAGGCATGACACCGGGTTTCATCAGCACGGCACCGCGCCGCCTCAGGCCCCAGCTCACGGGCAGGGAATCGTATGGCGCCGGTGAATCGCTTCGATCTCGCGCAAGACCTTGCTGCTCAGACGCAGCTCGGCGCTGTCCAGCGCGATCTTCAGCTGCGCCGGCGTGGTGGCCCCCATCAGCGTGGAGACAACAAACGGCCGCGAGTTCACGAAGGCCAGCGCCATCTGCGCGGGATCGAGCTGCTGCGCGCGCGCCAGTTCCACGTAGGCGCGCGTGGCGGCTTCGGCCTGCTCGCCCTGATAGCGCGTGAAGCGCGTGAACAAGGCCATGCGCGAACCGGCGGGCTTGGCGCCGTCCAGATACTTGCCGGACAGCACGCCCATCGCCAGCGGCGAATAGGCCAGCAGGCCCACGTCCTCGCGTGCGGCGAATTCGGCCAGGCCGATCTCGTAGCTGCGATTGAGCAGGCTGTAGGGGTTCTGCACGCTGGCCACGCGCGGCAGGTTTTTTTCACGATGCAGGCGCAGATACTCCGACAAGCCCCAGGGCGTTTCATTGGAGATGCCGATGTGCCGCACCTTGCCCTGGCGCACCAGCTCGCCGAGCGCATCCAGCGTCTCTTCGATGCTCACGCCGCCGTCGCCGCCTTCTTCATAGCCCAGGCGGCCGAAGTAATTGGCGGGGCGCTGCGGCCAGTGCACCTGATACAGATCGATGTAATCGGTCTGCAGGCGCGCAAGGCTGGTCTCGCAGGCCGCGAGCACCGAGGCGCGATCCAGCTTCGGGCCGCCGCGGATATAGGGAAACATGCCCGGACCGATCACCTTGGTGGCGAGCACGATCTCGCGACGCTTGCCGGTTTTCGCAAACCAGCTGCCGATGTACTGCTCGGTGCGGCCCTGCGTTTCCGCGCGCGGCGCCACCGGATACATCTCGGCGGTGTCGAAGAAGTTCACGCCGGCGGCCACGGCCATGTCCATCTGCGCGTGCGCTTCGGCCTCGCTGTTCTGCTCGCCCCAGGTCATGGTGCCCAGGCCGATCAGACTGATGTTGAGCCCGGTGCGGCCCAGAGGACGGTATTGCATGACAGTCTCGCTGCGAAAGGAAAGCGCGGGCAGCGGCGCCTAGGCGCTGCGCGCCGCATTACGGCGCGCGATCAGGCGCTCGATCACCGGCTTGAAAATCAGCTCCAGCGCGCGTTCCTGCTGCGGTCCCGGCACCACCAGGGTGCGGTGATGCGGGGAGTACGCGCCCGGCACCTCGCGCTGCAGCAGCTCGAAATCCGGCGCCACGCGGCTGTGCTCGTTGAAATGGATCACCACCAGAATCTCCTCGCTGCGCGGAATCTCGCGCAAGGCGAAGGGATTGCTGGTGTCCACCAGCGGCACGCGCTGGAAGTTGATATCGGTGCGCGAAAACTGCGGCACGATGTAGTTCACGTAGTCCGGCATGCGGCGCAGGATGGTGCGCGTGACGTCCTGCGGATCGTAGCCGCGCTCACCGGCATCGCGACGGATTTTCTGGATCCATTCCAGATTGATCACTGGCGTGACGCCGATCAGCAGATCCATGTGCGCGGCGATGTTGACCTCATCGCCCACGTAGCCGCCGTGCAGACCTTCGTAAAGCAGCAGGTCGGTGTCCGGCGGCAGGCGTTCCCAGGCGGTGAAGGTGCCGGCGGACTGCCCGTGGGCCTCGGCCTCGTCCTCGCGATGCAGATAGTGGCGGCTGATGCCATGACCCCTGGCGCCGTAATCGCGCAGCAGGCCTTCCAGGCGCTCCAGCAGGTTCGCCGCCGGCGAGAACAAGGAGAAGTTCTCGCCCCGGATGCGCGCGCGCTCCAGGGTGCGGCGCAGCTGCTCGCGGTCATAGGCGTGAAAGGCATCGCCCTCCACCAGCGCGCCCTTGAGTCCCAGTGCCGCGAACATGCGCATGAAAGCCAGCACCGCCGTGCTGGTGCCGGCGCCGCTGGAACCGGTGATACCGATGATGGGATGGAGGATGGACATAGCTGGGTGCAGATTACCGCAGTTGCGTGGCGAAGCAATGGCGGTGCGCCCTCTCCCGCGAGCGGAGAGGGGAATGGGTCAGCCGGTGACGACGAGCTCGCCATCCCGGGGCCGCTGTCTCCCCGCGCCCCTTGCGGGAGAAGTGCCTGCGAAGAGGGGGACCTCTCAAACCCGCCGATACGCCAGATCAAACACCGCATGCCCCAGCCGCTCGCCGCGCAGCTCGAACTTGGTTTTCAGGCGTGTGGCCGGGCGCGGCACATAGCCGCCATCCACCGCTTCGTTGCGCAGACCCGGCTCGGCATTGAGCACCGCGAGCATGTGCTCGGCATAGTGCTGCCAGTCGGTGGCCAGGGACAGCAGGCCGCCGGGCTTCAGGCGGCTCACCGCCAGACGCGCGAACTCCGGCTGGATCAGACGCCGCTTGTGATGCCGCGCCTTGTGCCAGGGATCGGGAAACTGGATGACGATTTCATCCAGGCAGGCCTCGGGCAGCCAGTCGCGCAGCACTTCCACGGCATCGTGGCTGGCCACGCGCAGATTGCGCGCGCCGGCTTCCGCCACGCGGTTGAGCAGACGGCCGACGCCGGGACGATGCACTTCCACGCCGAAGAAATCATGCTGCGGCTCGGCGAGCACGCGGCTGCAGAGGTAGTCGCCCATGCCGAAGCCGATCTCGAACACGCGCGGCGCCGCGCGGCCGAACAGCGCGTCCAGATCCAGGGCCTGCGCCGGCGTTTCCACGCCATAGCGCGGCCACAGCTCGCTGATGGCGCGCTGCTGGGCCTCGGTCATGCGGCCTTCGCGGCGCACGAAGGAGCGGATCTGGCGCCAGTGCGCCGGCGCCTCATCCATGGTCTTTCATCCACTGCCCGGTGGCGCGCGCCAGCGGCTCGCGACTGGCCAGCAGCTGCGCCTGCAACGCCGCGCGCTCCGGCGGCGTGCGGTTCTGGCTCATCTTGAATTTGATCTCCAGCTGCGTCATCGGCAGGCGGAATGCGACGATGCCCGGCAGCAGCTGCGCGAGCCGTGCGGGTGCCGCCATGAATTGCGGATCGAAGTGCAGGCTCAGCTGCATCACCGCCGCCTCGCTGGCTTCTTCATCCAGCAGCTCGGGCTGGCCGCCGACATGCACGACCGCGTAATTCCAGGTGGGCACATGCTTCTGCGGCACCGGATACCAGCGCGGCGAAACATAGGCATGCGGACCCTGAAACACCGCCAGCGTGCGACCGGCCGCGAACTGCTGCCAGTGCGGGTTCGCCCGCGCCATGTGCCCGTAGAGCAGCTCGCCCTCGCGCAGCAAGGGCAGATGGCTGATGCAAGGCGCCTGATCCGCGACGCTGGTGATCAGCGTGGCGAAGGGATAGTCCGCGATCAGCTGCTCGGCGGCGGCGCGGTCGCGGCTGTGGAAACTCTCCGGGGTGTACAGGCTCATGCGCGCACGGCCGCGTTCAGAACGGCAGGCCCTCGCTGGGCGAGGACGCCGAGGCGAACCGGCGACGCGGCATGCGCCCGGCGCGATACGCCTCACGCCCGGCCTCGATGGCTTTCTTCATGGCGCTGGCCATCAGCACCGGATCGCGCGCTTCGGCGATCGCGGTGTTCATCAGCACGCCGTCACAGCCCAGCTCCATGGCGATGGCGGCATCGCTGGCCGTGCCCACGCCGGCATCGACCAGAATCGGCACCTTGGCGTTCTCGACGATGGTCAGGATGTTGTACTTGTTCTGGATGCCCAGGCCCGAGCCGATGGGCGCGGCCAGCGGCATCACCGCCACGCAGCCGATCTCCTCCAGGCGCTTGCAGATGATGGGATCGTCGCTGGTATAGACCATCACCTGGAAGCCGTCCTTCACCAGCATCTCGGCGGCCTGCAGCGTGGCCGGCACATCCGGGTAGAGGGTCTTGGCATCGCCCAGCACTTCCAGCTTCACCAGGGAATGGCCGTCGAGCAGTTCGCGCGCCAGCTGGCAGGTGTGCACCGCATCCTTGACCGTGTAGCAGCCGGCGGTATTGGGCAGCAGGGTGAACTCCGTGGGCGGAATCACGTCCAGGAGATTCGGCTCGTTCTTGTTCTGGCCGATGTTCGTGCGGCGGATGGCCACCGTGACGATCTGCGCACCGCTGGCGACAATCGCCGCGCGCGTCTGGCTCAAATCCTTGTACTTGCCCGTACCCACCAGCAACCGCGAGGCATACGCCTTGCCGGCAATGACCAGGGAATCGGTGTTCTCACTCATCATGAAGTTCGCTTTGTTTGAATCCCGCGCCATGGATGGCGCGAGCCGTTACATGGATGTAATACCAAGCCGCGAGCTGTTACAAGGATGTAAATCCTGGAGCGGGTGATGGGAATCGAACCCACGTTAGTAGCTTGGGAAGCTACAGTTCTACCATTGAACTACACCCGCCTGGCGAGCGAGCATTGTAGCCGGGCCTTCCGACCAGTCAAAACAAACGGCCATGAATATCCACGTCAACGGCGAGGCGCAGCGCCTCGCCGGCCCCATGAATCTGAGTGAACTGCTGGTGCTGCTGCAGCTGGGCGACAAGCGCGTCGCCGTGGAGCTCAACGGCCGGATCGTGCCGCGCTCACGCCACGCGCAGACCGTGCTCGCCGAGGGCGACGAGCTGCTGATCGTGCAGGCCATCGGTGGCGGCTGAGCGCTGAGCGCCGCCGGTTCATACCCCGGCCAGATTTTTCTGCCTAGACTCGCCCCTCTCACGACACTGCGGACCGCACTCATGGCCAGACCCCTGAAGATTGTCCTGCTGGTATTCGGCGGCCTCCTGGCCCTGATCATCGCCGCGCTGGTGGCGGCGGTGCTGATGTTCAATCCCAACGACTACCGCCAGCAGATCGCGGCGGCGGTGCAGAAGCAAACCGGGCGCAGCCTGCAGCTGGGCGAGATCGGCATGAAGATCTTTCCCTGGCTCAATGTCTCCATCCGCGACGCCAGGCTGGGCAATGCGCCGGGCTTCGGCGAGCAGCCCTTTGCCGAAGTCAAGGAAGTGTCGGTGGGCGTGGAACTGCTGCCGCTGCTGCGCGACCGCAAGGTCAAGGCCAGCACCGTGACCCTGGACGGTCTGCACGTGAACCTGGCCAGGAACGCACAGGGCCTCAGCAACTGGCAGGACCTGCTCGACCGCCAGAAGCAGGAGGCCGAGGCCGAAAAGCCGGAAGAAAATCCCGAGGGCGGCAAGACGCCCACGCAGATCGACATCGCCGGCATCAAGATCCGCGACGCGGCCCTGGTCTATGACGATCAGCAGGCCGGCAAGCACTACGAGGTGCAGAAGCTCAAGCTGGACACCGGCGCACTGGATCTGAAGAAACCCTTCGATCTGGACTTCGCCGCCACCCTGATTTCCCGTGCGCCGGAAGCGCAGGTGGATGTGCGTCTCAGCGGGCGCATGGACGGCGACTTCGCCACGCAGAAGCTGTCCTCGCAGAACTTCAAGCTCACGGTGAAGGGCAAGGCCGCCGGCTACGAGCTGGACACGCAGCTCGGCGCGCAGCTGGCCGCCGATCTCGCCGGCAAGATTTTCAATCTGCAGAACCTCAAGCTCAGCCTCGAGGCTGCGAACCCCAGCCTGCCCGGCGGCAAGCAGACCGTGCAGCTGCGCGGCGACCTGGCCTACAACGTCCCGGCCGGCGCGCTGCGCTTCGCCAAGGCCGAGCTGCAGGCCGGCGGGCTGACGCTGCAGACCGATCTCACCGGCAAGAACCTTTCCGGCGAAGAGCCGATGCTCTACGGCCCGGTGAAAATCGCGCCGTTCTCGCCGCGCCAGCTGCTGGAGAGCTTCGGCATGAAGCTGCAGACCACCGATGAGAAGGCGCTGGGCACGGCCAGCCTGAGCGCCAATTACGTGGGCAGCTTCAAGACCGCAAGCCTGCGCGATCTGAACCTGACGCTGGACCAGAGCAAGGCCAGCGGCCATCTCGACATCACCGACTTCAAGACCCTGGCCCTCGGCTTCGCCCTGAACGTGGACGGCATCGACGCCGACCGCTATCTGCCGCCCAAGGTGGAAAAGCCCGAGGTGAAGAACGCGCCGGTGGACAGCGCCACCGCCAAGGCCGCGCGCGATGCCACGCCCCTGCCCACCGCCCTGCTCGACAAGCTCAACGCCGAGGGCACGGCGCAGCTGGGCAAGCTGACCATCCACAAGCTCAAGCTCAGCAACATCCGCCTGCAGCTCGCCGGACGCGGCGGCAACACCAAGCAGCAGAGCATCAGCGCCAATCTCTACGGCGGCAGCGTGAAGCTCAACCAGCGTTACACGCCGGGTGCCACGCCGGGCTTCGCCTGGAGCGGCAATCTCGATGGCTTCCAGGCCGCGCCCTTCCTGCTCGATCTCACCGGCAAGGATTACGTGAGCGGCACGGCGGCGCTGTCCATGGACCTGAGCGGCCGCGGCAAGACCCTGGGCGCGGTGCGCGCGACTCTCAACGGCAAGCTCGCCGCCGAGGCGCGCAATGGCGCGGTGAAGGGCTTCAACCTGGGCCAGATCCTGCGCAAGGCCGACGCCATGCTCAGCGGCAACATGAACTACCAGGAGCCGGCCACCGCGCCGGAAACCGACTTCAGCACCATCAGCGTCAGCGGCTCCGTCAACAACGGCGTGCTCAGCAGCAATGATCTGAACGCCGCCAGCCCGCTGTTCCGTGTCGGCGGCGAAGGCTCGGTGGATCTGGCGCGCGAGACCATCGACTACACCGTCAAGCCCACGGTGGTGAACACCGCCACCGGCCAGAGCGGCAAGGCGCTGGAAAATCTCAACGGCGTGATGGTGCCAATCCGCCTGACGGGCAATCTGTTCAAGCCCAAGTACAAGATCGACGTGAAGCAGGCGGTGCGCCAGAAGGCCACCGAGAAGGTGCGCGAGCAGATCAAGGAAAAGCGCGAGGAGCTGAAGCAGAAGCTGGGCGATCAGCTCAACAAATTCCTGTTCGGCAAGCCCAAGCCGCAGCCGGGCGCGCCGGCGGAAAGTGCGCCGGCACCCGCCGCACCGGAGAGCGCCCCGTCACAGAGCCCGCCCACGCCGTGAAGCCTCGCCCCTCCCGTCCGGCCGCGGCCGCCGCCGCGCCGGACTTCGCCACGCGCCTGCTGGACTGGTTCGACCAGTACGGCCGCCACGATCTGCCCTGGCAGCATCCGCGCAGCGCCTATCGTGTGTGGCTGTCGGAGATCATGCTGCAGCAGACGCAGGTCAGCACCGTCATCCCCTACTTCCAGCGCTTCCTGCACCGCTTTCCCGATGTGCGCGCGCTGGCCGAGGCCCCGGCCGACGAGGTGCTGGCGCTGTGGGCAGGCCTGGGCTACTACGCCCGCGCGCGCAATCTGCATCGCTGCGCGCAGCAGCTGATGCGCGAACACGGCGGCAAATTTCCGCGCGAGATCGAAGCCATGACCGCCCTGCCCGGCATCGGCCGCTCCACGGCCGGCGCGATCCTGGCGCAGGCCTATGGCGAACGGCACGCGATCCTCGACGGCAATGTGAAGCGCGTGCTGGCGCGGCACGCCGCCATCGCCGGCTATCCCGGCCTGCCCGCCGTGCAGAAAGCGCTGTGGGCGCAGGCCGAAGCCCGCCTGCCGCATACGCGCCTGGCCGACTACACGCAGGCGATCATGGACCTGGGCGCCACGCTATGCAGCGCGCGCGCGCCGCAATGCCTGATCTGCCCGGTGGCGCAGGACTGCCAGGCGCGCATCGCCGGCGAGACCGCGCGCTATCCGGGCGCCAAACCCGCCAAGGCCCGCCCGCAGCGCAGCGCGCAGCTGCTGCTGATCTACGACGCGCAATCCCGCCTGCTGCTGGAACGGCGCGCGCCCCGCGGCCTCTGGGGCGGGCTCTGGTGTCCGCCGCTGCTGAGCGAAGGGGAAGGCAGCGCCGAAGACTGGCTCGCCGCGCAGGACTTGCGCGTCGGCGCGGCGCAAGCGCTGCCGGCGCTGCGCCACGGCTTCACCCATTTCGAGCTGCAGCTGCAGCCGCTGCGCTTCGCGGCGCAGGCGCGCGGCACGCTGCTGCGCGAATCGCGCTGGCAATGGCTGGATGCCGAGCAGCTGCGCAGCTTGGGCCTGCCCGCGCCAATCCGTAAAATGCTCGACTCCCTACCTCAGCAGAGCCTCCCATGAGCCGCACCGTGCATTGCGTGAAACTCGGCATCGACGCGGAAGGTCTGGACCGTCCGCCGCTGCCCGGCGCCATGGGCCAGCGCGTTTTCGAGCAAGTCTCCAAGCAGGCCTGGCAGCAGTGGATCCAGCACCAGACCCGCCTGATCAACGAATACCGCCTGAACCTCGCCGACGCCGCCGCGCGCAAGCAGCTGACGGAGGAAATGGAGAAATTCTTCTTCGGTGGCGGCGAGCTGGCGCAGACCGGTTACGTGCCGCCGAAAGAGCCCGGTTGAGCAAGTTCTGCCCTTTCGCTTGACGCACCCGCGCCTCGCCGCTTTAATACGCGGCCTCGCGCGGCCTTGCAGCGGTTCAACAGGCCCACTTTCCAGCGATGGCCGGGTAGCTCAGTCGGTAGAGCAGGGGATTGAAAATCCCCGTGTCGGCGGTTCGATTCCGTCCCCGGCCACCATCCTCGAAGTCGAGTAAGCAGTTGTCAGACAACGAAGAAAGCCCAACCGAGAGGTTGGGCTTTCTTCGTGCCCGAAGGTTTCTAGTCCCCGCGCCGTAACAATGCCGGGTGCTTTTAGCTGCGGGCGTGCTCGTCCGGCTAAATGAAACCGCCACAGCCACCCCTAAGCCCAATCCCGCGGGTTTGCGGTTGATTGAATGTAGACCCTCGCGATTGGTGTACCTTTGTTGGCAGGGGGAAATGTATGCGGAAAATTACACCGACCGAGGGTAAGGGTGAAGGGTCAGACAGATCTACCGCCGAGAAACTGACGGAGGGGGCTCAGCATGCGACCGAGAAACGGACTCCAAATGCTCGGACAAGCCCTTCGCGTCAGGTCGAGTCTGATCCGAATTTAGTCAAGGATTTCGACAAGTATCGGGAGATTATCAGCTCGATCACACGGGAGCGACTTAAACACCCGGGCGTCGCCTACCCGCCCAACATTGTGACATCCCTGCAACCGTACTTTGAAACTCCCGCACCTCCTTCGATAAGGCACCGCTACCTCTCCAAGGCTCTAGCTAGAGGTGGGAAAACTGGGATCGAATCAGTAATCGACCATCTTGAAAGAAAGTTGGCGGACAACGAAGCCGGAGACGAGGCCGCTCAGTATCGCAGGGTAGAGCGGCGCATCAGGTTTTTCCGTGGTTTATTGAGTATTCACATCCACGCAAAGACTGCCTCTCTCAACTCAACAGTGTTGGAAAACTCTTTTAGGCTGGTGGAAGAAACCCTGCGTAAGTTCACAACCTTTCTGACTCATTCTCGAGACCTTTTCAATATCGAGTTTCACCTTAACGATCAAGAGATAATCGGAATAGAACAAACGGCCGACGCTTCTGAGGCGTTGGCAGAAGGCGTAGCGCTTCGAATGCAAAGCTCGGGAGATCCATTGCTAAAGGTCGTGACGCATGGAGATCGAAAATCAAAATGGGAGGTCGAGCATGCGCAATATTTTAAGATCGCTGAGTTGTGCCTAAGGATTTTTGGCCACTGCGATCGCAAGACCATCCTGTATCTGACAGCACCCCTGTTCCCCCCAAACTCTCATGTCCTATCACCGTCGAGGTTTCGTGATCTCACGTGGAACCGGCCGCTTGCGGCTTTAATGGCGCGAGATCGAGCCAATGGTGTGGTCGACCTTCGGTTGCCGTTGATGCCCACAAGAAGCGAGCGACTGAACGATTCGCTCTCGTCATGGGCCTGGCTTCCTGAGGCGAGAAAACATTACTTGCGTTCGAAATTTAAGCCCCCCAAAAAGGACCACACAAAAGACTAATTCCGCCTGAGCTCTTCGCAGATTATTGCACCGCAGTCAGTTTCGGCTGCGACAAGAGTGAAGGAGTTGAGATGCAGGATGAGAGTTTCAAAGCGACCGCGATCGCCGCTGCGCTTACGCGGGGCATTGCTGCGAGCGAACAGCCCCCCGCAGCGGTCGCCCAGACCGCTGCGGCGAACGAACAGGCCACCTCTGCGATTGCGCAGACCACCGCCGCGAGCGCGCCGCATGTCGCTTCCGAACGGCCCTTGCTGCTCGCGGCTGGCGGCGACAACGGCGATGGGGGCGCCAAGGCCCAACGCGTGGAGCGCCCCAAGCCGAAGCGTCGGCGTCCCGGCGAATTACTCAAAATCGTCGATCCACACGGGAACCTGTATGCGATCAAACCGGACACGTCGAGCGAGAAGGTCGACGGCAGGGCGATCGTGTTGCTTCGCGATCTGGAAGGCAACAAGCGCTTCATCAAGCTTTCCAACGAAGCTCAGGCGACTGCGGTCCGTGACCGCATCCGAGACATGCTGCTCGATTACGACAATGCCCAGCAGCCGGACTGGTCGGACCTCGATGACATGACCGACCCAGAGTAAGCCCCCAAAGGCTTACGAGGTAAGCGTTTGATTGGGAGTGACCGACTTCGTCGGTCACCCCTTTTTCTTTCTGGCACCAATTTCAGAGGAATCTTCCGCATGGGCGCCATGAAGCGCACGTGGGACTTCAGCTTGGACGACATCATCGAGGTCGAGGTGGAGTGCGACCGAGAGCTCCGCATCCTCGATAACGAGATCAAGGCCCTCGATGCTGAATGCGGTGGGCCGCTGCCCGGCCTGGGGCCGAGCATCGTGGTGGGCGTCGACTCGGAGTGGCGCCCGGACCCCAAGGACGCGACCCGCAACGTGGTGCTGAGCGTGCAGTTTTACCTGATCGGTGAGTGTGGTGAGGCATCGCGTGTTGTCTATCCGACCGGAGAGAAGCGCTCGCAACGGCCCGGGCTCGTCGACGAGCTGACCCTGCTGATCGGGGATGCGATCAAGAGCAAGGTGGTCCTCGAATGGCCGCGGGAGGTGGTGCTGTGCGGCTACTTCACGCGCGCCGACTTGACCAGCTTCGGCGATATCGACGAGTTCAAACGCAAGTTCGATGGCGTCGGCGGGAGCGTCGCGACCACCGGCAGGAATGCCGACTTCGAGGTGGCGATGGAGGCCGGCGTCGCGCACTACAAGAGCTCCGTGTCCGCGGTCACCGGCATGGAGAACGAGCTGTCGAGGTTGCTGTCCATCCGCCTGGTCGATCTCGCGCGCCACACCGCGCCGGGCACGTCGCTGGCGCAGGTCGGCGAGTGGCTGCAGTTGCCAAAACTGAAAATTCCAGAAGGCTTCAGCATCGAGCGAATGCATGAGCTTCGCGATCGTGATCCGGGCGCCTTCGAAGCCTACGGTCTGCGCGACGCGGAGATCGCGGCCAAGTATTACCTGGGCCTGAAGCCGACCGCCGAGCTGCTGACCAAGCGATCGGAAGTGCCGGCCACCGTGAGCGCGCTGGCAGTTGCGACGCTCAAGTCGGCCCTCCACGACGCCGGCTTCGACTTCCAGGAGCTCTGGGGGCTTGGCGTCGCCAAGAGGGCGTACTGGGACGATCGCAAAGGCAAAGTGAGGACCCAGCGCGTGGCGCTGCCTCGCCAGGAACTCCGCTACGCCGAAAACCTGATCGTCGATGCCTACCACGGCGGGCGCAATGAGTCCTTCTGCTTCGGCCCGACGCCGGTCCGCGAGTGGTTTGACTACGACCTGCGCGGCGCGTACACCACCGCGCTGCTTGATCTGAGCCCCATCGACTACGCGCGGGTCCGGCGGACCACCGACCCGTCCGACTTCGTCGGGCGCATCATGGGCTTCGCCTGGGTGACATTCGCCTTCCCGCCCGGCACCCGCTTTCCGTGCCTGCCGATCCGGACCGAGCGCGGTCTCGTCTTCACGCTCGTCGGCGAGACCGCCTGCTCCGCGCCGGAGATCGCGCTGGCGCTGAGCATGGGCTGTGAGGTCAAGGTGCGCGATGGCGTGATCTTTCCTTGGATCGCCGACGACGACCGGCGGTTCTTCGAGCCGTTCGTCTCCCGGATCGCCCGGCTGCGGCGCGCGGAGGTGAAGGGCTCGCTGCGCGAGGCCTACTTCAAGCTCGTCGGCAACAGCCTGTACGGCAAGACGGCGCAGGGCCTGCGCGAGAAGCGGGCCTTCAACACGCGCCGGATGGGATCGGACGCCGTTCCCCGCAGCGCGGTCACGCACGCCGCCTTCGCGGCGCATGCCACCGGCTTCGTGCGTGCCGTGATGGGCGAACTGCTGGCCGGGCTGGGGCCGGACCGCCAAGCGATCAGCGTTACCACAGACGGCTTCATCACCGACGCGCCGATCGAGGCGCTGGACACGAGCGGCGCGGCGACGTCGCGCTTCCGCGAATTGTCCGAGCGGGTGGCGCCGGGCCTGCCCATGCTGGAGCGCAAGCACGGCGCCCGACAGATCATTTCCATGAAAACGCGCGGCCAAGCCACGTCGATACCCTTGGAAGGGCACCCGATCGTGCTGGCCATGACGTCCGTGTCGCCGCCCGTGCCCAAGCCCGAACGGAACGACTACATGGTCGATCTCTTCCTGGGACGCACGCCCGATAGCCTGACGCAGCAGAGCTCGTTCGCGTCGCTGCGCGACCAGTGGGTGCACGACTTCGACCTCGTGCGCCGAACGCTGCAGGTCCGACTCAACCTTGAGTACGACATGAAGCGTCGGCCCCTGTCACCGGGCGTGCAGGCCGTCCGGGGCGTCGAGCACCTGGCGTTCGACACCGGGCCCTGGGGCACCCGCGAGGAGATGGAGCAGGCGCGCGCGCAGTTCGATGGCTGGCGCCGGGAACGCTGCCTCAAGACGCTCGACGACTACGCGCACTGGTCCGGTGTACTGCAGTTTCGCAGGGTCGCGTCCAGACATCGCCGCAGCGGCAGCACGAGCATCAACCTGACGCGGGAGGGCGCGGTGGGCGTGGCGCGCCGGACCTTTCTGCGCCTGTACGCACAGAAGCAGGTCGACCCCGAACGCGCAATGCCCTACTCCGCCGTGGCGGCGTGGCTGACGGCGGCCGGCTACCCGACGACGCTCGTAGAGCTGAAGAATGCCTCGCGCGCATCGATCGTCGAACACTCCGCGCCGAACACCGCCGACGTGCACCGCTTCCTGCAGGTGGTGAGCGCGCAGTTTCCCGACTTCGATGTCCGCCGCATCGTCGTCGACGGGTGAGCGACGACGACGCTATCCGAGCCCCCAAGCGCAGCGCGCTTGGGGGCTCTCTCACAGAGTGTGCGGGCCGGCGCCAGCCGGCCCGCACACTTCCTCAAAGCCAGGCGTGGCCATCAGGCTTTAGCCGTTGATGGCTTGCGTGTGACGCGACGGGGGCGTTTGGCGGGTCCCCTGCTGCTCTTGCCGGCCTTTTCCTCGACGAGCTGCAGCATTGCCGACGCTTTGATCCCGAGCACGGGAGCAATCTTGAAGACCGTCTTCAGCGTCGCGGAATTGAGGCCCCGCTCCAGCAGGGACACGTAGTTGCGCTGGAGATCGGCATCGAGGGCCAGCTGCTCCTGCGACAGCCCTTTCTCCAGGCGTAATTCGCGCAGTACCTCGCCAAACGCCTTGTCCGCCACTCCCTGCACTGACGCCCTCCCGGTCGAGGGGGAACCGTAGGTGCGAGGTGCTTGACTGTCTTCACAATATATTGTGAATTAATAGGTATAGTCTGGTAGGCCTGCTTGTCTGATGGGAGATAAGCGCGGCACCGCGCACGGGGAAAAAATTCGCGCGCGCAGCGGCGAGACGCCGGCTGCGATCGGCCACCACCGGCAACTCACAAAGGGGAAAAGGCAATGACGGAAGTCACCGAAGACGATGCACGGGAACACCTGAAGCGGTCTGCGGGCAAGGTGAAGCCCGAGGACATGGAGAAGATCCTCGGCAAGCAGGCGAAGATCGAAAAGATCGTGTCGGGCAGCGGGCCCTTGGGCAAGCTGCTGAATGACGTGAAGCTGATGTTTTCGCTGATCCGCGACTACGCCAACGGCAGCTACCGCGAGGTCCCTTGGGCGAGCATCGCGGCCATCGTCGGTGCCTTGGCCTACGTGCTCAGCCCGGTGGACCTGATCCCCGACTTCATCCCGGTCGTCGGCTACATGGACGACGCGATGGTGGTCGGCCTCTGCCTGAGGCTGGTGGGTGAGGACCTGGCGAAGTACGCGGCCTGGAAGCGGGCGCGGGCCTGATCGCTCCTCACCTCGGAGGTACCCATGAAAACGCTAAAAACATTGGCAGCGGCCGCTGCCGCCCTGGCGGTGGCCGGCTGCGGCTCCAAGCTCCAGTGCCACGACAAGGTCGTGGCGGAAACGCTGGAGGGGCTCGTGGCGGACAACGCCGCCAAACAGGCCACGCCAGAGGCCGTGTTGGCGCTGTTTGCCGGCGGCGGGCACATTGCGCTGAGCCAGACGACGGAGCGCAGCCGCAATGAATCGGGCGCCCTGCAGTGCTCGGGGCTGCTGACCGCGAACGTCACCGGCGCCACGATGAAGCCGGAAACCGTCGCCAAGAACATCGCGTCCAGCGGCATGCTCATCGAGCTGGAACGTCGGTTGGACGCAATCTACGGCACGGGCAACGGGCGCGCCGAGCGGCTGGCCGCGCTGCGCGAGAGCATGCCCACGATCGCGGGGCCGAGTACCGTCGCCTGGAACATCGAGTACGACGCGCAGCGCACCTCCGACGGCAAGGATGTGATCGTCAACCTGCAGGCCGCCAACCCGATCATCGACTACGTCGTCTACTACGCACAGTCCAATGCGAAGGTCGCCAAGGCGACGCCCCCGCCTGCGGCACCGGCCGCGCCGGCGGACGAGGGTTCTTCGTACGGCACCTACAGCAACGACAAGACGACCATCACCGACGACGAAGGCCCCCATGGTGGCGACGAACTGCGTTCGAGCCTGTGCGCGAACCAGACCTTCAAGCCGAAGTACGACGGTGCTTCGGGATCGCTCTCGGCACCGGATGGCAGCTACGCGATCAGCTTCGGGCCCGGCCACGCCCACATTGATGTCGAGGGCAGCAACAAATGCTTCCCGGAAGGCCGCTACCGCAAGGTCAGGTGAAGCTCAGTCATGGCAGTCAATCCAGCACAACGGGGGTAGATGATGGCGGGAGAGCACGCATGGTGGCATGCCAAGGGCAGTGAGCGGTTCGGACCGCACACGGAAGAAGAGCTGCGGCAGAAGCTGGCAGACGGTCAGGTCAGCGCGTCCGATCTGGTCTGGGCAGAGGGCATGACGGACTGGGTGCCGGCTGCCACGGTCGAGGGCCTGGTACCGCCCAAGAAGGAGGTGCGTGCTGCAGGACAGCCGCCGCCGCTGCCGGTGGCACCCCCGCCCGTGGCGGTCGCCGCCACGCCGGCGGATGCCGGCTGGTCCGCGTCAAGCGCCATGCCCGGCGCCAGCTTGGCGACAGGCACCGACAACCACCCGCGCGTCTACCACGCGCCTCGCCTGGATCGGGCGTTTGATGCGCAGCCGCAGATCGTGAAGATCGGCAAGCTGGTCGCGCCGCTGGCCACGCTCATGACCTTTGCCGTCTCGGGCGCGGGCTGGGGCATCCTGGCCCTGATCGGGCTGGCGGCCTACTGGATGACCCTGCTCAAGAACAAAGGCGACCTGGAGCAGATCGAGAAGACGCTGCATGGCCAGCACGCCAAGGACGGTCTGCCGCACGACCTCACGGACCTGGCCCTGCTGCGCTACCGCTTCGGCCCGGGCCTCGCCTTCTTCGGCAGCATCCTGGCGGTGATCTTCATCCTCGCCAAGTGGGGGCTGCGCTTCATTTGGGAATACAGGAACGGTTAGGCGTAGTTTTTTACACGGAGACTGACATGGGCGAGCACATAGCGGTGGGGTCGCATCTTCTGTCATGGCGGTTGCTGTACACGCACCATGGCATTTACGTGGGCGACGATCGCGTCGTGCACTATTCTGGAAATGAAGATGGCGTGGTATCCGGGTCGATGGAAGAAACGTCCCTGGATGCGTTTCGAGCGGGCGCGGGCTACTGGGTGAAAGCGCACGACGACGCGCGCTTTTCGCCCGAGGAAATTGTGTCGCGGGCGCGATCGAGATTGGGCGAGGATAACTTCGACCTGCTCAACAACAACGGCGAGCAATTCTGCGAGTGGTGTATCACCGGCGAGTCGGGCGCGTCCTCGGGCGTCGACATGGCCTCGCTGATCGGGAAGACGGTGTTCGCCGATCCTCCTGCGCTGGCAGGTAACGAAGGTGAGGACTGGTTGGCTGGGCGCAAGTCTACGTATGTCAGCGCCGCCGCCAGAACCGCCGGCAGTGCGGTGAGTGCTGCAGGCTCGGTGGCCGGTCTGTCCGCCGCGGGCATTGCCTCCGGGCTTGCTGCCATCGGTGGCACGGTGGGAGGTGGAATGGCTGCCGGCGCTGCGATCACCGCGGCCGCACCCGCAGCGGCTGCCGCCGCTGTTGGTTACGGCGTTTACAAGATTTTGAAGAGAGTCAAGGAATAGTCAGGCCATTGCTCGCGATGAGTCTCTAGGCCACGGCCCTTGCTGCAGATAGGCCCCGGCAGCTCTCACGAGCTGCCGGGGCTTCCTTTTGTACGCGCTGGCGCGTCGAAATTTGACTGACGTCTCAGTCGGTCAATGGTGGTTGGTAGCGTGAGGGCTGGCGATGGGTGTCTGCTGTCAGCCCGAAGCGGACGGTCGGAAGGAAAGTCCCCCTTCTTTGCTGATGTTTCTGGCGGTGGTCGCTAGACTTGTGCGAGACAGGGTTAGGTCAGTCTCGCCAGTGGAACCCCTTGGGGCAAAGTTCTTGGAGTGGCGGAAGTGACTAACTCAGGTACTGCTCCGAGACCAATAATGAAATGCTCGTCAAATGGCGCGATCTTTATCGGTAATGTCGGATGACTGCAAATACTAAGAGCTGACTTGGGACGGCGATCACAGGGTGTTGCCGAATGCATAACTCTCCAACGACGGGATGACCAATGATCGAGATTGCCATGAGGCGCCTAACGCCCTCCCATGAGGGCTGGCTCCGTTGAGCGCGACTGAACATCTTGAGGGCCTTCGCCTGGCGCTTAGTGAAGGTCGCCCCTTGGTGCTCTTGCTCGGCCAGGATGCTTGGCGGAGCGGCAACCGTCAGGACCCAGTGCTTGAGGCCGCTTTCAAGAGGTTGGGGCGTCTCTCTGCAGACGCAGATTCTGCCAACCTCTCCTCGCTCCTCAAAGCGGAGTCCGTGCCAGATGACTTCTATGATTGGCTCGCGGACTCGTATATCCACCAACCCGAACAGCCTTGGTTGGAGACGATCTCACTTCTTCCTCTAAATGCTGTATTTACTTCGGCTATCGATCCAGCACTGGCCCGGGCTCTTCGTGTCAACGGACGAGATGTCGAGTCGGTCCTCAGCAACCTCGACAATCCGTCCGCTCCTCGCCATCGACGAAACCTCCACCTCACGTTTCTCTTCGGGCGCGCAGGCGAGCGCAACCCAAACGAGGCCCCACCAAGAAGCACGCAAGAACTCCGACGGCGGACAGCGCTGCACGCTACGCCTCTCCTCTCGCGCATCGTTGAGACGACGACGTCGCTTGGCGTACTGCTCATCGATGGGCTGTCGTGCGGGCGCGATTGGCTTGGCACCGACGTCCTGTCGGGGATCCTGAGCGCCTTCGGACCGGGCCAAGTCTACTGGTTCGGCTGGCCGCCAGAATCGTCCGACGACTCACCAGCTCTGCGTGACCTTGCGAGTCCAAAGGGGCCAATCGTCTTCGTCCGAGAGCGTCTCTCAGCGGCGGTTCGCTCCCTCGAGCTTGCGCACAAGATCGACACCTCTTCTGCCCGTCCTTTTGCCACCGAGGGCTCGGTTACCATTCACGATCGGGTTCTGGAAATTGAGCCAGCTACCCGCCTCAAGATCTCGACTGCCGCCGCGATCGTTGAGGACGCGTGGGTGGCGCCATTGTCACAGCTCGGGCCTGACGCGGAATATGCCGAGTTTCGCCGATTCCATGGCCAAGTCGAGGATGCTCGCCGCCTGGTCGAGGGGATACGTCGGGGCTTCGCAATCGAGAGGACCTTCGAACGAGAACTCGGCGAGCGCGTGCGCAAGGCGCTCCTTGATGCCGGTCGAAAGCACGAACCCATACTGATCCACGGGCAGTCTGGTTCAGGCAAGAGCCTTGCCCTTGCGCGCCTGGCCTACACGATCCGCGAAGAGAACAAGTGCGCTGTTCTCTTGGCGAGCCGAACAACGCGCATGCCCGCTATCGAGGAACTGGACGAGTTCTGCCAACGCGCCGAGGAGGCTGGGGCAACCGCAACGCTGATCGTCTGTGATGCCAACGCACCCTCGTCCCGCTACAGCGAGCTTCTGCGCGGATTCGTAAGTCGCGGCCGTCGCGTTGTTGTCGTGGGCAGCGCTTATCGCATTGTCGACCAGAACACGGTTGACGGCCTGTCTGCACCTAGTCACCTCCTCGAGGTGCCGGCCAAACTCGACATCGCCGAGGTCCGAGCGCTGGCAGAGCTGGTGCGAACCCGAACGGGGACTGTGCTGAACGCTGCGGGGTCCGTTTATCTCCTCCCTGCTATCTATCGCATGCTCCCGGACGTGCGTCCGCGCCTCGCAGCCGGTCTGGCGCAAGAGGCGCGCGTAGCCGAGGGCGATCTGCGCATCCGGGGGGCGACAACGAGCAAGGGCTCCGCCAGACCAGCGGGTGCGCTAGGGCAGGCCCTGGTCAACGCTGGACTTATCGATCCGAAAGCACTTCTGGACCAGAAGCTCGAGGAATTCCTCGGCAGCATGAGTGACGCGGCGTCGAAGGCGATCGACCTTGTGATGGTCCCCGGCAAGCTCGACTGTCCCGTGCCGGTGAATCTCCTCATGCGTGCTGTTGGCGGAAGCGAGAGCATGGTCGACATCGCCGCTCTCTTCTCGGGCATCGACCTCTTCCGATGGAGCTCAAACGAGGAGGATGACGTATTCGTGCACCCGAGGCTCAGGGTAGAAGCTGAAATGATCTCGGCGAGGCGTCTCGGAACATCTCAGGCAGAAGCGGCCGTCGCACTTCGGCTGCTCACGAGCGCGAGCCCGAGTGAATACGGAAGTTGCGAGCGCAGGTTTGTCCTAGATCTTGTACACAGGCTTGGACCGGATGGCCCATTCGGGCAGCGATACGCAAGCAGCTACCTCGACATCGCGCGGGCTCTAACGGAGATTCGGACGAGGCGAGGCGTTGCAGACCCGAGCCTGATGTTGCAAGAGGCAACCCTTCGCCGGCGTGTTTTCCGGGATGCGCCTGCGATACCAGGCCTCGATCCCGCAGCAGTACTCGAGGAAGCGCGGCAGGTGGTGGACCTAGCGCTGGATGAGTTCGGGGTCCAAACGGGCCAGGGCCTACGTCGCGCGTGCGCTAATCTCAAAGTAGAGCGCGCGGCGATCTACGGATTCAGGGCGGTGCAGCGCCTCAAGTCAGGGGCAAACCCCGACGAGGTGTGGCAGTTCTACCAAGCGGCGCGGACCTCCTTTCGCGCTGCGGTATTCGCTGCGGATTCCTACTACGCGATCGATGTGAGCGTTTGGGTCCCGAGCGACTTGCTACGCGACGGCAACTGGGATCCGGAGAAACGCGCCGAGTTGGTCGCGGACATCTGGGATGGCTTGGAAAGGGTTGACCCGAGCCAGCTAGACCTCGAGCAGCAAGAGAGATTCGAAGAGCGCCGCGTCAAGGTCGCTCGGACCCTTGACGACAACCGCCTCGAACAGGAAGCGTTGGAGTCCCTCGACCGAATGGGATCGGCCGCAGGCGTGTTTCTTCGAGCCCGCGCGATAGGCGGCCCACTGTTAGGTCTCGGCAAGGCGACCTCAGAGGACACATCCAAAGCTGAGCGCATGATCTCGTTCCTCCGGGATCATCGGGCGCAGATCAAGGACGATGCGCGCTGCCTGCGCTATCTCCTGCGAGGGCTGTGGCTGCTCGCGACGAACGGATTCCTGTTCGGAGGTGAGCGATGTCCTCTTCCGGAACGAGAGACAGACCTTCAGGAGATCCTTGATGTTCTTGACACCCTTGGTGGGCTCGAGGGCGCCCTCAGAGATCCGCGGACGCAGTACCTTCGCGCGGTGATCATGTGGAGACTTCAGCGTGAGAATGCGGCCCGCGACCTCTGGCGTTCCCTGAGCCAGGAGACCGCCTTTAGCGACCCCCGGCGAGTCGTGCGCCATCACGTCTGGACAGAGGGAGGCCGTCCCCGAATGTTCCACGGACGCGTCACGACAGACGATGGGGGACGCGGCCGGGCGCGCGTTCAGGTCGATGAGCTCCGCCAAGAAGTGGAGCTGCTTCAGCGTGACTTCCCAGGCGTCAACCTGCGGCGAGGTGCCGGGGTGACCGGCGGCTTCTACGTCGCGTTCAACTTCATTGGACCGGTGGCTGAGCCCCCTGGGCGAGCGCGAGCTGGCCTATGAGCTTCGAGGACGTCCTCCGCAGTTATCAGGGTACAAACGCCCTGGCACGGAGCCTCATCGGGCGGCCCGCGTTTGATGAACTGCACGTTCTACTTCCCGATCCAGGGAGGGCTGAGCCGGCCTTCATTCGAGCGACATCGTGGCTCTACTGCCTCTACTTTGAGGCAGGGCGAGTCAGCATCACCTTCCTGCGACGCCTCGGCGAAGCCTACGCGCTTGTGAATCGAGAGGAGTCAGACCAGCACGTTGAGATCGTTCGATGTCTGAGAACTGAGCTCCACCACAACCTAGGGTTTGCCGACTCTGATCAGGCCGCGCGAACGGCGGCAGAGTCTTGGCGACGCAAGTCGTGTGGGACAGCACTTCCTCGCACCGATCAGCAGTGGCTGGACTGCTATCAGGGCCTCGTTGGCAACGCACGGGTCTTCCTCGGCGGCCTAGATGAGGTTGTCCGCCGGATCGAGTCCGATGGTGCCGCCGCCCAACAACACGTTGACGAATGGCTCCGACGCCTAAGCCGTGACCGGCCAGCGGCGGCCTTCGACTCACTGATCGACGACGCGAAGTATCGACTCGCTCGGGAGGCATTGAATACTGTCGCCTTCCGGAACAGACACGTCGACCAATGGCGAAAGCACCTCGACCTGCTCGAGGATGGCTTCGATTTCAGTTTCGAGGCTTTGCGCCTGATCGAGAAGACACTCCTGCACGAGGACAGCGTCGTTCTACCGATCACGGGTAGAGACATCGTCGACGATCTTGGAGTCGCTCGCGGGCCTGAAATCGGCGCTCTGCTTGAGGAAGCGCGCCGCCACTTCGAAGTGAGTAAGTGTTCAAGAGAGGAATTACTAGATCACCTTCGGCGAGTACGCCAGCGGAGAATGGAGGACGAGTGTCAAAATCCGGCGGTAAGCACCGCCGTCAAGGCGTAAATGTATTGTCGGCGCCGGGTAGGTCGAAACACCGCCGGGCAGTGTTTGGGCCGATGAAGATTGTTTGAAGCTAAACGCCAAATCGAAACGCATCCCAGATGCTCGCTCAGTTGCGCCGCATCATCGAAGGTCAGCTATTGGCACAACCCAGACCTCCAACTTCCCCCGGCCCGGCAGCGATTGAGCCCCCATCGCTAAAACATCTCATCGTCCTCCCCGCCGAGCCGCTTGCCATGCAGACCCACGTCATTGATCCCGCCGCTTTAATCCGCCTGCGCCGCCGCCAGCCGCTGGCGGACGTCGTCTCGATCCCCGGCGACTGGATGCAGCGCGCCGCCACGCTGCCGGGCAAGGCGCTGCAAACGGCGGTGGCGATCGCCAGCCTGGCCGCGACATACAAGACCCACACCATCGACCTGAGCCCGCAGTCGCTGGCGCGCTTCGGCCTGCAGCCCAAGCAGGCGCACCGCGCCCTGACGATCCTCGTGCGCAGTGGCCTGGTCAGCGCCCAGCGCTGCCAGCGCCGCGCTCCGCGCGTGACGCTGATCGGCCGCGGCCACGCCGGCCTCGCCGCGTAACAACCGGGCACCTCACGCCCATTTCATTGCTCCGATCCACCCGGGTCATTCGGCCCCGTCAGCCCTAGCGGCTGACGGGGCCTTCTCTTTTCACCCATTCGAGGAGTCCACCATGTTGAATCACCTGCTGTCGCAGGGCGGGCGGCTGCTGGCCACGATCCCGGCCGGCGTGGCATCGCCGGTTGCCGTGATCGTGCCCATCGTCGGCTACCTCCTGCTGAGCCGCGACATCGAGCTGCGCTTTCGCACCCAGCGGAGGCCGGGCGTATGAGCAACCATCCCACCCTGAGACTCAAGACCGGCATCGCCAGCAAGATCGGCCCGCGCGGCACCGGCGGTATCCACTACCAGCTGAGCACCGACGCGGACCGGAAGCGCCTCTACGTCACCGTCACCGCCAATGACGGCGGCGGCTGTTTCAGCCGGGAAGACGTTGAGTTCGCCTCGGTCGTGAAGCTGCTCAAGGGCATCGACACCGAAGAGCCGTTCGGCTCGCCGGTGTTCCGGCCCGTGTTCACCGGACGATCCACCAACAACGCCGGCTTTCTGGCCGCGATCCTGCGGACGGAAGGCGTGCTGCAGGCGGAGCCGGAGCGCGTGCACCTGCATCGGCTAGCTGCCGACCCCGCAGCCTGGATGAAGCAGATGCTGGAGCTGCCCGGCGAGCCGCTGCCGCCGCCCGAGGAAGAGGAGGGCGGCGAGGAGGAGCCGCCTACGCCCCCGCCCGAGCCGGCCGCCGCACCCGGCAAGAAGCGCCGCAGCAAGAAGCAAGCGGACGAGGCTGAAGCCGAGAGCTGAGCCGCTTCCGAATCCCTACCGCCGTTCCATCGATGCCGCCGGGCCTGTGCCCGGCGGCATTTTCATTTGGAGATTCCCTATGACCCGTTTGGTCGATAACGAGCGGTTTGCGCTGGGTGCCGTGGTCGGCACGCCGGCCGCCCTGGACGCCCTGGCCCGTGCTGGCATTACCCCGCAGCAGCTCCTCCGCCGTCACGCGCGCGGGGACTGGGGCGTGATCGGCGCCGAGGACGCCTGCCTCAACGAGGACGCCCTGCACACCGGTGCGCGCCTGCTGTCCGCCTATCCGGTCGGCACTGGCCGCGTCTGGATCATCACCGAGGCGGACCGCTCGGTGACGACCCTGCTCCTGCCCGAGGAGTACTGAGCCATGCCGAACTATCGGCTCAACTCCGCCCTCGATCCGGACGTGGCGGCAGCGGTCGCCGCCCTGGACGCCGACGCGCGGGAGTACTTCGAGGAGCGCGCCGCCATCATCGAGTTCGACGGCGGCGTGCAACGCATCGATGCCGAGCGCCGGGCGCTGGCGCTGACGCGGGCCTGGCTGGCGCGGCGACGGGGACCGTCCATAACAGGCTGAGGCGCGAAACCGCGGGCTGGAAAGTGCCGGCATCACGCCGGTGCTTTCGGACGGTTTTGTGCGCACGGCGCCGCCGGTTTCGCATGGTGCTTGTGGGTGCTGGTGATGCGCGGCCTGCCCCGCCCTCGCCGGCCGGCGAGTTCAAGGGATTGTGCAGAACCGCGCTGACCTCGCCGGTGGCATCAGCCGCCTGGACCTTTGCCGCTTCCCGCTGATCCCCTCCCCCTCACGTCCCTGCGCCTCGGCGGGCTTTTCTCGCAAAAGCGGCTCCCCTCGAAACAGCTCATCGGGTCGCATTCGTGCCCACCTCATGGCCGCGCCCGGTGCTGCACCGGTGCGCGGCTTTCCATTTCTGCGCCACAAGATGGAGGCGGCGTCATGCGTGACAACAAGAAACTCAACTTCAACAACCGGACGATCAAAGCGCTGCCGAACTGCCTGGAGAGCTCGGCGGCGCGCTCGGACGAGTATTCCGACACCGTCGTAACCGGGCTGAAGATGGTCGTCGGCAAGACCGGCACCAAGACCTTCGGCTTTCGCTACAAGCGGGACGGTCGCGCTGGTTACGTGCGCATTGGCACCTTCCCCGGCATCGAGGTGGCCGAGGCCCGGCAGCGGGCGCTGGCGCTGCGCGCCGACGTGGATCGCGGCATCGATCCGCAGGCCGAGCGCGAGCGCATCCGCGCCACGCCGACCTTCGGGGAGTTCGTGGAGGAGCAGTACCTGCCCTGGGCCACCACCGAAAAGCGGAGCGTGGGCAGTGATCGCTCCAAGCTCGACTTGCACGTGTTGCCGCGGTTCAAGTCGCGTCGCCTGGACAGCATCACGCGCCACGAGATCGAACTCTACCGCGCGGAGATCCGGACCCTGCGCAGCCCCTCCACGGCGAACCGGCATCTGGCCCTGCTCTCGGCGATCTTCCGCCAGGCGCTGCACTGGGAGGTGGTGGATCGCAATCCCTGCCTGGGCATCAAGCAGTTCAAGGAGAACGCGGGCCGCACGCGCTTCCTGAGCCAGGAGGAGGTCAGCCGCCTGTTCGCGGCGATGGCCAGCGAGCCCAATCGCACCGCGGTGGCGGCATTGAAGCTGCTGCTGCTCACCGGCGTGCGTCGCGAGGAGGCCTTGCAGGCGAAGTGGGAGGACGTCGACCTGGACAACAGCAGCTGGCGCCTGCCCCGCACCAAGAACGGCCGCGTGCGCATGGTAGCGCTCAACGACTCTGCCAAGGCGCTCCTGAGCGCGCAGGCGAGCCGCGGTACGTCGGTGTGGGTGTTCCCGGGCCGCGATCCGGCCAAGCCGCTGAACAATCCACGCAAGGCCTTCACGCGCGTTCTGGCGGCGGCGGGGATTTCCGAGCATGTGCGCATCCATGACCTGCGGCACAGCTTCGCCAGCCTCGCCGTCAACGCCGGTGTGCCGCTGTTCACAGTCCAGAACCTGCTCGGGCACTCCAGCGCGCAGATGACCCAGCGCTACGCACATCTGGCCGATGAGACCCTGCGCAAGGCCTCGCAGCTGGTAGCAGATCAGGTCAGTGCAGCGATTGGCGCGGCGGAGCAGGCGGCGGCTTGATGACCGGGCAGTGGGCGCGGTAGCGTGGCGCTGTTGTGGCGGGATGGCCTGACGGCCATCCCGCCTAACTTTTTTGACGGCACCTACGAGGAAGGGGGCGAGGTGCACTTGCAGCGCTACACCAATGATTTTGATTTCCGCTGGGATAACCGCATCAAACTCGGCGTCAACGATGTGTGGCACACGGATAAAGCCCTACGTGGAGCTGATGGCAAGCACTTTATCTACCGGCAGATCAAAATATGAGATAGTGCGAAACCCGTTGCATGCTGAATCGCGTCCAAAAATTCCGAAACGGAAATCTGGTGAATAGAATTGAATTTGTCACGGGTTAATAACCCAAAATGAATCAAATCTTTTGTGAAAACCGTTGTCAGCGTTGACTGTCGTCACCAACATGAGTTGTATTTTTTCGGCTGTGTTCACCCGAATTGAAATGAGCATTTCAGAGGCAGTTTTTTTGTAGGGTTCGATTCGCTCTCGGTAGCAGTCAACTTGCACATTAATCTCTTTATAAGTGTCCAAGGCACAGCCCGTCGTAACCGGGACGATGGCGAATGGCTTACTATTCGCATCGAATGCTATGGTATCAATGGATACGTGATTAAGAGTCGATTGCCCTGCATTATCGAATGCTAAATTGATAATCCGTTCATTATGCTGATTGGCAATAATCTGATGTATGTTCTCTTTCACGTATACTTGCTTTAAATAGTCTTTTAACTGCTGATCATCATCATCGTTTTCTATCATGGGTATGTCCCACCGCTTAAAATCATAGGCATGCACCAAAAGCAGGGGCCTATTCCAATAGTCATAGCCCTTCATCACCGCAAGTAGAAACCCGAAAAATACAAAGCACACAAAGAAGATTTTTCGGTATGGCTTTGGAGTGGTTCGCCCCCATTCGCTGCGTTTCAACGCGATGACAGACGATATTGCCCACGCTGCAAGCGCATATTCCCGTGTTGCTTGCGGCGAGTATGTTGAAAAACACAAGAACATACATGGCACCGCTGCGATGCCCCACAAAGGATGGTCGAATTTTCTAAAATCCGTTTTGCAGGAAATATCAGAACTAATGGTGCTCCCTGTGACGCCGAGTGAAACGGCTGACATTGAAGTATCACGATCAACGCCAAGATTGGCGGCCTTCCTGTTTTTCCCGCGTTCAGAATGCGGCGGCTTTGGCATACTTCCTCTTCAGACAAATAACCGTCAGAAGGAAAGTTTATCTGCTTTGTGCCCTCAAATATGTAACTCCGCAATCTTTCATGGGTAAGCGGGGTGCGGCGAAGCCCACCACCACAGCAGACACCCGCGCTGCACTCATTCCAATCGAGCTCAAGCTTCTTCGCCAGCGCCCGAATAGATTATCTCCGGTGGCGCCCGCCACGGGCCTCCGCTAGCCTTACACGACCACTGAAAAAACGTATCGACGTCCGCTCACCCCGCCATGATCGACCCCGTTTCTGTCGCGTTTACCTTGCTGGGTGGTGCCGTTGTGAAAGCCGTGGGCGATGCGATGCCTAGCGCAGAAGACGTCGTCGCCAACGCGCTCGGAAATCTTCTCACTGATGGCGTAAAGAACGCTGCACGGCGGATCGGCTCGACGGTTGGCGATACACTTGATCCCCAGACCCAGCTGCCGCGCAATCACCCCCTGCTCAGCGCGAGCCGCGATGCGCTACGCACTGCGTTGCTGGCGATGCTATATCGCATCGCGCAGCAACGCGACCCGCGCCTGCCCCTGTTTTCGGCGATCGGCCAGTTCGTACGCGAAGGGCGCCTGTGGCGCGAGCCATTAATCGCCGCCATGGAGCGGCCCGATCTCAATCAACTGCGCGATCTGGAGCGGGCAGTCAAATCGCCGCAGTGGGAGCAGTGGTTCGATGACCTCCGTTACGAGGCGCGGGATCTGATCGCCTGCATCGCTGGCGCGCGTTGCTCACTCACCCCTGTGCTTCTCCCTGCGCTGGAACAGTGGATAGCGCGGCAACTCGGCGGCGGCACGCTGCCCGATTTCATCGCGGAGCCGCTACGCGGCGGCTGGCTGCCCAGCCCTGCCTGCAACCAGACCATCACCCTGGAGCAGGCCTATTGCTTGTGCCTGCGTGAATATTTGAAGGAGCGGCCGGAGGTATTTCGCAGCTTCGTCGCGGACATGCTAGGCAACCTGCAGGCCGATGCGGATCAACTGCTCGAACGCATCGGCACGCAACACAGCGAGCTGCTCGTGCGTCTAGAGCAGCAGGCGCAGACGCTGCGCGACATTCGCTATGGCCAGGACGAGCTCAAGCAGCAGATGGCGACTCTGCTTGCGGCGGTGATCGCGCTGCCGCAGTTGGGCGATGACTTGAGTGCCGCAGTACGCGCGGTCACCCAAGCTTTCGGCGCGCTGCAACAACAGTTGTTCGGCCTACCGCTGTATCGCTTCGCCGCTCTGCCGCCACCGCCGGCCAGTGCTGAGCAGGGTGACTTGTGGATCATTCAGGCGAAATACCGCTCGCTACCTCTGCTCGGACGCGAAGCAGAAATGCGCAGCCTGTGGGGGTGGCTGCACAGCGATAGAAGTATCGCCGTGCGCCTGCTAGTGGGCGATGCGGGCGCCGGCAAAACCCGACTTGGCTACGAGCTGATCTGGCGCTTGGCGCGTGAATACGGCGAGCGCTGGCAAGCCGGGGTACTGCTGCATGACGATCTGCAGCGCCTCGCCACCCTGCAATCAGGTAGCCAGTGGCAGTGGCAGCGACCCACGCTGGTGCTGGTGGACTACGCACGCGCCTCCGATGCGGCCCTGCGCAGTCTGCTTCGCGAACTGAGCTTTCGCGCCGTCAACGGCTCCACCCCGAAATTCCGCTTGTTACTACTGGAACGCCGCCTTACAGGAACCAAAGACTGGCTAGACGAACTGGGCAGCGTCGTACATCGCGGCGGCCACGCCGCGCGTAGCCTGTTTGATCCGCCAGAGCCACTGCCGCTGCCACTTTTTACCGATCTGGAGCTGCGCCGCCGCCTATTCAGTGGCACCCTGGCGGCGATCCACAGTTCGGTGCGAACGCCGGAGGCAGGTGAGCGCCCCGACTTCGACGCCCTGTTGAACCATCGCGACTGGAGCGCCCCGCTGCTACCAATGATGGCGGCCCTAGTGACGCAGCAACGCGGGCACCTGCTGGCGTCACACGGCTTGCATCGCTCCGATCTCGGTGCTGCGCTGGCGCGCGGCGAGCGCGAGCGGCTGCTGCGCTTCGCGCACATCGACCAGGCGCATCCCGCACAGGCCGATGCATTTTCCACGCTGCTCAGCGTTATTGCCGCCTGGGTCGTACTGCGCGGCGGCGCCGATCGTGATACCGCGTTGGCGATCGCCAACGCCGAATCCGAAGCGCGCGCGCTGAATTTCCCGGGCGGCAATGGCGTGTTGATCGACGCATTGCTGAAAGCCTGGACTGGCGGCCCCAACCAGATCGCCGCCCTGCAGCCGGACATTGTTGCCGAAGCCTTCGTTGTCCTGTTCCTGGGCAACCCGCAACAAGCCGGTGATACCGCGACCCGGCTGCTAGCGCGCGTACACGACCGCGAACACAGCGCTGTGCACCTAATTCTGCTGGCCTGCCAAAATTTTCAAAGCTTTCCTGAGGTGCCCATGGCGTTCAAGGCGCTTAGCGCCTGGGTCAAAGAGATCGCCGAAGCCGCCTGTCAGCAAGGCGATGCGCAGCTGCTGAGCACGCTGGCGTATGAGCTACCCAAGCGCAGCCTCGAATTTTCCGCAGTTGCCAAGACAGTAGCCGTGCTGTGCGTAGATATTCAACGTCTCCGTGTCGAAATGTCGTTGGAGCGTAGCGAAACGGAGCTCTACGAACTGGCTGGACAGCTGTTCTGGCTCGCCGTCCATTTAAATGCATTGGGCCAGCGGCGCGAAGCGCTGGCACCCGCGCAGGAGGCTACGGACTTGTGCCGCGCGCTGGCCGAGCAGAACGCCAACGCGTACACCCCTGCCCTGGCGAGCTCGCTGAACAATCTCGCCAGCTTTTTGAGTGAAGCGGGCCTACGGCGTGAAGCGCTGGCTTCGGCGCAGAAGGCGGTGATCTTGAACCGCGAGCTGGTGGCGCGGGACGCGCATGCGTACCGACCTACCCTGGCGAGCTCGCTGAACAATCTCGCCAGCTTTTTGAGTGAGGTGGGCCAGCGGCGCGAGGCGCTGGCACCGGCACAGGAGGCAACGGACTTGTCCCGTGCCTTGGTGGCGCAGAATGCCGAAGCCTACACGCCGGCCCTAGCGATGTCGCTGCACAATCTCGCTAACCGACTGAGCGAGGTGGGCCGACGACGCGAAGCGCTGGCTTCGGCGCAGGAGGCGGTAACTTTGCGCCGTGCGTTGGTGGCGCAGAATGCGGATGCTTACAAACCTGCTCTGGCGAGCTCGCTGAACAATCTCGCCGGCTTTTTGAGTGAGACGGGCCAGCAGAGCGAGGCACTGATACCGGCACAAGAGGCGACGGACTTGTATCGTACGCTGGCGGAGCAGAACGCCGACGCGTACACGCCGGCACTGGCGAGCTCGCTCGACAATCTCGCCAGCTTTTTGAGCGAGGCTGGCCGGTGGAAAGAAGCGCTGGCGCTGGCGCGGGAGGCGACGAACTTACACCGTGCACTCGCGGAGCAGAACGCCGACGCGTACACGCCGGCACTGGCGAGCTCGCTGAGCAATCTCGCCAATCGATTGAGTGAGGCGGGTCAACGGTGCGAAGCGCTGGCGTTGGCGCGGGAGGCGACGAGCTTGCACCGCGCACTCGCGACGCAGAACGCCGACGCGTACGCGCCGGCACTGGCGAGCTCGCTGAGCAATCTCGCCAATCGATTGAGTGGAGTGGGTCAGCGGCGCGAAGCGCTGGCGCTGGCGCTGGAGGCGACGAACTTGCACCGTGCACTCGCGGAGCAGAACGCCGACGCCTACAGACCGGCTCTGGCGAGCTCGCTAAACAATCTCTCCAGCTTTTTGAGTGCGGTGGGCCAGCCGCTCAAAGCGCTGGCTTCGGCGCAGGAGGCGGTGATGTTGCGCCGCGTGCTGGTGGGGAAAAATGCCGATGCTTACACGCCAGCTCTGGCGATGTCGCTGAACACATTCGCCAATCAATTGCGTGCGGCGAACCGGGAGGACGAAGCGCAGGAGCCGGCGCGGGAAGCGACGGAATTGTGCCGTGCGTTGGTGGCGCAAAACGCCGACGTGTACAGGCCGATCCTGATAAGCACACTGAACACTCTCGCCATTCTATTGAGTGAAGCGGGTCAGTGGTGTGAAGCGCTAGCGTTGGCGAGGGAGGCAGTGGATGAGTCGCGCGTGCTGGCGGAGCAAAACGCCGACGCGTACACGCCGGTCTTGGCAGGCTCGCTGAACACTCTCGCCAATCGATTAAACGAATCTGAGCAGCGCAGCGAAGCGCTGGCGCTGTCTCGGGAGGCGACGGACTTGCGCCGCGCACTGGCAGAGCAGAACGCCGACGTCTACATGCCAAGCCTGGCGAACTCCTTGGGCACTACTGCAGCGATTTATGCCTGCCTGAGTGATTTCAATTCGGCGCGTGACTGCTTGCGCGAAGCGCTGGATAAGTTGAGCTCGCTATTTTTGCAGTTGCCCGAGGCGCATGGAATGTCCGTGCTACGGCTTTTCCTGGGCTATCTGCGGGCTTGCAATTACTCAGGGACGGCCCCTGATTCCGCGCTGCTTAAGCCACTAATTGAACCTCTGCGCGCACTCCCGGACATCCTTGTCCCGGTCGACATTGTCCAAGCCGTCAAAGGCCAAGAGCCGGACTAACCCGTCAGCCGTTTCTTTGCCGACTTTGCCGCCGAACCGAACTCGTCAATCACGCCAACACCCCAGGCCCCTTAGGTCTTAAGCCCCGGGAACTAGGCGGCGACACGACCGGCGCCGATGCCGGTTCCGCGACGGCCCCTTGGCGTGGAGGTTTTTCACATCGCGGTGGTGTCTTCGATTGTAGAGGCTGTAGAATCAACGCCGCCGAGGGCGCGGAACTAAAGGATTTCGGCTGATTCCACTAGCTTGCAAGGCGCTGGCGAAACAGCCCTATTACTGTGCGGACCCGCTTGAAAATCCCCGTGTCGGCGGTTCGATTCCGTCCCCGGCCACCATTCGCTTATCCCCCTATTGGCTGAACGTTTATTTTTTCGGGCTCCGCAACACCACGCGGGGCACAGTTATTCCTCGGACTGTTTTATTGACGTTCACTACGCCAACTTGGCCCCGACCTCGTCGCAGACGGACTCCACTACCGCCGCCACTTCGTGAAGGAAGGAATTGCGATCTGGCGACGGGGTCACGTCAGGGATCGGCGCCGCGCGCTCGTAGATGCGTTCGCCGATGATCGAAGCGCGTGCATAGCTGGAGCCGCGGCCCGACTGGTTGAACGCGGACTGCCATTCCGGCATCCGCTCGGCTCGAACGCGGCGGGTGGCGAGATCCAGGGTCTTGACGGAAAGAGCGTTGGCGAGCCCGTCAAAGACCTGCTGCTTGCGCTCGTCGTCGGTCGGCTCGGCGGGGACCCACCGGAGCGGGTTCTGCAGCAACACGTACAGCCGATCCTGCAGCTGCTTGCGTAGATCCGCGACCGGCTTGAGGTTGTCGTACTCGTCGCCGAGGCCAGGTGTGCTGAGTCGTCGGCTCAATGCCCAGATGCGCTTCCAGTGTTCCTTGCTGACGCCTGGCTTGTAGTCGAGGCCCAAGCGCGGCCACCACGCATCGTGGAAGCTCTCGGCCGCGTTCTTCACGGCCAGGACGAGATTCATCCGGTCGTACACCGGCTTCGCTAGCACGGGCTCGGGCTTCTCGACGATGGCATCGATTGCCGCGAGCAGCGCCTGCAGTTGTCCGATGGTCCGCTTGTGGGTCTTCTTCGTGGCGTCCAGGTCCCCGTCGATCCCTCCGACGAAGAAGCAGGCGTCCTTCAGGCGGCCGCGAAGCGCTCGTTCCGCGAACGGACCCAGTTCCTCACCAATGGAGGCGAGGACGTTTTCGGCGGAAGCCAGGACGTGCTGCTCCTTGGCTGCCGCGTTGGGCAGGTTGTCGCCTTTCACCTCGTCGAAGTGCGTGAACACGAGCAGCAGCTTACTGGCGCTGCCCGACGTGATCATCTCCTTCATGGCTGCAACCGGTGCGGCCTGCATCGGTTGAACAGCATTGTCGACGAGCACGATGGCATCCGTCGACTCTATGCGCCGTGTCAGCGAGGTCGACATGGCCGCCATCGACTTGGGCGTGTGGCCCAGTCCTTCACCGTCGAGGAGCACGAGCTTGGGCTGCCGGCCGCCGTTCCACGTCGGCAGGAACGCGCCGGACACGCGGACTCCGTTCACCAGCGGCGTCAGCAGGTGCCCGAAGCGTGACGAGTGGTTGCTGGAGAAACGCGTGATCGTCTTGATGAAGGTCGCACGGTCGTCGGTCTCCCACGACCATGATTGCGGCCAGCCTTGCTTGTTGCGACGCACCGTGCCATCAGTAAGAAGCGAGAAGCGAAGTTCGATCTCGTCTATCAGCTCGTCACTGATGCGGTGGAACTCGTCGTCTTCGCGAAGACGGCGATCCAACTCCTCCTCGAAAAGCTCATCGACGACCCGCTGGTCCTTTTCGTCGGTGGCGCCCAACTCGGTCTTCAGCTGGTCGCCGTGGCGAGCGGCAATTGTGCGCAACGCCGTCAGCGTCTTCGTCAGCAGCGCGTTGGTGGCGTCGAGATCGATAGCGCCGTCGGCGGCCGTCTCCGCAGTCGGCTCTACAGCGTCGTCCTCGTCATCCTCATCGTCGTCGGTGCTTGCCGCCTGCGGCCCATTGCCAAGTACGTAGTTAAAGCGGAACCGTTGATTCACATGCATCAACAGCTTGCGCAGCACTTCACCGTCGCCGTCGCCACGATAGGCGGACAGCACAGCCTCGGAGATGCACTCGTTCAAATGCTCGCGGACTTCGTCGATGGGGAAGAAGGTGACCGCAGCCGTGTACGGGCTTGGTGCAAGCACGACCTCGGTCTCATGCACCGTGGTCTTAGCCGTCGATGTCGACGGAAAGCGCTCGATCTCCGGGTCCATGCCGATCAACTGCCGAAGCAGCGTTGTCTTGCCGGCACCGGTCGTCCCGAGGAGCAGCGCCCGCCGATAGTCGGAATCCTTCGATGTCGGCAGCGGAATGATCGACTCGCGGATCGCACCAAAGTCGCTCTGCTCAGGTTCCATGCCGTGATAGAAGATCTCGACGACCCGGCGACGGAACCGCTTTTCAGCCTCCGCCCTGGCCGGCAAGCTCCAAAAGCTCTCCTCTTCCAGTAACTGGTTGAGTTGATCCTTCAGATCATTGGCCTCCGCGTCGTCGGAGGTTCCGAGTCCCTGGCGGACTCGTAAGCCCGGCTTGCCAGTGTTCGGGTCAACCCGGATCGGATGGCTGAAGATCACCGCCCATGCGCGGCGACCCTGCGACCGACTCAGGGTCGCCACAAAACGTTTTTCCATGCCGCACCTCGTTGTTCAGTTGTTGTTCCACGACAAATCATAAGCACGCCGATGCTGGCGGTCAAGCATAATCTGAACAACATTGGAACAACGGTTTGGCTTGGCGGGGCGGCTGCACTTCCGCCGACTTCCGCTACATCCCTACCGGGTTGTAGATGTCCGTTCGATTTCCGTAAGGGGGCCACCACCATTCGCTAGTCCTTCAGCCTCTCCCCGAATCAAGGCCTTGCATCGGCGACATGACGCCCGGGGCTGCCGGCTGGCATCCGCTGCTGTCCGCGATACGGTTGCACTGCCCTTATCATGCGTCCCACAACAACGAGGAAATCCGCAGGAGCGCCATGTCACTCGTCCCGCAAAAAGGACTTTCACAGATTCGTATCGCCACGCTGGTGCTGACGCTGGCCGGCGTGGCTGTCTATGCCCTCATGGCCTGGCAGCTGAAGCACTACACCCAGCAATTGCAGACGGTGCGCGAGGAGGCGGTGGCCCAGGCCGGTTCGCGCGAGCGCGAGAGTTATCAGGCCCTGGCGCAGTGCCGCGCGCTCAACACCAATGACAAGGGTGTGCAGACGGTGGGCGATGACTACTGCCTCAAGGGCCTGGACCCGGAGCAGGCTCGCCAGGCGCAGCGCTTGAGCCAGGACATCGCGCAGCGCATGCAGGCGGTGAAGGTGCCGGCGCTGGTGCGCCTGATGGGCGGCGGCGTGAAGTGAGCGCTGCAGTTTCTGCAGCACGGTCTTCGCAGCTTTCGTAGGGTGGGTTAGCGGCGGCAGCCGCGTAACCCACCGCTCGCGGGACAAATGGTGGGTTACGCGCTGCGCGCTAACCCACCCTACGCGTTCTACATGTTCTGAGGCATCAGGCCACCAGGGCCGCGCCGCGCATCAGACCTCACGCAGCCGCCGCGCCGCCGCCAGCGCGATCAGCAGCAGCGCGGTGATGGTGAACGGAATGGTGCTGCCGCCGACCAGATAGCCGATGATGCCGGGCCAATCCGCTTCACCGAAGCGGCTGGGGCCGGCCGTGAGGCCGCGGTTGCTGGAGAAGTTGGCGCAGTGGAAGAACACCGTGTTGCCCCAGCCGGTGTAGATCATGCCGCCCACGATCCAGCGCTGCGCGCGCAGGCTGGCGCGCAGATGCGGCAGGGCGAAGCCGGCGAGCATGATCAGCATGCCGTTCATCACGCCGGCCACGTGCGCCACACGCCAGCCGCGCTCGCTGCCGGGAAACGGCGCGTCCAGCGGCAGGCTGACGGGCCATACCGTCAGGGCCTGCAGAATCACGAACACGAAGCCGAAACCCGAGAGCAGGCCGATGACGGCAACCAGCGCGCCGTGCATCAGCAGCCGCAGACGCGCGCGCTCCGCGGCGCGCGTCTGCGGGTCCGGCGCCAGCGGCGCGGACAGGCTCATGGCATCAGGCCGCCTTGCCGCCGCGCAGCGAGCGGTACGCGATCAGCGCCATGATCACCATCACCAGCACCACGCCCACGTAGAACAGGCCGAACACGATGTTGTTGCTGAGCAGATCGCTGGCGGCCAGACCGCGGCTGTTGGGGAACAGCGGCTTCATGGCCGAGGCGATCACGAAGGTCCAGGCGACGATGATCATGCCGTAGGCGGCGCGGCGCAGACCGGCGAGCGAGAACGGCAGTAGCGGCAGAATCGCGGCCAGGATCCACATGATTGCGCCGTTGACCACCGCTTCCATGTGCGCCATGCGCCAGTCGTCGTAGCTGCCGGGCAGCTTGATGTTCAGCGTACCGGGAATCGGCCAGAGCTTGATCTCGCCGATCAGGAAAAACAGAAAGCCGAAACCGATTACGCCGGCGCAGAAAATCATCAGCGCGCCATGACCGACCAGCTGCTGGCGATAAGGTTTGAGTTCGTCGTGGTTGCTCATCTGGATACTCCCCGAAAGTTGCTGTTGTGAAATTCTTTGTCCGTGCCGCGCCAGCGGGAATCCATTGCGCCCCGCACAGCGAAACGCAGCATCTGGATTCCCGCCGGCGCCGGAATGCCTGGCAAAAACCTAGAACGGCACCGGCATTGCCGGATGTGCGGTGTCGAGCAGCGGCACCGTCTCGGGCGGGGCCGAGGGATAGGCGGCGATCCAGTCCTGCACCCATTGCGGATCGGGCTCACGGCGCGGATCGTGGCCCGGCAAGGTGGCGCGCAGCAGATACGGCGCCACGGTGCGCACGAAGGAGCCCAGGCGCGCGGCCAGACGCAGACGCGAACGCAGGCTGTACCACAGGCCGTCCTTCTTCAGGATCGCCTTGTACCCGCGCATGGAAAACCACATCACGCTCAGCGAGCCGTGAAACACGCCCAGCATGCGCGCGAAGTAAGCGCCCGGCCCGCCGCCGAACGCTGCCGCATAGACGTCGTGCGCCACGCACTTGTGTTCCGACTCCTCGACGAAATGCCAGAGGATGAAGGACGCCACGCGGGTGTCGCCGCCGCCGAACAGGCGCACGCGGTTTTCCACCAGCCAGCGCGTCACGCCCAGGGTCATGGCCTCGAAGCCGGCGGTGTAGGCCATGCGCGTGCGCAGGCTCTTTTGCGACAGCCGCGCGTAATAGGCCTGCATGTCCTGCTCGATCACCGCCAGTTCCGGATAGCGCTTGGCCTTGAGCAGCTCGTTGAAGCGGCGATGCGTCTGGTAGTGCTGCTGCTCCTGCATGTTGAAGGCGCGGCCGGACTCCTGCACGAAGGCGTCGTCGATGTCGGCGATGGCCTCGCGCACGGTGCGGATCAGAAACGGCTCCAGATACGGCATGCTCAGCGACGCGCCGTTGACCATGGCGCAGAACTCCGGATCGGCCGGCTTCCAGCAGGGCTGCAGATCATCCGGAAACTGGAAGGGAATGCGCCGGGGCAGCGGCATGACCTGGCTGCTGCGGACGCTGCTTGTTGGGGATTCAGCCACGACGTTTCTCCTTTGCCCCCGCGGCCTTGGCTCGCGCCTTCGGCCTTGCGGTTTGTTTGAAATGTTCCATGCCCATGCGCAAGGTGTGGATCAGCGTGGGCACCAGTTGCTGCACCGTGCGCCCCATCACGAACTGCCCGGCCACCTGCAGCGACACCACGCCGTGCGCGCCGATCCAGAACAGATGCGCGACCGTCAGCGGGTCCAGGGTCCTGGGGAAATCGCCGCTCTGCTGGCCGGCCGCGATCACCCGCGTGCACACGTCCAGCGCATCGCGCTTGGCGGCCGCCAGCTCGGGAAAATCGCGCAGCGTGTCGACGTCATTGAGATTGAAGAACATCAGCGCGTAGCGGTGCGGACGCTCCAGGCCGGAGCGGATGTAGGCGGCTGCCACGGCTTCCAGCTGCTGTTCGGGGCCGCTGATGCCGTCGATGGCATCGAGCATCTCGCGCTCGATCCAGCGATAGGCGCGGGCGCGCAGCGCGTTGACCAGCTCTTCCTTGCTGGCGAAGTAGCGATACGGCGCGGAGTGACTCAGGTCCATGCCGTCGGCCAGACGACGAAAGCTCAAGGCCTCCAGGCCGTCGGCCTCGAACACGCTCATGGCGACATCCAGGATGTCGTCGCGCTTGCGCGCACGCACCTCGTCCGGGAATTTCTTTCTGGCCATGGATGTTAAGTTGACACCATTAACTTAACAGTGTCAACAAAATCAGGCGCAGCTTCCCGACGCGGTTTTTTGTCGTCACAAAAAAACGAGCCTGGCGCCCCGGCGCGCAGGCCCGTAGGGGCAAGCTTTAAGCCAGCAGCAGCATGACGGCGATGTAGGCGATCAGCGCCATCTGAATCAGGAAGAACGTGGCGCGCGCCATGATCAGCATGAAGGAGGTGCCGAGCATGTGCACCAGGCCCTGCGCGACGCGCGCGTAGAGCACATAGGCGGCAACGCCGTTGGCGACTTCGATGCGGTTCATCAGGCCGGCGATGGCCACCACGCCGATGAACAGCGGCAGATTCTCGATGCAGTTCAGATGCGCGCCCTTGGCACGCTGGAAGAACATCGGATCACTGGGCGTCTTGTTGCGTTCCCAGCTGTCGATGGCCTTGATGCCCATCAGCGCCTGCGGAATGCGCGGGCCGGCATAGACCAGCACCAGCAGCACCATCCAAAGCATGTACAGCAGCACGGCAGCGTAAGCGCTCATGAAACTCTCTCCTCTCTTGGCAGTTTTTAATCAAGGGCGGCATCCGCGCGCCGCCCGGCTCTTCAGCGCCCGAAGCGACGGCCGATGGACGCGCCCAGACCCCAGTTGCGGAAACGCAGATCCGCTTCACCCCCGCCGAAGGCGGCGGGAATGGAATTGCGGCCGGTCACCGTGGTCTGCGGCCCGTAATAGCCATTGCCACTGAACTCCCAGTCGCCATGCGTGTAGCTGCCGCCGGCGGAGTACACGCTGGTGGTGGTGATGGGTGCGAGAATGCCGAACAGCGTCTGCGTCTGCGCATTGCCCTGCGTGGAATACAGATAGCCGCCGCGCAGCTGTACGCTGGGGCTGGCCTGCCAGGCGACACCCAGCTTGTAGGCATTGATGCTGTTCATGCCGAAGCCGGCGCTGCCCTTGGCGCCCAGCGGCTTGCTCGGCGTGAGCTGATCGATGCGGTTGTGGAAAGTGCTCTCACGGGCGAACTCGAAGCGCTGGAATTCCGCGCCCAGCATCAGCGGCGCCACCGGCGTCCAGGCCAGGCCCGCGCCCCAGATCGCCGGCAGATCGAACTCTCCGCCGTTGGGGATCAGGCCGCGGTAGTCATTGAATTTCTGTGTCCACACCTTGCTGCGATAGCCGACGCCGGCCGTCAGTGTCGGCAGCAGCTGCCCGCGCCAGCCCAGGGAGAAGCCCAGGCCGAAAGCCTGGTCGCGGCCCTGATCGCTGACCTTGTCCGGCGTCTGCGACAGACTGCCCAGAAAGCCCAGGCCCTTGATGTTGATCGACTGATAACCCAGGTTGATGCTGGCGCCCAGGCTGTGATGCTCGCTGAGCTGCCAGGCCAGGGCATTGGCAACGCCCATGTAGGCGAAGCTGACGCTGCCGCGCGGATCACCGCCGAAGCGCGCAAACGGATTCTGGCGGTAGTCCGGTCCCAGGCCGGCGGCGTACACGGAAAGCCCGTAGCTCAGGCTCGGGCTCAGCGGCAGGGCAAAGCCTCCCTGCGGCACCGGATACCAGTGGCGCCCGGACGTGCGGCTGCGCTGATCCGGCGCCGCCGGGTTGTCGTGGATCGTGGCATTGGCGTCGGGATGCAGCACATCCACGCCCAGATCCAGGCGCTTGCCCATGCCCTGCAGCAAGGCCGGGTTGGTCGGCAGCACGGTGGTTTCCTCGCCCACTGCATAGCTGAGTCCGCCCATGCCCATCGACTTGATGCCGGAGCCGTGCTCGAACAGGCCGATACTGGCCTGAGCCGCAGGCACGGTAAACAGCATCGCCACCGCGATGCGGTACTTGTCGATACGCAACATGAAGCTCCCCTGAGTTTTTTCGATCGGTCGATTCGCGACACAAGGGTCGCGATCCTTGCATCTTAAAAGGCCGGAGCGTTTTTTCCCCCTAACCAAAGGATGGTTTTACAGGCGGCGTCACTTGCAATTAAATCGCGTGCGATATAAATTGCCGGCCATGCCCAAGACCGCCGCCAGCGACGCACAGGACCGCGCCCTGACCCTGGACGAGCAGCTGTGCTTTGCCATCTACTCGGCGATGCACGCGCTCAACAAGGTCTACCGCGAGCTGCTGCAGGCGCTGGAGCTGACCTATCCGCAGTACCTGGTGATGCTCACGCTCTGGGAGGCCGATTCGCTCACCGTCAACGAGATCGGCGCACGGCTGTTCCTGGAATCCTCCACACTCACGCCCCTGCTCAAGCGCCTGGAGGCCGCCGGCCTGCTGACGCGCACGCGCGCCGCCGAGGACGAGCGGCAGGTGCTGGTCACGCTCAGCGCCGCCGGACGCAGGCTGCGCGCCAAGGCCCGCGACATTCCCGCCTGCATGCTGCAGGCCATGAACCAGCATCCGGCCGAGCTCAGGCAGTTGCGGGAACAGATCGTGCAGCTGCGTGATTCGCTGCTGCAGCACGCCGCCTGATTTTTGTCCTGAATATATCGTGTGCGACTAAATCGCATACGCCTTCACGGTCTCGCAAGCCGTGCGGGGCCGCAAGCCGCGAGAGACACCCACTCACCAGGAGATTGCTCATGTCGATTGAAAAAGTGCTGTACCGCGCCACCGCCACCGCCACCGGCGGCCGTGACGGCCGTGCCCTCAGCGAGGACGGCCGTCTGGACCTGCGCCTCACCACACCGCGCGAGCTGGGCGGCGCCGGCGGTGAAGGCACCAACCCCGAGCAGCTGTTCGCCAGCGGCTACAGCGCCTGCTTTCTGGGCGCGCTGAAGTTCGTCGCCGCGCGCGACAAGCTGCCGATTCCGGCGGATGTCAGTGTGAAGGGTACGGTGGGCATCGGCGCCATCCCCACCGGTTTCGGCATCGAGGTGGATCTGGCGATCAGCCTGCCCGGCATGGATCGCGAGCAGGCCAAGACCCTGGTGGAACGCGCGCACATCGTCTGCCCGTATTCCAATGCCACGCGCAACAACATCGACGTGCGGCTGAGCATCGTCTGATGCCCGGGCGTCTCCGGCGCCGGCCGCCTCAGGCGGCGCCGGAACCTCGCGCGCTCAGCCGGGCGTGGAGCCCAGGCGCTTGATCATGCCGTTGTTGGGGCAGAAGTTGTAACAGTTGGGTTCCAGGCCTTCACGCAGCACTTCGATGCACTGCGTGCGCTGCGGACAGCCGTTGCAGGTCTGCAGATGCTGTTCCAGTTCGCGGGTGGACACCTGTTCCAGATACGCCTGGGTGTTGCGCCCGCGCCGGCCCAGCATCACGTACAGCAGCGAGCGGCGGAAGTGCGCCTCCAGCAGCTGACGCAGCGGCAGGCGGTCCTTGTAACGGTCCGCCAGCAACAGCGTGAACAGCACGGCGGCGACGGCCAGGAACTGCACGCCGAAGGCCAGCTCCAGCAAGGATGCAAAAGATTGATGGAGCATGAGGGTCTCCTCCCTGAGCGGCTCACAAGGTGCGCGCAGACTCGCACCGGGCCCGCATCCGGGCATTGATCCGGATCAAGCAGTCAACACTATTGTTGATTTATTGCCCGAAGCCGGGCAGGGGCAGCGCCTGCCGGGGCAGGCTCAGCGTCAGACACAGGCCGCCGTCCGGCCGGTTGCGCGCGCTGAGCTCGCCGCCGTGCTTGCGCGCGATCAGCCGGGCATTGGCCAAGCCCAGGCCGAGATTGCCCTCGGAGCGGCCGCGCGCTTCATCGACGCGGAAGAAGGGATCGAAGATGCGTTCCAGCGCCGCTTCCGGCACGCCGGGACCGCGATCGCGGAATTCGATGCGCACCGCCTCCCCGCTCTGCCAGGCTTCGATCTCGATCTGCCCGGCGTAGCGCAGCGCGTTGTCGATGAGGTTGAGAAACAGGCGGCGCAGCGCCGTGGCATCGGCCTGCACGATGATGCGCTCCGGCATCTGCAGGGCGAGGCTGGCGCCGGTATCGAGATAGCCATCGCAGACCGTGCTGAGCAGCGCCGACAGATCCAGCCGCTCCAGCGCCAGCTGCCGGCCGTTGCCGCGCACGAACTCCAGCAGGCTTTCGATCATCGCGCGCATTTCGGCCAGATCGGCGGCGGCCTTGTCGCGCGACGCAGGGCCGAGGCTCTCCAGACGGAACGCCAGGCGCGTCAGCGGTGTGCGCAGATCGTGCGCGATGGCCACCAGCATGCGCGTGCGCTCTTCCACATTCTGTTCCAGGCGCCGCTGCATGGCGGACAGGGCTTCGGCCAGAATCTTGATCTCGCGCGGCAGGCTCGCGGCATCCGTGAACAGATCGGCGCGCCAGGGCCCGCGCGCGTGTTCCGCCAGCCGCTGCAAGGGCTGCGCGATGCGGCTGGCCAGGGCGATGGTCGGCAGCAGCACCAGACACAGCGAAACCGCCGACAGCAGCAAGAGGCTGCGCAGCCAGGGCGTCCAGAAGGCTTGCGGCTGACGGTGCACGATGCGCCAGTGATCACCCTGCTGCAGGGCCGCCAGCCATTGGCCTACCACCACGTCCGGCACCGGCGAGGCGCCGGGCGGCGCACCGGGCGGCGGGGCCAGCGCCGGCACGGTGTCGCGGTCACGATAGAAGCGCAGCGCCTGCGGCGGGCATTGCAGCAGCCGCGCCAGCACCTGCAGCTGCGCCGGCTCGGCGTGCAGGCCTGGCGGCGCGGTGGGCGCGGCGGCGCTCTGATGCAGCGTGACGCGCAACTCGCTGGTGATATCCGTGCGGCCGCTGCGCAGCATCTCGGCGATGGCGCCCAGCGGCAGCGGCGCAGGCTTGGGCGGCGGCCCGAGGCGGGTGAGCGCGATGAAAGCCAGGGTGCTGAGCAGCACCGAAATCACCACCAGCATGATCAGCTGCCAGCGCAGGCTCGCGCCACCCGGCCGCAACACTCGCATCAGCCGCCACGCACGCCGACGGCCGGCATGAACATGTAGCCCTCGTTGCGCACCGTGCGCACGAACTCCTCGCCGGCGGCACCGCGCAGCTTCTTGCGCAGCCGGCTGATCTGCACGTCGATGGCGCGGTCGTAGCTGTCGCTGTCACCGCCGCGCGAGTATTCAAGCAGCTGATCGCGCGTCAGCACGCGGCCCGGGTGTTCGAGAAAGGCCAGCAGCAGCCGGTATTCGCCATCGGACAGCGCCACCACGGTGTCTTCGGGATCGCGCAGCGCGCGTGACCAGCGGTTGAGCGTCCAGCCCGCGAAGCACAGCAGCGGCGCGCCGCCCGGCGCCGGCGCGGCTTCCTGCCGCAAGCGCGCTTTCTCCTGACGGCGCAGCACGGTACGGATGCGCGCCACCAGCTCGCGCGGATTGCAGGGCTTGGCCAGATAGTCCTCGGCGCCGATCTCCAGGCCGACGATGCGGTCGGTGTCCGAGCCCATTGCCGAGAGCATGATCACCGGCGGGCCGTTGTCGCGCTGCAGCTGGCGCAGCAGGGACAGGCCATCCTCGTCGGGCAGCATCACGTCCAGCACGATCAGATCCCAGTCGCGCTGCGCCAGCTGCTCGCGCATCTGCTGGGCACGGCCGGCCAGGCCCACCACGAAACCGTGGCTGCGCAGATAGTCGCCAATCGTCTCCCGGATACCGGGGTCGTCATCCACGACCAGGATGGCGGTAGAGAGATTCATGACGGGGAGGATGTCGGCCATGGCCGTATCTTGGCAAGCGTTCGCGAGCGGGCGATTTCAGCACCGCAAAGCGCCGGCGCAGATGTTTCAGCGTCGCAACAAAGCGGCAAGCCGCTGCAATGCCGCAGCCATTCCCGGGACAAGTTTGCGACCCAGAATGTGGCCTCGCCGCTGCGCCCCTGCGCCGGGCGAATCCTCCGACCCCCACGCATCTGGAACGAGACCATGACCACGACCCGCTCCACCTCGCCACTCAGCCTGCGGCTCAAGGCCGCGCTCTGCATCCTGGCCCTCGCCGGCCTCGCCGCCTGCGGCGGCGGTGGCGGCGACAGCAGCAGTGCTTCCAGCAGCGGCTCCGGCTCCAGCAGCTCGGGCTCGGACAGCAGTTCGAGCAGCGGCTCGGACAGTTCCTCGTCCTCGGACTGCAGCTCGCAAACCACCGAAGGCGCCAAGCTCACCTGCCTGGCCAATGCCTTTCTGGCCACGCTCAGCAGCAGCCAGCAGTCCTCGGTGGTCTACGCGCTCACCTCTTCGAACGCCACCAATTACTGGTCCAATCTGCCGACCACGCTGGTCACCCGTCACGGCATCGCGCTGAAGGATCTGTCCGCCACCGCCAAGACCGCCGCCGAGGCCCTGATTGCTGCGGCGCTCAGCTCGCAGGGTCAAACCACCATGACCGGCGAGCGCGCCGCCGACGGCTATCTGGCGCAATACCAGTCCTCCGGCTACGGCCAGGACCTCTATTACATCTCCTTCCTCAGCTCCACCTCGTCGAGCTCCACCTCGACCATGCCCAGCGCCTCGCCCTGGATTCTGGAATTCACCGGCCATCACTACACCTTCCTGGCCTCGGTGGATGGCGACATCATCGGCCTGACGCCGAACTTCGTCGGTGTCGAGCCGCGCGCCCAGTTCACCTACAACGGCACTGCGTATCAGCCCATGCTGAGCCGCCACGACACCCTGCTGGCCATGCTCAATGGCCTGAGCAGCACGCAGCTGTCCTCCGCCAAGCTCTCGCAGGCCTATGATGATGTGCTGGTCGGTCCGCAGAAGGACGGCAACTATCCAAGCACGCAGCAGGGTCTCGCGGTGTCCGCTCTCTCCGACAGTCAGAAGGCGCTGGTGAAAGCGGCCATCGCCAGCTACGCCAGCGATGCCAACGGCACCGGCCAGTACGATGCCTACACCACCGACTCGGCGATCAACGGCACCTACATCGCCTGGGCCTCGTACTCGGACCTCTCCACCAAGGGCTCTTATGTGCGCATCGACGGGCCGGGCGTCTGGATCGAATTCAGCGTGCAGAGCGGCATCGTGCTCAGCGACAACCACTACCACAGCATCTGGCGCGACAAGAGCCTGGACTATGGCGGCAATTTCTCCTTCTGAGCTTCATCCCCGGGCCGGCAGCCTTCCCAGCTGGGGAAGGCTGCTTTTTTTGGCCCTGTGGCTGGCCCTGCTGGCGCCGGCGGCGCCGGCGCACCCCATGCCGAAGTCCTTCGTCGAGGTGCGCGTGCTGCCGGATCGCTGGCAGCTGCATCTGATTCTGCCGGCGGACCGTCTCGAAGCCGCCTTCGTGCAGGCGCAGCTGGTGCCCGATCCCGGTCCCGGCAGCGATGCCCGGCCGCAGCTGCAGGCGGCGGCGGTGCGCGATTACGTGAACGCGCGCATCGGCCTGCGCAGCGTCGCTGGCCCAGCCTGGGAACAGCACGTCACCGCTGTGCAGGCGCCGCAGGGCCAGCTCGATGAGTGGCGCGTGACGCTCGAAGCACTGCCGCCGGCCGGCGCCACGCCGGATCAGGTCGTGCTCCGCGATGAGGTGCTGATCCGTGAAATCGCCACGCACGATGCGGTGATCTCGCTGCTGCAGGACTGGCGCGGCGGCGTGCTGCCCAGCCAGCCGCAGCTGCTCGGCTCACTGGGCGGCGAACACCACGAGCTGCTGATCGAGCGCCGCGCCGCGCAGCCCTGGCGGGCCTGGCTGAGCATGGTGCTGCTGGGCGCGCGACACATTCTCGAAGGCCTGGATCACCTCGCCTTTCTAGTGACGCTGATCCTCACCGTGCCGCTGCAGGCGGTGGCCGGACGCTGGCAGGCGCGCGCGCAGCTGCGGCCGGCGGTGCTGGCCACGCTGTGGTGGGTGAGCGCATTCACGCTGGGCCATTCGCTCTCGCTGCTCGCGGCCTCGCTGGGCTGGCTGCCGCCCTCGGGGCAGGCGGTGGAAGTGCTGATTGCGGTTTCGGTGGGCGTGTCCGCCGCCCATGCGCTGCGGCCGCTGTATCCGCGCCGCGAAGCCTTCGTCGCCGGCGGCTTCGGCCTGATTCACGGCCTGGCCTTCTCCACCGCGATCCGCGAGCTCTCGCTGTCTGCGGGACAAGTGGTGGCCGCGACCCTGAGCTTCAATCTCGGCATCGAGCTGGTGCAGCTGGGGTTGGTGCTGGTGCTGGTGCCCTTCTTCATCCACACCCGGCACTGGGTCTGGTCGGGCTGGCTGCGTCGCGCCATCGCGCTGGCCGCCTTGTCGACCGCCGCGTACTGGGCGGTGACGCGCGCCATGATGCTTTAACGCCAGTCGAGGATCGCCAGCAGCGGATCGTGATCGGAGGCATAAGGGCGCGGTTGCAGCAGCCGCGCCTCGGTCACGTGGAATTGCGGCGAGACCAGTATCCAGTCGATGGCGGCGGCATCCTGCGCCAGACCATAGCCGTGATAACTGGGCGCGCGCGGCGCGCCGGCCTGCACATCGCGCAGCAGGTTCTCGCCCAGCAGCGCTTGCTGCACCGCCGAGTCCGGCGGCGCGTTGAAATCGCCGCAGACGATCAGCGGCAGCGCCTGCGCGCGCAGGAACTCATGCAGCAGCTGCGCGCTGCCGAGCAGGGCCTGCGGCTGGTAATCGAAGTGGGTGTTGAGCACCAGCAGCTCGCGGCCGCTGCGCCGCTCGCGCAGCTGCGCCCAGCTCGCGATGCGCGCGAAGTCCGCATCCCAGCCCTTGCCGCCGATCCGCTCCGGCGTCTGGCTCAGGGCGAAATGGGCGCTGGCGAGCAGTTCGAAAGCCGACTCGCGCCACAGCAGCGGCGCCATCTCCAGCGCGCTGTCGCCCTCGCCGCCGCGCGGCCGGCCGTGCCAGACATAGCCCGGCAGCTGCGCACGCAGGTACGCGGCCTGCGCATCGTCGCGGCATTCCTGCAGGCCCAGCAGATCGGGCCGGTAGTTCCTGACCGTCTGCACCACGCGCGTCCTGCGCTGCGCCCAGGCATAGGCGCCATCATCGATGCTGGCGGTGCGCAGATTGAAGCTCATCACGCGGATCATGGCGCCAGCGGCAGTTCGATGTAGCTGTCGCCATACCAGCGCACCAGCAGCGGCATCAGCGCATCGGCGGCGGTTTCCTCGCTGACATCCTTGCCGCTGCCATGATTGATCTGGCGGCCGAGACGCGGCGCGAGTTCCAGCGTGAGCAGCAGTCGGCTGCCGGCGGCGAGCTGGCGCGCCATCACGGGACCCTGGATGGGCAGACGCTCGCGGCGTGCGCCGCGCAGCAGCTGCCGCTGCGTGATGTCGCGCGCATAGCTGGCGCGCTGCACGAAGGCCGGCGCCAGCGCCAGCAGGCGGCCATCGGGCTTCTGCTCGTAGAGCGCCAGCTGCCAGTCGAAGTCCAGCTTGTTGAGCATCAGGCTCAGCTCGCCATCGAGCACTCCGGCCACCGCCAGCGGCTGCGCCAGCGGTTCGCTGCGAAACGTCAGCGTGCGACCGTGCCGGCCCTTGGTGCCGGGATGCTGGAAATCCAGGCTCTGCTCGCTGTAGGCCGCCGGCGCGGCGGCGGCACCGAGCCGCGCCGAGGGCGTCAGATAAAAACGCTGCCGCCGCGGCGCCAGACCCTGCAGGTCTTCACCATGCAGCCAGCGATTGGCACCGGCCAGCTGCAGATTGACGCGCCCGCGCAGCACGTCCGGCGCAGCGTCCTCGTGCAGCTGCTGATCCAGCCATTGATAGCGCAGCTCATGCAGATCGATACGCGCCACCGCATCCAGCGGCTCGGCGCCGCGCCGCGCGCACGGCGCCTCGCGCAGGTCTTCGTCGTCGTAAGGCCCGAACAGCAGGCGATGCTCGGCCTGCGGCCGCGCGCGCAGATGCTGCTGGAAGTAATACAGCGCAGCGGCGCGATGCCGCGCCTGGCTGCCGGACAGGCTCAGCACCGGGATGTCGATATCGGCAAAGGCTTCGCGATACGGCGTGAGCCGGCGCCAGTAGGAATCAAACGTGGGATGCCCGAGCCAGAGCCGGAACAGCGCATTGGCCGCCTCGCCGGGCAGACCGAACTGGTAATAAGGCTGCTGGCTGCGCGCCCACTGCGCTTCCAGCTGCTGCCAGGCCACGCCGCCGAGTTCGCGCGGCGCGCCCGAGTAGGCATGTTCGGCCAGATAGCGGTAGGCGGCGCTGTCGTAGACGCGGCCCGGCGCGGGAAAGTCGATGCCCGGCGCCATGGCATTGGCCACCGCGATGGCCTTGAGCGCCGGCGGATGCAGGCGCGCCGCCGCCCAGGCCGCGTAAGCGCTGTAGCCGCTGCCCACCATCGCCACGCGCCCGTCGCTCCAGGGCTGCTGGCGGATCCAGGCGATGGCGGCGCGCGCGTCCTCGCCCTCGTGCGCAAACAGCCTCAGGCGCGAGCGCGGCGTCGGCGCACCGGGACCACGCTGACCGCGCGCGTACAGCACCACACCGACATAACCATGCGCCGCTGCCAGCTGCGCCTCGCCCGGCGCATCGTCCAGGCGCAGTTCCAGCACCGCCGGCAAGGCGCCTTCCGCGGCCTTGGGCCGCACCAGCCGCAACCACAGCTCGGCGCCGTCCGCGCTGCGGATGCGCAGCCGCTCCTCGGACACATAACGCTGCGCCGCATCCTCGGCGAGCAGTTGCGCGCCCTGCACGCCCAGCTCGCGATGCATCTGCCAGGACAGGTAGGCCCAGCTCAGATCCAGGGCACCGGCAATATCCAGCTCCGGCTGCGCGCGCGCCGCGTCCAGGCGCTGCTGCAGCGAGGCGGCGAAACAGCTTTGCGGAGTCTGCAGCCAGCGCGCCAGCAGCGCCGCCTGCGCATCGCCGAGCTTGGGCAGACGCTGGCGCCAGGCCTGCGCGAAGGCCAGCGCGAACGGCGCATGGCTCGCCGCCGAGCGCGCCTGCGTGTAGAGATCGAGCAAGGCCACCATCGCCTCGTTCTGCAGCGGCACGCCGTCCAGACGCCGCTGCAGAAGCAGCAGACGCGTGTCGAAGGCCGCCGGCACATTGCCGGCGAGCAGCTGCAGGGCGGAGAGATTGGCCAGGAAACGCTGCGGCTCGCGCTCCTCGTAGACCGGCAGCATGCGCAGCGCCAGATCGTGCATGTCCTGCATCAGGCGCGGGTCCTCGGCGCTGGCCGGCGTCCGGAACTCGAAACTCTGCTGCGCCGCCGGCAGCACCGTGGGCAGAGCCACCGCCAGCGCCAGCAGCAGGCCTCGCCAGCGGCTCATGGCGCGGCCTCCGGCGTCTTGCGCAGCAGATCCACGCTGCGCGCAAACAGCTGCGCATAACCGGCCAGCGGCCGGCCGATGTAGATCAGCCCGGTGCCGCGCAGTTCCTCGTCCAGCACGCTGAGCACCCGCTGCAGCGAATCCTCTTCGAGGCCACCGAGCACATCGTCGATCAGCAGCCAGGGCGGACGCTGCAGCAGCAGACGCGCGAAGGCGAGATTGAGCTGCTCTTCCTGACTCAGCTCGCGATCCCAGCGGCGCCGCGCATCGAGCAGGCTCAGCAGCCGGGGCAGGCCCAGGCGCTGCAGGGCGTTGGCGTATTCCTCGGCCGTATGTGCGGAGACGTCCTGCGGATAGGCGAGGATTTCACGCAGGCTGCCATGCGGCAGATACGGCGTGCCGCGCGGCAGATAGCTGATGACCTCGTCCCGGGGCCGGCTGACGCGGCCGCTGCCCCAGGGCCAGAGTCCGGCCAGGGCATGGAACAGCAGGGTCTTGCTGGCGCCGGGCGCGCCGTCGATCAGCACCCGCTCGCCACGCCGCAGCAGCAGCTGCGTCTCGCTCAGCGCCTCCGGACCACGCGCGGTCTCGATGCTCAGGTGTTCGATGCGCAGCTCGCCGGCCTCGCCCTTCACGTACTCGATCTGGCTGTCGAAGTCCTTGGGCGCTTCCTGCTCCACCAGCGCCTTGCGGAACACCATCACGCGCAAGAGCGTGGCGCGCCAGTCGGCGATCTGGCTGAAGTTGTCCACGAACCAGCGCAGCGAACCCTGTGCCTGCGTAAACGCCGCCGCCGACATCATCAGGCCGCCGAAGGAAATCTTGCCGGAGAAATACAGCGGCGCCGCCACCAGCACCGGCGCGATATTGGTGATCCAGCCGAAGCCGGCGGTGACCCAGGTGAGATGGGTGAGGCTCAGCACCACGCGCGAGGTGGCGCGCAGCACTTCCGCGAGATCCAGCTGCACGCGGCGCTGCTCGTCGCCCTCGCCCGCCGCCAGCGAGATGCCGTCGAGATGCTCGTTGATGCGCACCAGCGAAAAGCGCAGATCGGCCTCGCGCGCATAGCGTTCGGCATTGCGGTTGATCAGGCTGCGACCGACGAAGTAACTGAGCAGGGAGCCGATGGCGGCGTAAATCACTGCCGCCCACAGCATGAAGCCCGGCACCGTGTGCTCGCGCCCGCCGAAGTAGAAGCTGAAACCCGCCGACATCTGCCAGAGCACATCGGCGAAGGTGAGAAACAGGATGGTGGCCTGCAGCAGGCCGGCGCCCAGATCGGCGGACAGCTCGCAGAGCTTGCGCGCGTCCTCGTGCATGCGCTGATCGGGATTCACGCCCATGGCCCCGGCATGCGCCAGCCAGAACGCACGCAGCGGCCTGAGCCAGAGGCCGACCAGATCCTGCATCAGGTTTTCGCGCAGGCGGAGCTTCAGCGTCTCCACCAGAAAGCGCTGCGCGACATTGAGCACCAGCAGCGAGGCGGCGATGGCGAAGAACACCCCGAGCTGCAGCAGGAAGTCCTGGAAGTCGCGCCGCGACAGCGCGTCGTAGAACGGCTTGTTCCAGAGATTCAGGCGCAGCTGGCAATACGCGGTGCCGGCAATCACCAGCAGCACACCGCCGATCAGCAGCAGAATGCGGCGCAGCACCGGCGGCCGGCGCAGCGCCTGCAGGAAATGCCGCAGCTGCTCGTGCAGGCCCGGCAAGTCCTGATCCGGCACGGGCGGCGGATTCATGGCGCGGCGCGCCACAGCGCTTCGCGCGCGTTCACGCAGGAGAGAAAGGCCGCGTAGCTCCAGGCCAGATGCCGCGCCGAACGCGGCGCGCCGCTGTCGCGGTCGATCTGCTCGGACAGCTCGCCGCTCTCCGGCGTGTAGGCGCGCACGGTCTGCAGATACTCATCGCCCTGCGCGCGCCACAGCGCGCGCGCCTCGCCTTGCGCGGCGCGGTAGCAGAACTCGGCGGCGGCCAGCGTGGCGATGTACCAGGCGCCACCGTCGTAATAGACATCGCCCGGATAACGTCCCAGCGCCGGGCGCAGGCCGGCGCCGCGATGGCGGTTGATGGGCAGCAGCTGCGCAAACACCCGCTCCAGACGCGCGAGGGTCTGCTGCAGGCGCGGATCGGCCGGCGTGTGCGCGCCGCGCCACTCACCGGCATGAATCGCGGCGAGGATCACCGACACGTCCAGCGCCTTGGCGGAGAGGCTGCCGTCGGCCTGCAGGCGCGATCGGCAATAGCCGCTGCCATCGGCCTCGGCCAGATAGAAATCATCGAGCCGGCGCAGCAGCTGCGCAGCCTGCGCGGCGCAGGCCGAGGCGGTGCCGGCCTGGTTCTGCTGCGCCAGCCACAGCGCCGCCTGCCGCAGCGCGGCCGCGCTGAGGCGCAGGTTGTAATAGTGCTCGCCGAGTTCTTCCTCCCAGATGTCGTAGGAAGGCTGCGCGGCGTGCGCGCGGGTGAAGGCCAGATCCGCGTGCATCAGTTCCGCCAGCGGCCCGCGCAGCTCGGCCTCCACATCCGGCCACCAGCGCAGCGCCGCGAGCAGGCGCAGCGGCGGACCGTCGTGCTGCGGCCGCGCCCAGCGCGAGAAATCCAGGCTGCCGTCGGCCTGCACGCGCGCCTCCGCCGCCACCGCCTCGCCATGCACCCGCGCCAGCTCGGCGTCATCACGCAGATACGGGCGATGCGTGTCGCGCACCGCCTCGCGCCAGCGCGCATCCGCGCACAGCGCGCGGCCATCGAGGCGCCGCAGCGCGAGACTGAAGTCCACGAAGTCGGCGAAGTCGCGCGTGGACTCCGGCGAAGGCAGGGTGTGCAGCGCCGCCATCACCAGCGCCGAGTCGCGAAACCAGTGGTAGAAGTAATCCGGCTCCGGGTCGTAGTCGGCCAGCACCGGCGAGGCCACCACCGCGCCGCGTGCGCCGCGCACCACGCTGCCGAAGCCCGGCCGGACCTTGCTCAGCTGCGTGGGTGAAATGGACAGCCGCAGGTAACGCGCCGCGCATTCGTGCTGGCGCCGCAACCAGGCCTCCAGGCTTTGGCTCAAACCGTGTCCCCGAGGTAAGGGCTGGCAAAGCCCAGACGGCGCAGACCACGCTGGATGTCCGGGATGCGCATGAACAGTTTCCAGAGCAGGCCGCTGCGGTGATTTTCCATCATCGCGATGATCGGGCCTTGATCGATGGCAAGGTAGGTGTCCGCATACCAGTCGCGCGCCTCGCAGAAGGCGTCCACGAAACCGTACTCGCCCCAGACGCGCTCGCCGTAATGACGCAGCAGATGACGCGCGCAGCGCAGCACCTCCTCCGGCGCATACGGCAGGCTGGACAGCGCGGCGGTGGGCGAGATGGTGCCGTTGTCATTGTCCGGCGCATGCGCGGCGTAGCCTTCCGGATCATCGCTGGCGGTCAGTCCCCAGCAGCCGGGACCATAACCGGGATGACCATGCGGATTGGCCTGGCAGTGCGCATGGTTGATGTAGACGTGGGCGAGATTCTGCTTGCCATAGTCGGCGTAGCGGTCGCTCAGCCCGCGCGGGTCCAGACCGCAGAAGGAGTAATGCGTGAAGAACAGCGGCCCGCCGAAGGGCATGCCCAGCGGCAGCTCGATGCCGTAATAGCTCTTGCCGTTGACGAAGTCGCGGCCATTGGCGTAACCGCGGTGATAGACGTCGGGCTCCACCGCATAGCGCGGCGCGGCGGCTGCCAGCACATAGGTGATCAGGCATTCGTTCCAGCCGTGGATCTCGTGATCCAGCACCCAGCCATTGTTCGGGCTCCAGTGCCAGTACAGCAGCTTGCGGTTCTGCGTGTACCAGTTCCACTCCACCTCTTCCCAGAGCGTGGTGATCCACTCGCGCAGGCCACGCTCGGCGCGGTCCTCGCGGTCGAAGTACTCGCGCGCGCAGAGCAGGCCCTGTAACAGCAGCGCGGTCTCCACCAGATCGCCGCCGTCGTCCTTGCGGCTGAACGGCACGGTGGCGCCGTTGTCACCGTCCATGAAATGCGGAAAGGCGCCGTGATAGCAACGCGCGCGGGTGAGCACTTCCAGAATCGCGCGCAGGCGTTCCAGCGCCGCGCCGCGCGCCACCCAGCCACGCTCGGCGGCGATGATCAGCGCCATCACGCCAAAGCCGGTGCCGCCGATGGCGCCGGGATTGTGAAAAGCCCGCTTGTCACGCTTGCAGCGGTCGGGCGCGAGGCCGGTCTGCGGATGCGAGCCTTCCCAGAAAAAGCGGAAGGTCTGCCGCTGCACGGCCTCGATCAACGCTTCATCGGGCAATTCGACGAGCTGCGCGGGACTGAATTCATTCTTCTTCATATCGCTTTCGGGTCCTTCTGGCGTCGTGGGGATTGTGAACCGCTTTGAAGGCTTTGACAGCGTGCCTATGATGCGTCCTGACTGCCGAGAGGAAAACACCGATGAATGGAATCGAGGATCTGCTGGCGCGCATGACGCTCACGGAGAAGCTGGGGCAGCTGACCATGACCGCCTCCAGCTACGCCGTCACGGGTCCGGTGATTGCAGGCGACTCCACGGCCGCGATCAAGCGCGGCGAGATCGGCAATCTGCTCAACATGGTCGGCGCCGGCCCGGTGCACGAGATGCAGCGCCTCGCGGTGGAGGAGTCGCGACTGAAGATTCCGCTGCTGATCGGCTTCGACATCATCCACGGTCATCGTACGCTGTTTCCCATTCCCCTGGCCGAGGCCGGGCTCTTCGATGACGCGGCCTGGGAGCGCACGGCGCGCGAGGCCGCACTCGAGGCCGCGGCCGATGGTCTGGCCATGACCTTTTCGCCGATGCTGGATGTCTCGCGCGAGCCGCGCTGGGGCCGCACGGCGGAAGGTCCGGGCGAGGATGCCTGTCTGGCCACGCGCATCGCCCGCGCCAAGGTGCGTGGTTATCAGACCGCTGATCTGTCGCGCGCCGACAGCCTTGCCGCCTGCGCCAAGCACTTCTGCGCCTATGGCGGCGTCAACGCCGGGCGCGAATACGCCAGCGTGGACATTTCCGAACGCACCGTGCACGAGGTGCATCTGCCGGCCTTCGCCGCCGCCGTGCAGGAAGGCGTGGTGTCCATCATGCCGGCCTTTCATGATCTGAACGGCATTCCCATGAGCGCGCACGGCCCGCTGCTGCGCGACTGGCTGCGCCGCGAGCAGGGTTTCGAGGGCGTGCTGATCAGCGACTACAACGCCATCGCCGAGCTGCTGCGTCATGGCGTGGCCGCCGATCTGCCCGAGGCCGCGGCCCTGGCCCTGAACGCCGGCATGGACATCGACATGATGGCCAATGCCTACCGCCACGGCCTGCCCGTCGCCCTGGAGCGCGGCCTGGTGAAGATGGAACAGATCGACGCCAGCGTGCGCCGCGTGCTCAAGCTCAAGCAGCAGCTGGGCCTGTTCGATGATCCTTACCGGCGCGGCAGCCAGCGCGAAAGCGCGCAGACCGTCGCGCAGCGCCGACAGCTGGCGCGCGAGGTCGGCGCACGCGCCATCGTGCTGCTCAAGAACGAGCGCGACGTCCTGCCCCTGCGCCACACGCCGCGTCTGGCGGTGCTCGGCCCGCTGGCCGACAACGGCCCCGAGATGTGCGGCACCTGGTGGGCCGCGCATGAACCCGGGCAGCACATCAGCGTGCTCGCGGGCCTGCGCGCGCGCTATGGCGGGCCGGCCCTGGCCCACGCGCCGGGCGTGGGCATCAGCGAGGACGATGAAAGCGGCATCGCCGATGCGCTGGCCTGCATGGAAAACCGCGAGGCGGTGATTCTCTGTCTGGGCGAGGCCGCGCGCATGAGCGGCGAAGCCGCCAGCCGCGCCTGTCCCGAGCTGCCGGGCAAGCAGCGTGTGTTTGCCGAAGCGGTCTTTCACAAGGCACGCGCGCTGCAGATTCCGGTGATCGTCGTGCTGTTCTCCGGCAGGCCGCTGATCGTGCCCTGGCTCTGCGCACAGGCCGACGCCGTGCTCGCCGCCTGGTTCCTCGGCAGCGAGGCCGGCAACGCGCTGGCCGATGTGCTCAGCGGCGCGGTGAACCCCAGCGGCAAGACGCCGATGAGCTGGCCGCGCGCGCTGGGACAGGTGCCGGTGTTCTACGGCCAGCGTCCCACCGGCAGGCCCATGGATCCGAACGATTACTTCACCAGCAAGTACTGGGACGTGCCCAATGATCCGCTCTACGTCTTCGGCCATGGGCTGAGCTATGCGCGCTTCGAATACGAGTCGATGCGCTTGAGCGCGAGCGAGCTGCGCGAGACCGACACGCTGGAAGTGGAAGTGACCCTGCGCAACAGCGGCGCGCAGGCGGGCGAAGAGACCGTGCTGCTGTTCGTGCGCGACCGCGTTGCCAGCGTCGCGCGCCCGCTGCTGGAGCTGAAGGGCTACGCAAAGCTTGCGCTGCAGCCCGGCGAGCGCGGCAGCGTGACCCTGCGCCTGCCAATGACGGAGCTACGCTTCCTGGGCGCGGATTTGAAGCCCGTGCATGAGCCGGGCGAGGTGGAGATCCTGGCCGGACCTTGTGCGGATCGCGCGCAGCTGCTGCAGGCGGTGTTGCAGCTGCACTGAGGCCAGGCTCGCGCGCGCAGGCAAAGCCGGTCGCGAGCGCAGCGTAATGAGCAGGGCGCAGTAGCGCAGTCGGCTTACAATCGGGCGCTGCGGCGGCGCAAGGCCGCTGCTCCCGTCCCCACCGAAGCCGCGCATGGCCCTGACCGCAACGCTGTACACCTTTCCCATCCAGCTCGCCGACATGGACCGCCAGGTCTACGCGGACTTCGAGCTGCGCGTGGCCCAGCAGCCTTCGGAGACTGCCGAGTTCATGCTGCTGCGCGTGCTGGCCTACTGCCTGGAATACACCGAGGGCATCGTGCTGACCGAGGGCGTGGCGGCGGTGGACGAGCCGGCGGTGCTGGTCCGCGATCTGACCGGCCGCGTCACCGCCTGGATCGAGGTGGGCGCGCCGGATGCAGCGCGCGTGCATCGCGGCAGCAAGCTCGCGGGGCGCGCTGCGGTGTACACGCATCGCGATCCGCAGCAGCTGCTCGCGCAGTACGCCGGGCAGAAGATCCATCGCGCCGCGGAGATTCCGGTCCATGCCTTCGGCCGCGAATTTCTCGGCGAGGCCGCCAGGCGCCTGCAGCGCCGCTCCAGACTGGCGGTGTCGCGCACCGAAGGCCAGCTGTACCTGGACATCGACGGCCACAACCTGAGCGCCACCATCACACAGCAGCCCGCCGGCTGAGCGCAGGCAGCGCTACTCGATCGGCCGCACGCGGAATTTGCGGCCCTTGATCTTGCCGTTCTGCAGCAGCTTCAGCGCCTGCTGCGCCTGCTTCTTCTCCACCGCGAAGTAGGTGCGCGTGTCGTAGGTGTTGATCTTGCCGATGGCCTCCTTGGCCAGCCCGCCGGCGCCGGTCAGCGCGCCGAGCAGATCGCCGGGGCGCAGCTTGTCGGCGCGGCCGCCGTCCACGCACAGCGTCACGACCTCGGCCGGCAAGGGACGCGCGGCGCTCAGTGCCGAGGGCAGGCGCTCCAGCTTGAGCGCCGTGCCCATCTGCGTTTCGATGGCCTTCACGCGCTCGCGCTCCCGCTCGGTGAACAGATGCCAGGCCACACCGGCACTGCCGGCGCGCCCCGTGCGCCCGATGCGGTGCAGATGGGCCTCGGGCTCCTTGGGCAACTCGTAGCTGAGCACGGCCGCCAGGTTCTTGATGTCCAGGCCGCGCGCCGCGATGTCGGTGGCCACCAGCACGCGGCGGCTGCCGTTGGCGAAGCGCACGATGACCTCGTCGCGTTCACGCTGGTCGATGTGCCCATGCAGGGCGATCACCGAGAAGCCGCGTTCGGCCAGCGCCCGCTCCACGTCCTGCACATCACCGCGCGTGTGGCAGAACACCAGCGCGGAGGCCGGGCGATGCACGCTGAGCAGATGCACCAGCGCGTCGATGCGCTGCTCCTCGCGGATTTCGAAGAAGGTCTGCTCGATCTGCGGCGGTGCGAGCGTGGCATCGGCGGTGGCCTCGACCGGCTGCTTCTGCAGCTGGCGGCTGAGCGCGCGTACCGCATCGGGAAAGGTCGCGGAGAAGAACAGGGTCTGCCGCGTGGCGGGCGCCTGCTTGAGGATGGTGCGCGTGGCCGCCTCGAAGTCCGCGCCGAGCATGCGATCCGCCTCGTCCAGCACCAGCACCCGCAGCTGATCCAGCTGCAGCGCGCCGGCCTCGATCAGTTCCTGCACGCGTCCGGCCATGCCCACCACCACCTGCGGCGGATGCACCAGCGAAGCCAGCTGCGGCCGCGTGTCGATGCCGCCGCTGAGCACGGTGAGCTTGACGTTGGGCAGGCAGCGCGCGAGCCGGCGGATTTCCTTGGCCACCTGATCGGCCAGTTCGCGCGTGGGGCACAGCACCAGGGCCTGCACCTGCGCCAGCGTCGGGTCGATGCGCGACAGCAGCGCGAGCCCGTAGGCGGCGGTCTTGCCGGTGCCGGTGCGCGCCTGGCCGATCACGTCGCGGCCTTCGAGCATCGGCGGCAGGCTCAGCGCCTGGATCGGCGTCATGCGCTCGTAGTGCAGGGATTCCAGGGCCTGCAGCAGCGCCGGGTTCAGCGGCAGCGTCGAGAATGCGAGTCCGGGGGTGGCGTCGTTCATGGTGCGCACCCGGATTCCGACCTGAGGCGGCCGCGCTCGCGCGCCCCGGCCTGCCGCCGCAGCGCCGCGATCTGAACCAGCACCGCATCGCCGACGACATCATCGATCAAGACCTGCCGCCCGCATCGAACTTTCAAAGTGCTTCTTCCGACTCTTGAGGGCGCACAGTGTAGGGCTTCGTCGCAAACAGCGGCGGCTGCGGCGCTGAAGACCACAGGCCGGAGCGGCCGCCCGAGCCGCTCGGAAATTCCGGAAGGTCGCGGGCCCGCCCGCCGATCCTGCGCGCCGCGATCAGGCGGGTTTCTTGCGCGCCTGATAATAGGCCGCGATCTTCGGCTCGCGCCTCACGCGCTCGGCATGCTGCACCAGCGTCGGCGCGACGCGGTCCACCAGATCCTTGGGGATGTGATCCAGCGCGCCGGAGCGCAGCCAGTTCACCAGGCCGAAGATCTTGATGTCCGCCACGGTCAGCCGCTGATCGCTGAACCAGTTTCCGCCGGCCGCTTCCAGGCGCTGCGCGAAGTAGCGCAGATGACGCGGAATCGCGCCTTCGGCCAGAGCCAGACGCGCGTTCTTCTTCTGCGCCTCATCACTCATCTGGATCGTCGCGCCGATGCGGCTGCCGAGATCCTCGCTGGCGTCCAGCAGCTCATCACAGAGCAGGGCCTGCAGCGCATCCTGGGGATACAGGCCGGCGAGCTTGCCGGCATAGCGGACGATGGCATTGGACTGGGTGACGGGCATCCCGTCCACTTCCAGCACCGGCATGGCCTGCAGCGGCATCTGATCGCGATGCTGCGCCCAGTCCTTGGGTGAAATGCGCCGGTCCTCGAAGCTCACGCCGCCGATGTAGAAGGCAAGACGGGCAGGCTCGCCACGGCCGGCGTCGAAATCGAAGTAAGTCAGAACGAGCTTGGGCATGGTGGGTCTCCTCGGTGTCGTCGTGCCGGCGGGTGCCGGACCTGATCATCGGTGCCGCGCGCATCCGGCGCAAGCCAGGGCCGGGCCGGCCGAGTCTCACATCCGTTTGTTGCCAGCGAAAGACGGCCGGCCTTGCGCCGCTGCGCGCTCAGTTCTTCAAGCGATACCCGGTGCGGAAAATCAGCGTCACCACCGCCGCACATACGGCAAAGAAGCCGAGCAGAAAGCCCAGCGACACCGCCAGATTCACATCGGCATGATCGTAGAAGCTCCAGCGGAAGGCGCTGATCAGGTAGACCACGGGATTGAACAAGCTGAAGGTTCGCCACGCGGGCGAGAGCATGTCGATGGAATAGAACACGCCGCCCAGGAAGGTCAGCGGCGTCATGATCAGCATCGGAATCACCTGCAGCTGTTCGAAGCCCTTGGCCCAGACCCCGACGATGAAGCCGAACAGGCTGAAGGTGGCGGCGGTGAAGATCAGCAGGCCCAGCATCGCGAAAGGATGCGCGATGTGCAGCGGCACGAAGACGCTGGCGGTGGCCAGAATCACCAGACCCAGCACCACGGACTTGGTGGCGGCGGCGCCCACATAGGCCAGCACCGCTTCCAGCGGCGAGACCGGCGCGGAGAGCAGTTCGTAGATGGTGCCGGTGAACTTGGGGAAGTAGATGCCGAAGGATGCGTTGGACAGGCTCTCGGTGAACAGGGTGAGCATGATCAGGCCCGGCACGATGAAGGCGCCGTAGGGCACGCCGTGCATCTCGCTCATGCGCGAGCCGATGGCGGCGCCGAACACCACGAAGTACAGCGAGGTGCTGATCACCGGCGTGAGCAGGCTCTGCCAGACGGTGCGCAGGAAGCGCGCCATCTCGAAACGGTAGATGGCCCAGAGTCCGTAAGGGTTGGCGATGAGCGCGCTCATGCGGCGGCCTCCGTGCGGGTGCTGACCAGACTCACGAAGATGTCCTCCAGCGAGCTTTCCTGGGTGTTGAGATCCTTGTAGGCGATGCCCAGCTCATGCAGCTGGCGCAGCAGCGGCGGAATGCCGGTGTCCTCGGCCTTGGCGTCGAAGCGGTAGATCAGTTCGCTGCCGGCGCTGGCCAGCTCCAGCGGCCAGGCGCCGAGCGTGGCGGGAATCTCGGTCAAGGCGTCCTTGAGCTGGATGGTGAGCTGCTTCTTGCCCAGCTTGCGCATCAGCGCGTCCTTTTCCTCCACGACAATCAGCTCGCCCTTGCGGATCACGCCCACGCGGTCGGCCATTTCCTCGGCCTCTTCGATGTAGTGCGTGGTGAGAATCACGGTCACGCCCTGCTCGCGCAGGCGCCGCACCAGTGCCCACATATCGCGGCGCAGCTCCACGTCCACGCCGGCCGTGGGTTCATCCAGAAACAGGATGCGCGGTTCATGCGCCAGGGCCTTGGCGATCATCACGCGCCGCTTCATGCCGCCCGACAGGGTCATGATGCGGTCGTTGCGCTTTTCCCACAGCGAGAGATCGCGCAGCACGCGCTCGATGTGCGCCTCGTCCGGCTTGCGCCCGAACAGACCGCGACTGAAACGCACCGTGGCCAGCACCGACTCGAAGCTGTCGGTGGCCAGCTCCTGCGGCACCAGGCCGATCTTCATGCGCGCCGCGCGGTAGTCGCGCACGATGTCGTGGCCGTCGGCGAGCACACTGCCGCCCGAAGGCGTGACGATGCCGCAGACGATGCTGATCAGCGTGGTCTTGCCGGCGCCGTTGGGACCGAGCAGCGCAAAGATCTCACCCTGGCGGATGTCGAGGTTGATGGGCTTGAGCGCGGTGAGACCCGAGGCGTAGGTCTTGCTCAGGTTCTTGATTGAAAGAATGGTGGACATATGCGGCAGATTATCACTCCGCCGAAGACGCCGGTGTGACCGCCGCCGAGGCTTTGCCGCGATGCGCCCGCCGTAATATGATGCTTGTCATATAAACAGCAGGCTCCGTCATCCGCCATGCGCTATCAGGCCGAACACAAGTCGCAGACCCGCCAGGCGATTCTGGCGCAGGCCGCCGATGCCATCCGTGGCAAGGGCGCGGCGCGCGTGGGCGTGGCGGAGGTGATGCAGCTCGCGGGGCTCACGCACGGCGGCTTCTACGCGCACTTCAAGTCCAAGGATGAGCTGGTGGCCGCGGCCATCGAGCAGATGTTCGTGCAGTCACTGCAGCGCTTCCAGCGGCGCACGGCGGGGCATCCGCCGCTGCAGGCCATGGGCCTGTTTGTGGACGGCTATCTCGCGCCCGCGCATTGCGAGGCGCCCGCGCAGGGCTGCCCGCTGGCGGCGCTGGTCAGCGAGCTGCCGCGCCTGCCCGCCGCCGCGCGCGCGCAGTTCGATGCCGGCTCCGAGCAGCTGGTGGCCGCCATCACGCAGCTGCTGCGCCGCGCGCGCAGCGCCGGCGCCGAAGCCATGGCGCGCTCGCTGCTCGCGGAGCTGGTGGGCGCGCTGTCGCTGGCCCGCAGCAGCACCGACGCCAGACGTCGCAAACGCATCCTGCGCAGCTCGCGCGAACAGATCAAAGACCGTCTTTCCCTCTGGAGCCAAGCATGAACATTTCCGCCAGCCACGCACATCTCAGCGGTCTGGAGCAGCTGCGCGCGATGATCGCGTCCGGGCGCCGGGTGCCCATCTCCGAGACGCTGGATTTCGATCTGGTGGAGATCGAGGAAGGCCGCGCCGTGTTTCGCGGCGTGCCCGGCCCGGCCACCTATAACCCCATCGGTTCCGTCCACGGCGGCTATGCCGCGACCCTGCTGGATTCGGCCTGCGGCTGCGCCGTGCATTCGCGGCTGTCGGCCGGACAGGCTTACACCACGCTGGAGCTCAAGGTCGCTTATCACCGCGGCATGAACAAGGACACCGGGCCGGTCACGGCGGAAGGCCGGGTGCTGAGCATGGGCCGGCGCGCGGCCTTCGTGGAGGCCAAGCTGCACGATGCGCGCGGCCGGCTGCTGGCCTCGGCCAGCTCCACGCTGCTGATCATGCAAGGCGAGTCCGCGGGCGGCTGAAGCAGCGGCAAGGCGGGCGCCCGCGCAGGCGGCGGATGGACGGCGGCCAGCCACCGCCGGGCGGTGCGCGGCCAGGACGGGTGCGCTTCTACACTCGTCGACACGCACGCAGACCAGCCCCCGCCATGCACCGCTACAAGATGCTGCTGTCCCTGTCCCTGATCGCCACCCTGACGGCCTGCGGCGGCGGTGGTGACAGCACATCCGGCAGCAGCGGCACGGCCACCACCACCACCGGCACCATCAGCGGCTTCGGCAGCATCGTCATCAACGGCGTGCATTACGAAACCGACGAGGCCAGCGTGCGCTATGACGACGGCACCACCTCGGTGAGCGGCCTGAGCGCCGGCCAGGTGGTGACCCTCTCCGGCCGCACCGACGACAGCGGCCGGCATCACGCACTCAGCGTGATCTACGACTCGGCGGTGGTCGGTCCGGTCACCGCGGTGGACGGCAATGCCAACAGCTTCGTGGCCCTGGGCCAGACGGTGCTGGTGAACACCAGCACGATTTACGTGAACGCCACGGGCCTGGGCGATATCAGCAGCGGCGCCTCGGTGCGCGTCAGCGGCGACCGCGACGCCAGCGGCAATATCGTCGCCGGTTATGTGCAGCTGCTGGCCAGCACGCCGGCCAGCTACCGTCTCAGCGGCAGCATCGCGAACCTGAGCGGCAGCCGCTTCAGCATCGGCGGCGAAACCATCGACGCCAGCACCGCGACGCTGCAGCCCAGCGATACCACGCTGGCCAACGGCCTGCGCGTAGCGGTGACCGGCACGCTGGACAGCAGCGACAGCAGCGGCGCCACGCTGCTGGCCAGCAAGGTCCGCGTGCGCAAGGTGCTGGATGGCGCACAGGGCGGCAGCCGTGGCGAGGTGGAAGGCATCATCACCAGCGCCAGTGCCACCGACGCCAATTCCGGTTCCTTCACCATCGACGGCACCGTGGTCTATTACGACGCCAGCACCGTGATCGAGAAATTCCGCGGCACGGCCAGCACTGCCGAGCTGATCGCCGGCACGCGCGTGGAAGCGCATGGCACGCTGAACAGCGACGGCAGCCTGCAGGCCACGCGCATCCAGGTGCAGCGGCAGATCACGACGCTCGATGGCCAGCTGGGCTATCTGCTGGGCACGCTCAGCGCCGATCCCGATACCGGCGCCGGCAGCATCAGCCTGCTGGGAACCACGGTGCTGATCGACAGCAGCACGGTGTTCGTGGACCGCTCCAACCGCGCCAATCAGATGTTCAGCCTCGCCGATCTGGCGGCGGGCTCGCTGGTGCAGGTGGCGGTGAGCGTGCAGAACGGCACGCTCAGCGCGCTGAAGGTGGCGCTGCCGCGCTACACACCGGATTACAGCGCGGTGGGCGGCCCGTTTGCGGCCGTGAACAGCAGCGCCTACACGCTCACGGTGTCCAGCGTGCCGGTGCGGGCGCAGAGCGAATGCACTTCGGTGCAGGGCCGCAGCCGCCATCACGGCGGCGATGCCCTGGGCCGCGTGACCCTGGATGCCAGCTGCACGCTGTATTTCGTGCACGGCCAGCAGCGCACACAGGCGCAGTACTTCGCGGCCCTGGCCGACAGCCAGAACGCCAGCGCCAGTGTCATGGCCCTGGGCAGCTATGCCGACGGCCAGCTCAGCGCAGCACTGCTCGATCTGCAGCCGCTGAGCCAGAGCGGCGACCTGAGTCAGGAAGCGGACTGAAGCGCTCACCGCGCCGACCCCAGCATCCCGGCGCCGCTGCGCCGGGATTTTTGTTTGTGCCGCCTCACACCCGGCGCCGCGCAGGCCGCCAGCGGCTTTGCCCTGCCGCGCGGGCTTTGTCTATGCTCGCCGCTTCAAAATTTCGCCTTGGACACCATCGCCATGAGTACCGCAGCTTTCGAACTGCCGCCGCTGGCGCGCTTTCTGCGCGAGCACATTCCCGATCTGCAGTCGCCGCTGAGCATCCAGGCTTTCGAGGGCGGACAGTCCAATCCCACTTACCTGCTCAGCGCCGGCAGCCAGCGCTATGTGCTGCGCAAGAAGCCGGCGGGTGCGCTGCTGCCTTCGGCGCATGCGGTGGATCGTGAATACCGGGTGATGTCGGCGCTGGCCGGCAGTCAGGTGCCGGTGCCGCGCATGCGCGTGTACTGCGAAGACGACTCGGTGATCGGCACCGCCTTCTACGTGATGGACTTCGTGGAGGGCCGCATCCTCTGGGACCCGCGCCTGCCGGAAGTGGGCAGCGCCGCCGAACGCGCCGCGATGTACGAGCAGATCAACCGCGTGATCGCGGCCCTGCACAGCGTGGACTACGCGGCCTGCGGCCTGGGCGATTACGGTCGCGCCGAGCACTACATCGAACGCCAGATCGGACGCTGGACCAAGCAGTACCGCGCCTCGGAAACCGAGCGCATCGAAGCCATGGAGCAGCTCATCGCCTGGCTGCCGGCCAACATTCCGGCCGGCGAGATGAGCGCCATCGCCCACGGCGATCTGCGCCTGGACAATCTCATCTTCCATCCCAGCGAGCCGCGCGTGCTGGCGGTGCTGGACTGGGAACTGTCCACCATCGGCCATCCGCTGGCGGATCTGGCGTATTACATGATGGCCTGGCGTCTGAACCGCCAGGAGTTCCGCGGCTTCGGCGGTGAAGACCTCGCGCCCCTGGGCATTCCCTCGGAGCAAGCGTTTCTGGCGCGCTACTGCGAGCGTCGCGGCCTGGCGCCGATTGCGCAGAACGAGTGGGACTTCTATCTGGCCTTCAACATGTTCCGCCTCGCCGCGATTCTGCAGGGCGTGCTCAAGCGCGCGCTGTCCGGCAATGCCGCGAGCGCACAGGGCCTGGAGAACGGACGCCGCACCAGGCCGATTGCCGAAGCCGGCTGGCGGCAGGTGGAACAGATACTCGCGCGCCCGCGTTGAAGGGCCCGCTGCTTCTCCTCTTGCAGCGCGCAGAGGCGGGGGCTCAAGAGGGCCCGCAGCCCGGGCAGGCCTACAGGAAGCGGAACGCCACGATCGCCACCAGCGTCGGCGCCAGCGCCGCCAGCAGCAGCTTGCCCGGATGGATCACCTCGTCCTCGAAGCGGCTGCGCAGAATCGCGTAGCCGGCGGGATTGGGCGCGTTGGCAATCACCGTGAGACCGCCGCCGGTCACCGCGCCCGCCACCAGGGCGTACTGGTATTCCGGGCTCAGGCCCGGCACCAGTGAGCCCAGATAAGTCAGCGCGGCATTGTCGGTGATGGCGGTGAGCGCAGTGGCGGCGTAGTACACGGCGGTCTCGCTCAGCGAGGTGAGCAGCGGTTGCAGCCACCATTGCTGCAAACCGCCCAGCACCACCAGGCCGGCCAGGAAGAAGGCCACCAGCAGGGACTCACGCAGGATCAGATGGCCCTGATGCCGTCGGTAGGCCTGTGCGAAGCCCATGAAGAACAGCAACAGGCCGAGAAACAGCGCCGGGTGATGCGCAAACACCACGATGCCGCTGAGCAGGCCCAGCGTCACCAGGGTCACCGGCCAGGGCGGTGCTTCACGCCTGGGCTTGTCCTGCAGTGGCAGCTGCAACAGCGCCGTGCGTGCGAAAAGCGTGGCGCCGAAGGCATTCACGGCCACCGCAATCGCAGCCTTCCAGCCGAAGTGCTGCAGCATGAAGCCGAGGTCCCAGCCCCAGGTGCTGGCCACCATCAGCACCGGCGGCGCGGCGTAGGGCGTGAGCACGCCGCCGATGGAGACATTCACGAACAGCACACCCACGGTGAGGTATTTGACGCGGGCCGGCAGCTCTTCACGCAGGAAACGCTCGCGCAGCATCAGTGCCGCCAGCGTCATCGCACCGGGCTCGGTGATGAAGGAGCCCAGCAAGGGCACCACCGCCAGCGCGCAGAAATATCCCGAGAGCGCCGCCGGCAGTGGCAGCAGACGCGTGATCAGTGTCACCAGGGAATTGGCGGCTTCCAGCACCGGCCGGCTGCCGGCCACCACCATGATCGCGAACACGAACAGCGGCTCGGTGAAGTTGCGGCTTTCCATGTAGGCGATGGCCTCGCCCGAACCCAGCAGCACGAACATCAGCGCCACCAGCACCATGGCCCAGAGCCCGAACACCACTTCCACCTCGCCGAGCAGATGCCAGAAGCCCGCATGCGCAGGCTGGGCATGGGCCAGACGCTCGAAGAATTTGGTCGAGAAGGTGTGCAGCAGCGCCACCGCAAACAGGGCTGATGCCACGTACTCGATGAGGCTCGGCGTCACTTTTTTCCTCCTAGGGCGCCCCTAGGGGCGGCTTCGATGCGATTTTTTTGCGTGCGCACTGCGAAAAACCCACACAGACGCTTCGTCTTCCCCTAGGATACGCCGACCCAGTTGGGTTTCAATTTCGTAAAGGAGAAGGATTCATGGCCAAGGCCACGAAGAAGAAGTCTGCTGCGAAGAAGGCTCCGGCGAAGAAGGCTGCCGCCAAGAAGGCGGCTCCGAAGAAGGCAGCTCCGGCGAAGAAGGCCGCTGCCAAGAAGGTAGTGAAGGCCAAGCGCAAGCCCAGCGCGGCTCTGATGAAGGCGATGACGCCCAGCGCCACGCTGGCGGAAGTGGTCGGCGCCAAGCCGCAGCCCCGCGGTCAGATCACCAAGAACCTCTGGGCCTACATCAAGAAGAACGGTCTGCAGGACAAGACCAACAAGCGCCAGATCAATGCCGACGACAAGCTGAAGAAGATCTTCGGCGGCAAGGCCAGCGTGAACATGTTCGAGATGACCAAGCTGGTTGCCAAGCACATCAGCTGATGCACCGCCGGCGCAGGCGCCTTCGCGGCGTCTGCGCCGGGCTTCTGCAGCAACCCGCGCTTTGCCGGCCCACGCGCCGCACGCAGCGCAAGCACCCCTTCCCCCGCTCTCATCCTCAAGCACGCCGCGCCTCATGTGTGGCGCGACATCCGGCCGCGCGCCTTTACAAAGCGCCTCGGCCCCTGGCATGTTCGCCAGCACGCGCCCGCAAAAGAAACTGCGCCCCGGCATCGGCGATTCATACGCAGAGCCAGGCGGCACACATCGCCAGAGGAGAGAATCTTCCGCCCATGCGCGGACTGCCCATCATCGTGCTGGTCCCGATGCTGCTGGCGTCCTGCGGCCACGCGCCGCCGCGCACGCCGCCGCCCGATCCCGCGCAGCTGGCGCAGGATTATCAGCAGCGTCGTCTCGATCATCTGCCCGGCCTGCCGGAAGCCCCGCAGGACTGGGATCGCGCGCAGTGGCTGCAGGCCGCGCTGCGCCTCAATCCCGGCATCGCGCAGACGCGCGCCCAGGTGAACATCGCGCTCGCCGGTGAACGCAGCGCCGCGCAGCGCGCCAATCCCGAACTCAATCTCAGCGCCGGCTACATCCACGGCAGCGCGCTGGAGCTGGCCGGCCAGGCCAGCGGCTGGCTGTACGGCGTGGCGCTGGACCTGCTGCTGCCACGGCGCGGCGAGCGGCAGCGCGCCATCGCCCAGGCGCAGCTGCGCACGCGCATCGCGCAGAGCGCGCTGATGGACGCGGTCTGGCAGCTGCGCAGCAGCCTGCGCGAGGCGCTGCTGGCGCTGCGCTACAGCGAGGACGCGCTGCGCGAATCGGCGGCGCTGCTGGAGTCGGAGCAGACCCTGCTGCGCGCCACGCAGCGACGCGTGAGGGCCGGCGATCTCGCCCCCAGCGAAGTGCCCGCCACCGAACAGGCGCTGCGGCAGCGCGAGCAGCAGCATGCGGACCTGCAGCTGCAGGCGCAGCAGGCGCGTCTGAATCTGGCGGCGCTGCTGGGCGTGCCCCCGGCCGCGCTCGAGGGCATCGCGCCGCGCTGGGATGACTGGCAGCGCATCACGGACCTGCCCGCCGAGAATCTGTCGACGCAGCGCCAGCAGGCCCTGCTCACGCGCGCCGATGTGCTGCAGGCCCTGCTGCAATGCGAGCTGCGCGAATTGCAGCTGCAGGATGAGCTGGCGCGGCGCTGGCCCGATCTGCGCTTGAGTCCGGCGCTGGGCTGGGACCGGGATTCACAGGAATACGCACTGGGCCTGGGCCTACCGCTGCCGCTGATGAACCGCAACGAAGGCGCCATCGCGCAGGCCCAGGCCGAGCGCGAGGCCGCCGCGCAGGCCCTGCTCGCCACACAGGCGCGCGTGCTCGACGAGATGGCGCAGGCCGAAACCCGCTGGCAGCAGACGCGCGAGCAATGGCAGCGCGCCGAGCAAGGCGCAGCGCTGGCGCAGCGCCAGCAACAGCGCGCGCAGCGTGCGCTGGAACTGGGTGCCAGCGAGCGCGGCCTGCTGCTGCACGCGCAGCAGGCACTGCACGAGGCCACGCTGCAGGCGCTGGCCGCCGCGCGCGCCGCGCAGCAGGCCTATGCGCAGCTGGAGTCCGCTTACCGCCGCCCCTTGCAGGGTCCCGAGCAGACGCTCGTGCCCTGGCCGGAGACCGCCACATGATGGCGACGCGCATCGCGTTTCTGCTGCTGGGTCTGTGCGGCCTGAGAGCGGCGCTGGCCGCAGGCCCGCCGAGCCCGCAGCCTCCGGCCGCGCTGAGCGCGCGCCAGCAGCAGGCCGTGGATCTGCACCTGGCCACGCCGCATGCGGCGCAGTCACGGCGCAGCCAGGCCGCCTATGGCCTGGTGCTGGACGCCGCCGCCTTCGTCGCCGACAGCAATCAGCTCAGCGCCGCGCAGAACAGCGCGCAGCTGGCGCAGACCGAGCTGAGCCGTCTGCGCGCGCTGCATGACAGTGAAGGCGACGCTTCCCTGCGCGCCGTGCAGCAGGCCGAGGCCGCCGCGGCGCAGGCGCGCGGCGAAGCGCAGACGCAGCTGGCGGGCTTCACGCAGCGCTGGGGACCGCTGGCCGCGCGCAGCAGCGCCCAGCGTGCGCAGCTTGCTGTGGAGCTGCTCGGCGCGCGCAGCGTGCTGATCCGCGCCGAGCTGCCCGGCAGCGGCCTGCCCGGCGGCCTGCCGCGCGGCGCCTCGGTGCAGCTCGACGGCCTGAACCTGCCGGCGCAGGTGCTGGGCCATCTGCCGCAGGCACAGAGCGCACTGCGCGGCGCCGGCCTGCTGCTGATGCTGGAGCACGCCCCGCTGCCCCTGGCGGCCGGCTCGCGCGTCGCGGTACAGCTGCAGCAAGCGGACGAGGCCGCGCTGCTGGTGCCGGGGGAGGCGCTGATCTTTGAAGCCGGCGGCAGCTATGTGTACCGGCAGCTGCCGCAGCGCGATGCGCAGCAGCGCGCACAGTACGCCGCAGTGCCGGTGCGGGTGCTGGGCGCCGAGGACGGCCTCTGGCGCGTGCAAGGCCTCAAGGCGACGGACCGCATCGTGGTGCGCGGCGCCGGCGTGCTGTGGTCGCTGCAGGGCCTGTCCGGCGTGCAGGCCGAAGACGACGACGACTAAAAATTTCCGATCCCATGCTCGCCGCCATCGTCCGCGCCTCGCTGGCGCATCCGCGCATCATCACCGCGCTGTCGCTGCTGATTGCGCTGCTCGGCGCCGGCGCGCTGCTGCAGGCGCGCTTCGATGTGTTTCCCGACTTCGCGCCGCCGCATGTGCTGGTGCAGGCCGAGGCCCCGGGCCTGGACGCGCAGCAGGTGGAGGCGCTGGTGACGCGGCCGCTGGAGAACCTGCTGGCCGGCACCGAGAACCTGGCCGCGCTGCGCTCCAACTCCGCGCAGGGCCTGTCGGCGATCCAGGTGGTGTTCGAACGCGGCGGCGATCCGTACCGGCAGCGGCAGGTGGTGACCGAACGCCTGGCCGAGGCCGCCGGCCTGCTGCCGGAAGGCGTGAGTCCGCCGCAGCTCTCGCCGCTGAGTTCCTCGATGGAGTATCTGCTGCACTTCGGCTTCACCAGCGAAAAGCTCTCGCCGCTGGAACTGCGCGATCTGGTGCGCTGGACGCTCAAGCCGCAGATCATGGCGGTGCCCGGCGTGGCACAGGCGCAGATCTTCGGCGGCCTGTCGCGCGAACGGCAGATTCACCTCGATCCACTCAAGCTCGCCGCCGCCGGCCTGAGCCTGAGTGAAGTGTCCGAGTCCGTGCGTCGCGCCACCGCGCTGATCGGCGGCGGCTATCTGGAAACGCCCACGCAGCGTCTGGTGCTGCAGGCACAGCGGCCCGGCGCCACCACGCAGCAGCTGGCGCAGGCGGTGGTGGCGATGCGCGACAGCGGGCCGATCCTGCTCGGCGAGATCGCGGATATCCGCGATGGCGCCGAGCCCCGCTTCGGCGATGCCATGATCGGCGGCAAGCCCGGCATCCTGGTGGAGACTTCCACGCAGTTCGGCGCCAACACCCTGGACGTGACGCGCGAGCTGGAGCAGCGCCTGAACGCCATCGCACCGCAGCTCAAGCGCCAGGGCGTGGACTACCATCCGGCGCTGCTGCGTCCGGCGAGCTTCATCGAAAGCGCCATCGGCAAGCTGCGCAACTCGCTGCTGATCGGCGCGCTGCTGGTGGTGATTCTGCTGCTGCTGACGCTGCGCGACTGGCGCGGCGCACTGATCTCCTTCAGCGCCATTCCGCTGTCGCTGCTGGCCACCATCTGGATCCTTCACAACTTCGGCTTCAGCCTCAACACCATGAGCCTGGGCGGGCTGGTGGTGGCGCTGGGCGTGGTGGTGGACGATGCGGTGATCGATGTCGAGAACATCACGCGCCGGCGCCGCGCCATCAGCGGCGACTTCGACATCCGCGCGCTGTTCACCGCCGCCTCGCTGGAAGTGCGTCAGCCGGTGTTCTACGCCACGGCGGCCGTGGCCGTGGCCTTCCTGCCCATTCTCATGCTCTCCGGCCTGCAGGGCGCGTTCTTCCGGCCGCTGTCGGTGGCCTTCCTGCTGGCGGTGGGCATCTCGCTGCTGGTGGCCATGAGTGCCACGCCGGCGCTGTGCGCGCTGGCCATGCGCGAACATCTGCCGCGCGAGGAAGCGCCCATTCTCAAACGCTGCAAGCGGGTGCAGCGGCGCATCATCACCGCGCTGCATGCGCGGCCGCGGCTGGTGCTGCTGCTGATGCTGGGCGCCAGCGCGCTGGGCCTGGTGCTGCTGCCGCTGCTGGGCGCGCGTCTGCTGCCGGAATTCCGCGAGGACTATCTGATTGCGCACGCCTCGCTGCGGCCCGGCGTGGCGATTGCCGAAACCGCGCGCGTGGGCCAGCGCATCTCCGAACGTCTGGCCGCGCTGCCCGGCGTGAAGAGCGTGGCCGAGCAGATCGGCCGCGCCGAAAACGGCCAGGACCCCGACCTGCCCAACAAGAGCGAGTTCGAGATCCAGATCGACCGCAGCACGGGGCTGTCCACGCACGAGATCGAGTCAGGCGTGCGCGAGGTGTTCGAGGACTTTCCCAACCAGCTGGTGGAGATCTACTCGGTGCTGGCCGAGCGCATCGGCGAAACCCTGGCCGGCGAGTCCTCGCCGTTCTTCGTCAGCGTGTTCGGCCAGGATCTCGATGCCAATGATCGCGTCGCGGCGCAGATCGCCGCCTTGCTGGAAAGCCTGCCGGATGCCGGCAATGTGCGCGTGAAGCTGCCGCCGCGTCAGAGCGAGCTGAGCGTGCGCCTGAAGTCCGAGCAGCTGTCCCTGCATGGGGTGCAGGCCGCCGAGGTGCTGGAGACCCTGCAGGCCGCGTTTCATGGTCATGTGGTGACGCAGCTCAGCGAAGCCGACCGCAGCCTGCCGCTGACCCTGCGGGTATCCGGTCTCCTGCCTTCACCGCAGGCCCTGGAGACGCTGCTGATTCACGGTGGCGACGGCAGCCTGCTGCGGCTCTCGCAGCTGGCCGAGCTGCAGACCGTGTCGGCGCGCAGCCTGATCAGCCATGAGGACGGCCTGCGCCGGCAGATCGTCACCGCGAGTCCCGCCGTGAGCGATCAGCGCGGCTGGGCGCAGCGCGCACAGACGGCGATTGCGCAGCAGATCGCGCTGCCGCCCGGCGTGTATCTGCGTTACGGCGGCTCGGCGCAGGCCGAGCAGGCGGCGGCGCGCGAGTTGCTGCTGCACAGCGGCGCGGCGCTGCTGCTGATCGTGCTGCTGCTGGCCCTGGCCTTCGGCAACAGCCGCCAGGTGTTGCTGGTCTTGTTGGCGCTGCCCAGCACCCTGATTGGCGGCGTGGTGGCAGTGGCGCTCAGCGGCGGCACGCTGAGTCTGGGTTCGATGGTGGGCTTCGTGGCCTTGTTCGGCATGGCCGCGCGCAACACCATCCTGCTGGTTTCGCACTACCAGCATCTGCTGCGCGTGGAAGGCTGCGCGTGGAATCTGGACACCGCGCTGCGCGGCGCCGAAGAACGTCTGACGCCGGTGCTGCTCACCGCGCTGCTCACCGCACTGGCGCTGGCACCGGTGGCCGCGCAGCTGCATCAGAGCGGCCACGAGATCGAAGGCCCGATGGCGGTGGTGATTCTCGGCGGCCTGGTGTCTTCGACACTGGTGAGCCTGCTGCTGGTGCCGCCGCTGGCGGCGCGCTGGCTGCGCGACTAAAAGCCGCAGCTTTCAAGCGCTGAAAGCTGCTCTAAGAAAATCTTAAGCAGGCCCTGCTACAAAGCGCTCCAGTACCAACAGGATTGGAGACTTCATGCGCAGGCCAGCCCCCCATGGTCTGATTGCCGCTTTGCTGCTGGCGATCAGCGCGATACTGCCGGCGCAGGCCGCCGAGTTGCCCACCGCGCTGAGCGCTTACAAGGGCAAGATCATCTATCTGGATTTCTGGGCGTCCTGGTGTGCGCCCTGCGCGCAGTCCTTTCCCTGGCTCAACGCCCTGAAGTCGCGCTTCGGTGACCGGCTCACGGTGCTGGCGGTCAATGTCGATGAGCATCAGGCCGACGCACAGCGCTTTCTGGAAAAGCATCCGGCGCAGTTCGCGCTGGCCTATGACCCCAAGGGCGCACTCGCCGATCACTACCAGATCGCCGGCATGCCCAGCGCGCTGATTCTGGGCGCCGACGGCCGCGTGCTGCATCAGCACTCCGGTTTTCGCGAAGAAGAGATTCCGCAATACGAAAGCGCCATCACCGCCGCGCTGGGAAAGACGCCATGATCCGATTGTTGTGGAGCCTTGCGCTGCTGGCCGGCTTGAGCGCCTGCGCGAACGTGAAGCCCTGGCAGCGCGGCACGCTGGCCCGTCCCGACATGCAGCTGGAAGCCGATCCGGTGCAGGCGCAGCTGGATGATCACATCTACTTCAGCAAGGAAGCCGCCAGCGGCGGCCGCGGCTTTGGCGGCGGAGGCTGCGGATGCAACTGAACGAACAACAGCGCCTGCGTCTGGCCGCCGCCACGCTGAGCCTGCTCGGCGTGGCCGGCGTCAAACCCGCTGCCGCGCAGGAACCGGCCGCACCGGAAAAGCCCTGGACTTTCGATACCGGGCTGCTGCTGTACAAGGAAGGCAATGGCCGCGTGCAGGCCATCGAGCCGGTGCTCAATGCCAGCTTCAATCTCGGCGGCGAGCGTCTGCTGTCGGCGGGTCTGGTGTTCGACAGCCTCAGCGGCGCCAGCCCCAATGGCGCCGCCCCGGCGCATACGGCGCAGACCTTCTCCTCGCCTTCCGGCGGCGGCCAGACCTACACCACGGCCGCCGGCAAGACGCCGCTGGACGATACCTTCCACGATCAGCGCGTCGCGGCGAATCTGGGCTATCAGTTTCCGCTCTCGCATGACAGCAAGCTGGGCCTGGGCCTGCGCGGCTCCAGCGAGTATGACTTCACCTCCTTCGGTGCCAATGCGCATTACAGCCTGGACCTGAACCAGAAGAACACCACGCTCGGCGCCGGTGTGTCCTTCGAATACGATCAGGTGCGTCCGGTGGGGGGTGCGCCGCAGCCGCTGTCGCACATGGGCGCAGGTGGTGGTGGCGGCGACGATGAGGAGGGCGGCAGCAGCAAGAACAAGAACCTCGTCGATCTGCTGCTGGGCGTCACGCAGGTGCTGGACAGCAAGAGCCTGCTGCAGCTGAACTACTCGCTGGGCCTGTCCAGCGGCTACCAGACCGATCCCTACAAGGTGGTCTCGGTGGTGGATGCCAATGCCAATCCGCTCTACTACCTCTACGAAAGCCGCCCCGACAAGCGCACCAAGCACGCGCTCTATGCCGAGTACAAGCGCTTTGCCTTTGATCGCGATGTGCTGGATTTCTCCTACCGCTTCTTCACCGACAGCTGGGGCATCAATGCCCACACCCTGAGCCTGAGCTATCGCTGGAATTTCTCCGAAGCCTTCCATCTGCAGCCGAGCCTGCGCTTCTACCGGCAGAACGCCGCAGACTTCTACCACTTCGCCCTGTTCAGTGGCGAGGATGCCGGCCTGCGCTACGCCAGCGGCGATCCGCGTCTGGGCGCCTTCACCGGCCTGACCGGCGGCCTGCAGTTCGGCCAGCAGCTGCGCAACGGCGACAGCTGGAACGTGCGCCTGGAGTACTACAAGCAGCGCGGCCAGAGCAGTGATATTCCCGCGCAGGCCGCTGCGGCATACTCGGGTCTGCCGACCGCACCGGACATGTCCGCCGTGATTCTCAGCATGGGGTACCGCTTCAACTGGTGAACGAAACCCGCAGCGTCCGCATCGAGCCCGGCGGCGATGGCTTCGTCGCGCGCTTCACGGCCATGGCCTCGCCCTGCGAGGTCCTGGTCGATGGTGCGGATCGCACCGAGCTGCGCCGGCTGGGCGAGCTGGCGGCTGCAGAAGTCTGGCGCATCGAGCAGCACTGGAGCCGCTATCTGCCGGGCAATATCGTCGATCGCATCAATCGCGCGCAGGGCGCGGCGATCACGGTGGATGCGGAGACGGCGCGCTTTCTCGATTACGCGCAGCAGCTGCATGAGCTGAGCGAAGGTCTGTTCGACGTGACCTCCGGCGTGCTGCGCCGCGCCTGGCGCTTCGACGGCTCGGATCGCGTGCCCACGCCATCGCAGATCGAGGCGCTGCTGCCGCTGGTGGGCTGGCAGAAACTGCACTGGCAGTCGCCGCAGCTGCAGATGCCGGCCGGCATGGAGATCGACTTCGGCGGCATCGGCAAGGAGTACGCGGTGGATCGCGCCTGCGCGCTGCTGGCGGCGCAGACTTCACACGCGGTGCTGGTCAACTGCGGCGGCGATCTGGCCGCCAGCGGCCCGCGCGCACAAGGCCAGGACTGGCGGGTGGGCATCGACAGCGGCCTGGGCGCCAGCAGCAGCCTGATCCGCCTGCGCCAGGGCGGCGTGGCCACCAGCGGTGATGCGCATCGCTTCCTGCTCAAGGACGGCCAACGCTATCCGCACATCCTCAATCCCAGGACCGGCTGGCCGGTACCGGGCGGACCGCGCAGCGTGACCGTCGCCGGCAGCAGCTGCACCGAGGCCGGCGTGCTGTCGACGCTGGCGATGCTGCAGGGCGAGCAGGCCGAGCACTTCCTGCAGCAGTTCTCCGGCGATTTTCAGGTGATCTGGTAAGCAGCGGCGCCTGCCATCATCACCCTGGCCCGATGCTTCAGGCACTCAGCGCCTGCGCGACACGCTCCAGCCGCGCCGGCACATGCTTGTGCCAGGGCGTGCCGGCGAAGGGATCGCGCGCCTGCGCATCGGTGAGTTCATTGGGCGCCACGCCCTTGCGCAGCAGCGCGCCGCTGGCGTCGCGATAGTCCAGGCCCAGGCCGTTGGGCAGCGACACATGCCCGGGCTGCAGGCTGTCGGAGAGTTCGGCAATCACTTCGGCACTGCCGCGCCGCGTGCGCAGCAAGAGGCGTTCGCCGTCGGCACAACCCAGCCGCCGCGCATCCTGCGGATTGATGCGCAGGCTGCCGTAGACGCCGCGCTTGTGCCAGCTGCTGTCGCGCACGGCGGTGTTGGCGGTTTCGCTGCGGCGCTCGCCGGCGGAGAGCACGAAGGGATAGTCGGCATCGACCGGCGGCGGCATGGCGTCGAGCTTGGGCAGCTCGGCGAGCAGCTCATCGAGCTTGAGATTGATCCGGTGTTCGGGATGACCCACCGCCTGCCAGCTCATCGCATGCGTGGCACGTGCATACACCACACCCGAGGGCTGGCTGATGATGGCCTGGAACAGCCTGTCCGCCGCCAGCGGCAGCAGACCGCCGAAGCCGGCCGCACGCGCCGTCGCCGGACTGGCCTGCACATAGAGCAAGGCCGCGCCCCAGAGCGCGGCGGCCGAAGCCATGCCTTGCGGCAGCCGCTCGCCCAGGGTGCGATACAGAATCACCGGCGCGTATTTCACGAGCTTGGGATTGCGCAGCGTGCCGATCATGAAGCGCAGCGCAAAGGCCAGGCGCCCGAAACGCAGGGCGCGACGCAGCGGCGCGTAGTCGGCCTCGCCCAGCTCGCCCATGGCTTCCACCAGACGCGCGTAGATCTCCGCTTCCGGCAGCGTGCCGGGCAGCGGCTCGAACAGCGGCTGACGCAGGTGAAAGACATTGTCGGGAAATTCGAGATTGAAGAAGGTGGCCTCGGCCTTCTCGAACTGGCTCGCTGCCGGCAGCACGTAGTCCGCCTCGCGTGCGGTCTCGGTCATCGCCACATCCACCACCACCGACAGCTCCAGCGCGCGCAGCGCCTCACGCATGCGCTGGCTGTCGGCCAGGGAATGCACCGGATTGCCGCTGTGGATCAGCATCGCGCGATAACGCTTGGGATGATCGCTGAGGATCTCCTCGGGAATCACATTGCAGGGCACCAGACCGATGATGATCTTGGCATTGGCCACCGGGCTGCGCCGCTCCACGCGCGGGCCGCGCCTGGCGCTGGTCTCGCCCTTGCTGGCCTTGGCCAGCGACAGGAAGGGCACCGGCGCGTTGTTGGTGCCGGGCCGCGCGTAATGACCGGTGGACAGCCAGATCAGACGCTGCAGATAACTGCCCAGCGTGGAATGGCGGTTCATCTGCAGACCCAGGTCTTCCATCATCGCCACGCTGCGCGCGCCAGCGATGCGCCGCGCGGTGTCGCGGATCTGCTGCTCCGCCAGCCCGCAAGCCTGCGCGTAGCTGGCGATGTCGATGCCGCTGAAATAGGGCGCCACCGCCTCATAGCCGCGTGTGTGTTCAGCCAGCCAGTCCCTGGCCACCAGATCCTCCTGCACCAGCACCGCCATCAGCGCTGCCAGACACCAGGCGTCGGTGCCGGGCTTGATGGCGAGATGGATGTCGGCCATTTCCGCGGTTTCGCTGCGGCGCGGATCGATCACGATCAGGCAGCGCGCCGGATCCTTGGCGATCTCCTTGAGCAGCACGCGCGCACGCGCAAAGCCATGCGACTGCCAGGGGTTCTTGCCCACGAACAGCGCCACCTCGCAATGCTCGAAGTCGGGATGCACGCCGGTGCCCAGCATCTTGCCCTGCACCCAGAACTCGCCGGTCTTCTCCTGCGCCAGCGCGTTGGAGCGATAAGGATTGCCCAGGGCCTTGAGAAAGCTGTCGGCATACATGCCACCGACATGATTGCCCTGCCCGCCACCGCCGTAGAACAGCACCGCCTCCTTGCCGTACTGCGTCTTGATGGCGCCGAATTTGGCGGCGATCTCGCGGATGGCGACTTCCCAGCTGATCGCCTCGTAGCTGCCGTCGGCACGACGGCGCATCGGCGAGCGCAGACGATCCGCACCGTTCTGGTAGTAGTCCATGCGCTGCGATTTTTCGCAGACATAGCCCCGGGACGCGGGATGCTCGGCGTCGCCGCGGATCTTGACGATGCGCCGGCCGTCCTCGCCGCCGGTCTGCACCTCCAGACCGCAGTTGATGCTGCACAGAATGCAGGCGGTCTTGTGCCACTGCTCTGCGTCGGCCATGGCCGTGCCCCCCGAAAAGATGTGGTGGCCAGATTAAGTTCCATTTTGGAACTATGTCAAACTAGGCGCATTGCCACTGGCTTTTTTTCGGAAGTGACCGGATGAAATGGAACGAGGTCGATCGGCTGCCCTGCTCGGTGGCGCGCGCCCAGGCCGTGGTCGGCGATCGCTGGACCATGCTGATCCTGCGCAGCGCGTTCTTGCGCGTGCGCCGCTTCGAGGACTTTCAGAAGCAGATCGGCCTCACCCGGCACCGCCTCGCGGACCGCCTCAGCCGTCTGGTGGCGCAGGGCGTGCTGGAGAAGCAGGCCTATCAGGATCGCCCGCCGCGTTACGAATACCGTCTCACTGAAAAAGGCATGGAGCTGTATCCGGTGCTGATGGCCCTGGTGGCCTGGGGCGACAAATGGGCCGATGAAGGCGACGGTCCACCGCTGCTGTTCAAGCACCAGCGCTGCAATCACGAGTTTCATGCGGTGCTGAGCTGCTCGCATTGCGGCGAGGCGGTCAAACCGCGGGAGGTCACCCCGCTGATCGGCCCGGGACTGCGCGCGCAGGCGCAGAAAATTCAGGCGCAAGGCAGACGCTCGCGCCGGAAGGCCAGCTGAGCACCACTGTCGCGGCCATGACACAGCCGGCGCCGCGGCGTTTGATGCGCGTCAAAGGGAAGCGCACGGCGCGCCGATATGTTGCGCATGCCGCCCGCCGCATCCGCGCCATGCGGCCCTTGCCACCGCCGGAGAAATGACCATGCGTATCCCCCGCCTTCTCACCCTGCTGCTGCTCAGCCTGGGCAGCGCCGGCGTCATCGCCGCACCGGCCAAGAGCGAGGACATGAAGCAGCTGGCCGCGCACGCCGGCTGTCTCACCTGCCACAGCATCGAAGCCAAGGCCGGCGGCGAGGAACCCATCGGTCCGCCCTGGGCCGAGGTCGCGCGCAAGTATCACGGCCAGAAGGACGCGCTCGACAAACTCACGCAGACCGTGCTGCAGGGCTCGAATCCGTATCAGAGCCACTGGAAGAACAAGGTCACGGGCCTGGCCATGCCGCCCAATGCGGTGGCGATCAACGAGGCCAACACGCGCAAGCTGGTGGCCTGGATTCTCAGTCTCGACGCGAAGTAGGCAGACCCGGCACCGGCGGCCACGCGCCGCCGTTGCGCTCAGACCGCAAAGCTGTAGCCGCCGTTGACCGGATAGGTCTGGCCGGTGATCCAGGACGCGGCTTCAGAGCACAGGAACAAGCTCATGCCCGCCACGTCCTCGGGCTGGCCAAAACGCCGGATCGCATAGCGCGCGACATGCGCCTTGGCCTGTTCGCTGGCCAGGAACTGTGTGCGCGCCGGCTCCGCCATCGCCGGCTCCAGCGTCGACAGCGAGATGGCATTGCAGGTGATGTTGTGGCGGCCGGTCTCGCGCGCCAGCGAGCGCACGAAACCGGCGGCGGCGGCCTTGGCGGCGGCATAAGCCGCGAGCCGCGCCTCGCCCACCCGTCCGGCATCGGAGACCACGGTGACGATGCGGCCACGGTTCTGCGCCACCATGCCCGGCAGCGCGGTGTGGCAGCAGTTCATCACGCCGAACAGATTGGTGTGGAAATAGCGTCCCCAATCCTCCGGCGCGGTCTCCCAGAACAGCGGCGTGGGCCGCATGGTGACACCGGGCCCGGCGTTGCCGGCATTGTTCACCAGCAGCGTCACCGGCCCCAGGTTTTCACTGGCCTGCGTGAACGCGGCGCGCACGGCGTTCAGATCACCCACATCCGCCGCCACCGCCAGCGCCGGCACGCCCAGCGCACGGATTTCCGCAACCACGGCCTCCGCACGTTCCGCGACAAAATCGTTGACCGCGACACCGCCGGCGTTGTGCCGCGCCAGCGCCAGCGCGATGGCCCGTCCCGCACCCTGGCCCGCGCCAGTGACGAAGGCGATCTGTCCGCCGAGATCCAAAGGGTCATTGCCGATCATTGCCGCTCCTGGTGATGGGCCTGATGGCACCACGCGACAGCATAGAACCGATGCGCCACCACGCAAAAGCAAAAAGGCCCGTGAACGACATTCTTCTCAGAATGCGTTCACGGGCCGGTTCAGTACGCGAGGCGCTGGCGAGGCGCTGCACAGTCTGTCATTCCCGCTTGCGCGGGAATGACAGGACGCTCCTTGCACCGTGCTGAGTTTCCTCAGCGCTCAGAACTCGTAGCGGATCTCGGCACCGAACATGCGCGGCGTGCCCACCGCCACCGAGTTCACGCCCAGCGAGGCCGTCAGCGCGAAGCCGCCGGTGTAGTACTCCTTGTCGGCGAGGTTGCGCACATAGGCGGCGAAGGAATACTTCGAGCCGCGGATCTCGCTCCAGTCATAACGCAGGTTCACCAGGCCATAGCCGGGAATGCGGGTGTCCGGCGTGATGGTGTTGTTGTTGTTGGAGAAGTACATGCCGGTCTGCGCGTAGAGATCGGCGCGCACATTCATCGGGCCCCAGTCGGACGGCGTCGGCAGGAACACCGTGCCATACAGCGAGCCGGAGGCGCGCGGCACGTCGGCGTAGGGGCCGAAGGTGTAGGTCACACCGAACACGTCGGCGGTGTCCTTGCCTTTCGTGAAACGCGCGCGCGTGAGCGCACCGGCAAAACCGGTTTCGATCCAGTTCACGGGCTTGAAGGCGAAATCCAGCTCGGCGCCGGTAACCTGCGCCTCGGGAACATTGACCGTGTAGGCGATGGACGTGACCGGCCCCGGCGGATCGGGGAACTCGGCACGCTGCACGTTCTTGATCCACTGGTTGTAGAGCGCGAGGTTGGCGCGCAGCGGACGACCGAACAGGCTGCCCGCAAACTTGGCGCCGACTTCGACATCGTGCACGAACTCGGGCTTGAAGATGTTCACGTCTTCGAGAATGCCGCTGCCGGTGTCCAGGGACGGCGGCGCCGTGCCGTTGAAACCACCCGCGCGCCAGCTGCGACGGCCCTGCACGTACAGCAGCAGATCATCCATGACTTGATACGACAGCCCCAGGTTCCAGCTCGGGTTGCTGTAGCGCGTGCTCTGATCGGGCGCACCGGCGTACACGCTCCTGGACAGCTGCGAGATGTCCACCGACTCCCAGGTGTAGCGGAAGCCGGCGGTGAAGCTCAGTCCCTTCAAGCCGATGGCACTGAAATCGTAAGTGCCCTGCGCGAACGCCGCCGGCGTCTCATCCTTGATCTGGAAATGGTTGTCCACGCTGGTGCCCGGCACCACCGGCGAGAAGTCGAAGTACACCTGCGGGAACAGGGTCTTGGAGTCTTCCTTCTGGTAGTAGGCGCCGAGGATGTAGGTCAGGGCCTTGTTCAGCGCCTTGCCCTGCAGCTGCAGTTCTTCGGAGTAGCTCAGATTGCGGACGTGATTGCCGAACTCCTGATCGTCCAGGTTGGCCGAGTAGAACACCGGATACGGCGCGCCGACCGAACTGCCCAGATCATGCGTGTTGGCCAGCGAGGCGCCGACGATGTTCTTGAGCAGCAGGTCCTCGCCCAGCTGATAGCTGGTGGTGTTGGCGAAGAAGTAGTCCTGCTCGTTGTGCGTGACCGGCGCCGCTTCGTTGGCCTTCCAGAAACCGATCCTGGGCGAATCGTTGTCCAGGTAGTCTGCGATGCCGTTGGCATTGAGCTCCGGATGTGCGGCGGTGTACTGCGCCCACATGGTGGGATAGGCGTAAACCGTATCGACGCTGGGGCTGAACAGCAGGTCCGAGGCACAGTTCACCACATTCGGATTCACGCAGGCGAACGTGGTGTGATTGACACGATTCACCGTCTTCAGCCGCGTCGCCGTGCTGTTGCCGCCGACGTGATCGGCGGAGATCAGCGTGGAGTTTTCCAGCGCCTCGCTGGGACGCCACAGCAGGCTGATGCGGCCGCTCTGGCGTGCCACTTCGCCCAGATCGCGGCCGTCGTGAATGTTTTCCTGGAAGCCGTCCTGATGAATCACATCGCCGGCGATACGCATCAAGAGCGTGTTGCCGGACAGCGGCAGGTTCACAGCGCCCTGCGCTTCCGTCAGGTTGTAGCTGCCGCCGCGCATCTTGAGATAGCCGCCCACTTCATCCTTGGGCTTGGCGGCGGTATAGAGCACGGCGCCGCCGGTGGCGTTGCGGCCGAACAGCGTGCCCTGCGGACCTTTCAGCACCTGCACCGATTCGAGATCGTAGAACGTGGAGGCGCCGCCGGTGTTGAGCTGCACTTCGTTGAAGTACGGCACCACGGCGGTCTTGGAGCCGGTGAAGGCATCGATGGTCTGACCACGGATCGACAGCGTCAGCGAGTTGGAGCCCTGCGTCTGACGCACGGTCAGTCCCGGCACCGCCGCCTGCAGATCCGACTGCGAGACGATGCCCTGCTCGGCCAGACGCGTGGCATCCAGCGCCGTGATCGAGGCGGAGACTTTTTCCAGATTTTCCGCGCGGCGGTTGGCGGTCACCACGACCGTGGGAATTTCATCGGCTGCGGCGCTGTCCGTGGCCGCTGCCGGCTCGGCGGCCGGCGCCTGCGGCTCGATCTGCGCCAGGGCCGCGGACGATACGCCCAGGCCAAAACCCGCCACCGAGGTCATCGCCGCGGCGAGCACTCTCTTTTTCATGCGCTCTCTCCTTAGAAGACGTTTTAATCAGGGCGAGCGGCCTGCGCTGGCGCGGCCGCCCGACTCCTGTACTGATGAGCGCTTGGATTGTGCATGCCCGCATACCCGCGCCGATTGACTGCGACGGTAGCGGCATTTGCCTGCTCCGCAGCCACGGACGGGGGGCGCAAAAAAAGCCGCGTCGTTTCGAAGCGAGCGGCCAAAGGTCGTGGCCGCGCTTTGGCCTCACCCCGCTAGCTGCGGGCTGCTGCCAATGCCGCTTCGCTGGCGGCGATCTCCGACTTGAGCCACATGGTCTCGCTGAGATTGGTGCCGCCGCCGGCTTCGAGCAGCGCCTGCAGTGCATCGCGCTTTACGCTCAGCGCGGCCGCTTGCGCCGGCTGCACGCCCAGCACGATGTCGGTGAGATGCAGGGCCTGCAGTGGCTGGCGCGCATCGAGCTTCTGCCGCGCGCGCTGCACCAGCGCCTCGGCGCCGGCCAGCTCCAGCAGATCGGCATGCACGCTGCTGCGCGGCTCGCCGTAGAGCGAGGTGGTGCTGTCGTAATGAAACCAGCCGGAGAGTTCTTCCCAGATGCTGCGCGCCGCCCAGGAGACCTTGCCGTGGAATTCGCCGATCTGCAGTTCCGGCGGCAGTTGCAGCTCGCGCATGAGACGGTGCACATCATGGCCGGCATTCATCGCGGCGATCACCGCATCGCGCACATGGCTCACGGCGGCGTGCATCTTGTCGAGCGCAGCGCGGATGGTGTCGGCGCCGCGGATGGGCTCGCCGTGTCCGGTGATCAGCAGTTCGGCGCCCAGCGCCCGCACCGTGTCCAGCGAGCGCAGATAGTTTTCCACCAGGCGCGGCTTGTCGCCGCGCAGGGTGACCAGATTGGGCATGGCCAGAAACACCGGGCCGAACAGGTTGCCGGTGAACACGATGCGCTCATCCGGCAGCCAGACCACCAGCGAGCACAGCGATTCACCGCCGGGCGTGGAGATCAGCGTGAAGCGCCTTTGCCCTTGCGTGAATTCGAGACGGCCGTCGACCGTCACATCCGGTATCACGCGCGGTGGCGGCGGCGGATTGCCGCTGCGCTGGATGGTGCCCGCCCAGAGCTTGCGCGAACGCCGGCCCAGATAGGGCCCCAGCTGATCGAAGTGGTTCCAGGTCTCGACGAAGCGCCGCTCGGCCAGCAGCTGTGTGTCTGGCTCGCGCAAGGCCGGCACGCCACCATAGTGATCGGCATGCGCCTGCGTGAGCACGATGCGCCGCAGCGGCCCGCTGCGATGCGCTGCCAGCAGCGCCTTGTTGCGCTCGGCGTTGTCCATGAAGCCGGTGTTGACCAGCAGATCGCCATCGCCGGTCTGCAGCAGATAGGCATTGGAGATGTCCTTCACCATGTAGATGAAGTCGTTGATCGCCTCGGCCCGGGTCTGGCTGTTGCCGGCCTGCACCAGCGAGGCGAGCAGCGGCTGGCCGGCTTCCGGCTTTTTGCTCACGAGCCGGCGCCGTCGAAGTGGATCATCACCTTGGCCGAAGCCGGCGTGGCCGCCACGCCCAAGGCTTCGATGACATCGCCGAAGGCGTAGCGATGACTGATCAGCGTCGCCAGCTGGTCACGCAGACGCGGCAGTGCGGCGATCACCTCCGGCATTTCCGTGGGATAGCCCACGGCCGTGGTGATGCTCATCTCCGTGGTGAGCATCGCACCCAGATCGAGCTGCACCGGCTTCATGTAAGCGGCGGTCACCACCATGCGCGACTGGTACTTGGCCATGCGCACCACGTCGGAGAGGATGCTGGGCGCACCGGCGGCATCGATGAAGGCATCGGTGCCCACCGCCTCGCGGCTGAACACGCGCGCGCTGCCGTGCAGCTCGCGCAGCCTGGCGGGCAGATCGATCTTCGTCGGGTCCAGGGCCTCGCGTGCGCCCAGGGCCTTGGCGCGCGCCAGACGCTCGGGCGCGAGATCCAGCGCCACCACATCGCGGATGCCGCGATCCACCAGCCACAGCACCATCCCCAGACCGATGGGGCCGCAGCCGAACACCACCACCTTGTCGCCGGCCTTCACCTGCGCGCGATTGACGCCGTGCAGGGCCACCGCCAGCGGCTCGGTGAGCGCGCCGATCTCAAACGGCAGATCGGCGGGAATCGGCAGCAGGCTGTCGCCGACGCGCGCGTCCCGCACCAGCAGGTTTTCGGTGAACGCGCCTTCCGGGCCGCCGCTGCCGATGTAGCTGGGCGTCATCATCGGATTGATCACCACATGCTGGCCCAGGCTCACACCCTGCACCTGCTCGCCCAGCTGCACGATTTCACCGGCGGCCTCGTGGCCGATGGGCGTCACGCCATCGGGCTTGCGATGGATGCCGCCGAGCTTGATGTAACTCAGATCACTGCCGCAGATGCCGCAGGCGCGCACCTTCACCAGCACGTCGCGGGCACCGGGCTTGGGGGCCTCGTACGGGTCCAGACGCACATCGTTGACGCCGTGAATGTTCAGTACATGTCCCATCGTTCCGCTCCTTGCGCTGCGCGCGGCCTACATCATCACCATGCTGCCGCCATCGATGGTGAGGGTGTCGCCGCTATGGAAGGCGGACGCATCGCTGGCCAGATAGGCGGCGATGCCTTCGAAGTCGGCCATGTAGCCGGGGCGTGGAATGGCGTTCTTGGCCATCATGAACCTGTCCAGATCGCTGAGCTCACCCGCGCCGGTCATGCCGGTCTTGATGTAGCCCGGCGCCACGGTGTTGGCGCGGATGCCGTACTTGCCGAACTCGGCGGCCATCGAGCGCACGATGGCGCCCATCGCACCCTTGGAGCCGGCATACGAGGGCTTGCCCGGCAGGCCCTTGAACATCGACAGGCTGCCGCAGAACACCAGCGAACCGCCGCGCTCGCCGGCTTCGGCACGCTGCACCATCAGCCGCGCGCCTTCGCGCAAGGTGTAGAAGGCGCCATGCAGGCTGACGTCGATGAAGTCCAGATATTCCCGCGTGGACAGCTCCAGCATCGAGCGCGTGCGCGGCGGCGGCAGACCGGCATTGGCAATCACGCAGTCCACACGACCGGATTCCTGCAGCAGCGCGGCATAGGCGGCGATGATCTGCGGCTCGGACGCCACATCCACCTGTCGCGTGATCACGCGCACGCCGTAAGCCTCCAGCTCTTTCTTCGCGGCAGCGTTCCTCTCGGCATTGCGGGCCCAGATTTCCAGATCGCCGCCCTGCCTGGCGATGCCACGCGCAAAACCGAGCCCCAGCCCGCTGTTGCCACCGGTGATCACCGTGACCTTGCCGTGCAGATCGAACAAACCTCGTGTCATGAAGCGCTCCTTGCCTGCCGCCGGACGCGTCCCGGCGAACCGATGCGGCAGTGTCGGCCAGCGCCGCCATGCGTCTCAACCACCAAGGATGTCGAAGGCAGGCCGCAATGCCGGGACGCGGACATGCTCCGTCGATCTGATGCCGCTAGCGACAGCCGGCTTGCCTCTGGACGCAGTGCCGACGCGGATTGCCGGGACGCTGCTGTAGAGTGTCGAATGTCGGCCCAGACTGACGATTTCGGGACATACCCACTGTATGCGGCCCGCCAGCCGATGCTTAGATTGGCGCATCGCCGCAGGAGAGGAGAAGGGCAGGATGAATCAGCCCTCGACACAAAGCATGACGGTGGACGCCGCAGTGCGCGTGCCCATCGCCGATGTCGAACTGGTCCGGTTCCACATGGTGGGGCCGGCGGACAACGAGCTGCGTGCGGACGAAACCTACTGGCTGGACATGTGCCTCACGCCACGTCCGGACAATGCCCGCGCACGCTATCGCGATCACTGGAGCCCGAACCGTTTTCAGCGGCTCGGCAAGGTGTTCATGCTGCCGGCCGGCGAAGTGCTGCAGGCGCGCAGCGACGGCGGCATCTCGCAGGCCTCGCTGCTCTGCCATCTGCGGCCCGAACCGATTCGCCAGTGGTTCGATGGCGATCTGCAATGGCGCGGCCAGCGTCTGGATGCCAGCCTCGACATCGCCGACAGCAATGTGCGCGCGCTGCTGCTGCGTCTGGCCGAGGAGCTGCGCCATCCCGGATTCGCCGGCACCACCATGGTGGAGCTGATCACCGCACAACTGGCCATCGAGCTGAGCCGTTACTGCCGCAATGTCCACGAGAATCGCGACAGCGGCGGCCTGGCGGCCTGGCGCCTGCGCCTGATCGAGGAGCGCCTGCGTGAACCGCGCGAGGCGCCCAGCCTGGGCGAGCTGGCCGCGCTGTGCGGTCTCTCGGTGCGCCAGCTCACGCGTGGCTTTCGCGTCAGCCAGGGCTGCTCGATTGGCGAACACGTGGCCGTCAGCCGCGTGGCGCAGGCCAAGCAGATGCTCAGCGGCCGGCAGAGCATCAAGGCCATCGCCTATACACTCGGCTTCGCCTCGCCTTCGGCCTTCTGCTATGCGTTTCGTCGCGCCACCGGCCAGACGCCGCGCCAGTATCGCGAGCGGAGTCTGCGCGTGACGCTGCAATAGGCAGCGTCGCAGGGCCGGCCCGCAACACTCTGGCCGGCGCTCGTCGTCAATTCGCGTTGCCAAGGCTGCGAACGGCGGTCGAAGATGAGCGCCGCATTGACCAGACCAAGATCCAAGGCCATGAGCAGCCAGCCCCTGATTGCCGCGCAACTCATCGAACAGGCGCAGCGCGACACCGGTTTGTCACGCTTCGACAGCGACAGCTTCCGCGAAGGTCTCGAGGTGCTGATCCGCGACCTCAACCGCAACGAACGTCCCGAGCCGGCCACCGAGCGCATCAAGTCCGGCATCGTCGCGGCGCTGGCCAGCCGCCTGAAGAGCACTGCCTATCTCGACCAGCATCCGCAGCTGCTGCAGCGGCCGGTGCCGCGTCCGGTGTTCGTGTTCGGTGTGCCACGCACCGGCACCACGCTGCTGTCCAATCTGCTGGCCGCCGATCCGGCGCGCCGCTCGCCGCTGAGCTGGGAGATCGACGATCCGGTACCGCCGCCCACCAGCGCCAAGCTGTACAGCGATCCGCGCGCGCTGGCGCGTCTGGAGATGGAACGCAAGATGCTCGCGGCGCGGCCGGAGATGGGCAAGTACTACCGCAACTCGGCGATCTATCCCAACGAGTGCATGTTCTTCATCAACAGCGACTTCAAGGCTCTGATCTGGGAGTCGCGCGGCAAGCTGCGCGAGTATCGCGACTGGCTGTTCCAGGCCGATCTCACTTCCACCTACCAGTACCACAAGCGCTTCCTGCAGCTGCTGCAGGCCGAGGCGCCGGGCGTGTGGAACCTGAAGCAGCCTTCGCATGCGCTGTGGCTGGAAACCCTGCTCAAGGTGTATCCGGACGCGCGCCTGGTCTGGACGCATCGTGATCCGCTCACTGCCACCGGCTCTTTCTGCAGCCTCATCTCGCTTTCGCATCAGGCCTTCATGGGTCGCGTCGATACGCAGTGGCTGGGCGAGAACTGCTCGTACCAGGCCGTGCTGCACGCCGAACGCATCATGGATGCACGCGAGCGGCTGGGCGAGGACCGCGTCATCGACGTGCACTACGCAGATCTGATGCGCAGACCGCTGGAGACCATGCGCCAGCTCTACCAGGCGCTGGGCGATGCCTTCACGCCGCAGGCCGAGGCCAGCATGAAGGCCTGGCTCGACGACAATCCGCAGGACAAGTTCGGCCGTCACGAATACAAGCTCGCGCAATATGGCCTGACGCCGGACGGCCTGCGTGGACGTTTCGAGCGTTACCTGTCGCGCTACGCGGTGGAAAGCGAAGGCTGATCGCCGCGCCAGAAGCGGGACGCGGCCCTCGCGGCAGGCAGGCGGGCTGCGTCTTTGCGTTGCTTGCGCCTTTGCGTGATTCTTGAAACCCTGCCATCAGGTTCTGATCCGGAGACCGCAGCGTGAGACAAGGCTTCACCGGCAAGATCATTCTCATCACCGGCGCCGGCGGCGGGCTGGGTCTGGCAATGGCGCAGCGTCTGGCCTCGGAAGGCGCCGAGCTGATTCTCAGCGATGTGAACGGCGAGCGGCTGCAGGCCAGCGCGCAAACCCTGCTGGAGCAGCAGGTCTGCTGCCGCACGGTGGTGGCGGACCTGGCGCAGGAGAGCGGCATCGCCGCCTTGGCGGACAGCGTCTGCGCCGACGCAGCGCCGCTGCACGGCCTGATCAACAACGCCGGCCTGGCTTATGGGGAGGTGGCGCATCGCTTCACCGGTCTGGGCCTGGCCAAGTGGCAGCACTTCCTCACCGTCAACAGCCTCGCGCCCCTGCTGCTGGCCGAGGCGCTGCGCCCGGCACTGGCGCGTGCACGCGGCGCGATCGTCAACATCAGCTCCATGGCCAGTTATGCGCCGGCCACGGCTTATGGCGTCAGCAAGGCCACACTCAACGCGCTCAATTACGGCATGGCCAATGCATTCGCCGCCGAGGGCATCCGCGTCAATGCCATCGCGCCCGGCATCATGGCCACGCCGGCTTCAAAGGGCAGCCTGCCCGCGGAAACCTATGCACGCGTGCAGGCCCAGCAACTGCTGCCCCTGCACGGTGAAGCCAGCGACATCGCGGCTCTGGCCGCGTTCCTGCTCAGCGAGGAAGCGCGCTTCATCACCAATGAGCTGATCAGCTGCGACGCCGGCAACCGCATGCGCGGCTGGCGGCTCTGAGCGGACTTCAGGGCACGCGCCGCGGCTGCAGCTTGATGTTGCCGAACAGCGGCCCGCGCCTGGCCGTGTCCAGCAGCTCATGCGGAAAGCCCGGCTCGATGCGGCTGACCTCCTGCAGGGCGCTCAGGGTTTCGGCGTCCAGCGATACGCGCAGCGCGGCGAGATTGTCCTGCAACTGCGCCAGAGTGCGCACACCCAGGATCGGCGAGACCACGGCGGGATGGTGCAGGGTCCAGGCCAGCGCCAGCTGCGAGGCCGTGCAGCCCAGCGCAGCGGCGCGTGCCTGCACCACGGCGGCGATGCGCAGATTGCGTTCGCTCAGCCGTCCGGTGGCGAGATTGATCGCCTGTCGTGAACCGGATTCGGCACTGGCACGGTTCAGATCCCTTGCGCCGTACTTGCCGGACAGCACGCCGCCGGCCAGCGGCGACCAGGGCAGCACGCCCAGCCCCATTTCCTGCGCCATCGGCAGCAGCTCGCGCTCCACCGTGCGCTCGGTGAGGTTGTAGGGAATCTGCAGCGCCGCAAAGCTGGACCAGCCGCGCAGCTCGGCGATGGCCTGCATGCGCGAGGCCTGCCAGGCCGGCGTATCGGACAGGCCGATGTAGAGCACCTTGCCGGCGCGCACCAGATCATCGAAGGCACGCAGGATTTCCTCCACCGGCGTGCAGCCATCCCACATGTGCAGATAGAACAGATCGAGATAATCGGTGTTCAGGCGCCGCAGGCTGTCTTCCACCGAGCGCAGCATGTTCTTGCGCTGATTGCCGCTGGCGTTGGCGTCGCCGGGACTCATGCTCAGCGAATACTTGCTGGCCAGCACGTAGCGCTGCCGCTGCGCGCCCAGCAAGCGGCCGAGCAGGCGTTCGGATTCACCGGCGCCGTAGAAATTCGCGGTGTCCAGGGCGTTGCCGCCGGCCTCGGTGTACGCCGCCAGCAGCTCGCGCGCCGGCGCCTCATCCACGGCCCAGCTGCCGGCAGCGGCGAAGTTCATGGTGCCCAGGGCCAGCGGCGAGACGCGCAGACCCGAACGGCCCAGCAGGCGGTAGTCATCCAGTTGCATGCGGGCTCCGCACTTTTGATCTGCGCGGCACTCTAGCAGGGCAGGACGCAGGCGCCGTGATCCGCGCTTGCCTGTCGCGGTGATCAGGCTTGGCTTTCTTGCAGATCTGGAAACCACACGCGAAACAAACCGCCGCGCGGCCCTGGGTTACAGTCTGGCGCACTGCAGATCATCGAGGAATCAGGACATGAACCCCAGCGTGCTACTCGAACGCCCCGCCAGCGGCATCGCGCTGCTCAAGCTCAATCGCCCCGAGGCGCGCAATGCCCTGACCCTGGCGGCGGTGCGCGAGCTGCGCGCGCAGCTGCAAGCGCTCGAACAGGATCGCGACTGCCGTGTGCTGCTGCTCGCCGGGCAAGGGCGCGGTTTCTGCGCCGGCCTGGACCTGAAGACTTCGGTGTTCGGCGCGGAAGCCGCGCGCAATGCCACAGAGGCGATGGCGCTGCAGGAACTGTTCGCCGGCACCGTCGCGCAACTGCGCCGTCTGCCGCAGCCCATCGTCGCGGCCGTGCAAGGCGCCGCAGTGGGCGCCGGCTTTGGTCTGGCGCTGGCGGCGGACGTGCGCATCGCCGCAGCCTCGGCGAACTTTCTGGTGGGCGCGGTGAAGATCGGGCTGTCGGCCGGTGAATGCGGCATCAGCTATCACCTGCCGCGTCTGATCGGCGCCGGTCGCGCCTTTGAAATCATGCTCAGCGGCCGCGCCGTCGCGGCCGAGGAAGCGCTGAGCATCGGCCTGGTCAGCCGCTGCGTGGCCGAAGACGCGCTGTTGGACAGTGCCCTGCAGACGGCGCTGGCGATTGCTGCCAACAGCCCCTATTCGGTAAAGCACACCAAGCAGCTGATGTGGCGCAACCTCGACGCGCCCAGCCTGGAAGCGGCCCTGGAACTGGAGAACCACGTACAGACCGTGGCCATGCTCAGCGGCGACTTCAAGGAAGGGGCGCAGGCCTTCGCCGAAAAACGTCCGCCGCAGTTCAAAGGCATCTGAAGCCGCCGTGGCCCGCCGCGCCGCGCGGCGGGCGGGGCCTTCAGGGCGTGCGGCCGTGCGCCGCAAGGCGGGCTTCGGCGAACAGCGCCAGCACGATCAGACCCACAGCGCCCAGAAACTGCGCGCCGAGCAGGATGTCCTGATAGGGAAGATTGAAGGCGTTCATGCACATGTACTCCTGTAGCGGTGTTCACCGGCGGCGCGCCGTTCGCGCCTGCCTTGGGTGAAAGCTTGCCGGGGGATTCACCCGCCGGCCTTGACCTGAGTCAATAGTAATCAACAGTGTTGTCTATTATCAAGAGCGGCGCGATCCGCCGGCTGAGCCGCAGCTGAACACGCGGACAGGAATGCAGGCGCCGGCGCAGGCCGGCGGGGGTTTCTTCAGCCGGCCGGGCCGCGCAGATCGGCGATCACGGTCTTGGTACGGATGAGACCGAAGAAACTCAGCAGCAGGGTCAGCGCCGCCTGCGCCATGTCGGCGGCCTGGCCTTCGGAGCCGCGACCGCGCAGGTTCTGGAGAAAGATTTTCAGCTCGGCATGCGCCAGCTGTTCGGCCGCCTTCACATGCAGCTCGCAGACCTCGGGATAAAAGCCCAGCTCCTCGGTGAAGCCGGCGCTGCGCATATCACCCCAGAGACTGACCAGCTGCGCATCGATGCGGCTCAGATGCAGCTTGCCGCCACGGCGGAAGAGGCGGATCGCCCCCACCTTCTCCAGCGCCCGCGCATCGGTCTCGGCCCGCGGATAGCGCCCGCTGAGGCTGGACAAGGGCAGCAGGGCTTCGTCCACACCGGCGCGCGCGGCGATGAGGCTGTCCAGATGCGGGAAGGCGCTGGCGTCCGCCGGCATCACCGTGGTGTCGCCCTCCATCGCCCGCTTGATCAGATGCAGGGGCAGACGGGTTTTTTTCTGCAGGCCGCGGATCGCCTCGATGGCGCGGACGTGCTCCTCGCCGTAGTCGGCGACATTGCGCTTGGGCCGCTGCGGTTCCGGCATCAGGCCATGCTTGAGATAGATGCGGATGGTCTCGCGATTCACGCCCGTGCGCTGCTCTAGGTCCCGCATCTTCATCGTTGCCGCATCTCCGGATTGCTGTCGCCACCCCCGTTCGGGGGCGCAATCACAACCCGATTCCCAGCCCGGCGCAAGCCAGGGACGGGGACACTCGTTTTCACGTTGACAATCCACGTAATAATGCGTGTACAGTACACGCATTATTGGGATGCAGCCCAGGACCGGCACGCCGCCGCCCCCCCGGGCGGCGCGTCCCTGGCAAGTCCCAGCCGTTCATACCGAGGAGAGTCAAATGAGTGCCCCACGAATTCCCACCGAGCTGGTCGCGCCGGTTTTCAATCCCGCCACGTTCGGCGTGCGCGGCGCGGCGCATGAAATCTTCACGCGCCTGCGCCGCGACTACCCGCTGGCGATCGCCGAGGTGCCGGGCTATGACCCGCACTGGATCGTCACCCGGTACGAGGACATCCGCGAGATCACGCGCCAGGATCATCTCTTCCACAGCGCCGACCGCTCCAAGACCCTGGCTTCACAGCTGGCCGAGCAGCTGATGCGGCAGTACACCGGCGGCCTGCCGACGATCTTCAAGACGCTGGTGCACATGGATGATCCGGAGCACGCCGAGCATCGCGCGGTGACGCAGCAGCATTTCTATCCGCAGGCGATTGCCAAGTACGAGGCTCCGGTGCGCGAGACCGCGCGCCGCTACATCGAGGCCTTCCTGGCCAAGGGCCAGAACGCCGACTTCGCCACGGAACTGGCCTTTCCGTATCCGGCGGAGGTGGTGCTGAGCCTGATCGGCGTGCCGCAGAAAGATCACCAGAAGATGCTGGATCTGACGCACTGGCTGTTCACCTATGCCGATCCCGATCTCTGCCGCCCCGGCGCCAACCTCACCGACCCGGCCGAGATCATCAAGACCTGGGACATCGTGTATTCGGAGTTCAAGAACTACTACGAGCCGATCATCGCCGACCGCCAGAAGTGTCCGCGCGAGGATCTGGCCTCGGTGATCGCCAACGGCAAGGTCGGCGGCTGCCCGATGAACGAGCGCAACATGGTGAGCTATCTGGTGATTGCCTCCACCGCCGGCCACGACACCACCTCCGCGACCACCGCCACCGGCATGTGGGTGCTGGCCGAAAATCCGGACTTGCTGCGTCGCCTCAAGGCCGAGCCCGCGCTGATTCCCGGCTTCGTGGAGGAAACCATCCGCTGGACCAGTCCGGTGCAGCAGTTCGTGCGCTCCGCGACACAGGACTACGTGCTGCGCGGCCAGCAGATCCGGAAAGGCGATCTGCTGTATCTGTCCTACATCTCGGGCAACCGCGACGAAGAAGTCTTCAAGGACCCCTTCACCTTCGATCCCACGCGCTCGCCGAACCGCCACATCGGTTTCGGCTACGGCCCGCACATCTGCCTGGGCCAGCATCTGGCGCGTCTGGAAATGCGCGTGCTCTGGGAAGAGCTGCTGCCACGCCTGGAAGCGGTGGAGATGGCCGGTGAAGGGCAGATGGCGCAGTCGGAATTCGTCTGCGGGCCGAAGTCGGTGCCCATCCGTTACCGCCTCGCGCAGGGAGCGCACTGATGCGCGCGCAGCCTTATCGAAAGTACCAGTGCCTGGCCTGCGGCGAAATCTACGATGAGGCGCTGGGCCTGCCGGAATACGGCATCGCGCCCGGCACGCGCTGGGAGGATCTGCCGGACGACTGGCTGTGTCCGGCCTGCGGCGCCGACAAATCGCAGTACGCGCCGATGGCGCAATAGGGCCTGCTGACCTTCACTTTGCCCGCTGCGTTGCTGCCAGAGATCGCGCCAGGCAAGGCGCGAAACGCAGGCCTTGGTGGTGCCAAGGCCAAGTTTCGCAACGCCGCATGGCGCGATTTCTGGCGCAACCCGAAGGGACGGGGCGGTTTTGGCGCAGCGGGCAAAGTGAACGTCACACAGGCCCCAAACGGGCAAAGAAAAAGCCCCTGCCTCGCGGCAGGGGCTTCGGCCTTCGAATGCGAGGCTTCAGCGCAGGAGATTGAGCACGCGTGCGCGCGCCAGCGCTGCCGAGCGGCTGCGGGCGCCGAGCTTGCGGTAGAGGTTGTACAGATGCCACTTCACGGTCGGCACCGACAGATCCAGGCGCGCCGCCAGCTGATGATTCGACTGCCCGGTCTCGATCAGGCGCAGCAACTCGATCTCGCGCTGGATCAGCGGCTCGCTCAAGCCTTCCGGCGTGCCGATCTCTTCCTTGAGCCAGTCCTGCGAGATCGGCAGCTCACGGCAGACCGCCATGAAGAAGCGGCGATCCTCTTCGCGGGTGAAGGTCCAGTCGCGCGGCCGGCTCTCCGAGATCAGGCCGCCCAGCGCCACCGCCTGATCGCGGAACGGACGGATCAGGCCGCAGTTGGCCGCCACCGGCAGCGCCTTCAGGAAATAACGTCGTGCGCCTTCGCGATCGTTGCGCATCAGACTCAGCGAGGTCATCTGCAGCAGCAGCTCCACCAGATCGCCGCTGCGCAGCTCCGAACGCGCCGCGCGCAGCTCCTCCTCGAACAGCGGCAGCGCCTTGCCGAAAGCACACTGCGCCACCCGCAGCTGCAGCTGCGTGCCGGCGTGCAGGGCGCGATACGCCTGGCTGTAGGTGGCGCCCGGCGTGGGCGCGCGGGTGTGATCCAGCACCACGCGGTCGGCTTCCTGAATCGCTTCCTCGATGCGATTGAGGCTGAGCAGGGCGCGGATGCGATAGCAGCTGAGCATCAGCGACAGTCGCTCCGGATACGCACTGGCAATGCGGTCCAGCACCCGCGCGCGCGCCGCTTCCTCGGGCGTGCCCATCGACAGTCGCACGCCCACTTCCAGCCCGCAGGCCACCAGATCCAGCAGCCCGTGGCCATGCGCGTTGCGCATGCCCAGGGCCAGCAGCTGGCGCGCCTCGCAATCCAGACCCAGATCCAGCGAGGCCTTGGCGCCGATCAGCGCCAGGGTGCTGGCGATGGGAGCATCCAGGCCGATTTCCGGCTCCAGCGTCGTGAGCATGGCGCGCACATCGTCGCGCGCGTCGCGGCATTCGCCCATGCGGATCTTGATGTAGGCGTCGATCATGCAGATCCAGGCACTGCCATAGCAGCTGCTGGTCTGCATCACCGCCGCATGTGCGGCGCGGATGGACGCGCGCGCCTCGGCCAGACAGCCATCGTTGGCCAGCGCCAGACTCTGAATCGCTGCGGCGGTGGCATTGTGGAAGGGATCGCCATCCGGATTGTGCAGCAGCCATTGCTGGGCGCTGGCCACCGCCAGACGGTGATGATCGGAGAACATTTCCGAGCAGGCGCGGATGATCGGCAGCGAACGGCACAGCTCCTGAATCTCGCCCGACGCTCCTTCGCTGCGACAGGCGGCGCGCAGACGCTCTTCGATGGCGCGGCTCTGATGGATCGACAGGCCATGACGACGGCGGAAGCTCAGCGCCCAGAGATACCAGAACTCGGTGAGCGGCCCGACCGACAGCCCCTTGTCGCGGAAAAAATCCACCCAGTCGGTGACCGTCTTGAGATCGCCGCGGTCACGCACCAGACGTTCGGCGCAGCGCTCCAGCAGCTGCGCGGCGCGCCCCAGCTGCTCGGCCTCGACATAGGCGCGGATCGCCTCGCGCCACTGGCGCTGCGCCTCGAACCAGCCTGCGGCGGTCTGCAGAATCGCGCGCCGCCGCGCCGGCTCCAGCACGCTCTCCGACTGTCGCTGCAGAAAGCCCTGGAACAGGCGATGAAAGCGGTACTGCTGTCCGCCGGCGTCGAGCGACATGATCGGGCAACCCAGCGCACGCAGATGCACCAGACTCTGCAGCGCGCCGCTGCGCAGGCCGATGGCCGCGGACAGGTTGCCGCTGAGCCGCGGCAGCAGCGAGAGCTCCATGAGCAGCGCATGCTGCGCCTCGGACAGCGGCGCCAGCACCTTCTGCCCCATCAGCTGCGCGAGCGCCTCATCGCCGGCGGCGAACTGCTCGAGCACGGTGGACGGACACTGCCCTTCGCCCAGACGCCGCATCAGCAGACGCAGCACCGCCGGCCAGCCTTCGCTGAGCTCGGCGATGTCGAGCAGCTGCTGCTCGTCGAGCCCGGCGCAGAGCGCCTCGCCCAGCAGCGCGCGGATCTCGGCGGGATCGAAAGCCAGATCCTGCGCGCCAAGCTCGCGCAAGGTCTCGTCCAGGCGCGCCGCCACGCAGTCGATGGCCAGCTCGTAGCGGCTGGCCACCACCCAGCGCACGCTCGCCGACTGTGCGAGCAGCAGCTGCAGCAGGGCCGAGGCCTCCGGGCCGCAGCAAGGCTCGAAGCCGTCAATGAACAAGCTCAGAGCCGCACGGCGATTGCGCAAGAGCATGCACAAGCGCTCGACGCGCTGCGCCAGATGACGGCACTCGCGCGAGGATGAAACCTGCACCGCGTCGGCCTGCAGCGCGGTCTCCAGCGCCTCGATCAGATTGTCCAGCGGCGCACCCTGTTGCGCCGGCGTGATCCAGCAGGCCTGTTCGCCGCGCGCCAGCGCCTGCTCGTACCACTGCGCCAGCAGCACGGTCTTGCCGTAACCGGCCGGGGCGATCACCGTGGTCAGACGGCGCGGCTCGCCGCCGGCCGCCGGGCCCTGTGTGATCAGACGCGTCTTCACCACCGCGAAGTCCAGCTGTGGCGGCACCGCCAGCAAAGGCGGTCGCAGCCACGGCAGCGGCAGCGGCTGCGCCGGCGCCGCCAGCGTGTTGCCGCCCAGCACCCTCACCTTCTGCTGCCCGCCGCCCACCGCCTCTTCCGCACCACGCCGATAATCCACCTTGATGCGCATGACGTTTTTTCCTCCATGTTTTATTGGACGTCTTTTGGGTCCGCGTCCTAGGGCCTGTTGACACTCACTTTGTCCGCTGCGTTGCTGCCAGAAATCGCGCCAGGCAAGGCGCGAAACGCAGGCTTTGGTGGTTCCAAAGCCAAGTTTCGCAACGCCGCATGGCGCGATTTCTGGCGCAACCCGGAAGGGACGGGGCTGTTTTGGCGCAGGGCGGCGTTGGCAGCCGCTTGCTTGGAGTCACCAAGCGGCGCGTCTGCCGCCTTGCCCTGCGCCAAAACAGCCGCCGTCGCAGCGGGCAAAGTGAATGTCAACAGGCCCCAAATGCTGAAAAACCTCCTGCTTATCGATGCCCGCCGCCAGCGGCGACAGGTGACTGCATCCTGGCGCCGAGGCCCGGCCTGGCGGCTCGCAGGCCGCCGTGCCGCGGCAGAATCGGCGCGTGCCAGCACGCTTCAGGCACCCAGTGCCTGCACCATGGCGCTGGACCCGCCCAGCGACCAGCCGCCATCCACGGGCAGCAGCACGCCGGTCACGTAAGCCGCGTCCTCGGAGCACAACCACTGCACGGCCTTGGCGATCTCCTGCTTGGCGCCCCAGCGCCGCAGCGGCACCGCCTCGCGCCAGCTGCGTTCCGATTCCGGAGTCGGCGCCAGGCGACGCATGCCTTCGGTATCGGCAATGGGGCCGGGCGCAATCGAGTTGACGCGGATGCCCAGCGGCCCCCATTCCATGGCGGCGGTGCGCGTGATCTGATCGATGCCGGCCTTGGCCGCGCAGACGTGAATCTGCCCCGGCGTCGGCAGCCAGGATTGCGGAGCGCTGATGTTGACCACCGCCGCGCCGGGCTTGCGCAGATGCGCGAAGGCCGCGCGCATCACGTTGAAGCAGCCCTGCAGATCGATGTCGATCACGGTCTTGAAGCCATTGGCGGAGAGCTGCTGCGCCGGCGCCACGAAATTGCCGGCGGCGCCCGAGACCAGCACGTCGATCGCGCCCCAGCGCGCCGCGGTGTCCGCCATCGCCGCCGCCACCGCCTCATACTGACGCACATCGGCGGCATGGCCGCAGGCTTCGGCGCCGTGCTGGCGCAGCGCTGCCACCGCCGCTTCCACCTTCTCCGGCGAACGGCTCAGCACCGCCACCTTGGCGCCGGCGAGGGCGAAAGCTTCGGCGACGCCGAAATTGATGCCGCTGGTGCCGCCGGCAACGAACACCACCTTGCCTGCAAAATTCATCGCCTGTCTCCCGGGCGCCGCGCTTACATGCTGCGCGCGATCAGTTCCTTCATGATTTCGTTGGCGCCGCCGTAGATCTTCTGCACACGGGCGTCAGCGAACATGCGCGCAATCGGATACTCGTTCATGTAACCGTAGCCGCCGAAGAACTGCAGGCAGCGATCGATGATCTCGCATTGCTTGTCGGTGACCCAGTACTTGGCCATCGAGGCCGTGGCGCTGTCCAGCGTGCCGGCGAGGAACTGCGTGATGCAGTGATCCACGAACACGCGGCCGATGCGCGCCTCGGTGTGACACTCGGCCAGCGAGAAGCGGGTGTTCTGGAATTCGCCGATGGTCTTGCCGAAGGCCTTGCGCTCGCGCACGTATTCCTGCGTCAGCGCCACCGCGCGCTCGATGGTGGCCTGCGCCTGCAGCGCGATGATCAGGCGCTCGCGCGGCAGCTGCTGCATGAGCTGCACGAAGCCCTGGCCTTCGCTGCCGAGCAGGTTTTCAACCGGCACCGGCGAGTCGTCGAAGAACAGCTCGGAGGTGTCCTGCCCGTGCATGCCCACCTTGTCGAGCACCCGGCCACGGCGAAAGCCCGGCAGGTTCGCGGTCTCCACCACCAGCAGCGACACGCCCTTGCCGCCCAGCGCCGGATCGGTCTTCACCACCAGCACCAGCAGATCGGCGAGATAGCCATTGGAGATGAAGGTCTTGGCGCCCGTCACCCGGTAATGATCACCCTCGCGCAGCGCACGGGTCTTGATGCCCTGCAGATCGGAGCCGGCGCCCGGCTCGGTCATGGCGATGCCGGAAATCATCTCGCCGCTGGCCAGCCTGGGCAGCCAGCGCCGCTTCTGCGCCTCATTGCCGTAGCTGGCGATGTAATGCGCGGCAATGCCGCTGTGCACATGATTGCCGAAGCTGCTGCAGGCGATGCGGCCCTGCTCCTCGAAAATCACCGCCTCGTGCGCGAAGCTGCCGTCACCGCCGCCGTATTCGGCGGGAATGCCGGCGCAGAGCAGGCCCATCTCGCCGGCCTTGCGCCAGAACTCGCGGTCCACATGCTTCTGCTGCGCCCAGCGCGCCTCATTCGGTACGGCTTCGGCTTCAAAGAAGCGCCGCGCCGAATCGCGCAGCAGTTCGAGTTCCTGCGTCATCCACGGCGAACGATAAGCAAGCTGAGTCATGGGCAAGACTTGGTCCTGAAATTTGGAAGAGATTGGCGGCGCTATTGGCATGCGCCTTCTAGTGCCCGTTACCGCGATGGCAATCGCTGCGACTGTCCATCGTGTCAACCGGCCATAATAGGTCACCTGACCTAGCCGGCGCCTGCAGCCTGCCGGCTGGGTTTCATCTTGCCCAAGTTCATCAGCGAATCCCCGGACTAAAGGATGGGCGCCACCGGCGCCGGACCTCAGGGTTCTGTGGCCAGGCGGATGAAACTCTGGCGCGCCGCCGCCGCCAGACGCTGTGCCTCGGCCGGATGCACACCGCGCAGCGCCACGCGCATCATCACCCCTTCCAGCTGCGCCGCGATCAGGGCCGCGCGCTGTTCGTATTCCTTGTCGCTGATCGCTTCGTTCAGGCCACGGATCAGGCGATAGAGCGTGCGCCGCTCGCGGTTCTGCATGTCCTTGACGATGCGCGCCGCATAGGCGTGGCGGTTGGCCAGCGCCCAGATTTCGACGAACACCCCGCGCGTCAGCGGCGCGCGGATCACATCGATCAGCACATCGACAGCAGCCGCGAACTGCTCCAGCCGCGAGGCGCCGGCCATCTCGCCGGTGATGCGGTCGATGGCCGCCTGATACGACTCCAGGGTGTAGACCAGCAGCGCCTCCAGCAGCGCTTCCTTGCTGCGGTAGTAGTGCTGCACGGTGCTGAGACTGACCCCGACGCGCGCCGCGACGCTGCGCATGGACAGCGCCGCAAAGCCTTCGCTGGCGAAGATATCGCGCGCCGCATCGAGAATCGCGCGCGCTCGCTCCAGGCCTTTGTCGGTGGTTTCGGAATTCTTCTTGGCTAGCGACTGGCGCAGGGTGCGCGCCGAGACCTGCCGCTTCTGCATGGCGTCCATCGCGGCAGTATCGGCAGCGTTGACAAACCGGTCAAGTGACCGATAACCTAACAACTAGGTCGCATGACCTATTCCCGTTTCGCAAATTCCGCCCGTTTCCAAGGAGCTTCGCAATGGCGCGCAAGGTGTACGTTTCCGGTGTCGGCATGATTCCCTTCACCAAGCCCGGCGCCAGCGCCCCCTATCACGAGATGGGCGCCAGCGCCGGACGCCAGGCACTGGCCGATGCCGGTCTGTCCTATGCCGATCTGCAGCAGGCTTATGTGGGTTATGTCTACGGCGATTCCACCGCCGGCCAGAAGGCGGTGTACCAGATCGGCATGACCGGCATTCCGGTCGTCAACGTCAACAACAACTGCTCGACCGGCTCCACCGCGCTGTTTCTCGCGCGTCAGGCCATCGCCAGCGGCGTCGCCGACTGCGTGCTGGCGCTGGGTTTCGAGCAGATGAATCCCGGGGCCCTGGGTTCGGTGTTCAAGGACCGCCCCAGCCCCTTCGATGATTTCGACCGCGAGACCGATGCCCTGGTCGGCATGCCCGAGGTGCCGCTGGCGCTGCGCTATTTCGGTGGCGCGGGTCTCAGCCACATGAAGAAGTACGGCACGCCGCTGGAAACCTTCGCCAAGATCCGCGCCAAGGCCAGCCGTCACGCCGCCAACAATCCCCTGGCGCTGTTTCGCAATGTGATCAGTGCCGAGGACGTGCTGAACGCGCCGGTGATGTGGCCGGGCGTGATGACGCGCCTGATGGCCTGTCCGCCCACCTGCGGCGCGGCAGCGGCGGTGCTGGTCTCCGAAGACTTCGCCAAGGCCCGCGGCCTCAACACCAAGGTCCACATCGCCGCGCAGGCCATGACCACGGATTTTTGCAGCACCTTCGAAGCCCACGACATGATGCAGCTGGTGGGTTACGACATGGCCAAGGCAGCCGCGCAGCAGGTCTACCAGGAAGCCGGCATCGGCCCCGAGGACCTCGATGTGGTGGAACTGCATGACTGCTTCGCGCACAACGAGCTGATCACGTATGAAGCCCTGGGCCTGTGCCCGGAAGGCGGCGCGCAGAAGTTCGTCGACGAGGGCGGCAACACCTACGGCGGCAAGGTGGTCACCAATCCCTCCGGCGGCCTGCTGTCCAAGGGCCATCCGCTCGGCGCCACCGGCCTGGCGCAGTGCTATGAGCTGACCCACCAGCTGCGCGGCAGCGCCGAGCAGCGTCAGGTGGAAGGCGCGCGCACCGCACTGCAGCACAACCTGGGTCTGGGCGGCGCCTGCGTGGTCACGCTCTACCAGTCGGCCTGAGCGCAGCGCCATGCTCGACAAAGCCCATATCGGCCTGAGCCTGCCCGCGCACACGGTGGAAGTGGAGAAAGGCCGGCTGCGCTTCTTCGCCAAGGCCATCGGCGAAACCCGGGCGATCTATCTCGACGAGTCGGCCGCGCAAGCGGCCGGCTATCGTTCCCTGCCGGTGCCGCCCACCTTCCTTTTCAGCCTGGATCTCGAACAGGCGGAGCCTTTCGCCTGGTTCGGGACGGTGGGCCTGAGCCTGCCGCGCATCCTGCACGGCGAACAGTCCTTCGTTTATCACGCACCGGCCTGTGCCGGCGACGTGCTGAGCTTCCATTCGCAGATCGCCGACATCTACGACAAGAAAAACGGCCTGCTGGAATTCGTGGTCAAGCAGACCCGCGTCAGCGACCAGCATGGCCGCCACATCGCCGATCTGCGCAGCGTCATCGTGCAGCGCAATAGCTAAAGAGAACATCATGACCGCTACCGAGATTCACATCGGCCTGCAGCTGCCGGCGCTGGAGTTGCCGCCGATCACGCGCACCACCCTGGCGCTGTTCGCCGGTGCTTCCGGCGATCACAACCCGATTCACATCGACATCGACTTCGCGCGCAAGGCCGGCATGGCCGATGTCTTCGCGCACGGCATGCTGGTGATGGCTTATCTGGGCCGGCTGCTCAGCAACTGGCTGCCGCAACCACGGCTGCGCGCCTTCAACGCGCGCTTCGCCGGCATCACCCATCTGGGCCACCGCATCCGCTGCGGCGGCACGGTGACGGAAATCCTCGAACGTGACGGCGAACGCCTGGCGCGCATCGAGTTGCAGGCCGTCAATCAGTACGGCGAAAGCAAGATTCTCGGCGACGCACTGGTCGCCATTTAACGGCGTGCTGAAAAACGAAGTGTTCGGCACGCTGTGCTTGGCACAGGGAGGTGCCAACGGCCATCCGGCGCGCCAGCGCTGGATGGCCGGGAGCGCAGGAAAACCACGCTTTTCCGTAGCGACCTGAAAAACGCCAGGGACGGCGTTTTTCAACAAGCTGTTAAACCCCGCAAAGACGACAGAGACAGGACATGGCAAAGCTGGACGGCAAGGTGGCACTGGTTTCAGGTTCCGGGCGCGGCATCGGTCGCGCCATCGCGCTCAAGCTCGCCAGCGAAGGCGCGCGGCTGGTGATCAATGATCTGGACGCCGAACCGGCGCAGGCGGTGGTGGAAGAGATCCGCGCGGCCGGCGGCGAGGCGGTGGCCTGCATCGGCAGCGTCACCGCGCCGGACTTCGCCGAGCGCTTCGTCAAGACCGCCACCGACAGCTATCGCGGCCTGGACATCATCATCAACAACGCCGGCTACACCTGGGACAGCGTGATCCAGAAAATGACCGACGAGCAGTGGTACGCGATTCTCGATGTGCATCTCACCGCGCCGTTTCGCATCCTGCGCGCCGCGCAGCCGGTGATCCGCGCGCTGAACAAGGCCGAGAGCGAGGCCGGGCGCATCGTGCACCGCAAGGTGGTCAACATCTCCTCGGTGGCGGGCCTGGGCGGCAATGCCGGGCAGGCCAACTATTCCACGGCCAAGGCCGGCATCGTCGGCATGACCATGACCCTGGCCAAGGAATGGGGCCGCATGAAGGTCAACGTCAACTGCGTGGCCTTCGGCTTCATCAGCACCCGCCTCACCGAGGCCACCGCCGACAGCAATGCCACGGTGAACATCGAGGGCCGCAGCATCAAGGTCGGCGTGAACCCGGAGCTGGCCAAGGCCCTGGAGCGCAACATCCCCCTGGGCCGCAGCGGCACGCCGGACGAGGCCGCCGGCGCGGTGTATCTGCTGTGCACCCCGGAAGCGGACTACATCAGCGGTCAGACCATCGTTTGCGGTGGCGGCATCACGCTATAAGAATGGCGTCTGTCGCACCATAACGAGGAGAAAGCGATGTATCTGACACAAGGGCTGCACCGCGCGCTGCAGCAGAAGCCCGAGGCCCTGGCCACCGTCTGCGGCACGCGCCGCCACAGCTTCGCGCAGCTGGCCTCGCGCGTGGCGCGTCTGGCCGGAGGACTGCAGGGCCTGGGCGTGAAGACCGGTGACCGCGTCGCCATTCTCTCGCCCAATTCCGACCGCTACCTGGAATATTTCCTCGCCGTGTACTGGGCGGGCGCGGTGGTGAATCCGGTCAACACCCGCTGGAGTGCCGCGGAAATCGCCTACTCGCTGGAGGACAGCGACAACCGCCTGCTGCTGCTGGGCGATCCCTTCGTAGCGATGGCGCCGGAACTGCGCCGGCTGGCGCCGGGCCTGCGCGAGCTGATCTATTGTGGCGACGAGGCCACACCGGCCGGCATGCGGTCCTACGAGGCACTGATCGAACAGTCGGCGCCGGTGGCCGACGCCCGTCGCAATGGCGATGACCTGGCCGGCGTGTTCTACACCGGCGGCACCACCGGCTTTCCCAAGGGCGTGATGCTCAGTCAGCGCGCCCTTTACGTGAACGCGCTGACCTTGCTGAGCGAAGGCCTGATCAAGGACCGCTGCGTGGGCCTGCATGCCGCACCGATGTTCCACATCGCCGACTGCGCCTTCATGAACGCGCTGCTGGCCAGCGGTTCGCGGCATGTGTTCATTCCCTCCTTCACCCCGCAGGCGACGCTGGAGACCATCGACCGCGAGCAGGTCAGCGCCGCGCTGCTGGTGCCGACCATGATCCAGATGATGATCGACTCGCCGCAGATCGATCAGTACCTGCTCAGCAGCCTGCGCAGCCTCATGTACGGCGCCTCGCCGATCAGCGAGGCGCTGCTCGAACGCGCCATGGCACGACTGCCGGGCGTGGAGTTCGTGCAGGCTTATGGCATGACCGAGCTGGCGCCGGTGGCCACGGTGCTGCCGCCCTGGTACCACAGCGAGCAGGGCCGGCCGGCCGGCAAGCTGCGTTCGGCCGGTCGCGCCACCTTCTGCACCGAGGTGCGCATCGTCGATCCCGAAGACGACCGCGAACTGCCGCGTGGCGAGGTCGGCGAGATCATCGTGTGCAGTCCCAGCGTCATGCAGGGCTACTGGAAGAAGGAAAAGGAAACCGCGGCGGCGCTGCGCGGCGGCTGGATGCACACCGGCGACATGGGCTACATGGACAGCGAGGGCTTCGTGTTCGTGGTGGACCGCCTGAAGGACATGATCGTCACCGGCGGCGAGAACGTGTATTCGGTGGAAGTGGAAAACGCCCTGGTCCGACATCCGGCGCTGGCCACCTGCGCGGTGATCGGCATCCCCGATCCGCGCTGGGGCGAGGCGGTGCACGCGGTGGTGGTGCTCAAGGCCGGCGCCAGCGTCAGCGAGGATGAGCTGCGCGCGCACTGCCACACGCTGATCGCCAACTACAAATGCCCGCGCAGCTTCCAGTTCGTCGAGGCGCTGCCGCTGTCGGGCGCCGGCAAGGTCCTGAAGAACAAGCTGCGCGAGCCGTTCTGGCAGCAACACAGCCGCCGCGTGTCCTGAAGCGCGGCGCCATCGACTACGGAAAACTCCCATGAGCATCGACAGTGCCGGTCCGGAATCGGTCATCAGCGAGATCAAGGACGGCATCGCCACGGTCACGGTGAACCGTCCTCAGGCCTACAACGCGCTGGATGAAGAAGCGGTGTACGCCATCGGCCGGCACCTGGATGAGATTCTGCTCGATACCCGCGTGCGGGTGATTCTGTTGCGTGGCGAGGGTCCGGCCTTCGGCACCGGCGCCGATCTCAACTGGCTGCATCCGCAGGATGGCGGCGCGCCGGGCCGCGTGGACCGCACGCTGCGTGTGCTCAATCCGCTGATGCAGCGCCTGCGGGCCGCGCCGGCCATCGTGGTGGCCTCGGTGCACGGCATCGTCGCCGGCGGCAGCCTGGGCCTGATGAACATGGCCGATCTGGTGATTGCCGCCAGCAACACGCGTTTCTCGCTGGCTTATGCACGCATCGGCGTCACGCCCGATGTCGGCGCGTCCTTCCTGCTGCCGCGTCTGCTGGGCGAGCGCCGGGCGCTGGAGCTGATGCTGCTGGCGGAGCCTTTCGACGCGGCGCGTGCGCAGAGTCTGGGGCTGGTGAACTTCGTGGTGCCGCCGGAGCGGCTGCCCGAAGAAACCCGCGCCCTGGTGCAGCGTCTGCGTGCCGGCGCCGCGCACGCGCTGGCGCGCACCAAGGCGCTGGCCTATGCCGCGGCCGATTGCGAGCTGGGCACCCAACTGGAAGCCGAGCGCCGCGAACTGATGGCCGCAGCGGCAGGCCCCGATCTGCAGGAAGGCGTAGCCGCGTTCAGCGCCAAACGCGCGGCGCGCTTCGCCTGATGTCGGGCCAGCCTGCGCCGCAGCCTGCTGTGATCGCCAAGCCTTGCGCCTGAAATAAGCGAAGCTCGTAACGCAGGCAAACCACCGTAGGACGGCTTAGGCGCGTGAGCGCCTTGACCCGCCGGGCTTCGCTGGTTGTTGCTTTGTTTTGTTCTTGATCTATTGGCTTCTTCCGCTGCCCTTCGGCGGCGGCTTCGTGTGTTTCTCGATCTACTGGCTTCTTCCGCCGCCCTCCGGCGGCGGAGTCCCTTTTCTTTGCTTGTGCAAAGAAAAGGAACCAAAAGAAAGCACACCCCGGCTCTGGCGCCCGCTGCGCGGGTGCCTTCGCTGTGCAACGTGCTCGGGGCCGTTGCAGACGCGCCATCCCTGGCGTGGCCGCAACTGAGCCGCCCTTCCTGGGCGGCTCTCCCCTGCGCTCGCCGCACAGCTCAGCGCCAGAGACGGGGACCCCAACATCAAAAGCCACAGCAGCTTCGCGCGATGAGCGCGGCTGCGCTGTGCTTTGCTGTTGCCTTTAACCCCCTTTGCCTCGCACCGAGCAGCGTAGCGAGCGCAGTGGGAGAGCCGAACAGGAAGTTCGGCTCAGTTGCAGCCGCGCCAGGGATGGCGCGTCTGCAACGGCCCCGAGCACGCGAGCAGCGCAGGCTGCCGCCGCCGCGTCAGCGGCGACGGATGCGAGGCGTAGGGCGTGCTTTCTCTTGGGTACTTCTCTTTGCACGAGCAAAGAGAAGTACCTCGGGCGCCGACAGGCGCACGAAACCAAGGCGCAATCGAGCAATAAACCAAGCAACAAGCAGCAAAGCCACGGTGGGTTACGGCGTTAGCGCGCCCAACCCACGGGTGTCGCGGTTACACGGACACCGGGCCGAGCGCCGGGATGCCCGGTGGCAAGGTTTCACTTCGCCGCCGGCACATCCCTCGCCACACGAAAACCCAGGCCATCGCTGAAACTGTCGACGCCATCGGCATCGCGGTTGAACACCTTCAGACTGCGTGGATGATTGCCCCATCCGCCGCCGCGATTGACACGCTTGCCGCAATCCCCGGCAAGCCAGGCACGGGCATCGCTCGGTGCGCCGCGATAGTCGGGGTTCCAGCAGTCCTGCACCCACTCCCAGACATTGCCGAGCATGTCGTACAGACCCCAGGCGTTGGCGGCGAAGCTGCCCACCGGCGCGGTCTGCGCATAGCCATCATCACAATCGATGTCCCAGTTCCAGGCCGGATACGCGGCGCGGCCGCTGCGGTCGAAGCTGTTGGCGTAGCTGCAGGCGGAACGGCTCAGATTGCCCCAGCTGTACTGCGTCTGCGTGCCGGCGCGCGCCGCGTATTCCCACTCCGCCTCGCTGGGCAGGCGGTAATGATGATCGCTGCGCACGCTCAGCCATTGCAGATAACGCTGCGCCTGCTTCCAGCTCAGCTGCGCCGCCGGCAGACGCGGATCGCCTGCGCCGTCCGGCAAGGACTCGCAGACCTTGTCGCGTACACAGGCCTGCCATTGCCCGCGCGTGACCTCATGGCGGCCGATGGCAAAGGCATTCACGCGCACCTCGTGCAGCGGCAGGTCGTAACCATTGCCGGCGCCGCTGTCATTGCCCATGAGAAACGAACCGGCCGGCAGCAACACCATCTCCGGCGCCTGCTCGCAGTCGCGGAAGATGGGCAGATGCGCCTCGGTCTCGCCCAGGCTCTGCGTGCTGCAGGCGGCGCGCGCCGCACCCGGCAGCAGCCAGCACAGACACAGCGCCAACAACAGCAGTGAAGGTTTTTTCATCGCGGCGAGAAATCCACGGTGAGCGCGCCGGCCTGATTGCGTGCCACGCGCAGCGGCAGCGGCTGGCTTTTCCACACCGCGCGCTCGATGGAATCCACCAGCTCCGGCGAACCGCAGCCGGGCTGCACGCTCACCGCCTCGATCATGCCGCCGGCCTGATAGCGGATCTGCACCTGACAATGAAAACGCGAGGGCACACCACGCGGCTCCAGCCAGCGGCCGCGCAGGCTGCCCAGAAAATCGGCCAGCTCGGTATCGGGCTCCTCGGTGCTGGTCGGCGGTGCGGTCGGCGCGCTGGCAACCTTGGCGGCGGATGCCGCCGGCGTCGGATGGCTGGCCGCCATCGTGCGCGGCGGCTTGCTCGGCGCCAGGCTGCCGGGCTTGGGTGTCGGCACGGGCTGCTGCGGCTCCGGCAGCGGCTCGGCACTGGCGCTGGGCGGCGCCACCACCGGCGCGGTGAGCAGCATCACCGTGATCGCCGAAGCCGGCGCGGGCCGTCCGCCGGGCTTGAGCAGGCTGTCCAGTTCCAGCAGCAGCAGGCCCAGCAACAGCGCATGCAGCAGCAAGGCGGCGAGAAACGAAGGCCCCAGCGGCTGCGCCGCCACCGCGCCCGGTGGCGCGGTGCCGACTTTCAGCTCGACGAGCGCCGGGGTCATGGGCTCAGGGCGCCGAACCCGCCCAGTCGATATGGCCGCCTTCGCCGACGATGGTGTTCTGGCGCAGCGCGAAGCGCGGCTTCACCCACCACACCAGCAGCGGCAGCACGATCAGCGCCAGCACCATGTTGATGGCCATGATCGCCATGATCAGCAGGCCCATGTCGGCCACGAACTTCAGTCCCGACATCAGATACCAGGGCAGGATGCCGAGGGTCATCACGCTGGCGGTGAACAGAATCGCCTTGCCGGTGGTCTGCAGCGAGCGGCTGATGGCCAGGCCCCAGTCACCGCTGGCCTGCACTTCCTCGCAGATGCGCGAGAGCAGATAGATGCCGTAGTCGATGCCCACGCCCACGCCCACCGCGGCGACGATCATCGAGTTCACATCCAGACCCACACCGAGCAGATGCATGGCGGCGAGCAGCGCCTCGTTGGCGAGGTTCACCGGAATCAGCAGCAGCACGCCGGCCAGCACGGAGCGATAGGCCAGCGCGCACATGATGAACACCAGCACATTGAGCAGCAGCAGCAACAGATGCTGATAACGGCCGATCACGCGGTTGACCGCCTCCTGCAGGGCGATGGTGCCGGTGCCCAGGCGCACACGGAAGCTCGGATGGTCCTCGCCGACCAGGGCCACCGCACGCCGCGCCGAAGCCAGGGCCGCATCCACGGTCTCCTGCTTGTTGTCGGCATACCACAGCGAAACCGTGGAGTGCTGCATGCCGAAGCTGACCACATGGCCGAAGTTCTTGGCGCTGGTGCCCATCATCGCGCCCACCGCTGCCGCGCTCACCGCGCGCTCGCGCGGGTCCAGCTGCAGCCACTGCGGATTGCCGCCGTGGAACAGACGGTTGGACTCCATCAGGTAATCGGCGAAGGACAGCGTCGCGCGCGGCGCGAAGGCATCGGCCTCCAGCAGCTGCTGCAGGCGCATCTCGGTCATCACCGTGTCGAGCTGCTGCGCGGTCCAGTCGGGGCTGTCCGGGTCCTTGGCTTCGAGCACGATCTCCAGGGTGTTCACGCCGGGGAAGTTGGCATTGATGGCGCGCACCGCAGCGTTGAACTCGGAGTCTTCCCAGAGCAGATTGCTGCCTTCCACCGGATTGCCGATCTTGATCTGCCGCGCGGTGGCCACCACGCAGACCGCCGCGATCAGCACCACCAGAGAAGTACGCAGCGCCCAGCGGCCCTGCGTGAGCAGTGCCGGCACGCGCAGCGTGCGCTCCAGCAGGCGCGTGGCCAGACCGCTGCCCTTGCCTGCCACCAGCTGTTCGATGTTGCGCGGCGCCGGCAGGCTGGCCAGCAGCAGCGAGATCAGCACGCAGCCGGTGGGAATCAGGAACCAGGCCCACATGCCGCAGAAGATGGCGTGGCGCACCATGGCCGGAATCGGCGCCACGATCACCACCGCGATGCCCAGCACGTCGGTGAGAATGCCCAGCACCGAAGGTGCCAGCATCACGCTCATGGTCACCGCCGCAGCTTTCTTGCGGTCGCGCAGCCCGGCGTAGATTTCGTAATAGCGCTCGGTGAACTGCACGCTGTGTGAAAACGAGCGCGCCATCAGCAGCAGCGGAATCACCATCAGCAGCGGCTCGATGGAGATGTTCAGCCAGCCCACCAGGCCGAAGGCCCAGATCGCCGCCACCGTGCTGGTGATGATGGGCGTGAGCACGCCGACCAGATTACGCATGTACAGCGCCAGCGCCAGAATCAGCGCGCCCAGGGTGACGGCGAAGATGCCGATCATCTGCCATTCGTACTGATACACCCAGCCGATCAGGATCGGCTGGCCGGTGACAAACACCTCGTGATGTTCATCGCGCGCCTTGGCGGCCAGCTTCTGCACGGCATCGAAGACCACGCCGTAATCCAGGCGCTGCTCGATGAAGGTCGCCATCAGAATCGTGGAGCGCTCGTCGGCGGAGATCAGGAACTGCCGCACGTTGGGCGCCTTGTCCACGCGCGAGCGGAACTCGGCGATCTCCTGCGCATCGCGTGGCGCGTGATCGCCCATCAGCGGCCGCATGTCGATGCCTTCCGGCGTGGCCTCGTAGTAGCGCGCCTTCTCGGTGGTCACCGACAGGATCTGATCGTGGTCCACGCCGGGCACCAGATCGATGTCGCGGGTCAGCTGCCAGATCTTGGCCAGGGTGTCGGCCTGATACAGATCGCCGTCCGTGCGCCGGATCATCAGCATGACCGTCAGCGGATTGCCGAAGTTGGGATGATCGCGGAACACCTGCACGAAGGGATCATCCTTGGGCAGCAGGTCCGAGAAGATGGTCTGCAGGCGCACGCGCGGCAGGCCGCAGGCGAACGCCAGGGTGATCAGGGCGAACACCAGCAGCGCGCCGCGCCGGTGTTCCAGCATCCAGCTGGCAAAGCGCAGACGCAGTCCGTAAGCCTTCATGGCAACAGCTCCACCAGACGGCCGGCATAGCCAACCGCGTAATACCGCCCGTTCACCGGACTCACGCGCAGGTTCTGGTACCAGGGCTGCGCATCCTTGCCCAGCGGCACTTCGCTGAAGCTGGCGCCGCCATCGCGGCTGATGCGCAGCGTGCGCAGCCCGGCGAGCAGCACGGTCTGCGCATCCGCGGCGGCCAGTCCCAGCAGGGCGTTGCCGCGCGATGCCGGCAGCGTCTGCCAGCTGCGGCCACCGTCTCCCGACTTCAGCAGCAGGCCGCTCTGGCCGGCGGCATAGCTGGGCACACCCGGGCGGCTATCGAGGGCCAGGGCGTGCACCGCCGGCGCCGCCGGATCGGCGGCGCGCAGTGACTGCCAGCTGTGGCCGGCGTCGGCGCTGCGCAGAATCAGGCCGAACTCGCCGGCCACCGTGAGTTGTCCGGACTCCTCCACCTGCACCGCATACAGATGCGGTTCGGCGGCTTCCGGCGCGAAGCGTTCCCAGTCGGGCCGCGCATCACGCCAGCTGCGGCCGGCATCGTCCGACCACAGCACGGTGCCGAACTCGCCGACCGCCGCCGCCTGACCGCGACTGTTGAGACTCACACCGAGCAGACGCTGCGCGCTGATGGCGGGTGCCAGACTCCAGGCGCCGGCCTCGCGACGCAGCAGGCTGCCGCTCTGTCCGACGGCCAGCGCGCGATTGGCACGGCAGTCCACGGCCAGCAGCGCCAGCGGCGTGAGCACCGCGGCCGCCTGCCAGTGTTCGCCGCCATCGCTGCTTTCCAGCAGCGCGCCCTGTGCGCCGACGGCCACGCCGTAGCCGGCGTCGAAGCACAGACCATACAGCGCGGAATGCGCGGTGCCGCTGCGCAGGGTGCGCAGGGTGGCGGCCTGCGCCGCCATGGCGAAACCGCACAGCACACAAAACCCGAGCGCCCGATATCCATGGCGCCAATGATGACGACTCGGCATCCTGCCTCCCCTTTTTTTGATCCTGTATCCGGCGTGTGCGCAGGATGCGCGCGGCACACACGGCGACGCTTTGAAGATGCGGCGATGATCGCATTTTGCCGGGCGCCTGCGCGACTGCCCCCTAACTTTCGGCTAGCGGTTCGCGGGCCGCGCCTGCCTCATGCTATGCGCACACCAACAACATCGGGGAGCCTTGCCCATGACACTCACGCAGCTTGCGTTCTATGCCTTTGCCGCCATCGCCGCCGGCGGTCTGGGACTGACACTGTTGATTCTGCTGCGCCTGCGCTTTCCTTCCTGGCTGGGCATGGTGCACGGCCTGGGGGCGCTGGCCTGCCTGGCGCTGCTGCTGGCCGCCAATCTGCGGGGCGGCGAAGCCACGCCGGCACAGGCCTGGTGGGCGCTGCTGGTGTTTCTCAGCGGCCTGATCGGCGGCCTGGTGCTGTTTCGCGTGCTGTTCAAGGACCGCGCCACGCTGCCGCTGGCGCTGATGCACGGCAGCCTCGGCGCCGTGGGTCTGTATCTGCTGTACGGCGCCGCGTTTTAACAATCACACGCAAAAAGAAAGCGGCGGATCCTGATCGGGTCTGCCGCTTTTTTTGTGGCGCTGGTGTTCAGCTGGGCTGCAGGCTGCGACCGATGATGATCTTCTGGATGTCGGAAGTGCCTTCGTAAATCTGGCAGACGCGGGCATCGCGGTAGATGCGCTCCACCGGAAAGTCTTCCACATAGCCGTAGCCGCCGAAGGTCTGGATCGCCGCCGAGCACACCGCCTCGGCGGTCTCGCTGGCGAACAGCTTGGCCATGCAGGCCTGATCCAGGCAGGGCAGGCCGGCATCCTTCATGCGCGCCGCCGAGTACACCAGCTGACGCGCGGCTTCCAGGCGCGTGCGCGCGTCCACCAGACGGAAGTTCACGGCCTGATGCTCCATCAGGCTCTTGCCGAAGCTGCGACGTTCGCCGGCGTAGCGGATCGCGGCATCCAGCGCCGCCTGCGCCATGCCCACGCTCTGCGCGGCGATGCCGATGCGGCCGCTTTCCAGGCTGGACAGTGCGATCTTGTAACCCTCGCCTTCCTCGCCGATGCGGTTTTCGAGCGGCACTTCCAGGCTGTCGAAGTTCAGGCTGCAGGTGTCCGAGGCGCGCTGGCCGAGCTTGTGCTCGATCTTGCTCACCGTGTAGCCCTTGGCGGCGGTGGGCACCAGAAAGGCCGTGATGCCGCGCTTGGGGTTCTGCGGATCGGTGACCGCGAAGGCCACCACGTACTCGGCGATCTTGCCGCTGGTGATGAACTGCTTGCTGCCGTCGAGCACATAGCGGTCGGACTTGCGCACCGCGCGCGTGCGCAGGGCGCTGGCGTCCGAACCCGCATGGCTTTCGGTGAGCGCGAAGCCGCCGATGAACTCGCCGCGCGCGGCACGCATCAGCACGTCCTGCTTGTGCGCCGCCGAGCCGAAGCGTTCGAGAATCGCGCAGAACGGCGCGTTGTGCACGCTCATCACCGTGGACACCGCACCATCGCCCTCGGCCACCGCCATCAGCGCGGCGGCGTAGGAGACGTAGTCCGCACCGGCACCGTCGTAGTCCGGCGACACGGTCATGCCCAGCAGGCCCATTTCCGCCAGGCCCTTGAACACCTCGGGCTCGATGGCGGCGCGCTGCTCGCGCGCGGCGGCGCCGGGCGCCAGCACCTCACGGGAAAAGCGCCGGGCGGTGTCGAAAATCAGCTGCTGGTCTTCGTTCAACATGGTCTCGTTCAAAATGTGGAAATCACACGGCGCCGAGCCGGATCAGCGCCTTCTGGGTCATGTAACGCTCAAAAATACCAGGATCGTTGGCGCCGCTCATGTGTCCACCGGCAATCTGTCTTACCTGCTGCAGCCGGGTGACGTCGCCGGTCTGGATATCCGAGGCGGTGACATGCGTCCAGCTCCAGTACGGATGCTGGCCGTCCATCACCTTCTTGGCGCCGGCCTCGTACAGCGAATAGGCGCCGTCGAAGGACCGGAAAGGCTCGCCGCGACGGTCATAGGTGATCATGCCGATCACCGCCTGATTGCGCGCGTCGAACCAGACGCGCTTCTTGGACACCGGCGCGCGCGGGAACTTCAAGGGCTTGGCCTCGACGATGATCGCCTCCGGCACCAGCTCCACGCTGGCGTCCCAGAAGGTCTGGTTCTTGGGCCCGCCGTGCACGCCGCGCTCCCAGTTCGGATGCTCGCTGCTCCAGTTGTCGGACAGCCCCGCCAGAAACGGACCGCGCCCGACGATCTGGTAATCGCCCCAGGTGTGCAGCGGATCGCCCGCCGCCCAGGCATCGGAGAGATACAGGGACAGCCCCGGCAGCAGCGGCTCGAAACGCTGATCGGTGGGGAACTGCCGCACGCGGCGGAACTCCGGCACATAGCCGTAGAGGTCCGGAAACCTGCTGTGGTCGTAATCCCAGATGTTGAGATACGAGGTGCCGGCAAACTGCGTGGGCGCGGTGAAGAACACGGTCTGGTAGCGCAGCTTGTCCTGATGCGCGGGCCAGTAGGGCTTGGGGTCCATGACCACGCGCGCCACCGGCGAGAGTTCCGCCCAGCCACCTTCGTAGCGGAAGCGCACATCGCCGGCCGGCGCCACAGCCTGCGCGGTGATCGCATAGAACGAGGCATCGTGCCGCCCCCAGCTCAGGGTCTGCGCGGCGAACAGCTCCAGGCCGTTGCCGGGATTGGGAAAGGGATTGCCGCCGATCCAGGGCAGGCCGTCGGCGCCGTTCACCACATTGCCCTTGTCATCGAACCTGGCCTTGCCGGCATTGCGCAGCGTGGCCTCGGTGTATTCCCAGGGCCCCAGGCGCATCAGCTCGGTGGTGGTCTTCACCACCTTGAGCTTGCGACCGTTCTTGAGGATGTGCTGGTAGCGCACCGGCTCCAGCAGATCCTTCACGTACTCGACGTTGGCGGCGCTGATGGTGTCGCCGGTCTTGATCTTGCCCTTGGTATAGGCCTCGATGGACAGCAGTTCCTCGGGATAGGCCTTGTTGATCTCGCCGGTCGCCGCCAGCACCTCGTGCAGCGGTGCCAGCACGCCGCTGGCGAGCACCCCGCGTGCGGCGTCGGCCAGGAATTTGCGCCGCGTGTAGCCACGGTCATAGCGTTGCAGATGCGCCATCATCCCTCTCCTCTTTTTGTGATCCTGCTGCAGGCCGCCGCGGCGACCTGTTTCAATGACCTTCGAAGTGCGGCGTCTGCTTGTCGAGAAAGGCGCGTACGCCGCTGCGGAAGTCCTGCGTGCGCGTGGCGTCCTTGAAGGCTTCGCCCTCGGCCTGCAGCTGGGCCTGCAGATCGCGCTGCGTGCTGTGCAGGCTCAGGCGCTTGTAGTGTCCGTAGGCGCGCGTGGGCCCGGCCGCCAGCTGCCGCGCCAGCTCCGCGACGGTATCCCCCAGCTGCGCCGGCGGCACTACCCGATTGAGTAGTCCAGCCTCCAGCGCCGCCGCGCTGTCCAGGGTCTGGCTCAAAAAGAACATCTCGGCGGCGCGCCGTGCCCCCATGCGGCGCGGCAGGAAGTACGTGCCGCCGCAGTCCGGCGGCGCGCCCAGACGGTCATAGGCGATCAGAAAGCGGGTGCCCTCGGCCGCCACCACCAGATCGCAGGCCGCCATCAGCGACAGCCCCGCGCCGGCCACCGAGCCCTGCACCGCCGCAATCACCGGCGCATCGATCCTGCGCAGGATCTCGATGGCCGGATTCAGCGCATCGAGCAGGGCATCGATCAGCGCCGGCGCGGCCTCGAAGTTGGCGGCAAAAGCGGCGACATCACCGCCCGCCACGAACGCCCGCCCTTCACCGCGCAGCACCACGCAGCGCACGCGGGCATCGTCGCGCAAGGCGCGCACCGCCGCGCAGAAAGCCTGCGCGGTCGGCACATCGATGGCATTGAGCTTGTCCGGACGGTTGAAGCAGAGCTGCGCGATGCCGCTGCCGGCATCCACGCTCAGCCGCACCAGATCCGGGCTCATGTCAGGTGCTGCGCGACGGCGGCGCGCTCGCGCAGCCGCGCCGGCAGCTCGAAGCGCGGCCCCAGCGTCCGGCTCAGCGTCGCGCAGCTCTGCACAAAGCTGGCAAGGCCGATGTCCTCGATCGCCGCGAACGGCCCGCCCAGGTAGCGCGGGAAGGCCCAGCCCAGGGTCGCGCCCAGATCGGCCTCGCGCAGATCCTCCACCACGTTCTCGGCCCAGCAGCGCGCCGCTTCCACCAGCTGCGCGTAGAGCAGGCGCTCGCGCACCGCCGCCATGTCCGGCTGCACCTCATTGCGCGGCAGCGACACCGCCAGCTGCTTGGCACCGCCGGCCGGGTAATCGTAGAAACCGGCGCCGCGCTTGCGGCCGTAGCGGCCCGCCGCATACAGCGCGTCGATCTGCGCGTTCGGCACCGCATGACGGTCTTCGGCCCAGGCGCCGTGCTCGCGCGAGGCGAAGAAGTGCGCGATGTGATGCAGCACATCGATGCCCACTTCATCGGCCAGCGCCAGCGGCCCCACCGGCATGCCCAGGGCCACACCGGCGTTTTCGATCAGCGCCGGCGCCACGCCATCGGCGAGCAGGCGGATGCCTTCGCGCACGTACGCATCCACGCAGCGCGTGGTGTAGAAGCCATAGCCATCGCGCACCACGATGGGCGTCTTGCGGATCTGCTGGCAGTAATCCAGGGCGCGCGCCAGGGTCTCGTCCGAGGTCTTGGCGCCGATGATGATTTCCACCAGCGCCATCTTCGGCACCGGCGAGAAGAAATGCAGGCCGATGAAATTCGCCGGCCGCACGCTGGCGGCTGCCAGTTCGTCGATGGGCAGGGCCGAGGTGTTGGAGGCGAAGATCGCGCTGTCCGCCAGCTGCGCTTCCGTGAGCCTGGTGGCCTGCGCCTTCACCGCGAAATCTTCCAGCACCGCCTCGATCACCAGCTCGCAGCCGGCAAAGCCGCCGTGATCGGCGGCGCAATGCAGACGCGCCAGCTGCGCCTCGCGCGCCTCGGGCTTCAGGCGGCCCTTGTCCACATCCGCCTGCAGGGTGGCGGCGATGCCGTCCCGCGCGCGCTGCGCGATGGCCAGCTCGCGATCCACCAGCACCACCTCGATGCCGGCCGCCAGCGACACCTGCGCGATGCCCTGGCCCATGAAGCCGGCGCCGAGCACGCCCAGGCGTTTGACGCTGCTCTTGGCCACGGCGGCCGGACGGCGCGACAGCTTGTCGGCGGCCTGCTTGGCGAAGAACTGCGTGCGGATCAGGTTCTGGGCCACACGGCCCTGCACCAGGGTCGCGAAATACTTCTGCTCCAGCTTCAGCGCGCGCGCGATGGGCAGCTTGCTGCCATCGTGGATGCAACGCAGGATGGTCAGCGGTGCCGGCTCGTTGCCGCGCGTGGCGGCGTGCAGACGGCTGGTGGCGCTCATCAGCGCGGCGGCATTGGCCGGTGCATAAGCCTCGCCGCCCGGCAGCTTGTAGCCCTTCACATCCCAGGGCGCCTGCGCCGGCACGCGGCCTTCGCGGATCGCCGCTTCGGCGGCGGCGAGCAGCTGTTCGGCTGGCACCACTTCATTGAGCAGGCCCAGCTTCTGCGCCTCGCGCGCCGACAAGGGCGCGCCGCCGGTGAGCAGGCCGATGCTGGCCTGGATGCCGATCAGACGCGGCACGCGCTGCGTGCCGCCGGCGCCGGGCAGCAGGCCGAGCTTCACTTCCGGCAGACCGAACTGCGCCTTGGGATGGTCGGCGGCGATGCGGTAATGGCAGGCCAGCATCAGCTCCAGGCCGCCGCCCAGCGCCGTGCCGCTGGCCGCGGCGACCACCGGCTTGCCGCAGGTTTCGATGCGCCGGAAGAAATCGCCGAGATAGGCGATGCGCGCGGCGGCCTGCGCCAGACTCACGCCGGGCGCGGCCAGGGCTTCCATCTGCGCCAGATCCGCGCCGGCGATGAAGCTGCCCTTGGCCGAGCTGATGACGATGCCTTGCACGCCGGCATCGGCCAGCACGCTTTCGAAGGCGGCCGAGAGCGCGGCGGCCACCGCCGGCTCCAGCACGTTCATGGAGCGGCCGGGCATGTCGATCGACAGATGCGCGATACCGTTCTGGATTTGGGTCTTGACCATGGCAGAGGCTCAGATGCGTTCGATGATGGTGGCGACGCCCATGCCGGCGCCGATGCAGAGCGTGGCCAGCGCGGTGGACTTGCCGCTGCGCTCCAGTTCGTCCAGAGCGGTGCCCAGAATCATGGCGCCGGTGGCGCCCAGGGGATGACCCATGGCGATGGCGCCGCCGTTGACGTTGACGCGCGCCGGGTCCAGTTCCAGGGCCTGCATGAAACGCAGGGCCACGGCGGCGAAGGCCTCGTTGATCTCATACAGATCGATATCGCGGGCCTGCATGCCGGCGCGCTTGAGCGCCTTCTCCGCCGCGTACGAGGGCGCGGTCAGCATGATGGTGGGCTCCGAGCCGATCTCGGCCATGGCCAGGATCCGCGCGCGCGGCTTGAGTCCGGCGGCCTGCCCGGCCTCGCGCGAGCCCAGCAGCATGGCGCTGGCACCATCGACGATGCCGGAGGAGTTGCCGGCATGATGCACATGCTCGATGCGCTCGACTTCCGGATAACGCAGCAGGGCCAAAGCATCGAAGCCGGACTTGGCACCCATCTCGGCGAAGGACGGCTTGAGCGCCGCCAGATCCGCCGCCGTGCAGCCGGGCCGCACCGTCTCGTCGCGATCCAGCAGCAGCTCACCGATCACGTCATGCACCGGCACCACCGAGCGCGCGAAGCGGCCTTCGGCCCAGGCGCGTCCGGCGCGCTGATGACTCTGCGCGGCGAATTCGTCCAGCTGCGTGCGCGTGTAGCCCCATTTGCTGGCCAGCAGATCGGCGCTCACGCCCTGCGGAATGAAATGCGAGCACTGCGCGATGGCCGGGTCCGTGGACCAGGCGCCGCCGTCGGAAAGGATCGGCACGCGCGACATGGCCTCGCAACCGCCCGCGACCACGAACTCCGCCGCGCCGGCCGCAATCTTGCCGGCGGCCAGATTCACCGCCTCCAGGCCCGAACCGCAGAAGCGGTTCACCTGCAGGCCGGCGGTGCGCTGCGAGTAACCCGCCGCCAGCGCCGCCAGGCGCGGCAGCACCTGGCCCTGCTCGCCGACCGGACTGACGATGCCGAAGATCACATCATCGACGTGCTCGGTGTCGAGCTGGTTGCGCGTCTTGAGCGCCTTGAGCACGGTACTGCCGAGCGTGACCGCCGGCACCTCGTGCAGACTGCCATCGGCCTTGCCGCGCCCGCGCGGCGTGCGCACATGATCGTAGATATAAGCCACCACGGCTGGAGTCTCCGCTGGATAGATGAAGCCGCGCAGGCGCGCGGCACAGGAAAGTGTTTAGGGCCTGTTCACGCTATGGCGTGCCCGAAGGCAGGAACTTGTCGGCGTGGATGCGTTCCGGCGCCACGCCCAGCGCCAGCAGCTTCTTCTCCACGGCCTCGACCATGCCGTAGTTGCCGCAGATGAAAGCCGCCTGCGCGGAAAAATCCAGGCCCAGGCGGTCATCGAGCGCATCGGTGACCAGACCGCGCGCGCCGCGCCAGCCGGATTGCGCCGGCTCGTGCGACAGGATGTCGATCACGCGCAGGCGTTCGCCGGCCTGCGCCTGCAGCGCCTGCAGATACTCCGCGGCAAACAGATCCTGCTGCGTGCGCACGCCGAACACGAGCGTGAAGCGCGCACGGGCGCTGCGTTTCAGGCGCTCGCCGATGATGGACAGAATCGGCGCGATGCCGGTGCCGCCCGCCACGCACAGGGCGTCGCGATCCGGATCGTCCACGCCCATCACGCCGAAGGGGCCTTCCAGCCAGATCTTGATGCCGCTGCGATCACGCTCGAACAGCCATTCGGAAAACCGGCCGCCCGGCAGGCGCTTGATCAGGAAGCCCACTTCCTGCGCCGGCTGATCGCCCGGCGGGTCGTAGAAGGAAAAGCTGCGCCGCGTGAAGGAGCCGGATTCGGCGAGCGTGGCGTACTGCCCGGCGTGATAACGAAGCGGCGTGTCGAGCTTCAGGCGCAGATCGATGACCTCGCCCGGCAGCCGGCGCCAGCGCGTCACGCGCGAGGACACCGTGCACACCGGCAGCAGCGCCTGCCTGCCGAGCTGCGCTTCCACCAGCAGGTCGCTGCGCACCTTGGCCTGGCAGGCGAGCACGAAACCGTCTTCGATCTGCGCATTGCTCAGCGGCGACAGCGCCAGATCCACCATGGGACTGACGCGTCCGGACAGCAGGCGCGTCTTGCAGGCGCCGCAGACACCGACGCGGCAGTTGTGCGGATAGTCTATGCCTTGCTCGATGGCGGCCTTGAGCAGCAGCTCGTTGCGGCCGATCTCGAAACTCTGCTCTTCGCCATCACGGCCGCGCACGGTGATGCGGCAGCGCTCGTGGCGCGCCTCTGGCGCGTTCATCTCGGGAGACAGCATGACGGAATGTGTTCCTTGTTCAGGCCGCCGACCAGATGCCGGCCGGCAGATCGCGCTGCGGGTCCGGGCGATTGAGCTCCAGCCAGCCGGCGCGCTCGTTCTCGCGGCGCGCGATCTCGCGCTCCTGCGGTGAGGCGTAATGCATGTCCCAGTGCTTGAGCAGGGGCTTGATCATCATGAAGAACAGCGGCGGCACCAGGGCCAGCAGCACCACCAGCAGGAACTGCGGCTGCACCGGCCCGTTGCGATCCGGCTCCAGCTTGTAGAAGGGCTTGTAGCTGTCTTCGTGATGCCCGGCGTGATTGGTGATCTCCAGCGCCAGGATGCGCGTCAGCGGGGTGATGTGATTCCAGGTGTGGCGCTTTTCGAAGCGGCCCGGCGTGGCCGAGACCAGGCCGTAGTGATTCACGTAGTTGAAAACCTCCAGCATCATGCGCGGCCCCAGCAGCAGGCTGGCGATGGCCAGCAGCGCGCCATACGCGCCGCCCAGTGCGCAGAGCAGCGCCGTGAAGCTCAGCAGGGTGGCGGCCTTGTACACCCAGGCATTGCGCAGGTCGTACCAGCGGCGACCGCGCTTGGTCCACATCATCTTTTCCAGGTGATAGGACTCCTTCCACTGTCCCGGAAAGGTGCGCAGGATGTGGCCGTAGACGGTGTCGCCGCGCCGCGCGTAATCCGGATCATCGGGCGTGGCCACGCGCATGTGGTGGGTGACCACGTGCGTGATCTCGCGCCAGGGATCGAAGATCAGGCACTGGCCGATGCGGCCCAGCCAGCGCAGCACGAACTCCTCGCGGTGAAACAGCTCGTGCACCGGCGGCGCGCCGATCACGAAGCCCACGAACATCATGCTCAGGAAGGCGCCGAGCTGACTCGTGCCGCTGAAGTGGCCGTGGCCCACCAGATAGGCATAGAAGAAGATGTTGGCGAAGCTGCACAGCACCGTGACCGCGCAGATCACATCGTAGATGCGCACATAGCGCTGATCGCGCATCGTGTAGTCGCGCGGCAGGAAGGCGTCGAACAGCAGCACGCCGAGCAGCAGCGCCAGGCCGGTCCAGGCATAGACGCCGCCCAGATAGAGGCCGTAGCCATGCGCGGCCAGAATCAGCGGCGACAGCAGGTATTTGAAGTAGTCGGTCATGGTGTTCTCCCCCGGCGGCCGCATGCTGGGCGCGGTGCGAGCGTGATGATCCCGTGCACGGCCAGGCGCTCACCCAACCCATAGTTTGGCTAAGCCAGGACGGCGGCTACCGACCATAGCCTCGCCTTCTTCCGGAGTTCGCATGAACGAGTGCCTCGCTTCGCCTCAAGCCGCATTGCCGCCGCTCCTGCGCGAGCTGACCTTGCCGCTGCTGGCGGCGCCGATGTTCCTGATCTCCGGACCGGAGCTGGTGATCGCCTGCTGCCGCAGCGGCATCATCGGCAGTTTTCCCGCGCTCAATCCCGCCAGCAGTGCCGAGCTGGAGCAATGGCTGCAGCGGATAGCCGCCGCGCTTGCGCAAGGGCCGCTGCCCGGCAGCGCCCGCGTCGCGCCTTATGCCTTGAGCCTGGTGGTGCATCCCGGCAACCAGCGCTTCGCCGCCGATCTGGACATCGCCGTGCGCCACCGGGTGCCGCTGGTGATCGGCTCCATGGGCATTTCCACCGAGCTGGTGCAGGCGGTGCACGGCTACGGCGGACTGGTGGCGCACGATGTGATCAACACCCGTCATGCCGAGAAGGCGCTGGCGGCGGGCGTGGATATGCTGATTGCGGTCGGGGTCGGCGCCGGCGGCCAGGGCGGCACGCTCAATCCCTTCGCCCTGCTCGGCGAGCTGCGCGAACTCAGCGACAAGCCCATCGTGCTCAGCGGCGCGATGAGCAGCGGCCGCCACATCGCCGCCGCGCGCGCCGCCGGCGCGAGCCTGGCCGGCATGGGCACGCGCTTCATCGCCACGCAGGAGAGTCGGGCGACCCTGGCCTACAAGGACATGCTGCTGAGCAGCCGCGCCGCCGATGTGGTCTACACCTCGAAGATTTCCGGCGTGCCGGCCAATTTTCTCAAGGCCAGCATCGCCGCCAACGGCCTGGACCTGCGCGAGATCGCCGAACCCGGCGAAGCCGATATCGGCCAGAGCCTGAGCCATCATCGCCTGGCCTGGAAGCACGTCTGGTCGGCAGGCCAGGGTACCGGCACGATTCACGACGTGCCCGCGGTGGCGGATCTGGTGGCGCGCCTACGGCGCGAGTATCAGCAGGCGATTGGTGAGCTGGCGCAGTCGCTGGCTTGAGCGCGCGTTGCAGCTTCGTTGCTTCGTCGCGCAGGTTGGCGGCGCAGCTTCGTAGGGCGTGTTAGGCGCGCAAGCGCCGTAAGCCGCCAGGGCTTTTGCTGTTGTTGCTTGGATTTATATCCTGATCAGGCCTTGGTTTCGTGCGCCCTTCGGCGCCCGAGGTACTTCTCTTTGCTCGTGCAAAGAGAAGTACCCAAGAGAAAGCACGCCCTACGCCTCGCATCCGGCGCCGCTATCGCGGC
>NZ_FOFS01000008.1:40474-235316 GCF_900111015.1 Solimonas aquatica | reverse complement strand
AGCGGGCGCCAGAGCCGGGGTGTGCTTTCTCTTGCTTACTTCTCTTTGCACAAGCAAAGAGAAGTAAGTCCGCCGCCGGAGGGCGGCGGAAGAAGCCAACAGATCGAGAACCACACGCAGCAAACAACAGCAAAGCCCGGCGCATTACGGCGCTCACGCGCCTAACCCGCCCTACGGTTTGAGCTGGGTTGGAGGCGCCAGACAGAGCCAAGGCCATCCACATTGTTCAGTGCCGCCGCAGAAGCTGCACGATCGTGACCCAGGCCTGGTCGAAGAGCTGCTGCACGCGCTCGCCATAACTGGGCAGCGCCAGCTGCAGGAGCAGCAGCACCGCCAGCAAGGTCAGCGGAAAACCCACTGCGAAAAGATTGAGTGAGGGCGCCGCGCGGCTGATCACGCCGAGCGCGAGGTTCAGCACCAGCAGGCCGAGCAGCACCGGCAGCGCCAGACCCAGGCCGTCGACGAACAGGCGGCTCGATGCGCGCAGGATGCCGCCCATCTCCTCCAGACCCAGGCCACTGTCGCCCACCGGCATCAGCGTGAAAGAACGCGCCAGATATTCGAACAACAGGAGATGTCCGCCCATGGCCAGAAACACCAGTGTGGAAAAAATTGTCAGCAACTGCGCCAGCACCGGCACAGTCACACCGCGCAAGGGATCCACCAGCTGCGCAAAACTCAGACCCGCCGTGGCCGACATCAGCTCGGCGGACAGGGTCACGGCCTCGAACACGAACTGCAGAATCACACCGATCAGCGCGCCGATCGCCAGCTGCTGAAACACCGCCATCCACCAGGCCGCCGACCACAGCGCGATGGCCGGCGCCGCCGGCAGCACCGGCGCGATGATCAGGCTCAGCAGCAGCGCCAGCAGCACGCGCGCACGCGCGCTGATCTGATGCGAGGAAAACACCGGCACCGTCATCAGCACCCCGCTGATGCGCAGGAACGGCCAGGCGTATTGCTGCAGCCAGCCCAGCAGTTGCGCATCGCTGAAGTGCATGAGCCGGCTCCGCCTCGATCCTGCCCGCCGCTGCTCAGTGCAGCAGCGTCGGAATGCTTTCCACCAGATGCCGCGTGTATTCGGTCATGGTGCGCAGCATCCAGGCGCCGGTGGTGAGCAGCACGCCGCCCACCGCCAGCAGTTTGGGAATGAAGCTCAGGGTCATTTCATTGATCTGCGTGGCGGCCTGGAACAGGCCCACGGTCACACCCACCGACAGCGCGGTGAGCAGCAGCGGCGAGACCAGCTGCAGGGTCAGCCACAGCGCATCCTGGCTCAGACTCAGTATGGTTTCAGGGGTCATGGCTTCACCCGGCGGCGTGGAAGCTGGCGGCGAGCATGCTGGTGACCAGCGCCCAGCCATCGACCAGCACGAACAGCATCAGCTTGAACGGCAGCGAGATCAGCATCGGCGAGAGCATCATCATGCCCATGCTCATCAGCACGCTGGACACCACCAGATCGATCACCACGAAAGGGATGAACAGCAGAAAGCCGATCTGAAACGCCGTGGTCAGCTCGGAAGTCATGAACGCGGCGGCCAGCACCGTGAGCGGCACCTCGTCCTGCGAGGCATAGGGACCGTGCCCGGCGATCTTGGCAAAGCTCAGCAGATCCGAATCACGGGTCTGCGCAAACATGAAGCTGCGCAGCGGCTTGACGCCGGCGGCGAAGGCCGGCTCGAAACTCATCTTGCCGTCGAGATAGGGCTTGGCGCCTTCGTTGTAAACGCGGTCCAGCACCGGGCTCATCACGAACAGCGACAGCAGCAGCGCCAGGCCGACCATGATCTGGTTGCTCGGCGTCTGGCCGGTGCCGAGAGCCTGCCGCAGCAGGCCGAACACCACCAGGATACGGGTGAAGGCGGTCATCGACAGCAGCAGCGCCGGCAGCACGCTGAGCACCGTCATCAGAATCAGCACTTCGACGTTGACGCTGTACTCGGTGCCGCCGCCCTTGCCCGGCGCCGCGCTCACCGCCGGCACGCCGGCCGCGAAGGCCTCGCCCAGCGGCAGCAGCACCAGCACCAGCACCAGCAGACGCACGATGTGCTTCATGATTTCTGCCCCAGCATTTCGCGCAGACGCTCGGCGAACGCGCCGGTGCCCGGCACCTGGGTTTCGGTCTCGACCGGCGCCAGCGGCGCATCGAGACGCTGCAGCAGATTCACGCTGCCGGCGGCCACGCCCAGCAGATACTGCTGCTCGCCCAGCTGCACCAGCACCACGCGCTCCTTGGGACCCACCGACAGCCCGCCGACCAGCTGCAGGCTGCCGCGCCGCAGGCCGCGCAGGTTCTGCACGCGACGGATGAGCCAGGCCAGCGCGAAGATCAGCGCGATCACCAGCAGCAGGCTGAAGAACATGCCGGCGATGCTGGCAGCGCCGCTGCCACCGACCGCCTGTGCCACGGGAGTGTTCATGCTCGCGTCCAGGCCCGCATCAGCGCAGCTTGCGGATGCGCTCGGCGGGGCTGACCACATCGGTCAGGCGGATGCCGAACTTCTCGTTGACCACCACCACTTCACCATGCGCCACCAGCGTGCCGTTGGCGTAGACGTCCAGCGGTTCGCCGGCGGTGCGCTCCAGCTCCACCACCGAGCCCTGATTGAGCTGCAGCAGATTGCGGATGGGCAGACGCGCGCGCCCCACTTCCATGGACAGCGTCACCGGCACATCGAGAATGACATCGAGATTGACCTCGCCCGTACCGGCCACCGGCTTGTCTTCCAGCGTCTGGAAACTGGCTTTCGTGGCTTCGTTCTGTGTGTTGTTGCTCATATGGATTCCCGAACACTGGCCGGCAGCTGCGGCCGGCGGATGACTTCATGGATGCGCAGGGCGTTGTGCCCGTTGGCGATGCCGAAGCTGCCGCGCATCAGCGGCATGCCTTCGACTTGCAGATCGATCTGACGCGGCAGCGTCACCGGCAGCACGTCGCCGGGCTTGAGCTGGGTGAGCTGACGCAGGCTGATGGTGGTGCGCACCAGCTCGGCACTGACATCCACCTCGGTGTCCTTGAGCTGCTCGCGCAGCGCCACGGCCCAGCGTTCATCCTTGTCGCCACGATCGGACTGGATGCCGGCATCGAGCAGATCGCGGATCGGCTCCAGCATCGAGTACGGGAACGTCACGTGCAGCTGACCGCCGCCGCCTTCCAGTTCGATCTTGAACTTGCAGGCCACCACGATCTCGGTGGGCGAGACGATGTTGGCGAAATGCGGATTGACCTCGGAGTTCACGTATTCGTAGTCCAGGCGCATCACCGGACTCCAGGCCTCCTGGAGATCGGCAAAGGCCTGGCGCAGCAGCAGCTGGATCACGCGCATCTCGGTGGGCGTGAATTCGCGGCCTTCGATCTTGGTGTAGATGCGGCCGTCGCCACCAAAGAAATTGTCCACCACCGTGAACACCAGACGCGGCTCCAGCACCACCAGCGCGGTGCCGCGCAGCGGCTTGACGCGCACCATGTTCAGGCTGGTGGGCACGAACAGCGAGTGCGTGTACTCCGAGAACTTCATGGTCTCGATGCCGACCACGGTGAGTTCCGGCGTGCGCCGCAGCATGTTGAACAGCGAGATGCGGTACAGACGCGCAAAGCGCTCGTTGACCATCTCCAGCGTCGGCATGCGACCGCGGATGATGCGGTCCTGCGTGGCGAAGTCGAAGTTGCGCGCCTCGCCGGGTGCCGGCGGCGGCGTGGTGTCGACGCGACCGGAATCGACGCCATGCAACAGCGCATCGATTTCGTCTTGCGAGAGCAGATCGGCGGCCATGGCTTACTGGATCACGAAGCTGGTGAAGTACACACCCTCGACCGTCGGCTTGCCGAGTTCCTCTTCGAGGATCTTCTGCACCGCCGCCAGCACCGCCACGCGCAGCTTTTCCTTGCCGTCCGGCGAGCTCAGCTCTTCGATCTTCTGCTGCGAGAACAGCATCAGCACATCGTTGCGGATGCGCGGCTCGGCGCCCTTGATCTCTTCGGCGCCCTTGGGATCGTGCGTGGACATCTGCACCGCCACCTGCAGGAAGCGGCTGGTGCCGTTGTCATCGATGTTGACCACGAACGGCGGCTCCATCGGCACGTAGATCGTCGGGCCCTTGTGTTCTTCCTCTTTCTTCTTGTCGCCCTCGTGACCAGCCTCGCCGGCCGGCGCCATTTCGCTGATCAGCTTCTTGGCGATGAAGAAACTCACGCCGCCGGCAGCGGCGGAGGCCACTACCGCCGAAATCAGGATCGGCAGCAGCAGACCCATGATGTTCTTCTTGGGCTTGGCGGCTGCGGCTTCGCCTTCAGCAGGTTCCTTTTCGGCTTTCGACATGTCGGTAACGCTCCCGGCTTGACTGGTTCTGGTGGCGCGCGCCCCAATGGCGACGCTTTGATGAGACAAGCGTGCCGAGCAAGTCGTGTTCCAGGGGTGTTCTTGCGCTAAGCGGTATAGCCCGGGCGACGGCGGCGGTTTTCCGGCAGCGCGACCGGAAAAATGCGCGACAAATTTCAGACGTAGGCGTCAACCAGACGGATACGGCCGATGCGGCGCACCGGCGTGCTCTCACCGCGCGCGCGGCTGGAGGCAAAGCCGCCACCGGCGCTGCTGCTGGCGCCGTCACGCTGACGTTCTTCGACGCGGGTGCGCATCAGCTGCAGACCCTGGCTGCCGAACAGCTCGCGCAGCTGCGGCATGGCCTGCTGCAGCAGGCTGCGGGTGGCGGGATTGTCGGCGCTGAATGCCACCTGCGCCTGATCGTTATGCACTTCGATATGCACCACCAGGCTGCCGAGTTCGGCCGGATGCAGCTCGATGCGCGCGCTGCTCACGCCGGCTTCGCTGAGCATCAGCACACGCTCGCCCAGCGCCTCGGGCAGATCGGCGTCCACCGGCACTGGCGTGCTCAGCGCGCTGCCGCTGGCGGGCGCATCGCTACCGCCGGTCGGCGCGCTGAGGTTGTGCGGATGCGGCGAGAGCAGCGTGGCCAGTGAAGGCGAAGCCGCGCCACTCTCGCTTGCCGAGTTGGCCGGCACATTCAGGGTGTCGCCGCTGCCCTGCGCGCGCGGCACGGCCTCGTTGTGCTGCGCCAGCGTCGGCGCGGGCGTTGCGGCGCTGTCCGCCGGGTTGCTGCCGGGCGTCAGCGTCAGACCGCTGGCCGGCGCGGGCGCGGCAGGCTCGGTCGAGGCGGCGGAATCCTCGCGGTCCCTGGCTGCAGGCCTGCCAGCCGGTTTGCCCGGGAGCTGGATGCGGTCGGCAGCAGTCGGGTCAGGGCTCACGCCCGGCTCCGCCGTCGGCGCGGCCTTGGGCGTTACCGCCGCCGCCATCACGGCGGCCGCCATCGGATTGTCGTTTGCCGGCGCAGCGCTGAGCGCCGGATCGGCGGCGGCGCCGGCATCGGGCGCCTCCTCGTCCGGCGTCGAAGGCTCGGCTTCGGCCTTGTCCTGCGTCGCTGGCGTGGCCACCGGCCGCGCCTCCACGGTCTTGGCAGCCTCGCCCGCCACGGCGCTGTCCGCCTTCGGCGCCGGTTTGCCGAGGCCTTGCCTGGCAGTGCCTGCCGCCTTGCTGTCCGTCGTGTTCGGGGGGCTCGCTGTTGCCGCATCGCCGCGCAGAACGGGCGCGGCGTCCGGCGGCGCGCTGCGTTCGCTGGCTGGCAGCGGCGGGCTTGCGGGCTCGGCCTCGTCGCCGGCGTCCGCAACAGCGGCGGCGTCCGGCGGCGTCGCAGCCTCCGGCAGCGGCGGCCTGGCCGCGCTGTCCTGGCGAGCGGCGGGGCTCGTCGTCGCGCTGGCAGTGTCGGGACTCTTGTCCGGGCTGGGGGCCGCAGCCTTGCTGATCGCTGCGGCGGCGGTTTTGGTTTCGGCTGCGCTCGCAAGCGCGCTTGCTGAAGTCGGGCTGGTTGCGACGGCAGCGGCATCGCTCGGCGCTTTTGCGGGCAGCGTCGCGGCCGGCTCACCGTCCGGTTGGGCGCCTGGCGTTGCGGAATCGTCGCGGATCAGCAGCCGGCGCAGCGCGGCGCTCGCCGGCAGCGGCGCCGGCGTGCTGCTGGTCGTGGTGGCCGCAGCGGCGCCGGGCACCGGCCCGCTCGCCGGCGTCGCCGCTGCATCCGGCAGCGCCACGTTTGCGGCGTTCTCGGGCTGCAGCCTGCGCAGGGCCAGCAACACCGGCGGCAGTCCCTCGCCTTGCGGCTGTGCCGCCGCATCCGGGCTCAGGGCCTCGGCATTGGCCGGCGACGCGGGATTGAGTGCCAGCGTCGTTTCAACCGTCAGCGCTTGCGGCTGCGCAGCGCCCGGCAGTGGGGCCGGCGCCTCGGTCGCCGGCGACTGCGTCGCCGCCAGACCCAGCAAGCCCGCGAATCCGTCGGACGCCGCGCCCTGCGCCGGCGCCGCCAGCGGCGCCGTGCCGGCCGCCGCGGCATTGGCCTGGATGGCGATCAAAAAAGTTGGTCCGGCTTGACGTGCATGCGCAGCGCCAGCTCATCGAGCTTGGCCTGCTCGCGACGGTCGGCCTGCTGGCGCTCCTGACGCTGATAGGAAGCGTGCAGCTGGGTCATGGTGGCCGAAGCGCGATACTGCTCGGCCCATTTGGCGCGCAGCTGCTCCACACCACGCCGCGCCGCTTCCACCTGCTGCTGCTGATAGCGCTCGGCATCACGCAGACGGTCGAGAAAAGCCAGGCGGTTGCGCAGCAGCGCCGGCGCCGCCACCTCGGTACCGGCCTCGTAGTCGCTGCGATAGCGGCTCAGCTCTTCCAGCTGCGCCTTGCGCTGCACCAGCAACTGCTGGGCGGCGCGCAGTTCCCGTGCCGCCTGCTCCTCGCGCTGTTCGGCGAGTTCCTGCAAGGGTTCGATGCGGGCGGAGGTCATCATGTAAGGCTCCAGGGCGTTCTATTGGGGGATGGGGTCTTGACTCAACCGAGCAGCTGTTCAAGCTGACGCGCGCTGTCCACGAAACTCGCGGCCTTGTGCGTGTCCTGCTTGAGGAATTCTTCGATGCGCGGCCACTTCTCCAGCGCCGCATCGACGATGGCGTCGGCGCCGCGCTGATAGGCGCCGATGTTGATCAGGTCGCGATTGCGCTGATAGGCGCTGAACAGGCGCTTGAGCGCGCGCGCCTTCTGCATGTGTTCCTCGCCGACGATGTCGTGCATCACGCGCGAGATCGAGGCTTCGATGTCCACCGCCGGATACAGGCCGGCGTCGGCGATGGCGCGCGAGAGCACGATGTGTCCGTCGAGAATGCCGCGCGCCGCATCGGCGATCGGGTCCTGCAGATCGTCGCCTTCGGTGAGCACGGTGTAGAAGGCGGTGATCGAGCCCTGGCCCGCGTAGCCATTGCCGGCGCGTTCCACCAGCGCCGGCAGGCGCGCGAACACCGAAGGCGGATAACCGCGCGTGGTGGGCGGCTCGCCGACGGCCAGGCCGATCTCGCGGCAGGCATGCGCAAAGCGCGTCAGCGAATCCATCAGCAGCAGCACGTGCTTGCCCTGATCGCGGTAGTGCTCGGCGATGGCAGTGGCGGTATAGGCCGCGCGCAGGCGCAGCAGCGGCGAACGGTCGGCCGGCGTGGCCACCACCACCGCACGGCGCCGGCCTTCGGCGCCCAGACTCTTGTCGAGAAACTCGCGCACTTCACGGCCGCGCTCGCCGATCAGGCCGACCACGATCACTTCGGCCTTGGTGAAGCGCGTCATCATGCCCAGCAGCGTGGACTTGCCCACGCCGGTGCCGGCGAACAGGCCCAGACGCTGGCCACGACCGACGGTGAGCAGAGCGTTGATCACGCGCACACCCACGTCCAGCGGCTTTTCCACCGGCTCGCGACGCAGGGGATTGAGCGGCGTGGCCTGCAGCGAGACTTCCTGATCGCCGCGCAGCGGACCTTCGCCGTCGATGGGATGACCTTCGGCGTCGAGCACCCGGCCCAGCACGCTTTCACCGATGTGGATGCTGCCGCTGCCGGCCAGCGGGCTGACGCGGGCGTGCGGCTTGAGACCACGCATCTCGCCGGTGGGCATCAGATAAGTGCGGTCGCCGGCAAAGCCGACCACTTCGGCAATCAGCGGCGCGTCCTCGCTTTCCACGCTGCAGCGCGCGCCGATCGGCAGGCGCAGGCCCACCGCTTCCAGGGTCAGGCCCACCACGCGCTGCAGATGGCCCTGCGGATTCAGATCCGGCAGCGCCGGCAGCTGGGCGCTGCGACGCAGCAGGCCCGCGCTCCAGCGCTGCGCAGCGCCGCGCTGCCAGCTGGCGGTGCTGGCGTTCATCGCCGGGCCTCGTGCAGACCCTGGCGCAGCTGTGTCACGCGCGCATCCAGGCGCGCGTCCACGTAAATGTTTTCGGTGTGCAGGCGGCAGTCGCCCGGTGCCAGCTGCGCATCCTCGTGCACGCGCAGGCGCTTGCATTCGGGCGGCGGCTGCAGTTGCGCGCGCACCAGCTCGGCATCCTGGGGGCTCACGTCCAGGCGCAGCTCGCGCAAGTCCTCGGGCAAGGCGCTCATGGCGCTGCGCAGCAGCTCCAGCACGCGCTCGGGCTTGAGTTCCAGCTCGGCGTCGAGAATGCGCCGCGCCACACCGCAGGCCAGATCGCTGAGCAGCTGTTCGACCTCGTCGTCGAGATGCTGCAGCGGCCGGCTCAGATGCTCCAGCAGGCCGCGCAGGCGCTGCGCCTGCTGCTGCACCAGCGCCTGTCCGGCGCGATAGCCATCGTCGTAACCGCGCTGATGACCTTCATCGTAGGCGGCGCGTTCGATGTCGTCGATCTGCTGCGCGGTCAGCGGCTCGCTGGGGCTGCCGAAGTCCGGCACCTGCCAGCGGCGCAGCTGCGCCTGCGGATCGGACAACAGTTCCACCTCGGGGCCGGCGGTGTCGTTCATCACACCATTTCCTCACCCTTGCCGCCCAGCACGATGGTGCCGGCCTCGGCCAGACGCCGCGCCACCACCAGCATTTCCTTCTGCGCGCCTTCCACTTCGGACAGCTTGGCCGGGCCGCGCGACTCCATGTCCTCGACCAGCATTTCGGCGGCACGCTTGGACATGTTCTTGAGGATCTTCTCGCGGATGCGCGGATCGGCGCCCTTGAGCGCCAGCGCCAGGGTGTCGGAAGAGACATCGCGCAACAGCGTCTGGATGCTGCGGTCGTCCACCTCGCCCAGATCGTCGAACACGAACATCAGGTCCTGGATCTTCTGCGAGAGTTCCTGATCGTTCTCGGCGATGCGGCCGATGATCGACTGCTCCTGCGAGGTCTCCATCAGGTTGAGGATGTTGGCCGCGACCTTGATGCCGCCGACGCTGGAGGATTTCAGATTGTTGCCGCCGGAGAACTGCTTCTCCATGATTTCGTCGAGTTCGCGCAGCGCCTGCGGCTGGATGCCGTCGAGCCGCGCGATGCGCATCAGCACATCGCTGCGCATGCGCTCGGGCAGCAGCGTCAGAATCTCGGAAGCCTGATCGGGGTCCAGATAGGCCAGCACGATGGCGACGATCTGCGGATGCTCGTTGCGCACCAGATCGGCGACTGCGCGGGTCTCCATCCACTTCAGCGCTTCCAGGCCCTTGCTGTTGCGGCCGAGCAGGATGCGGTCGATCAGACCGTTGGCCTTGTCATTGCCCAGCGCGCCGACCAGCACGCGCTTGACGTAGTCATCGGCACCGACGCCCAGCGAAGTCTGCGCGTCCAGTTCCATGACGAAGTTTTCCATCACGTTCTCGGCGCGCTCGCGGCTGACATTGGTCAGCGAAGCCATGGCCGCGCCCACTTTCTGCACGTCCTTGGCGTTCATGTGCTTGAGCACCTCGGCGGCTTCCGCCTCGCCCAGGGACATCAGCAGAATCGCGGCGCGCTCGGTGCCGGAAATCTGGTTGTTGGCGTTGCCGCCGTTGTTGCCTGCCGCTGCCATCAGCTGCCTTCCTGATTGACCCAGGTCTTGACCACCTGCGCGACGCGCTTGGGATCCTCACCCACGGCCTTGCGCGCCAGCTGGAGCTTCTGTTCGTAACCGCCCGCGGGCAGCGCTTCCGGCATGCCGCCGGCGCCGATGGCGGCGGGCATCTGCCCGCCTCCGGCCGTTGCGCCCGGCAGGGCCATGGCTTCGCCACCCTCGCCGCCTTCGCTCACGAACCTCACGCGCTGCAGCGGCGCATTGAGCAGCTGGCGCAGCGTCGGCCGCACGATCACCAGCAGCAGCACCAGCACCAGCAGCACGCCACCGACCTGTTGCGCGATCTCGCGCGTCTGCGGCTGTTTCCAGATCGGCAGTTCCTCGGGCGCGGCGATTTCGGTGGTGATGAAAGACGCGTTCTGCACCGACACGGTGTCGCCGCGATCACCGCTGAAGCCCACCGCTTCCTTGACCAGCGCCTCGACCTTGGCCAGCTCCTCGGCGGTCAGCGGCGTCGGCACCATTTCCGGCGCGGCCGCTTCGGCCTTGCCCTTGTCCTTGTCCTTGGCATCCGCCGGCGCGGCGGCCTTGGGACGCGGCAGGTTGTCCAGCAGCACCGCCACCGACAGGCGCCGCAGCCGGCCCACCGGCTGACGCGTGTGGCTCAAGGTGCGATCCATCTCGAAGGTGCGCGATTCCTGCTTGCTCTGCGACTGGATGTCGTCGGTGCTGGCCTGCGCCTGCTGGGCCGCCTGGGGGTTCTGCGCGTTCTTGGCGTTGGTCAGCGCCTGCGCGGGCTGATTGGCCGGCGGCTGATTGCTGGTGGCGCCCGGCACGCCGCCCTGGCTCTTGCCGCTGGCGCTGCGCGTGACGTCTTCGGAAATCTGTTCGCTGCGGACTTTCTGCGGCTCGGCGCCGTACTGCTCGCGCGCCTCTTCCACTTCGGAGAAGTCCATGTCGGCGGTGACCTGCGCATTGACGCGGCCACTGCCCATCATCGGCGCCAGCAGCTGCTCGATGCGCCGCACGTAGTCGGCTTCGATGCGGCGCGTGTGCTCGAACTGCTCGGCGCTGCGCGCCACCGGGCTGTCGGGATCGGTATCGCTGAGCAGATGACCCAGCTGGTCGATCACCGTCACCGAGGCCGGCTGCAGGCCGGGCACGCTGGAGGCGACCAGGTGCACGATCGAGGCCACCTGATCACGATCCAGGCTGCGACCGGAATACAGCTCGACGAACACCGAGGCGCTGGGCGCATCTTCCTTGCGGGCGAATGCCGAGGGCTTGGGAATCGCCAGATGCACACGCGCGCCGCGCACCGGCTGCAGATTGCCGATGGTGCGCGCCAGCTCGGTTTCCAGCGCGTGCTGATAGCGCGCGTTCTCGATGAACTGGCTGGTGCCGAAGCTCTGCTGCTCCTGAATCAGCTCGAAGCCCTGGCTGGCATCGTGCGGCAGGCCTTGCGAGGCGAGCTTCAGGCGTGCGTCATAGACGCGCGATTGCGGCACCACCAGCGCACCGTTGTCGATGCGATACGGAATGCCGGCGGCGCGCAGATTGTCGGCGGCCTCGCCGGCATCCTTGTCCGAAAGATTGTTGAACAGCGGCGTATAGGCCGCGTCCTTGGACCAGCTCCACAGCCACAGACCGCCGGCCACCGCCACGGCTATGGCGGCCAGACCGAACAGCTGGCGCAGGGCCGGGATGTCCTTGAGATGCTTGATGGTTGCGAGTTGGGAGCTGGCCATGAGCGCGTGCTTACAACGGCATGTTCATGATGTCCTGATAGGCGGCCACCAGACGGTTGCGCACCTCGGTCATCGCTTTGAATTCCACCTGCGCCTTGGCGGTGGCGAGCATCACACTGGACAACTCCACGTTCTGATCACCCAGCGCGAAGGACTTCTGCAGACGCGTCGCATCCTGCTGCGCACCGTTGACATCGCTGATCGCGCTCTTCAGCGCCGACGCGAAGCTGCTGCCGCCGAGCGCGCTGGCCGAGGGCGCGGCGGCGCTGGCGGCTGGCGCCGCCGAACGCGCGCCAGCAGCCGCCGCCTGCGCCTGCAGGGTGCGGATCTGTGCGAGTACTTGGCTGACGTTGATGTCGTTCATGGTTTGCTTGTGGAGCCGGTTTGCTGACGTCGGTGCAAGTCCTGTTCCCGTGCCGGCGCGTCAAAGCGCCGACACGGCGACGATCAGAACGTGGTCGGTTCCAGCTCCAGACCACCGGCTTCGCGTGTCAGCCCGTACTTGCGCAGCTTCTCCACCAGCGTGGTGCGCCGCGTGTTGAGCAGCTTGGCGGCATGCGCCACCACACCACCGGCCTGTTGCAGCGCCTGACGGATCAGCGACAGCTCGATGGCCTCGATGTGATCCTTCAGGCTCAGACCTTCCGGCGGCAGTTCCGACAGCGCCTGCGCCGGCAGCATCGGTGAGGCGAAACGCAGTGGCTCATTGAGTTCCACGCGTGGCGCCGGCGGCGTCAGCGGTTCCACCGGCTGCACGCTCGGCGCGCTGCCGCTTTCACTCAGACCGCTGCGATAACGCGGCGGCAGATTCGCGGCATCCACCAGCTTGCCGGGATGCAGCACCGCCAGGCGTTCGATCAGATTCGCCAGCTCGCGGACATTGCCCGGCCAGTGATACTGGCGCAGCGTATGCACCGCGTCCGGCGCCAGACGCATGCCGCGCTGACCATGGCGCTCCTGCATCTGGATCAGATCGTCGATCAGCATCGGCAGATCCTCGGTGCGTTCGCGCAGCGGCGGCATCTCGATGGGAAACACATTGAGGCGGTAATACAGATCCTCGCGGAAGGCGTTCTTGATGATGGCCTCCTCGAGATTGCGATGCGTGGCGGCGACGATGCGCACATTGCACTGCGTGCTGCGCGTGGCGCCGACGCGCTCGAAGCTGCGCTCCTGCAGCACGCGCAGGATCTTCACCTGCATCGGCAGCGGCATGTCGCCGATCTCGTCGAGAAACAGCGTGCCGCCGTCGGCCAGTTCGAAGCGGCCGCGCCGCGCGGTGATCGCGCCGGTGAACGCGCCCTTCTCATGACCGAACAGCTCGCTCTCCAGAAGCTCCGCCGGAATGGCGCCGCAGTTCACCGCCACGAAAGGCTGATCGCGACGCGGCGAGCGCGCATGAATGGCGCGTGCCACCACTTCCTTGCCGGTACCGGACTCGCCGGTGATCAGCACCGTGGTGTCGAAGCCGGCGACCTGTTCGATCAGTGCGCGCACGCGGCGCACCGCTGAGGAATTGCCGGTGGGGCCTTGCGCGGCGGCGCGCGGCGTATGCGCCATTTCACGCAACAGCGAGGCGCGCTTGAGCAGCTCCGAAAGCGCGGCGTAACGCACCGGCGTTTCCAGCGTCAGGCAGGCGCTCTCGTCCAGTCCGAAGCGTTCCATGGCCAGCGCGTGATAAGGCTGCAGTACCAGCAGCGGCGGGTGCAGGCGATCACGCTTGAGCCAGTCGACGAAGCGCATGATGCTGTCGCCTTCGGTCTTGCCGATGATCACCGCAAGAAAATCCTGGGGGCGCTGGCCTTCGAGCGAAAGCTGTGCGGCGTCTTCCACCAGCACGGCACGATGCTCGATGAATTCGAGAATGGCGCGCAGGCTTTCCGCACGCTGTGTATCCAGATCAATGACCAGCACGCGACTGTCCGACATGAGCAATCCCCTTTAGCGTGAATCCGTCACCGCTTTGACGATTCTGCGATTCACTATGCCGGCGCTTTGACACTGCAGACGATTGCGACCGATGGCAGCTAGGTTTTGGGCGACGAACGTCCGTCGGTCGCGTCAAGAAGTTTTCACGCTCGCAATACTCAACCGGCTATCGGCAGACGAGCGGTGCTGGCACTGGGCAAACGATCCTTGACGGCGGGAATGCGCATGCCTTCGCGATACTTGGCAACCGTGCGACGTGCGATGCGCACGCCCTGACGCGCAAGCAGCGCGCCGATCTGTCCGTCGGACAAAGGTGCCTGACGATTCTCGGCGTTGATGATGCGGCGGATCATCGCCTTGACCGCGGTGCCCGAGGTGTCGCCTTCGCGACCGGCGATCTGCGAGGGGAAGAAAGCCTTGAGTTCGTACACGCCCCAGGGCGTCTGCACCCACTTGTTGGTGGTGACGCGGCACACCGTGGATTCGTGCATGCCGATGCGCTCGGCGATTTCGCGCAGCGTGAGCGGCGCCATGCCTTCCTCGCCACGCTCCAGAAACGCCTGCTGGCGTTCGAAGATCGCGCGACCGGTGCGCAGCAGCGTGTCGTGGCGCATCTCCAGGCCGCGCACCAGCCAGCGCGCTTCCTGCAGCTGATCACGCAGGGCGCGATGCGAGCTGTTGGCGATGGTACGCTCGTAGAGACGGTTCACCCGCAGGCGCGGCAGACGCTCGGCATTGAGTTCCACCTTCCAGGCGCCGGGCGTGCCGGTGACGATCAGATCGGGCAGCGCCGCTTCGGCGGCGGCGGCCAGGCCACTGCCCGGCTTGGGATTGAGCGAGAGCAGCAGATCCAGGGCGCCGTGCAGTTCCACCGCATCCACTTGCAGCGCCGCACCGAGCGCGGCGTAGTCGTGCGCGGCCAGCAGTTCCAGATGTTCATCGATGATTTCACCGGCCAGCGTGCGCGCGGCACCGCGCGGCTGCTGAGCGAGCTGCAGACGCAGACATTCGCGCAGATCGCGCGCGGCAAAACCGCTGGGCTCCACCGACTGCACCAGACGCAGCGCCGCGTCCATCTCCTCGGCCTGCGGCGCCGGCTGCAGCGCGCAGCGCGCCGCGATGTCGTCCAGGCTTTCTTCGAGATAACCGTTGTCGTCCACGGCTTCGACGATGGCCGCGACCAACGCCGCTTCGCGCGGGCTGCGCACCATCAGCTGCAGCTGTGCCAGCGCCGCAACGCGGGCATCGGCCACCGCTTGCGCGGGCAGACGCGCCTCCCAGCTCTCACCATCTTCTTCGGGGGGTTCGCCGCCGGACCAGGACTCGGCGCTGGACCAGTCGAAATCGGCTTCGACCTTGGCGCGCGCATCGGCGTCCTGGCCGCTGACTTCGGTTTCCTCGTCCGGCGTCTGCGGCTCGGACTCGGTCTGCTCAGGCTGTTCCTCGTCGACGAGATCCAGATCGCCTTCGAGCATGACATTGCTCTGCAAGGCCTGACGCAGTTCCTGCTCCAGCTCCAGGCTCGACAGCTGCAGCAAGCGGATCGACTGCAACAGCTGCGGGGTCATGGCCATCTGCTGACCGAGACGACCCTGGATTTGGACCTTGCTCATGTGGCTTACCTTGCTCGTGATGGAACACCGGATTCGATGTCGTCACTTTTTCGCAAAGTCGCCTCAGGTCAAATCAAAATATTCCTTACAAATTGTCAGGCGAACCCTGACCGATGTCGGAAACTCGGCAGATGCCGATTACAGCTGAGCGTAGTCCAGCCCCAGACGAATGGCATGGCGCATCAGGGCATTGGTGCCGTACAGACCCAGAGTCTGCATCAGGCGCGCGCGATGCGTCTCCACGGTCTTGATGCTCACGCCCATCAGGCTGGCGATTTCTTTCGTCGACTTGCCGCGCGCGATGAGCTGCAGCACCTGCCGCTGACGCGGTGTGAGTTCGGCGCTGTCTTCGACGCGATGATCACTGCGCCGTTCCACCGCCAGATGTGAAATCGAAGGGCTCAGGTAAATCTGCCGGCGCTGCACGGCGCGCAAGGCCAGGCCCAGCTCCACCGGTTCGGCATCCTTGGCGATGAAGCCGGCGGCGCCGCAGCGCAGCGCGCTGCGCACATGCTGACCGTCGATCAGCGATGAAAGGATCAGCACTGCGACTTCAGGGTAATGACGACGGATCTGCGTGAGTGCTTCGGTGCCGCTGAGCAGCGGCAGATTGATTTCGGTGATCACCGCGTCCGGGCGCAGACGCCCGGTCAGTTCCAGCAGCTGCTGTCCGTCGGCGGCCTCACCGACGATCTGAGCGGCATTCTGCTCTTCGAGCAGACGGCGCAAACCAACTCTCACCAGGGTTTGCGATTCGGCCAGGATCACGCGCATCAAACACTCCGTCCAACATAACTGATGAAAACGATTGTCTAGGATGTACGCCCCGCCAAGGCGAGCCGGGCCGGTGAACGCGCATCGGCAACGGACCGGCGGTGACGGGTGAACACGTGTCGCTCCAGAGCGGTGGCAAGCGCCATCGACATGGGTAAAAAACGTAATTGCAATTCGCCCGCTTCGTGGCTGCTCACTTCAGCGAGCCAGCGCCAGGGCGAAGGCGCGCAGGCATGCAGATGCAGTTCCACTTCCTGAAGGCTTCCTGGTGATGGCGCAGCCTCGGACAAGGGCAGCGACAAACCTTCACTGCTGAGCCGCACCATCTGCGGCTGCGGCAGACTCGACTGCGTGCGCAGCAGCGCGCCCAGCAGTTCGATCATCACGTCGAACTTGCGATGCAGTCGCTCGAATTCAGCGCCGGTGCCGCTGTCCGGATCCAGACGCGGACGCTCATCGAGCGTGGCGATGGCCGCGAGCACGCGCAGGTTCTGCTCCTGCCAGCCGCCGGGAATGCCGTTCGTCGCCGCCGGACGCAAGGCGACCGGCAGGCGATCCTCGTAACTCAGGCATTCGCTGCGCGCGGGGTTCATGTTCAGACCTGCCGTGCGATGCCGTTCCAGCCTTCGCTGAGCGAGCGCAGCAAGCCCAGCACCTCGTCCACCGCCGCCGCATCGTTGGCGACGTTGGCGTGCAGCAGACGCCGCTGCATGTATTCGTAGAGCGCCTGCAGACGCGCAGCGATTTCGCCGCCGCCATAGTGATCCAGGCTCACCTGCAGGTGTTCGATGATCGCCAGCGCCGCGGACATCGCCTTGAGCTTGCCGGAGACATCACCACGAGCAATGGCGCCGCGTGCAGTTGCCAGACGCGCCTGCGCGCCGGCGTAGAGCATGGCCACCAACTGATGTGCCGAGGCCTCGCCGGCAGCGGCGCTGGCGGAGGCTTCCTGATACGAGCGGACGGCGGTTGCGTAAGACACGGCGGATCTTCCTCAAGCATTCATGCCTGTGCGGCACCTGCTTTGTTATCGGCCTTGCCGCCTTCATCTTGAACGCCGCTGCGCTGCGCATCCTTGCGATCATCACCGTGCGTCGGCTGCGCACGACCGCGAATGCCGCTCAAAAAAAAAGAGCCCGCGCCAAAGCGCGGGCATTGCATTGACGGGGTTTGCACGGACCCCGTGGAGACGTCGGGCGGGTCTCCGTTGACTACATTGCCGCAAGCTCTCGTGCATAACGCAGCAGTCGCGCCAGCCGGCAGTCGCAAGCCGACGAACGCGGACAGCCGGCATCCTGGCTTCGAACACCTTGCGGGTCCGTTTACCGTCAGGAACCAAAGCCAACAAAAAAACCGCGCAAGAGCGCGGTTTTCGTGATACTGGCGGACAACCAAGAACTTGAGGTGGTCGGGAGACAGCGCCCGAAAAGTTAGCTTATGCCACTGATGTGCATGATTATTTTCATCTGAATCAGCCGGACTTACCCGAAAAGTTACCCGCATCTTTGCAAATGACCACCCGACTTCAATCTTTTCCATGGTCCTTACGCGGCCCAAGAAAAGAACAAGCTTGAGTTTTCAACCCGACGAACGGTTAGCGGCAAGGCTGTGCTTGTGGCCATGTTGCGCAAATCAGCTTTGAGCGCCGCTTGATCCGCCGGCGCTTCCGCTGGACGCCTTTGCCAACGTGAGCTGTCCGGGCTTGGCGCTCTCCTCCTGCAGGAACTCGAACACCACTTGATGCGCTTCAACGCCTGTCACGCCCACGGAATCGCCGGGCCGTGCCATGAATGTGACTTCTGCGCCGGGCACCATCACCCGAACCCAGCATGGCCCGTAGTGCCTCATGTTCATCTGACAGGCTTTTTCGCTGCTACGCTCAGTGCCCGTCGGGATGCTGAACCGAAAAAGAAGCGGCGCGCCATCACCGGGAAACATCTCCCTTTCGCCGCTCATCAGCGCACCGCCCTGGGTGCCGTGCGATGCACCGTTGCCAGGCTACGAGACAGCTGCGAGCGAAGGTCCGCAGCATCGGCTGCCACAGCGGCGCGTGCTACATCGGTGAATAGACGCAGCGTGTCGCCGTCCCAGGCCGAGCCATTGACGGCTAGGGGTGGCCCATTGTTGACGATCTGGACATTCAAAGGCCCGCGGCCACCACCCATCAGGCCCTGGAGCTTTTCGTGCGACAGCACTGTGCCTGGGCGATCAGGCTTGAACATCTCCGCTCCCCGCTCGCCAATCAAGCTCCAGCGGCCCACCGGCGGGCGGCCGCCTTCCGCGTAGGCGCCGCCGTAGTGCATGGCATTGATCTGGGCCACACGCGCCAGGCCTGCAGCGGTGACAGCCCCCGCAGCTGCGATGCCGATGGCCTCGCCGGCCGGCGGTGGAATCACGCTCACCGCCTGGGTGAATGCACCCACCGCACCTTGAATCGTGCTGACGGTGGCTTGCGCGACGCTTAGCGCCTTGAATGCCTCGAATCCACGCCGGCCGCTGTTCTGGAATGCTGCAGCCAGATTGCCGAAGACGCCTTCCGCGACGGACAGCTGCTGCTGCATCAGCTGCACTTTTTCCTGATTCGCGCGCCGCTCCGCCTCAAGCTCCTTATCGATTCGATCAAGCTGGATCTCCAGCAAAGAATCCGCAAGCTGCTGTTCATTGGCGACACGAAGCTGAAAACGATCATCCGCACCAAGACCGGCCGCGCTGTCTATGGCTTTCTGATTCAGATCGAAGGCATCTTGCGCGCGCTGAGCAGGCGTCTTCAGCGATTCTTGAAACCGCTTTAGCTGTTCTTCAACTCTATCCATCGCCGCCTGTCGCTCGCGAAGCGCTTCCTCGACCCCCCGCATGCTGTCTTCAAACATTTGCTTAACGCCCGCGTCTATCTCGCGCACTGCTGCAGAGGGCTCTAGCTTTATCGCTCTAGTTCCAGCCGGCTTGGCGCCAGGATTAAACCCAAGGCTCTTGCCTTGCTGCGCGGCAACGATGGCCTGCACCTTCTCCGCCATTCCGTTCTGCCCGGCATCCATCACCTTCATGATGGCCGCAAAGTCGCTCTCGATTTTGTCCTTTACGTTTGCTCCAAAACCAGAAGAGAGCCTGTCGAAGGCCTTGCCAGGGCCGCCGCTGAACAACGCCTTGCCTGTTTCATAGAAGGTCTTGTACGTGCCTGTCACTGCATCAAAGGCGCCCTTCACCGCTAGTGCTGATACCAGCAAGCCCTTAACCGATCCGTTTACCAGGTCGGTCATAGCCGCAACGTTGGCCTCATCCTTGGCGAAGTCGGCAAACTGTGCGCTTAGGTCATTCATGGTTGGCAGCAGGCCGCCGGCAACCTTTGCCGAGACGCCATCCACGACGGAGTGAAGATCGGTCAGACGATCATTGAACGCCTCAGCCGCAGCCGCAGTCTTGCTGTCGATAACGATGCCGAGCTGAGCCGCCCGCGCTCCAAACTGATCAAGCCCCGCGCTCCCCGCATTCAACAGCGGGATCAGATCGGCGCCCGACTTGCCAAACAGCGCCATTGCAACAGCGGTTTTGCTGGCATCGTCTTTCGCTTGCGAAAAGCCGTCCGCCACTTTGTAGAGCAGTTGATCGGGCGCCATTCCCTTCAGGTCTTGCAGCGTGATCCCGAGCGCCGAGAAAGCGGCCCGCTGCTCGCCCTGGCTGCTCGTGGCTTCAATGATGGCTTTGTTGAACTTGGTGAGACCTCCGGTCAGCGCGTCAAAATCAACGTCTGAAAGCAGAGCGCCGAAGCGAAGCTGTGCCAGCTTCTCAACTTGCATGCCGACCTTCTGTGATGCCTTGTTCAAGGCGTCTGCCTGATCCAGTGCATTCTTCACGCTCGCAGCTGCAGCGGCTGACACCGCAGCGAATGCAAGCGTGGCAGCGCGCGCCATCCGCTCCGCGTGCTGCTGGATCTCCAGCGTGCGCTTCTCCGCGATGCGCGCCGCGCGGCCCATGTCGGATTCAAAGCCGGCAGCGTTGGCTTCCAAATCGATGAAAAGCGAACCCAGCATGCCCTTGATCATGTGTTGTTCCCCGGTGGCGACTGATGCGCGCGTGCGCGCACGGCCACAATGGCCACGGCACGTTTGTCATGCACACTCGGCGCTTTGCTGTGATTACGCGGCAGCGGCTGAATGTCCGGCGCTAACTCTCACGGCGGCTGCGCACCGCCCGTTTTGCGGCGCGGCCGGTTCCGTCTTTCTCGCACCAAGATGCACGGCGAGCTTGTCAGCCCGCGCACGCAGCCGGTGCCCACGCATACCCCGGCCTTGAGTACCCCCCCCCTACAATTTCCCGCTCGTCATTTTTGAGGGAGGACCTCGGTTTCCCCTTCAGGCTTACAAACTTTTGTCACCCCCGCCCAAGGACAACATCCCAGGGCTATACCCCCCTGGCCGAATTCGCGGCGATGCGCGCGAAGGGGTGAACTCGGTTTCCGCTCTAAGGCCCCCAGAGATTTGCCCCGCCCCCGGTGGTGCGCGAGCTACTGCAGCGCGCGCCGCTCGGCCACGCTCAAAAACAGCGGGTACACCGGGTACAGTGGGTACACCGCACGCAAGCCCTTGAATGCATGCGGGCAATCTGTACCCACTCTTTCGGTGACGGAAAAAGGGCAGCGGGTACAGTGGGTACAGCCAGGGCGCGGCCCGATGTACCCGGTCGGACCCACTGTGTACCCACTTGAAACACAAAGAGCGGGTACAGCGGAAACGCTGTCATGGCGCGGGCTTGCGCCGCCTTGTCCCCACTTGTACCCGGTGTACCCACCTCTTGCGGGGACAGGCACCGCCGCTGCCACTGCGAGCCCTGTCCCCGCTGTTGTCTGGCGCTGGGTACACCCTGCCGCAAGCCTTCATCCCCCTACGAAAACGCCGGCTTGTGGCCAGCACCACCGCGCGCAATCAACAGCCCGGCGGCACGGCATCGAAGATCGCCGGCAGGATGTGATAACAGCGGACCTTGCCCATGCCCGGCAGCCGCTTCTGCACCTTCAAGCGCTTCTCGTCGGCGCCCTCATCGACACGCAGCGCGCTGCACTGGCGCAGCAGCTTGGCCACTACCCGATGATCGAAGCCTTCGCAAATCTCGTCCTCGAACACGCCCGGCAGCACGTAGTAAGCGGCTGTCTCGTCGGCGCCGTACTCACGAAAGCCGGCACGGTTCACGGTTACCCAGTTCTCTTTGTCGGCATCCGCCAGCGAAGGGAAGCGGGACGTGCCGTGCAGCTCCAGGAAGCGGCGCACCTGCGACAGCATCCGCATCGGTTCCAGGTTGCCACCACCGCCGCGCGCATCAATCCAGGCTTCCAGGCAGCGCACACAGGCGGCTTCTGCCTCGCCCTCGTCCCAGCCGGTGATCCGCAGCCGCGTGGCCAGCTCGCCGGCCGCAGCCACCAGGGCAAAGCGGTCCGCCACGCGCTGCACCTGGCCATCGGCGCCCTTGGGGATGCGCTGCTCCAGAAAGCGGCGCCTTGCGGTGCGCAGCTCGTCCTGCAGCGTGTCCAGGCGCGGCAGCAGGGCCTCAATGAAGGCTGGGCCTGCGCTGCCGTAGGCGTTGCCGGCGGCATCGAGCAGGGCACGCGACAGCGCCGCGCCGGTTGAGTAGCCGCGCAGGTTGTCGAAGATGCCCAGGCCCGCGCCGGCATCGGCCGGAATGTCGGCCATGCGGGTTTCCTGTCCGGCCTGCGCTTGCTTGCCACCTTGGCGCATGTGGTCCGCCAAGCTCAGCTCACCGGCGCTGAGAAAGAGCAGGCGCCAGGTCAGGACAGGCCGCGCACCACCGCCCCGCGCACCGCGTGCCTTGCCTTCGCCGTTGGCCAGCATGTAGGCCGCTTCGCCGGCTATGCGTGGATCAATCTGCGCCAGCTCGTCCAGGATCAGCAGGGAGTCGCTGGACTGGCTGGCGATGGCTTCCAGGGCGTTATCCGTGGCGCGCCAGCGGCGAAGGTAATCAGATCCTCCCCAGACGGAAGCGGCCACGCGCAGCGCCGTGGTCTTGCCGGTGCTCGATCCGCCGCGCAGATTGAAGCCGCCCGACTCCACGCCGGCCCAATGCAACAGCGGCCCCGCCAGCGCAACCGACACCACGAACAGCAAGCGCGAATTGCCGCGACACAGGTCCGCCACGTCAGAGCGCCAAGCATCAAGGCTGCCGCTTTCGCGATACAGGTGCCCGCCGGTGGTCTCGCTCTGAAACAGCACCGTCTCGTCGGTCTCACCGATGGTGCGCTCAGGCATCACGAAAACGCGGCCATGCCAGCCGGCGCGCTCCACGCAGCGGGCGCGGGCCTGCGGTCTGGCGCGCTGGATGTAGCTGGTCAGCAGGTTGCGATTCTTCTGGCTGGTGGGTACGTCGAAGCCCAGGCGCAGCAGCTCGCTGCGCATCTCGTCGCAGCCGCCCGACAGCAAGCGCATCGGCATGCCCCATCGATGCTCTTGCCCGTCCTTGTCGCGAAACACCAGCAGGCGGCCCCAGTTCTCGTTGTTCACGTCACGCAGATACGCGCGCACCTCCAGCGGCGGGCACACCCAGAACGGCGGGCCGGCGCTGCCGTCCTTGTCCACCTCATGCCACCACACCGCATCATCGTCGCAGGTGAAGTGCGGCCGGCCGGCTTGCTGCGGATCAGGCTCACCACCGCGCCGCGCTGCGGTGCTGGTGGCCTGCTTCTCCGGCTGCTTTCGCTTGCGAAACGCCACCACCTTGGACGGCTCGGCCGCTGGCTCGGTGGTGCCCGGCGCAGCCGCTGCGGTGCTGCTGTGCTCCAGCTGGCGCGCGATCTCGGCGCGCAGTGCATCAATGCCATGCAGCGCGGCGTAATCGTTCCAGTCGCTGGCGTCCTGCTCGGTGCTGAACTCTGGCACCACCACCGCGCCGCCGATCAGCGCCGCCGCCTCGCGTGCCTTGCTCAAGCCGGGATTGCCCTCGCTGCGGTGGTCATTGTCGGCGGCCAGGACGATGCGCAGGCCGGGCAGCTTGGCGGCCAGGGCGCGCACCACCGGCAGCAGGTTGCCGCTGTCGAAGGCCACCGCTACCGCATGGCCGGTGGCTTCATGCAGCGTGGCGCCGGTGGCGTAGCCCTCGCACACCAGCAGCAGGCCGTGCGGCTTGCCGATGGCGTGGTAGTGGCCGGCCTTGGCCATGCCGCTGGTGAAGCGCTTGGTGCCGTCCGGCTGTATGAACTGCAGGCCATGCAGCTGGCCATCGGTGTCACGCACGGGAATCAGCAGCGCATCGCCCAGCTGACGGCTGCCGTAAGCCTTCACGGCCTTTTTCACCAGGTACGGATGCGCTGCTTTCACGCGCTCGGCTGCTTCATTCCAGAGCCTGGCCGCCTTGCGCCGCGCCTCGGCGCGCAGCTTGGCCTGCTCAGCCTCGCGTGCTCTGCGCGCCTCCTCAAGCCGCTTGCGGTGCTCGGCTTCCTCGGCGGGCGTGAGCGTGCGGCCAATGTCAGCGCGCCAGGTCTCGGCAATGCCGCGCTTCCAGCAACCGAACTCGCCAGCGGGCAAGCCATCGCCGTGCAGCACATACCAGCCATTGCGCTGGCCGCGCTTGTCGCCTTCCACGCGAAAGCGGTGCAAGGCGCCATCGGCGGCGATCTCCGTATCGGTGTCCAGGCCCGCGCTGCGCATCGCGCTGCGGAATTGGTCGATGATCTGGGCGAGGCTCAGCGGCTGGCTATTCATCATGGGCGGATGCCCAGCGTTCGCAGCAGTAGGTCGCCTCCCGCTCAGGTACGCAGCTGCCGCCGAACAAGCTGCTTTGCCGTGCCTGCTCATCGAGCCTGCATACAAACCAAGGGTCGTCACGGTCGCGGCGGTCCACGTTGCGGCCATGCTTGCAGTTGCGGCAGCTGCGTTGATCCGACGGGATGAAGAAGGGCCTCCGCTCGTACGCTGGTTCCTTTTTGGGAGTCTCTCCCAGCGCTCGCCACGTCGCGTCCCAGACCTTGCTCAGCGGCAGCTTGCGCTGTCTGCTGCTCATGGCTGCACCTCGAACCGCTTACAGATGGCGCTGCCTTTCACCCGCGAATCGCACGGCTGCAGCGGCCTAAACGCCGGCAGCCAGGTCTGCAGCTCGGCCCGCAGGCGCGCGCACTGTCCTTTGTGTCCGCTTCCCTCAGGCTTGTACTGCGAGCAGCGGCCACAGCGCGGGAATTCGCCGAGGGAAGGCGTCAGCTTCGCGAGGCGAGTGTAATCGTGAGAAGTGATACCAAGCAGGGGATAGCCACTCATTGCGCGGCGCCCTTGCGGCTCTGAGCGGCTATGCGCTCGACGTAGGCTTGTAGATCGCTCTCCAGATGGAAACTGCTACGTCCGCGCTTGATGAGCTGCGGCAGCTCTCCGGTTCGGATCAGATCGTAAAACTTGGTTCTGGATTTCACCCCTACGATGCGCATCGCCTCGGCAGGGGGAATCAATCTGTCTGCGGGTTTGTTCATTTGTCCATCCGTACAAGGCCGCACACTGGCGGCGACGGATGGAAGATGGCTACAGATTAAATCGCACTCACTCTTGGCTTATTTTCGTGCTTTCCGCTTTGTTAGTCCGTACTCGCTCGCGATATTGGCTATCGTTCTCCGCGCTTTTCCGAATTTCTTGGCAACCTCTGAGTAAAGGTCACCGAATTCAGGGATAGGCTCACCGATCTTGCGCTCCCTATCTTCAATAAACTTTCGGTGCTCCATCTCTGAAGTCAACATAAGCAGCAAGTAGTACCGCTCTCGTTCCATATCGGCCCTGCGCTTAGCGGATTTCCATCCGCGCCGTGTGGACGCCGAGCCGCGCGCACCAAGCCCCATGGCGCGGCAAATCTGATCTCTGGTTCTCGCTGCTTCGAGTCTGGACGCGCACTCATCAAAGTACTTCAGCAACCATCCGGGCAAGGGAAAATCATCGAACCTGCCACCGGATCGCCAAAGACGATAGGCATGCCAAGCGTGTTCGCCGTTTTTTGATTTCCTGTACATCCACCGCTCATCATTTAGGAAGTTCTCAACAAGTGCGGCATCTACTTGTCTGGCCTTCCGGCTGGCGAGCCTATTAGGTTTCGCTTCGCATTTAGCTTTTTGCTTTTTCATGCGCGCACCACCTCATGCGCCCTTCAAGAAAGGCGCCGCACCGGGCCGGGAAGGTGCCGGCTTTTCGCCCCGTCGGGCTAGGTGCGGCGTTGAACTGAAGTTATCCAGCTGTGTCTATCTCATCGACAGCATTCGCCAGATTCACAGCTTCCCCCTCTGCAATGCGCAGTAGCGCGCTGGCGGAACAGAGAGACGCATCCGACATGCCGTGTTCGCTGTCCTCTAACAAGACGCGGGCACCCCGAATTAGTGAGCGCAGCTCCCACGCTGTGTTGATGCATGAAGCGAAAGCATCGCGCTTGTTGAACTCCTTGGTATTCTCGTCTGCAGCTTGTGACATGGTGCCTCCATGTTGCGAGTCAGGGCCGGCGGCGTGATTTCAGCACGCTACCGGCCCGCCTCATGCCCTGCTGTGATCCGCCGCAGGGCTTCGCGGTGAGTCATCAGGCGGCGCGCAGCGCCACTACATTGGCGCGGGTACGCAGCGAATCCAGGTAGTCCGCCCATGCCTGCATCATGGCCTTGCGCTCATCGAGATAAGCGGCGCGGTCATAGGCGGCGCCCAGCGGCCCCGCCGCCTTGTGCGACAGCTGGCGCTCGATGGCATCCGGCTTCCATCCCAGCTCTGCCAGCAGGCTGCGCGCCATGGCACGGAAGCCGTGCGCGGTGTGCTGCTCATTGGTGAAGCCCATGGTGCGCAAAGCCGCGCGGACGCCGTTTTCAGACAGCGGACGCAGCTTGCTCTTGGGCGTAGGGAACACGTAGCGCGGCGCATCCGGACGCAAGCTGAGGCCGGTATCGGTGAGCGGTTGCAGATCGCGCAGGATCTCCAGGGCCTGCGCCGGCAGCGGCACGATGTGGCTTTGCCCGGTGCGGCGTCGCGTCTTGCTCACCACGTAGCGCCACTGCGCGGCCTCGAAGTCGATCTGACTCCACTGCATCTGCCGAATCTCGCCAGGGCGCTGAAACAGCAGAGCCGACAGCTTCAAAGCGGCGCGCACTTCCGGAGTGCCCTTGTAGTCATAGATCGCGCGCATCAGCCGCGCCACGTCCTCAGGATCAGTGAAGGCGGCGAAGTGCTTTACTGGCTTGATGCGGCGCTCCCCTCGCAGCGCCTGCGTCGGATCAAGCTCAGCAAGGCCGCGCCGGATGGCGTAGCGAAATACCTGTCCCATCACCGCGCGGGCACGCCGCGCCGTCTCGTCCACACCGCGCGAGCGGATGCGGTCCAAAGCAGCAATGACCTCACGCGGCTTGATCTCGGTTATCGGACGCTCACCAAGGTAAGGCAGCACGTCGCGCTCCAGCATCCGGCAAACGTTCTGCTGATAGCCGTCCGAGCAGGTGGACAGCTCGTCCACCTTCCACAGCGCGACGATGGACGAATACTTGCTATCGCTGGCAACGGCTGCGGCGGCGCGAGCCTCGCGGCGCTGCTCGCTTGGATTGATGCCGGCGGCAACCAGGCGGCGCGCCTCGTCGCGGCGTTCGCGGGCATGGCCCAGAGACACGGCAGGGTAAACGCCAAGGGAAAGCAGCAGCTCCCGGCCGGCGAAGCGATAGGCGAAGCGCCACCACTTGGCCCCGTTGGGATTCACCAGCAGGAACAGCCCGGCCTCGCGCGGCAGCTTGTACGGCTTGGCCTTGGGTTTGGCGTTGCGGATCAGGGTATCGGTGAGCTTCATGCGGGTAACTCTGGGCGCAGGTGATCGCTGCGCTTCAGGTTACCCGCATACTTACCCGCATCAAGACGCGGCTGCCGGTGGACAGCGGCGGACAGCCAAAAACAGAAACCCAATAAAAAACCGCGCAAAAGCGCGGTTATTTGGTCGCCGGTGGACGGCGGAAAACACTAATTTGGTCGGGGAGACAGGATTCGAACCTGCGACCCTCTGCTCCCAAAGCAGATGCGCTACCAGGCTGCGCTACTCCCCGACATGGGCAAAACTCGTGGGCCGCGAATGATACGCGAGGGCTGCGCGGCCGTCAGCCGCAGCGGCGTGGCGACCTCCGGCCAGCCCTTTCCGGCAATGCGCCTGCAGCGGCCGGACGCCCTTCACCACGGCCGGACTCTGTATCATCGCAGCCGAGCAAATCCGGCACACGCGCTCGCTGCGGTTCGGTACGGTGCCAATGCACACCCCTATCCTGACGCTGGCAGGCCGCCACAGCCGAGCAGCGCGCCGAGCATGCCGATGACACAAACTGCAGCGGGCACTTCCATGGCGCAAGCGGACCGGCAGCGCCGCACGATGCATCGCCAGGTGCTGGTGCTGGCAAGCGCGCAGGCGCTGTTCCAGACCGTGTCGGTGCTGGTGATCACGGTGGGCGCCCTCGCCGGCCAGCAGATCGCCAGCCGTCCGTCGCTGGCCACGCTGCCCATCGCCACGATGTTTCTCGGCACCGCCGTCGCGATGTTTCCCGCCTCCGCTTTCATGGCCAGGACCGGTCGCCGTGCAGGCTTTCTGCTGGGCGCCCTGCTGGGCCTGGCCGGTGGCCTCACCGCCGCACTCGGCACCCACCTGCACCTGCTGCCGCTGCTCGCCCTGGGCACGTTCCTGGTGGGGATTTATCAGGCCTTCGCACAGTTCTATCGCTTCGCGGCCAGCGAGGTTGCCGATGATGTGTTCCGTCCCCGCGCCATCGCCCTGGTGCTCGGTGGCGGCATCGTCGCGGCCGTGCTCGGGCCGATTCTGGGGCGCGCCGGCGGCCATCTGCTGGCCACGCTCTACACCGGCTCGTTCCTGCTGCTGGCGCTGGTTTCGCTGCTGGCCGTCTGCGTGCTCGCCGCATTGCAGACGCCGCCCGGGGCCTCCAGCAGTATCCAGGGTGAGGCACGGCCCTGGCGCCTCATCGTCAGTCAGCCGAGCTATCTGGGCGCCTTGCTGGGCGCCGCCACCGGCTACGGCGTGATGATTCTGGCGATGACCGCGACGCCCCTGGCCATGGGACATCATCACCACGGGCTCGACGCCACCGCGACAGTGATCCAGCTGCATGTGCTGGGCATGTTCCTGCCCTCCTTCTTCACCGGTGCCCTGATTGCGCGCTTCGGGGTGCTGCGCGTGATGCTCAGCGGCGTGGCGCTGCTGGCCGGGCACGTGCTGATGAGCTGGACCGGCACCAACCTCATGTCCTTCACCAGCGCCTTGATCCTGCTCGGCGTGGGCTGGAATTTTCTGTTCGTCGGCGGAACCACACTGCTGACGACGACCTACTCGCCGGCGGAGAAGAGCCGGGCGCAGGCCACCAATGATCTGACCGTGTTCGCCGTGGGTCTGGTCTGTTCCTTCGGCGCCGGGCCGCTGCTGGAAACCCTGGGCTGGCAGAAGCTCAATGCCCTGCTGCTGCCCTGGCTGGGACTCACCGCGCTGATGCTGATCGCGCTGCACCTGCATTCGCAGCGATCCACGGTGCCGGTGCCCGCGGCGGATGCGGGAAGCTGAGCGGCCACGGCGGCGCGCCTTGCGCGTGAGCGCAAAAGACTGGCGTGGCGGAAGAATGGATGGTCGTGCTGACTCCGAATCTGCGCAATAACGCGATGATTTTTCAGCATTACCAAGATGTGATTCGATGACGTTGCCCCCAAAGTTGCCCCCAACTGCTCTCTGCAGGGCACCACTCAAGGGTTGCGGATTGTACGCGCCGGCGGGCTGACAGTGGACAGTGGTCGAATCCCCACGGGGACGCCACTCGATTGCACGCGGTGGTCAGCGCCCCCGAGAGAGCCTCGTGAGCGGATGATCCACAATGCACACCGAGTAGACACACGGAGCCTCTGTGTCATGCATCGGGTCCCAGCGGGTGAAGTGCGCATGCATGCCGCACGCGAGGCGCTGCGCACTTAATGCGTACTCGGTGCGCACCAGAAGCTCCGCGACCTAGGGCGGGGCCTTGTCTCCCGCCTCTCTTGTGGCAGGCTACCCGAGCATCGGCCAGCCTGCCAGCCAACGCATCAACCTTCATAGAGCCACCGGCCACTTAAATCTGCGACGAGCTGATTGTTCGCGTTGTAGGTCGGGGTAGATACTGCCGCTGGAAAGCGGGCTCACCGTGTCCGCAGGCCGCCGGCATCGTCATATTTCACGTCTTCCGAGCGATGATTTCGACGTACCCGATCAGCTCCGCCGAATAGCTGCCATTGCCATTCGCGGCTCCCTTGTGCTTCAGTTCCCGCTGTAGGGTCGGCTCAACGGCGTGGCTGAACAGATCGTTCCGTTGCTCGGGCCGGAACAGCGGTGTGGCGGGCGGCGCTTGCAGGTACTTCTCGCACAGGCGCTCGACCGCTGGAACACGCGTGCCGTCCTGCTTGACGGCGATGGGCTGCACCACCACTCGGCGCTCGCCCTTGCCAGCGGAGGCTTCCACCATCCACAACGACAGCAGCACCGGCTCGTCGACGTCGCCAGACACGGCGATCCCGACTTCCTCCGGCGGCACGCTGCGCCAGCGGCTCAACTCGTCCTGCACCAAGGGGTGATCCAAGCCCATCAGCTGCAGATCGTCCTGATTGGTCGCGGCTTCGCGGCTAAGGGTGAAGCGGGCGCGGCGAGTGCCTTCGACGGTGACGAGGTCGTAGGTTGCGTCGTCCACCTTGACCAGCTTCTGTTGGCGATCCGCGACCGCCGCCGAAAGGAAGCGCACCAACCGATCCAGGCTGGACGACACGTCCGAGAAGGGCTTGTAGTCGTCGAGACTGAATCCGTCGAGGTCTTGGAACAGGTCGAACACCACCTGCCGCGCCTCGCGGGAGTTCGACAGCGCCGCTTCCAGCTCTACCTGCGTGCGCTTCAGCTCCGGGTCGGACAGCGCTTCCTGGTACAGCCGGTCGTAGTTCAAGCGTTCCGACAGCTGCCCAAGAATCTGCGCACGCAGGTCTTCGGCCACGTTGCCCTGTTCATCCACCTTGCCGACGGTGCGCGCGATCTCGGTGAGCTTTTCGTCGAGCAGCAGGAAGATGCGGCCTTCGATGGTGTCCGACAGCACGAGGTTGTAGACCTGCGCGGTGTGGCTCTGGCCGTAGCGATGGATGCGCCCGATGCGCTGCTCCATGTCCATCGGATTCCACGGCAGGTCGAAATTGAACAAGACGCGCGCAAACTGTAGGTTGATGCCTTCGCGCCCCGCCGCCGTGCACACCAGCACGCGCGGGCCGTCCTTCAGGCGGAAGCGCCGCTCCGCCGCCACCTTCGCGCCGTGGTCGCCGCCGCGCAGCACGGCGATGCCCTGACCGGGGAAGGTCTGCTCGATTTCGCGAGCGATCATGTCCACCGTGCCGAGGTAAGTGGCGAAAATCACGATCTTCTCGTTTGGGTTTTGCCGCCACAGCGTGCCCAAGCCGTCGAGCAGCTTTTGCATCTTGGTTTCGCGCTCTGCCGGGAACATCCGCAGCAGGTCGCCGATGCGCAGACGCTCCTCCGGCAGATGCAGATCCACTACCGCCGACGCGGCTTCTTCGGCGTGCGTGGCCGAATACTCGCTGCCGTAGGGGTCAGAGGCCATCTCCAGCGCCTCTTCGTCCAGCTTCTTGACCAGCCGGTACTTCAGATCAGCCAGCACGCGATCCACCTCACTGCGACCGATGCTGTCACGCGTAAGGCCGAACTCCTCATGGATCAGCTCGCGCGCCTCCTCGGTCAGACGCTCACGGCCTTCGATGTCCAGTTCCTTGTCGCGCAGAAACGCTTCGTGCAGCGTCAGCATCAGCAGGCGGCGCTTGAGCGTGCGTCGTACGGCGGCGAAGCTCGAAGCCGCGATCTTCTGGAAGATCGCCATCAGGAATCCCAGCGCGCGCCCCTGGTTGCCTTGGCGGCGCGCGAGGTCGAAGCCGTCCTCCAGGTACTCGCGCAACTTCTCGTAAAACAGCCGCTCCGCCTGGTTCATCACGAATGACTCGGTGTGAACCCAACGCCGCGCAAACAGCGGCGAACCATCGGGCTGGCAGGCATCTGCCTTGGTGCGGCGGAACATCACCGTGTTGAGCCGATGCCGTTCCTCCAACATCTCCTCGGGGCTGCGGAACAATGTCGGGTTCAGCAGTTGCGCCAACATCCAGAATTGGAAGTGATTGCCCTGGTGCGGCGTGGCCGACAGCAGCACGAGGTCACGCGAGTGATCCTTTAGCGCCTCGGCCAGCTTGTAGTTCTCGGTCTTGCGCACCTTTCCGCCGGTCTTGTAGGCGGTGAGGTGATGCGCTTCATCGAACACCACCAGATCCCAGCGCGGCGCATCCAGCAGACGCTTGATGCGCGCCGGGCGCTTCAGGGCGTCGATGCTGGCGATCAGCCGGTCGTGCTTCGCGAAGGCATTGGTCTTGCGGTCGGTGATGTCACCTTCGGAGCCGAACACCTCGAAGTCGAGGTTGAACACCTCGTTCAATTCGCGGTGCCAGTTGTTCACGAGGCCCGCAGGCACCACCATCAAGGCGCGGGTCAATTCGCCCCGGCTGGCCAGCTCGCGCAGGATCAGCGCCGTCTCGATGGTCTTGCCCAAGCCCACCTCGTCGGCGATCAGGTAGCGCCGGGGTGAGGCGGTGGCGATGCGGTGGGTCAGTACCACCTGATGCGGCAGCAGGTCGATCTTGGCCGAGGTCAGCGCCGAGGCGCTTTCCATCACCGGCAGCGCGTGCGCCTCATAGGACAGCCACGCCTTGCGCGAGCGCTCCGCGCCGCCATCCACGGCGCGCAGGATGCGCTCGGTGCGAGTGAGTTCGCGCCGCAGCGATGCCACCGGCACCCGGCGCTCGCCGACGCTGAAGAACGCCCGCAGGTAGCCGTCACGCGCCGGGTCGAGCACGACGCCCTGACCGTACTCGGGGTGGGTGATGCGTTCACCTGGATGGAACAGGGCTTTAACGTCCGTCAAGTAACCCCTCCACCCAAGGCTTCCAGCCGATTCAACCAGCCATCGAAATGCGGGCACGCCGCGCGAACCGCCGCGATTCCGATCTTCTCCAGCAACGTCGGGCCATCGGAAGTTTCCTTGTAGCCGCCAACCAAACTGTGCAGTCGCGCCTTCGGATGCGTGGTCGCACCGTGGTTGATCAGCTCCGGAGAGCCCGCAGCCTGCACGGCAGTACGCAACCTATCGGCAAGATGCGCTTTTCCAAAATGCGCCTCGACGGTATCCGGCGCGCTGAACAGCCACGCTTCAAACTCATGCAGCGCCAAAAACGGGATGAACCGCTGATGGTTCAGTTTCGCCGCGAACCGAGCTTGCAACGCCGCGACGTTCTCGTGCGCAGCGCCTACGCCCAGTGCCTCCTGCAAGCCGGGAAAATCCTCCGGCAAGCCATAAAAATCGAGCAGCGTGCTCACCCACGCATCGCCGTCATGGATCAGTGGCCGCAGACTCTTGAGAATCTGGCTCCAGTTCGACACACCGCCACGAAATCCGCCGCCACTGGGCAGACGTTTCGTCCACAGCACAATGGGCGACTCCACGAACACGCCGTGCTGCGCCAAATGCGGAGTCAGGGTTTGTTTGACGAAAATCTCCTCGCTCTGGCCTTCCACCAGCATCAGAAGCCGCGTCATGGGCGCCCTCCAAGCACGTTCTTCTCCCACAGCTCGCCAATACTGAACTCGTCCAGCCAGCCCTTAAGCTTCTCCTCGTCGAGCTGGTTGAAAGTGGTTTTCAGGCCGTGGTTGTCTGCGACGATCACGTCCTGCGGCGCGAAGTTGTTGAGCAGCGTCACCGATTGCGTCGCCAGCAGCACCTGCACACGCTTGGACGCGGCTTCCAGCATCTCGGCCAGAATTCGGATAGCGAAGGGGTGCAAACCGAGTTCCGGCTCGTCGAGCAGGATCAGCGCGGGCGGATTCGGTTGCAGCAGCAGCGTGGCGAGGCAGATGAAGCGCAGGGTGCCGTCGGACAACGAATAGGCGTCGAAGTACGCCTCTGAACCCTTCTGCCGCCACTCCAGCTTGATCTTCTTCTCGTTGAGCTTGCTTGGTGCCAGCACGAAGCTGTCGAAAAATGGCGCAACCAGCCGGATGTGCTCCTCGATGTGGCGGAACTGCACTGGATGCTTTTCCTGCAACCAATAGAGATATGCGGGAAGATTGGCGGCGTTGGGGCGGAAGAAGCGGTTGTCATCAACATCCACCGTCTGCTTGGCTGGCGAGGTGTCCGAGGTGTCATGAAAGTGATAGACGACCAGATTCCGCACCTTAGGGAACACAAACTTGGGAATCTTGTTCTTGTAGGAAGCCGCTGCCTCTTCGAGCTTGCTCTCCTTGTGGCCCGCGGCAATGGGTTCGCCATAGCTCCAATAGCCGCTGTATTCCACGCGCTCGTATTCGAAAATCAACGTATCCTGCTCCGCCTTGAGCTTGAAGCCGTAGGAGTTTTGTTCAAGTGCGAAATCCAGCGATAGCGCAGGCGTCCTTTTGCGCCCGTGAAACAGAAAACGATCTGGCTCGCTGGCGACGTAAAGCTGAAGGTTGTGGGACAGCACGCGCTCCAACAGGCGGAACGCACCGATCAGGTTTGACTTGCCCGATCCGTTTGCGCCAACGACCACATTGAGATCGCCAAGCTTCAGCTCGGCGCTCTCGATGGATTTGAAGCCTTCGATTTTGACCTTGCGCAAGGTTTTCATCGTGGCCTACTAAGTGATTCGCAGGTGGAAAAGGCCCGCAGGCCTGCCGCTGTCGCGCAGCAGAATCTCTTGCGGGTACTCGTTGGCTTGGCCCCACAAGATGCGCCCGAGGTCAATCTGATGCCCGTGGGGGGCTTGGCATAGCCAACCCACCTCATCGGTGGCGGCATTCGCCCTGACGCGGCTGTGGCCGCCGGGCAGCCAGAAGACCAGCGCGCCATCGCTTCCCCACTCATCTTGAAACGACAGGATGGCGGGCTTGATCGCATCGCCCAGCCACGATTCGGCATCGCCCGGCGTCAGCAGGTCGAGGCTGCCGTCCAGCCCGGCCACGACCAGTGTCCTTCCGCGATTGCTTGGCAGGTCGTCCGGCCAGTTTCCTTTCGCACGGAGGAACTGACGCAGACTCCACACCTCGCTGGCCGCGCAGATCTGGTTGCGGGCCTCTTCGTCCCACACCCAACTGGTACCGCGCACCTGCCAGACCGGGTCGCGCAGCTGTCTCATTGCTCGTACTCCCCATCGTCATCGAACAAGGAGCCCTGCGCGGGCTGGGGTGCCTGGCTCGCGTGCCATGCGTTGTGGATGGACACCGCACGCGAGGCCGCGTTGCGCGTGGTCTGATCCGGGCCGTTGCGGTGCAGCCATTCCAGCAGCGGCTTCAGCGCCACGTGCGGCTTGAAGTTCTCGTTCTTCAGCGTGTCCGAGGCGTTGATGCCACTGCCGTCGAAGCACGCGCCGATCAGCACCAGTGCCTGATCCAGATCGGAGGTCAGCTTGCGGCGATGCTTGCCCGACCATTCGCGTGCGAAGTCCAGCGCGTCGGTGCGGGTGAACACCTTGTTCTTCTCCACGCACCAGCCACGTTGCACGAACTCGTCCGGCGTGGTGATCGAGCCTTTGAGGAACTTCTGCAACTGGTCGCGTTTCAGCTCAGGCGCGTTACCGAAGGTGCGCAAGAACTGGCGCGTAATCGGCTCGGCGTTGACCGGCGGCGCTTCCTTGCCCTTGTCGGCGTCCTCGTCGATGAGCTGGTTGATGCCCACCAGGGCGTCGCGCACGGAGATGGTGCGGCCTTCGTCCACATACACCTTGCCGTAGTGGCGCGAGAAATACTCCAGCGCCTTGCCGCGCCGGATCACCTGGATGTCGGCGGCGGGCAGACCCTCCTTGGCGTGGTTTTCCAGCATGGCCTGCAACTGGCGTACATCGGCCATCACCTCGCGGCGCATCCGGCCCCAGCTCACCGGCTTGGGTTCTTCGGTGCGCTTGCGGCAGACGTGGATGATGTCGTACTCGATGGTCTTGGAGCCGAACTGCCCAGAGTCCATCGCGGTATCGGCCCTAATGGGATAGGTCGCTTCGAGGTAGTAACCCGCATCGAAGAGCGATTCCAACACCGCTACCCACGGCTCATCCTCGCTGTGATGGAAGGTGAAGGCCAGGATGCCGCTGGGTTTGAGGATGCGATGTGCCTCGCGCCAGCACTGCGTCAATAGCCTTTGGTAGAAGGCGTCTGGATCATCCGGCTCGCGAGCTGGATTCGTAACTGCCTCTAGTGACTTCGGCGTGTACGGAGCTTCAAAGATGTCTGGATACTTGCCCTTCAGTAGCAGCCGAAGCCAAACGTAGAAGAAGTCAGACAGCTCTGAGTAATGTATGAGGCCGCCAAACGGGGGGTCAGTAATTACCAGATCAACAGATCCGCTGGTGATCTGAGCAAGGTCGCTCGAAGACCCACATGAAAGCTCAGCATCTTCTTCGGTCGGAAAGTCACCGGGGAATGCCTTCTCAGTTTTGCCGGTGGCCTCTATGCCAGTTCCGACAAGCTGGGTGGTGGGCACTAGGTCCCAAGGGCGTTGCCTCCATTCCGCGCCATCAACTATCGCTTCTCCAGCAGAAAGCCAACGGCCATCGCCAACTGGCGCGAAAACAGGAACTTCGAGCAGAGTGTTTCGCGGATGAAAATTGTTGTTCGCAAAGTGTTTGGTCGCTTGGTCGTTGGTTGGGTGATATACGGTGAACATGCAGTTAAAGCGCAAGAACTGCTGAAGTGCTCCCAATACGAACTCGCGAACTGCCCAATCGTAGTCACCTACGGTGTTGATTGCCTTGAGCAGCTGCGTGTGGACGAGCAACTGGCGCGGATTGAACATCGTCCACCAGTGCGTGAACCCGTGGTTCGGCACGCCACCTTGTAGATGGTGGGTCATGAAGCCGTAAGCCAGTTCAGAGCGCGGCCAGTAGTCCTTGAGGTCGGCGTCCTTGCGCGATTCCCATTCTGCAAACGCAGCGTCGTATTGCTTGGCGTGGGCCGTGTCGTAGGGGGCGAAGAAACGACCGCTGTAGGGCTTGCCCGCTTCATCGCGCATCGGTGCGTAGCCCTGCACCGCATAAGCGGCCATCGGGCCTGTCTTGCCCGTGGCCTTGATGGTAGTTAGCACATCCTGCACCGTGCCGCAGGCCGCGCAGGCGTAGCTCGACTTCTTTGGCACCGTGCCCTTCTCCGGCGCGAACGTGGCACCCGTATCCGGGTCGGTTACTTCATCCGGCAGCGCGCCGCGCACCTCCAGCAAGCGAATCTTCGCGGCGCGTGCGGCATCCCAGCGCGTAGTCGCCGCCACGTCGTCCTGCGCCGAACCGCCGTAAGGCTGGCCGTTGGCATCCTGCTTCGCCTCGCCCGCTAGCCATTGCGGATGCACCAGCAGGCTCAGTTCCACCTTTTTGTTCTTGCCCTTGCCCAGATTCACCATCGCGGTGTGGCCGCAGTGCGGGCAGATCACGCCCTTCTTGCGGTCAAGCACAGAGTAAGGAGTTTCGGTGGGCGCGATGTAGAACGGCGCATCGGGAGCCATGCGCGCGGCCTCTTCTTCCACATCGAAGGTTTCGTCACACTTGCCGCAGGTGTGTGTCCAGTGCTTGACGGTGAGCGTTTTCACCGCCATCACTGGGCTGGTCATGATCGGCGTGCGGTGGCCGCAACCTGTCACCTGACAAGGCCCGTGCTTGGCCCAGAAGGTGTAGATGATCTCCGGGCCTTCGTACTTGTAGTCCTTGCGCTGCTCACGCGGAATGGCGAGCGGGTCGAAGCCGGCGGGCATCACCTTCTTGGTCGGCAGATGCGTCCATTTGCCACTCTCACCCTGCGGCCCGTCGCAGTAGTAGTACGGCATGATTTGCGGTTTGACCTCGGCCTCGATGTCGGCGAGCAGCTTCTTCACTTGCTCCAGATCGACGTTGGCCAGTTCCTGCTTGACCACAAACCACGCGACCGGGTTGAGGTCGTTGCCGACCATCTGCATCCCGAGGCGCGTGCCTTCCACGAGGGTAGTGCCGCCGCCCATGAAGATGTCCGCCACCTTCAGGTGCTTGAATGCGCCCTTCTTCTGATGGTTGGCGTAGTAGTTGCTCCAAACCGTTTTGGATGTTTGAAGGAGATCGTCCGGGGCCTTCGTCGCCGCAGCAAGAAGCATCGATCGGAAAACACTTGAAGGCCTTCTTGCCCACCATTTGGCCATCTGATAGATCGGCTTGGTAGCGGCTCCTGAAGAGGATTCAACCGCCGCAATCTGATTGACCGCCAGGATCGGGAAATCCACCTCCAGGCAGGTCTTGGGGCGGTTGGGGTCGCTGAAATCGACGGTTTCGAGTGCGACCGCCTTGCCTGCGCCGACGGCTTTGGCGACTTCTTGTTGGAGGTGTTCTTTCTTGGTGGCCATCAGCCGCATTCCTTACTTGGTCAGCTCGACGAAGGGCGACAGCACTTCCAGCAGCGACAGGCCGCCATGTGTGAGCGTCGGGTAGCCGCCCTGGCTGCGCCATTTCCTGCGGCCCAGGGCCAACAGGTGCGCACCGTGGGGGCTGTTGATCTGCAGTGCAACGGGCGGCACGAAGGGGCCGGTGTCACCCGTGCCGGTCTTGTTGCGCCCGCTGGAGAATGTCTGCTTGAGGAAAGCCCCAACCTCGCCGTCGGCATCGGGGAAATAGCCGGTGGCCGCGTAACCGTGGTCGGAGGTGATGACCAGCCGCCGCCCGGTGGCGAGCCGCTCAACGAAGGCCCAGAAGTCGTCGCTGGACAACTGCTCGGCCACGTCCTTGGTCAGCGGTTCCAGACCCTGGCCTGCGCCGGAACCGTCGTGCAGCTTCGCGTCGGGCCAGTGATGCCAGAAGATCTGGTTCGGCGTGCTGCCTACAAGGGTTGCGCAGTCCTTCCACGGCAAGTCCACCGATTCGGTGCTGGCCACCTGCAGCTTGTGCGCGAGGCCGCCGCCGTTGTTCTGCAGTTTGCTGCGGCCAGCGAAGCCGAGCGCGCGGGCGAACTCATCGGTTTCGCCGGGCAACTCGGAGGCGCAGGCACCGACCTCGTGCGTGGCGAAGCCGCGCTCCTTCGCCCCCTGCAACAGCCACGGCAGTTCCCGGAGGGAAAGGCCGTCGAGAATCAGCACCGCCTTGGCGCTGAAGGGCTCGGCCCACCAACGCAGCAAGCGATCCGAGGTGCGCTCCACGCTGTCGCCAAAGGCTGGCCACAAGTCCCAGCCGCTGGAGGAGAGGAACAGATCCAGTGCGCCGATTTCGCGGTCGCGCCGCACGACCTCGCTGGGCGCATTGCCTGCGGCCAGCGGCTTTCTAGCGATCTCGACGGCCTGCTCAACGATGACGCGCCAAGCATCGGCGTCGGAGCCTTGGGTCAGGGCCTGCAAGGCGCTGGCAGTCAGGGCCATCAGTCGCCCTCCTTCTCAAGATTCAGCTCGAAGGACATGCCTTCGGGGAGCTTCTTGAGCAGTTCCTTGAGCTGCGCGCCGGTTGCGGCGGACACCTTGATGGACACCTCCGCGACCTTGGTCGCCGGGCCAATCCCCCAGCCTTCGATCTTGCCGATCAGGTTGAGCGGCGACGTGGCGGGGTTCGACAGAGGCGTGCGTGGCTTGGTGGTGCCGCCATCACCGCTGAAGATGCCGCCCGGCGTGGGCCCTGGTGTGGGAGCGGGCGAACCGCCCGGGGTTGGCTCGGCCACGCCCGGCGTGGGGGCAGCGCCACCACCTGGCGGAACACCGCCCGGCGACGGCGCGGGCGGCGTGGAGCCTCCGGTCGCGGGCACGGCCGAGGGAAGCATCACGAACACATCATCGAGATGGCGGCCCGTGAGCGAGAGCTTGGGGCGGAGACGCTTCCAAGCGGTGTCTTCGTCCTCGCCCGGATTCGTTTGCAGGTACTCCATGCCCCGAAGGTTTATCGCGACCTTGCCCTTGGCGCACAAACGCAGCAGGCGTTCCTTCATCGCCGTTTCGCCCAGCCACGGGATACAGTCCTGCCCGGCCGGGCGCGGCTCTTGCAGCTCGCGGAGCAGCTTGCCGACCGATTCGTTGTTGTTGGCGTATTCGAGCACCAGATCCTCGAAGTCTTCCGGCACGAAGAGGTCGCCGGTCAGCGCATCCTCGATGGCTTCTGGAATCTGCGAGCCCTGCTTGTCGAGACGTTCGACGCTGAACTTGCACTGCGCAGGGTCGGCGAAGTTCCAGCATTGCAGCACGGCGAAGCGGTCGAAGCGCTTCTTGAGGTTGTCGCGCAGGGTGTTCTCGAATTCCTTGTGCAGCTTCTTGTACTCGGGGTTCTGGCCGCCCCACTCCTGCGCCTTCATTTCGGCGCGGGCGAGGATGAGCAGGTCGCGATCCATGAAGGAGTTGGTACTGCCCGCGCGCGGGAGCAGGAAGCGCACGGTATTGCGGCGCTTCTGCAGCTGGTCTTTGAGCCAACGGCCCAGCGTGGCGTCGAGCTTGTCGGCCTCCTCTGGCAGTACGAGGATGGGCAGACGGTCATCCCACTTATCCGGCTGCTCGGCTTCATCAAGCGCCGTCCACGGATCGTTGACCCACGACTTGGGCAGGGCGATCACGCGGAAGGTCTTGGCGACCTCGTCGCTGCCGCCGATGACGTAGCGCACCTGCTTGGCGAGCTGAGCCTGATCCGTGCCGTCGGCGAACAGCTTGTCGTTGCGCGCGTAGGCCATGAGCTTGGCGCGCGGGTTCTCTTCCTCGCGGAACAGCAGTTTGGTGCCGTCCTGATGGATGTTGAAGCTGTTCTCGACGATGGTTGCCAGCTCGACCTGGAAGGCGTTGTCGTCCACCGGCTTGCCACGGGTGATGTCCAGCTGCAGCGTGGCGGGATCGGCTCCGGCGAGGTTGCCCACGGCAATCGAGCGCAGCCACAGTGCGCCGATGATTTCCTGCAGGTGTGGCGCGACGCTGGTGTGGTCGTGCCGCGCCTCCTGCACTGAGATGATGTTCTGCTGCGCCTTCTCGCGCAGCGTGCGGTGGTGCTGGTTGGCGACGGCTTCGAGCAACGCGCCGATGCCCGAGGTGTCGTCGTCCAGCCGGAAGTCGGCGGCGGTGAGCACGGGCACGGCCTCGCCACGGCTCTTGTAGAGGTTGGCGAGGATGCGGATCAGGTCGCGCGTTTCCTGCGCGTCGGTGGCGATGAGTACCTGTTCTTCGAGCAGGCGTAGCAGGTGCGGCGCGTAGGGCCACGATTCGGTGAATTCCCGGCGCTTGCGTTCCTGCTCGGCGGACGGCACGTCGAGCAAGCGGAAGGACTCGGCGACGTGCTGCGCGACCAGCGATTCGATGGTGCCGCTGGCAATCTGCAGGCGGTTGTCGAACAGGCGGTGCAGCAGCATCCTGCGGCGATCCAGCTGAATGCGCTCAGCGCTGCCGCCCGCCTTGAAGTCGATGGCGACCGGGTTGACGCGATGCACCTGCTGGTAGGCGTCGCTGCCGCCGTTGCGCACCGAGATCACCAGCACCAGCAGGTCGGGGCGCTCCTTGGCGATCTCCGACAGAATCTGGATGAAGTTGAACGCCCAGTTCTTCCACGGGTATTGCTTGGTGTTGGTGAGGCCGTCGTACCACGTCTGGAATTCGTCCAGCAGAAGCATCGTCGGCTTGTTCTCCAGCAGCTCAATGATGAGCTTGTCGGATGGGATTTCGGTCTTGGACGCGCCCTGGCCGTCCCACTTGCCCCTAATGAAGGTGCCGTGCGGATGGTTCTCGAACAGGACATCCCACAGGAATTTGTAGCGGTGGCGATGCAGGCTTTCGCCAATGACGTGCATCCCGTCGCGCAATGCGATCTTGCCGATGCTGGCGTCGGCCAACGTGGTCGCCCAGGCATTAAGCCACGAGCCTGTCGAGCTGGGGTCGGTGACCGCGTGGTAGAGCGCGGCCATCAAGTGTGACTTGCCGAGGCCGCGTTCGCCGATCACGACCACGGGGCGACCCTGGTTGGGGCCGACAGCCTCGATGCCTTTCAACACGTCGTGCGTGGGATAGGTAATCTCCAGAAACTGCTTGGCCGCGATCTGGGTCGCGCCCGTGTGTTGGTCGTTGGACAGCTCGATGGCCGTGCCCTTGAGGCGCTTGCCCCGGAATTCTTCTCGTAGCGTCAGTCCAAGCATTACTTCCGATCCCCTTTGTTCAATGCCTTGCTCACGGCGCGTTCGGGACTGCCCGCGGATTGCTGCTTGATCCAGCTCTCGATATCGCTGCGCGAGAATCGCCAGGTACCGCCGAGCTTGAACGCAGGGATCTCCCCGCCCGCTGCGAGCCGATAGATCGTGCGCTTACCCGCCTTCAGGTAGGCCGCGACCTCGTCCAAGGTCAGGATGTCGCCATCAGACTGTGCCATTGCCGTTCCCATGCAGACATTCACTATTTATTGCCAACTTTTGCAAGATTTACCACAGATTGGATGCGGCCAACAGGCGGGGAAGCGCGAGCCTCCAGGCATTTTGATGAGGGCGCACCAGGAAAGAGCACCAACTACGGACGGCTTGCGGGTGGCTATAGACGCAATTCACGCTCGCCAAGGGCAAGGGATTGCCGTTTGTTTCGGAAGGCCCCAAGCGGGGATGTCCTCGGCGACCACCTAAAGTGCTCCATCCGAAAAAGCGGGGTAGAACCCCAGCTTGGATTGTGGGATCTGGGTTGAACACGTCCGCCGGCGAGAGTATCTTGCTGCCCAGCCGGTGCTTGACTCCCTCCTTGGGCAATTGTAGCCCTATGGACCTGGACCAAGCGCCGGCTTTTTGTTGGTCCATGTACCGCAGCAGCCCTTCATCGATCCAGTTCTGGATGTGCTGCGTCTACGATCTCGGATGAATGCTCGCGATGTCGTTGATGCTGATGCGCTGCTGACAATTCATTTGCACGCTGCTTCTTGGTCTTAGCAGACGTCTCGACGGTATCCAGCGCGAGTGCTGAGTGCGCAGCTGCCGCTCGCGCAACTTATTGGCCTCTTCCGGGGGGCACGGAAGTGAGCGCGTTCCGCGCGCTGGCGATCTGTAGATCGAGCAAGCGGCCTTGCGGCACGGTCCCAGAAATGCTCGGTATCAGCCTGGGCCTGCCGCTGCAGCGCCAGCCTGCGATCCTGTCGAGCGTGGACTCGGTCCTCGTCCTACAGCTAGTTAAGACGCTGCTGCTGATACAGCTTCATCGTGCTGAGCGTGTTCAGAAAGCCCTGAGTGAAACCATTTGCAGCATCGAGATCCATAACAGCTTCCGGTCTCAAAATTTCACGTCATAGGCGACAGCCGCAGTGTCTGCGCCCGTGCGAGGAACGCTGCCAATGAGGTACTGCGCGAGCCATTCACGGGCCTTGGCGTCACCGGCAAGTGCGTCATTGACGGCTCGCATACAGATATTCATCCAGGTCTCTGGCGGGCATGCCGCCTTCAATGACTGGAGATAACCCTCCTCAATCGCGCGCGGCGGCCGGCCTGGCCCGCCAGAGTTGCCAGCAGCGAATCGACCGTTTTCACCACGGTCTAAACGGTGCTTTCGAACGCGAGAGGATCTTGGCGTTTTAACGGGCATGGACTGTCGTCGGTACTGATAGCCGCTCCGCTTGATCGAGGCTCTTCAGCGCTGCCCTCAGATCACTAGCCACCTTAAGCAACCTCGCAGGTTTGATTGCCGCGAGCCGCTTACGGCGTATTTCGATGAGCTGCTGATAAAGCTCCGCAGGGGCGCTACCTCCGTCGGCAGCTTTGACTGCAGCAGCCAGCGCTACGGCGAACTCCTCATCGATACCCTGGCGGAGCTCCACTTGGTGGTTTTTTACGAAATCGAGGCGTTTGAACAAATCATGCAGCAGAACCCTAAACTCAGCGTTGATCGTCATGTGTCATTTCACCAGATGGTAAATATCTAGAAAGGTGTACGGATTCAGTAGTGGCGAAGGTGCGGAGATCCGCCCTTTTCGCTACGGATTCCGTAGTTTTCATGCTGCTTTTTTGCTCATGTCGATTCGGTTTCCGTACTGGACAGTTACGATTTCCGTACTGGGCGCTCTGTCCTCTTGTTTGAGCTTCCTGGGCGTCCGCTTGAATAGGATGGTGACTGCCTGCTTCCAGTCGCCAGGAGGCGCGCTCGTCGCCGCACAGTCCAGCTTGCCATTGCACTCGTCGATCGCATGCCATGTCAGCGCGTAAAGGCTGGGCCCGATGCCAAGCCCTCCTTGGCGTGTCTGCACGATCAAGCGGTAGTGCTGAAGCTCTCGCAGCGCCCATAGCAGTGTTTCTGGCGAGGAGAACCCATGGGGGCCGACGACTTTCCGCGCCGCACACAGGTCGCCATTGTTGCCGCCGTTGAATTGGCGAGCCAGAACGCACAACAGCTTGATTGCAGTACCGCCGCAGCGCTTCCAGTTCTCGCTGTCTTGCACCGCATGCGGGATCGCGGTGAATGCACCACCCTCGCGTCGACCCTTGTGCTTGACGCGGCCTTTTGATCGCATGGCGCTTCCCGATCACAACGAGGCCTGAACGCTTGCGACGAACTGCGCACGACGCTCAGCAGCACGACGAGTGGCTTCAGGGCACAACTGATTAAGGCCGATATGCGCCACGCGGCCGTCGGCGAAGCTCGTGCTTACGCGCGTATAGGTCACCGTCCAGCGAAGCCTCAAAATTGCGAAGGTGTGGTGGCTTAGCCGTCCACTACCACGTGCAGGCACGGCCAGAACTTTTTGGAGCGCGACGCCCGAGATACGCTGGTGTTGGCAGTAGTTCGGCAGCTGAAAGCTTTTGCCTTTGGCAGCCGGGAGTGCTGACGCTCGTGCGGCATTTCTATCCGCAACCATCAGGCCGTCTCCCGGCCCTGAGCGAGCTTGGCAACGTAAGCTTGAAGATCACTTTCCAAATGGAAGCTGCTACGACCTCGCTTTATGAGCGGCGGCAGCTCCCCAGATTTGATCAAACTGTAATAGGTGGTTCTAGATCTAGCACCCACTATTTGCATCGCTTCACTAGGCGGAACTAGTCGATCTATCTTGTTCATGGTCGTCCTCTGGTGGCAGGGCGACCAACAATTTATTCGGCAATGTCTTAGATTCAAGCAAATCCGCTAACTTTTTTGGGCGGCATGTAAAATTTCAGACACGAGCACCCCGCATTCATTCCGCTAGCCAAGTGTCGTGCCAGGCTTTTCCTAACAGCTACTTACGTCATGAAAAGCATACCGATCAAGACAAGGACGTGCGGCCAAAACCGAGTCGCTTCCCTGCCAGCATACAGTTTGATTGACTACAACCTGAATCGTCTTTCTGCGCACTACCGCCATATATCAGTGGTAGCTGTAGCTCGCCACTGGCGCCAGAAATAGCTGGTACCGCGGCAGCGCGCCTTTGAGACGCCTCCGAATGCGAGTCTTTCCCGAAAGCTGCATATCCGCTTCGAATCCGAGCTCTAGAAGCAAGGCCACTTCCTTCGCGGTTAGCTAACCAGCCTACACCGAGATCTCCAACTTTTTTGGGGCATCGGCGGATTGCGTTCGTGTTTTTTCTTTTTCAAGTCTGTCTACTTGCCAAAACTACGGATAGCTGTCGTGGCAAAGGATGCCATGACGGTCTAGACGCCACATCACCTCTTCGCCGCCACGCTTCGGCGTCCATGCGACCTTTTTGCTTTCGTTATCGGCACGCTTGGCACCTTGCGCGTACTGCGGCTCATGCTGCTCTCCCGAAGTTACCCGCCAACACCTTGCGGTCTTCGCGCAGTGCATCGAGATAGTCCGCCCAGCTCTGCATCATCTTGCGGCGCTCGGGCAGGTGCTCGGCGTAGTTGTAGGCGGCGCGCACGCTGTTGCGCTCGCCGTGCGCCAGCTGGCGTTCGATGGCGTCGCGGTGCCATCCCTGCTCGTTGAGCAGCGTGGAGGCCATACTGCGGAAACCATGCCCCGTCATCTGCTCACTGGAGTAACCCAGGCGGCGCAACGCGGCGTTCACTGTGTTTTCGCTCATGGGCCGATGGCGTGAGCGTTCACCAGGGAACAGATAGCGGGCCTTGCCGGTGAGGCGCTGCAGCTCGCGCAAGATGGCCACGGCTTGCGCGCTGAGCGGCACGATGTGCGGCGCCCGCATCTTCATCTTCTCGGCCGGGATGCGCCATTCCGCGCCGTCCAGGTCGAACTCGGCCCACTCTGCCCGCCGCAGCTCACCAGGGCGCACGAAGAGCAGCGGCGCCAGCTTCAGCGCGCAGGCAGTGGTGAACGTGCCCTGATAGCCGTAGATCGCGCGCAACAACTCGCCTACAGCCTTCGGCTCGGTGATGCTCGCGTGATGCTCTTTCCGCCAGGGCGGCAGTGCGCCCTTTAGGCTGGTTGTCGGGTCCGACTCGGCGCGTCCAGTTGCCACCGCATACCGGAAGACAGCGCTGCACACTTGGTTCGCCCGGTGCGCCGTTTCCACAGCACCGCGCGCTTCGATCCTGCGCAGCGTCGCCAGCACCTCGGGCGCCTTGATGTCAGCCACAGGGCGCACGCCAAGCCAGGGGAACACGTTACGCTCCAGGCGGCGCAGGATCGTATCGCGGTAGTCCTGCGTCCACTTGGTCGCTTGCCGCTCGATCCACTCGCGCGCCAGGGCCTCGAAGCTGTTGGCGCCGGCTTCTGCCTTGCGCGCCCGGTCGGCCTGCCGGTCGGCTGACGGATCGATGCCGGCGGCAATCAGCTTGCGGGCCTCGTCGCGCCGGCTGCGGGCGTCCTTCAGGCTCACCTCTGGATACACGCCCAGGGATAGCCGCTTCTCCTTTCCCTCGAAGCGGTACTTGAGCCGCCACCACCGGCCACCAGCTGGCGACACCTCCAGGTAGAGGCCACCGCCATCGAACAGACGCTTGGCCTTTTCCTGCGGCTTGGCGGTGCGAACTTGAATCTCGGTGAGCGGCACTGTTGCCCCCATGGGGTTCTGACTTGCCCCCATTGTTGCCCCCTGTTGCCCCCGGCTGTCAATGGACAGAAATGGACGGCAATGGAGCTTCAGACGTAAAAAAAACCCGCAATTTCGCGGGTTTATTGTGCATCTGCGGACAGTGCTGGATGCTTATTTGGTGGGTCGTGCTGGATTCGAACCAGCGACCAACTGGTTAAAAGCCAGCTGCTCTACCGACTGAGCTAACGACCCTACGCGCGCTCGGCAGACGCCTTGAAGCGTCGTGCGGGGCGCGCATGATAAACGAACGTCCCGCGCAAGGCATCTGTTGCGCGAGCTTTCAGCGATACGGCGTGGGATCGGCAATACCCGCCTCGGCGAAGCCGGCCGCGCGCAGACGGCAGGAATCGCAGCGACCACAGGCGCGGCCCTGCTCATCGGCCTGGTAGCAGGACACCGTGAGCCCGTAGTCCAGGCCCAGGCGCAGACCTTCGCGGATGATCTCGGCCTTGCTCAGCTTGAGCAACGGCGCGTGGATGCGAAAGCACGCGCCTTCGACGCCGGCCTTGGTGGCGACATTGGCCAGCTGCTCGAAAGCGTCGATGAAGGCCGGACGACAGTCGGGATAACCCGAGTAGTCCACGGCATTGACGCCGATGAACAGATCGGTGGCGCCCAGCACCTCGGCCCAGCCCAGACTCAGGGACAGGAACAGCGTATTGCGCGCCGGCACGTAGGTGATGGGAATGCCGGTCACCGGCGTCTCCGGCACGGCAATGCTGCGATCGGTCAGCGCCGAGCCGCCCACCGCGTCCAGATCGATGTGCAGGGTCTGGTGACGCACCGCGCCCAGCGCAGCCGCCACGCGCTGCGCGGCGGCCAGTTCAGCGACATGGCGCTGCCCGTAGGACACGCTCAGCGCGTAAGTCTCGTAGCCCTGCTCGCGGGCCAGCGCCAGCACGGTGGCGGAATCCAGGCCGCCCGAGAGCAGCACCACAGCCTTCTTGTTCATGCCTCTAACGTCCCGGCGTATTGCCCCAGAGAATCTTGTGCAGCTGCAGCTGGAATCGTGCCGGCAGGCGGTCCGCCAGCAGCCAGTCAGCCAGCTGTGCGGGCGCCACTTGCGCGGCGCTGGGCGAGAACAGCACCGCGCAGCGCCTGGCCAGCTGATGCGTCTGCAGCTGTTCGCGCGCCCATTCGTAGTCGCTGCGGCTGCAGATCACGAACTTGAGTTCGTCCTGCGCTTGCAGCAGATCGAGATTTTCCCAGCGGTTGCGCGCCTGCTCACCGGAATCCGGGGTCTTGATGTCGACGATGCGCCGCACGCGCGCATCGACGCCGGCGATATCCAGGGCGCCGCTGGTTTCCAGCGAGACCTGGTAGCCGGCATCGCAGAGCCGCGTCAGCAGCGCCAGACAGTTCTTCTGCGCCAGCGGCTCGCCGCCGGTGACGCAGACATGCGCAGCGCCATAGCTGGCCACCTGCGCGAGGATGTCGTCCAGGCTCTGCCACTGCCCGCCGTGGAAGGCATAAGCGGTATCACAATACTGGCAGCGCAGCGGACAGCCGGTCAGGCGCACGAACACCGTCGGCCAGCCCACTGAAGCGGACTCACCCTGCAGCGAGAAAAAGATCTCGGTGATTTTCAGCCGCGGCGGCGCGGCCGTGCTGCTGCCTGCTGCGGTCAATGCATCGCGTCCAGACGCTGCTGCGCGCGCTGCGCCGAATCGGTGCCCGGATAGGTCTTCACCACCCGCTGCAGCGTGGCGCGCGCCGCCGGATCATCATTGAGCTGGAACTGCAGCATGCCGACCTTGAGCATGGCATCGGCGCTCTTGGGGCCTTCCGGACGCTGCAGCACCTGCTGGAAACAGGCCAGTGCCGTCTTGAGATCGCCCTTGATGTAGGCGGCCTGCCCTGCCCAGTACATGGCATTTGCGGCCAGCCTGCCGTCCGGCCATTTCTGCACCTGGGCCTGGAAGGCGCGGATGGCGTCCTCGTACTTGCCATTCTTGAAGGACTCGAACGCGGCGTGATACGCCGTCTCTTCGTCGGCGGTGCTCGCCTCGCCGCCGGAAATGGTCACCGGCGCGGCCAAGATCTCATCACCACCCGCCGGCGCGGCGCGAATGGGCGTGGGATTGCTGCCGGCATCCGGTGGCGCGGCCTGCGCGGCGGCGGCCAGGCCGAACGCGAGAAGCGCAAACAGGATGCGGTGGGCGCTCATCAACATGCGATACCTCCTGCATGGCGCAGGATCGAAATGACGGCGCCGGGTCCGGTGCGGAGCGGCGCCGGAAGGCTTATTTGCCCGTGTCCAGACGTTGCTGTGCCAGGCGCGCGGCATTGCTGCCGGGATAGCTCTTCACCACGCGCTGCAGCGTGGCGCGCGCATCGGCGGGCTGTTTGAGTTCAAACTGCGTGAGACCCATCTTGAGCATGGCGTCGGGTGCCTTCACGCTCTGCGGGAAGCGCTGCAGCACGGCTTGAAAGGCGCCGAGCGCGGACTTGTAGTCGGCGCGCACATAAAAGGCCTCGCCGCTCCAATACAGGGCACTGTCGGCGTACTTGCCGTTGGGCCACTTTTCCAGCTGGGCGTGGAAGCCCTTGGTGGCCTCGTCGTACTTGCCGTTCTTCAGTGCCTCGAAGGCGGCCAGATAGGCCGCTTCTTCGCCGGGAGCGGGTGCGACCGCGGCAGCCGGGGCCGGAGCAGCCGCCGCAGGGGCAGCAGCGGGCGTCACGGGCGCGGCGGCCGGAGCCGGCACCGTCGCAGCCGGCGCTGTCACGCCGGCCGCCGGGACCGTGCTGTCCGGAGGCGTCGCGGCGGCAGGCGCGGCATAGCCATAGGGCTGCGCACCGGAAGCCGCCGCCTGGGCGGCCGCCTCCAGACGCTGCAGGCGCTGCGTCAGATCGGTCTGCTGCTGCTGCAGCTGATTGAGGTCGTAACGGAGCTTTTCCGCGTCACCGCGCAAGGACGCCAGATCCTGGCGGGTGCGCTGGTTCTGCTCGTCCACCCCGCCGAGATTGGCGGCATCCAGACGTCGCGACAGCGTGGCGACCCGCGACTCGACGTTCTGCAGGCGCCGCTCCTCCGGGGAGAGTGCGTCATTGCCGCCAGAAAGGCTGCCGCCGTAATCCGATGCGCAGCCGAGCAGCAGGCTCGTCAGAACGGCAGCGGTGGCGAGACGAATCCCGGACATTGCACGGCTCCTCAGAAAACGGCGAAGCGATCAGCCTTGCGGCCGATCGCTTCGCGCACGACAGATTACAGGCGGATGATCTGAACGCGACGGTTCTGCGACCAGGCGGCTTCGTCGTGACCTTCCACGGCCGGACGTTCCTTGCCGTAGGAGATCACCGCGATCTGCGCCGGCGTCACGCCAGCGGCGGTCAGGGCGTCACGCACCGCATTGGCGCGGCGCTCGCCGAGGCCGATGTTGTACTCGCGGCTGCCGCGCTCGTCGGTATGGCCTTCCAGGCGCACCTTGGCGGCCGGGTTGGCGCTCAGGTAACGGGCGTAGGCACTGACCACCGACTTGTACTCTTCCTTGATCACGCTGGAGTCGTAATCGAAGTACACGATGTTGTTGGTGAGCGCGCGCTCAGCGGCGGTGCGTGCGTCCTCGGCGGCGTTGCCGAGCTGGTTGGCACCGCCCGTGGTGTCGGCGTAGCCGCTGGTGTTGGTGTTGACCGGCACCGGTGCCGAGGAATCGTGCTTGCCGTGCGAGCAGGCACCCAGCAGCAGGGCGGTAAGGACACCGACAGCAAGCAGGAATTTATTGCGCTTCATTTTCACAACTCCGGGATACTGGACAGCGGGATTTGAGAGGGCGAGAGAGACAAACAATGCGGGAGGAGCATCACTTCAACAGAGGCGACCAGGCCGGTTCCTGCACGTCGCCGGTGGCCTGGCGCATCGTCAACCGCACCCGCCCGTCCACCGATACCGTCTCAAGCTGCCGCCCATGCGGCCCCTGCGAAGAATAGATTATCACGGCGCCGCCGGGCGCGAACGAAGGACCTTCATCCAGAGGCCCGTTGCTGAGCAGGTGCAGCGCACCGCCAGGCAGATCCTGCAGGGCGATACGCTGACGGCCGCCGTCCACGTTCACGAACAGCAGCGACTTGCCGTCCGGCGCGTAGCTGGGACGCAGGTTCTGCGAGCCCTGGAAGGTCAGGCGCGTCGGCTCGCCACCGGCAACGCTGATCTCGTAGATCTGCGGCCGGCCGCTGCGGTCGGAGGTAAACACCAGCTTGCTGCCGTCCGGCGACCATGCCGGCTCGGTGTCGATGCCGTAGTGGTCGGTCAGACGACGACGATTGCCGCCGCTCACGTCCATGACATAGATGTCGGGATTGATTTCAAACGACAGAACGAAAGCCAGCTTCGTGCCATCCGGCGAGAATACCGGCGAGCCGTTGATGCCCTTCTCCGAAACCAGCTTGCGCACCTGGCCGCTGGCCAGGGTGTGCAGGTAGATGGCGGAACGGCCGCGCTCGTAGCCGACATAGACCAGCTGCTTGCGGTCCGGCGACCAGTTCGGTGACATCAGCGTTTCACGCGAGGTGGCGATCACGCGCGGCTGCTCGCCGTCGGAGTCGGCGACGATCAGCTGATAGGTGCGCTGATAACCCAGGCCCTGCGCCGAGACGTAGGCGATCTTGGTGTTGAAGTAGCCCGGCAGGCCGAGCAGCTTCTCGTAGACGATGTCGGCGATCTGATGCGCCGCATAGCGCATCTGCTCGGGGCCGCGCACCGGGATGTCATAGGCCACCACCGACTTGCCGCTGAGCGAATCCAGCAGGAAGAAGCGCGCCACGTAGCCGCCCTTGCCGTCGTCCAGCACCTGGCCGACCACGACGTTGTCCGTGCCCTGGCTGCGCCAGGGTGCGGGATCGAACTGCGCCGGCTGGTTCGGCTTCTGACGCATCTCGTCGCGGCTCATGGCGCGGAAACGGCCGCTGCGCACCAGATCGTTCTCCACCACCTGCGCCACGTCCACGCGCACGCTGCCCACCTGCGTGAAGGGCACGATGGCGATGGGCAGTGCACCAACATCGCCGTTGGTGACGGTGATCTGCAACTGTGCCTGCGCGGGTGCAATCACCAGTGCGAGTAGCAAGGCCAAGGCGGCTGAAAGGGACTTGAGCATGGTCATGACCGAAAAGTTGCGGGGTTTTTAGCGATGCACAGATGAATGCCCGCTGTCTGGCTTGCCTTTACCGCTTCATTGGCAGGCATTGGACGCCGGACAGAAGGTGACGGAAATGTTGGGCACAAAGGCCGCGGGATCGGGCGGCAGCGGCATGGGGCTGGCCTTGACCACCGCAGCCTCCACGGAGCGGTCCAGCGGATCGGTCCCGCAGCTCTGCGTGACCTTGGCCGACAGAACCTCGCCATTGGGCGCCAGCTGCATGGCCACTACGCAGCGGAACGCCGTGGGCGAAGCCGGCGGCCGGTTCCAGAACTTGCGGATGCGCGCGGCCAGCACCGAGCCCCAGTCCGCCTGCGCGGCCTGGATGCGGCCCCGCAGTTCGGCAGCCAGGGCGGCGGCCACTTCGGCTTCGCGACGCTTCTTTTCCTCTTCGGCGGCGCGGCGACGCTCTTCCTCGATCTTGCGCTTGAGTTCTTCCTCTTCCTGCTTCTTGCGCAGCTGCTCCTGCTTCACGCGCTCGGCTTCCTCGCGCTTGAGGCGTTCCTCTTCCTGCTTGCGGCGATCCTCTTCAGCCTTCTTCTGCAGCTGTTCCTGGCGCTTGCGCTCGGCCTCGGCTTTCAGCTCCAGATCCTTCTGCTTGCGCTGCTGGTCCTCGACGCGCTTGCGCTCCTGGGCTTCCTGCGCCTTGCGTTGCTGTTCCTGCTTCTGCTCCTGCTGACGCTGCGCTTCCGCCGGGCTGGGCTTGGGCGGCTCAGGGGTGGGCTCGGGCTTTTCCTCCGCCGGCGGCGGCGTGGGCTGCGGCGGCGCCGGCGTGGGCGCCTGCGACTGCTTGCGGTCCAGCGAGACGATGGTCGCCTCGATCATCGGCGGCGCCTGGATCTTGCGCGTGAACAGCGCACTGGCGATCAGCAGCAGAAACAGCAACACATGCAGCCCGAGAGCTGCGAGCAGGTAGCGGCGTTCGATCATTGCTCAGCGCGAACCACGACCGGGCTTGGCCTCGGCCGGGGTGGTGACAAAACCGATCTTGGTCACGCCGGCGCTGCGCAGGATGGCCATGCCACGCGCGACGTGCTCATACGGCACCTTGGCGTCGCCCTCGACCAGAATCATCTGCTCGGGCCTTTCCGTCATCAGCGTGCGGACCTTGTCCTCCAGCGCCGTATCGTCCAGGGCCTGGCTCTGCTTGTCGCCGACATTGAGCAGGAACCTGCCGTCGGCGGTGACGGAGAAGATCACGTCCTCGTTCTGCGAGCTGAGCGACTGCGCATTGGCCTCGGGCAGCTGCACTTCGATGCCCTGGGTGAGCAGGGGCGCGGTGACCATGAAGATGATCAGCAGCACCAGCATCACGTCGATGTAGGGCACGACGTTGATTTCGGCGTTCATCCGCCGCTTCTTGCCGCCGCGCTGGGGCAAAGAGGCGCCCATGATCAGTGCTTCCCGGCGCGCAGGCCGCGCTCGATGATGCCGATCATCTCGTCGGAGAAGATCTGGAAGCGGGTGTCGAGCTGCTCCACGCCGCGGGTGAAGAAGTTGTAGGCGATGACCGCCGGGATGGCGGCGAACAGACCCATGGCGGTGGCAATCAGCGCCTCAGCGATGCCCGGCGCCACGGTGGCCAGCGAGGCCTGCTTGACGTTACCGATGGAGATGAAGGCGCTCATGATGCCCCAGACCGTGCCGAACAGACCCACGTAAGGACTGGTGGAACCGATGGTGGCGAGCAGCGACAGGCCGCCTTCCAGCTTTTCCACTTCGCGGGTCTGGGTCACGCGCATCTGGCGGTGCACCGAGGCCAGCACGTCATCGGTATCGACCTTGCCGGTGGTCTGCTGGCGCACGAATTCCTCGTAACCGGACAGGAAGATCGATTCGACGCCGACATGCGCGGTATTGCGGCGCGCCTGCTCGTGCAGATCGGAAAGATTGCCGCCGGCCCAGAAACGCTCCTCGAACTTCACGGCTTCCTTGTTGGTGCGCGAGAGCAGCGCACGCTTGCCGAAGATCACCGCCCAGGACACCACGGAGGCGACGATCAGCAGCGCCAACACCACCTGGGCCAGAGCGCTGGCCTGAAGAATCAGATGCAGGAACGACAGATTGGCATTCATGGACGCAGGAATCCTAGGGCCGAAAAACTCAGCAGATGAATGAATATGAAGCGGATATAGCCGCGTATTGTTAACGACTGTCGTTCAATCCGCCAGTTCCGCGCCACGCAGGCGGTCGAGCATGGCCGATGGCAGGGCGAGCGGCGCAAAGCGCTGGGCATCCACACAGCCCACCTTCGCCTGCGCCTCGCAGAGCAGCACGCCGTCCTGGCGCAGCACCCGCTGCGCAAACTGCAGGCTGGCGCGCCCCAGCCTGCTCACCTCGGTCTGCACCTGGAGCCTATCGTCCAGGCGCGCCGGCAGGCGGTAGCGGATCTGCAGCTCGGCCAGGGTGAAGGCGATGTTCTGCTCGCGCATCAGCGCCTGCTGGTCATAGCCGTGCGCACGCAGCCATTCGGTGCGGCCGCGCTCGAAATAGCGCAGGTAATTGGCGTGATAGACCACACCGCTGGCGTCGGTGTCCTCGTAATAGACCCGAAGCTGCAGGCTGCTGAGCTGACTCATGGATTGAACAGATCGGCGCTGCGCTCGCGCGCGGGTTCGGGCAGGCCGTAGTGCTGATAGGCCAGACGCCCGGCGATGCGGCCGCGCGGCGTGCGCATCAGATAGCCCTGCTGGATCAGATAAGGCTCGATCACGTCCTCCAGGGTGTCGCGCGCCTCGCCGATGGCGGCCGCGAGATTGTCCAGGCCGGCGGGGCCGCCGTCGAAGCGCTCGATCAGGGTCAGCAAGAGCTTGCGGTCGAGTTCGTCCAGGCCCTTGTTGTCGATGGCCAGCAGCTGCATGGCCTGCGCCGCGAACATTTCCGTGATCACGCCATCGCCGCGCACCTCGGCGTAGTCGCGGGCACGGCGCAGCAGGCGGTTGGCGATACGCGGCGTGCCGCGCGAGCGCCGCGCGATCTCCAGCGCGCCGCTGTCCTCCAGCGGCGTGCCGAGGATGCGTGCCGAGCGCTTGACGATATAGGTGAGGTCTTCCACCGAATAGAACTGCAGGCGCTGCACCAGGCCGAAACGGTCGCGCAGCGGACTGGTGAGACTGCCGGCGCGGGTGGTGGCCCCCACCAGGGTGAAGGGCGGCAGGTCCAGGCGGATGGAACGCGCCGCCGGGCCCTCGCCGATCACGATGTCGAGCTGGTAGTCCTCCATCGCCGGATAGAGCACTTCTTCCACGATCGGCGAGAGACGGTGAATCTCGTCCACGAACAGCAGATCGCGCGGCTCCAGATTGGTCAGCAGCGCCGCCAGATCGCCGGGCCGCTCCAGCACCGGTCCGGAAGTCTGGCGCAGGTTCACGCCCATTTCCGCCGCGAGGATATGCGCCAGAGTGGTCTTGCCCAGACCGGGCGGGCCGAAGATCAGCACGTGGTCCAGGGCCTCGCCGCGCTTGCGTGCGGCCTCGATGGCAATGCCCAGCTGCTCGCGCACCGCCGGCTGGCCGATGTAGTCCTCCAGCCGGTGCGGGCGGATGGCGCGCTCGATGCGCTCCTCGTCGCCCGCGACTTGTGCCGAGACGATGCGCTCGCTCATCGCACCGCCCGACGCAGGGCTTCCTGGATGATCTGCTCGGTACTCATGCCTTCCTTATACACGGCCTCGGTGAAGCGCCCAATCTCGGCCGGCTTGTAGCCCAGCGCCGCCAGCGCGCTGCGCGCCTCGGCCAGCGCCCCGCCCGGCCCGGCCGCGGGCAGACTCACGCCCGGAACCTCGCCCACGCTGCCGGCCTTGTCGCGCATCTCCACCACCAGGCGCTCGGCGGTCTTGCGGCCCACGCCCGGCAGCTTGGTGAGCCGCGCCACATCGCCGGCGCGCACGGTGTTCCAGAACTCTTCCACGCTCACGCCCGAGAGCACGGTCAGCGCGAGCTTGGGGCCCACGCCGGAAATCTTGATCAGCTCGCGGAACAGGTTTTTCTCGGTGAGGCTGGCGAAGCCGAACAGCAGATGCGCGTCCTCGCGCACCGTCAGATGGGTATGCAGGGTGACGGTCTCGCCCAGCGCCGGCAGCTTGTAGAAGGTGGACATCGGCGCTTCGATCTCATAGCCCACACCGCTGACATCCACCAGCAGCGCCGGGGGCTGCTTGACCAGCAATCTGCCGCTGATGCGCCCGATCATGCGCGGCTCCAGCGCAGACCGCTGCGGCGGCGCTTGCCCACGCCCAGACTGGCCAGGTTCACCGCCGCCACCGTGCTGCGCGACTGCGCATGCGTGAGCGCGATGGCCAGGGCATCGGAGGCGTCCACCGCCAGCGGGTCTTGCAGCTTGAGCAGAATCTTCACCATCTGTTGCACCTGCAGCTTGTCGGCGCGGCCGCTGCCGGTGAGCGCCTGCTTGACGCTGGACGGCGTGTATTCGGCCACGCTCAGGTCTGCCGCCGCCAGCGCGCAGATCGCCACGCCGCGGGCCTGCCCCAGCACCAGCGCCGACTGCACGTTCTTGTTGACGAAGACCTGCTCCACCGCGGCTTCCTCGGGCTGGTACTCGGCGATCAGCGCCGCCAGTTCCCGGCTGATCTGCAGCAGGCGCTGCGGCATTTCGCCGGCGGCGGTGCTGATGCGCCCCGCCACCAGCAGCTGTGCGCGCCCGCGCTGCGCATCGATGATGCCGTAGCCGGTGTGGCGCGATCCCGGATCGATGCCGATGATGCGCGTCACCGAGGCACGCTCAACTCAGGTCCGCGTTGGAATAGACCTTCTGCACATCGTCGAGGTCTTCGAGCATCTCGATGAGCTTGGCCACCGACTCGCGCTGCTCGCCGGCCACTTCCACCATGGTGCCCGGACGCAGGGTGAGATCGGCCTGCACGGCCTTCAGCCCCTTGGTCTCCAGCGCCTGCTTCACCGCCTCGTAGTTCTCGGGGCTGCTCAGCACTTCGGTGTAGCCGTCTTCGCTGAGCACGTCGTCGGCGCCGGCTTCCAGCGCCACTTCCAGAATCTTTTCTTCCTGCGCGGCATCACCGGCGGTTTCGAAAAAGATCTGGCCGACGCGCGTGAACATGTAGGCCACCGCACCGCTGGTGCCGAGATTGCCGTGGTTCTTGGTGAAGGCGTGACGCACATCGGCCACGGTGCGCGTGGGATTGTCGGTCATGCAATCGACGATGATCGCCACGCCACCCGGACCGTAGCCCTCGTAACGGATTTCCTCGAAGTTGTCCGCGCCGCCCTCGCCGGTACCGCGCTTGATGGCGCGCTCGGCGGTGTCCTTGGGCATGTTGGCGGCGAAAGCCTTGTCCAGCACCAGACGCAGGCGGGAATTGGCTTTCGGATCACCGCCGCCGGCTCGCGCGGCGACGGTGATTTCGCGGATGAACTTGGTGAACAGCTTGCCGCGCCTGGCGTCTTCAGCGCCCTTGCGCGCGGCAATGCTTGGACCTCGACCCATGAGGGATGCCCCGCTTGCTTTAGAAGTTGAGACCGATGCCGGCGAAGAAGCCGTTATCGACCGTGACATCCGGGCCGCCGTCCAGGCCCAGGCGCGTGTTGCGGTAGCCGACGCTGAGCACGGCGCTGCGGCTGAGCTCGTAGCTGAGCGAGGCGCCCAGATCGCGGTAGCTGTCCAGATCGCCGAAGCTCACCACGCTGGGGGCGTAGTAGGCGTAAGTGGAGACCAGGAAGCGGTCCGCACCCGGCACGCGCAGGCTGGCCTGCACACCCGGCGCCACCGCGCCGCCGTCGGCATTGTCGCCGCCGGCGAACACGCCGCGCAGACCCACGCCGACCTTGATCGGGAAGTCTTCGATGCCGGCATCGCCGGAGGCCAGCACGCCGGCATGCGCCACGTAGCTGTTGTCGCCATCCTTGCTGCGGCGCATGAAGCCCAGGTCATACTGGCCTTCCACACCGCTGAACAGGCGCGACAGCGGCCCGGTCAGACCGAAGCGGAAGGAGTCGCTGGACAGGCCGAAGCTGATCGACTCGGCGCTGGCGGCGCCGCTGGCGATCAGCAAGGCCGCCGCAGCGGCGCCCAGAGCTGCATTCTTCTTCATCATCATTTCTTGACCTTGTTGACCGCATGAATGGCGCGGCCATCCACGGACAGCACCGCTTCGTGGAAGTTTTCCGAAAGCGTCGGGTGACCGTGCATGGTCAGCGCGATGTCTTCGCAGGTGGCGGCGAACTCCAGGCCCAGCACCGCCTCGGCGAGCAGCTCGGAGACATAAGGACCCACCATGTGCACGCCGAGGATACGGTCGGTCTTGGCGTCGGCGATGACCTTGATCACGCCATTGGCCGCTTCCATGGCCTTGGCGCGACCGTTGGCGGCGAAGGGACCGCTGCCGATCTTGACCTCGTAGCCCTGGGCCTTGGCCTGCTCTTCCGACAGCCCCGTCCAGGCCACTTCCGGCGCGGTGTAGATCACGCTGGGAATGGCCTTGTAGTTGACCTGGGTGTGATGACCGGCGAGCTGCTCGGCCAGGGCCACGCCTTCTTCGATGGCCTTGTGCGCCAGCATCGCGCCGCCGATCACGTCGCCGATCGCATACACGCCCGGCAGATTGGTCTTGTAATGCGCGTCCACCTTCACGAAGCCGCGCTCGTCCAGCGCCAGGCCCACGCCCTCGGCATTCAGGCCGCGGGTGTTGGGACGACGGCCGACAGCGACGATCAGCTTGTCGAAGGTTTCGCTCTTCTTCTCGCCGTTCACCTCGTATTCGAGTTCAACCGCCTTGCCGGTGTTCCTGGCGTTCAGCACCTTGGCACCCATGCGGATGTCCAGGCCCTGCTTGGCGTACTGGCGCTGCGCTTCCTTGGCGACCTGCGCATCGACCATCGGCAGGAAGGTCGGCAGGGCTTCGAGAATCACGGTCTTGGCGCCCAGGCGGCTCCACACGCTGCCCAGCTCCACGCCGATCACGCCGGCGCCGATGATGCCCAGGCGCTGCGGCACCTCGGTGAAGTCCAGCGCGCCCCAGGAGTCGACGATGTTCTCGCCGTCGATGGGGGCGATCTTCAGGTTCACCGGATCAGAGCCGGTGGCCACGACGATGGTCTTGGCCGAGAGCACCTGCTTGTCACCCTTGTGCGGGGTGAATTCCACCTTGCCATCGCCCAGCAGCTTGCCGAAGCCTTCCAGGCCGGTGACCTTGTTGGCCGCGAACAGCTGCTTGATGCCGCCGGTCAGGCTCTTGGAAATGGTCTGCTTGCGGGCCTGCATCTTGGCGATGTCGATCTTGAAATCGCTGCCGCTGATGCCGTGCGCGCCCAGCTCGTGCTGGGTGCGATGCCAGAGCTCGGAAGATTCGAGCAGGGCCTTGGAGGGAATGCAGCCGGCGTTGAGGCAGGTGCCGCCAAACGCCGGGGTGTTGTCCTTGTTGAGCCAGGCGTCGATGCAGGCGGTCTTGAAGCCGAGCTGCGCCGCGCGAATGGCCATCGGGTAACCGGCAGGGCCGCCGCCGACCACCAGCACATCATACTGATCCGTCATGTCGCTCCTTACGCGTCCAAGCCGCGCATTTTAGCGATGAGCCCGGCGTCGCGCACGGCGCAATGGCCGCACCGACACTCAAAACGTGAAACGCAGGCCCGCCCAGATGTCATTGAGCTCGATGCTGTCCAGCCGCGTGTAGCGATATTCGGCGAAAGCGCCCAGGCCGCCGCTGATCTGGCCGGCCAGCCCCCCGACGAATTCCGGCCCGTCATTGTCCTTGAGCTTCACGTAACCGCCACGACCGTAGATCGACAGACGCGGCGTGACGCTGGCCGCCAGACCCAGATGCGCGGCGCCGCCCTGATCGTCCAGCACGTTGGGCAGATGCAGGTCCACGTATTCCAGCTGCCAGTAGATGAAGGCGGAGTCATCGGTCCAGGCGCCCATGCCGAAACCCGCGCGCCATTGCTTGAGCGAACCGGCATCGACATCGTTCTTCTGGTACTGGCCGGCCAGGAACAGATCCGGGTCGGCGCTGAGCTTGGCGGTGACGCGCGCACCGAAACCTTCGCCGGTGGCGTCGCCGGAGTCCTGATGGGTATAGAAGGCGTCCAGGCCGACGGTGGGCCCGTAAGCGCAAACCGGCAGTGCCGGCGCGGCAAGCAGCAAGGCGGCGCTGAGGCGCTTGAACATGATCATCTCCCTGTAGGCCGAAAAAAAGCGCTGCTGCCGCGAGGCAACAGCGCGGGCAAGCTTAGCAGGGGACGCGCACGCTCAGGCGCTGGCGGCTGACATCACCGCGTCGGCGGCGGCGATCGCATCGCCGCCCGTGCCTTCATAGCACTGCCGCCAGCGCTGGTACTCCTGCAGCTGGCCATGCTGCCAGGGATGAAAGCCGGGCTTGAAGTAGCGCAGGTAATGCAGCATCAGGCGCGGGTAAAGACCGCCAGGACCATAGAGCCACCACAGACCTTTCAGCCAGACCCGCGTCCGCGACTTCACGCCATCGACACGGAACATGTGCGCCATGATCAGGAACACATGCAGCGGGAAGGTCAGCGAGACCTGCAGCATGGCCAGGATGCGCGTGAAATAGCCCACGCCCGCCACCTTCTTCATCACGTCGTAGGCCACCGCCTTGTGCTCGATCTCCTCGACCGCGTGCCAGGCGTACATCGCCCGCACCTGCGCATCGGCGTCGGCAAACAGATCGGTGCCGAAGAAGCCATGCGCCATCAGCGCCGTCATGTGCTCGGCGGCGGCGGTCTGCGCCAGGGTGTAGGTCTTGGGCAGATGGCCGCGAAAGCCGTCGAACATCACGCGCCGCTGCTGCGCGAGGATGTCGTCGACGGCAATGCCCTGCGCCTTCAGATGATCGTTGAAGCCCGTGTGCACCTGCGTGTGCTGGCCTTCCTGATAGATGAAATCCTTGATCTCGGCCTGCAGCCGCGGATCACGCACCTGCTCGCGGTAGTCACGCACGCAGGCGATGAAGAAACGCTCGCCCTCGGGAAACAGCAGCGACATGGCGTCGAAGAAGCGGGTCTTGAACACATCGCCGCCGAACCAGTGCCGCGGCACGCGGCTCCAGTCGAACGCCGGTCCCTTGCGCGCGATGATGCGCTCTGTGCTGCCGCCAGCCATGCCCGTCTCCTCTTTGAAAATTTGCTTTGCCGCATGCTGGCGCCAGAGGCGGCTTCGCGGCTATGACCGCCGGGCCCGCAAAGGAACATTTCGCGACAGCGCGCTCAGCCGCCCTGCGCCCGATAACGACTCGGCGTCATGCCCGCCCAGCGCAGGAAGGCGCGGGTGAAGCTGCGGCGATCGGAAAAGCCCAGGCGCTCGGCGATGGTTTCCAGATCCAGGGCACGGTCGTCCAGATCGCGCAGTGCCAGACGGTAACGCACGCGGTCCTGCAGCTCGGAGTAGGCCTGCCCCTCCTCGCGCAGCCGCCGCTGCAGGCTGCGCGGATTCATGTTCAGCCGCCGCGCCATGCGCAGGATGCCCACCCCGAGCAGATGCGGCTCCTGTTCGAACTGCGCCTCGACCAGGGCAATCAGGCCGCTGTGTCGCGGCAGGTGCGCGATGCGCTGCGCCACGCGCTGCCCGGCCTGACGATGCAGGCTGGGAATCGCGCCGGGCCGCGGCGCATCCAGGCTGGCGCGCGGCAGCTGCAGGGCATTGAACGGCGCCTCGAAATGCAGCGGCAGATGAAAGCATTCGGCGTAGACCGCCACATGCGGCGGCGGCGGATAGCGCAGGTGCAGGCTCGCGCTGCGCTCCAGCTGCGGCGCCAGCAGGCGCCCGAACTTCAGCACCGAGGCGAACAGCGCCTCCACGAAATACGGCTGCGCCGGCGTGGCGCTGCCGGCGCCATACAGCACCAGCCGCCCCCACTCGCCCTGCTCTTCCACGCGCACATCGATCAGCGGATTGATCAGCTCATGCACCCAGCGAAACGCGGTGGCGGCCTCGCGCAGCGTCGGGCTGGTGGTGATGAAGGTCTCGATGTCCGGCAGATATTCGAAGGCGAAGGTCTCGCCCAGCACGAAGGGAAAATGCCGCTGCCGCGAGCGCGCCACGCAGCGCGCCATCACCTGTTCCAGCAGCTTGCTGCCGATGGTGGCCTGTTCCAGATGCAGCAGATCGGTGTGGATGCCCAGCTCGTCGAATACGCTCTGGATGTTGAAGCCGCACAGCGCCGCCGCCTTCACCCAGTTGGGCAGCGTGACGAAGGGAATGGCGCGTTCCGGAGCGAGCGATGACATGCCCCGCAGTATGCCCAAGCGGCGCCACAAACGAATCGGGCCCCGTTGCGGGGCCCGATGTCGTCGCGGCAAATGCGCTTACAGCGAGAGCAGCATCTTGGCCGGGTCTTCCAGACATTCCTTGATGGTGCGCAGGCCCAGCACCGCTTCCTTGCCGTCGATGATGCGGTGATCGTAGGACAGGGCCAGATACATCATCGGCCGGATCACGATCTGGCCGCCGACCACCACCGGACGCTCGGTGATGCCGTGCATGCCCAGAATCGCCGACTGCGGCGGATTGAGGATGGGCGTGGACATCATGGAGCCGAACACACCGCCATTGGTGATGGAGAAGGTGCCGCCGGAGAGGTCTTCCATGGTCAGCTTGTTGGCCTTGGCGCGCGCGCCGAAGTCGCCGATCGACTTCTCGATGTCGGCCAGCGAGAGCTGGTCGGCATCGCGCAGGATCGGCACCACCAGACCACGCTCGGAGGACACCGCAATGCCCAGGTCGTAGTAGCCGTGGTAGACGATGTCATTGCCGTCCACCGAGGCGTTGAGCACCGGATACTTCTTCAGGGCCTCGACCGTGGCGCGCACGAAGAAGCTCATGAAGCCCAGCTTCACGCCGTGGGCCTTCTCGAACTGATCCTTGTAGCGCGCACGCAGTTCCGACACCGCCTTGAGATCCACCTCGTTGAAGGTGGTCAGCATGGCCGTGCTGTTCTTGGCTTCCAGCAGGCGCTCGGCGATGCGTGCGCGGATGCGCGTCATCGGCACACGCTGCTCCTCGCGCGCGCCCAGCGGACGCGGCGCCGGCGCGGCGGCGGCAGCCTTCGGCGCCTCGGCCTTGGCGGCGGGCGCGGCCTTGGGCTGCGCGGCATAAGCCTTGACGTCTTCCACGGTCAGGCGACCGCCCTTGCCGCTGCCGGTGATGGCGCTGGCGGAGAGATTCAGCTCGGCGAGCAGCTTGCGCACCGCCGGGCTCTGACCGTCATCGCTGGCGGTGGCGGCCGGTGCTGCGGCAGCGGCCGCAGCGGCGGGCTTGGCGGCAGCGGCCGCGCCCTCTTCCAGCAGGCCGAGCACATCGCCGGCCTGCACGGTGGCGCCGGCCTGCACGCGGATTTCCTTGAGCACGCCGTCGGCGATGGCCGGCACTTCCAGCATCACCTTGTCGGTTTCCAGATCCAGCAGATTGGCTTCACGCGAGACCGCGTCACCGGCCTTGAAATGCCAGCTGGCGACGGTGGCCGAGGAGACGGACTCGGGCAGGTTGGGGACTTTGATTTCGATGGCCATGAGGATCCTTGTCTGGCTTTGCTTCTTATAGAGCTTGTGCGGGGAGCTTGTGCGGGGATGATGGTTTAGCGGCTTACATGCGCTTGCCGCCGGACAGCGCCTGCTGCACCACCTCGGCCTGTTCCTTCTGATGCACCTTGAGGTAACCGACGGCGGTGGTCGAAGCGCCCTTGCGCGTCGAGTACAGCATGTGGTGCTGCGGCTGCAGATAAGCGGCCAGGCGATGCTTGATCTGATACCAGGCGCCCTGGTTCTCGGGCTCCTCCTGGCACCAGACGATGTCCTTGGCGTTCGGCCAGGCGGCCAGCGCGGCTTCGTAGCCTTCGCGCGGGAAGGGATAGAGCTGTTCGATGCGCACGATGGCGACGTTGTCGAGCTTGTCCTTCTCGCGGGCCTGCACCAGATCGAAGTAGACCTTGCCCGAGCAGAACACGATGCGCGTGACCTTGGCCGGATCCAGCTTCTCGGCTTCCTGAATCACCGGCTGGAAGCTGCCCTTGGTGAGATCGTCGAGCGAGGACACCGAGAGCGGATGACGCAGCAGCGACTTGGGCGTCATCACGATCAGCGGCAGACGCGCATTGCGCTTCATCTGACGGCGCAGCATGTGGAACATCTGCGCCGGCGTGGACGGCACGCAGACCTGCTGGTTGTTTTCCGCACACAGCTGCAGCCAGCGTTCCAGACGGCCGGAGGAATGCTCGGGGCCCTGACCTTCGTAGCCATGCGGCAGGAAGATGGTCAGGCCGCAGACGCGACCCCACTTGGCGTAGCCGCTGCTGATGAACTGGTCGAACAGCACCTGCGCGCCGTTGGCGAAGTCACCGAACTGCGCTTCCCAGATCACCAGCGATTCCGGATCGGTGGTGCTGTAGCCGTACTCGAAGCCCAGCACGCCTTCTTCGGACAGCAGGGTGTCGTTGACCACGAAGCGGTACTTGTCGCTGACCAGATGGCGCAGCGGCGTGTAGCGCGCGCCGGTCTTCACATCATGCACGGTGGCGTGGCGATGGAAGAAGGTGCCGCGACGCGCGTCCTGACCGCAGAGGCGCACGTTGAAGCCATCCTTGGCCAGCGCCGCATAGGCCATGGTCTCGGCAAAGCCCCAGTCCATGGCCAGCTCGCCGGCGGCCATCTTGGCGCGGTCTTCCCAGATCTTCTGCACGCGCGGATGCAGCACGAAGCCTTCCGGCAGCTTGAGCAGCTGATCGGAGATGGCCTTCACCGACTGCGCGGTGATGGTGGTGTCCACCGGCGCATCCCAGGTGCCGCCCAGATACTTGGACCAGTTGACGGTGTGCTTGTTGCCGACCAGCCCCAGCGTGACGCGCGCGGTGTTCAGGCCCTTGTCCAGACCGGTGCGGTATTCCTTGACCAGGCGCTCCAGGTCGCCCTTGGCGATCACGCCTTCCTCTTCCAGCTTCTTGCTGTAGAGCGTCAGCGTGGTGGGATGCTTCTTGATGATCTCGTACATCACCGGGCTGGTCACCGAAGGCTCGTCGGCCTCGTTGTGGCCCAGGCGGCGGTAGCAGCAGATGTCGACGATCACGTCCTTGTGGAATTCGTTGCGGAAGTCCATGGCCAGACGGGTGACGAAGGTCACCGCTTCCGGATCGTCGCCGTTGACATGGAACACCGGCGCTTCGAGCATCTTGGCCAGGTCCGTGCAGTAGCGCGAGGTGCGCACCTCGTGACCGGCGTCGGCCTCGATGGGATTAGGCGTGGTGAAGCCGATCTGGTTGTTGACGATCAGATGCAGGGTGCCGCCGGTGGCATAGCCCTTGGACTGCGAGAGCTGCAGGGTCTCCATGACCACGCCCTGGCCGGCAAACGCCGCGTCGCCGTGAATCAGCACCGGCACGATCTTCTGGCCCACCTCGTCCAGGCGCCGGATCTGGCGCGCCTTGACCGAGCCTTCCACCACCGGATTGACGATTTCCAGATGCGAGGGATTGAAGGCCAGCACCAGATGCAGGCGCTTGCCCTCCACTTCCACGTCGGTGGAGAAGCCCATGTGGTACTTCACGTCGCCGGCGCGCGACAGCGCCTCGACCGAGTACTTGCCTTCGAATTCGGCGAACAGATCGGAGGGCGACTTGCCCAGCACATTGATCAGCACGTTGAGGCGGCCGCGATGCGCCATGCCGATCACGATCTCATCCACGTCGCGCGCCGCGCAGCCGCGCAGCATCTCGTCCATGGCCGGAATCAGCGAGTCGCCGCCTTCCAGGGAGAAGCGCTTCTGGCCGACGTACTTGTTGTGCAGATAGCGCTCCAGGCCCTCGGCCGCCACCAGCTGCTGCAGCACTTCGCGCTTGCGCTCAACCGCCAGCTTGGGCTGGAAGGCCACCGCTTCGAGGCGCTTCTGAATCCAGCGCTTCTCGGTGGTTTCGGTCAGATACATGTACTCGGCACCGATGGTGTCGGTGTACACGTTCTTCAGGATCTTGATGATCTCGCGCAGCGGCAGGCGGTCGCCGCTGGCCGCCAGGGTGCCGGTGTTGAACACCGTATCCATGTCCGCCGCCGTCAGGCCGTGATGCGCCGGATCGAGATCCTCGGGCGGGGTGATCGAGACCAGATTGAGCGGGTCCAGACGCGCGGCCTGATGGCCACGCATGCGGAAGTAGTTGATCAGGCGCAGCACGCCGGCCTGCTTCTCGGCGGCGACGGCATCGAAGCCGGCCTCGGCGGCCACCAGCCGCCGCGGCTCGCGCGCCAGACGCTCGAAGCGCGCCACCACCTCGCTGTGCGCCTGCTCGCGCGGGGCGCTCTGATCCTGGATCAGGCGGAAGTAGGCCCGCCAGCTGGGATCGACCGACTCCGGGTCGTCGAGGAACTGCTCGTAATAAGCCTCCACGTAGGGCGCGTTGGCGCCGTTGATCGAAGAGGTCTCGATAAAGCTCTGATACTTGCTTGTCGCCATGGGCTTGACTGCAACGGTTTCGTGTTGGGGGTCTGGATTTTTTTGTTGGAATGATGCGTGCTGCTCGTTCCGGGCCCAGCGCGACGAAATACCGGCGCGCAAAGATTCAGCCCGGCAGCCAGGGCCTCCCATGTACGCCCACACCCGGTTCCGGGTGGCAGGCGCCGATGTTCTGGGAGACTTTCACTGGTGTTCTGCTAAAGACCTGCGCGTCTTGAAGCGGCGCTCAGGCGCGCTTCTTCTCGTCCTTCCAGCCGGCGGTGAGCTCGGACAGGTAGGTGCGGAATTCGGAGGCCAGTTCGGGATGCTTGAGGCCGAACTCGACGTTGGCGCGCAGGTAGCCGAGCTTGGAACCGCAGTCATGACGCACGCCTTCGAATTCGTAGGCGAGCACGGTCTGCTCGTTGAGCATGGCGCTGATCGCGTCGGTCAGCTGGATTTCGCCGCCGGCGCCGCGCTGGGTGCGTTCCAGCAGCTTGAAGATGCGCGGCGTGAGGATGTAGCGGCCGACCACGGCGAGATTGCTCGGCGCCTGCTCGGGCTTGGGCTTCTCCACCATCTTCTTGATTTCCGACAGGCCCGGGCCGATCGGCTGGGTATCGACCACGCCGTAGCTGCCGACTTCTTCCTGCGGCACGCGCTGCACGGCCAGCACGCTGGTGCCGTACTGCTGGTAGACGCGGTGCATCTGCGACAGACAGGGCTGCAGGCGGCCGTCGATGAGGTCGTCGGCGAGAATCACATAGAAGTCTTCGTCGCCCACCGCCGGCCAGGCCTGCAGCACGGCGTGGCCCAGGCCCAGGGCCTCGGCCTGGCGGATGAAGATGCAGGTCACGCCCGGCGGCACGATGCCCTGCACCGTCTCCAGCAGCTTGTTCTTGCCGCGCGCAGCGAGTTCGGCTTCCAGCTCATAGGCCTTGTCGAAGTGATCCATGATGGAATTCTTCGAACGGCCGGTGATGAAGATCAGTTCCTGCGCACCCGCGTGAATCGCCTCCTGCACCGCGTACTGGATCAGCGGCTTGTCGACGATGGGCAGCATTTCCTTGGCGCTGGCCTTGGTGGCGGGCAAAAAGCGGGTGCCCATACCGGCCACCGGAAATACCGCTTTGCGGATGCGCATCGAAACCTCCCGATTTAGAGGGGCGTGATTTTAGCGCAGCACGCCGCTCAAATGGACCTTGTCGCTGTTACGGGCAAGCAGACTGAATTCGATGCCCTGGGCGGGATCGGCGGCGCGGCTGTACTTGAGGGCGGCGCGCCCGGGCAGAAACAGCGGCTGACGGAACTGCGTCTCCAGCTCGCGCGGCGGCGCCGGGAGCTGGCCTTCCAGCAGCGCGGCGCAGTGCGCCATGGTCCACATGCCGTGGGCGATGTGGCGCTTGAAGCCGAACAGCTTGGCGCTCCAGGGCGTGAGGTGGATGGGATTGAAGTCCTTGCCCACGCGCGCATAACGGCGGCCGAGATCGGCCGGCGCATCGACGCTCAGATATTCGGCCAGCCGCGCCGGCGGCGGCGTGCTGCGCGGCGCCGGTCCCTTGGGTCCCGGCATACGGTGCAGAATGGTCATGGTCTCCTGCCAGACCAGCTCGCCGGCGACGCTCACCTCGGACAGCACATCGAATTCCAGACCCTGGCGCACCTGGCGCGACTCGCCCAGGCGCACGTCGAAGTCGAAGCGCTCGTCGGCACCCAGGCCGCGACGCTGGCTGATGTGATTGCGCAGATGCACCAGCCCCAGCAGCGGCAGCGGAAACTGCCGCTGCACCATCAGATGCATGTGCAGGCCGGCGGCCATGACGTGCGGAAAGGTGATGGGCAGCTGCTCGCCGGCGGCAAATCCGCAGACCTCGCGGTACTCGGCCAGCTGCGTGGCCGAGACCGCCACATCACGCACCTGCACCGAGAGCTGTGGCAGCTGCAGCTTGCCCTTGGGGCGGCGCAGCGCGGTGGCGGCGGCTTTCAGGAAAAGGCCTTCGGCGGAAGGCAGCTGGGCCAGCGTGGCGTTCATCGTGATCCTCGATTCGAAATTGAAGAAGCCGCCGGACAGGCCTGCGAGCCCTTCAAGGCAGCTGCTGATCGATCAGCAGTTCCAGGGGCTTGCCGGCCTCGGCGCGGCGCGCAGCATGCCGGCCTTCCAGATCGCCGGACAGCGCCTGCGCGCCAGCCCCCGTGGTCAAACGGGCCGTCACTTCCCAATCGCTGAAGGCGGAGAGTTTCATGCTGGGCATCATCGCCAGGCTGTCATCTAGCACCACGGACAGCGGCAGCTGCGGCGACTCGATGCGCTTCACCGCCAAGGGCATCGCGGGACCGTCCTTGGCCTTGGCGAACACCAGCAGGGTCATGCCCGGCTTGAGCTGCGCCCTGAGCGCCTCGGCCAGGCTCACCTTCACCGTGAGCCTCACCGCTGCCGGCGTCGCCGGCGCCGCCGGCAGGCTGCGCCCGGCGCGCTTGGCCAGTTCCGGCAGCTGTGCATCCAGCGCCTGGGCCACGCCCTCGGGCAGCGGCTGCGCACGCAGCTTCAGCCAGCGCTCGTAGGCGGCCTGCACATCGCCGGCCTGCAACGCCGCCGCGCCACCGTAGAACAGGGCCTTGGCATTGTCCGGCTGCAGCTTCAGCGCCTGCTCGAACAGGGCGCGCACACTGCCCAGCTCGTGACGGCCATCGGCGATGCCGTGCGCCTCGCCCTGCGCCACCAGCCACTCGGGCTGCGGCTGCGCGGCGCTGAGCAGATTGGCACGGGCGTAGGCTTTCTCGGCTTCGCCGGCACGCTGCAGCACCATGTAGGAGCGGCCCAGCATCGCCCAGGCTTCGGCGTCTTCCGGCTGCGCCTTCAGGCGCTGCTCCAGCTCATCGACCAGATTGCGCACCATCTGTTGTTCGGCCGCCGCCGGATCGTTCGCGGCCAGCGTGATCAGCTCGCGCGTGCGCCAGCTGTCGCCGCGCCAGTACAGCGCCGCGCTGGCCGCCGCCAGCAGCAGGGCCAGCCCCACGGCCAGCCGGTAGCGGCGCGGCGATTGCGCGTAGGCCTGATCCTGGCTCGCGGCATCCTGCAGCAGGCGCGCCGCCGCTTCCTCGCGCAGTACGCGCGCGGCCTCGGCATCGAGCTGTCCGACCGCCTGCTCGGCCTCGATTTCGGCCAGCCGGGTTTCGTAAGCGCCGACATTGGCCTGCCGTCGCCGCTGCGAGACCAGCTCGGCACGTCGCCACAGAGGCCGCGTCAGCCACAGCGCCGCCAGCAGCGCCAGCACCAGCATCGCCGCATAAGCCGGGATATTCATCGCCGCGCGCCCTCATCCTCGCGATGCTCGGCATCGAGCAGCGCCTGCAGGGCCTGCGCATCGACCACCGGCGGCGCCACCGGCGACGCCCGGCGCCGCGTGAAGCGCAGCGCCAGCAGCACCGCCAGCAACAGCAGCACGAACGGCCCGATCCACAGCAGCCAGGTCGTGGGCTTGAACGGCGGCTTGTACAGCACGAAGTCGCCGTAGCGATCCGTGAGATAAGCCTTGATCTCGGCATCACTGCGCCCCGCCTCGATCTGCTTTTTCACCTGCTCGCGCAGATCGGCGGCCAGCGGCGCATTGGAATCGGCGATGGTCTGGTTCTGGCAGACCAGGCAGCGCAGCTGGTTGATCAGGGTCTGGTAGCGGGCTTCGTCTTGCGGCGTGAGGGCCGAGGCATGAGGCGTGGCGAAGAACAAGCAAAGCAGGAGCGCGCTGACTGCGGCCACGCCGTTGCGCCTCACGCCGCCCGCCTCAGGCCTCACTGCTGTATGCCTCACGGCCTGCTCCCGAAGTGCTGCGCAATCCTGTCTTCCCACACACGCTCGTTCATGGCGCCGATCTGCTTGTAGACGATGGTGCCCTGCGCATCGAGCACGAAGGTTTCCGGCGCGCCGTAGACGCCCCAGTCCAGGCCGGCGCTGCCTTGCGGGTCGCTGATCACCGTGCGATAGGGATTGCCGTGCCGCGCGAGCCAGGCCTGCACGTCCTCGGGCGTGTCCTTGTAATCGACGCCGATGATCTCCACGCCCTTGGCGGCGAGCTGCATCAGAAAGGGATGCTCATCGACACAGGCCGCACACCAGCTGGCGAAGTAGTTCACCAGCACCGGACGACCCTTGAGGTCTTCGGTCTTGAGCAGGCTGCCTTCACGGCCGAGCACCGCCAGCGACAGCGCCGGCGCCGGCTTGCCGATCAGCGGGCTGGGCACTTCGCGCGGATCGTGACGCAGACCGATGCCCAGCAGGACCAGCAAACCCAGCAGCAGCGCCACCGGGACGAGATAACGAAGACGCATCAGGCGGGCACCTGCGAAGAAAGAGGCTGCGTGCTGGCAACGCGCGCCAGACGATAGCGACGGTCGCTGACCGCGATCAGGCCGCCGAGCGCCATCAGCACCCCGCCCCACCACACCAGCCGCATCATCGGCTTGTAGTACAGGCGCAGCGCCCAGTCGCCGCCGGCATTGTTCTTGTCGATGGGTTCGCCCAGGGCCACGTACAGATCGCGCAGCGGCGTGTGATCCACGGCAGCCTCGGTCATCACCTGGCGCGTGGCGCGATACAGGCGCTTCTCGGGCTGCAGGCTGGCCACCGGCCGGCCCTCGTGCTCGATCTGCACCTGCGCATGATCGGCGTCGTAATTGGGGCCCGGCCGCGGCACGATGCCGTCGAAGCGGAAGGCATAGCCGGCCAGTTCGGCGGTCTGGCCCGGGCCCAGGCGCACGTCCTGCTCGATGCTGTAGAGACTCACGAAGGTCACGCCCAGCACCCACACCCCCAGACCGGCATGCGCCAGGCTCATGCCCCAGACCGCGCGCGGAATCTGCGTCAGGCCCGCCCAGGCTTCACGCCGGGCACGCACGCGACGCCAGAGCTCCTGCACGCTGGTCAGCAGCATCCACAGCGCCAGCACGCCGCCGGCCACGGCGGGAATCAGCAGGCGATGCCCCAGCAGCAGCGGCAGCAGCGCACCGCCGATGAGTGCAGCCAGCAGCGGCAGGCGCGCGCGCCTGAAGACCTCTGCGACGCGCGCGCGCTTCCAGCCCACACTGCTGGCAAAACCGATCAGCACCGCCAGCGGCGCGGTCAGCGGCAGAAACACCATGTTGAAGTACGGCGGTCCCACCGAGACCTTGCCCAGATTGAAGGCCTCGGCCAGCAGCGGATACAGGGTGCCCAGCAGCACCGCGGCAGCGGCGGTGACCAGGAACACGTTGTTGAGCAGCAGCAGCCCTTCGCGCGAGAACAGCGCCAGCTCACCTTCGGAGACGAAGCGCGGCGCGCGCCAGGCGTAGAGCACGAAGGCGATGCCGAGCACGGCGGCCAGGAAGCTCAGGATGAAGATGCCGCGCGCCGGATCGGTGGCGAAGGCATGCACCGAGACCAGCACGCCGGAGCGCACCAGGAAGGTTCCGAGCAGGGACAGCGCGAAGGCCAGAATCGCCAGCAGCACGGTCCAGGCCTTCAGCTGCCCACGCTTTTCGGTGACGGCCAGGGAGTGAATCAGCGCCGTGCCGACCAGCCAGGGCATGAAGGAGGCGTTCTCCACCGGGTCCCAGAACCACCAGCCGCCCCAGCCCAGCTCGTGATAGGCCCACCAGGAACCCAGCGTGATGCCGCCGGTGAGAAACAGCCAGGCGGTGGTGGTCCAGGGCCGCGTCCAGCGCGCCCAGGCCGCGTCGAGCCGGCCGGAGATCAGCGCCGCCAGGGCAAAGGCAAAGGCCACCGAAAAACCGACATATCCCATGTAGAGCATGGGCGGATGAATCACCAGACCCGGATCCTGCAGCAGCGGGTTCAGATCGCGGCCGTTGTCGGGCACCGGAAAGTTGACCGTGAAAGGATTGGATGTGAGCAGGATGAACAGCAGAAAGCCGATGCCCACCGCGCCCAGCACCGCCAGTGTGGTTGCCGCCAGATCCGGCGGCAGGCGGCGGTTGAACACCGACACCGCCGCGCCCCAGGCGCTGAGCATGAGCACCCAGAGCAGCATGGAGCCCTCGTGCGCCCCCCAGACCGCGCTGATGCGATAGGCCAGCGGCAGATCGGAATGACTGTTGGCGGCCACGTAGGCCAGCGACCAGTCCCGCGAGACGAAAGCCCAGGTCAGGCAGAGATACGAGGTGAGAATGAGCAGGAACTGGGTCTGCGCGGCACTGGCGGCAGTCGCCATCAGACGGCGGTCGCGGCGGTACACGCCCCAGGCCGGGAGCAGCAGCTGCAACACCGCCACCAGCAGTGCGGCAATCAGGGCGAAATGGCCCAGCTCTGGAATCATGTCGAGACTTCGCTTCGTTTTCTCGCCGGTCTGCCTGGCTCGGCCCGGCTCAAGGTGCAAGCCCGCTATTTTACGGGATACGCGCGGCGCGCCACTGACCGGCAGCAAGACGGCGCTTGCTTGGGCAAGCGCCAGCGGTAAAAGTTCAGCCTGCCGCCACCGACCCTCACCATGATCCGCGCTCTGACCGCCCTGCTGCTGTGGCTGTGCCTCACCCCGCTCGCGCAGGCCGCCATGCTGCAGACCGACGGCGCGGCAGTCACGCAGGCCATCGCCGCCGTGCAGAACGATCCGCGCGCGTATGCGGCAGCGGTGGCGCTGAGCGCCGATCAGGACAGCGGCAGCTGGGACAGCCCCGAAGCCGGCATCGCGCGCTGGCAGCTGCAGCTGACCTCCGCCGGCGCGCGCAATCTCGCGCTGCGTCTGCGCAGCCTGCAGCTGCCCGCCGGCGCCAGCCTGAGCCTGATCGGCAGCCAGGATCGCCAGACGCTGGCGCTCGGCGCCGCCGCGCACGCGCGCGTGCTCCCCATGGTGCGCGGCGAGACGCTGCTGCTGGAGGCACGCATGCCCAGCGCCGCGCGCGCCGGCTTTGCCATCGCCATCGACCGCCTCTACCACGGCTTTCGCGGCCTGGGCCCGGAACAGAGCGTGGTGGCCAAGGGCTATTTCGGCGACGCCGGCCATTGCAACATCGACGTGGTCTGCAGCCTGGCCGACAACTGGCGCGCGGAAATCCGTTCCGTGGTGCTGCTCACGGTGCCGGTCAGCAAAGGCGTGCTGCGCTGCACCGGCACGCTGATCAACAACAGCGCGCAGGATGACCGCGCGCTGGTGCTGACCGCGCATCACTGCGAGATCGACAGCAGCAACGTCGCGGACACCGTTGCCTACTTCAATGTGCAGAAATCGGTCTGCGGCGGCAGCGGCGATGGCCCGGTCAGCCAGTATCTCTACGGCAGTCAGGTGCTGGCGCAGAGCAGCAGCGGTGATCTGACCGACCTCACGCTGTTCGAACTCGCCAGCAAACCGCCCGGCGCCTTCGATGCCTACTACGCCGGCTGGGATGCGCGCGGCAGCGCCCCGGCCTGTGGCGCGAGCATCCATCACCCCAGTGGTGACGACAAGAAGATCAGCTTCTACGCCAGCGCCGCGGCCTCGGACAATGTGCTGGTCAGCAACTTCCGCGTCGATACCTGGGCCGTGCAGTGGACGCGCGGCACCACCGAGGAAGGCTCATCCGGCGCCGGCCTGTGGAGCGAGAACCATCGCCTGGTCGGCACCCTGTCCGGCGGCAGCGGCGCCTGCGCCAGCAGCACCAGCAGCAGCAACAACGGCGGCACCGACTACTACGCACGTCTGGATCGCGCGCTGTCGCTCAACGGCAATCTGAGAAACGCCCTGGATGCCGCCGGCAGCGGCTGCAGCGCCATCAACGGCAAGCAGCCCGGCAGTGCCGGCCCCGCCGTGTGCGCCTCCGACAGCGGCGGCAGCTGCGGGCTCAACGGGGATACCTCCGTGCGCGCGATCAGTGTCGGCGGTGGGGGCGGAGGCGGCGCCTGGGATTGGCGGTCGCTGCTGGTGCTGATGTTGCTGGGCGTCTGGCACGCTGTCCTCTGCTGCCGTGGGCGGCCAGACTGAGGACCAGATCAGGAGGCCGACTCCCGCGCCGGACAGGTGATCGCCGTCGAAGACTTGATGAAAGAGCTTGGCATCGCCGAGTGAAGGGGTATTAGACCGTTGAGGCGCGCAGCCGGCTGCTCGATACCCAGGCCTATATTGCGCTGGACTCCGCGACAGCGGCGCAGCAAGTGCTGAGACGCTTGCTGCTGCGCTCGAGCAAGCTCGCCGAGCAGCCACTCAGCGGTCGCAGAATTCCGGAGTATCCCGAGTCCGCGCTACGTGAAGTGCTGGAGCGGCCGTTTCGCTTGATCTACCGCATCATCGCCGAGCAGCAGCAAATCGACATCGTGACGGTCAAGCACTACCGCCAGAGGCTGCCGCCCAGGCCCGAACAGCTTGGCTGACGCACGAACCCGGAGTGATGACGACGGCTCCAGGCGCCCGGAAACATTCGAGCTGCGCAGATCGGCCTCAGCGCGCCGCCTGCTGCATGGACTTGAACGGCGCGCAGTTGTGCTTGCCGTCGGCGCTCTTGAGTGACTTGGCCAGTTCCGGCGGCATGTAGTTCTCGTCGTGCTTGGCCAGCACCTCGTCGGCGACGAAGGTGCCTTGCTGCATGCGGCCGGTGGCGACGATGCCCTGCCCTTCGCGGAACAGGTCGGGAAGAATGCCCTGGTAACGCACCGGCAGGGATTTCTCGCAGTCTGCCAGCGTGAACTCCACGTTCAGACCTTCACCGCGCTTGAGGCTGCCCACCGTGACCAGGCCGCCCAGACGCAGGCGCGCGTCCTCGCTGACGCGATGCTCCACCAGATCGGTGGGCGTGTAGAAATACATCATGTTCTTGCGCGCTGCGCTCAGCACGAAATAGGCCGAGAGGCCCAGACCCAGCAGCAGGGCCGCCACCGCCGCCATGCGTTTCTGTCGCTTCGTCATCACTCGTCCACCGGCTGTTCGCCTTCACTGTCCGCCAGGCTGTCCAGCAGCCGGCGGCGCTGCGCGCGCGCGCTCAAGACATTCCACAGATGCACGGCCAGCGCCGCGCCGAAACTGCCCCAGACGTACAGCGCATAACCACCCATGTTCCAGAATTCAGCTGACATGGGGATCTCCGCCGAGTTCCGTAAGGGTTTCCCGAACCCAGCGGGTGTTGCGCTCGCGGGACAACAGCTCGTTCTGCGCGCGACGCAGAATCGCCTGGCCGGCCAGCAGATACGTGGCCAGCAGCGCCGCGTACAGGGGCACGGCCATCTGCGCGCTGATATTGGGCTTGCCGAACTTCAGCACCGTGGAGCCCTGATGCAGGCTGTTCCACCACTCCACCGAGAAATGCACGATCGGCACGTTGACCACGCCCACCAGCGCCAGCAGCGCACAGGCACGCGCCGCCGCGCGCGGCTCGTCGAATGCGGCTTTCAAACCCATCACGCCCACGTAGAGAAACAGCAGCACCAGCTCGGAGGTCAGGCGCGCGTCCCAGACCCAGTATGCGCCCCACATCGGCTTGCCCCAGAGCATGCCGGTGAGCAGGGCCAGGGCGGTGAAGCTGGCGCCCACCGGCGCGGTGGCGATCAGCACGCACTCGGCCAGCTTCATGCGCCAGATCAGCGCAATGCCGCCCGCCACCGCCATCAGCATGTACAGCGACAGCGACACCGCCGCCGCCGGCACGTGCACGTAGATGATGCGGAAGGCGTCCTTCTGCTGGTAATCGGCCGGCGCCAGCACCAGTCCGGCGTACCAGGCGTAGGCCAGCGCGGCCAGGCCAAGGCCGCCCAGCCAGGGCGCCAGCGTGCCGGCAAAGCGGTAGAAGCTCGGCGGCGAGCCCAGGCGGTGAAACCAGGTCCAGTTCATAGGTGCATCACTCGAAGGCATTGCGGAGCGCCGCCGCCGCCAGCCAGGGCAGCAGCGTGAGACTCAGGGAGAAAATCGCAGCCAGAAAGTATAAGGGCGCGCCGGCGTCCAGACCCTGCTGCGCGGCGCGCACCGCACCGGCACCGAAGATCACCACCGGCACGATCAGCGGCAGCACCAGCACCGGCAGCAGCGCGCCGCCGCGCGGCAGACCCACGGTCAGCGCCGCCACGAAACTGCCGATCAGGCTCAGGGACGGCGTACCCAGGGCCAGGCCCGCGAGCAGCACGCCCAGCTGCAGCGGATCAAAGCCCAGCATCAGTGCCAGCGGCGCCGCCATCAGCACCACCGGCAGGCCCGAGAGCAGCCAGTGCGCGAAGCTCTTCACCAGCACCGCCAGCACCAGCGGGCAGCGGCTGACCAGAATCTGTTCCAGGCTGCCGTCCTCCTGATCGCTGCGGTACAGACGCTCCAGGCTCAGCAGCGCGGAGAGCAGCGCGCCCACCCAGATCACCGCCGGCGCAAACGCGGCCAGCAAGGGATCGCCGGGCTTGGCGCCGAAGGAGAACAGCGCCACGACGATGGCGTAGAACACCGGCGGCAGCAGCCAGTCGGTCTTGGCGCGCGCCGCCAGTTGCAGCTCGCGGCGCAGCAGGGCGTAGAGCGCGCGGCTCATAGCGCCAGCTCCCGGGCGCGCAGCGCGCCGGGCAAGGGTTGATGACTGGTCATCAGCACCGCGCCCTGCGCGGCCAGATGCTGCGCGACCAGCCGCGCGAACAGCGCCAGTCCCGCCGCGTCGAGACCATCGAGCGGCTCGTCGAGCAGCCACAGGGGCCTCTCCTGCAGCAGCAGCCGCGCCAGCGCCGTGCGCCGCTTCTGGCCCGCCGACAGGCTGCGGCAGGCCCGACGCTGCGCGCGCGCCGGCAGCTGCAGCTGATCCAGTACCGCGGTCACGCGCTCGCCGGACAGGCCGTTGAGCCCGCACCAGAAGCGCAGGTTTTCGAGCGGACTCAGATTGAGATTCAGGCCGTTGCGATGCCCCAGCCAGTGCAGCGCGGCCTCGTCGCGTGCGTAACGCAGGCTGCCGCCGCCGGCGCTGCGCAAGCCCGCCAGGGTCTCCAGCAGCGAGGTCTTGCCCACACCATTGGCGCCGCGCAGATGCAGCAGCTCGCCGGCCGCCAGCACCAGGGAGAAGTCCTTGAGCAGCACGCGATCACCGCGCAGCACGCAGAGATGTTCGGCGATCAGCAGGCTCAAGCGGACGACGTCCTTTATTTGGGGCGCCGTAGTCTACGGGATGCGCGGCGCGAACTCGCAGCCTCGCCAGCTTAAGGGCGAGGCTGCGGTCCGCACATTGATCTGCGCCAAGCGTGGCGCAGGCGGCCTTACTGGCTGCGGGGCGCGCGCAGCAGGGCCAGCAGGGCGGCGAACAGGGTCACGGCCGCGACGATGCCGCCGATGTAGGCCAGCGCGCCGGGCAGATTGGCCGCGCCCAGGCGGTTGCTCTCGAAGCCCAGGCCATGGTTGGGCGCGAACAGGCTCATCAGGTAGAAGCAGAAATTGCCCCAGACCGCGATCAGCACGCCGCGATAGATCAGCGCCGCGCGCCGCTCGGGCAGGCTGAAGCTGCGCAGGCACAGCGCCATCACGATGGCCATCAGGCCGTTCATCATCATGCCGAGGTGCAGCACGCGCCAGCCGCCCGGCGTGCCCAGCTGCCATTCGGCGAACGGCGGCAAGGGCGACAGGCCGATGCTGCCCACCATGGAAAACGCCAGGCCGAAACCGCCCAGCAGGGCCGTCAGCATCGCCACCACGCCATGACGCAAAAGACGATCGGAATACACTTGGTTCACGCGTTCTCCCCCTTGGTTTTCTCGGACTGCTTGTAGCCTTCGGCTTGCAGCAGCCGAAGACTACTTCCGATTTTGCCGGACAAAACCCAACCGATAGGATGGGGCTTGAGCCCACTGCCAACCGCCACGATCCCGATTGAGCAAATCCAACAAGACCGCCAGCCCCAATCGCATGGCCGCCGAATCACTGCGCAGAACCGAACGCCTGATCGCCACCAAGCTCAAGGCCATTGCCTGCGACCCGCGCAGCGTGTCGCGACGGCAGCTGTTTGCCCAGCAACTGAGCCTGGGCGGCAGCGCCCGTGTGCTGACGGTGGTGGCGCCGGCGGGCTCCGGCAAGTCCACCGTGCTGGCGCAGCTGCATCAGGCCCTGCGCGAACAGAATGTGGCGACCTGCTGGCTGAGCCTGGACGCCGCCGACGATGATCCGGCCACCTTCGCCCTGTACTTTCTCTCCGCGCTGATCTCGGCGCGCGGCGACGCCATGGCGCCGCAGCTGGCGATGCTGCGCGCCAACCCCATCCAGAAACTGCGCCCGGTGTTCGCCAGCCTGCTCGCCGAACTCAGCGCGCTGAGCGAACCGCTGGCGGTATTCCTCGACGACTTCCAGCATCTGCACAATCCGGTGCTGCTGGGCTTCTTCAACGATCTGCTCGCACACCTGCCGGACAGCCTGCAGCTGGTGTTCGCCAGCCGCAGTCAGCTGCCCCTGGATCTGGCGCGCCTGCGCGCCGCCGGCGCGCTGTGCGAGATCCGCCAGGCCGAACTCAATTTCGACCGCGAACAGGCGGCGGCCTTCCTGCAGCGCTATCACGGCATCCGCCTGTCCAGCGCCAATCTCGACGGCCTGCTCGCCGGCACCGAGGGCTGGCCCACGGCGATCCAGCTGGTGGCCCTGGCCCTGCTGCGCCACCCGGGGCCGCCGGGCGAGCTGATCGGTTCCTTCTGCGGACGCGACAAGGATCTCACCGAGTATCTGGTGCAGAGCGTGCTGCGCGCACAGCCGGCCGAGATCACCGGGTTTCTGCTGCACACCTCGGTGCTGCGCCGGCTCTCGCCGGGCCTCTGCGAAGCGGTGGCCGGGCATCGCCGCAGCGCCGCGATGCTGGAAGAACTGGAACGCGCCAACCTGTTCCTGATTCCCCTGGACCGCGAATCGCAGTGGTATCGATATCACCATCTGTTCGCGGAATTCCTGCAGGCACGCTTCCGCCGCCAGGACCCCGAGGGCTATCGCAGCGCCTGCCATCGCGCCGCGCAGTACTGCGAGCAGCAGGGCGAGGTCACCGAGGCCATCCAGTATTTTCTCGACGCGGAAAGCTATGAGCAGGCGGTGACCCTGATCGCCCGCCACGGCCGCCTGGTCTCGCATCACCAGGGTGACCACTACTCCATCCTGGAATGGATGCGCCGCCTGCCCGCCGCCTATCACGAGGCGCGCCCGGAGATCGTGCTCTGCCACGCCTGGAGCCGCACCTTCTGCCGCGACAGCGGCAGCGCGCTGCGCATGCTGGACGCGCTGCGCCAGCGCCTGGCCGACCGCGAGCGCTGCTGGCCCATGGACGAGGCCGAACACACCCGCATCGATCGCTGGGCGCGCGTGGTGCAGCTGGTGGCCGCCGCCGCTTCCGACCAGATCGAACAGGCCGCCACGCACGCGCCGCAGCTGCTGCGCGAGCTGGGTGAGGACGAGCTGATGCTGCTGGCCACCACCAGCAATGTGCTGAGCTACGTGACCCTGGTGCGCCGCGAATTCGAGCGCTGCAAGCAGGTGGCCGAGCAGAGCTACCGCCAGGCCCTGCGCGCCGAAGCGCCGTACGCGGCGAACTGGGCCGATTTCATCAACGGCATGGCGCATATCGAAAACGGCCAGCTGCGGACCGCAGGCTCGTTCAGCGCCCGCATCCTGACGCACGCGCCGCAGATGGAGCTCAAGCCCTATTCACGCGGTCTGGCGGTGGCGCTGGACACCGACATCGCCCTGCAGCGCTGCGACTTCGAAGGCGCGCAGAAACTGATCGACAGCATGGGCGCGTTCCGCGAGGTGTTCGGCCCGGCCGAGCCGCTGTGGATGACGATCCGCGCCGAGGCCTGGCTCAAGCTCTGGGACGGTGACCGCGCCGGTGCCCGCCAGGCGCTGCAGAACGGCCAGGACGTGGCCTTGCGCACCCAGCAGCCACGCCTCTACACCAGCCTGGCCATCGAGGAAGCCCAGCTGTGCGCGGTGGTCGGTGATGCCGCCTGCGCCCTGGAAGTGGTGCGCCGCGCGCAGCTGAGCCAGGACAACGCCGCGCTGCGCGAATACGGCAATGCCCGCGTGCTGCGCAATCAGCTGCAGCTGCTGGAAGCGCGGCTGCGCATCGCCGAAAACGAACATGCCTCGGCGGTGCGCCTGCTCACCAGTCTGCTGCAGTCACGCGGTGCCGAAACCCGTGGCGGCTTCTGGCTCAGCGTCACGGCGGCACGCGCCGTGGCGCTGTGGGGCGCGCGCCAGCAGCGCGATGCCGCGCGCGAGCTGGATCGCGCCCTGGACGCGGCGGCCGATGAATTCCACGCCTTCCCGCTGGCGGCCACCGGCCAGATGCTGCTGCCGGTGCTGGATGCCATCGGCCAGCGCCGGCCGGGCAGCCATGAAGCCGCCGGCGATCTGCAGGCCAAGCTCAAGCTGCAGCTCTGGCTCACCGCCTTCCTGCGCGGCGAGCAGGCGGCGCCGGTGGAAGAAGCCGCGCCGGCCGAAAGCGTGAGCAGGCTGGAAACACTGACCGCGCGCGAGGTGCAGCTGCTGCGCCTGGTGCAGTCGGGCCTGAACAACCGCAGCCTGGCCGATGCCCTGCTGGTGTCGGAGACCACGGTGAAATGGCATCTGCACAATGTCTACACCAAGCTGGCGGTGCGCAGCCGCGGCGCGGCCGTGGCCAAGGCCCGGGAGTACGGCCTGATCTGATCGAAAGATCGGGGCCTTGCGCGGCGGAATGAGGCACAGTTCATCCTGAACAAGAACGATTCGGGAGGAGAGCCCATGAGTACGGTCACGCAGCATCCCATGGATGGCGTCACGGTCCGGCCGCTGAAGTTTGACCTTGCCTCGCTGCGCAGCGAAGAGCTGGTCTGGAGCCGCAGCCATCCGCTGTTCTCGATTTTCCTCAACGCGCTCGGCATGCATGTGCCGCACTTCGAGCGCTATCTGATCGTGGCGCTGCGCAAGGCGCGGGTGCAGATCCAGGATGAGGCGCTGCTCAAGGATGTCTCCGCCATCATCGGCCAGGAAGCGCATCACGCCAGCAATTTCCTGAAGCTCAACGAAGCCTTTGGCGCGCGCTATCCGGGGGTGGCCGCCATCGACGCCGCCTCGCGCAAGCACTTTGCCGAGCGCGCGCAGCAGGACGATCTCAAGCGTCTGGTCGGCTTCACCGCCGGCTACGAGACCTTCACCTTTCTCGCCGGCATGATCATCCTGGGCAATTACCAGCGCTGGATGGCCGACTCGCAGCCGGTGATGAAGGCGATCTGGGTCTGGCACCAGGTGGAGGAAGTGGAGCACGGCGCGGTGGCCTTCGACGTCTACCAGCACCTGTACGGCCAGCATGAGTGGTACCGCAAGTGGATGGTGGTGAAGGCCCTGCTGCACATCGGCCAGGAAACCACGCGCGTGTATCTGCGCATGATCCGCCGTGAGGGCTATCTGCGCTCACCGCTGCGCGCGCTCTACGCCCTGGGCTTTGGCAGCGCCATGCTGCTGCGCCTGCTGCGCGCCGGCCTGCCGGTGCTGCGCCGCGGCTACCACCCGCGCCAGCATCCCATGGTCAACGACCAGCAGAATCCCATCCAGAAAGCCTGGCGCCGCTACGCCGCCAAGGGCGGCGACGTGCTGGCCATCGACGCGCAGAAAATGGCGGCGATGCTCGCGACCGAGGCTTGAGGCCGGCTCACAATCGCCATGTGCGCTGCGCCGGGGCTGCTTTGGCGCAGGGCATGGCGGCAGACGCGCCGCTTGGGGGTTCCCAGCCAGCGACTGCCAACGCCGCCCCGCGCCAAAACAGCCCCGTCCCGAAGGGTGGCGCCAGAAATTGTGAACAGACCCTCAGGCCCTACTCCGCCGGCAGCCGCGCAATCGGCTGCGGCCAGTCGGCGACCAGCCAGGCCAGGCTCGCGTAGACCGCGACGTTCTGGCGCAGGCCCGCACGGTCGAGATGGTCGAGCGTGTCGTTGGCACTGTGGTGCACATCGAAGTAGCGGCTGGCGTCCTGACGCGGTCCCAGCAAGGGCACGCCGGCGGCGGTGAGCGGCGCGATGTCGCTGCCGCCGTGGCGGGTCGCCTCGCCGGGCGCCACGCCCAGCGGCGCCACGACGGCGAAGGCCGCGGCACGCAGCGCGGCATTGTTCTCGCCCAGACCGTCCATGAGCTTGAGCACGCGCCCGGACCCCAGGTCCGCTTCCATGGCCAGCACATGCCGGCCCAGCTCGCCGGCATGCGCCTCGGCGTAAGCCTTGGCGCCGGACAAACCGAACTCCTCGTTGGCATAGAGCACCACGCGGATGGTGCGACGCGGCTTCTTGCCGAGCTTGACCAGCTGGCGCAGCGCGGCGGTGACGATGGCCACACCGGCGCCATCGTCCTCGGCACCGGGCGTGATGTCCCAGGAATCCAGATGCGCGCCCAGCAGCACGATCTCGTCGCTCTTGCCCGGCAGCTCGCCCACCACATAGGCCGAGTTCACCGCACCCAGCTCGCGCGCGTCCAGATGAATGGCCACGCTCGCGCCGCCGGCCTTGACCACCGCCGCCAGACGATCCGCCGCGAGATTGGACAGCGCCAGCGCCGGAATGCGCGGCGCGTCCTCGTAATCGGTGCTGCCGGTATGCGGGGCATCGTCGGCGGCGGTGCTGAGATTGCGCATCAGATAGGCCGCAGCGCCGCGCCGTCCCGCTTCGGCCGGCCCATGCGCGCGCACCGGATAGGCCTCGCCGTAGCCGCTGGCGTCGCTGCTGCGGCGCATCGACAGGTCCATGAAGACGATGCGGCCGCGCAGCTGCGCGGGCTTGAGCGCGCGCAGCTCCTCCAGCGAGCCGACGCGCACCACCTCGGCCTCGATGCCGCGCGCATCGGTGCCCACGCTGCCGCCCAGGGCCACGGCCGAAAGCGGCAGCGGCTCGTTGTCGGTCAGCAGTTCGACACGGGTGGCGCCGCGCACCCAGCGCGGCTGGATCACCGGCTCGCCGTGCACGTTCTTGAAGCCGGCGTCCTCCATGCTGCGGAAGGCCCAGATCAGGGCGCGCTCATAGCCTTCGCTGCCGGAGAAGCGCGGCCCCACTTCATTGATCAGGCGCGTGACCAGGCCCTCGGCATAGGCGTCCTGCAGCGCGCGCTGCTGCAGGGTATCCAGCGTCTTGTCGGCGGCCAGTGCCACCGTCATCAGGCCGCACAGGGCCAGCGCCAACAGCGCGCGTCTTGCTCGCATCGTCCCGTTTTCCGTCGGTGAGGGAGGCAGCCCCGGCTGCGCACGGCGCGCATGAGATAATGCCCCATGGCCGCAGGCTTGCCGCCACCTTCAAACTATAGCCTTCAGGACTGCGCACCGTCCTGAGGGATTTTCTTGTGTCGAGGCTGATGAAACCGCATTCCCTACTGACGCCGCCGCTGCCCGAAGGCAGTGTCTCCTGGCTTCTTCCCGCCGCCGGCAGCGGCGCCCTGGCGCTCGCGCGCCTGGCGGCGCAGAGCGGACAGCTGGTGGTGGCCCTGGCCGCCGACGAGCAGCACGCCTATCACCTGGAACACGAGCTGCGCTTTTTCCTGGGCTCCCTCCCTCTGGTGCATCTGCCCGACAGCGAGGTGCTGCCCTACGAGCAGTTCTCGCCGCATCAGGAAATCCTCTCGCAGCGCCTGTCCGCCCTGCACCGCCTGCCGCAGATGCAAAGCGGCGTGCTGCTGACCACCGCCGATCAGCTGCTGCGCCGGCTGCCGCCACGCGACTGGCTGGCCGGACGCGCCTTCGACATCCGCGTCGGTGACCGGCTCGATCTCGCCGCGTTCCGCCAGCGTCTGGTGGCGGCGGGTTATCAGTCGGTATCGGAAGTGCAGGCGCACGGCGAGTTCGCGGTGCGCGGCGCGCTGCTGGACCTCTACCCCATGGGCGCCGAAGCGGCGTATCGCATCGATCTCTTCGACGAGGAGATCGAAACCATCCGCACCTTCGATCCGGAAACCCAGCGCAGCGAGGAGAAGGTGCAGGCCATCCGCCTGCTGCCGGCGCGCGAGTTTCCCACCGACCGCGAAGGCATCGAAACCTTCCGCCGCCGCTACCGCGAATACTTTCCCGGCGATCCCTCGCGCTCGCGCATCTACAGCGAGGTGAGCAAGAACCTGATGCCGGGCGGCATCGAGTCCTGGCTGCCGCTGTTCTACGCCGAACCCTGCGCGACGCTGGCCGACTATCTGCCGGACTCGGCGCTGCTGCTGGCGCTGGATGATCTGGAAAAAGCGCTCGACGAAGACTGGCAGCAGATCAGCGAGCGCTACGAGCGTTACAGCGGCGACATCGAACGCCCGCTGCTCAAGCCCGAGGATCTGTTCCACACCCCGGCCGCCGCGCTCAAATCGCTGGCGCGCCATCCGCGCGCCACCGTGGGCGGCTCGCTGGAGCCGCGCCTGCGTTTCGCGGTCAGCGCCGCCAGCGCCAAGGGCGCCGAGGCGGTGCGCACGCAGCTCGCGGCGCTGCCGGCCGAGGAGAAGGTGCTGTTCGTGGCCGAGTCGGCCGGCCGTCGCGAGGCGCTGCTGGGCTTCCTGAAACCCCTGGGCATCCAGCCGCGCGAGCATGCCAGCTGGCAGGACTTCCTCGATCAGAAGCGCCGCTACGGCATCGTGCTCGGCCCCCTGCAGGAAGGTTTCCGCCTGGACGATGCCGGCATCAGCCTGATTGCCGAGACCCAGGTCTTCGGTCTGCGCGCGCCGGCCGAGCAGAGCCGCAAGCGCGCACGCATCCGCGATCCGGAAACGGTGCTGCGCGATCTCTCCACGCTGTCCATCGGCAGCCCGGTGGTGCACGTCGAGCATGGCGTGGGCCGCTACTGCGGCCTCACCACCCTGGACGCCGGCGGCATCCAGAGCGAGTACCTGCTGCTGGAATACGCCGGCGGCGACAAGCTCTATGTGCCGGTCACCTCGCTGAACCTGATTCACCGCTACACCGGCAGCGAGCCGGAGCAGGCCCCGCTGCACAACCTGGGCTCGGAGCGCTGGGCCAAGGCCCAGGCCAGGGCCCGTGAAAAAGCCCATGACGTGGCCGCCGAGCTGCTGCAGGTGCAGGCGCGCCGCGCCGCCAAGCCCGGTATGGCCCTGGAATTCGACGAGGCCGACTACGCGCGTTTCTGCGAGGGCTTTGCCTTCACGCCGACGCCCGATCAGCAGAAGGCCATCGACGCGGTGCTCGCCGATCTGCGCGCCGACAAGACCATGGACCGCGTGGTCTGCGGCGACGTGGGTTTCGGCAAGACCGAGGTGGCGCTGCGCGCCGCCTTCGTCGCCGCGCGCGGCGGCCGCCAGGTCTGCATGCTGGCGCCCACCACCCTGCTGGTGGAACAGCACGCCAAGAATTTCGCCGACCGCTTCTCCGGCTTTCCGATCCGCGTCGCCAGCCTCTCGCGCCTGCGCTCCAGCAAGGAGCAGAACCAGGTGCTGCGCGAGCTGACCGAAGGCAAGCTCGATGTGGTGATCGGCACGCACCGCCTTCTGCAGGAGGACGTGCGCTTCAAGAACCTGGGCCTGGTGATCGTCGATGAGGAGCATCGCTTCGGCGTGCGCCACAAGGAGCGCCTGAAGAATCTGCGCGCCGAGGTGGACCTGCTCACGCTCACCGCCACGCCCATCCCGCGCACGCTCAACATGAGCCTGGCGGGCCTGCGCGAGCTGTCCATCATCGCTACGCCGCCGCCTTCGCGCGTGGCGATCAAGACCTTCGTCTCGGAATGGAACAACGCCCTGGTCTACGAAGCCTGCCTGCGCGAGATCAAGCGCGGCGGCCAGGTGTACTTCCTGCACAACGAAGTCAAGGACATCGAGAACTTCGCGCGCAGCATGCAGGAACTGGTGCCGGAGGGCCGCGTGCGCTTTGCGCATGGCCAGATGCGCGAGCGCGAGCTGGAACAGGTGATGCTGGATTTCTATCACCAGCGCTTCAACATCCTGGTCTGCACCACCATCATCGAGTCCGGCATCGACGTGCCCTCGGCCAACACCATCCTCATCGACCGCGCCGACCAGCTGGGCCTGGCGCAGCTGCACCAGCTGCGCGGCCGCGTCGGCCGCAGCCATCATCGCGGCTATGCCTACTTCCTGATTCCGGCGCGCCGCTCGCTGAGCGTGGAAGCCGAGAAGCGCCTGGATGCCATCGAGACGCTCGGCGATCTGGGCTCGGGCTTTGCGCTGGCCACGCACGATCTGGAAATCCGTGGCGCCGGCGAGCTGCTGGGCGAGGATCAGTCCGGGCAGATCGAGGAAGTGGGCTTCACCCTCTACGCCGAGCTGCTGGCGCGCGCGGTGAAGGCGATCCAGACCGGCAAGCTCGACGATGCGCCCTTCGGCGCGCAGGCCTGCGAGGTGGATCTGGGCGTGGCCTGTCTGATTCCCGCCGACTACATCCCCGATGTGCACGCGCGCCTGACGCTGTACAAGCGCATCTCGGAAGCCGCCGACGAGACCAGCCTGCATGAGCTGAAGGTCGAGATGATCGACCGCTTCGGCCTGCTGCCCGAAGCCGCCGAGCGCCTGTTCGATGTCTCGGCCCTGCGCAACGCGGGTCAGGTTCTGGGCATCCGCAAGATTCGCGCGGGCGGCCGCTCCATCACCCTGGACTTCGCGGCCAAGCCCAATCTGGACCCCATGCGCCTGATCAAGCTGATCCAGACCCAGCCCAAGGTCTACAAGCTCGAAGGCCAGCAGCGCCTGCATTGCTACGGCAACTTCGAGGACGCGGCGGTGCGCCTGCCGCGACTGCGCGAACTTCTGGCTACACTCTCGGGATCATCATGACGGCAGGGATTTTTCGCATGCGGCAGAGGGGACTGTGGCTGGCATTGATGCTCCTGCTCGCGACCGGCACGGCGCGCGCCGAGACCTATCGCATGGACCTGATCCTGTTCGCCAACCGCACGGCGGTCACGGAAGCACCGCGTGCCGGCGCCCTGCCGGATTACGCCGGCGCCATGGCGCTGGACAATCTCGCCGCGCTGCAGGCCGCCGGCATCCGCCTGCTGCCGGAGAGTGATTTCGCCCTGCAGAGCCAGTGGGCGCGCCTGCGCAACTCCAGGCAGTTCCAGCCGCTGCTGCATCTGTCCTGGACGCAGAACGATCCGCCCGAGGCCCGCGGCCCGGCGCTGCGCCTGCGCTGGGGCGAAACCCAGCCCGGTTCCGGCCTGCCGCTGGTGGACGGTCGCGTGATGCTGCTGATCGTCAATCGGTATCTGACCCTCGACGCCGATCTGGCCTACAACGGCAGCAACGGCGCCTGGCGCCTGGACGAGCGCCGCAAGATGCGCCGCGACGAGCTGCATCATCTCGACAGCGCGCGCCTGGGCATCCTGGCGCAGGTCACCAAGGTGGGCGTGCCGTGAACGCGTGCCGGCTGGTGGTCGTGGTGGCCGCGCTGCCACTGCTCACGGCCTGCCTGCTGGTGCTTCCCCCGCCACCGCCGCTGCCAGCACTGATCATCGCCGCACCGCCGGTCTGCAGCATCGCCGCTGCCGCCAATCTGCAGCTCCCGGCCACCGAGGGCGCCCGACAGCGCGCGCCGAAGTCCGGGCCGCTGGCCCTGGCGCAGGTGCATACCGTGAACCGCCCGCTGCCGGAGATCGCGGTCTGGCAGGGCTTCGCAGACGGCTGGTCACGCCTGAGCCTGCAGCTCGGCTCGAAGTACGCAAGCGCCATTTCCCTGCGACTGCACGATGTCCACCTGCCGCCGCAGACACAGGTCTGGCTGTGCTCCGCCGGCGCCACGGTGCGCCTGGGGCCGCTGAGTCCCGACGCACAGGGCGAGCTGTGGACGCCGCCGGTTCCCGGCGAACAGGTCCGTCTGGAAGTCTGGGCGCCCGCCCCCCTGCGCGGGCAACTGCGCGCACAGCTCAGCGACGTCTACGCCGGCTATCGCTGAGCGCGCCGAGCGGCGGTTTTTGTGCGGTAGCGCAAACGCCTGCCTGCATTGCAGATTGCAATCGTCTGCGGGTCCCGTAATCTCAAAGCCTCAGCTGCCGCTGCGCAAGCGGCGCATCTGAGCGTCTCTCATGGGGCTGAGGGACGGCTGCTGCTGTTCAATATCTCCAAAGAAGTTCAACCAAGGAAACGCAACACATGAAAAAACTGATAGGGGCAGCTATCGCGACGCTGGCTGTGATCAGCGTGCCGGCGCAGGCGGAAGGGGAGACGCACCACCGTGATCTCGGTGACATCTACACGCAGTGCGGCCTGGGCGGCCTGATCGCGCCGAAGATTCCCTGGCTGGCCGTGACCACCAACATCGTCTGGGACCTCGGCCTCACGGCCACCAGCTCGGAAATCACCTCGCCGAACAGTTGCAAGGGCTCCAGCGCCCAGGCCGCGGCGCTGATTCTGGAAACCTATCCGGCGCTCGAGCGTGAGCTGGCGCAGGGCAGCGGCGAGCACATCGACGCGCTGCTCAGCACCGCCAGCTGCGGCGGCGAGTCGCGCGGCGAGATGAGCAGCGCCCTGCGCGCCGAGCTGTCGGGTCTGGCCAACCAGGCTGACTACTCGCAGCAGAGCCGCCTGGACCATGCCAAGGGTTTCTATGCCGCCTTTGCGCGGCAGGCCGATGCCCATGCCTGCAATCTGAGCTAAGCCCTCGCTCGCCGCCCCAGCGGCGGCGTCCGTTCCAGGAGCGCCCAACCTTCGCGGTTGGGCGTTTTTTATGCGCCTTTTCTGTTTTCTGCTTCTGCTGCTCACCACCCTGGCCGCGCCGGCTCAGGATGACGCCACGCTGACCGCCGCGCAGACGCGCGCCGAGCAACTGCGCCTGCATGAGGATGCGCAGTGGCGACGCCTGCTGCACTTTGCGCCCGGCGAGCGCCGCAGCGAAATCATCTCGCCCGACTTTTTTCTTGCCGGTGCCGGCAGCTCGCCACGCGCCGAGCTGCAGGCCGCCATCGTCGCCTGGTTTGCCACGCCCGCTGCAGAGGCCGAGGGCGATCCGCGCTGCCGCTTCCCGGCGCGATTCCGCTGGCTGCGCGAAAAGCTGCAACTGGACACACCCGAAGCGGATTTCCCGAACTGCCACGCCTTTGCCGCCTGGTCGCACAGCGAAGCGCTGCGCTCCGTCAGTCTGATCATGGTCAGCGGCTACCTCGGCAACCCGGCCTCGTCCTTCGGACACGCCCTGCTCAAGCTCAACCGCGGCGAGCCGGTTGCTGGCAATGATCTGCTGGATCTGAGTTTCAACTTCGGGGCCGACGTACCCGCTCACGAGCCGGTTCCGCTCTACATGCTCTACGGCCTGTTCGGCGGCTATGAGGCGAATTTTTCCTCGGGACCGTTCTACCAGCACGATCAGGTGTACGTGCGCACGGAGTTCCGTGACCTCTGGGAGTACGAGCTGCGCCTGGACAGCGCGCAACGCCAGCGTGTGGTCGAGCATCTCTGGGAGCTGCGCGGCGCACGCTTCCGCTATTACTTCCTCAGCGAGAACTGCGCCTATCGGCTCGGGCAGTTGCTCAACGTGGGCCTGGAGCGCGATCTGGTTCCCAAGGTGCATGTCTGGTTCACACCGGTGGAACTGTTCCATCGCCTTGCCGATGCACGTCAGGGTGATCAGCCCCTGGTGGCACAGCTGCGCTTCCTGCCATCCAACCAGCGCCGCCTCTACGCCCAGTTTGCGCAGCTGCAGCCGGCGCAGGCGCGCGTCACCAACGCCCTGATTGCCGATGACCTGGCCGATCTGCCACAGCAGCTGCAGGCCTTCGCGCCCGCGCAGCGGAGCGAAATCGTCGACACCCTGCTGGCCTATCACGAGTACCGCCTGGCCGCGCAGTTCGAGGAGCAAAGCGATCCGCACTTGCTGCAGGACAAGGATCGCCTGCTGCGTCTGCGTCTCACGATGCCGACGCTTGCGCGCCCTCCGCCCAAGCCCGTCACGCCGGCACCGCCCAGCCGCGATGCGCGGCCGATGCTGGCGGGACTGGGCTGGACGCAGACGCCCCAGGGTGCACAGGCCACGCTGCGTTACGCACCCTACTTCCAGGATCTGATCGGCCGTCACGCCACGGAAGGCCTGGAACTGAAAGTCCTGGACGGCAGCGCGCACAGCGATGGTGAGCATCTGCGCCTGGACCAGCTCGATATGGTGGCGATCCGGCGCCTGAGCGATGCTCCGGATATCCACGGCGAAAGCCGTCTGTCCTGGCAGGCGCGTGCCGGTCTGCGCCGCCCCCTGCCCTTGCTGGAACTGCCAGAACACAATCCACTGCTGCCGCAGCTGGAGGCCGGTGCCGGCCGCAGCCTGCGCTGCACGAGCCTGGCCCTGTGCTACGCGCTGCTCGATGTGCAAAGCGCGCCGGGTTATACGCCCCTGCAGACCGGCAGCAGCCTGGGCCTGCTGGGCGGGCGCGAACCCTGGCGCCTGCAGCTGGACTGGACCGGTCGTTACGACCTGCGGCGCGAACGCTGGCGTTCGCAATACGAAGCGGCGCTGCGTCTGAGCCTGGCAGCGCAGCTGGAACTGCGCGGCCTCTGGCAGCACGCTGCCGGCGAGAACAACCTCAGCCTGAACCTGTTCCGCTATTGGTGAAGCGCCTTGCCCGCCTCAGGGCGCCGGCTGCAGCAACGGCTTGTCGGCATCGACGATGAAGGTGCTGATCACCACCGCCGGTTCGCCGCTGGTGTTGCGCGTCTCATGCACCACGCCGCGCGCATTGTGGTAGCTCTCGCCGGCGTGAATCAGGCGCGGCGGCTGATCGCCGCTGCGCAGTTCAAGGCTGCCTTGCAGCACGGCGGCGTACTCATCGCCGAAATGCGTGTGCCGGCTGGTGGCGGCGCCGGGCGCGAACTCGGCGCGGATCATCAGGACCTGCTGCTTCGCATCGCCGGCAAAGGGCTCGCGCAGCAGGGGCTTGATCTGCACGCCGCTGCCCGGCACCAGTTCCTCGGCGGCCTGCGCCAGTGAACCCAGGCTGAGGCCCAGCAGCAGCATGGCCACAGCGCGCTTCACATTTCCGCGCATGTCTGTCTCCCGATTCTTATGGGTCTGTATCTTTCAAGCCAGCGTCGGCAGGAGCTGCGCGAGCACCGCGCGCACCTTGCGCATGCCGTCTTCGATGGAGCGCGCGATCTCGGCGTGGATGTCGCCGATGCCCTGCACGCCGGCCGCCCAGTTCACCGACAGCGCCAGACAGGCGTAGTCCAGACCCAGCTCGCGCGCCAGTCCCGCTTCCGGCATGCCGGTCATGCCGACCATGTCGCAGCCATCACGCTGGATGCGCCGCACCTCGGCCACCGATTCCAGGCGCGGCCCCTGCGTCACCGCCAGCACACCCTCGCCCACCACCGGCGTCTGCGACAGACGCGCGGCGTCGAGCAGGCCGGCGCGCAGCGACTCGGCATAGGGCTCGCTGAATTCGACATGATGCAACTCGCTGCCGGTGCTGCCGTCGGAATACGTGTGCTCACGGTCGAAGGTGTAATCGATCAGATCCTTGGGCACCGCGATCTCGCCCGGTGCAAACCAGGGCGCGATGCCGCCCACGGCGGCAATCGCAATCACCGACTGCACGCCGGCTTCGCGCAGCGCCCAGAGATTGGCGCGGTAGTTGATCTTGTGCGGCGGAATCTTGTGGCCCTCGCCGTGACGCGCGAGAAAGATCGCGCGCCTGCCGTACACGCGGCCTTCCAGCAGCGGCGCACTGGGCGGGCCGTAAGGCGTGTCGAGCTCGATGCGGCGATCCACCTCAAGACCCGGCCACTGGTTCATGCCGGTGCCGCCGATGACCGCAATACGGCTCATAGTCCTTTCACCGCATAGATCGCTGGCAACTGCCGCCAGTATTCCTTGTAGTCCATGCCACAACCGAAGATGTAGCGGTCTTCCACTTCCAGGCCCACGTACTCGGCAAAGGCATCGGGCACGCGGCGCTCGTGCAGCTTCTTGACCAGCACCGCCACGCGCAGCGAGGCCGGCTTGAATTCGGAGATGGCTTCGCGGATTGCGACCAGGGTGTTGCCCTCGTCGAGGATGTCGTCGATCACCAGCACATGCCGGCCGCTGATGCGTTCCGGACGCGGCTGCACCTTCCACACCAAACCACCGCCGCTGGTCGCGCCGCGATAACGCGAGGCATGCAGGTAATCCAGCTGCAGCGGGAACCGCAAGCGTTCCGTGATCTGCGCCGTGGCGTTGAGGCCGCCATTCATCACGCAAAGGATGAGCGGATCCAGCTTTTCGTAATCCGCTGCAATAGCTGTCGCAAGGTGCTCGTACGCAGCGGTGACGGTCGCTTCGGGCACCAGGCAATCCGCTTCTCGCAAAACTTCCAGTGCGTGCTCGGGGCTCGCGCTCATGCGGCATTCTCCACGTGACGGCCATACAGTTTTTTCAGACGCGCCGAGGCGGCGCGATCGGGTTTCACATCGTGCAGTGCATCGATCAGCGCTGTCACCGCCGCGCGGTCATTGCAAACCGGCAGCATGTCATTGCCGACTTCCAGCGCGCGGCGCGCACGCTCTTCCATGCTGCCGACCACGGCGGCGCCGCCCATGGACAGATCGTCGCAGAAGATCGCGCCGGCAAAATCCAGCTCCTTGCGCAGGATGTCCTGAATCCAGCGCCGCGACAGCGAGGCCGGTTCCTGATCCACGGTCGTGTAGCGCACATGCGCCATCATCAGCGACTCGATGCCGTCATTGATCAGCACGCGGAAAGGTTGCAGATCGCGGCCGCGAATCTCTTCTTCCTTGCGCCGGTCGATGGGCAGTTCCAGATGCGAGTCCGCCACCACTGCGCCATGTCCCGGGAAGTGTTTGCCGGTGGCGCACAGACCCGCCGAATTGAGTCCGGCACGGAAAGCGCGCGCCAGCTGGATGATGGTCTCCGCCGAGTCGGCGAAGGCGCGATCACCGATCACGCTGCTCACGCCATGGTCGATATCCAGAACCGGCGCAAAGCACAGATCGATGCCGTAGGCCGACAGCTCCTGGCCGATGGTGGCGCCGTGCTGGCGCGCCTCGCCCAGCGCGCGCTTGAAGTCTTCGGCATAGAGTTGCCCCAGGCTGCGCATCGCCGGAATCCGCGTGAAGCCGACGCGAAAGCGCTGCACGCGCCCGCCTTCGTGATCCACGGCCAGCAGCAGGCGCGAGGGTCTGGGCAGCGCCAGGATCTCGGCGCACAGCGCCTTGAGCTGCTCGGGGTCGCGGTAATTGCGCGTGAACAGAATCAGGCCGCCCACCAGCGGATGGCAGAGCAGCTCGCGATCCTCGGCCGTCAGTTCCAGCCCCGCGACGTCCACCATCAGCGGGCCGAGCAGACGGGTCTGGCTGGATTTATTCGTGGAGCTCAACTTCAGTTCCTATGCTGACAAGATCGAACAGTTCGATGACATCTTCATTGCGCAGACGCACGCAGCCATGCGAAAGCGGCTGGCCCAGCGGCTCGCTGTCGGGCGTGCCGTGGAGGTAGATATAGCGACGGAAGGTATCGACGCAGCCCAGGCGATTGCGACCGCGCTCCAGACCGGAGAGCCATAGGATACGCGAGAGTATCCAGTCGCGTCCCGGATGGCGTGCCTGCAGCTCGGGCGTCCAGACCTCGCGCGTCCAGCGTCTGGCGCGCAGCACCGCGCCCTGGGGCAGACCGGCGCCGATCTTGGCGCGCACGATGTGCCGGCCGCGCGGCGTGCAGCCGGAGCCCTGGATTTCGCCGGCGCCATTGGCGGCGGTGGACACCGTGTACTCGCGCAGCAGCTCGCGCTGCTCGTACAGACGCAGGCGCTGCGCGGCGATGTCAACGATGATCTTCAAGCGCGGTCCGCATCCGGCCAGCGGTTGTAAGGATGCAGGGCCAGGTAGTGGTTGTACCAGCGCCGCTCTTCGGTGAGTTCGCGGCCCAGCCACTGCGGTTTGTCGAAAGGCTGATCGACGCGAGGCAGCTCGATCTCGGCGACGATCAGACCGGCGTTGTCGCTGAGGAATTCATCGATTTCCCAGCTGAGGTCCGGGCCGGCGGGCACGTAGTGACGGATTTTTTCGATGCGGCCGACGCAGAGGGTGGCAAGCAGCTCGCGGGCCTCGTCGGCCGGAATCGCGTATTCGTATTCGGCGCGGGCACTGCCGGTGACCGCCGCCTTGATGTTGAGATTGGCCTGCTCACCTTCCAGGCGCACACGCACCGAAGCCTTGCCGACTTCCTGCGTCAGATAGCCCTGGCGCATCTCGACGCTGTGCGTGACGTGGCTGCGCCAGGCGTCGTGGATCACGCGAAACTTGCGTTCGATTTCAAGCGCCATGGTTCAGGCTCGATTGCATGGAAGATGGATAGCCAGCAACGTAGCGCAACTCAGGCGTGCAAGCGCCGCAAGCCGCCATGGCTTTGCTGTTGCTGCTTCGATTGTTGTCTGATTTAAGTTTCGTTTCGTGCGCCCTTCGGCGCCCGAGGTACTTCTCTTTGCTTGTGCAAAGAGAAGTACCCAAGAGAAAGCACACCCTACGCCTCGCATCCGGTGCCGCTGACGCGGCACCGGCAGCCTGCGCTGCTCCGCGTGCTCGGGGCCGTTGCAGACGCGCCATCCATGGCGCGGCTGCAACTGAGCCGAACTTCCTGTTCGGCTCTCCCACTGCGCTCGCTACGCTGCTCGGTGCGAGGCAAAGGGGGTTAAAGGCAACAGCACAGCACAGCGCAGCGACGCTCCGTGCTCGAAGCTGCTGTTGCTTTTGATGTTGGGGTCCCCGTCTCTGGCGCTGAGCTGTGCGGCGAGCGCAGGGGAGAGCCGAACAGGATGTTCGGCTCAGTTGCGTACAGGCCATGGATGGCCTGTGCGCGACGGCCCCGAGCACGTTGCACAGCGAAGGCACCGGCGAAGCCGGCGCCAGAGCCGGGGTGTGCTTTCTCTTGCTTACTTCTCTTTGCACAAGCAAAGAGAAGTGAGTCGTCCGCCGAAGGGCGGACGAATGAGGCAATAGATCGAGAGATAAAGCTGGCCAACCAGCAACCAAGCCCTGGCGGCTTACGGCGCTATCGCGCCTAACCCGCCCTACGAATAAGGAGGAGGCTTCACGCGCATGCAACGCTTGGCTCATCGCCGCGTATGCCTCAAGGCAACACGAACAAAGCCATGCTCTCGACATGACTCGTGTGCGGAAACATATCCATCACCCCGGCCCGCGCCAGCGTGTAGCCAAACTCATGCACCAGCGTGCCCGCATCGCGCGCCAGCGTGCCGGGATGACAGGACACGTACACGATGCGCCTCGGCTTGCGCTTGGCCACGATCGGCAGGATCTCCTTGGCACCGGCACGTGGCGGATCGAGCAGCACCTTGTCGAAAGCCGGTTGCAGCCAGCTCTCATCGCCACGTGACAGAAACAGGTCGGCCTTCTCGAAACGGATCTCCAGACCATTGCGCTGCGCATTGTCACGCGCACGCTGCACCAGCCCGGCCTCGCCTTCCACCGCCAGCACCTGCGCCCCGCGCCGCGCCAAGGGCAGCGAGAAATTGCCCAGCCCGCAGAACAGCTCCAGCACGCGCTCGCCGGGACTCGGCTCCAGCCAGTCCAGGGCCTGATTCACGGTCTGCTGGCTGACCGAACCATTGACCTGTATGAAATCCGCCGGCTTGAACTGCAGGCGCAGCTCCGAGCCATCGGGCGAGTATTGCAGCGGCTGCGCTTCGTTGAGCGGCGCGATGCTGTCGATGCCGCCGGTCTGCAGATAGACATCAAAGCCCTCGCGCTGCGCAAAGGCCAGCAGCTTCTCGCGATCCTCCACGCTGGGCGCACTCAGCACGCGGAACACCAGGGCCACGCGCTCGGGGCAGCAGGCGACTTCGATCTGCGGAATCTGGCGATGGAGGCTCAAGGACGCGATCAGCTCGCCCAGCGCACGCAGCTTCAGGCCCACGCGCGGATCGAGCACCTGGCAGCTGTCCAGCGCGGCGAGAAAGCTCGACTCGCGTTCACGAAAGCCCACCAGCACGGCGCCCTTCTTCGGCACGTCCTTCACACCCAGGCGCGCGCGACGCCGGTAGCCCCAGACCTCGGCGGTGAGCGGCGGCGCGATTTCCTGCGGCTGCAGCCTGGCACTGCGCTGCAGCTGATCGAGCATCTGCTTCTGCTTGAACACGATCTGCTGCGCGCTGTCCAGGTGCTGCATGCTGCAGCCGCCGCACAGGCCGAAGTGCGCGCAGCCCGGCGTCACGCGATGCGGCGAGGCCTGCTCCACGGCCAGACACTGGCCCTCGTCGAAGTCGCGCGCCGTGCGCAGATACTTGAAGCGCACGCGCTCGCCCGGCAGGGCGTCGGCAATGAACGTGGCCTTGCCCTCGATGCGCGCGAAGCCGCGGCCCTCGTGGTCAAAGTCGATGATCTCGGCCGTATGTTCGCCGGCCGGCAGGGGTTTGCGTTTGCGCATGGGATAGGTTCTAAACCAGCCAGGCGTCGTTGAATTCGCGCCAGTGCGTGGCGCTGCTCGCGTCGAGGAATTGGCGCACGCGCGCCTCTTCCTGCTGGTGCTGCTCGTGGGTGAGACGGCCGCGCATCAGCTCGAAACGCAGATAGACGAGCCAGGTGTTGAGCACATCGGTTTCGCAGTAGGCGCGGATACCGGCCAGATCGCCGGCCTTGTAGGCATCGAAGACCTTGGAGCCGTCCATGCCCAGCTTGCCGGGAAAACCCAGCAGCATCGCAATCTCGTTGAGCGGCGCGTTCTGCCGGCCGCTGTACAGGGCCAGCACGTCCATGAGATCGGTGTGGCGGAACTGGTAGCGGCCCAGGTAGTTGTCCCACTTCGCTTCGCGGTCGAAGTAGCCGGTGTCCCAGTAACGCGGCGCCACGCAGCCGTGGATCAGGGCGCGGTAATGCAGCACCGGCAGATCGAAACCGCCGCCGTTCCAGGACACGATCACCGGCCGGTATTTCTCGATGCCGTCGTAGAAGCGCTGGATCAACTCGCCTTCCTCGGCGTCTTCATCACCCAGCGACCAGCAGCGCAGCGTGTCCTGCTGGCGCAGCACCACGGAAATCGCCACCACGCGCTGCAGATGCCCGGGCATGAAGTCATTGCCCTTCTCCGCCAGGCGCTGGGTCTTCATCGCCTGCCAGACCTCGGCATCGCCCAGGCTGTCCAGGCCCAGCACGCGGCGTCCGCCCTCGAGATCGGGAATCGTCTCGATGTCGAAAACCAGCACCGGTTCCTTGAAGCTCACGCCGGGAACACGCCGGTGGAGATGTAGCGGTCGCCACGGTCGCAGACGATGCTGACGATGGTGGCGTTCTCCACTTCCTTGCAGATCTGCAACGCCGTCCACAGCGCGCCGCCCGAGGACGGGCCGCAGAACAGGCCTTCCACCTGCCCCACCAGGCGCATGGTGTCTTCGGCGTCCTGGGCGCTGACTTCGATCACGCGGTCCACGCGCCTGGCGTCGAAGATCTTCGGCAGGTAAGCCTCCGGCCACTTGCGGATGCCGGGGATCGAGGATTCGCCATCGGGCTGCACGCCGATGATCTGCGGCGCGGGATTCTGCTCCTTGAAGAAACGCGCGCAGCCCATGATCGTGCCGGTGGTGCCCATCGAGGACACGAAGTGCGTGATGCGGCCGCCCGTCGCGCGCCAGATTTCCGGGGCGGTGCCCTCGTAGTGCGCGCGCGGATTGTCGGGATTGGCGAACTGGTCCAGCACCCGGCCCTTGCCCTGCGCCTGCATGGCCATGGCCAGGTCGCGGGCGCCTTCCATGCCCTCCTTCTGGCTGACCAGAATCAGCTCGGCGCCGAAGGCCTTCATCACCGCGCGGCGCTCCACCGACAGATGTTCAGGCATGATCAGCACCATCCTGTAACCCTTCACCGCCGCCGCCATGGCCAGGGCGATGCCGGTGTTGCCGCTGGTCGCTTCAATCAGCACGTCGCCCGGCCTGATCTCGCCACGCTCCTCGGCACGACGGATCATGGAGTAGGCTGGGCGGTCCTTGACCGAGCCAGCCGGATTATTGCCCTCCAGCTTGACCAGTAGGGTGTTATTACCAATCCCCGGCAAGCGCTTGAGCTGGGCAATGGGCGTATTGCCGATAGAATCGGCGAGGCTCGGATAGTTCATCTGCCGATTTTAATGGAAGCCGATCAGCGCTACAGCCGTTCTTTGCCACAGATCTGGCCGATTCTGGTCCTGTTCGGGATCAGCACGGCGCTATGGCTCGTGGCCGTCATCCAGATGCTGTCCCTGGCGCCCCTGGTGCGCTATGCCCTGGTCGCCCTGCTCAATCTGCTGGTGGTGGCCCTGGTGCTGATCTACCGGCGCAGTCTGCGCCGCAGCCTGCTGGTACTGGGCAGCACCCTGCACCGCCTGGCCTCGGGCCGCACCGAGGTGCGCGCACCCGCCGAGCTCACCGGCCTCTACGGCATGATGTCCAGCGACATCAACCGCATCGCCCAGCAGCTGGGCGAGCTGAATTCGCGTTTCGAGGACGCCGTGCAGCAGACCACGCTGCGTCTGCGTCGTGAACGCGACGAGCTGCTGGCGCAGAACCAGCAGCTGCGGGTGGGCGCCGGCGAGGCCCAGGAAGAGGCGCGTCAGCAAAGCGAACGCCTGTCGAGCATGTCGCATGAGCTGCGCACACCGCTGACCGGCATTCTCGGCTACGCCGATCTGCTGCGCCGGACCAAGCTCGACGCCGAGCAGCTGCAGCATCTGGATACGCTGGACAAGTCGGCGCGCGCGCTGCTGACCATGATCAACGACCTGCTCGACTGGTCGCGCATCGAGGCCGGACGCCTGAAGCTGGATGAGCTGCGCTTCGATCTCTACGACACCGTGGAATCGACGGTCGCGCTGCTGGCGCCGCTGGCCTACGAGAAGAACCTGGAGCTGGTGCGCATCATCTACCACGACGTGCCGCGCGAGCTGCGCGGCGACGCGCAGCGCCTGCGGCAGATCCTCACCAACCTGCTGTCCAATGCCATCAAGTTCACCGAGCACGGCGAGGTGGTGCTGCGGGTCATGGGTGAACGCGAAGAGCCGGGCCGGCACTGGCTGCGTTTCGCGGTCGCCGACACCGGCGTGGGCATCGCCCCGGATCAGCAGGCGCGCTTGTTCCAGCCCTTCCGTCAGGTGGGACGCGCCCACGGCGGCAGCGGCCTGGGCCTGTCCATCTCGCGCAAGCTCGCCGAGCTGATGGGCGGCGAGATCAATCTGGAAAGCACGCCCGGCTCCGGCTCCACCTTCAGCGCCCTGCTGCCCTTCAAGCTCAATGCCGCCGACGAGAGCGCCGTGCACGAGGACCGGCCGCTGGGTGAACACCGCGTCTGGCTGTATGAGCCGCATCACGCCGCACGCCTGGCCTGGCTGCACTGGCTGGAATTCTGGGGCCTGTCGGTGCAGAGCTTCGGCTCGCTGGAGCCCTTGAGCGAGGCCCTGCTCAATATCGCCGCGGAACGCCGCCCGGCCGTGGTGGTGCTGGGCCTGCCGGCCGCCGACGTCGACAAGCCGGAGCTGGCGCGCCTGCTGCGCAACTGCCGCGAACATGGCCCGCCCGCGCTGATGCTGGTCAACTCGGTGTCGCCGCCGCTGCTGGAACAGCTGCGCCAGCTTGGCGCCGCCATCTGCCATCCCAAGTCCGTGACGCGGCAGCGGCTCTACAACGATCTGGCGGGTCTGCTCAATCCGCAGACCCAGGCGCTGCCGCCGCTGAGCGGCAAGCAGGCGCTGGTTGCCGACAACAACCTGGTCAACCGCCGTTATCTGGTGCGGCTCTGCGCCGAACTGGGCCTGAAGACCAGCGAGGCCAAGGACGGCCGCGAAGCCTTCGAGCGCTGGCTGACCGTGCGTCCGGACATCGTGCTGCTCGATGCCAAGATGCCGGAGCTGGACGGCGCCGGCTGCGCCCGCGCGATCCGCGCCGCGGAAAAAGGCGAAAGCCGCTGCCGCATCCTGGCGGTGAGCGCGCACCTGGAGCCGGACGAGCGCCGCGACTTCCTCGCCGCCGGCGCCGACGAAGTGCTGATCAAACCCTTCGATGAGGCGCAGCTGCTGGCGGCACTGGAGCCCGCGCTGCGCCGCGAGTCGCACTCCGCCGCCAAGCTGGCGCAGGACCCGGAGCTGCTGTCCCTGCTCACCGAGGAGCTGCCGGCGCAGCTGGCCGATCTGGAACGCGAGATCAGCGGCGAGCGCCTGCAGCAGGCCCGCGACGCGGCGCACACCCTGCGCGGCACCGCCGCCTTCTATCACCTGGCGCAGCTCAAGCAGACCACGGCGGCGATGGAAAGCTGGCTGAAGAACCAGGACGTGCTCACCAACGGTCCGGTGGTGCGACAGAAGCTGGACAGCGTGCGGCGTGCGGTGGACGAGACGCTGACCGCGATGCGCGGTGAGGGACAGCGGCAGCGCGCGAAGCCCTGAGCCGCGTGGCGGCTCAGGCGCGCCGGCGCTCCAGAATCACATAGGCGCAGACCTGTCCGCCGTCGTCGGACAGCGAGATGTGGGTGGCGCCCACGCCTTCCTGCTTCAAGCGCGCTTTCATGCTGCGGCTGAAGATCAGTGTCGGGCGGCCATTGGCTTCGCGCACCACACCGACATCGCGCCAGGCGATACCGGCGGAGAAACCGCAGCCGAGTGCCTTGACGAAAGCCTCCTTGGCCGCCCAGCACATCGCCAGTGCCCGCGCCGTATTCGTACGCGCCTTCACCTCGCGACGCTCGGCCGCACACAGCAGGCGCGTCAGCACCCGCGTGCCACGCCGCTGCAGGAGCTGCTCCATGCGCTCGATGCGCAAAACATCCACCCCGATGCCATGAAGTGAGCCCGGGCTTTCAGGGTTTGCCAGTGGCAAACCCTGCCGGGCGAACGCCCGGGGTCGGGGCCCCGGGCCAATGCCCGGGCTTTCAACGCTTGCCAGTGGCAAGCGCCGGCTGGCGGACGCCTGTTTTTTTTCGGGCTTCGGAGCCGCCTTTTTCCCCTCTTCCCCACGCACGTGGGGGAGAGGGTCAGGGTGAGGGGGCGCCCGATCAGGCTGCGCACCGGGTCGTCGGTGAAGCACGCCGGCCCTCTCGCCACTGGCGCGGGCAGAGCGTGTCTTGCCGCGGCCAGACTTCGTCATGCGCCGCGCGCCTCCTGCATCGCCCGCCGCATGCGCGCCACCGCCGCCGGCATGCCCACGGCCAAGGCATCCGCCACGATGCTGTGCCCGATGTTCAGCTCCACGATCTCGGCGATACGCGCCATCGGCGCGACGTTGTCCAGATTCAGGCCATGGCCGGCATGCACCTCGAAGCCCGCGCGCTGTGCGCGGCGCGCGAACTGCGCGATGCGCGCCAGCTCCGCCGCCTGCGTCTTGCCGCGCGTATCGGCATAGCGTCCGGTGTGGATTTCCAGATGCGGCGCACCGCAGTCCCGCGCAGCCTTGAGCTGGCGCGGATCGGCGTCGATGAACAAGGCCACGGCGATGCCGGCCTGGCTCAGCCGCGCGCAGGCCGCGCGCACGGCGTCCCGATTGCCGGCCACATCCAGCCCGCCTTCGGTGGTCACTTCCTCGCGCCGCTCCGGCACCAGACAGGCGTAAGCAGGCTTGAGCTTGCAGGCGATGGCGACCATCTCGCTGGTCACCGCCATCTCCAGATTCACCGGCACCGGCGAGACCGCCAGCAGGCGCTGCACATCATGGTCCTGGATGTGGCGGCGATCCTCGCGCAGATGCACGGTGATGCTGGCGGCGCCGGCCGCGGCCGCGCTCAGCGCGGCTTCCACCGGATCGGGATACGGCGTGCCGCGCGCCTGGCGCAGGGTGGCGACGTGATCGACATTGACGCCGAGGCGGATGGGGGACAAAGCGCGTTTCTTGGCCATGGAGCAGACTCGTGAAGTGCGGCATTGTAAGAGCTGCGCCCGCCGCCGTGCCTTGATACGCCGCAAGCCAGGCCATCCATTCTTTGCCGTGGCGCCCTCAGGAACGCGCCTTGAGCTCGCGCAGCAGACGCGGCGTCTGCAGCGGCTTGCCGCCCAGATGCGGGGCGATGGCCGCACGCAGCAGGCGCAGCGCGTCGCGCCGCGCCGGCGCATCGGGCAGATGCTCATCGCGCAGGCCAATCAGGCTGGCGCCGGCATAAGCCGACGCATCATCGGCGACGGCGGGCAGCGGCCCCAACTCGGCGTCGTAGCGATAGCGCTGTGCGGGCTCCAGCTCATCCGGCAGCAGCAGGCCGTAACCCAGTTCGGCGAGCAGATGCTTTTCGAAGATGCGCAGCGCCTCCTCGGCCAGCGCCGCCTCGCCGGCCAGCTGCGCCAGGGCCAGGGCATAGCGTTCGAACAGCGAGGCATGCGCGTCATGGCGCGGCAGCAGCCGCAGCAGCAGCTCGTTGAGATACCAGCCATGAAACACGCGCTCGCCCTGCAGGGCCAGCGCCGGGCCGGCGGCTTCCGCACCGCTGAGCGTGCCCAGCTCGCCGGCCTCACTCCAGCTCAGCAGCAGCGGCGTGAAGCTCTGCAGCGCGCCGCGCCAGCGCGAATTGCCGCCGCGCGCGCTGCGCGCGACCAGACCGACACGGCCGCGCGCGCGTGAGAACACTTCCAGCAGCAGGCTGCTGTCGCGATAGGCGCGGCTGCTCAGCAGATAGACCGGCTCCAGCTCGACGCGCGTGCGCATCGCCGCGCTTTACTCGGGTGTGAGCCCGAACTGCTTGAGCGACTTGAGATCGTCACTCCAGTTTTCGCGCACGCGACACCAGAGTTTCAAGAACACCTTGCGGCCGAGCAGACGCTCCAGCTCCATGCGCGCCTTGCTGCCGACCAGCTTCAGCGCCGCGCCGCCCTCGCCGATCACGATCTTCTTCTGGCCTTCGCGCTCCACCCAGATCACCGCGTCGACGCGATCCATGCGACCTTCGCGCTCGTACTGCTCGACGCTCACGGTCAGCGAGTACGGCAGTTCCTGATGCAGGGTGCGGGTCAGCTTCTCGCGCACGATCTCGCTGACCAGGAAGGCGTCGTCGTAACCCACCTGCATGTCATCCGGATACAGCTGCGGGCCTTCCGGCAGGCGCTTGGCGAGTTCCTCGAGCAGCGCGTTCACATTGCTGCGCTTGAGCGCCGACAGCGGCACCACGAAAGCGAAATCGTGCAGGGCGGCCAGCTTCTGCAGCTCCGGCAGCAGGGCCTCGCGATCCTTCACCCGGTCGATCTTGTTCAGCACCAGGCCCACGGGCGTGGCGGGGTTCAGCCCCTTGATCCGCTGCAGCACCGCCTGATCCTCTTCGGTCAGACGCCCGCATTCCAGCACCAGCACCACCACATCCACGTCGTGCAGCGCGGCGGCGGCGGTTTCATTCATCAGGCGGTTGAGCTGGCGCGTCTGCTGTCTGTGCAGGCCCGGCGTATCGACGAACACCAGCTGCGCACCCGGCAGGTTCACCACGCCCTGAATCTGATGGCGGGTGGTCTGCGGCTTGTGCGAGACGATGCTCACCTTGCGTCCGACCAGGGCATTGAGCAGGGACGATTTGCCGACGTTCGGCCGGCCGACGATGGACACCATGCCGCTACGCATCCGCGTTCTCCAAAACTTGCAGCAGCGCGCGCGCCGCATCCTGTTCGGCACCGCGCCGGGAACGACCCGTGGCCTCGGCGCTGTGCGAGCCATCGGCGAGACTGGCGCGCACCGCAAAGCGCCGCTCGTGCGGCGGTCCTTCTTCGCTGAGCACCTCGTAACGCGGCAGCGGACGCTGCCGGGCCTGCAGCCATTCCTGCAGGCGGGTCTTGGCGTCCTTCAATGAATCGGCATCGGGCAACTGCCCCAGCAGCTCTTCAAACAAGCGCCGGCAGACGTCCGCGGCGGCAGCGAAACCGCCGTCCAGATAAATCGCGCCCAGCACCGCCTCGAAGGCATCGGCCAGAATCGAGTGCCGACGAAAGCCGCCGGACTTGAGCTCGCTCTCGCCCAGGGTCAGCACCTCGCTGAGTTCCAGCTTGGTGGCGAGCAGGGCCAGGGTTTCCTCGCGCACCAGACTCGCGCGCAGGCGCGACAGCGCGCCCTCCTCGGCGTCGCCGCGCTGGCGATACAGCGCCTCGGCAATCACGAAGTTGACCAGGGCGTCGCCGAGAAACTCCAGGCGTTCGTTGTTGCGTGCGCTGGCGCTGCGATGGGTGAGCGCCTGGCTGAGCAGGGCCGGCTCGCGGAACTGGTACGCGAGCCGGTTTTGCAGACGCTGGATGAGATTGGCTGCCAAGTTGTGTTAACGAACGCTGCTGCCGATACGCGAGAAGTTCACGCGCATGCGCTCGGCGTCCCAGGACATCCAGATGAAGAAGGCGCGGCCGACCAGATTGGCCTCCGGCAGCGTGCCCCAGTGGCGGCTGTCGTCGGAGCCGTCGCGGTTGTCGCCCATGGCGAAGTATTCGCCGGGCGGCACGATGAACTCGAAGTCGTCACCCGGGCGGTCCGGGTTGACCAGAATCGCGTGATCGATGGTCTGGTTCTCGGCGCGCGGCAGATGCTCACGCATCCGGTAGGCCACGCCCGGCGGCGGCAGATTGGCGCCGGAGAACACGCCGTCGGCGTCCAGCGTCGCCGGCACATCGTTCACGAACAGCTGCTTGTTGCGATAGACGATGCGGTCGCCCGGCAGGCCGACGATGCGCTTGATGAAATCCTTGGACGGATCCACCGGCCAGCGGAACACCACCACATCGCCGCGCTGCGGCTCGCCCATCGCCACGAACTTGTGATGGAACACCGGATCGCGCAGGCCGTAGGTGAACTTGTTGACCAGGATGAAATCGCCCACCAGCAGCGTCGGCAGCATGGACCCGGAGGGAATGCGGAACGGCTCGGCGAGAAACGAGCGCAGCATCAGCACCGCGAAAATCACCGGAAAGAACGAGCGGCAGAAATCGACGAAAGCGCCCGGCTGATCCACGGCATCGACGGTCAGCTTGCGCCGCCGCGCCGGCCCCAGCAGCAGCTTGTCCAGCAGCCAGACCACGCCGGTGAGGAGCGTGAGCACGCTGAGGATGACCGCGAAATCGAAGTGTATGCCCTGCATATTGCTGTGTTCCTCGGAAGAGACGGACGCTCTCACGCCCCCTTATTTTTTTCGATCCACACCCAGCACCGCCAGGAAGGCTTCCTGTGGAATCTCCACCGAGCCGACCTGCTTCATGCGCTTCTTGCCTTCTTTCTGCTTCTCCAGCAGCTTGCGCTTGCGCGACACGTCGCCGCCGTAACACTTGGCCAGCACGTCCTTGCGCAGCGCCTTGACCGTGGTGCGGGCGATGATCTTGGCACCGATGGCAGCCTGGATGGCGATGTCGAACATCTGCCGGTGGATGACTTCCTGCATGCGCTCGCACAGATCGCGCCCGCGCGGATAGGCATTGTCGCGATGCACGATGCTGGCCAGCGCATCCACCTTGTCGCCATTGACCAGCACGTCCAGACGCACCAGATCGGCGGCCTGGAAGCGCACGAACTCGTATTCGAAGGAGGCATAGCCGCGCGACACGCTCTTCAGGCGGTCGAAGAAGTCGAGCACGACTTCCGCCATCGGCATCTCCACTTCCATCTGCACCTGGCTGCCCAGGTAGCGCAGGTTCTTCTGCACGCCGCGCTTTTCCATGCACAGCTGCATCACGGTGCCGACGTAATCGGGCGGCATCAGGATGCGGGCATTGATGATCGGCTCGCGGATTTCGGTGATGGAACCCACTTCCGGCAGCTCGGCGGGATTGTCCACCTTGATCACGTCGCCGTCGTTGCGCAGCACCTCGTAGACCACCGAGGGTGCGGTGGTGATGAGGTTCAGGTTGTATTCGCGCTCCAGGCGCTCCTGCACGATCTCCATGTGCAGCATGCCCAGAAAGCCGATGCGGAAGCCAAAGCCCAGGGCCGTGGAATTCTCGGGCTCGAACTGCAGGGCCGAATCATTCAGGCGCAGCTTCTGCAGCGATTCGCGGAAGTCCTCGAAGTCGTCGGCGTCCACCGGGAACATGCCGGCGAACACGCGCGGCTGCACCTGACGAAAGCCGGGCAGCTGCTCGGTGGAGGCCTGGCCGGCCAGGGTCAGGGTATCGCCCACCGGCGCGCCGAAGATGTCCTTGATGCCGGCGACGATGAAACCCACCTCGCCGCACTCCAGTTCTTCCTTGAACAGGCGCTTGGGCGTGTTCACGCCCATCATGGTGATTTCGTAGTCCTTGCCGGTGGACATCACGCGGATCTTCTGGCCCTTCTTTACCGAGCCATTGACCACGCGCACCAGCGAGACCACGCCCAGGTAGTTGTCGAACCAGGAATCGACGATCAGGGCCTGCAGCTTGCCTTCGGGATTGCCCTTGGGCGGTGGCAGCCGCTCGACCACGGCCTCCAGCACGTCCGGCACGTTGAGGCCGGTCTTGGCCGAGATGCGCAGGGCATCGCTGGCGGGAATGCCGATCACCTGCTCGATCTCGTCGCAGACGCGATCCGGCTCGGCATTGTTGAGGTCCACCTTGTTCAGGACCGGCAGCACTTCCAGATTCTGCTCCAGCGCCGTGTAGCAATTGGCCACCGACTGCGCTTCCACGCCCTGCGAGGCGTCCACCACCAGCAGCGCGCCCTCGCAGGCGGCGAGCGAGCGGCTGACTTCGTAGGAGAAGTCCACATGCCCCGGGGTGTCGATCAGGTTGAACTGGTACAGCTCACCGTTTTTCGCGCGGTAATGCAGCTGCACCGCCTGCGCCTTGATGGTGATGCCACGCTCGCGCTCGATGGGATTGTTGTCCAGCACCTGCGACTGCATCTCGCGCAGTTCCAGGCCGCCGGTGAGCTGGATGAAGCGGTCGGCCAGCGTCGACTTGCCGTGGTCGATATGGGCGATGATGCAGAAGTTGCGGATATGATCCTGACGCACGGATGACTACTTGAGGAAGAGTGAGAAAGCCAGCTGGATTGCCGCCAGCAGCGGCCAGGCCGGTGCAGGCAAGCGGTGAAGTATAAGGGAGTTCGGTTTAGGCGCTGAAATTTTGCGCAAAAGTCTCGGCGTCGAAGATGCCCTCGGCCAATACCCGCTGGTTTTCGTCAAGCAGCACGGGAATGCGTGCGCCGTAGCGCATGCGCCATTCGCCGCGGCTGTCGACGTCGGCATGGCGCAGCTGCGGCACCGCCGGCGCCAGATGCGCGCGCAGCGCTGCCTCGAATGCCTCGCAGAGATGGCAGTCCGGCCGCGTCAGCAGCAGCCAGGGCCCGGGCGCGGTGCTCATGGCGGGTTGGCGAAGGCGTCGGGCGTGGGCACGTCCAGGGTGAGAAACAGCGGCGCCCCGCGACGCTGCACCAGCAGCTGCACGCTGGAACCGGGCGTCAGCCGCGCCACCACTTCCTGCAGGCGCTTGAAGCTGCCGATCTCCTGTCCGGCGATCTGCAGCAGCACATCGTTCTCGCGCACGCCGGCACGCGCCGCCGGACCTTCCTGCACCCCCACCACCAGCACGCCCTGACCCACCACCTTGGCGCTGCTGCGCTCATCGGCGCTCAGCGGCCGCACCATCAGCCCCAGCGGACCGCCGCTGGGACCGGCCGGCTCGGCCTGGCTGGCGTCAGGGCTCAGCGAACCGACCTCCACCTTCACGGTGATGGCCTTGCCCTCGCGCAGCACGTCCAGGGTCGCGATCTTGCCCGGATCGGTGACGCCCACCAGCGGCGGCAGGGCGCTGGAGCTGGGCAGGTCCTGGCCGTTGAAGCGCAGGATGATGTCGCCCTCGCGCAAGCCCGACTTCAGGGCCGGGCTGTCGGCCATCAGCTTGGCCACCAGCGCGCCTTCCGGCTTGTCCATGTGCGCCTGCTGCGCCATGTCGCGATCCACTTCCTGCACCACCACGCCCAGCCAGCCGCGCATCACATGGCCCTGCTCCTTCAGCTGGCGCGCCACCTTGACCGCGATATCGATGGGAATGGAGAACGACAGGCCCTGATAGCCGCCGGACTGCGAGTAGATCTGCGAGTTGACGCCGATCACCTCGCCGGCGGTGTTGAACAGCGGGCCGCCGGAATTGCCGGGGTTGATCGCGACATCGGTCTGGATGAAGGGCACGTACTGCTCGCTGGGCAGGGCGCGGCCCTTGGCGGAGACGATGCCCACGGTCACCGAATAATCGAAGCCGAAGGGCGAGCCGATGGCCAGCGCCCACTGCCCGGGACGCAGCTTGCCGGCGTCGCCGATCTTCACCACCGGCAGGTTCCTGGCGTCGATCTTGAGCAGCGCGATATCGCTGGCCTCGTCGCTGCCTACCACCTGCGCGGTGAACTGGCGGCGGTCGAGCAGACGCACCACCACTTCCTTGGCGTCGCGCACCACGTGGAAATTGGTGAGGATGTAGCCGTCTTCCCAGAGAATGAAGCCGGAGCCCAGGGATTGCGGGCCGTCCGGCGTATCGCCCGGCGTCTCCGGCTGCGTGTCCTGCTCCTCTTCGCCATGCCGCTGCAGGAAACGCTTGAACCACTCCGGCGCCTCCTTCAGGCTGTCGGCGTCGTCATGGGCCTGATCGCCCGAGGCCAGCTGCTGCGTCTCGGTGGGCACGGTGCTGACGTTCACCACCGAGGGCGAAACGCCTTCGACCAGATCGGCGAAGTCGGGATACTGCGCCACGCCGCCGGCGCTCTGACGATGGCAGCCGGCCAGCAGCATCAGGCTGGCCAGCAGCAGCCACGAAAGGCGAACAGGCGTCATCGTCACGGAACTCCGCTGAGGGGCGGCCGGGTGCCACCGCTGAAAGTTGGAACTGCGGGAATTCTAAACGCCGCGATGCCGCAGCAGGGCGCCGGCCGGGTTTTTCAGCGCGAAGGCGGCTGTGGCTGGGGACTGGCCTGCAGCTGCGGCAGACCGTTGCCGGGCTGCATGTTGTCGCCGATCAGGCGCACGGTTTCCGAAGGCGCCTCGCCCACCACCGTGACATGCACGCTGCCCACCACGCGACCGTAGGCATTGAGCGCGCCGATCTGCGAAGCGCCCTGGAACATGCGCGCCGGCACATGACGGCGGGCGCTGAACACGGAAATCGCCGACAGGCCGTCGGACAGCAGCAGATGCTCCACCGTGCCCTGACCGTCGCTGGTGGGCCGCACATCGCGCATGGTCACGCGGTAGCCGGGCGGCAGATTGGCGAACTGCAGATCGGGAACGTCAACACCCGCCGCCTGCGGCTCCTGCACCATGCGCGTCACGCGCTGGTACTGCTTGGGATCGAGTTCGGTCTGCAGCGCGCTGTCCGGAATCGAGCTGGGAAACTCGATCTCGGTGAACATCAGCTGCTCCATAACATTGTTGCCACGACCGATCAGGTTCACCTTGACCGGCACCGCGGTGGCGGCATCGGCCCAGATTTCGTAGCCATAACGGAACTGGTCACGCGGACTGATGGTGATGCCCCGGCACTGGCGGCCGGCGATGCGGGCGCTGCCCACATCGTTGAAGCTGTAGTACTGGCTGATCTGCGCCACGCGCTCCGGGGTCAGACCCGGAAACAGGCCCTTGGGCGTGGGCAGTTCCAGCGTGACCTTGCGGTCCTTGGGCAGCAGGCAGATCACCTGATTGCCCTGCTTGAGAATCTCGCGCGGCGCGCCGGTGAGGGTCTGCACCCGCTCCACCTCGTCACCGTTCTTGTTCCGGTGCACCACGCGCATGGTTTCGAGGCGGTCCTGCGTCTGATAGACGATCACGCCCTGGTAATTGCTGCTGCGCGCGGCCTCGCTCATCTTCGCCAGCCAGTCGGCGGCCGAAGGATCGGCGGCAGCGGCGATCAGGCTCCAGCCCGCGACAGCCAGAGTCAGCGGCGCGCGCAGCATCACGGCTGGGAACCGCTGTAGCTCAGACTTGCCGGCTGCGCGTAGGCCTCGCCGCTGTGCGCGGCGAAGCGGGCATAGGACAGCGCACCGCCCACGCCGCGATCGGCCAGGGTGTTGCTGTGTTCGATGAGATAGTTGCGCAGGTCTTCGTCGGTTTCCGCCACCGGCTGGTACTTCACGGCCTGCACATCAGCGGCACTGGCGCTGAGCTGGCCGGCCGGCGCCGCGTTCTGCACGCGGCCATAGTTGACACCCAGGGTGATGGCGATGGCGCCGACCGCCGCGGCGGCGGCCAGGCCGGCCATGGGCTGCCAGGCTGTACGACGGTTGCGAACGGCACGGCGGCCGGACAGGGAAACCACCTTGTCGCTGCGCTCGGGCGACCCGGCCTGGATTGCAGCCATCACGCCGGCGCAGATGTCCACGGGCGGGGTCTTGAGGCTTTGCCCGCGCAGCACATCGCGCATCAGGCTCTGACGGCTCCAGCTGGCTTTCAGCGCCGGCTCGGCGTCCAGCGCCTTGAGCAACGCCTCCAGCTCGGCATCGCTGCATTCACCATCGAACAGCGCTGACAGGGATTCCTGAGACATTCGCACCACCGGCATAGGCCTGACTATAAGCTTAACCACAAATCTGCAAAAAAGTTCCCGGCATGGCATTCAATCCAGCAAGGGTTTCAGGACGGTGTCGATCGCTTCGCGGGCGCGGAAGATGCGCGAGCGCACGGTGCCGATCGGACAGTCCATGATCTCGGCGATTTCCTCGTAAGACAAGCCTTCCAGCTCGCGCAGGGTGATGGCCCTGCGCAGATCCGGCGGCAGCTTGGCGATCGTCGCCGTCACCGCGTCGCGGATCTCGTCGGAAAGCAGCGTCGCTTCCGGGGTATCGACATCACTTAGATGTTCGGTATGGCCATACAGTTCCGCGTCGGCGATATCGATGTCCTGATCGGAAGGCCGCCGGCCGCGTGAAACCAGATGGTTCTTGGCGGTGTTGATGCCGATGCGGTACAGCCAGGTGTAGAACGCCGACTGGCCGCGAAAGCCGGCCAGCGCACGCCAGGCGCGGATGAAACTCTCCTGCGCCACGTCCGGCGCATCGGCCTCGCCCACCAGGCGGCTGACCAGCTGCACGATCTTGTGCTGATACTTGCGCACGAGCAGCTCGAAGGCACGGGCATCGCCTGCCTGCGCCCGCTCCACCAGCTGTTCGTCCGTGACTGCCTCGCTCATGCGCTATCCCGCCGTGGGCTCGCGCCCGAAGGGCGCGACCAAACCGGCTACACTGTTCATCCTGATGTGAAAAAAGTTCCGTGATGCCCGCTTGCGGCTTTCAAGAGGCGGGAATCGGTGAGGCCGCTTTCTTGTGAAGTGGCGGCCGGGCACAGCCCCGCGGAAAAGTCCGATATTGTAGCCAAGCCGTTTTTTCGCGTACGCCCCATGAATGAAGTCGAGGTTCTGGTGATCGGCAGCGGCGCCGCCGGTCTGTCCTGTGCCCTGCGTCTGGCCAAGGCCGGGCGCCGCGTCACCGTGGTTTCCAAAACCAGCCTGCAGTCGGGCAGCACGCTCTGGGCGCAGGGCGGCATTTCCGCCGTGCTGGACGTGGAAGACTCCACCGACAACCACGTGCGCGACACCCTGGTGGCGGGCGCGGGCCTCTGCGACGAGGATGCGGTGCGCTTCACCGTCGAAGGCGGTCCGGCCTGCATCGAGTGGCTGCTGCAGCAGGGCGTGATGTTCACCGAGGAAGACGGCGAGAACCGCGGCAAGCGCCTGCACCTGACCCGCGAGGGCGGCCACAGCCACCGCCGTGTGGTGCATGCCGCCGATGCCACCGGCCATGCCGTGGAAACCACCCTCGCCGCCCTGGCCGCCGCGCATCCCAATATCCGCGTGCGCGAGTACAGCCTGGCCATCGACCTGATCGTCGACCGCGAGGCCAAGCGCGTGCTCGGCGCCTACCTGTTCGACGTGCCCAGCAGCCGCATCACCGCGGTGCCGGCCAAGGCCGTGGTGCTGGCCAGCGGCGGCGCCAATCAGGTGTACCTGTATTCCAGCAATCCGCACGGCGCCTCGGGCGATGGCATCGCCATGGCCTGGCGCGCGGGCTGCCGCGTGGCCAACATGGAATTCATGCAGTTCCATCCCACCACGCTGTTCCATCGCGACACCCGCAACTTCCTGATCTCCGAGGCCCTGCGCGGCGAAGGCGCGCTGCTGCGCCTGGTCAATGCCGACGGCTCGCCGGGCGAGCGCTTCATGCCGCGCTTCGATCCGCGTGGCGAGCTGGCGCCGCGCGACATCGTCGCCCGCGCCATCGACCATGAGATGAAGCGCCTGGGTCTGCGCTACGTGTATCTGGACATCACGCACAAGCCGGCCGAGTTCATCCAGCAGCACTTCCCCAGCATCTACGCACACTGCAAGTCCCTGGGCCTGGACATCTGCCGGCAGCCGATTCCGGTGGTGCCCTCCGCGCACTTCACCTGCGGCGGCGTGGTCACGGATCTGTCCGCGCGCACCGACCTCGACGGTCTGTACGCCATCGGCGAGGTGGCCTGCACCGGCCTGCACGGTGCCAACCGCCTGGCCAGCAACTCCCTGCTGGAATGCCTGGTGTTCGCACGCGCCGCCGCCGAGGACCTGCATGCCACGCTGGACGGCCGCGTGATGCCGGCGGACCCGCGCCCCTGGGACGAATCGCGCGTGACCAATTCCGACGAGGACGTGGTGGTCAGCCACAACTGGCTGGAGCTGCGCACCTTCATGTGGGACTACGTGGGCATCGTGCGCACCACCAAGCGCCTGCAGCGCGCCCTGCACCGCGTGCAGCTGCTCAAGGCCGAGATCGACGAGTTCTACGGCAACTACCGCATCAGCGCCAATCTCCTGGAGCTGCGCAATCTGGTGCGCTGTGCGGATCTCATCGTGCGTTCGGCCCTGGAGCGCAAGGAATCGCGCGGCCTGCACTACACGCTCGATTACCCCGAGACCCTGGACACCGCCACGCCCACCATCCTGCCCGGCCGCGCCTGAGCTTCTTCAGCGCCCCCAGGCCTCGACCGCTTCCCAGTGGCGCAGATAGGCCTCGGCGGAGGAGAACAGCGCGCGCAGCGCCTGCTGCACCTGTTCCGGGCTGCGATCATCGGTGTAGCGCTGCAGGTCGGCGATCTGATCCGGATACAGGCCGTAGTGCGCCACACCGCGGCCGTCGTAGAGCCCGAACACCCGGTCACCGGTGACCTGTCTGTCGAAGCGCACGCGGCCATCCACCGAGGTGAAGGGATACAGCGGCGTGTCGGCCGGCGCGCTGTTGCCGGGCAGCGAGGCGATGCCGTTCACATCCGAAGCCAGGCCCGTGCTGACCATTCCCGCGACGCGATTCTTTGCCGGCCGCTGCTCGGCACGCAGCAGGCGATCCACCCAGGCGCCGCGTGAATCGGCAAAGCGGCTGATGGTGCCGCCGTCCGCCACCACGCGGTCCAGCAGTTCTTCCGAATACAGCCAGTCGTGGCTGCTGATCACGCCCGGATAGCCGCGCGCCTCCACCATTTCCAGAATGCGGTCCACGGTCTTGAGGCTGCTGTGGTCCACCTCGATGAACATGCGTTTCTGGATCAAGGCCTCGATCAGCGCCTCGCCCAGCGGCGTGAGCCCGCGCAGATTGCACAGGCCGTGCTCGGCGGCCGGCAGCAGCGGCGGCACCGGCAGCGCCTGACTCAGCTGTCCGTTCACGTACTCCAGCTGGCGCAGCAGCTGATCGACGATGCCCAGGGGATTGACCTGGTCCGGCGAGCGGGCGGCGCCGCTGTAACTCTCGGGGCAAGCCTCGAACTCGATGGGATGGCCGGTCTCCACCACATTGCCCACGTAGAGAATGGTGCCGATGCCCAGGCCTTCGTCCGGCACCACGCCGCCGTAGCCGTTGTCGAACTTGTGCACCGGAAAGATGTGGCGCACGCCGGCGGCATAGGCCGCATCCAGGCGTTCCAGCATCTGATCCTGGCTGCACTCGGCCTGTCCCAGGAACTCGCCGCAGTTGAACAGCTTGGAGACTTCCAGTCCCAGCACCATCGCCAGCTTGCCCTGCGCGATCACGCTGCGCGCCTGCGCCGGCGAGTCCACCAGACGCAGCCAGCCTTCGCCCGGCCCGCCGTTCTGCGCATCGATGTAGTCCTGCATCTGGTGGATGCGCTGCGCCTGCAGCCGCCAGTTCACCTCCATGTTGCAGTCGTTCTGCTTCTGCGGATTGATCTGGCAGAGCAGCTCGTTGCCGGTGAAATCATTGACCATCAGGCGCAGGCCGCCCAGCCAGGCGCGCTCCAGCCATTTGTAGTAGCTCTGGTGGTGCTGCAGGGAATCGTTGCGCGGCCAGAAGTTGTAGCTGGGCCAGCCGCGCGTCTCGTGCACGGGTCCGAGTCCGGAGGTGACGGTTTCCACCAGACCCAGCGCGCCCATGGGCCCGTGATTGACCGCGCAATCGTCCAGCGCGGCATCGACGCCGAACTTGTGGAACGGATCGCCATAGTTCACGCGCCCGCCGATGAACTCATACGCCGTGACGTGCGCGTGACCGTCGACAAAACCGAAGACATCCTCGCGCCTGATCCCCGAGGCATTCGGCCCCTGCGTGAACAGCGGCACCTCGCGCAGATAACGGGCCGGCCCGCGCGCATCGAGTAGCTGCGCGTTGGTACTGGCTTCCGGATAGGCATCGCAGCCGCTGGCGGCTTCGAGCCGAAAGTCCGTGGCGATGCCCGGCGTCTGCTTCGTGGTGAGCGCCAGCACGCCGTGCGAGGCGGCCAGCCATTGCCCGGTCACCGCCGAGCGCAGTTGGAAGCGTCCGGAGTCCAGCGCTTCGAGCTGCCACACCGCCAGATCGCTGGCGCGATGCACCATGGCCAGACTCGGTCGCACATCGATGCCGCCAAGCCCGCCGCCCACACCACCCACACCCTCGCCGATGTCGCGAATCACATTGCCGTCGGTGGACAGGGGATCGAGCACGATGGCGGTGATGTCGCCGACACCGCTGATCAGGTACGAAACCTCGCCGATGAAATTGCCCAGACCATCGAGAAACTCGCCACCCGGATCGCGGATGCCGAGCAGGGACTTGTCACCGCGCTCGCCCGGCGCGCGCCGATAGGCCGAGAGCAGCAGATACGAACCCAGCGCGGTGGGCTTGAAGTAGAAGCGCGCGGCCTGCGCGCGATCCGCCGTGAGCGCGTAATCCGAGGCCGCAGTATCGGCCTGCACATAGCCCGCCGCAGAGCCCAGGGTGTAGCAGCCATTGGCGAAGCTGTAGACGGTCTGCTGCGCGCGGGCCGGCGTGCTCCCGGGATCCTGCGGTGTGGTGCTGCTGCCGCAGGCCGACAGCAGCAGGCACCAGGCCATTGCTCCCACGGCAGATCGTCTGCTGGCCATGTTCCGCTCTCCCCTGGCGTCGCGCTGCTGAGCTGATTTTTCGCAGCAGCCTAGCCAAAGCCAGAGCCGGGGACGAATGTAAATTCAGCCTAGTCTGCTTTCGCGAGCCGCAGGCGGGCACGCAGGCGGCGCAAGGGCTCGGCCTCGGCCTCGCCACCCAGAATCAGGCGCGAGCAGCGTCTGCCGTCCTCGCCACGGAAATTCAGCACCAGCAGATGAGAATGCACCAGGCTGCCGGCCTGCAGCTGCACGCTCTGCTCACGGCCGCCGCGATACACCTGCCAGTCGCCGTTCTCGTGCCAGACGATGCGCTCGATGGCGCGCGGCCCGAAGCCCAGCATCGGATGCCGGCGCAGCCAGAACCAGGAAGCGGCAGCGGCGGCGAGCAGAACCATCAGCGGCAGACCCGGACGCAGCGCGAAAGGCAGCGCCGCGATCACCCCGATGTGCAGCAGAAACACCAGCTGCAGCGCGGCCAGCGAAGGCTTGAGCCGCAGATCCAGGGTCATGCCGGAGGCCTTGTTCATTCGCGGTGCTGCGCTTTTTAGCGATGGATGCGCAGCTGCTCGATCAGGGCCTCGTACTCGGCCGGCACCGCCTCATGGCCCATCACCCAGGCCCAGATGTCGGGGTCTTCGGCCAGCGTGACCAGGCGCAGGAACGCCGCCTTCTCTTCCACCGGCGCCTGCGCGAAGCGACTGGCGTAATAGCGCTCCATGAGCACATCCAGCTCCTTCATGCCCCGGCGCAGCAGCCAGCGCAGGCGACCATCGTTGGCAGGCGTGTTACTCATGTTGGCCCCTCGCGGAAACGACAAGGGCGGCAGCGCCGCCCTTGTCTGTGTTGCTGCAACGTCTCAAACCACGCGCTCCACCAGCATCTTCTTGGTCTCGGCGATCGCCTTGGCAGGATTCAAACCCTTCGGGCAGGTCTTCGAGCAGTTCATGATGGTGTGGCAGCGGTACAGCTTGAACGGATCTTCCAGGGCGTCGAGACGTTCGCCGGTGGCCTCGTCGCGGCTGTCCACCAGCCAGCGGTAGGCCTGCAGCAGAATCGCCGGACCCAGGTAGCGGTCGCTGTTCCACCAGTAGCTGGGGCAGCTGGTCGAGCAGCAGGCGCAGAGGATGCACTCGTAGAGGCCGTCGAGCTTGGCGCGATCTTCCTCCGACTGCAGACGCTCGCGCGTCGGCGCCGGGGTGTCGGTCTTCAGCCAGGGCTCGATGGAGGCCAGCTGCGCATAAAAGTGCGTGAGATCCGGCACCAGATCCTTGACCACCGGCATATGCGGCAGCGGATAGACCTTGGCATCGCCCTTGATCTCGTCGCAGGGCTTGATGCAGGCCAGGGTGTTGGTGCCGTCGATGTTCATCGCGCAGGAACCGCAGATGCCTTCACGGCAGGAGCGGCGGAAGGTCAGCGTGGCGTCGACCTCGTTTTTGATCTTGATCAGCGCGTCGAGCACCATCGGCCCGCAGGCCGCCATGTCGATCTCATAGGTATCGACACGCGGATTGGCGCCGGTTTCCGGATCATAACGGTAGATCTTGAAGGCCTTGACCTTCTTGGCACCGGCCGGCGCCTTGAAGGTCTTGCCGGCGCTCTTGTCGATCTTGGAGTTCTGGGGAAGCGTGAACTGAGCCATGTCGTGGCGCTCCGTCGATTAGTACTTGCGGGCAACGGGCGGAATGTGTTCCACCTCGTTGTCCAGCGGTTGCATGTGCACCGGGCGGAAGTCGATCTGCACGTCCTTGTCGCTGGTGCGCCAGGCGAGCGTGTGCTTCATCCACTCGTTGTCGTTGCGGTCCTTGATGTCGTCGCGCGCGTGCGCGCCACGGGACTCCTTGCGGTTCTCGGCGCCGACGATGGTCAGCAGCGCCTGGCCCAGCAGATTGTCCAGTTCCAGGGTCTCGACCAGGTCGGAGTTCCAGATCATGCCGCGATCGGTCACCGACAGATCGCTGGCGAAGTTGTCGATCACGCCCTTGAGCTTGACCACGCCTTCCTGCATGGTCGGACCGTCGCGGAACACCGCGCAGTGCTTCTGCATGGTCTTCTGCATGTCGAGGCGGATCTTCGCCGTCGGCGTGCCGCCCTTGGCATTGCGGAACTTGTCCAGACGCGCCAGGGCCTTCTCTTCGGAGGCGCCGGAAATCTTCTTGTGCGGGGTGTCGCGCTTGACCAGCTCGGCGGCGCGGATCGCGGCGGCGCGACCGAACACCACCAGGTCCAGCAGCGAGTTGGAACCCAGACGGTTGGCGCCGTGCACCGAGACGCAGGCCGCTTCGCCCACCGCCATCAGGCCCGGCACCACGCTGTCCGGGTTGCCGTTCTTCAGCGTCACCACTTCGCCGGTGTAGAGCGTCGGGATGCCGCCCATGTTGTAGTGCACGGTTGGCACCACCGGGATCGGTTCCTTGGTCACGTCCACGCCGGCGAAGATCTTCGCCGACTCGGAGATGCCCGGCAGGCGCTGATGCAGCACTTCGGGGCCGAGGTGTTCGAGGTGCAGATGGATGTGATCGGCTTCCTCGCCCACGCCGCGGCCTTCGCGGATTTCGGTGGCCATGGCGCGGCTCACCATGTCGCGCGGCGCCAGGTCCTTCACGCTCGGCGCATATCGCTCCATGAAGCGCTCGCCGCTCTTGTTGGTGAGATAGCCGCCCTCACCACGCGCACCTTCGGTGATCAGGCAGCCCGAGCCGTAGATGCCAGTGGGATGGAACTGCACGAATTCCAGATCCTGCAGCGGCAGGCCGGCACGCAGCACCATGCCGCCGCCGTCGCCCGTGCAGGTGTGCGCGGAAGTGGCGGAGAAGTAGGCACGGCCGTAACCGCCGGTGGCCAGAATCACCAGATGCGCGCGGAAGCGGTGCAGCTGGCCGGTGGCCATGTCCCAGGCCAGCACGCCCTTGATCGAACCGTCTTCGTCGGTGAGCAGATCCAGCGCGAAGTATTCGATGAAGAACTGCGCCTTGCACTTGAGGCTCTGCTGATAGAGCGTGTGCAGCATGGCGTGGCCGGTGCGGTCGGCGGCGGCGCAGGTGCGCTGCGCCGGCGGGCCCTTGCCGAACTCGGTGGTCATGCCGCCGAAGGGACGCTGATAGATCTTGCCTTCCGGGGTGCGCGAGAACGGCACGCCGTAGTGTTCCAGCTCGATGATCGCGGGGATGGCCTCGCGGGTCATGTACTGGATGGCATCCTGATCACCGAGCCAGTCGGAGCCCTTGACGGTGTCGTAGAAGTGCCAGCGCCAGTCGTCGCGGCCCATGTTGGCCAGCGCGGCGGAGATGCCGCCCTGCGCGGCGACGGTGTGCGAGCGCGTCGGAAACAGCTTGGTGATGTTGGCGGTCTTCAGGCCGGCCTCGGCCAGACCCAGCGTGGCGCGCAGACCGGCGCCACCGGCACCGACCACGATCGCGTCGTATTCGTGGTGAACAATCTCGTAAGCAGACATTTTTCTAGCGGTTCCTTAGCCCAGCGCCACTTTGAGCACCGCGAAGATGGCGGCGGCGGCGATGATCGCGTGGAGAAATTTGGAGATCAGCAGCAGGGTCAGGCGCGCGGCGTCACCGCCGGCGTAGTCCTCGATCACCACCTGCACGCCCAGCACCGAGTGGTACAGCGCGCTGGCCAGGAACAGCACCAGCACCACCGCCACGGACGGCGCCGACACCCAGTGATGCACGTCGGCGTAATCGCCGCCGGCCAGCTGCGCCACGGAGAACACGAACCACAGGCTCAAAGGGATGAGCGCCAGCGCGGAGACGCGCTGCACCCAGAAGTGATGCACGCCTTCCTTGGCGCTGCCCAGACCACGGGCGCGCGACAGCGGCGAACGGAGATTCTGCGAAGTCTTGGCCATGAGTCGGGCTCCGATCAGGCGGCGTAGGCCAGCGCCCAGGCGGCGCCGGTGAGAATCAGCGAGGCGACCACCACCAGATAGCCGGAGCGCTCGGCGGCCTTCAGCTCGAAGTTGGCGCCGATGTCCCAGAACAGATGGCGGATGCCGTTGCCCAGGTGGTACATGAGCGACCAGCTCCAGCCGAACAGCAGCACCTGGCCGTACCAGGCCGTGAGGTGCTTGGCGAAGGCGGCGTAGGTTTCAGGGCCGCCGGCCAGGGCGATCAGCCAGGCCGCCAGCAGTACGGTACCGAAGCTCAGGCCCATGCCGGTCACGCGGTGCACGAAGCTGAGCAGCGAGGTCCACTGGAATCGGTAGTACTGCCCCAGCATGAAGGGCGACAGCGGGCGTGTTGGTGCGGGTGTTTTACTGGTCATTCCGACTCCCTGTGGGACGTGACGATCGTTTTTCTAAAAATCGATGCAGCGCCCGTTCTTTTCCCAATCCCCATAGCGAGTGGGTTCGGGCCCGTCGCGGCGCCCCCCGATTTCGGCAACCGGCGGCGGGGCCGGCGACGGCACGGGCTGCTGCTTGAGCAGCTCCGCCAAAGGCAGAACCGGATCCGGACCTTGCGGTGGATCAGCGGGCGTTTTGGCGTCTGGTGCGGACATCACTCGTGGGAAAGCGGGCTATGCATCCATAATAGTGTGACAAATTTCCAGGTTATCCCGCAATGCAGCACGCCCCGACTGTCACGATTTGCGAACTGCCGCAGCTGGCCTGGCTGCGTCTGGACGGCCCCGACGCCGCCGGCTTTCTGCAGGGTCAGCTGAGCAACGATGTGCACAAGCTCAGCGCCGGCCAGGCGCAGCTGTCCAGCTACAACAGCGCCAAGGGCCGCATGCTGGCGGTGCTGCAGCTGATCCGCGACGGCGACGACATCCTGCTGGAACTGCCGCGCAGCCTGCTGGCGCCGACGCTGGCGCGCCTGAAGATGTTCGTGCTGCGATCCAAGCTGCGGCTCGCCGCCGACGAGCAGCTCGCCGCCCTGGGCCTGATCGGCGCCGGGGCCGCGCCGCTGCTGGCCCGGCTGGGCCTGCCGGAGCCGCAGACCGCCCTGGCCTGCGCGCGCACGGCGGACGGCCTGATCGTGCTGCGGCGTCTCGGCACCCAGCCGCGTTACAGCATCCTCGGGCCGCGCGAGCGCATCAGCGCGCTGCGCGAACAGCTCGGCGAGGTGCCTGCCGATCCGGAAATGCGCGCCTGGCGTCTGGCCGACATCGAGGCCGGCGTGCCGCTGGTGCTGCCGGAAACCCGCGAGCATTTCGTGCCGCAGATGGCCAATCTCGATCTGCTCGGCGGCATCAGCCTGGACAAGGGTTGTTACACGGGACAGGAAATCGTCGCGCGTCTGCACTACCTGGGACAGCTCAAGCGCCGGCTTTTCGTCGCGCGCGTCGAAGGTCCGCCGCCGCCGCCGGGCAGCGATGTCCATGTCGCGGATGAACCGCAGGCGGTTGGCGAGGTGGTCGACGCAGTGGCTTGCGATGCGCAGGGCTCGCTCGCCAGCATCGTGCTGCAGCTCTCGCAGCACGAGTCGCCGCTGCGCATCGCCGGGGCTGCGGCCACAGTGCTTTCTGGACCAGCGGTGAGTGGCGGCTGACCAGCGCGCGGGCTTTCGGGCAGCACGGATCAGCGGTATCAAAAGCAGGGACAAGCGTCAGCGAAAACGCTTATCGCGCCTTCGCGATGTGCCGATAAAAACTCCGTCACCAGCCGGAGTTTCCTGTGTCGCGCTTCGCTTCCGCCTTGCTGTTCGCCGTCGTGCTACCTCTCGGCGCGCAAGCGCATCCTGCAGCGCTGGATCATCTCGACAATGTCTCCCGCCTGCAGCTCGACAATGACCAGGTGCAGCGCGAGATCGAAAAGGTCAGCCTGCAGAGCAACCGCTATGCGGTCGCTCAAGACCTGCAAATTACGGACCAGGCCGGCAGCTGGGAAGAACGCGCCGACGGTTCGGCGCTGTGGCGTCTGCGTGTAGCGTCTACCGGCGCCGCCTCGCTGAGCCTGCACCTGAGCGGCGTGCACCTGCCCGCCGACGCCGAGCTGTGGCTGTACACCGCCGACGGCAATGACATGCAGGGCCCCTACACCGCCGCCGATGGCGACTCGATCTGGACAGCCATCGCACGCGGCGAGGAAGTGGTGCTGGAGGCCAGCATGCCGGCAGCGGCACGCGAGCAGTTCCAGCTGACCGTGGCGCAGGCCTTCCACGGCTATCGCGCGCTCGACAACGGCCTGTATCAACCCAAGGGCTACTTCGGCAGCGCCGGCGCCTGCACCATCGACACCGCCTGCAGCGATGGCGACAACTGGCGCCAGGAAATCCGCTCCACGGTGCTGGTGACCATCGCCAACACCACACTGTGCTCGGGCACGCTGGTGAACAACACCGCGCAGGATGATCGCGCGCTGATCCTGACCGCCAATCACTGCGGCATCACCAGCAGCAACGTCACGCAGACCAAGGCCTACTTCAACGTGCAGAAAGCCAGCTGCGGCGGCAGCAGCTCCGGCAGCGTGTCACAGAACATTGCCGGCAAGACCCTGCTGGCCGCGACCGCCAGCGGCAACAACACCGACTACTCGCTGTTCGAACTGGCCAGCAAGCCGCCCAGCAGCTACAACGCCTACTACTCGGGCTGGGACATCAGCGGTGCGGTGCCCACCTCCGGCGTCGGCATCTCGCATCCGGCCGGCGACGACAAGAAGATCAGCACCTTCTCCAGTCCCGCCAGCCTCTACGGCAGCATCTGCATCGGCACGCTGGGCGTGGGCAATGTCTGCGTGGGTTTCACCATCAAGGCGCTGGCCATCAACTGGTCGCGCGGCGCCACGCAGGGCGGCTCCTCGGGCTCGGGCCTGTGGAATGAAAATCACCGCATCGTCGGCACCCTGTCCGGCGGCACCAGCGGCTGCGCCAGCAGCAATTCCAGCCAGACCAATGGCGGCACCGATATGTACGCACGCCTGGACATGGCCTGGGCGGCCACCAGCGTCACCGGCAATACCCTCAAGTCGGTGCTCGACCCCTTGAGCAGCAGCTGCTCGGGCATCGACGGCAAGACCCCCGGCAGTTCCGATGTCGCCACTTGCGCAAGTGGCAGTGGCAGCAGCTCGGGTGGCAGCAGCAGCAGCAGCGGCAGCTCCGGCAGCTCGAGCGGCGCGGGCAGCAGCGACGCTTCGGGTGGCGGTGGCAGCTGGGGCTTCGGACTGCTGCCGCTGGCGCTTCTGGCACTTTGCACGATTCCGCGACGGCATCTGCGGTGATCAAGAAAAACTCAGCATGGATCGTGACGAACGGCAAAGAGAAATATTGCGCGCCTGCCTAGAGTCGGAACCTCGACTCCCACTGCAGGGCTGCGATGCGCATTGTCATCGTCTTGTGGATGGTGCCGTTGTTATGTCAGGCCTATACGCCGCCGGCAGAGACGGGCGCGATTCCTGCACTGACACTGGCCGCGACACAGCCCGCCCCTGATGCCGTACTGCCGGCGCTTCAACCCTATCAATACGCGCAGGCCCAGAATCTTGATGCCGATGTCTCCTCCGGCAGCTGGTCGCAGGACAGCAACGGCCTCTGGCACTGGCGCCTGCGCCTGAGCGCTCCGGGCGCGCTGTCGCTGGCGCTGCGGCTGCAGTCGCTGCAATTACCGGAGCAGGCCGAGCTGTGGTTCTACGATACGGCAGGCCGCGATGTGCAAGGCCCTTTCACGAACGCCGACGGCGATAGCCTGCTGACACCGCTGGTGCGCAGCGATGAGGCGGTGCTCGATGCGAGCATGCCGGCCAAGGCACGTGATTCCTTTGCGCTGCGGCTCACGCAGATCTTTCTGGGCATCCGGCCGCTGTTGCTCGACGACTACGCCAAGAGCGCCTTCGGCACCGCCGGTGCCTGCACGATCGACGTGGCCTGCAGCGACGGTGACGCCTGGCGCGACGACATCCGCTCCGTGGTGCTGATCACCATCGAAGGCACCACCTTGTGCACCGGCACGCTGATGAACAACACCGCGCAGGACGACCGTGCCCTGATTCTGACCGCCGAGCACTGCGGCGTCGACGCCAGCACGGTGTCGCAGACCCGCGCTTACTTCAACGTGCAGAAATCGCGCTGCGCAGGCGGCAGCTCGAGCGGCATCACGCAGAACATGACCGGCGCGCGCGTGCTGGCCGCCAGCACCACATTGAGCAATACCGACTACACGCTGTTCGAACTCAGCGGCAAGCCGCCGCTGACCTACAACGTCTATTACGCGGGCTGGGATGTCACGGGCGCGGTGCCCGCCTCGGGCGTCGGCATCTCGCACCCGTCCGGGGACGACAAGAAGATCAGCACTTTTTCCAGCCCGCCCTCCTCGCAGAACAGCATCTGCATCGGCCTGCTCGGCGTGGGCAATGTCTGCGTGGGCATCACCATCCGCGCCTGGTCGGTCAGCTGGTCGCGCGGCGCCACACAGCCCGGCTCTTCGGGCTCGGGACTGTGGAATCCGCAGCATCGCGTGGTAGCCACCCTGTCCGGCGGCAATGACGGTTGCTCCAGCAGCGATCCCAGCCGCAGCAATGGCGGCACAGCCGTGTATCAGCGCCTGGATCTGGCCTGGTCGGCAGCCAGCAGCACCGGCACCAAATTGCAGGCACTGCTGGACCCGCTCAATACCGGCTGCACCGGTCTGAGCGGCAAGAATTACGGCAATGCCAGCACCTCCGGCTGTGGCAGTGTTCCCGGCAGCAGTGGCCAGGATTCCGGGGGTGGCGGTAGCAGCAGCGGTGGGGGTGGCGGTGGCGGCGGCATGGGCCTGCTGGGCCTGCTGCCGCTGCTGGCCCTGGGCACGCTGCGTCACGCCAGACGTGCCACAGGCTCGGGGGCACCCTGACAGCCGCGACGCAATAGCCGGCAGACGATTGGACCCGCAGCATCTAAAGTCCGGTGCCAGCGCGCTGCTATAGTCGGCGGCGTGGCGTGCAAGGGGACAGGGATGCGCACACTGCTGTGGCTGTTGGCGATCGGGCTGCCATTGAACGGGCTGGCCTACACACCGGATTTGAGCACGCTCAGCGGCGTGCCCAGGCTGCAGCTCGACGCGGCGCAGGTACAGACCGCGCTGAACAGCCTGAATGACGACGCCCGCCATTACGCGGTGGCGCAGTCGGTGGACGCCGGTACCGAGAGCGGCAACTGGACGCAAGGCAGCGACGGTCTCTGGCATTGGCGACTGCGTGTCGTCTCCAGCGATGCGGTGTCGCTGGCGGCGCGGATCGACGCGCTGCAGCTGCCCGAGGGCGCGGAGCTCTGGTTCTACACCAGCAAGGGCGAGGATCTGCAGGGCCCCTACAGCAGCAGTGACAACGGCGAGCTGTGGACCGCACTGGTGCGCAGCGAAGAAGCGGTGCTGGATGCGCGCATGCCGGACAGCGCGCGCGCCGCCTTTGCCGTGCACCTGGCCCAGGTTTTCCACGGCTACCGCTCGTTCAGCGAAGCCTATCCAGCCAAGAGCGCTTTCGGCACCTCCGGCGCCTGCACGGTGGATGTGGCCTGCCCTGCCGGGGACGGCTGGCGCGATGAAATCCGCTCGACGGTGCTGCTCACCATCGGCGGCACCACGCTGTGTTCGGGCAATCTGATCAACAACACGGCGCAGGACAACCGCGCCCTGGTCCTCACTGCCAACCACTGCGGTCTCAACGCACTCAACGTCGCCAGCAGCCGCGCCTATTTCAACGTACAGAAGTCGGCCTGCGCCTCGGGCAGCGAAGGCTCGGTCAAGCAGAACATCGCCGGCCGCCGGCTGCTGGCCTCCTCGGCCAGCGGCACGCGCAGCGATTACAGCCTGTTCGAATTGCGCAGCGTGCCGCCGGGCAGCTATCAGGTCTTCTACGCCGGCTGGGATGTCAGCGGCGTAGCGCCCAGTTCCGGCGTCGGCATTTCGCATCCCGCCGGCGACGACAAGAAGATCGCGGTCTTCGACAGCGGCGCGCAGGCGGTTTCGGACTTGTGCGTGGGCTCGCTGGTCGGCGCCACCTGCACCGGTTTCAGCATCGATGCCTGGGCCGTGCGCTGGACACTGGGCGACACCGAAGGCGGTTCTTCCGGTTCCGGACTCTGGAGCCAGAACCATCGCATCGTCGGCACGCTCACCACCGGCAACAGCGCCTGCATGGGCAGCGTCAACAACAATGGCGGCACGGACTATTACGCCCGACTGGATCGCGCCTGGACGGCGCTGAGCAGCACCGGCAGCACGCTCAAGCAGGTGCTGGATGCCAATGGCAGCGGCTGCACCAACCTCGCCGGCCGCGATGCCGCCAGCAACAGCAGCGCCTGCGCGAGCAGCGCCAGCACTGCCAGCAGCAGTGGCGCCAGCGCCGCAGCCACCAGTGGTGGCGGCGGCAGCGCCGGCGGGCTGTTGCCGCTGCTAGGTCTGCTGCTGCTTCGCCGCCGCCGGATGAACTAGCGGCGTGAGGTAGACCGCGTTTGGCATCCCGCGGCTAGAACTGCCGCTCCGGCAGGCGCAGGACCAGTCCGTCCAGCGCCTCCGCAAGCTTGATCTGACAGCTCAGGCGGCTGTTGTCGCGCACTTCCAGCGCGCCATCCAGAATCAGGCGCTCATCCTCGGCAGGAGGCGGCAGACGCGCCAGCCACTGCGGATCGACATAGGCATGGCAGGTGGCGCAGCTGCAGGAACCGCCGCAGTCGCCGAGTATGCCCGGCACCACGTTCTCCACGGCGGTCTGCATCACCGATTTGCCGCACTCGCCTTCCACGAGATGTTCGGCGCCGTTGTGCTCGATGAACAGAATCTTCGGCATGACTTCGTCAACCTCTCACTCAAGCCTTGCTGCCGGTGAAGGCATAGGAACCCAGGAACCCGGCCTTGGCCTTACCGCTGATGCTGGCGCCTTCGATCACGCCGCTGCATTCCAGCTTGAGCTTCATCGGCTTGGTGACGTGATTGACCCAGGACAGCTGCCTGCCGTCGAACTTCACGTCGGCGATCGCCGTGGTCATGCCCTGGCCGGACTGCGTGCCGCTGAGCTTGTCGCCATCGCGTTCAATGACCAGGACCGTGGGCATCGGCCCGGTGGGGCTCTTGATCACGAGATTCCAGGTCCCTTCCACCGGCACATTGACGACGGGTGCCGCTGCCGCAGCCGGCGCCGCGGGCTTGCTGCGCGCCGCCAGCGTGCGCTGCTTGGCCGCGGGATCGGTGAACACCGGCAGCGTTTCCCAGCCGCGCACCGTTGAGGTGGTGGCCAGCTGCGCGCGCTCGTAATCCACTTCCCAGTCGGTAAAGCGCTTGAGCACCTCCTCCAGCGCCACGCGGCCTTCCAGACGCGCCAGCGCCGAGCCGATGCAGACGTGCGCGCCGTGACCAAAGCCCAGGTGCGGACGGCGTTCGCGATGAATGTCGAAACGATCACCGTCGACAAAGAAGCGATCATCGCGATTGCCGGCGCTGTTCATCAGCAACACCACGCTGCCGGCCGGGACCTTGCGCCCGTAGAACTCCATCTCGCGCGTGGTATAGCGGCCGGTGAACGGCCCCGGTGATTCGAAGCGCAGCAGCTCTTCGATGGCCTGCGGAATCAACGCCGGGTTCTTCGCCAGTTCGCGGCGCTGATCGGGATGTTCGGCCAGCACCTTGCCGGTCCAGCCGATCAGGCGGTTGGTGGTTTCGTTGCCGGCACCGGCGACCATATTGATCATCGCCAGCAGCTCGTCGCGATCGAGCTTGCGCAGGGTGCCCGAGGCGTCGCGGAACTCGGCGTTGAGCATCTCCGTCATCACATCGTCGGAGGGATGCTTCATGCGCCAGTCGATGTATTCATCGAATACGCCCGCAACCTCGCCGGTGAAATTGCCCGGGTTGTATTCCATGGGCTTGCCGGCCTCGGTGCGCAGCGCGCCATCGGCGAATTCGCGCACGTGCTTCTGATCTTCCTCGGGAATACCCAGCAGCATGCCGATGACGCGCATCGGCATCTCGGCGCCGAGATTGGCGATGAAGTCAAACCCTTCCTTGCCGACCACCGGATCCAGACTGCGCGCGCACAGATCGCGGATCTGCTGTTCCAGGGCGTTCATGCGCTTGGGCGTGATGATGCGCTGCATGATGCCGCGATACGCGGTGTGCACCGGCGCGTCCTGAAAGATGAACACCGCCGGCGGCAGCTGCACATTGGCCTTGATCAGCTCCAGGATGCCGCCGCGCGCGGAGCTGAAGGTCTCGCGATCCTCCAGGCCCGCCTTCACATCGGCGTAGCGGCTCAGGGCGTAGAAGTCGTGCTCCTCGTTGTAGTAGAGCGGCGCTTCTTCGCGCAGACGGCGATAGGTCGGATACGGATTCTGGCGTTGTTCGACGTTGTAAGGATCCCACTGCAATGCGGCGCTCACGATCTGCCTCCTCGAGTCGGCAAGGGCGGCTCCGGCCGCCGGAATATTTAGTGTCGTGATACTGACAACAATTTCAGCGGCGCGCAAGTGCACCCATCCCAGCGTGAGGAAGATTCCCCTCCCGCCCGACGCGCTGCGGCGCTTACCATTCGCGGATCAGCCGCAGCCGAATCAAAATAAGGACAAAGCCATGCGCCGCTTGCTCGCCACCGCGCTGCTCGCCACGATCCCCCTCTCCGCTCACAGCGCCCCCGACATGAATGCCAAAGCGTTTACCCCCCGCGATCTGGTGATGCTGGATCGCGTTTCCGATCCGCGCCTGTCACCCGACGCGCAGCGCGTCGCTTATACCCAGCGCAGCACCGACTTCGAGGCCAACAAGGGCGTCAACCAGATCTGGCTTCTGGAACTGGCCGGCGGCAAGCCGCGCGCACTCAGCAGCAGCGGCAGCAACAGCAGCCCGCGCTGGTCGGCGGACGGCAAGAGCCTGTACTTCCTCTCCACGCGCTCGGGCAGCAGCCAGGTCTGGCGCCTGGATCTGTCGGGTGGCGAAGCACAGCCGGTGACACAGCTGCCGCTGGACGTGAACAGCTTCGTGCTGGCGCCGGACGGCAAGGGCCTGACCTTCGCCGTCGATGTCTTCATCGACTGCAAGAACGACCTGGCCTGCAGCAAGACGCGCTTCGACACACAGGCCGCGAGCAAGGCCAGCGGCCGGCTTTACGAGCGCCTGTTCATCCGCCACTGGGACAGCTGGGCCAATGGCGCGCGCTCGCAGCTGTTCACGGCGCGCTTCAACGCCGACGGCCGCATCGGCACGCCGTTGTGGGTCAGCCAGGACATCGACGGCGACGTGCCCTCCAAGCCCTTCGGCGATGATGGCGAATACGCCTACTCGCCCGACGCCAAGAACCTGGTGTTCGCGGCGCGCATCGCCGGCCGCACGGAAGCCTGGAGCACCAATCTCGATCTGTACTGGGTGCCGGCCGATGCCAGCAAGAAGCCGGTCAATCTCACGCCCGCGAATCTGGCCACCGACACCGGTCCGGTGTTCTCGCCAGATGGCCGTTACCTCGCCTATCGCGCCATGAAGCGCGCCGGCTTCGAGTCCGACCGCTACGCCATCATGCTGCGCGATCTGCACAGCGGCGCGCTGCGCGAAGTGGCGCCGGACTGGGATCGCAGCGCCGAAGGCCTGCAGTTTTCCGCCGACGGCAAGACGCTCTACACCCACGCCGATGACCTGGGCCAGCATCGCGTGTTCGCGGTGGATGTGGCCAGCGGCGCGGTGAAGGCGCTCACGGGTGATGGCCATGTCGGCGGCTTCGATGTGGTGGCCAACACGCTGGTCTACGCCTACGACACCCTGAACGCGCCGGCCGATCTCTATGCGCTGAATCTCGCTGCCGGCGAGGCGCCGCGCCGGCTCAGCCAGGCCAATGCCGAGCGCCTGAAGCGCATCCGCTTCGGCGAGTTCGAGCAGTTCCGCTTCGCCGGCTGGAACGGCGAGACTGTGTACGGCCATGTCATGAAGCCCTGGAACTTCGAGCCCGGCAAGAAGTATCCGGTGGCGCTGATCGTGCACGGCGGCCCGCAGGGCAGCATGGGCAATGACTGGCATTACCGCTGGAATCCGGCGGTGTTTGCCGGCATGGGCTATGCCGTGGTGTTCATCGACTTCCACGGCTCCACCGGCTACGGCCAGGCCTTCACCGATTCCATCTCGCGCGACTGGGGCGGCAAGCCGCTGGAGGATCTGCAGAAAGGCTGGGCGCATGTGCTCAAGAGCTACGACTTCATCGACGGCACGCGCGCCGCGGCGCTGGGCGCCAGCTATGGCGGCTTCATGATGAACTGGATCGCCGGCAACTGGCCGGATGCCTTCCGCTGCATCGTCAATCACGACGGCGTGTTCGACAGCCGCATGATGTATTACGCCACCGATGAACTCTGGTTCGACGAGTGGGAACACGGCGTGCCGCATTACGTGGATCCTTCCGTCTACGAGAAATTCAATCCCGCCAACCACGTCGCGCAGTGGAAGACGCCGATGCTGGTGATTCACAGCGAGAAGGATTACCGCGTCAACGTCGAGCAGGGCATTGCTGCTTTCACCGCTCTGCAGCGGCGCGGCATTGCCTCGCAGATGCTGGTGTTTCCGGATGAAAACCACTGGGTGCTCAAGCCCCAGAACAGCCTGCAGTGGCATGAGACGGTGCAGGCCTGGCTCAAGCGCTGGATCGGCAACTGAGACACGCCATGATGAACAAATCTTCGCTACTGCTCGCCCTTGCGCTGCTGACCGCCTGCGCCACGCCGCGCACGCAGGACACGCCCACCCGCCTGCCGCCCATCGAAACACTGGACAGTGCCGCTCAGGCGATCACACCGGAGCTGCTCCTGCGACACATCCAGGTGCTGGCCAGCGACGAGTATGAAGGCCGTCTGCCCGGCACCGCAGGCGAGGACAAGACCGTCGCCTACCTGAGCGAACAGTTCCGCGCCCTGGGGCTGGCGCCGGGCAATCCCGATGGCAGCTATGTGCAGAACGTGCCCATGGTCGGCATCACCGGCCATGCGAGCATGCAGCTCAGCGCCGGCGGCAAGCGCATCGCCATGCAGGCCAAGGACGATTTCGTGGCCGCCTCGCATCGCTTCCAGCCGCAGGTCACGGTGCAGGACTCGCCGCTGGTGTTCGTGGGCTACGGCGTGCAGGCACCGGAATACGGCTGGGACGATTACAAGGGCCTGGACCTGCGCGGCAAGACCATCGTCATGCTGATCAACGATCCGGCGATTCCCGATCCCGCGCATCCCGGCGAACTCGATCCGGCGATGTTCAAGGGCAAGGCCATGACCTATTACGGTCGCTGGACTTACAAATATGAAATCGCCGCCAAGCTCGGCGCCGCTGCTGCCATCATCGTGCACGAGACCGAACCTGCGGCGTATCCCTGGGAAGTGGTGCGCAACAGCTGGGGCGGCGAGCAGTTCAGCCTCAAGTCCGCCGACGGCAACATGAGCCATGTCGCCGTGCAGTCCTGGATCACGCTCGACAAGGCCAAGACCCTGTTCAAGGCTTCCGGCCTGGACTTTGCGCAGATGAAACAGGCAGCGCTGTCGCGTGATTTCAAGCCGGTGCCGCTGAAGGCGCGCGTCAGCTTCACCATCGACAACCAGATGCGCGAAGTGTCCTCGCGCAATGTGCTGGCGCGTCTGCCCGGCAGCGATCCGAAGCTTGCGCAAGAGACCGTGATCTACAGCGCGCACTGGGATCACTTCGGTCGCGATCCGAATCTGGCCAACGATCAGATCTTCAACGGCGCCGCCGACAATGCCTCCGGCACTGCCGGCCTGCTTGCCATCGCCGGGGCGTACACGAAGCTGCCGCCGCCGAAACGCTCGATTCTGTTTCTCGCCGTCACCGGCGAGGAGCAGGGTCTGCTGGGCTCGGCCTATTACGCACGCCATCCCCTGTATCCGCTGAACAAGACCCTGGTGGACATCAACATGGATGTGCTCAACACCTGGGGCCCTTCGCGCGACATCCAGATCGTCGGCAGCGGCCAGAATGACAGCGAGGACGTGCTCACCACGCTCGCGCAGAAACAGGGGCGCGTGGTCAATCCCGACAGCAATCCGGAGAAGGGCTCGTACTTCCGCTCCGACCAGTTCGAATTCGCCAAGCTCGGCGTGCCCGGCCTGTACATCAAGGGTGGTGTGGATATCATCGGCAAGCCGGCCGGCTACGGCGAGGCCCGGCGCGTCGAATACGTGGCCCGCGACTATCACAAGCCTTCCGACGAGGTGAAGCCGGATTGGGATCTGTCCGGCGCCGCACAGGATCTGCAACTGCTGCTACGCACCGGCTACACGATCAGCCAGGGCAGCAGCTGGCCGCAGTGGAAGAGTGGCTCGGAGTTCAAGGCGGCGCGCGAGGCGCAGCTCGCGGCGCCTTGAAGCTTCATCAAAAAGGCCCCGCATGCGGGGCCTTTTTTCCATCCTTCAGACGATGATGCGACTGCCCGGCGCCGCCTGCGCCAGCAGCAGACGGTTGAGGCGCTTCACGAAGGCCGCCGGATCATCCAGCTGCGCACCTTCAGCGAGCTGCGCCTGTGCCAGCAGCAGCTCCACCAGATCGCCGAAATCCTCATCAGCACTCAGGTCCTTGAGACGTTCCACCAGCGGATGCGTGGGATTGAGCTCCAGAATCGGACGTGAGGCCGGCGCCTGCTCGCCGGCGCGGCGCAGCATCTCCTCGAAGCGCCGCGACATCGCATACTCGCCGGCCACCAGACAGGACGGCGATTCGGTCAGACGCGAGGACAGACGCACCGCCTCCACGCGCGCACCCAGCAGGGTCTGCGCGCGCTCCAGGGTTTCCTTGTATTCGCCCTCGTGCTTGGCCTTTTCCGGGGTCTCGATCTTGGCTTCCAGATCCTTGGACGCGCGCGCCACCGATTCCAGCTTCTTGCCTTCGAATTCGCTCAGATGGCTGACCACCCACTCGTCGATGCGGTCGGTGAGCAGCAGCACTTCCAGATTGCGCGCGCGGAAGCCTTCCAGATGCGGGCTGCTGCGCGCCGTGCTCAGGTTGTCGGCCGTGAGGTAGTAGATGGCGTTCTGCTCGGCGCCCATGCGCTCGACGTACTTCGGCAGCGTCACCTCGGGCTGCTCGCCGCTCTGCGCGCTGGAATGGAAGCGGCAGAGCCTGGCCACGCGCTCGCGGTTGGCCTGATCCTCGACGATGCCTTCCTTGAGCACGGCACCGAAGGTCTGCCAGAACCTGGCGTAATCCTCGGGGCGCTTCTCGGCGATGTCTTCCAGCATGTCGAGCACGCGCTTGACCAGGGCCGAGCGGATTTTCTCCACGGTGCGATTGCCCTGCAGCAGCTCGCGCGAGACATTCAGCGGCAGATCGGCGCTGTCCACCAGACCGCGCACGAAGCGCAGATAGGCCGGCAGCAGTTCCGCCGCCTTGTCCATGATGAACACGCGCTTCACATACAGCTGCACGCCGCGCGACTGTTCGCGATCCCAGAGATCGAAGGGCGCGCGCGTGGGGATGTAGAGCAGCGAGGTGTATTCCAGCGTGCCTTCCACCTTGTGATGCGCCCAGGCCAGGGCCGGCGCGAAGTCATGGGTGAGGTGCTGGTAGAAGTGCTGATAGTCCTCGTCCTTCAGCTCGTTCTTGGGCCGTGTCCAGAAAGCGCTGGCCTGATTCAGCGTTTCCACCTCGCCTTCCTTCTTGCGCAGGCGGATCGGCAGGCCGATGTGATCCGAGTACCGACGCACGATGCCCTCGATGCGCGGCAGATGCGTGAAGTCCTTGGCGTCCTCGCGCAGATGCAGAATCACCTCGGTGCCGCGATCCAGCTTGAAGCTCGGCTCCACGCTGAACTGGCCCTGCCCGTCGGACTCCCAGCGCACCGCTTCCTCGTCACCGCGCTTGGTGAGCACCGTGACCTTGTCGGCGACGATGAAGGCCGAATAGAAACCCACGCCGAACTGGCCGATCAGCTGCGAATCCTTCTTCTGATCGCCGGACAGCGATTCCATGAACTTGCGCGTGCCGGAACGGGCGATGGTGCCCAGATTGTCGATCACGTCCTGACGGCTCATGCCGATGCCGTTGTCCTTGATCGTCAGCGTGCCGGCCGCCTCGTCCACCGACAGCTCCACGGCCAGCTCGTCACTGCCCAGCAGCTCGGGCCTGGCGATGGCCTCGAAACGCAGCTTGTCGCAGGCATCCGAGGCATTGGAGATCAGCTCGCGCAGGAAGATTTCCTGGTTGGAGTACAGCGAGTGGATCATCAGGTGCAGCAGGTCGCGCACCTCGGTCTGGAATTCGCGTGTCTCGACGCTCATGTGCCGGTGTCCCTGGTTGTGCTTGGATTGGCGCGGTTCTGGGGCCGGCCACGGTGGTTTTCAAGGGCTGCGAGGCCCGGGCCAGTGAAATCAGTCCAGGGTGCGCCGGTAGAAACGCAGGGCCACGCCCATCACCAGCACCGTGAACAGCAGAATCGGCCAGACGTCGGGCCACAGCTCCACCCAGCCGTTGCCCTTGAGCATGATGCCGCGCACCAGCCGGTTGAAATGGGTGAGCGGCAGGACGCTGCCGAGAACCTGCGCCCATTGCGGCATGCCGCGAAACGGGAACATGAAGCCGGACAGCAGGATGTTGGGCAGGAAGTAGAACATGGTCATCTGCATCGCCTGCAGCTGGTTGCCGGCCAGCGAGGACAGGGTGATGCCCACCGTCAGGCTGGCGGCGATGAACAGCAGCGCGGCCAGATACAGCGCCAGCACACTGCCCACGAAGGGCACGCGGAACATGAAGTGGGCGGCGAGCATGATGATGGTGGTCTGGATCAGGCCGATCACGATGTAGGGCAGGATCTTGCCGGTCATCACCTCCAGGGGCAGCACCGGCGTCGCCAGCAGGTTTTCCATGGTGCCGCGCTCGCGCTCGCGGGTGATGGCCAGGCCGGTCATCAGCACCAGGGTCAGGGTCAGGATCACGCCCATCAGGCCCGGCACGATGTTGTACTGGGTGATGCCTTCGGGGTTGTAGAGCCGGTGCAGGCGCATCTCGAAAGGCGCAGCACCGCCGGCCAGCGCCGCCAGCGGCCCTTTGAAATCCTTGTCGATCACGCCCTGCAGGATGCCGCTGGCGGCGGACAGCGCATTGCCGGTGGCGGAGGGGTCGGTGGCGTCGGCTTCCAGCAGCACCGCCGGACGCTCGCCACGGATCAGGCGCACGGTGAAATCGGCAGGGATGTTGAGCACGAACTGCACCCGGCCCTGCGCCAACGCCCTGGCGCCGGCTGCCTCGTCGGGCAGGGTCTCGGTCACCTCGAAATAGCTGGAATTCTGCAGGCCGGCAATCAGGCTGCGGGTGATCTCGCTGTGATCGGCGGCAATCACGGCGGTGGGCAGATGGCGCGGATCATTGTTGATGGCAAAACCGAACAGGCTGATCTGCACCAGCGGAATGCCGACGATCATCGCCAGCGTGATGCGGTCACGGCGCAGCTGCAGCACTTCCTTGAGCACGATGCTCCACCAGCGCGCCAGGCTGAACCATTCGCGGCTCATGGCGCGCCCTGCCGGAAATTGTCGTCGGCATGGCTCATCAGATACACGAACACGTCCTCCAGGCCGGTGGCGATGGTCTCGACGCGCCGCACGCCCGGCAGCACGCGCAGTGTGTCCATGAGGCCGGCATCGTGACTGGAGACGTGCAAGGCGGCGCCGAAGGCAATCACCTGCGCCACGCCGGGCGTGCGCTCCAGGCGCTGCGCGAGATTCACCAGGTCCTCGCCTTCGAGGCGCCAGGTGCTGAGCTTTTGACTGGCGATCACCTCCTCGCCACGTCCCTGCACCAGCAGGCGGCCGTAGGCGATGTAGGCGAGCTTGTGGCAGCGCTCGGCCTCGTCCATGTAGTGCGTGGAAACCAGCACCGAGATGCCGCGCGCGGCGAGCCGGTGCAGCTCTTCCCAGAAATCGCGCCGCGCAGAGGGGTCCACGCCGGCGGTGGGCTCGTCGAGCAGCAGCAGCTGCGGCTCATGGAGCATGCAGGCGGCCAGCGCCAGACGCTGTTTCCAGCCGCCGGAGAGCGTGCCGGTGAGCTGCCTGGCGCGGGAGGCCAGGCCCAGGTCTTCGAGTGCACGGTCCACGGCCTCGCGACGGCGCGGCAGCTGGTAGAGCCGCGCCACGAAGTCGAGATTCTCGCGGATGCTCAAGTCTTCCCAGTACGAGAAACGCTGCGTCATGTAGCCGACCTGACGCTTGATCTGCGCCGCCTCGCGGCGGATGTCGTAACCCAGGCAATGGCCCTCGCCGCCATCGGGCGTGAGCAGGCCGCACATCATGCGGATCGAGGTGGTCTTGCCGCTGCCATTGGGGCCGAGAAAGCCGAAGATCTCGCCGCGCTGCACCTGCAGGGAGACACGATCCACCACCAGCTTGTCGCCGAAGCGCTTGGACAGCTCGCGAACATCGATGGCCGCCGCCGCCTTCACGCCGGGCGCTCCGCCAGACTCAGCTGCAGCGGCTGGCCCGGATGCAGCAGCCCGGCGTCCTGCGCCTGCGGCCGCGCCTCGATCATGAACACCAGCTTGTCGCGGGTCTGATTGCTGTAGATCACCGGCGGCGTGTACTCGGCCTGCGGCGAGATGAAGCTGATGTGCGCGGTGATTTCGCGCGCGCAGCCGTCGCAGCGTGCGCGCAGCGCCATGCCGGTACGCAGGCGCCCCAGCTCGGTTTCGGAGACGAAGAAGCGCAGCTTGAGATTCTGCGGCGGCAGCATGCGCAGCACCGGACTGCCGGCCGGCACCCATTCGCCGAGGCGATACAAGGTGTCGTAGACCAGTCCGGCCTGCGTGGCCTTGACCGTCTTCTGCTCCAGCGCCCAGTCGGCCTGGCGCAGCGCGGCGGCGGCGGCCTCCACCTGCGCCGCCTGCGCGGCAAGCTGCTGCTCGCGGCCGGGCAGGCGGGCCACCTGCAGCTGACGCTGCAACTCCTGCACGCGCGCCTCGTCGGCAGTGGCACCGGCCCGGCTGGCGTCCAGCCGCGCCTGCGAGATGGCGGCGACGGCCAGCTGCGCCTCGTCGCGGCGCAGCTGCTCGGCGGACAAGCGCGCCGCCGCCTGCGCCTGCGCCAGCTGCGCCTGAATCACCGCCAGTTCCGCCGGTCGGCGCCCGCTTTGCAGATCGCGCAGCTGCGCCTGCGCCACCGCCAGCTGCCCGCGCGCCTGCTGCCTTGCGGCGGTCTCGCGCTGCGATTCCAGACGAAACAGCGGCGCGCCGGCGGCCAGCTGATCGCCGCGTTTCACCGTCAGCTCATCGAGCCGGCCGGATTGCGAACTGGCGATGTAGACGAACTCGCCTTCGGCATAAGCCTGCCAGCTGTTGTGCTGCTCGCCGGTGCAGGCGCTCAGCATCAGCAGGACGAACACCCCGAACTTATTCATCAAAGGCAACTCCCTGGCTACGCAGACCGCGCAGGGCGGCGAGGGAAAAATCGGCGATGTGCGCCGACAGCCGCGCAATGGCATCACCTTCGTAAGTCTGCGGCGCCAGCACGCCCACCAGGGGCCGCGCAAACAGGTAGAACATGCACTGGCTGAGCAGACTGAAGGTGCAGCGCTGCACGCGCGGTGAACTGGCCGCCTCGCCCAGACAGCGCGCAATCAGCGCGCCGAGCTGCGCAAACTGCGGCGCGATCATCTCCCGCGCCATCGCTTCCAGCTCGGCGGTCGGCGCGGCGATCTCGCGCATCATCAGTCGCGGCAGCAGAGAGTCGTCCTGACTCAGGAAACGGCTGAGCAGCGCGCCGATCGCCAGGCGCAGCGCCTGTTCCGGTTCGTCCTGCACCGGCGGCACGGCCGGCAAGGGAAAGCGCTGGATACGCACGCCGGCCTGACGGCGCAGCACCTCGCGATAGAGTTCCTGCTTGCCGCCGAAGTGGTAGCTGATGGCAGCGGCATTGGCACCGGCGCGCTGCGCGATTTCGCGCACGCGCGCACCGTCAAAGCCTTGCTCGGCAAATACCGAAGCGGCCGCCGCGAGCAGGCTCTCGCGGGTGTCTTCGGCGGTGCTGGCGGCGCTGGCTTCCATAGGATTTAAACATTTGTTTGAAACAATCATTTAAATACTAGGAAAGCAAGCGCAAGGCAAGAGACCAGCAAAAAATTTTCGCGTGCCACACTGCCTTATCAGCGCCTTGTTCAAGCGGATCGTGGCCCCAAAAAAAGGGCGCTCCTCCTCGAGCGCCCCTGGTCTGAAGCCTTCTGGAGACGGCCGTCTCCAGGCCGGACGCCATTAGTAGGTCGGCGGCACCTCGTCGATCTGGCGGAGCACGGGATCGCCCTGCAGCGGCTTGTAGATGTGAATCACCGCCGCCAGCTGCGTCTGCGCCGGAATCACCACCGTGCCCTTGGCCAGAAAGCTGTAGTTGAGGCCGGCGACGACCTGCGTCGCCACCGCCAGAGGCGTGTAGGAAACACCAGTGAAGCCTTTCAAGGCCTGGGCAAACACGGCGGAAGCTTCGGGCGTCACTTCAAAGCTGAACGGCGTCCAGCCACCTGGGACTTGCGACATGAGGCACCTCGATTTCAGAGGATTGCACGATGTGCCGGCTGTGATGCCATGTGTGGCACCGAGCCGATTTCATGCAAGGGAAATCCCAACCTGTCCCCATCCCTCGCCGCTGTTTCTTGCAAGGGATATGTTTTTTTCAACATATGCCGGCCAAGGAAAGGCGTCAATGCAAGAAACACAAAAAACCACGACGGACTTCACAGTCCGTCGTGGCTGATACGACTGCCGACACCAGCGCGGCGCGATCGCGCCGCCGCTGCTTAGTCGAGTTTTTCGGCGATGCGCGCGGCCTTGCCGGACAGATCGCGCAGGTAATAGAGCTTGGCGCGACGCACCGCACCGCGGCGCTTCACCAGGATCTCGGCGACCTGCGGGCTGTAGGTCTGGAACACGCGCTCCACACCTTCGCCGTGCGAGGTCTTGCGCAGCGTGAACGCGGAGTTCAGGCCGCGGTTGCGGCGGGCGATGACCACGCCCTCGAAGGCCTGCAGACGCTCGCGGTCGCCTTCCTTCACCTTCACCTTGACCTCGACGGTGTCACCGGGACGGAAATCCGGGACCTTCTTGTTCATCTGCTCCGCTTCGATCGCGGCAATGATCTTGTTCGTACGCATCTCACACCTCAGTTGTCTTGCTGCTGCGCGATGAACTCGCGCAAGAGCTTCTTTGCCTCTTCATCCAGCTCAAGCTCCGCCAGGAGCTCGGGCCGCTTCAACCATGTGGCGCCCAGGGCCTGCTGCCAACGCCAGCGCGCGATTTTCGCATGATCACCGGACATCAGCACCTCCGGCACCTGCATCCCGCGCCAGTCTTCCGGCCGCGTGTAGTGCGGATGATCCAGCAGCCCTGCGGAGAACGAATCGTTTTCCGCCGACTGCGCATCGCCCAGCACCCCAGGCAACAGCCGCGCGATGGCATCCACCACCACCATCGCCGCCAGTTCACCGCCGGACATCACGAAATCGCCCAGCGACAACTCCAAATCCACTTCACTCTGCAGCAGGCGCTCATCGAGCCCCTCGTAGCGTCCGCAGAGCAGAATCAACTGCTGCTCTGCGCTCAGGCGCTGCGCCCAGCTCTGGCTGAAGCGCTCACCCTGCGGCGAGAGGTACACGACCTTCGCGCCGGACAGCGTCTGCTTCGACGCTGCAATGCTCGCGGCCAGCGGCTCGGCTTCCATCACCATGCCCGGACCGCCACCGTAGGGCCGGTCATCGACCCGCCGCCACTTGTTGGTGCTGTAGTCGCGCGGGTTGCGCGTGCTCAGCACCAGCTGCTGATGCTCGACGGCGATGCGCGGCATGCCGTGCCGCGTCACCTGTTCCACCAGTTCGGGGAACAGCGTGATGACCTCGATCTGCATCACCAGTCCAGCTGCCAGTCGCAGACGATGCGCTTTTCCGCAAGGTCCACGCTCTTGATGATCTGCGGCCGCACGAACGGAATCAGCCGCTCGCCCTCACCCGCCACCACCAGCACATCCTGCGCGCCGTTGCTGGTCACGTCCCGCACCTGCCCCAGCGCCTGGCCTTCCGTGTTCTCCACACTCAGGCCGATCAGATCGATCCAGTAGAACTGGTCCTTGCGCAGCTTGGGCAGCGCCTCGCGTTCCACCTGGATCTCGGCACCGATCAGCAGCGCGGCCTGATCGCGATCCGTGATCGCCTCACCCTTCGCATTGCTGAGCTGTGCCACCACCGGGAGGCCGTGCTGGCGACCGTCCAGCACCTCGGTTTCATACCCCTCGCCGTGACTGAGCCACCAGCGCTTGTACTTCAGGATGTTGTGCGGCGGATCGGTGTACGAGTACACCCGGATCCAGCCCTGCACGCCGTACACCCCGGCGACGCGGCCCAGCGTCACCCGGCGCGCCTGCATAAAATCAGTTCGCCTTCGGCGCCGACTTCAGCAGGTAAGCGACGCGCTCGGAAACCTGCGCGCCGTTCTTCTGCCAATGCTCGACGCGCGGCAGATCGACCACGAGCTTCTGCTCCTGGCCCTTGGCGTTCGGGTTGTAGAAGCCCAGGCGCTCGATGAAGCGGCCGTCGCGGGCGCTGCTCTTCTCGGTCGCAACGACGTGGTAGAAGGGGCGCTTCTTGGCACCGGCGCGAGCCAGACGAATCGTGACCATGCTGACAAATTCCTAAGATACTGATGCGGCTGCCGCGGGACGGGGCTGCCGAAAGGCCGCGTATTGTAGCGATTTGTCCACAGAAATCCAGCGCTTGTCCGCGCTTTTCGCACGCATCCGGCCGGCACGGCTCAAAGCGCGCCGGCAGCGGCCCCGGCCAGGGGAAAACTGACGCTCTTTATTAGAGCCTGCAGACGCAAACCCACGCGCAGCCGGAGGCGCTCGGCCGACAGCCGCGTGACGCGGGCCAGCAGCGGCGTGCCGCCACAATCCAGGCGCACCATCACCGTGCCCAGGCCCGAGTCGCCCAGGGCCAGCACCTCGCCCTGCAGATGGTTGAGCGCGCTGATGCCCTGCGGCAGCTCCAGCGCCAGCATCACATCCTGGGCGCGCACCCAGAGCCGCACGGTCCCGCCCGGCGGTGCCGGCAGGCGTGGCACCCAGAGCTCGCCGCCGGCGCAGGCCAGGCGGCTCAGGGCGTAAGCCTCGTCATGCGCCAGCACGCGCGCCTCTAGCACCGCGCCCGCATCGGCGCGCTGCGCGAACATCGGCAGGTCGGTGCGGGTCAGCACCTCGCCGGTCGGGCCGCAGGCCAGCAGCCGGCCGTCCTGGATGCAGACCAGCCGCCCGGCCAGGCGCACCACCTCATCCAGGGCATGGCTGACGTAGACGATGGGCACCCGCACCTCGTCGCGCATGCGCTCGATATACGGCAGGATCTCGTTCTTGCGGTTCTCGTCGATCTGGCTGAGCGGCTCGTCCATCAGCAAGAGCTGCGGACTCGACAGCAGCGCCCGGCCGATGGCCACGCGCTGGCGTTCGCCACCGGACAGGCGTCCCGGATGGCGGGACAGCAGCGGCCCGATGTCCAGCAGTTCCACCAGGCGTGCGAACTCGGCCGCCGAGACCCGCGCGCCGCGCGGCGCAAACCAGCCGCCATAGTCCAGGTTCTGGCGCACGGAGAGATGCGGCAGCAGGCGCGGCTCCTGGAACACGTAGCCGATGCGGCGCCGGTGCGGCGGCAGGAACACCCGTGCCGCACTGTCCACCAGCACCTGGCCATCGACCACGATGCGCGCCTGCTCGGCACGCAGCAGGCCGGCGATGGCGCGCACCACCGTGGTCTTGCCCGAGCCCGAAGGCCCGAACAGCGCCACCAGTCCGCCGGGACTGTCGAAAGCCAGGTCCAGGGCGAAGGCGCCCTGACGATGCCGCAGGCCGACTTCCAGACTCATGTGCCCACCGCGCGCTTGCGGCCCAGTCGCGCCAGCCACTCGGAAGCGATCAGTGCCGTCATCGACACCGCAATCGCCACCAGGGTCAGGCGCAGGGCCTGGGCATCGGCGCCCGGCACCTGCGTGTAGGTGTAGATGGCACTGGCCAGGGTCTGGGTTTCGCCGGGAATATTGGACACGAAGGTGATGGTGGCGCCGAACTCGCCCATGGCGCGGGCAAAACCCAGCACCATGCCGGAGAGAATGCCGGGCCCGATCAGCGGCAGGGTCACCGTCACAAACACCGCCAGCGGCCGCGCGCCCAGGGTCGCCGCCGCCTCTTCCAGGCGCGTGTCCACGCCATCCAGGGACAGACGGATGGAACGCACCATCAGCGGAAAGCCCATCACGGCCGCCGCCAGCGCGGCACCGGTCCAGCGAAAGGAAAACACGATGCCCAGATGCTCGGCGAGAAAATGCCCCGCCACGCCCTGCCGGCCGAACGTCAGCAGCAGCAGATAACCGGTGACCACCGGCGGCAGGGTCAGCGGCAGATGAATCGCGCCGTCAAAAATCGCCTGACCGACGAAGCGCGTGCGCGACAAGACCCAGGCCGCCGCCACCGCGAACGGCAGGCTGGCCAGCACCGCGACGCCGGCGACGCGCAGCGACAAGGCCAGCGCCGTCCATTCCTCGACGCTGAGATGGAACATGTGGAGACGGGATCGCAGATGCGAACTTGGAGCCTTAGTGTGCCGCGTCCGTGATCACCGTGAAACCGTGCTTCACAAAAATCGCCCGCGCCTTGGCCGAGACGATGTAGTCGTACAGCGACCTGGCCTGCGGATGGGTGGATGCGGCCGTGAGCGCCAGCGGATAGACGATGGGCTCATGCGTATCTTCCGGGAAGGTATCGAGCACGCGCACCGCCGGATCGGCGGCAGCATCGGTCGAGTAGACGATGCCCAGCGGCGCCTCGCCGCGCGAGACCAGCAGCAGCGCCGCGCGCACATTATCAGCCTGCGCAGTCCTGGCGCTGACGCTGTCCCAGACATTCAGCGCACTCAGCGCCTGCTTGCCGTAGATGCCGGCGGGCACCGCCGGATTGCACAGCGCCAGACGACCATCACCCAGCGCCTTGGCCAGCGGGAAGTCCGGCGCGATCAGCAGCTTGAGCCTGGACGCCTTTTGCGCGATCAGCACCAGACGGTTGCGCAGCAGATTGCGTTCGCTGTCCTTGCGCGTGAGATTGCGCACCGACAGGTACTGCAGCCATTCGAGATTGGCGGAGAGAAACAGATCGGCCGGCGCCCCCTGCTCGATCTGCCTGGCCAGGGTGTTGGACGCCGCGTAGCTGATGGCGACCTGGCCGTGCTGTTCCTTCTGCCACTGCGCACCGACTTCATCGAGTGCCTCCTTGAGACTGGCGGCGGCGAACACCACCACCGGCTTGTCCTCGGCGCGCGCCGTCAGGCTCGGCAGCGCCAAGACCAGCGCCAGAGACAGCGCCGTGGCCAGACGGCGCAAGAAAACTGAATTCCCCATCTTCGCTACTCCCTGTGCCAGTGCCGCCGCCGGAAGGCAGCAGGCACTTTCATTATCAACCGCATTTTATAGCGGCACCTGATCTTGTCCAATGCAAGTGCGGTGCCACCGTCAAACGCAGCCATCACTCCGATAAACCAGCACATACAACCCTTCCGCGCAACATTCCCGACATTGGCATTGTGATATTTGCGACAAACACTGCGCTCTCCTACGGGTAAACCGGCATAAAAAGCTCGCTTGCGACAAGGAGCGCCCGCGCCTGGCATCCGCCTTGCTTGTTCCATTTTTATATGTAGTTGTTTATATAAATAACCGTGACAAGCAAACAGGGGAAGTCCACATGCGTCACCGTCAACACCCTATCGCCGCCGGCCTGCTGGGCCTGTGCGCCTGCGCGCAGGCCCAGGCCGCCGACGATCTGCTCGATATCCTGCAGGCCAAGGGCGTGCTCAGTGCCGAAGAGGCGGGCGCGCTCAAGGCCCAGCAGCAAGCCAGGTCCGGCGCCAGCACCGACAGCGGTTTCAAGCTTGTCTCTGGCGATGGCGCCAGTTCCCTGCAGCTGGGCACGCTGCAACAGCTGGACTATGCGGCGTTCAAGCAGGACCAGGCCGATCTCGCCGACGGCTCGCAGCTGCGGCGTTCGCGCCTGAGCATCGGCGGCAACTTTCTCAAGGACTGGCAGTACCGCGTCGAGTACGAATTCAGCAACCTCACCGCCAGTTCCTCCGGCGTCACCGACGCCTATGTCGCCTATGCCGGCTATAAACCGCTGACCATAACCATCGGCAACGTCAAGCCGCCCATCGGCCTGGAAGCACTGGCTTCCGACAAGACCCTCACCTTCATGGAGCGCGGCCTGCCCTTCGCCTTCATCAATACCGGCAACACCCGCGCGCCGGGCCTGCTGCTGAGCCACGCCGGGCGCAACTGGAGCGCAAGCGCCGGCGCCTTCGGCGAGCCGCTGAACACCGCGCAGACCGCTGCTGGCGATGAGGGCTACAGCCTGGCCGGTCGTGTCACGTATGCGCCGCTGCTGAGCGAGCGCAGCAGCGTGCATCTGGGCCTGAGCGGCGTGTGGCGGGCCACCACGCAGAACACCGGCAGCAACGGCAAGGGCAGCAGCATCAGCTTCAGCAGCAAACCGGAAAGCAATCAGCCCGCACAGAGCTTCGTCAGCACCGGCAGCATCGCCGGCAACGTCCAGCACTATCGCGTCGCCGATGCCGAATTCGCCGCGCAGTACGGCGCCGCTTCACTGCAGGGCGAGTACCTGCAGACCGAGGTGGCGCGAGATACCGGCAAGAACCTGTCCTTCAAGGGCTGGTACGGCCAGCTCGCTTACACGCTGAGCGGCGAGATGCGCCCCTACAAGGCCGACCGCGGTCTGTTCGACGGCATCAAGCCCGCGCGCAACTTCGGCGCCAAGGGCAGGGGCGCCTTCGAGCTGGCGGCGCGCTACAGCGGCATCGATCTGTCGGATCGCGGGTTGTATGGCGGCTACGAACAAAACGCCGCGCTGGCGCTGAACTGGTATCTGAACAGCTATCTGCGCGGCAGCCTCAATGCCGTGAAGGTGCTCAAGCTCGACGGCGGCAGCATGGATGGCGACAAGCCGACCCTCTACCAGATGCGCCTGCAGCTGGCGTTCTGAATGCCATGCAGCGCCGCGCGCGGCGGTGGTCCGCGCCCGGCGTCTGCACCTGATTTCTTCGCCACCAGCTTAGGGAGTCACGATGATGCACGAGATCGCGCCACGCGCGGGGACGGCGGCCGGCCTGCTGATGAGTGTCCTGCTCAGCCAGCCCAGCCACGCCACCGACGCCACGCCTTTTGACCTGGGCACCGTGGAGGTGCTGGGCAGCCGCAGCGAGAACAAGATCGACGCACAGATCCAGATCGCCCAGGAGCAGATCCGGGAACGTGATCGCCAGACCGTCGGCGCCGCCGTGGCGCTGGCGCCGGGCGTGTATCTCGGCCGCGTCGGCGCGCGTGGCGAGGAAGTGGCTTTCGTGCGCGGCTTCGATCTGCGCCAGGTGCCCTTGTTCGTCGACGGCCTGCCGGTGTACGTGCCGTATGACGGTTATGTCGATCTGGGCCGCTTTCTCAGCAGCGACATCGCACGCATCGACATCTCGCGTGGTTTCGGTTCGCTGCTCTACGGCGCCAACACCCTGGGCGGCGCCATCAATCTGATCAGCCGGCGGCCGAGTCAGCCACTGGAGCTGGACAGCGGTGCCCAGCTGGGCCTGAACCGCGCGGGCGATGATGTGAACCGTGAGGCCTACGCCAATCTGGGCCTGCACCGCGACTACGGCTACGCGCAGCTGGGCGTGGCCTACCGCCAGCAGGACCGCTTCGAGCTGCCGGCCGATTTCACCGCCACCACGGCCGAGGACGGCGGTGCGCGCAACAACAGCGACAGCGAGGATCGCCGCCTCTCCGCCAAGCTCGCCTACACGCCCGGCGGCGACGAATACGTGCTGGGCTACAACTGGCAGCAGGGCGAGAAAGGCACTCCGCCCTACGCCGGCAGCCTGAGCAGCATCAAGCCGCGCTACTGGCGCTGGCCGAGCTGGGACAAGGACAGCGTCTATGCCATGAGCCGCACGCAGCTGGACGAGCACGAGCTCAAGCTGCGCGTCTATCACGACACGTTCAAGAACTCGCTGTTCTCCTACGACGACGCCAGCTACACCAGCATCAGCAAGCCCTACGCCTTCCGCAGCTGGTACGACGATTTTTCCAACGGCGCCGGTCTGGAGACGCGCAGCCAGCTGCGCGAGGACAATCAGCTGCACCTGGCCGCGACCTGGAAGGAGGACGTGCATCGCGAGCACAACGCCGGCGAGCCGATCCGGCATTTCAAGGATCGCAACTGGACCATCGGCGGCGAGGACACGCAGCAGCTGGGCGGCGACTGGTCGCTGGTCGGCGGCCTGGCTTATGAGGCGCGGCAGAGTCTGGAGGCACAGGACTACAACTCCACCACGCATGCCCTGTCGCCATTCGCACGCGAGGACAACGACGCCCTCAGCGGCGAGCTGGGCCTGTTCCGCAAGACGCAGGACCAGCAGAGCTGGCGCGCCACCTACGCGCATCGCAACCGCTTCCCGACCATCAAGGATCGCTACTCCTATCGCCTGGGCACCGCGATTCCCAATGAAGCGCTCAAGCCCGAGCATGCCGATCACTTCGAAGCCGGCTATGCGCGGCCGCTGCTGGCGGGACTGGATGTGGATCTGGCGCTGTTCTACAGCAATATCCGCGAACTGATTCAGGCCGTGCGCATCGCCGACAGCGCTTGCGCCAGTGCGCCCTGCACGCAAAACCAGAACGTGGGCAAGGTGCACAGCGGCGGCGTGGACCTGGCGCTGCACGGACACTGCACGCAGTGGCGCCTAGACCTGAGCTACAGCTATCTGGATCGCAGCAATCGCAGCAACGCCAGGCTGCGGCTCACGGATGCCCCGCGCAATCAGTTCAACGGTGAGCTGCGCTGGCTGCCTCTGCCACAGTGGTCGCTGGCCAGCGAGGTACAGGCCATGAGCAAGCGCTATTCCTCGACGGACGCCACACAGGTCGCCGCCGGCTTCGGGGTGATGGGCCTGAGCACGCGCTATGCGTTCACGCCGCGCTGCTCGGCCAGCGCCGGTGTCCACAATCTCTTCGACCGGCTCTATGAATTCAGTGAAGGCTATCCGGAGGCCGGGCGCAGCTACTATCTGCGCGCCGAGTACCGGCTGTGAGCGCCCCCCTGTGCCACGACCGCCGCCGTCTGCTGCAGGCTTTCGGTGGTGCGGCACTCGCCGCTGTCGCGCCGCCGCGCGCGCAGGCGCAGACGCCGGACAACACGCTCAATGTGCTCACCGCCTATCCCGATGAAGTGGTCACCCGCTTCGTCGCCGCCTTCGGCGCCGCGTATCCCCAGTACCGCCTCAACATGGTCTGGCGCATGCCGCACGAGGCCCTGCCCTATCTGCAGGCGCCGGATCAGAACGGCATCGATGTGTACTGGAGCGCCTCGCCGCGCACCTTCGCGCAGATCAAGGCCGCGCAGGGCTGGCAGGTTTTGCCGGAGACGCTGCGCAGCCTGCCGCCGCGCATCGGCGGCTGCCAGCTCAGTGATCCGCAGGGCTACTTCGTCGCCACCGAAATGGCGGCCTACGGCTTTGCGCTCAATCGCGCGCGCCTGCGCCAGCGGCAACTGCAGGCGCCATCCGACTGGCCGGAACTCTGTGATGCGCGTTACGCCGGATTGATCGCGATGCCCGATCCGGCGCGCGTGGGCTTTGCGCCGGTGATGCTCGACATCGTGTTGCAGGCTTATGGCTGGCAGCGTGGCTGGGCGCTGTGGCAGGAAATCGCCGGCAATGCACAGCTGATCGGACGCGGCGGCAGCTTCGTCAGCGACAGCGTCGGCACGCAGGGCGAGGCTGCGGTAGGCCTGAGCATCGACTTCTTCGTCGCCTCGGCGATGGCCAATGGCGCCGATCTCGACTTCATCTATCCGCGTCACAGCGGCGTCAATCCCGGCCAGGTGGCGGTCACCGCCAGCACGCCGCATCGCGAAGCGGCGCTGGCCTTCGTCGGCTTCCTGCTTTCCGAAACCGGACAGGCGTTGCTGCTGCATCCGGATCTGCGCAAGCTGCCGGTGCGGCCCTCGGTGTATCGCCAGGCGCCGCGCGGCAGCTTCAATCCCTATCTCGCCGCCCAGGCCGGCGGCCTGGACTACGACAGCACGCGCACACAGGCACGCCTGGGCCTGCTCGCGGCGCTGTGCGAGCCATGTCTGTCGCAGCCGCATGCACCGCTGCAAGCGCTCTGGCGCCGCATACACGCCGGCGAGGCGCGCGGGCTGAAACTCGCGGCGGCGCGCCGCGAACTCTGCCGCATGCCTATCGATGAGGCGCAGGCCGCCGAACTCGCGCCGCGTGAATACGCGCGCCGCCTGGAAGCGCAGAGCGAGTCGGCGCCACGAGCGATCGAGGCACAGTGGTCGGCCTTCGCCGCCGCGCAACGCGAGCAGGTCGCGCGCCTGCTGTCCGCCGCCGGAGCCTGAGCATGCCCCGCTTCTGTCTGCTGCTCCTGCTGCTCTGCGCACAGCGCGTGCTGGCCGCCGAAGATCGCGAAGCCTTCAATCACCCACTGCCGGACCTGTCGGCCGGACAACAGGTGCAATTCTTCGAAGGCCGCACGCTGATGCATCAGAGCTGGATCGTGGCGCCTTCGCAGGACACGCAGCACGATGGCCTGGGGCCGCTCTACAACCAGCTCGCCTGCAGTTCCTGCCACCCCAAGAACGGTCGCGGCCGCACGCCCGATCGCCGCGACGAACGCCTGCAGTCGGCACTGCTGCGCCTGTCCCTGCCCGGCCCCGCCGGCGCTGCACCAAGGCCGCATCCGGCTTACGGCGAACAGCTCAATGAGCAAGGCATCCCCGGCGTGCCGGGCGAAGGCAGCGTGTTCATCGACTGGCAGATGCAGAGCCTGAGCCTGGACGATGGCCAGCGTCTCACCCTGCGCCGGCCACGGCTGCGCATCGTGGCCCTGGCCTATGGTCCGCTGCAGGGCGCGCTCACTTCCCTGCGCGTCGGGCCGACGCTGATCGGCATGGGTCTGCTGGATGCGGTGAGCGATGAAACCCTGCACGCGATGGCCGCCGAGCCCAAGCCCGACGGCGTGCGTGGCCGGGTCAATCAGCTGCGCGGCGAAGACGGCCAGCTGCGCCTGGGCCGCTTCGGTCTCAAGGCCAATGCCCCGAACCTGCGCCAGCAGATCGCCAATGCCATGCTCGGGGATCTGGGCATCAGCAGCAGCCTGCATCCGCAGCAGAACTGCCGGCCCGCGCAGCGCGCCTGTCGCGCCGCGCCCACGGGCGGAGAACCGGAGCTGAGCGAGGCACAGCTCGATGCGCTGACGCGGTATCTGGCGCTGCTGCAAGTGCCACCCGCTCGCGCAGCGACGCCCGCCACGCGGCATGGCGCGCAGCTGTTCATGCGCCTGGGCTGCGCGCTCTGTCATCGTCCGCAGCTGCGCAGCGGCGCGCAGGCCCTGGCGCCGCAGCTGGCCGGGCAGGACTTTGCGCCCTACAGCGATCTGCTGCTGCACGACATGGGCGAAAGCCTGGCCGATCATCGTCCCGACTACGAGGCCGGCGGGCGTGACTGGCGTACCGCGCCGCTGTGGGGCATCGGCCGCATCAAAGCCATCAACGAGCACAGCCAGTTCCTGCACGACGGCCGCGCACGCGATCTGCAGGAAGCCATCCTCTGGCACGGCGGTGAAGCGCAGACCGCACAGCGCCGCTACCGCGCCCTGAGCGCGCAGGATCGCGAGGCACTGCTGGACTTTCTGCGCAGCCTCTGAACGATTGCGCGACAATGCGCGCATGACCAAGCGCTCTCATTACAGCGGCCGCCTGCATCTGGAAAAGGACGGCGTGCCCTTCCTGGTGGCCGGCCGCATCGATCTGCTCGAAGCCGTGGACCTGAAAGGCTCGATCAGTCAGGCGGCCAAGGCCGTGGGCATGAGTTACAAGGGTGCCTGGGACGCCATCGATGCGATGAACAACCAGGCCGACGAGGCCCTGGTGCAGCGCGCCACCGGCGGTCAGCGCGGCGGCGGCACGCAGCTCACCGAATACGGCCGCCGCGTGGTGGCCCTGGTGCGCGCCATTGAAGAAGAACATCAGCAGGCACTGGCCCTGCTCAATGAGCGCGTCGGTGCGCGCGCCGGCGGTCCGCAGGCCTTCGCCGAATACCGGCGCCTGCTGCAGCGCTTCTCGCTGCAGACCAGCGCGCGCAATCACTGGGTGGGCAGCGTGTGCGCGGTGCGCGCCGACCGCGTGCATGCCGCGATCGAGATCGCACTCGACGACAAGCTCAGCATCATCGCGCACATCTCCACCGACAGCGCCAAGCGCCTGGGCATCACGCCGGGCAGCGACATCGCGGCCCTGGTCAAGGCCGTGGCGGTCCAGATCGCCCTGCCCGAGCAGGTGCCGGTGACGCAGCCCAACCGTCTCGTCGGCAGCATTTCGCGCCTGAGCCAGGAAGGCGAGCAGAGCGAGCTGATTGTCGATCTGCCGGGCGGACGCACGGTGACCGCGGTGCTGCGCGACGGCGAGGCGGCCACTCTGCGCGTGGGGCGCAAAGTGGTCGCCTGCTTCGATCCGCGTGCCGTGCTGCTGGCGCGCCTGCCCGGCGCCTGAGCGCGCGGGACTGCCTTTCAGCAGCGTGCTGAAAAACGAAGTGTTCGGCACGCTGTGCTTGGCACATGGAGGTGCCGACGGTCATCCAGCGCGCCAGCGCTGGATGACCGGGAGCGCAGGAAAACCACGTTTTTCCGTAGCGACCTGAAAAACGCCAGGGATGGCGTTTTTCAGCAAACCATCAGAAATCCCAGTTCAGGCGCAGGCCCCAGGTGCGCGGCGGCGCCAGCGAATCCTCGCGACCGAAGTCGGTGTGGAACTGCGCGAGGTTGTAGCGCTCATCGCCCAGATTGTCGCCGTACACCGTCAGCTTCAGACCATACGGCTGATACAGATAGCTCAGGTGTGCATTGAAAATCTGATAGGCCGGCTCGAAGGTGTCCGGCGTGTTCTGCGCCAGATAGTAATAGCCCGAGTTGGTGTACCAGTCACCCGCCAGCTCCAGCGTGCCCTGCCCCAGCTCGAAGCTCTGGCTCAGCGTCAGCGTGCTGCTGAGCTTGGGCGTACGCACGATCTGATTGCCGCTGAAGGGATGGCAGGCCGGCGAGCCGGGATTGCTGCAGTCGCTCTTGTAGGCCAGCCCGGTGAGTTCACCGAAGCCACGGCCGTCGTCGTAGTCCAGATACACCGCGTGCAGCCAGCTCAGATTGCCGCCGAGCAGCAGGCCCGGATCCAGCTCAGGCAGGGGCTGCCACAAGGCCTCCACTTCCAGACCGCGGATGCGCGCCTTGCCGGCGTTTTCCAGATTGATCGCGCCGCCCGAGGTGAAGGACATGAAGCCGGTCTGCAGATTGTGGATGTCGTTTTCAAACAGCGCGGTGTTGAAGCGCAGGCTGTGATTGAACCACTCTGATTTCAGACCCACCTCATAAGCGGTGACCTTCTCCGGCTCCACATAGGTGGGCGCCTTGAAGATATTGATGATGTTGTAGGTGCCGCTCTTGAAGCCCTGCTGGAAGGAGGCGTAGATCAGCAGGTCCTGCGCGGGCCGCCAGTCCAGCGAGACCTTCGGCGAGAAATTGCGCGCGGTGCTTTCCTCCTGCGGGAAGGAATACAGGCGCGTGAGTCCGCCGTTCAAATTGCCGTCGCTGACGTCCGAGGTCACCAGCTTGCGCGACTCGCGCTGCCAGCGTCCGCCCAGCGTCAGGTCCAGCCAGCTGGTGAGGCTCGCGGTGGCCTGGGCATAGCCGGAATAGGCCTCGGTCTTGAGCAGGCCGGTGAAATAGAAGGTGAGGTCCTGCGGAATCGGTGAATTGCCCAGCAGCGACAGCACCAGATCACCCAGGCCCAGCGGCAGCGCACCGATCTGCTCCGTGGTGGGCAGCTGCACTGCATCGAGCAGACGCAGATAGCCGGGCTTGTAGCCGCCGTCGCTGCGCAGGTAATAGAGACCGCCCACCCACTTGAGCCAGCTGCTGCCCCAGCTGTCGGCATTGGAGGTGAACTGCAGCTCGCTGGTCACGAAGCGCTGGTACTCGTCGTCGGCGCCATAGGTGGCGATCGGCTGGCTGGTGCCGTCGAAGTCGTAGACGTAGTCGAAAGCCTTGACGAAGTAATAGCTGCCCAGCAGCTTGGTATCCACGCCGCTCAGATGCCAGTTGAGCTGGCCGTAGAGCGCACGCGTGATGGTGCTGAGGCTGGGCTCGCTGTTGGCGGTGGTGACGTAGTCGCGGATTTCGGCGGGCAGCGTGATGCCCAGCAGCGGCGTGGGATTGACGTTGGCCGAGACCGTGGTGCTGGTGCCGCTCTGCCGCGCATAGATGCCGGTGACCACCAGATTCAGGTCTTCGCTGAATTCCACACCGATCTTGAGACGGCCACCGCGACCGATCTCCGGCGGCAGCTGTTCATTGCTGCCGTTGTCCACGCGGTAATAGCTGTCGCGGCGGTTGTAGAAACCCGACAGGCTCACCGCCAGAGCGTTGCTCAGCGGCAGATTGGTGTAGACGCGCGCCTGCGCGTCCTTGTAATTGCCGTAGCTGAGCTGCACGGAGGTCTCCGGCGTCTGGCCCGGATTCTTCGACCACACCGAAACCGCACCGCCGGTGGAGTTGCGTCCGAACAGCGTGCCCTGCGGGCCCTTGAGCACTTCCACGCGCTCCACCGCACCGAAGGCCTGCGCCAGACTGTGGCCCGACGGAAAGTACACGCCGTCCACATAAGTCGCGATGCTGGGCTCGGCGGAGGGAATGAACACATCGGTGCCGACGCCGCGCAGGTAAATCAGGTTGTAGCCGCCCAGGTCGGTGACCTGCATGCCGGGCACGGCCTCGGCCAGATCGCGGATGCTCTGCACGCCGCGCGCGTCGAGCTGCTCGCTGGAGAAGGCCTGCACCGACACCGGCACATCCTGCAGGCGCTCCTCGCGCTTGCGTGCGGTGACGATCACTTCGGCCAGCGCCCCGGACTCCTCGCGCGGCGCGGCGGTGCTCGGCGCGGCGGCCGGCTCGCCCGCCACCGGGATGGTGGGCAGGGCCTCGGCCGGAGCGTCCGGACTCTGGGCGAGCGCCGGCATCGCGGCAAGCGGCGACAACAAGCAGGCAAGCGTACGCGCCCATGCAAGACGGCGCGGCAATCCGGCATACAACATCATTAAGTCCCCCAAGGGCTCAAGCGCGTCTGCGCGCGCGTGGGCCGCGAGTATAGGGATTCACCGTCGCGCGGCCTAAGAATAACTGGGGCTTTTGATATTCCCCCACCGCCCTGATACCCCTGCTCGTACCCGCAGCCCGGCTCGCTGCGGAATCAGGCCGCCGGCTGCAGAAAGCCGCTGCAGCTGCGCTGTGCCTCGCTCTGCGCCGGCAGCGTCGCGCACAAGGGCTGCATCTGCGCGCGCAGCGCCTTCAGCTGCGCCTGGCCCTGGTGGGCGGCGGCCCAGGCCAGCAGCTTGCCGCTCAGGCGCTCGAAGCGTTTGCGGGTGCGCTGGTAGTAGCCGGCCTGACTCTCGCGCAGCTCGCGGATCAGCTGCGTGCTGACGGCCTGGATGCTCTTGGCATCCTCGGGCTGCAGGCGGATCAGACCTTCCACATACAGCACGCCCCACTGCGCGCGCGTCGCCGGACCCTGCGCGGCCGCGTAGGCCTGGCGCAACCAGTCCACGGCTGCGGCATTGTCGTGGCCATCCTCGGCGATCCTGGACAGCGTGACCATGTGGTAGTACGGCGCCAGCGAACGCTTGAGTTCGGCATTGAGCAAGGCCTTGGCTTCGGCATCCAGACCCGCCTTGTGCAGCAGCTCGGCCGCCGAGTGCACGGCGTTCTGCCGCTCATACGGGGTCTGCGCCTGGGCATCGGCCCATTGCGCGCGCTGGCGGATTTTTTCCGCCAGGGCCTTGGGCACGGCATCCTTGCCATGTGCCTGTTGCCACAGGTCCAGCTCGGCGAAGCTGGCATCGATGCGCTCGCCCAGCGAATAGCGCGCATCGCTGTAGACACGATCCATGGCCAGCACCAGCAACGCAGACAGTGCGCCGTAGTCGGCCGAATCGGGCTCGGCCAGCGCGGCGATCTGGTCGGCACCGGCCGCTTCGATCAAGACCACATTGCGCCGCACCGCCTCGGGATCGGCGAGCAGCGCATGCAGCAGCTGCGTACCGGCGAGGCGCTGCGGCTCGGAGAGACGCTCATCCGCGCCGGCGCGCAGCGTCAGGGCCTGCAGCGCCAGGGTCTGGCGCAGGGCCGGATCGGGACAGCGCTGCGCCAGGGTCTCCAGCGTCGTCGCCGGCTCCTGCGCGGGCAGCAGGCGCTGCTCGTCCAGCTCCCAGCCGTAGGCGGCCAGCGACTGCCAGTCGCCGGCGCTGAGTTTGTCCGGCTGCGCGAGCGCCTGCTGCAGCAGCTGCCGGATCGGCTGCGACTGCTGCAGCGCCAGCGCCAGCAGTCGCGGATAAGCCTCGACATCGCTGCTGCCGGACAGGCGCGTGAGTTCGCTGCGGTCGGGACGCAGGATGATCAGCGTGGGATAACCGACGATGCCGAAGTACTCGCCCCAGCGCTGCGCGCCGGGCTCATCGCCATCCAGATGCACCGCCACGAAGCGGCGCGTCTGCGCAATGAACTCCGGACGCTGGAACACCGTGGCCTTGAGCTGGTTGCAGGGCGGGCACCACTTGGCGCCCCAGTACAGCAGCACGTCCTGCTTGCTCTCGGCGGCCTCGGCAAAGGCCTCTTCCACCTTGCCTTCCTGCCAGGCGATGGCCTGTGGCGCGCTGGCCGCCGCAGGCGGCGCCTGGCGCTGGCAGGCGCCCAGCAGCAGAGCCGACAGCAGCAGCAGCAGCGTCAGGGATTTCGCGAGCTTGAGCATGGCCTGTCCATGAAATGGCGCGTGGCAATCGCGCATCGTCGCGATTGCCGGCGGCATATGGAAATGTTTTTTGCCCTGCGCCGCGATCACGGCGCAGGACACAGGCGCTCAGGATGATTCGCGCGCGGTCCCGCCGGCAAGAGCAGAATCCCCCTGCACCGCCCCCGAGCGCAGCGGCGCAAACAGCAGGTACGCCGCCAGCGAGGCGGCCAGTGAGCTGAAGAAGGGATAAGGCAGTTCCTGCCAGGTGCCGAGCACATAGACCGAGACGCTGGCGATCAGCGCCGCCGCCGCGCTGGCCGCGCCACCCAGGCGTGGCGCCCACAGCGAGAACAGCATGATGACCAGGACGCCCGAGGAGCCGAAGCCCGAGGACGCCTGCACCAGCTCATAGATGCTGTCCGAGGACAGCGCCAGCCAGTAGGCGGCCAGGCCGAAGATCACCACGCCCAGGCGATTGGCGCGGACCTTGGCCTTCTCGCTCAGCCCCGGCCGATGCCGCAGCAGCAGGTTGTGCGCGGCCAGCGAACCGGCCACCAGCAGCGCGCCGGACAGCGTGGAGAGAATCGCCGAAACCAGGGCGCCGAGGAACAGGATGTACAGCGGCGTGGACAGCGAGTGCTGCGCGTAAGTGGCCAGCACCTGCTCGGGATCGGTGTCGCCCATCTGCCCCATCAGCCCCAGGCCCAGCAGCACCGGCACCATGCCGATGACCAGATACAGGAAGGACGCGGCGATGGTGCTGCTGCGCGCCAGTTCCGGACTGCGCACCGCCAGCACGCGCGCCACCAGTTCGCCGGCGGCCACGGTGCTGAGCACCGGCACCAGGAATGTCTCCAGCCATTGCAGGGGACTCTGCTCGCCCATCATGGTCAGGCGCTCCGGCGGCAGCGCCGCCAGACGTTCGGCGCCACCGCTGTAGAAGAACACGACGGCCAGGCCCAGAACGCCGAGAATCAGCACGATGCCCTGCACCAGATCGGTCACCGCGTCGGCCCACATGCCCCCGATGGCGGTGTAGACGATCACCACCACGGCGGCGGCGGTGATCGCCGCGAAGATGCCCAGCTCACTGGCCGAGGCCACCACCTGACCCATCGCCCGGATCTGCGCCGCCGCCCACAGCACCGAGCTGGGAATCATCACCAGCGTCGCCAGGGTTTCGATGCGCCCGCCGTAGCGCTGCCGGAACAGATCGGCAAAGGTCATGATGCCGCGCTTCCACAAGGTGGCGGCGAACAGCAGGCCCATGATCAGGATGCCGGTCGCGTAGCCGAAGGGATCGGTGGTGGCGCCCGACAAGCCATTGGCGTAGCTCTCGCTGGTGGCGCCCACGCAGGTCTCGGCGCCGAACCAGGTGGCGAACACGCTGAAGGTGGCCAGCCAGGGCCCGAGCCGGCGGCCGGCCAGCAGATAGTCCGACTCGCTCTTGGGCCGTCGCGCCACGGCGAAGGCAATGGCCAGCTGCGCGACGATGTAGACCAGCAACGAGGCCAGGATCAGATTCATGGTGTGCCATTCCCCCCTTGGAACGCGGCATAGCTTTGGCGATCCGCCTTGCCCGCGCAAGCACCATGCCTGGATTCCGCGACTGCGGATCGCCGACAATTCCGCGCCATGAGCGAAATCATCGACTGCCACGTCTACCGTTGTTCGCGCCAGCAGGAAATGTATCTGTACCTGCGTGCGGACCTGTCACCCGAGCATCTGCCCGAGGCCCTGCGCCAGCGCGCCGGGCGTCTGGTTCAGGTGCTGCAGCTGAGCCTCAATCCGCAGCGCAAGCTGGCGCGCGTCGATGTCGGCAGCGTGATGCAGCAGCTGCGCGAGCAAGGCTGGTATCTGCAGATGCCGCCGCGCGGGCAGATGCAGGCGCATCTGCATTTCGGCGACTGACCCGCCTTCACCGGAGCACGCATCCATGATCACCGTCCACCACCTGGAAAATTCCCGCTCGCAGCGCGTGCTCTGGCTGCTCGAAGAGCTGGGCCTGCCTTACGAACTGCGCCGCTATGCGCGCGATCCGAAAACCATGCTGGCGCCGCCCGCGCTGCGCGCCGTGCATCCGCTGGGCAAGTCGCCGGTGATCGAAGACGAAGGCCGGGTGCTGGCCGAGTCCGGCGCGATACTCGAATACTTGGCCGAGCGTCACGGCGGCGGACGCCTGCTGCCGCCTGCCGGCAGCGAGGCCGCGCTACGCTGCCGCTACTGGCTGCACTATGCCGAAGGCTCGCTGATGCCACTGCTGGTGATGAAGCTGATCAACAGCCGCATCGTGCCGGGCTCGCCGACCCTGATCCGGCCCATCGCGCGCAAGATCGCCGAAGCCCTGCAGAACGCCTATCAGGAACCGAACATCAAGCTGCAGCTGGCTTATGTGGATCAGGAGCTGGGCAAACACCCCTGGTTCGCCGGCGAGGACTTGAGTATCGCCGACATGCAGATGAGCTTTCCCCTGGAAGCGGCACTGGCGCGCGCCGCAAAGCCGGGCCAGTACCCGAACATCGCCAGCTTCGTGGCGCGCATCCAGGCGCGCGCCGCGTATCAGCGCGCAGCCGCCAAGGCCGGGCCGGCCCAGCCCTTACGCTGAGGCCGGCCGGCGCGGTGCATACTCAGCCGCGCGAAAACGCGCAGAGCTTGTTGCCGTCCAGATCGCGGAAATAGGCGGCGTAGAAGCCCGGCATGCGTTCACCCGGCGCGCCTTCGTCGCTGCCGCCCAGGCTCAGGGCCTTGGCGTGCAGGGCCTGCGCGATTTCCGGCTTGTCCACCTGCAGCGACACCATCATGCCGTTGCCCACGGTGGCCTGTTCGCCATTGAAAGGCTTGATCACGCACAGCATCGGCTTGGCGGGATCATTGGCCCAGGCCACCAGGCGATCCGTGGCGAAAGCCTGCCCGGCGCCGACGAGTTTCAGCAGCTCGTCATAGAACTGCGAGGCGCGGCCCAGGTCATTGGTGCCCAGCGTGACGTATCCGATCATGTATTTCTCCCTCTTGCTGTTGTGAATGGCAGACGCAAAGCGCAGGAGTTTATCAGGGCGATGCAAAAGGCAGGTTGATGCAAAAGGGTCTCCATGCCCTTTTGCAGGCCACTGACGAAAAGGCGCGGCCTTTTTTGCGCCGCCAGCATCCGGCGCATGAAGGCGCCCGATGTTCGCTGCCTCCGCCATGTGCCAAGCTTGGCCTCATCGTCGTTGCCAAGACACCCACCCCATCCCGATATGAAGCCCGCAATTTTGCCGGCCTGCGCACAGCCGGAAACGTTCACGGTGGAAGGCTGCCACGTCCGCGAGCTGTCCAACGGCGCGCAGGATGAAACCCTGTCCATCGCGCAAGTGCGTGTGGCCTGCGGACACAGCACGCGCTGGCATCGCCTGCGCAACACCCAGGAACGTTATGTGATTGTCGCCGGCCGCGGCCTGATGCAACTGCAAGGGCAGGCACCGCAGGAAGTATCCGCCGGCGATGTGGTGCTGATTCCGCCCGGCTGCGGGCAGCGCATCCAGGCGCTGGGCGATACCGAGCTGGTGTTTCTGGCGATCTGTACGCCGCGCTTCGTCTGGCAGGCATACGAAGATATCGACACGCCGCAGCCCTGATCGAGCCCGCCAGCGGCGGCCCCGATCAGGATGGCTGGCCGTTTTAGTAGAACGAGAACTGCAAGGCCGCCGAAGCGTTGTCCACGTGGGTGTCCTCGAAGGTGAAGCGCTCGTATTCCACACGCAGATCGAGATTCTGCGCGAGATTGAAGCGCACACCGCCGCCCCAGGTGAAGCTGGTGCCGTCCTCGCTGCGGTGGAAGCCGCCGACGCCCACACTGGAATCGAAGTCGGCATTCCAGAACAGCGCGCCGGCCTTGGCGTAAGGCTGCAGATAAGGCAGCGGCAGATCCGCCACCAGACCCGCCGTCCAGCCATGCGCCTTCACTTCTGCCAGCGAGCCTTCCGCCTTGCCGAAATCGATGTACTGGCCCTCCAGCGACAGGATGGGATTGAAACGAAAACCCGCCAGCGCCTTCCAGGACACGCGGTTGTCGTTGAAGTCTTCGTCGTTGGTGGGGAAGTCCTCGCTGCCGATACGGCTGTAGCCGACGCCGCCACCGATGTAGAACGCACTCTGCTGATGCGGCATCTCCTGTGCCGAAATCGCCGCCGGCAGAACCGCCAGCAGCGTGAGGCCAGCAAGCGGTAACCGCGTTTTTTTCCAGTGTTTCATGCCGATTCTCCGATGAGTTCCAGGGACAAAGCACAGTGTGTGCACGGCGCAGGGACTCAAACGCCGTGCCCGGAGCGGCGTGACGCAAGACTCGCCCGCGAGGCTTCACCGTCCGTTCAGGTGAAGCCGGCGCAAGGCAGGGGGCGCAGCATGGCGCTCCATCGTTCCGGAGTTCTTGCGATGTCCAAAGCCGCCTGGTCACTCAGCGATGCACCCCGCCTGGAAGGCAAGCGGGTACTGATCACCGGCGCCAATCGCGGCCTGGGCCTGCAGCTCGCCACCGCACTCGCGGGCCTGGGCGCCGAGGTCCTGATGGCCTGTCGCGATCCGCAGCGCGCCGAGAACGCCATCGCGCAGATCCGCTCGCAACAGCCGCAGGCGCGCCTGCGCGCCCTGCCGCTGGATCTGGCGCGGCTGGATTCGATCCGTACGTTCGCAAGCCGCTTTGCCGGCGAATATGCGAGCCTGGACCTGCTCTGCCACAACGCCGCCGCCATCATGGTGCCGCGTAGCGAAACCGCGGACGGCTTCGAGCAGCACATCGGCACCAATCTGCTGGGCGCCTATGCGCTCACCGGCCTGTTGCTCGACGCGCTCAAGGCCGCACCGGCGGCGCGCATCGTCGCCACCGGCAGCCTGGCGCACCGGCTCACGCCGGGACTGGATCTGTCCGATCCGCATTTCACCCGGCGCGCGTACAAGGAGATGGACGCCTATGGCGCCAGCAAGCTCGCGGTACTGAGCTGGTGCTTCGAACTCGATCGCCGTCTGCGCGCCGCGCGGCTGCCGATCCGCGCCGTAGCGGCGCACCCGGGCTACAGCGCCACCAATCTGGACGTGGGCAATGTCTTTATCCGACTGAGCACGCGGCTGCTTGCGCAGCCGCCGGCCATGGGCATGCTGCCGGCGCTGTACGCCGCCACCGCCGAGGATGTGCAGGGCGGCGAATACTTCGGCCCCGCCGGCTTCAAGGAGCTGCGCGGACCACCACGCCGCGTGGACTGCCGTCCCGAGGCGCGCGATCCGGCGCTGGCCCTGCGGCTCTGGGACTGGGCACAGCACAGCACCGGGCTGGCCTATGCCCTGCCCGGCGCCTGAGCCAGAACGCAGTCGGGCTCAGGGCCGCGGCGTCCACTCGCTGCTCAAGGCGTAGTCCGACAGATACTTGGTGGAACTCCAGCCGCCGTCGACGACGATGGTCTGGCCGTTGATGTAGCTGCCGCCCGCAGAGCAGAGAAAGGCCACGGTGCTGGCGATGTCGTCCGGCTGCCCCATGCGGTAGTGCGGCGTCATCTCGGTGTTGATGCGACGGAAGCGCTCGTCGTGGAGACGATGCTCGGTCATGGGCGTGGGAATCACACCCGGGGCCACAGCGTTGCAGCGGATGCCCTGCGCGCCGTACTGACAGGCGATGTGCGTGGTGAGCGCAGTCATGCCGCCCTTGGCCGCCGAGTAGGCGCCGCCGCGCATGCCGCCGATCACGGCGAAGGTGGAAGTGATGTTGATGATCGCTGCGCCCTGCTGCAGATGCGGAATCACCTCGCGCGCCAGACGAAACGGCGCGCGCAGCATCAGGCCCAGGAAATAATCCAGGCTCTCGTCGTCGGTCTCGTGTACCGGCTTGGGACTGCCGACGCCGGCGTTGTTGATCAGAAAGTCGATGCGGCCGAAGCGCGCCAGCGCCTGCTCGACGATGCGCGGGGGCGCGTCGTCCCGGGTGATATCCACGGCCAGCGTCGCCACCCGCGCGGCATCGGGCATGGCCCGCTCCAGCGCGGCGAGCTTGGCGGCATCGCGGCCCACGCCCAGCACCGCCATGCCCATGGCGGCCAGCTTCTGACAGCAGGCCAGACCGATGCCGCTGCCGGCGCCGGTGACGATTGCGAGCTGCATGGCCCTTCTCCTCTTCCATCGATGTTGGTCCGGCACTGTAAGGGCCACCAGGCGCGTGGTCTTGATCGCGCAGGACGTGGCCATGTCCGCATGCGACAGTCGTGCGGCGCCGCGTGTCGCCGGACATCAAGACCGCACCGCCCCCGCCTGCCGTAACTTGCCGCTTCCTGGCCGATGGCCATGCAAGGGACTTCGACGACGGTGCCGGAACGCAAGCTGATCGCAGGCCGCAGGCTGCGCTGGGACGAGGCGCGCGCGGCGCAGGCTTATGCGCAGGGGCTGTGGGTGCGCAGCACCCTGGCCGATGCCCTGCGCCGGACCGCGCAGCAGAGCCCGCAGCGCGTGCTGCTGGTGGACGGCGCGACGCGCCTGGATGCGCAGAGCCTGCTGCAGCAGGCCGAGCGTCTGGCGCAGGCGCTGCTGGCGCGCGCCGCGCCGGGCGCGGTGGTGTCTTTCATGCTGCCCAACTGGCACGAGGCGGCGGTGATCTATCTGGGCGCGACCCTGGCCGGAATGGTCGCCAATCCCATCCTGCCCTCGCTGCGCGAGCGTGAGCTGCGCTTCATCCTGCAGGACTGCGACAGCCGCTTCCTGTTCATCCCCGCACGCTTTCGCGAACACGATTACGCCGCGATGCTGAGCCAGGTCTGCGCGACGCTGCCGCAGCCGCCGGCGGTGGTGGTGCTGCGCGGCGAAGCCGGCAAGCACCTGCACTACGAATCCCTGCTGCGCGAGCCCGCGCGCGCGCTGCCGCTGCCGGCCCAGGAGGCCGATGCCCTGCGCATGGTGATGTACACCTCCGGCACCACCGGCCGCGCCAAGGGTGTGATGCACAGCCACAACAGCATCCACGCGCTGAACTGCCAGCTGCGTGCGCACTGGCGCATCACGCCAGGTGACAAGTTTCTGGTGCCCTCGCCGATCAGCCACATCGGCGGTTCGATCTACGCCTTCGAAGGCCCCCTGCTGCTGGGCACCACGGCAGTGCTGATGGCGCGCTGGGAACCGGATGCGGCGGTGGCGCTGATGCAGGCCGAGGGCTGCACGCACATGGCCGGCGCCACACCCTTCCTGCAGCAGTTGCTGGCCGCCGCGCAGCGCGCCGGCACGCGCCTGCCGCAGCTCAAGGTCTTCATCTGCGGCGGCGCCTCGGTGCCGCCGGCGCTGATCCGCGAGGCCGGCGAATACTTCTCCAGCGCCGCCGTGACGCGCGTCTACGGTTCCACGGAAGTGCCGGTGACCACGGTAGGCGTCACCGACCGCGCCGATGCCGCGCACGCCGCCAGCAGCGACGGGCTGCCCGGCATTGCGCAGATCCGCCTCGCCGCCGTGCCCGGCGCCAGCGAGGGCGACGGTGAAATCCTGGCGCGCGGACCGCAGATGCTGCGCGGCTATCTGCATGAGGAAGACGATGCCAGCGCCTTCGACGGCGAAGGCTATTTCCGCACCGGCGATCTGGGCCGCTGGCAGGATGACCGCTATTTGGTGGTCACCGGCCGCGCCAAGGATCTCATCATCCGCAACGGCGAAAACATCTCGCCCAAGGAAGTCGAAGACCTGCTGCTGACGCATCCGCAGATCGCCGAGGTGGCCATCGTCGGCCTGCCCGATCCGCGCACCGGCGAGCGCGCCTGTGCGGTGGTGGTGCCGCGTGGTGCCGAGCCGCCCAGCCTGGACGCGCTGCGTGAGTTTCTGCTGCGTCTGCAGGTCGCCAGATTCAAGCTGCCCGAACAGCTGCAGCTGCGCGCCGCGCTGCCCAAGAACGACGCCGGCAAGGTGCTCAAACAGCAGCTGCGCAGCGAACTCATGTAGAGAACGGGCGGCGGCGGGCACGCCGCCCAGGCCAGGGCTTTTCGGCTAGGATCGCGGCTGATCCCATGAGTCAAGCGCCACGCCCCCCGCCCGATGCCGCCGCCACGCAGTCGCCCGAGGCGGGCGCCGCGATGCTGCGCATCGAAGCCCTGCACAAGTTTCCCGAGGTGGTGCGCGCCCTGGGCGGCGATCCCGAGGCGCTGCTGCGGGCGGTGCAGGTGGAACCGGCAAGCCTGGGCAAACACCATGCCGTGATCGCGCACCGCACCCTGGCGCGCCTGCTGGAACTGGCCGCCGAAACCCTGCGCTGCCCGGACTTCGGCATGCGCCTGTCCGCCGCACAGGCCGGCGCCAAGATTCTGGGTCCGCTGGAATACGTGATGCGTAACTCGCGCAGCGTGCGCGAGGCCTTTCGCTACTGCGTGGAGCATCTGCGCGTGTACAGCACCACGGTCTCGCAGCTGCGCTACGAGGAACTGCGCGTGGACGACGGCACTTTTCTGCACATCGAGGTGCAGCTGCCGCGCATGCCGCATCAGCCACAGACCGCGGAACGCTCGCTGCTGGTCACCCAGCAGAACGCCATCGCCATCAGCAGCGGCCGGGTGCGGGCGCGCGAGGTCTGGTTCACGCATGCAGCGCTGTCGCCGCCGGAGGTCTATCGCCACTACTTCAGTGCCGAACCGCGCTTCGCACAGAGCATGAACGGCCTGTTGTTCGCCGACGCAGATTTCGACGTGCCGGTGCCGGACATCGATCCACAGGTCTATGAACTGGCCACGCACTACATCGAGCAGCGCTTTCCGGTCAGCGACGCGGCGCTGAGCACGCATCTGCGCGCGGTGGTGGAACGCCTGCTGCTGAGCGGCGACTGCACGCACAACAGCGTGGCGGCGGCACTGGGCATGCACCCGCGCACCCTGCAGCGCCGGCTCAAGACCGAGAACCAGTCCTTCGAAGCCATCCGTGACAGCGTGCGTCGTGAAGTGGCGCTGCGTTCGCTCAAGGAATCCGCACTGCCGCTGATCCAGATCGCGCAGATGCTCGGCTACTCCGACACCTCGGCCCTCTCGCGCAGCTGCCTGCGCTGGTTCGGCGCCACGCCCAGACAGCTGCGCGAGGGACGTCAGGACTGAAGCGGCATCCGCCGCTGAAAGCTCCCAAGCAGATCCGGACCAGCCCCTCACCGCACCATCGGGCCGGCGTCCGCAGCGGCAGGGGAATCGTCGGGCACGCAACAGAAGCCGCGAGGCATCGCATAAAATGTGGGCACGCGCCCGTAGCTCAGTTGGATAGAGCAACGGCCTTCTAAGCCGTGGGTCGGGGGTTCGACTCCCTCCGGGCGCGCCACTTCCCCTGCTCGATCAGGGACAGGCCAGCAGGCCGGAATCGATGGCCTGCTCTCTGGCGGCATCGCCAGCCGCCTATCACGCAGTCCTGCCACGGCAAACCGAGCGCTGCGGGTTCGTACCGTCCCGCCTCGAAATAAAAAGCCCCTCGAAACGAGGGGCCTTCCTGCTTCAGGACCAGGCCCGAACGCCAAATAGGGCGACGAAGAGGGGTTCCCCTTTCGGGCCGGCCGCTGCCGCGGCTTCGAATCCCTCTCTCGCATTTCCACCTTGCACAAACAAAAAAGCCCCATTCAAGGGGCTTTTCCGTTTGTGTGGCGGAGAGAGAGGGATTCGAACCCTCGATACGGCTTTGGACCGTATACACGCTTTCCAGGCGTGCTCCTTCAACCGCTCGGACATCTCTCCGGAAACTTCAGGGGCGCGATTATAGCGGCGCGCGTCAGGACTTTGGGGCTTTTTCGCTGGCTGCCGGCGCGGGCGGCGGGTTGAACGGCGGCGGCACGTCCAGGCACTCATAGCGGGAACGGCCATCGGCATCCTTGACCTTCTTGCCGAACGGTTCGCTCTGGGCCGGCTGCGCGGGAATGCTCAGCGCCGAAGGCGAGGTCGGCACGGTGAGGCCTTCCACTGCACCCGGTGCCGGCAGCGTGTCTTCCTTCTGGTAGGACGGAGTACCGGCGCAGCGACGGTTGGCGGAGCAGGCGCTCAGCAGCAGCGCGCCGCAGAGCGCGATCAGCACGGGAGCGCGCATCACAGGCAGCCTGCCGTACGCAGCGCGGTACGCACCAGATCCTGATGCACGGGGTCCATGGGGACCAGAGGCAGACGCAAACCGGCGGGAATCTTGTTCATCTCGTTCAGGGCCCACTTCACGGGGATGGGATTGGGTTCCACGAACAGATGCTTGTGCAGGGGCTGAAGTTCCCCGTCCAGGCGTTCGGCCTTGGCGCGATCGCCGGCCAGCGCCGCCATGCACATCTCATGCATCTTGCGCGGCGCGACATTGGCGGTCACGGAAATATCGCCGTGGCCGCCCAGCAGCATGGATTCGCAGGCGGTGGCGTCGTCACCCGAGTAGATGCCGAAGTCACGCGGCAGATTCAGCGCCAGCAATTCCTTGATGCGCGCAATCTCGCCCTTGGCTTCCTTCAGGCCGACGATGTTGCGGATCTGCGCCAGGCGCGCCACGGTGGCGGGCAGCAGATCGCAGCCGGTGCGGCCGGGCACGTTGTACAGAATGATGGGAATGTCCACCGCCTCGGCCACCGCCTTGAAGTGGCGGTACAAGCCTTCCTGCGGCGGCTTGTTGTAGTAGGGCGTGACCAGCAGCGCGGCGTCGGCGCCCGCATCCTTGCCGGCCTGCGTGAGCTCGATGGCCTCGGCCGTGGCATTGGCGCCGGTGCCGGCAATGACCGGCACGCGCTTCTTGGCCAGCTTGACCACGCGGCGGATCACTTCGATGTGTTCGTCGACGGTGAGCGTCGCCGATTCACCGGTGGTGCCGACCGCGACGATCGCGTCGGTGCCCTCGCTGATGTGCCATTCCACCAGTGCCGAGAGGCTGTCCCAATCCACCGCGCCATCGGGAAACATGGGGGTGACGATGGCAACGATGCTGCCCTTGATCATGCGCAAAAAAGACGGTCGGAAGGGAAAAAGGGCGGCAAGTATAGCGGCTGCGCCTCGCCGGGGCGTAGCGGCATCGGCACGGTTTTATGAATACAAGATCGGCAGGCGCGCTAAAATGGCCGCCTTTCGCCCAAACTCCCGTCCATGTCCGCCAACGACAACCTGCTCACCGTCTCCGTCATCGGCAAGCCCAAGGGCAATGTGCCGCTGGAGCTGTTCAAAGCCATCCGCGAGCGCGGTGGCGAGGTGGAGGACTGCCGCATCGCCCAGATTGGCGACCGTCTCACCGCCAATCTGCTGGTCTCGGGCAACTGGAGCACCCTGGGCCGCCTGGAAACCGCCCTGCCCGGCATCGCCGAGAAGCTGGACCTGCAGGTGCGCTTCGAACGTTGCGACGCGCGGCCGGTGAGCCCGGACTTCCGTCCCTACGCCGCCGAGGTGATCGCACCGCAGGACCCGAACCTGCTGGTCAACATCCTGGAGTTCATGCAGCAGCAGGATGTGGAAGTGGTGGAAATCTCCACGCAGAAATACCAGTCCACCTATACCGGCGCGGAAATGGCCAGTGTGCAGATGGTGCTGCACGTGCCGGTGAACCAGCATCCGCAGGCGCTGCGCGAGTCCTTCATGGATCTCTGCGACGACCTCAATGCCGACGGCATGCTCGACCCGATCAAGACCTGAGAAGCCCCTCATGAGCCTGGACCTCGGCGACAAGATTCCCGACCTCACGCTGCCGGTCAGCGGCGGCGGCACCGTGAAACTGCGCGCGCTCAAGGGCGAGGCACTGGTGCTGTATTTCTACCCCAAGGACAGCACGCCGGGCTGCACGCAGGAAGGCCAGGACTTCCGCGATCAGTACAAGGCCTTGCGCAAGGCCGGCGCCGAGGTGCTGGGCATCTCGCGCGACAGCGTGAAGTCGCACGACAACTTCATCGCCAAGCAGGAATTCCCTTTCCGCCTGCTTTCCGACGCCGACGAAGCCGCCTGCCAGGCCTTCGATGTGATCAAGGAAAAGAGCCTGTACGGCCGCAAGTACATGGGCGTGGACCGCAGCACCTTCCTGTTCGATGCCAAGGGCGTGCTGCGTCAGGTCTGGCGCGGGGTGAAGGTCAAGGGCCACGTCGCTGAGGTGCTGGCGGCGGTGAAGGCGCTCGGCTGATCGCAGGCGGGCGCGGCGGCGCGCGACCGCTACAATGGCGGCGAGCACCGAATATCCGGTGCCGATCCGCCTCGCAGCCGCCGCCATGAACGTCGAACGCATTTTCTGTATCGGCAAGAACTACGCCGATCACGTCGCTGAACTCGCCCATCTCGGCCATCAGGCCGATGGCGATTGTGTGGTGTTCATGAAGCCGCCCTCGGCCATCGTCGGGGAAGGCCAGCCGATCGTGCTGCCGCGTACGCAGGGCAGCGTGCATCACGAGGCCGAGCTGGTGGTGCTGCTCACCGGTGGTGGCCGCGACATTCCCGAAGCAGAGGCGATGTCCTGCGTCGCCGGTCTCACGCTGGGGCTGGACCTCACCCTGCGCGATCTGCAGACCAAGCTGAAAAACCAGGGCAAGCCCTGGGAGCTGGCCAAGGCCTTCGATGGCTCGGCGGTGCTCGGCGACTTCAAGCCGTATCTGGAGCAGGACCTGCAGGCTCTGGAATTCACCCTGCACGTCAACGGCCAGCTGCGCCAGCACGGCCGCACCCGCGAGATGCTCTACAGCGTGGCGCGGCAGATCCACATCCTCTCGCAGACCTGGGCACTGCAGCCCGGCGACGCCATCTACACCGGCACACCGGCCGGCGTCGGTCCGCTGCTGCCCGGCGATGCCGTGCAGCTGGCCAGTGACGCGATCGGCGAATTCCGCTGGAGCTGCGCGTGAACTCGCCCTCCGAGCTGCCACCGCTGCTGTCCGACGCCGCGCGCGCGACGCTGCGCAAGGCGATCTCGATCTTTCTCACCGGCCTGCTCGCGGTGCTGCCGATCCTGGTCACCTTCAGCCTGGTGATGTGGCTGATCGGCGCGGCCGAATCGGTATTCGGCAGCGTGCTCTCGGTGATCCTGCCCGGCGAAAGCTACAGGCGCGGCATGGGCCTGCTGGTGGCCTGCGGCCTGATTTTCGCGGTGGGCCTGGCCATGCAGGGCCTGGTCACGCGTCAGGTGCTGGGCTTCATCGACCGCGGCCTCAACCGCATTCCGCTGATCAAGACCATCTACGGCGCGGTGCGCGATCTCACCGACATGGTCTCCAGCAAAAAGGGCGGCCAGAAGCTGGGCCGCGTGGTGCTGCTGCAATGGCCGAACATGCCGGTGCGCATGGTCGGCATCCTCACCGTGGAGAATCTGGCGCGCTTCAATCTCGCCCAGGACGATGACTGCGTGGCGGTGTATCTGCCGATGAGCTACCAGATCGGCGGTCACACCATTCTCATCCCGCGCCGCCACCTCACGCCGCTGGACATGAGCCTGGAAGACGCGATGCGCTTCGTGGTCACCGCCGGTGTCTCGCGCGCCGAGCCCGGCAAGCCGCCCGTTTGAGTCGCAGCGGCATATTGATTCTGCTCAGCGCCCTGTATCTGGCGCAGGGCCTGCCTTACGGCTTCTTCACGCAGGCACTGCCGGTGCTGATGCGCGACGCCGGCCACTCGCTCACCGTCATCAGCCTCAGCAGCTGGCTGTTCATCCCCTGGGCGCTGAAGTTCATCTGGGCGCCGTATGTGGACCGGGTCGGCAACCGCAAGCACTGGCTGCTGTGGCTGCAGCTGGCGACCCTGATCGGCGCCGTGCTGCTCGCGGGCCTGGATCTGTCGCAGACGCTCTGGCCGCTGTTCTTCGCGCTGCTGGCCTTCAACTTCCTGGCCGCGACCCAGGACATCGCCACCGACGGCCTGGCGGTGATTCTGCTCGGCAGCCGCGAACGCGGTCTGGCCAACGGCATCCAGGTCGGGGCTTATCGCATCGGCATGGTGCTGGGCGGCGGCCTGCTGCTCTGGGTGTACGCGCAGCGGGGCTTTGCCACGATGTTCCTGGCCATGGCACTGCTGCTGGCGATCTGTACGCTGCCGCTGCTGGGCCTGCGTCTGCCGCCCAAGACCGTGGCGGCATCGCCGCATCGCGTGCATCCCGGCAGCTGGTGGTCGCGTCTGCGCCGGCCCGGCATTCCCACGCTGATCGGCCTGCTGCTCGCCTACAAGTTCGGCGATTCCATGGGCGCGTCGCTGATCGGCCCCTTCATGCGCGACCAGCAGCTGAGCCTGGCGCAGATCGCCCTGCTCAAGGGCACGCTGGGCTCGCTCAGCGGCCTGGCCGGTGCGGCCCTGGGCGGACTGCTGGCCTTCCGCCTGCCGCGCCGCCGCGTGCTGCTGCTGGGCGGTGTGATGCAGAGCCTGAGTCTTGCGCCCTATGCGCTCGCCGCGACGGGCGCCGGCGGCGGCTTTGCCTTGATCGCCAGCGCCACCATCGCCGAGCATCTGTTCGGCGGCATCGCCACGGTGGCGCTGTTTGCGCTGATGATGGACGCCTGCGAGCCCGAGCATGCCGGCGCCGACTACACCCTGCTGGCCAGCGCCGTGGTGATCTGTCAGGGTCTTGCCGCACTGGCGGCCGGCCTGATCGCGGACCTCGCCGGTTTTGCGCCGATGCTGACGCTGAGCGTGCTGCTGTCTCTGATCGGCTGTTGGGTCCTGCTGCGCGCGCTGGATCGGGGCCGTGGCCCGGCCACGCTGCAGCACAGCTGGCAGACGCCCGCGCGGCGGGCGGCACAGTAATTGCCCTCTTTCCGGGGCCAAACTTGGAAGGACCCAAGCCTCATGCCTCAGCTCACTGGACGCGGCTTTTTGCTACTGGCGGCGCTGCTGCTCGGCGCCTGCGATGCGAATCTGCACGAACCCCTGCGCCTGCGCCCGCAGGCCCAGCCCTATGTGCAGCACAGTGATCTGCTGCTGAGCCTGCAGACGCCGCAAACCGAGGCACGCGCGAGCGCCGCACCCGGCAGCGCGGACTGGTTCAAGCGCCTGCTGTACGGCCCGCTGCATGACTACGGTGAAGCGGCCGCGCCTGCGGTCACCACCGCACCGCCGCCGGCCGCCGGGGTCGATGTCGCGCCGCTGCTGGTGGATGCCCTGCGCGAACAGCTGCAAGCCATCGCCTGGCTGCATCTGGAAAGCAGCGCGGTCTTCGCCAGCGATGCGCCGCCGGCACCGGAGGCCGGGCGCAGCACGTTCTGGACGCAGGCGCAGATCGAGTTCTCCGCAGACGCCGCCAGCCTGCAGCTACGCCTGCGCTGCGCGCTCACGCCGCCGCGCCGCGCCGACAATCACGAGGTGGCGCAAGCCTTCTCGCTGGCGCAGCAGTATGCCGATGCCGCCTATCGCGCCGATCTGGCCTACACCCTGCGTCTGCCGCAGGCCAGCCGCAAACGCGAGGACAATCTCGCACTCTGGCAGCAGCAGGGCGCGCTGCGCGAACTGCTCAGCGCACCGGCCGCGCAGCTGGCGCAAACGCTGGCGCAGGACCTGCGCGGCGAGCTGCCGAGCCGCGGCGTGCGCAAGGAACTGGTGGAGGGCGAGTACGCGCCGCTGCTCGTCGAACAGGGACAGGCGCGGCTGTTCCGCCTGGAGGACGGCAGCCTGCGCTGGTACGAACAACTCGATAGAAAAAACTAGCGCTTCACGCGCGCCATCAGGCGCCGCTTCTTCTTGATCTGCCGGCCGGTGAGCTCGTTCTTCTTGTCCTTGTACGGATTGTCACCGGTCTTGAAGCTCAGCAGCAGCGGCACGCCCTTGAGCGCCAGCGCCGCGCGGAACTGATTGGCCAGATAGCGCTTGTAGCTCTCCGGCAGTTTCTCGGTCTGGTTGCCGTGCACCACGATGCGCGGCGGATTGCGGCCGCCCTGATGCGCATAGCGCAGCTTGATGCGCCGGCCCAGCACCGCCGGCGGCTGATGCGCTTCCACCGCCGCTTCGAGAATGCGGTTGAGTTCGGGCGTGGAGAATTCACGCGTGGTGGACTCGTAGGCGGTCTGCACGTCCTGCATCAGCTCGCCCAGGCCCGAGCCGTGGCGCGCAGAGATGAAGTGCAGCGGCGCGAAGTCGAGGAACGGCATCTTCAGCGAGACCTGATAGCGCACCTGCTCGCGCTCATCGGGCTTGAGGCCGTCCCATTTGTTCACGGCCAGCACCATGGCGCGGCCTCGTTGCGCGATCAGGCCCAGCAGCTTGGCGTCCTGCTCACCGATATCGTTCTGCGCATCGACCACCGCAATCACCACATGCGCGCGCTCGATGGCCGACAGCGTCTTGACGATGGAGAACTTCTCCACCGCTTCCCAGACGCGCGCGCGGCGGCGGATGCCGGCGGTGTCGATCAGGGTGTAAGGATGGCCGTCGTATTCGAAAGGCACGGCGATGGCGTCGCGCGTGGTGCCGGGATGATCGGCGGCCAGCACACGATCCTCGCCCAGCAAGCGGTTCACCAGCGTGGACTTGCCCACGTTCGGCCGGCCGACGATGGCCACGCGCACGCCGCCATCATCGTTCTCCGGCTCCGGCGCGATGGCCGGCAGCACCTCGAGCACGGCCGTGAGCAGCTGATGCACGCCCTGCCCCTGCTCGGCGGAGATCGTCAGCGGCTCGCCCAGACCGAGCGCAAAGAAATCCGCCGAAGCCTCGGCACGCGGCCGGCCTTCCGATTTGTTGACCACCAGCGTCAGCGGCTTGCCGAGCTTGCGCAGGTGCTTGGCGATGGCCTCGTCGGCCGGCACGCGGCCTTGTCGCACATCGACCAGGAACAGCACATGATCGGCCTCTTCCAGAGCCATGCGCGCCTGTTCCTCGGCCAGTGCCGCCAGGGGATCTGCCGATTCCGGCATCAAGCCGCCGGTATCGACGACCACGAAGGCGCGGTTCTCATGCACGCCACTGCCGTACTGGCGGTCGCGGGTGAGGCCGGGCAGATCAGCGACCAGGGCGTCGCGGGTGCCGGTGAGGCGGTTGAACAGCGTGGACTTGCCGACATTGGGTCGGCCGACCAGCACGATAACGGGCAGCTTGTCGCTCATAGCGCACATTGTGAGGCAGAACGCGGATCGTCGCGAGTAAAGCCGCACCCGACCTGGGACCACATGTCTCTAGCTGCGACAGCCCGGCTTTGATTGCAGTCCAGGAACATCTGGCGTTGGGCCCTGGCAAGTCGCGACAACGCCGTAAGCCGCTAGCTTCTTCGCCTGATCTAGCCTTGGTTTCGTGCGCCCTTCGGCGCCCGAGGTACTTCTCTTTGCACAAGCAAAGAGAAGTAAGTCCGCCGCCGGAGGGTGGCGGAAGAAGGCAATAGATCAAGGAGCCAAACAAAACAAATAACAGCAAAGCCCAGGCGGGTTACGGCGCTTCGCGCCTAACCCGCCCTACTATGCTTACTTGCGGATCTTCACCGCAGTGATGTCGCCATCGGTAGACAGCACATAGAGCAGACCATCACCCGCCACCGGCGCGCGCCGGATCGGATCGTGGTCCACGCGGTTGCGGGCGATCAGATGGCCGTCCTTGGCGTCGAGCCAGTGCAGATAGCCCTTGTAATCACCCACCACCACCTTGCCCTCGAACACCGCCGGCGCCGACAGCTGCCGGTACTTCAGATCCTCGTTGTGCCAGAGCGCACTGCCCGTGCTGGAATCCAGACCCCAGACCGTGCCGTTGTCGTCCGTCACCACCAGCGTCGAGCCGGCCAGCGTCAGGCCGGTATAGCTGCGCACCGAGCGGCGCCACAGCACCTGGCCGGTGTCCTTGTCCAGACACACCAGATCGCCACCGAAGCTGGCCACGAACACATCGCCGCCTTCCTGCAGCAGCGGCGCATCGATGTCGGTGAGGCGCTCCAGCTCGTTGCGGCCCACCGGCGCCGACACCGTCTGCTCCCAGAGCACCTGGCCATCGCTGCTGCGCAGCGCCATTGCGCGGCCGTTGTCCAGGCCCACGTACAGCTCATTGCCATCGACGCTGGGCGGCGACAGGCCGCGCAGAGTGAGATTGGGCACCGAGCGATCCACCGACCACAGCGGCGCGCCGGTGTCGGCCGACAGCGCGTAAACCTTGCCGTCGCCGCCGCGCGCAAAGACGCGGCTGCCATCGCCTTCCGGCGCGGCCAGCACTTCGCTGCTCAGATGCGCCTGCCAGAGCTTGCCGCCATCGGCACGCTTGACCGCCACCACATCGCCCTTGCGGCTGCCGGCGAACACCGCATCGCCGGCAACGCCGGGACCCGCCACCAGCTCTTCCCTGGTGTCGGCGCGCCAGATGCGGCTGCCGGTCTTGGGATCGAAGGCGTAGATGCGGCCCTTGCCATCGGCCGTGAACAGCGCATCCGGCGCCAGCGCCAGGCGCAGCTCGCCGTAATAACCGCCGCCGCCACTGCCGGCCGAGGACGACCAGACGTCCTGCAGCTGAATTTCGGGATGATCGATGTCCTTGAGCGCCGCCGGCTTGCGGACGTTCTTCTTCGAGCAGGCGCCCAGCGCCAGCGCCACTACGGCGAGCAGCGTCGCCGTGCGCATCAGACGCGGGCTCATGACTGCACCGCGCCGCTCAGATCATCCAGCTTGCGCTGCAGCAGCATGCGATTGGGCTGCCCCTCAGGCGTGGCGGCCAGCGCCTTTTCATAATCGCTGCGCGCCGCTGCGCGGTCACCCTTGGCCACCAGGATGTCGCCGCGCAGTTCCTGCACCAGGGCCGCGAACGCGCCCTTGTCGTCCTTGAGCAGCACCAGGGCCTCGTCGATCTTGTTCTGCTGCCAGAGCACGCGGGCCTGGCGCAGCTGCGCCACCTGCTTGAGCCCTTCGTCCTTGCTGTGCTCGCTGACCCACTTCAGATGCGTCAGCGCCTCGTCGAACTGACTGGCGCGCACCGAGGCGGCAGCCGCCTGCAGCTGCGCGGCGGCGGCATAGGGCGTGTCGGCGTATTCGCCGCTGAGCTTGTCCAGCAGCGGCTTGGCCAGGTCGGCGTGCTCGGCGGCCAGCTCCTTCTTCAGGTCCTCGTAGACCTGGGAGGCGGCGGCGCCGCGCTGGCTCTTGTGGTTCTGCCAGCCCTGGTAGCCAAACACGGCGCTCAGGCCCACGGCCAGACCGGCAGCCAGGGCCAGGTAGTTTTCCTTGAGCCACTTCTTGAGCTGGTCGGCTTGTGCTTCGTCGTCGTAATGCGTGGTCACGAACAGTCCCGTTTTATGGTGTCTTGAAGAGGCAGGTTTTAGAGACCGGCCAAGCGCTGGTCCAGTTCCGACCAGGGCAGGATTTCTTGTGTGGCTTCGCTGGCGCGCAGCGATTTTACTTGAACGCTCTGCGCCGCCACCTCGGCGTCGCCGAGGATCAGCGCCAGCTGCGCGCCGCTGCGGTCGGCGCGCTTGAGCTGCGCGGCCAGCTTGCCGCCGCCGGCGTGCAGCACGATGCGCAGCTGCGGCAGCGCGTCGCGCAGACGCTCCACCAGCTGGCTGGCCGAGCGCTGCGCCGCCTCGCCCAGCCAGCAGCAATAAACCTGCGCCTCGCCGCCGGGCACCGGCACGTTCTGCGCCTGTTGCAGCAGCAGCAGGCGTTCAACGCCGCAGGCCCAGCCCACAGCCGGCGTGGCGCTGCCACCCAGCTGCTCGACCAGGCCGTCGTAGCGGCCGCCCGCCAGCACCGTGCCCTGCGCGCCCAGCGCCGTGGTGGTCCATTCGAAGACCGTGCTGGTGTAGTAGTCCAGGCCGCGCACCAGGCGCGGGTTGACGCAGGCTTCGATGCCCAGATCGGCCAGACCTTGCTGCAAGCCTTCGAAGTGCGCGCGCTCGGCATCGCCGAAGCAGTCTCTCAGCAAGGGGGCCTCGGCCAGCAGCGCCTGGGTCTGCGGCGACTTGCTGTCCAGCACGCGCAGCGGATTGCTGTGCAGGCGGCGCTGCGAGTCGGCGTCCAGCGAAGACTCGTGCCGCTGCAGGAATTCGATCAGCGCCGCGCGGTACTGCGCGCGCACGGCGGCGCTGCCCAGGGAGTTCAGCTCCAGCCTGAGCTCGCGCAGGCCCAGACGCTTGAGCAGGCGCGCGGACAGGGCGATGACTTCCACATCGATATCGGGCCCGGCCATGCCGTAGGCCTCGACACCCAGCTGATGAAACTGGCGATAGCGTCCGGCCTGCGGCCGCTCGTGGCGGAACATGGGGCCGGCGTACCAGAGCCGCTGCTGCTGGTTGTGCAGCAGGCCGTGCTCCAGGCCGGCTCGCACGCAGGAGGCGGTGCCTTCCGGACGCAGGCTCAGGGAGTCGCCTTCGCGGTCGGTGAAGGTGAACATCTCCTTCTCGACGATGTCGGTGACCTCGCCGATGGAGCGCTTGAACAGCGCGGTGTGTTCGAGCATCGGCAGACGGATTTCACCGTAGCCGTAGGCTGCGAACACTTGTTCGGCCGTGCGCTGCAACTGCTGCCAGGCAGAGCTGTTTGCGGGCAGCACATCGTTGAAGCCACGGACGGACTGGAACAGGTTGGCCATGCTTTAGCGTGAGGCGTGAGGCGTGAGGGGTGAGTCGTCGGAAGCGCGCTGCGCCAGACGCAGGGCGATCTTTTCGCGCACCAGCTTTTCCAGCACGTCCACCAGTTCGTGGTTGTGGGCCTTGTGCTGGATCTTGCCGTCGATGTAGATGGAATTGGGATAGCCGCCGGCCACGCCGATGGCGGCTTCGCGCGCTTCGCCGGGGCCGTTGACCACGCAGCCGATCACCGCCAGATCCAGAGGCTCGTCCAGATCTTCCAGGCGCGCTTCGAGTTCGGCCACGGCCTTGATCACGTCGAAGTTCTGCCGCGAGCAGGACGGGCAGGCCACCATATTGATGCCGCGCGAGCGCAGGTGCAGGGACTTCAGGATATCCCAGCCCACTTTCACTTCTTCCACCGGATCGGCGGCCAGCGAAACACGGATGGTGTCGCCGATGCCTTCGGCGAGCAGCATGCCCAGACCGATGGAACTCTTCACCGCGCCGGAGCGCAGGCCGCCGGCCTCGGTGATGCCCAGATGCAGGGGCTGGTCAATGAGCCTGGCCAGCTTCTGGTAGGCGAACACGGTGAGGAAGATTTCGCTGGCCTTGAGCGAAACCTTGAAGTCCTCGAAGTTGTGGCGCTTGAGAATCTCGACATGGCGCAGCGCCGATTCCACCAGGGCATCGGCATTGGGTTCGCCGTATTTCTCCTGCAGATCGGCTTCCAGGGAACCGGCGTTGACGCCGATGCGGATCGGAATGCCGTGGTGGCGCGCGCAGGCCACCACTTCGGAGACTTTCTGGTCATTGCCGATATTGCCCGGATTGATGCGCAGGCAATCGGCACCGGCTTCGGCGGCGGCCAGTCCGCAGCGGTAGTTGAAGTGGATGTCGGCCACCAGCGGCACTGCGCCGACCTGCTGCTTGATCTCGCGAAAAGCCTTGGCGGCGGCCAGCGTGGGCACCGAGATGCGCACGATATCGGCACCGGCCTTGACCGCCGCCTGCACCTGCGCGACCGTCGCGGCCACGTCCTCGGTGTTGGTATTGGTCATGGTCTGCACCGAGATCGGCGCGCCACCGCCGACCGCGACGCGGCCGACACGGATCTGCCGCGAGATGCGTCGCTGGATCTGATGGTGACTGCTCATGGCCATGACCGGAACGTCCTGCGCGCGCCTATTGCTGCGGCTTCAGCGGCAGTACCAGCCAGGCGGTCTTGTTCTCGCGCGTGTACGGCGCCAGATCGATGGCCTTGCCTTCGTACTCCAGCGTGACGTCCGCCGCTGCACCGATGAACACGTCCAGCGGCTGCTTGCCGCCGTAGCGGCGCTGCGAACCGGCGGGAAACTCCGCCCGCACCACCAGCCGGCCGTCGGCATCCTTGATCCGCAGCCAGCTGCTCTTCTTGAACTTGAACAGCGCCGCGCCCTCGCCGACCACCGCCTGCTCATCGGCCGGCGGCGTGCTCGCGGCCTGGGCCGCCGGTGCCGGTGTCGGCGCAACGCTGGGGCTGATTTCCGGCGCCGTGGCGGGCGCGCTGGCTTCCGGCGCCGTGACGGCAGCCGCGTCGGCGCCAGGCGCCGTCGGCGTCTCGACGGCAGGCGCCTGCTGCTGCGGCTCCGCATTGGTTGCGCCGCTCTCGCCAGCCATCGGCGTGGTCACCACATTGCTCGGCACACTGCTGGTCGCGCTGTTGTGCGCCGCCGGACTGCCTGCGCCGCGCAGGAACCAGAGCAGCGCACAGGCGAGAATGGCCAGCACCGCCACCAGCACCGCCGTGGGCACCGGCAGACGGTTGGTGGAGCCCAGATCGCCACCGGAAGCCAGGCGCAGCTTGCTCGGCGGCAGCGGCGACTTGTGCGTCACGCGCTGCGCATAGCCATCGAGCAACGCTTTTTCATCAAGCCCCAGCACCTTGGCGCACTTGCGGTAATAGCCGCGCACATAGACGGGCTCCAGCAGCGCCTGGAAATCATCGCGCTCCAGCGCCTCCAGCGTGCTGCGGGCCAGCTTGATCATCGAGGCCAGATCGTCCAGCGACAGGCCCGAGGATTCGCGCGCCGCACGGATCAGGCTGCCGGGACTGGCCGTGGTCACCGGCGCGGGCGGCGGGTTCGGTTCCGGAGTAGAGACGCGGGGCGCTTCCATGGTCATGAGAACGGATCGGAAAAAGTGGATGCCGCAGCGTGGGCTAGTCGCCGACGATGGCGATGCCGCGCAGGCGGTTCTTCTGCCTGGACTGCACCTTGCCGACCAGCTGGCCGCAGGCGGCGTCGATATCGTCGCCGCGCGTCTTGCGCGTGGTGGCGATGATCTTGCGGTCGCGCAGAATCTTGGCGAAAGCCGCAATCGCCTCCGGCTTCGAGCGCCGGTACTGCGTCTGCGGAAAGGGATTGAAGGGAATCAGATTGACCTTGGCCGGCAGGCCGCCCAGCAGCTTGACCAGCTCGCGGGCGTGTTCGGGCTGGTCGTTGATGCCGTCGAGCATCACGTACTCGTAGACGATGTGGGCCTTGCGGTCCTTCTCCACCGTGTAACGCCGGCAGGCCGCCATCAGCTCGGCCAGCGGATACTTGCGGTTGATCGGCACCAGCTCATTGCGCAGCGCATCGTTGGGCGCGTGCAGCGACACCGCCAGCGCCGTATCCACGTCCTCGCGCAGGCGATCCATGAACGGCACCAGGCCCGAGGTGGACACGGTGACGCGACGCTTGGACAGCCCGAAGCCGAAGTCATCGAGCAGGATGCGGATCGCCGGCAGCACCGCGTTGTAATTGGCCAGCGGCTCCCCCATTCCCATGAACACGATGTTGGAGATCACGCGTTCGTTCTGGAAATCACCGCCCAGGGTGCGCGCCGCAAACCAGACCTGGGCGATGATCTCCGCCGTCGTCATATTGCGGTTCAGGCCCTGCTGCGCGGTGGAGCAGAACGCGCAGTCCATCGCGCAGCCCACCTGCGAGGAGATGCACAGCGTGGCGCGCCCCTCTTCGGGAATGTAGACGGTTTCGATGGCATTGCCGCCGTCCAGCCGCAGCACCCACTTGCGCGTGCCGTCCTGGGAAACCTGCTCGGTGACCAGCTCCGGCGTGCGAATCTCGAAGTGCTGCGCCATGCGCGTGCGCAGATCCTTCGAAATATTGCTCATCTCGTCGAAGGAATTGCGCGTGCGCCGGTAAATCCACTGCATCACCTGATCGGCGCGGTAGGGCTTCTCGCCCATCTCCGCGAAGCGCTCGCGCAGCTGCTCGCGATCGAGGCCGAACAGGTTCGTGAGGCGTGAGGCCTGAGGCGTGAGGGGCGGCTGCCCCTCGCGCTGCAGAGTCTCTTGCTGTGCCTCCTGCCTCACGCCTCAACTCCTCAGGTACGCTCAGCGCGTGCGGGCGAAGACTTCGGTGGCGCGGAAGAAGTACGCGATTTCGTTCTTCGCATTCTCCAGGCTGTCCGAGCCGTGCACGGCGTTTTCGTCGATGGACTGCGCGAAGTCGGCGCGCACGGTGCCCGGCGCAGCCTTCTTGGGATCGGTGGCGCCCATGATGTCGCGATGCAGGGCCACGGCGTTCTCGCCTTCCAGCACCGAGATCAGCACCGGGCCGGAGATCATGAAGCGCACCAGCTCACCGAAGAAGGGGCGTTCCTTGTGAACCGCGTAAAAACCCTCGGCCTCGGCCTGGGTCAGATGGGTCATGCGCGAAGCCACGATCTTCAGGCCAGCGCTCTCGAAACGATCCAGAATCTTGCCAATCGTGTTCTTACCCACAGCATCCGGCTTGAGAATCGACAGGGTACGTTCAACCGCCACGGTACAAACTCCTTAAAACTCAAAGGGAAATGACAAAAGGGCCGCTGCGGCCCCTTCAGGTTCTTCGCAAAATCAAAGAATTATAGACGCCGCCGGGCAGCGGGGGCAATGCAAAAATGGCGCTTGCCGCCGTCCGTGAACAGCCTGCCACTGCGCCGTGACGCCTGGCGGGCGTCCGCGGCGGATGTGCGACCGGCAACGCCGCGAGGCTAAACCGTGAAACTCTCGCCGCAGCCGCACTGCCCCTTCACATTCGGGTTCAGGAACTTGAAGGCCTCGTTGAGCCCCTGCTTCTGGAAATCCAGGGTCAGGCCGTCGAGCATCGGCAGGTGCTCGCTGCGCACCACCACCTTGGCCCCGTGCTGCTCGAAGACCTGTTCGTCGGCCTCCACGGCATCGGCATAGTCCATGGTGTAGGCATAGCCCGAACAACCCGATTTGCGCACGCCGACGCGCAGGCCGAAACCGCTGCCACGCTTCTGGATCTGCTGCTGGATACGCTGGGCCGCGTTGGCCGTCAATTGGATGCTCATGTCTTGCCACCGGTTTTCTGCAACAGGGCGCGAAGGACATCTTCACCCATGAGGGCACAATGGGCCTTGTCTTCGCTGATTTCAAGCGCGTCGCGCAGCACGGCGGCGCTGATGGCGCCCAGCGCATCCAGGCCATCGGCCTCCAGGCGCTCGGCCAGATACTCACCTACCGCAATCGCAATCGGACAGCCGTAGGCCTGGAATCGGGTCTCGCGCACCTGCCGCCCGTGCACGCGCAGCTGCAGGCGCAGCAGCGAGCGCGCGGCGGCGCTGTCGGCTTCCGCCGTCAGCACCTCGGCGTCCTCGGGCAGGCGCCCGTCGTGCTTCAGATGTGCGAAGCGCTGCCAGGCCGGCGCGGGATACTCGTACACATTGTCCTTGAGCAGCGGTTCCGCCGTGCCTGCGCCGCTGCCCTGCGGCGAAAGTTCGCGCAGGAACTGCACGGCGGCGATGATCTGCGTCGCGGCCGCGTCGACCTGCCCCGCCGTGGTGTAACGCCCCAGCGACAGACGCAGGGAAGCGCCGGCCAGCTCGTCGCTGCGCCCCAGTGCGCGCAGCACGTAGGAAGGCTCGCGCGTGGCCGAGGAACAGGCCGAGCCGCTGGACACCATCAGTTCCGGCAGCATCGCGCGCAGCGACTCGCCTTCCACGCCGGTGAAGCTCAGATTGAGTATGCCCGGCGCGCGTGCATCCGCAGCTGCGGGCGCATTGAGCAGCACCTCGGGCAGCGCGCTCTGCAGCTGCCGCTGCAGACGCTCACGCAGCGCGCGGATGCGGTCGCCCTCCTCGCCCAGCTGCGCGGCGGCCAGCGCACAGGCCGCGCCGAAGCCGACGATCTGGTGCGTGGCCAGGGTGCCGGAGCGCATGCCCTGTTCGTGACCGCCGCCGTGAATCTGCGGGCTCAGGCGCGCGCGCGGCCGCTTGCGCACGAACAGCGCGCCGATGCCCTTGGGGCCGTAGAGCTTGTGCGCGGAGACGCTCAGCAGATCAGCCGGCAGCTGCGCGAGGTCCACGGCGATCTTGCCGGCCGCCTGCACCGCGTCGATATGCACCAGCACGCCGCGCGCGCGCAGCTCGCTCGCCAGTTCCAGCACCGGATTGATGGCGCCGGTTTCGTTGTTGACCCACATCAGCGAGACCAGCGCGGTGTCGGGACGCAGCGCCGCGCGCACCTGCTCGGGCTCGATCACGCCGCTGGCGGCGGGCGTCAGATACGTCACGCGCAAACCCTGGGTTTCCAGATAGCGCAGGGTGTCGAGCACGGATTTGTGTTCGATGCGCGAGCTGATCACATGCGCATTGGCGCGACCGCGAAACTCCAGCGCGCCCTTGATGGCGAGGTTGTTGGATTCCGTGGCGCCCGAGGTCCAGATGATTTCCTCGGCGCTGGCGCCGAGCAGCGCCGCCACCTGCGCGCGCGCGGCTTCCACCGCCTTGCGCGCGCGCCGGCCCAGGGCGTGATCCGAGGCCGGATTGCCGAAGCCGGCGTCGGTTTCCAGCCAGGGCAGCATCGCCGCCCGCACCTGCGGGTCCAGCGGCGTGGTCGCGGCGTAGTCCAGGTAAATCAAGGCGGCGCTCCGGCCCGGGGCTTGAAGCTGCGCAGCGCCTCGATGAAACGCGAGACCTCTTCGGGCTGGTTGTCCTTGCCCAGGCTGACGCGGATCGCGCCCTTGGCCAGCTCGCGCGCGAAGCCCATGGCCAGCAGCACATGGCTGGGCTCGCCCTTGCCGCTGGCGCAGGCCGAGCCGCTGGACACCGCAAAGCCCTTGCGATCCAGCTGCATCAGCAGCGCCTCGCCGTCGTAACCGTCCAGCGCGAACTGCAAGGTGTTGGGCAGTCGCGCGCTGTGCTCGGCAAAGATCGTCACGCCGGGCAGCTCACGCAAGCCGGCCTCCAGCTGCCCGCGCAAGGCCAGCAGCCTGGCGCTGCGCCCGGCAAGCGCCTCGCCTGCCAGCTGCGCCGCCGCGCCGAAGCCGACGATGGCCGCCACGTTCTCGGTGCCGCCGCGCAGGCCGCGCTCCTGCGCGCCGCCATGCAGCAGCGGGCTCAGCTCCACCTGCGCATTCACCACCAGCGCGCCGACGCCCTTGGGGCCGTAAATCTTGTGGCTGGAGACGCTGAGCAGATCCGCGCCCAGGTTGGCGAAGTCCAGCGGCAGCTTGCCGGCGGTCTGCACCGCATCGACATGCAGCCAGGCCTGCTGCGCGTGCACCAGCGCCGCAGCGCGCTCGATGTCCTGAATCACGCCGGTTTCATTGTTGGCGCGCATCAGCGAAACCAGACGCAGCGGCGCGCGCTGCAGCTGCGCTTCGAAGCGCGGCCAGTCGAGCAGGCCCTGCGCATCCACGGCGATGGCCTCCACGCCCCAGCCACGCGCGTGCAGGGACTCGGCGGCTTCCATCACCGAAGGGTGCTCGGTGGCGCCGTAGAGCACGCGGCTGGGCGTGGCCAGCTCGGTCACGCCCTTGAGCGCGAGGTTGTTGGCCTCGGTGCCGCCGGAGGTCCAGATGATTTCCTGCGGCTGGCAGCCGATCAGCGCCGCCAGCTGCGCACGCGCCTGCTCCACGCCATCGCGCGCGGCGCGACCGTAGCGATGCAGCGAGGAGGCGTTGGCGTAGGGGCCGGAGAGATACGGCAGCATCGCCTCCAGCACGCGCGCGTCCAGGGGCGTGCTGGCATTGTGGTCGAGATAGACCGGCATTCAGACCTTGGGCCGTTCGTTGCCGGCCAGCGAGTCCAGGGCCGGCGGCGCATCGGCGCAGAAGTCCGGCAGCTCCAGCTTGGACAGTTCCAGCTCCGGCATGCGCGAGTCCACCTCGTGCAGCAGGCGGCAGATCTTCACCAGCTGCTCGTCCAGGCGCTGCACGTGATCGAACATCACCGACACGGCATTGGCCACCGGATCGGGCATGTCGCGCGACAGGCCGTAGGCATCAAAGCCCATGCGCTTGGCCACCGCGGCCACTGCCGGCGAAGGCTCGGCGCGCTCCTGCACCACGCGCGCGGGAATGCCCACCACGGTCGCGCCCGGCGGCACCTCGCGCACCACCACGGAATTGGAGCCGACGCGCGCGCCCTCGCCCACCGTGAACGGTCCGAGAATCTTGGCGCCCGCGCCCACCACCACGCGATTGCCCAGGGTGGGATGGCGCTTGCCCTTGTTCCAGCTGACGCCGCCCAGGGTCACGCCGTGATAGAGCGTGACGTCGTCGCCGATTTCAGCCGTCTCGCCGATCACCACACCCATGCCGTGGTCGATGAAGAAGCGCCGGCCGATGCTCGCACCGGGATGAATCTCCACGCCGGTGAGCCAGCGCGCGAGATTGGAATTGAAGCGCGCCAGCCATTTGCAACCATGCGTCCACAGCCAGTGACTGACCCGGTGTCCCCACAGCGCATGCAGGCCGGGATAGCAGGTCAGCACTTCCCAGGTATTGCGAGCGGCGGGGTCACGGTCAAAAACGCTGGCGATGTCTTCGCGGATGCGGGCGAACATGTTTTCCTAAAGGGCTTTGCGGCTGCGCAAGCGTTCCGAGGCAAGGGGTTCTAATTTTAGACCGATTCGGTCCTGATTCGACAGGCAGGGCTTTTGCTCAAGCCTCGCCGCCGTCTCCGGGCAGGGGGACGCGCCGGCCCTTGGGCTGCTCGATGGACTTCAGCACGCCGCGCAGGATGTTGAGCTCATTGCGATCCGGGCTCGCGCGGTTGAAGAACTGCCGCAGGCGGCGCATCAGCAGGCGCGGGTTGGCCGGATCGAGAAAGCCGGTGGACATCAGGATGCGCTCCAGATGCCCGTAGAAGCGCTCCATGTCCTCGACGCCGGGCGGCGCATACCAGGGATGATCCTGCTTGGCGGCCACCGGCCTGAACTCCGGCAGCGCGGCCTTGCGCAGCTCGTAGCTGAGCACCTGCACGGCCTGCGACAGGTTCAGCGAGCTGTAGCCGGGATTGGTGGGCACCTGCGTGACCGCATGGCAGAGATCCAGCTCCTCGTTGGTCAGCCCGGTGCGCTCGCAGCCGAACACCAGTGCCACCGGCGCCGAAGCGGCGGTCTGCACCGCACGCGTCGCGGCGTCCCAGGGTGTGAGCGGCGCATCGCCCAGATGCCGGGGCCGCGCCGAGCTGGCCAGCACCCAGGCGCAACCGGCCAGCGCTTCGCTCAAGGAATCCACCACGCGCGCCTTCTCCACCACCTCGATGGCGTGCGCTGCCGTCATGCGCGCCTGCGGATGGGGAAAACGCTGAGGCGAAACCAGCACCAGCTCGCTGAGCCCCATGGTCAGCATGGCCCGCGCGGTGGAACCGATATTGCCCGGATGCTGGGTGTTGACCAGGACGATGCGGATGCGGCTCAAGGCTTCGACGTCATTCATCCTGCTTATTGTAAGGACGCCGCGCACAGGCCGCGTGTTATCCTAGCGGTCCTCCCCGCTCCTTAATCACGCCCGGCCCGTCATGCACCCGCTGGTCAATATCGCTGTCTCGGCTGCCCGTGCGGCCGGCAATTTCATCATGCGCCATCACGGCCGCGTGGATCAGCTGCAGATCGAGCGCAAGGCGCACAACGATTTCGTGACGCAGGTGGATCGTGGCGCCGAAGCGGAAATCATCCGCCAGATTCACAAGGCCTACCCGCATCACGCCATTCTCGGCGAGGAAAGCGGCGAGATCGCCGGCAGCGAGGTCACCTGGATCATCGACCCGCTGGATGGCACCACCAACTTCCTGCACGGCATCCCGCATTTCGCGGTGTCCATCGGCATCCAGGTGCGCGGCAAGCTGGAGCACGGCGTGATCTACGCGCCCTGCACGCAGGACCTCTACATCGCCTCCAAGGGTGATGGCGCCCTGCTCAACAACCGCAAGATCCGCATCTCCACCTGCAAGGACCTGAGCCAGGCCCTGATCGGCACCGGCGTGCCGCTGCGCGAGGAATACCTGGACCGCTACTTGCCGATGCTGCGCAATGTCGCCGCCCATACTGCCGGCCTGCGCCGCGCCGGCTCGGCGGCCCTGGATCTGGCCTATGTGGCCGCCGGACGCCTGGACGGTTTCTGGGAGTTCAACCTCAAGCCCTGGGACATCGCGGCCGGCGTGGTGCTGGTGCGTGAAGCCGGCGGCGTGGTGAATTCACTCGACGGCAGCGCCGACGTGCTGAAAACCGGCCACGTGCTGGCCAGCAGCATCAAGCTGCAGGACGAGCTGGTGAAACTGCTGCAGTAGGAAGGTCGGCGCCGGAAGCTGCAGGCGCCGCGCCGCCGGCGGCGCCTTGTCAGTAGGCGCGCTGATCGCCCAGCAGGGTGCAGCGCACGGTTTCGACGATGATCTTCAGGTCGAACAGCAGCCCGGCATTGCGCGCATAGAACAGGTCCAGACGCACGCGCTGGCGCATATCGCGCAGACGGCGCGTCTCGCCACGGCAGCCGCTGACCTGCGCCAGCCCCGTGATGCCGGGACGCACGCGGGTGCGATCCGCATAGCCCTGGACCAGGCCGATATAGGCGCCATCGAGCTCGGGCACATGCGGGCGCGGGCCGACCACCGACATCTCGCCGCGCAGCACATTGAAGAACTGCGGCAACTCATCGAGATTGGTCTTGCGCAGGAAGCGCCCGATCCGGGTCACACGCGGATCGTTCTTCTGCGCCTGGCAGAACTGCGCCTGCGGCTCATGGCGCATGGTGCGGAATTTCAGACAGTCGAAGCTGTTGCCGTCCAGGCCGACGCGTCGCTGACGGAACAGCACCGGCCCCGGAGAATCGAGCTTCACCAGCAGCGCGAGCAAGGCATAAAGCCAGCTCAGGCCGGCAATGGCGAGCACCGAGAACAGCACATCGAAACCACGCTTGCCGAGACGGCAGTAAGCGTTGACAGGAAGCGACGGCGAAGCCGCAGGCTCAAGGCGCACTGCCGCCCGATCCTGTACCCCCTGCAGTGTCGCGGCGCTATCCGCGCGCGCAAACACACTCTCCTCTACCACAGAGCCGATTGCCAAGGTTGATCCCCCAAGCCCCACAAACGAGCACCGCCACAGTGCCCTGATCCCTACCGGAACGCCCTTGCCCTATCGCCGCCTTGCGCCTGTCGCCCCGCGTACGATGACGACTTACCGCGCGAAAACAGCCCGGCGGCGCTGTAGAGATATTCAATTCTTTTGCGACAGGCGCCTATCACCGGCTGACGCCGGCTTTTGTAAGTTTTGTCTTACGTCACCTTCGGCGTTACGGAAGTCCCCACTTCCGCAGCCGACATTTCCCGCGCTGGCCCGTTCAAGGCAGCTCGTCGATTTCCTTGTCCTTGGCCGGCAGCAGGTCTTCGCGGGAGATGCCCAGGGCGACCGCGAGATTGGTGGACACGTAGATCGAGGAGTAGGTCGCGACGATCACGCCGACGATCAGCGCCACCGAAAAGCCGTGCACCGTGGCACCGCCGAGGAAGAACAGCGCGCTGAGCACCAGCAGCGTGGTCAAGTGCGTGATCACCGAGCGCAGCAGGGTCTGGTTCACGGACAGATTGACCACGTCCAGGATGTCCAGGCGCCGTTCGGAGATCAGGTTCTCGCGGATACGGTCGAAGATCACGATGGTTTCGTTGTTCGAATAACCGATCAGGGCCAGGATCGCCGCCAGCGTGGTGATATCGAACTCCACCTGGAAGATGGCCAGCATGCCCAGCACCATCAGCGCGTCGTGAATCAGCGCCGCGATGGCGCCCACCGAAAACTTCCACTCGAAGCGGAACATGATGTAGGCGGCAATGCCCATGAAGGCGAACAGCAGCGCCAGACCGCCGGCGCTGAACAACTCCTCGCCCACCTGCGGGCCCACGAACTCGATGCGGCGCAGGGTGATGCCGGCCTCGCTGGCATGCAGGGCTTCGAGAATATGGGTGCTGACCTGGGCCGAGCTTTCCTTGCCGGCGGGCGGCAGGCGGATCAGCACCGAGGACGAATCACCGAAGTACTGCACCACGGCGCGCTCGTATTCGGCGCTGGCGAGATCGGCGCGGACCTTTTCCAGCTGCACCGGCGCCGGATATTTCACTTCCACCAGCACACCGCCGGTGAAGTCGATGCCGAAGTTCAGGCCGCGGATCACCACCAGCAGGATCGCGGCGATGGTGAGCACGGCGGAAACCGTCAGACCCAGCTTGCGCTGGGCCATGAAGTTGATGTTGGGAACGCGGGCGAAGAATTTCATGGCGAGAGGGCCTTACCAGATCGGCACTTCTTTGAGCTGACGGCGCGCAAAGGCCAGCTGGGCCAGGGCGCGGGAGCCGACGATGGCAGTGAACTGCGAAGACAGGATGCCGATGGCCAGGGTGATGGCGAAGCCCTTCACCGGACCTGCGCCCAGCGCGAACAGCACCACGGTGCCGATCAGCACGGTGACGTTGGCGTCGGCGATGGTGAGGAAGGCACGCTCGTAACCGGCCTCGATGGCGGTATGTGGTTTGGCCCCGCCACGCAATTCTTCACGGATGCGCTCGTAGATCAGCACATTGGCGTCCACGGCGATACCCATGTGCAGCACGATGCCGGCGATGCCGGGCATGGTCAGCGTGGCCTGCAGCAGCGACAGCACCGCCACCACCAGCAGCAGATTGAGCAGCAGCGCGCTGACCGCGAACAGACCGAAAACGCGGTAGTAGAAGACCATGAACAGCACCACCAGCCCCAGGCCCAGCACTGCCGCGGAGAAACCCTTGCGGATGTTGTCCGCACCCAGGCTCGGGCCCACGGTGCGCTCTTCGACGATGTCCACCGGCGCGGCCAGGGCGCCGGCCTTGAGCAGCAGCGCCAGATCGTAGGCTTCCTTGCTGGCCAGACCCGTGGTCTGGAAGCGCTTGCCGAACACGCCGCGGATGCTGGCGATGGAAATCACTTCTTCCACCTCGCGATGCTCGCGGATCGCCTCGCCCTTGGCGTTGTAGCTGGTCACCACCTGACGTTCCTTGAACAGCACCGCCATCGGCTTGCCGACGTTCTGCTCGGTGAAGGTGAACATGCGCTTGGCGCCGCTGGCATCCAGGGTCACCGATACCGCCGGGCCACCGTTTTCATCCACGGTGGAAGCGGCATCGACCAGATTGTCGCCGCCGGCGATCACCTCGCGCTTGAGCAGCACCGGACGACGGTCGGCACGGGTGTAGAACAGCTCGGTGCCGGCCGGCACCACGCCGCTGGAGGCGGCGGCATAGGCGTCCTGATCGGCCACGGCGCGGTATTCCAGGGTGGCCGTGGCGCCCAGCAGATCCTTCACGCGCGTGGTGTCCTGCACGCCGGGCAGCTGCACGACGATGCGGTTCTCACCCTGGCGCTGCACCAGCGGCTCGGCCACGCCGAGCTGGTTGACGCGATTGCGCAAGGTGGTGAGGTTCTGCTGCACGGCGAAATCGACGATGCGCTTGGCCTCTTTCTCCGTCAGCTTGATGGACAGGCTCAGCGGCGCTTCCGGCAGCGGCGTGACCTGGTATTCGGCAAAGGCCTTGGCGATGGCGCGGCTGGCCTGATCCACGTGTTCGGCGTCGGCAAATTCCATCACCGCCGAATCGCCGTTTTCACGACGCCCGGTGTAGCGGATGTCTTCCTTGCGCAGCAGCGCCGGCACTTCGGTGAGGATGCGCTCCACCGCCTTCTTGCGCACTTCCTCGATGTCCACTTCCAGCAGGAAGTGCACGCCGCCGCGCAGGTCCAGGCCCAGGTTCATGGGCTTGGCGCCGATGGCCTTGAGCCACTCCGGCGTCTTCGAGGCCAGATTCAGCGCCACCACGTAATCACGGCCCAGCTCCTGCTTGAGCTGATCTGCCGCCTTGAGCTGATCCTCGGCGTGCGAGAAGCGCACCACCCACTGCCCGTTCTCGATGCCGCTGGCGCTGGGCGTGAGACCGGCATCCTTGAGCGCCGCTGCGATCTTGCCGCTGACCTCCGCCGGCAGCGGATCACCGCTTTCCAGCGAGATCTGCACGGAAGGGTCGTCGCCATAGAGATTGGGCGCCGCGTAGAGCAGACCGAACGCCAGGGCGGCGATCAGCAGGAAATATTTCCAGGTGGAATAGGGCTTCATACGCGGCAATCAGGTTCGACAAAAACTTAGAGGCGGCGCCGGGACACGGCGCCGCTCGCGAGACAGCTTTACTGCGCCTTGAGCGTGCCCTTGGGCAGCACGCCGGTGACCGCGGACTTCTGCACTTTCACCTGCACGTTGTCGGCGACTTCGATGCTCAGATAAGCCTCGCCCAGACCCACGACCTTGCCGGCGAGACCGCCGCTGGTCACCACCTCGTCGCCCTTGGCGATCTTGGCGAGCATGTCGCGATGCTCCTTGGCGCGCTTGGTCTGCGGACGGATCAGCAGGAAATAGAACAGCGGAATCATCACCAGCAGCGGCCAGAAGGCCTGCAGCAGACCCTGCGGTGAGGTCGGCGCGACGGCGGCGGACTGGGCGTAAGCGGAACTGATCAGAAAATCCAGCACTGGGTAACTCCCGACTCTGGCTTATGGTTGGAGAATGAAGGCGCGCGATTATGCCCGATTGGCGGTGCGGCTTGCGGCGCGTGGCTGTGACTGCGGAAAGTGCGCGACGGTTCCGTCCCCTCTCCGCCAAGCCCTCTCCCGCGAGGGGAGAGGGGAGAAATGAGCAGGCGGCCGTGGAATCGGACGCCTCAAGGCGACCGTCGGAACCCTTCCCCTCTCCCCTCGCGGGAGAGGGGCCAGGGGAGAGGGGGCTTTCTTCAACCCAGACGCGCCCGCCCGATGCCCTGGTAATGCAGGCCCGCCGCCTGCACCGCCGCCGGATCGTAGAGATTGCGCCCGTCGAAGATCGCCGGGGTCTTGAGCAGGGCCTTGATGCGCGCGAAGTCCGGGGCCTTGAACGCCGACCATTCGGTGACGATGGCCAGCACATCGGCGCCCTCGCAGGCCGCCTCGGGGCTGTCCACCAGGGTGAAGTCGGCGCGCTCGCCGTAGATCTTCGCCGTGGTCTCCATGGCCACTGGATCAAAGGCGCGCACCTTGCCGCCCGCCGCCCAGATCGCCTCCATCAGCACGCGGCTGGGCGCCTCGCGCATATCGTCGGTATTGGGCTTGAAGGCCAGGCCCCAGAGCGCGATGGTCCTGCCCTTGACGCTGCCCAGGTAGGCGCTGATGCGCCGGAACAGCTCCTGCTTCTGATGCTCATTGGCCGCTTCCACCGCATGCAGCACTTGCAGGCTCTGGCCGTGCTCGCCGCCGGTGCGGATCAGGGCCTTCACGTCCTTGGGAAAACAGGAGCCGCCGTAACCGGCACCGGCGTAGAGGAAGTGAAAGCCGATGCGCGGATCGGAGCCGATGCCGCGACGCACGCTTTCGATGTCCGCGCCCACCTGCTCGGCCAGCAGCGCCAGCTCGTTCATGAAGCTGATGCGCGTGGCGAGCATGGCGTTGGCAGCATACTTGGTCAGCTCCGCCGAAGGCACGTCCATGGCCATCACGCGGTCATGGTTGCGATTGAAGGGCGCGTAGAGCTGACGCATCTTGTCCAGGGCGCGGGCATTGTCGGTGCCGACGATGATGCGGTCCGGACGCATGAAGTCCTCCACCGCCGCGCCTTCCTTCAGAAACTCCGGATTCGACACCACGTCATAGGGCAGAGCCAGACGCCGCGCCGCCAGCTCGGCGGCCAGCGCCTCGCGCACCTTGGCAGCGGTGCCCACCGGCACCGTGGACTTGGTGCAGACCACCTTGTAGTCGGCCATGTGCTGGCCGATGGTGCGCGCCACCGCCAGCACGTACTGCAGGTCGGCCGAACCATCTTCCTGCGGCGGCGTGCCCACCGCGATGAAGATGATCTCGCCATGGGCCACACCGCGCGCCGCATCGGTGGTGAAGTCCAGCCGGCCGCCCTTGGCATTGCGCACCAGCAGGCTGTCGATACCCGGCTCGTAGAACGGGCAATGCCCGGCCTTGAGCGTGGCGATCTTTTCCGGGTCCACATCCACGCACAAGACCCGATTGCCCACGTCGGCCAGACAGGCCGCCGTCACCAGACCCACGTATCCTGAACCAAAGACTGTGATATTCATGACCGAAAGTGTAGCCGAGCGTCCGCAGGCCTTGCCGCCGCCTCCGCCATTGCCGCCACAGACACGAGCCGGGGACTGGCATTTTCTCTCAGGCAAGCATGTATTTTTTGCCATGGCGGCAGCCAATCTCCGCTCGTTACACTCCGCCGCTTCAAATTTTTGACCTCTGCCCAAGGAAATACGGACATGGCCAGTTACAAGGCGCCGCTGAAGGAAATTGATTTCGTCCTCAATCAAGTGCTGGGCGCAGGCAAGCTCGCCAGGCTGCCGGGCTTCGAGGAAGCCACGCCGGAAACCCTCAACGGCCTGATCGACGAAGCCGCCAAGCTGATCGAGAAGGAACTCGCCCCGCTCAATGCCAGCTCCGATGCGCAGGGCTGCGTGTACAGCAACCGCGAGGTGAAGCTGCCGGACGGTTTCGCCGAGTTCTTCAAGAAGTACGCCGAGGCCGGCTGGATCGGCATCATGCAGAAGCAGGAATACGGCGGCGCCGGCCTGCCCTACACCCTGGGCAAGGTCATCGAAGAGATGCTCTGCTCGGCCAGCGTGTCCTTTGCGCTCTACACCGGCCTGACGCAGGGCTGCTTCGAGGCCATCGCCGCCAACGGCAGCGAAGAGCAGAAGAACACCTATCTGCCCAAGCTCGCCACCGGCGAGTGGACCGGCACCATGTGCCTCACCGAGCCGCAGGCCGGCTCCGATCTGGCGGCGGTGAAGACCAAGGCCACGCCGCAGGCCGACGGCAGCTACCTGCTGGAAGGCGGCAAGATCTTCATCACCTCCGGCGAACACACGATGGCCGACAACATCGTGCACTTCGCGCTGGCGCGTCTGCCCGACTCGCCGCCGGGCATCAAGGGCCTGTCCACCTTCGTGGTGCCCAAGTATCTGATCAATGCCGACGGCAGCCTGGGCGCGCGCAATCCGGTGTACTGCGTGTCCATCGAGCACAAGATGGGCATCCACGGCTCCTGCACCTGCTCGATGTCCTTCGAGAACGCCAAGGGCTGGATGGTGGGCGCGCCCAACACCGGCATCCAGAACATGTTCGTGATGATGAACCTGGCGCGCATCATGGTCGGTTACCAGGGCCTGGGCCTCTGCGAGCTGGCCACCCAGAACGCGATCCGCTACGCCCTGGAACGCAAGCAGGGCAAGGCCTTCAACGGCGGCGATGTCATCGCCCATCACCCCGACGTGCGCCGCATGCTGCTGCAGATGAAGGCGGTCACCGAAGGCGCGCGCGTGCTGGCCTATGAAACCGCGATGCACGTCGACGCCTCGCATGCCGCGGCCGACGAAAGCGCCCGCGAGGAAGCGCAGGACTGGGTGGACCTCAACACGCCGCTGGTCAAGGGCTTCTGCACCGACAGCGCCGTGGACCTGGCTTCCACCGCCGTGCAGGTCTATGGCGGCCACGGCTTCATCCGCGAACACGGCATCGAGCAGATCATGCGCGACGCCAAGATTCTCTGCCTCTATGAAGGCACCAACGGCATCCAGGCCATGGATCTGGTGCGCCGCAAGCTGACCCTGCACAACGGCCGCCTGCCGCAGCGTTTCTTCAAGGCCGTGCGCGCCGACCTGGAAACCGGTGCCGGCTTCATCAGCGGCCCGCTGGCCCAGGCCCTGGAAGAACTGGAAGCCACCACGCAGTGGGTGCGCGAGTCCTACAAGACCTCGCCGGACGACGCCGCCTTCGGCTGCGTGGACTACATGCGCGCCTTCTCGCTGGTGTACCTGGGCTGGAACTGGCTGCGCATCGTGCGCGCGGCCGACGCCGGCGGCGACGCTGCCTTTGCCGCGACCAAGCGTGTCACCGCGCAGTTCTTCGTCAACCGCATGCTCTCGCAGGTGCCGAGCCTGCTGCTCAATGTGCGCCAGAGCGCGACCGAGGCGATGCAGGCGGACGTGGCGAACTTCTAAGTCTGAAGCGGCACCCACTGCAACTACAGGGCGGGTTCGGCACGCAAGCGCCGTAACCCGCCTTTTTTGTTTTGCTGCAGCCCTCGCCTGCCGACCGCAGAAGCAGGCTTTGGTTACCATGCTCGTATCGCGGAAAACCAAACCGGATTTGGAGGATTGCCATGAGCAGCGTGTACGACTTCGAAGCCAAGACCATCGACGGCCAGCTGCAAAAGCTCAGCGACTATCAGGGCAAGCTGCTGCTGGTGGTCAACGTCGCCAGCAAATGCGGCTTCACCCCGCAGTACAAGGGCCTGGAAGCGCTGTGGCGGCAATACCAGGACAAGGGCCTGGTGATTCTGGGTTTCCCCTGCGACCAGTTCGGCCATCAGGAGCCGGGCAACGAAGCCGAGATCCAGAGCTTCTGCTCACTGAACTACGAGGTGAGCTTTCCGATGTACGCCAAGATCGAGGTCAACGGCGCCGGCGCACATCCCCTGTATCAGTACCTCAAGAGCGCCGCACCCGGCGTGCTGGGCACCGAGGGCATCAAGTGGAACTTCACCAAGTTCCTGATCGGCAAGGACGGCCAGGTGCTCAAGCGCTACGGCTCCATGGACACGCCGGAGAAGATCGGCGAGGACATCGCAAAACTGCTGTAAGCGCGGCCTTCGCGTGATTCTTGAAGGCCCCGCCAGGCTAGTGTCGCGGAGACCCCCGCCGCTATACCGGCGCTGCCTTGGACTTGGCCGGCTTGCCTTCCGCTGAGGCGATGAAATCGCTGGCGAAGGCCTCGAAGCAACCCGCTTCAATCGCGCTGCGGATGCGCTGCATGAGCTTCAGGTAGTAGTGCAGATTGTGGATGGTGTTGAGGCGCGGCCCCAGCATCTCGTCGCAGCGGTCGAGATGGTGCAGATAGGCGCGCGAGTAGTTCTGGCAGGTATAGCAGTCGCAGGCCGGATCCAGGGGCGCGGGGTCGTCGCGGTACTGGGCATTGCGCAGCTTGAGCACGCCCTGGCTGGTGAACAGATGACCGTTGCGCGCATTGCGCGTGGGCATCACGCAGTCGAACATGTCGATGCCGCGCGCCACGCCCTGCACGATGTCGCGCGGCGTGCCCACGCCCATCAGATAATGCGGACGATCCGCCGGCAGCTGCGGTCCCACGGCGTCGAGCACCTGCAGGCGTTCGGCCTCCGGCTCGCCCACCGACAGGCCGCCCACCGCATAACCGTCGAACCCGATCTCGCGCAGACGCTGCAAGGACTCCAGGCGCAGCGGCGCATGCATGCCGCCCTGCACGATGCCAAAAAGCGCACCGGGCGCCTCGCCATGCGCGGTCTTGCAGCGCGCTGCCCAGCGCGCCGACAGCTCCATGGACTTGCGCGCCTGCTTCTCGGTGGCCGGATACGGCGTGCATTCGTCGAACTGCATGATGATGTCGCTGCCCAGGCCGTGCTGGACCTCGATGGAGCGCTCGGGCGACAGGAAGATGCGATCCCCATTGATGGGCGAGGCGAACTTCACGCCCTCCTCGGTGATCTTGCGCAGACCCGACAGGCTCCAGACCTGAAAGCCGCCGGAGTCGGTGAGAATGGGTTTGTCCCAGTGCATGAAGCCATGCAGGCTGCCGAAGCGCTGCTGGATCAGCTGCTCGCCCGGTCGCAGCATCAGATGAAAGGTGTTGCCGAGAATGATCTGGCTGCCCACCGCCAGCAGCTCTTCCGGCGACAGCGCCTTGACCGTGCCGTAGGTGCCCACCGGCATGAAGATCGGCGTCTCCACCACGCCACGGGCGAAGCTCAGCCGGCCGCGTCGCGCGCCGCCGTCGGTCTTGAGCAGTTCAAACTTCATGCGCGTGTTGCTGTTGTTCATGGCGTTTCGGGTTCGATCAGCATCGCATCGCCGTAGCTGAAGAAGCGGTAGCGCGCCGCCACCGCATGGCGATACGCGGCCATCATGCGTTCATGACCGCCGAAGGCGCAGACCAGCATCATCAGCGTGCTCTCCGGCAGATGGAAATTGGTGAGCAGACGCTGCACCACGGCAAAGCGATAGCCGGGCGTGATGAACAGCCGCGTCTCGCCACGCATGGGCTGCAGCGCTGCGCTGTCCTGCGCGGCGGCGGCCGATTCCAAGGCACGCGTCACTGTAGTGCCCACCGCCACGATGCGCCCGCCGCGTGCGCGCGTCTGCGCCAGGGCCTCACACAGCGCCGCGTCGATCACATAGCGCTCGGCATGCATGCGGTGCTGGCTCAGATCCTCCACGCGCAGTGGCTGGAAGGTGCCGGCGCCCACATGCAGCGTCAGGGTCGCGGTCTGCACGCCGCGCGCTTTCAAGGCAGCGAGCAGGGGCGCATCGAAGTGCAGGCCGGCGGTGGGCGCCGCCACCGCGCCGGGCTCGCGTGCGAACACGGTCTGGTAACGCTCGGCATCCCCGGCATCCGGTGCATGCGTGATGTAGGGCGGCAGCGGCAGACGGCCGGCGCGCTCCAGAAAGGCCATCACCTCCCCCTCACCTTGCAGCTGCAGCTCGAAGAGATCGTCCTCGCGGCCCAGCACTGTCAGCCGATCCTCGCCGAGCTCGATCACACCGCCGGCCTTGGGTTTCTTGGACACGCCCAGCTGCGCCAGGAAGCGCCGCGCATCCAGCACCCGTTCCACCAGAATCTCCACCTGCCCGCCCGTGCTCTTGCGTCCGTACAGACGCGCGGGAATCACGCGGGTGTCGTTGAAGACCAGCAGATCGCCGGGGCTGAGCAACTGCGGCAGTTCGCGGATGTGGCGGTCGGCGAGCGTGGCGCCGACGTGGAGCAGACGGCTGGCCGAGCGCTCGGCGCTGGGGTGTTGCGCAATCAGCTCGGGCGGCAGCTCATAGTGAAAATCGGCGCGACGCATGGGTGGCAGGCGGCAAAGGGCCGCATATAATGCCCGCCCCGCGCCGCAGATGCGCGGGCACATGCTGTTCAAGCCTGAGTGGCGGAATCGGTAGACGCAGCGGACTCAAAATCCGCCGAGGCAACCCCTCGTGAGAGTTCGAGTCTCTCCTTAGGCACCAGTTGAAACAGCAACGCTTCGCCACTTCGATCCCCCTTGGTCTCTTGAGAGTTGTCGGGCAAAAAGCGCCCGCATCTGCACAGGCTTGCGGGTCGTTGTCTCGGGTTTTCACAAGGTGTCGGAACGCACAGTCCGCGACCGCCACCTCGCTTCGACTACGCTGGCCTCCTGCATACTGCAGGCATAGGGGGAAACAAAGCATGGTCTTCCGCGCGCTGCTAGGCGCCAGGCCATCGGGCTAAAGGGGGCATCCGATGCGCGAGGAACTCGACGCGATCAGCCAGCGTCAACGGTGGTGTTTGGGCGGCCTGCTCATTATCTGGCTGCTGAGCTTGTTTGCGGCACTGAATCAGGCGCCCCGCGCCGATCTCAGCCAGCGCAACTATGAGCTCAACCCCCTGCGTTCGAATTTCTGGCGCAACAGCATGCCGGCAGCCGACTTCTGGGCTTATCCCTTGGAAAGCAATCCGGCTGAACGTCTAACCACTATCAGGGGAAATCTCAATAGCGTGCACTTCGTCGATGCCCAGCACGGCTGGGTCGTCGGGGTCGGCGGCACGATCTTCACCACCGCCGACGGCGGCGCGCGCTGGCAAGCCCAGGCCAGCGGTAGCAGCGCCTGGCTCTTCAGCGCGCACTTCGTCGATGCCCAGCACGGCTGGGCAGTCGGAGACGGCGGCATCCTCCTCGTCACCGCCAACGGCGGTGCGCGCTGGCAAGCTCAGGCCAGCGGCACCAGTGCCGCACTCAACAGCGTGCATTTCGTCGATGCCCAGCACGGCTGGGTCGTCGGAGTTGACGGCACGATCCTCGC
>NZ_FOFS01000008.1:0-38455 GCF_900111015.1 Solimonas aquatica | reverse complement strand
CCCAGGCCAGCGGCACCAGCGCCACGCTCACCAGCGTGCACTTCGTCGATGACCAACACGGCTGGGCCGTCGGAAACGGCGGCACCATCCTCGCCACCGCCGACGGCGGCCTGTCCTGGAAGCGTGTTCGGCTGCTGAAACATACACTGAGCCCGGCACCGTGGTTCTGGCTACTCAGCCTGGCAATTGTGATTCTGGCTTTGGCAATCGCGGGCAAGCCGCCTGAACGCGACGCGCTGCAACAGATCGGCAGCAGTGACAAACCCCGCGCCGGGCTCGCCGATGATCGCCTGCAGACTGCACCGAGAGTGCTGGCGCTCTCGCGCCTGCTACGCAACCGGGGCACTTCGCCACCGCTGGTGATTGCCATCGATGGCGAATGGGGAACCGGCAAGAGCACCTTGATGCGGATGCTGGAAACCGATCTGCGCTGCTACGGCGCGCGCTGTGCTTGGTTTAATGCCTGGCACCATCAGAACGACGAGCACCTGTTGGCCGCACTGCTGGACACGCTGCGCCGCGAGATTACGCCCAGAACACCTGTTTATTGGCTCAAGCTTTTTGCGCTGCGTCTGCGCCGCTATCGCTGGCGCGCGATGCCCAGCCTGTTGGCGCTGGCGCTGCTCGCCGGCTTCTGGGCACAGTTGCTGAGCGCCGATCGGAGTGCGAGCGCCAGCCGCCTGGAAGGGCTGGCCGATGCCGCCGCTTGCCTGACAGTTGGCACAGCCTGCGCGACCGTAGCGGCGCCGGAAAGTACGTCCACAACACATCTGAACCTGCGCCGACGCGTCGCGCAGATCAGCCGGACACACGAACGCAGCGTCCTGTATCTGGCCCTGCTGCTCTCGGCGCTGCCGGCGCTCTGGGGCTTGCTGGGCACCTTGTCACCCTTTCCCAATCCCGCAGTGCTGAAAGCGGCAGCGGGGATGATGAAGATGCGCGCAGCGGAGAAGGAAACCAGTTACCGCTATCGCTTCGCCGGCGATTTTCGCGATGTGACCACCGCCCTGCTGCCCTACCGCCTGTATCTGTTCATTGATGATCTGGATCGCTGCGATTCGAAAAGCACGGCCAGCCTGCTCGAAGCAGTCAACTTTCTCTGTGAATCGGGCGAAGTGGTGGTGGTGCTGGGCATTGCCCGCGAAACCGTGGAGTGCAATCTGGGCTTGGCTTACAGCGAACTGGCTGCTGAGATGGCACGCGACGGAGAGACGCCACAGAAACGCCGCGATTTTGCCGAGCGCTTCCTGCGCAAACTGGTCAACCTGCGGGTCCAGGTTCCCGAGCTGGACAGCCGAGGCACGGCGGCGATGCTCACCGAGCAGAGGCCAGCACGGACAGAGTATGAATGGCGGCTTGTGCCCGGATACCTGCGCTGGTTGGACCGCATGTTGCTTCCAGCGCTTGGCTTGTTCTTTGTGCTGATTTTTATGGCCTGCGCGGGGACGCTGGGCTTTTATCTGGGACAAGGCGAGCGGACACCACAGACCAGAAGCCCGGACTTCGCGGTGCAGACGCCGACCAGCAGTGGAGCCGCAGCGAACTCGGCCGCACCGGCGACAGCGAGGCCCGAAGCCACCCAGAAAAACGACCAGCCACCACCCGGCACCAGCTACTTGGAGCCCGGCGATCCCGGCCATGTCCCCGCAGCCGTGTGGATGCTGCTGGGGGCACTGGGCTTGGTCTTGGGTCTGCGCCTGATCTGGACTTGGCGGACGCGTTTCAATTCCAGCGACCCCCGCGACCTGCACTGGAGCCTGGAGGCCTGGTCGCCGCTGCTGCGCCTGACGCAAACCTCGCCTCGCGAGATTCGTCGTTTTCAGAACCGCCTGCGGCATCTGGTGGCCACGCTGAATGCGCCCGAGCAGATTCCCGCTTTACCGGAATCACCCGGCCCCTTTGTGGAAGCGTGGTATCGCCGCGTGCTGAACGAACAGGAAGCGGCACAGCTGCGCGGTGAAGTTGACGGAATGCCTGGCAGCCTGATCACCGCGATGCTGGCGATGTTTGCCGCTGCGCAAACTCATGCTGTTTGGCCTGCGGTGTTGGCAGCCTCACTGCAATGGCTCACCGGAGAACCGAAGCTTGCGGAAATTGCCGACGAGCCACTAAGCGAGCAGAAAAGGCGAGAGTTTCACTACGCAGCTGTGCGCCTGGATCTCGAAAGACTGCAGTGGAACGAACCCATTCCAACCAAGCCTGAAGACCGCAGCCAGGTCCTGCAGCGCTACGCGGACGCACTTTTCGATGCCGTGCAGGAACATCAACAGAAAGCGGGTGAAAGCAATCTTGAGCGCTTCTCTCTGAACCGCCTGACAGGTGCTGGACCAGGTTTTGGCGGCAACCCCTGGGAAAAGCTGCTCAAGCAATACGAGTTGCTTTACGGCAAACCACGTTTACGCAAAGCCTGAAATTCAGCAGCTGCTCTTTCTACACTCACAAAAAGAGCGGCCCGCAGGCCGCTTTCTTGTTTCACGCAGTGGCTTACAGCTTGAAATCCATCCGCAGGCCCGCCTGGAAGCCGTACACGCGCGCCTGGCTGCCGGCGTAGTACACGGTGCCGCCGCCGCCGACGCGGATGGCCGGAATGTAGCCGCCTTCGTTGATGTACACCGGCACTTCCATGTTGAAGCCGAAGCTGGCGGCGTCGAACTTAGCCTTGCCGCTGCTGTTCTTCAGCTCCACATGCGCGTAACCCACGGGCGCCGAGATTTCGACGAGGTCGAAGAACACGCCGGTGGGGACCACGTACAGGCCGTACATCGACTGGGTGTCGGCATCGTTGCCGCTGCCCTTGATGCCGTACTGCGCTTCCACGCCAATCGCCGGCAGCAGGCGCGCGCCGAAACGCAGGCGATAGAAATTGGAGTCTACGGTCTCGCCGCCCAGCGCGGTCTTCAGCGAATCCTTGGACAGCGAGGCGGTGACGAAGGCGTAGTCCACGCCGCCGTACAGCTGCAGCGGCTCGGTGCCGCCGGCGGCGGCCTCGCCGGAATCGGCAGCCACTGTCGGCGGCTCGCCACTGTCGGCGGCCGGCGCAGCCTCGGTGCTCGGGCTGCCGGCATCGGCAGCGGCCGCGGCCTCCGGCGCCGCAGCTTCGGCGGGCGCCGTCTCAGCGCTTTCGCCCGCCGGCGCTTCGGCAGCAGCTGCCTCGGCAGCAGGCGCTTCAGCTGCCGGCGCGGCAGCGTCCTGCGCCTGCGCGCCTGCGGCCAGAAGCAGACCCAGCAGGCCGGCGCAGCTGACAAAACGGTTTGAACTCATCACAAATCCCCCCGGAAGCGGCGCCCTGAGCGGGGCCTGTGTTTTGATGGAAGTGGTGGCATGTTCTCCGATTTTTTTCCGCAGTTCCACCGCCTTGGCGCCAGTCTTCCTCTGCCTTGCAGCCAGCGGCGCCGGAGCGTGCGCCGCAACTTGTTAGACTCCCGGCCATGTATCCCGAAATCCTGCATTGCAATGCCTGCGGTCAGCGCGTGGAGTTCCGCACCCCGGACGGCGATCATCTGCCGCGCCACGTCTGCCCCGCCTGCGGCCATATCCAGTACCGCAATCCCAAGGTCATCGTCGGCGTGATTCCCGAGGCCAGCGACGGCCGCATCCTGCTCTGCCGGCGCAACATCGAACCGCGCCTGGGCCTGTGGACCTTCCCGGCCGGCTTCATGGAGATGGGCGAGACCAGCGGCCAGGGCGCGGCGCGCGAGGCGCTCGAAGAGTCGCAGGCCGACGTGGAAGTGGACGAGCTGCTGATGATGATCAACGTCCCCTATGTGAGCCAGATTTACCTCATCCACCGTGGCCGCATGCGCAGCGACCATCACGGCCCCACCTTTGAAAGCTCCGAGACCAAGCTGCTGCGCGAAGAGGAAGTGCCCTGGGACCAGATCGCCTTCCCCACCATCTGGCACAGTCTCAAGCGCTACTTCGAGGACCGCCGCGCCGGGGTCTGGCGCATCCATACCCTGGACCTGGCTTACCGCCCGCGCCCGCCGGAGCGCGCCGAAGTCTCGCGCGGCGAGCCCGAGGGCGGCTGATACCCGGTATACCTTGAGCCAGGACAAAGCCGGCCGATGCGAATCGTATAAACTACGCCGCCTCCGGGCACCGGCCTGCCGCCCCCACGCGCCCCGCCCGAGCCACAAACCCTGGAATTTTCGAGCGCATCATGACTTTTGTCGTCACCGAAAACTGCATCAAGTGCAAGTACACCGACTGCGTGGAAGTGTGCCCGGTCGATTGCTTCCATGAAGGTCCCAACTTCCTGGTCATCGATCCGGAAGAGTGCATCGACTGCACGCTCTGCGAGCCGGAATGTCCGGCCAATGCCATCGTCGCCGAAGACGATCTGCCGGCCGATCAGGCACAGTTCAAGGAACTCAATGCCGAGCTGTCGAAACAATGGCCGGTGATCACCGAGAAGAAAGACATGCTGCCCGGCGCCAAGGACTGGGACGGCCGCCCCGGCAAGCTGGACTATCTGGAACGCTGAAGCAGCGGGCGTTTCGCAGTACCGCAGAAAAGGCCGCGCACTGCGCGGCCTTTTTCATGCGCCCGCATCCAGCTCCTGCCAGCGCGCCTCGCGGTCTTCGATCAGCGGCAGATACAGCGCCGCGCGCACCGGCTCGGCGCCGTATTCACGCAGCAGCCGCGCATAGCCGGCCAGCTGCGCGCGGTAGCGCTCGCGCTCCTGCGCAATGAACTGCGCCAGCTCGCCGCCTTCGTGACGGCTGGTCTTGAAGTCCACCACCCAGCGCTGACCGTGCGCATCGATGAAGCTGCGGTCGATGCGGTACTGGCGCAGCTCACCGTCTTCAACCGTGCTCAGCTGCCATTCGCTGAAAGCCTGGCGATGGCCGGGGTCGAACAGCCAGCGGCCACGCGGATCGGCCAAGAGCTCGCGCAGGGCATTGAGCACCTGCGCACTGGCGGCCGCCGCGCTGGCCGGGGGCAGGCCCAGCCCGGCGAATTCCTGCGGCAGGCTACGGCCCAGGCGCTGCAGATGCAGCGCATCCCAGTTCGCCAGCCCCTGCTGTGCCAGACACTCCACCCAGCGGTGAAACACCGTGCCCACGGCACGCGCGGTTTCACCAGCCCAGTCGAAGCGGGGCTCGCCGCCCTGGCTGGCAAGACGTTCGGGCACCGGCAGGCCGGCGGGCAGCGGCGGCGCCTGCCAGTCCAGGTGCAGGCGCCTGAGCGGCGGCGGCGCGGGGCGATCCTCGCTCGAGGCCGGCGGCTGGGCCTGCGGCGAGGCATCCGGCCGCTGCGCCGCGAACTGCGCGCCCAGCGCCGGCCACAGCCGCGACAGCAGGCTGCTGGGCGCCGGTGCGCGCGCCTGGCCTTCTTCGTCCTGCTCCAGGCCCGCGAGCAAATGCAGCTGGCGCCGCGCACGCGTCGCGGCCACGTACAGCAGACGCGCGTCCTCGATGCGCTGCTTCTCGGCTTCGCGGGCGCGGATGTATTCGTAGATCGGCTCACGCTCCTGCCCGCGCGCCTGCACCGGCGCCAGCAGCAGCTGCTCGCGCGCGGCGCTGATGCGGCGGCTGTAGATGATGCTCGGCCGGCTGTCGCTGCGCGTGGTGCGCGACAGACCCGGCACGATCACCACATCGAACTCCAGGCCCTTGGCCTTGTGCATGGTCATCAGGCTCAAACGCTCATCGGCGCTGGGGTCTGGCGTGGCCTTGAGTTTGTGCAGGGCCAGATCCAGCCGCTCGAAGTCATCCAGCTGCGGCCCCGGCGCCAGCTGCTCCAGGCAGGCGAAGAACTGCTGGGCATCGGCCAGATCGCGCGGCTCGCGCAGCACCGCCGGCCCGCCCAGCGCCAGCCAGGCGCTCTCCACCCAGCGTCGCAGCGGCTTGCGGCCAGCCTGCGCCAGCGTCTCGTCCAGCACCAGCAGGCAGCGCCCGAGGCGCGCGCGCGCTTCCGCGCTCAGCCGCGCCAGGCGCGCTTCTTCCTGCAGGGCCGCACGCAGACTGGCTTGCGGCGGCAGGTCCTCGCACAAGGCCAGCAACTCGGCCAGACGCAGCCCGCAGTAAGGCGCGCGCAGCAGGGCCAGCCAGGCGATGCGATCGGCCGGATGCAGCAGGGCGCGGGTCAGCGCGCGCAGGTCTTCGATCACCGGGCGGCTGGCCAGGCTCTCCAGGTCCACCGCCTGGTAGGCGAGCCCGGCCGCACGCAGCGCCGGCACCAGCTCGTCCAGATGCGTGCGGCTGCGCACCAGCACCGCGATGCTGGCCTGCGCATCGGCCTCACGCTGCGCGCGGATCAGGGCCAGTACGGCACGCGCCTCCTCGCGCGCATCGCCGCCGGGCAAGGCATGCAGATGCACGGCCGCTTCGGGCGCCGCCGCGCGCGTGGCGATGGCGGCGCTGTAGGCCACGGCGCTGCGCTCGCGATCCTCCTGCGCCGGCAAGACCTGCGGGAAGTGCCTGTTGAGCCAGTCCACCACGCCGCCATCCGAGCGGAAGTTGCATTGCAGCTGCAGGGGCTCCAGGTGCAGCGCACCCAGACCCTGACGGCGCACGTCCAGATAAAGCCCCACATCGGCTTCGCGGAAACGGTAGATGCTCTGCATGGGATCGCCGACCACGAACAGGCTGCGGCCATCGTCCGGCTGCCAGCCGGCGGTGAGCCTGAGCAGCAGCTCATACTGCAGGCGCGAGGTGTCCTGGAACTCATCGACCAGCAGATGGCGGATGCGATAGTCCAGGGCCAGGGCCAGCTCGCTGGGCGCGTCTTCCTGACCCAGGGCATGCACGGCCTGCGCCGCGACCTCGGCGAAGTCCACCTCGCCGCGCGCCGCGAAAGCCAGACGCAGCTCGCCGCTGGCCAGACGCAGCAGGTCCAGCAGTGCCTGCAACACCTGCCACTGCGCCTCCTCGTAACACGGCGCCGGCAGGCTGCGCAGCGCCAGCAGCGCCTCCTGCAGACCGTCGATTTCCTGCAGCTGCGCGATCAGCGCCAGGTGCGCATCGCGCGGCGGCTTGCACTCGCGCTTCTCGGCGGCGGTCTTGCCGGCCGGAAAGCCGAGGCGCGCATCGATCTTGTCGCGCCACTTGCCGTCGCGGGTCAGCACCAGATCCTGCAGCGCGCGCCACTGCGCCAGGGTCTCGGCACGCACGCCGGGCCAGATGCCTGTGCGCAGGCTGTGCAGTTCCAGCTGCGGTTCGGCGGCGTAGCGTTGCGAGGAAGCGTAGGCCGCCGATTCCAGCCAGCGCATGCACAGCTCGGCGCCAAGCAGACTCTGCGCGCGCTGCAGGCCGAGCTCGATCACCTCGCGCAGCGCGGCTTCCAGCTCCTCGCGCGCGGCGCGACCGCTTTCGGTGGCGAAGTGCAGCCACTGATCGCGTCGCGCCAGCAGTTCCACCAGCTGCGCTTCCAGGGCGCCGAGCCGGTTGTCGAAATGCGGCAGCACGATGCGCAGCGCCTGCTGGCCCGTGCCTTCGCGGTCCAGATACGAGAGCGTGGCGCGCGCGGCGGCGCGATACAGCGGCTGCGGTTCTTCGGCGATGCGCACGCGTCCGCCAAAGCCGGCGGCCAGCGGCATCTGCTGCGCGATCTGCATGCACAGCGCGTCGATGGTGAGCACACGCAGGCGCTGCGGATTGTTTTCGATGCCCCATTGCCGCTGATGCGAGCGCGCCAGCACCGCCGCCGCCAGCTCGCGCGTGCGCCGCTGATGCGGATTGTCCACCGGCGTCTGCGCCGCGGCGGCGCGGATCGCCTTGAACACGCGGCTGCGCATCTCCGCCGCCGCCTTGCGCGTGAAGGTGATGGCCACCACTTCCTCAGGCTCTTCGACCTGCGCGAGCAAAACCAGCAGGCGCTGGGTGAGCAGCTCGGTCTTGCCGGAGCCTGCCGGAGCCTGGACGATGAAACTGCTGCGCGCATCCAGCGCGCGCTCGCGGGCGGCGGCGTCGGCGATCTGCTGACTCATTCGGCCACCTCCTCGCCTTCGTCCAGCGACACCACATCGCGGATGCGGCACAGCGCGTGCAGGCCGCAGTCGCGGCAGCTGACGCGCGGATGCTTGGGCTGCACCGCCGCCCAGCCGCGCCGGATTTCCTCGGCCAGCGTCTCCAGCTCGCCGCGCCAGCGGCCCAGCAGCGCGCTCCAGCTCTCCGCCTCCTGCGTGCCGGCGTCTTCTTCATAAGCCGCAAAGCCCGGCTGGGATTCATCCGCCGCCAGACCTTCAAAGCCCAGCGCCTCGACATTGAGCCGTGCAAAGCCCAGGGCCTGCACCTGCGGCTCCAGCAAGGCGTACAGCAACAGTTGCGGGTCTTCCGGACGGCCATCGCGCCAGGGCGGCTTGCGCGCCGCACCGGTCTTGTAGTCGAGCACGATGCGGCCGCCTTCGGGCGTGGCATCGATGCGGTCGGGGCGCAGACGCAGCTTCAGGCCCGCGAACTCGCGTACCGGCTCGACCTCGGCTTCGTCCGTGACGGCCTGGTCTTCGATGCGCAGCACGCGAAACGGCGCACGCGCGCGTTCCACTGCCAGCCACTGCGTGATCAGCGCCTGCAGACGTTGCGCCTCCAGCTGCCGCAGCCCGCTGCCCAGGCGCTGCGGCGCGCGCTGTGCCAGCTGCGCCAGCTCCTGATCCACGGCCTGAAAGATCATCGCGCGGCATTGTGATTCGTCGCTGGCCAGCAGGCCCGCCTGATCGCGCCACTGCCGCCACAGACGCTCCAGCACGCGATGCACCAGCTCGCCACGGTCATAAGCCTGCAGGCCGTAGGCCGGGGTCTCCAGCGGCTTGGCGCCCAGCCGGTGCACGGCGTAAGCGCGGAACGGACAGCGCGCCTGATCGCCCAGCACCCGCGCGCCGCCGCGCAGCACCGCCTGCGCACCCGGTGGCGGCGCATGGCTGTCGTCCAGGCTCTCGCTCTGCGCGCTGGCCTGCGAGGCCAGCCAGGCCGGCGGCAGCGCGGCGCTGCGCGCCGGCTGCACCTGATCCAGCCAGGACAGCAGCAAGGGACTCGGCGCCTGCTCGCGGCCTTCGCTGCGCTGCGCGTAGCTCAGCACCAGCACCTCGGCGCTGCGGCACCAGTCGACTAGCTGCGCCTGCGCGTAAGCCAGCTCGCGCGCGGCGCTGGCATGCGGCAGACCGCCGGCGCGCTGCAGCGCATGCGGAATGAAAGGATGCGGCCGTGCCGGTGCCGGCCAGTGTTCATCGTCCAGGCTCAGCACCCGGACCGCGTCGAAGCTCAGGCCCTGCGCTTCGAGCACGCCCAGCACCTGCAGGCGCGAAGCCGGCGACTGCGGCTGGAACACCTCGCGCCCCGCCAGCTCGCGCAGCTGCGCAAGCGCGCTGGCCAGATCGACGCGACCCAGCACCGGATCCAGCGCCGAGAATTCCAGCAGCAGCTCGCGCCAGCGCTGCAGCAGCTGGTATTCCTCGCTGTCCAGCGCGCGTGGCCCTGGCCAGGCGCAGGCTTGCAGCAGCTGCGCGAAACGCTCGCTCCATTCGCCGGCCGGCAGACGTCGCGCGGCACGCAGCGTCGCGGCGGCCTGCGCATAGCCCTGCAGCGGCGCGGGAGCCAGCCTGGCCCAGTCGGCAGCCTCGATGTGCAACCAGCCCTGGCGCCGCAACTCTGCATCCAGCGCCGCGCGGCTCTCGGCATCGGCGGTGCTGCCCCAGTAGGCGGAGGTGAGCAGCGCGCTCAGCGCACCGGCCTCCAGTCCGCCGGCCGCCAGCTGCAGCAGGCGCAGCGCAGTCTGCACCAGACCGTAGGCCGACAGCGGCTGGCCCAGGCTGAGGTTGTAAGGCCGCGGCTGCGCATGCGTGCCCGGTGCGTCCTGCACCGGACAGAGCTGCTCGTCGAACACGCGCTGCAGCTGCGCACGCCGCGCGGACAGGTCCGGCACGATCACCGCGAGCTGTGCCTGCGGCTGGTGCTGCGCCTGCTCGCGCAACCAGATCGCAGCGGCGCGCAGCTCCTGCTCTTCATCGACGGCAGCCTCCACCTGCAGCTGCGCCTGACGCGGTGCGAGCTGCAGCTGCGCCAGCGCCACACCCTGCGCCGCGAGGGTCTGTCGCCATTGCCGCAGACGCGGCGTGAGTTCGGCAAAGCCGGCAAGGATGCATTGCGCGGGCAGCTGCAGCTCGCCGGCCTGCGCGCGCTCCAGCAGCAGCGCGTCGAGCATGGCCTCGTCCACCGCCTGCAGTCGCGTCAGCTGCTGGCGGTAACGCTGCGCCCAGCGATTGAAGTTCTCGATATCGGCATGGCCCTGCGCGGCAAACGGCAGGGTCAGCCGGTACTCCTGCGCCAGCTGCCAGGCCTGCGCGGCGAGTTGCGCCGCCTCATCGCCGCGCAGCAAGGGCAGCGCCGAATGCTCCACGCACTGCCGCCAGAGCAGCGCCGACTGCGCGGTACTGAGCAGACGCGGCAGGGGTTTACCGAAGCGCAGCTGCGCCTCGGCAAGCTGATACCACTGGCGCAGCAGCGCCTCGAAACTGAGGATGGCCGGCGTGGCCCAGACGCGCCGGCCACGCGCCAGCTGCCACTGTCCGTAGTGGCGCTGATACGCGCCCGCCTGACGGCTGCTGGCACAGACCAGCATCGCCGCCGGGCTGGCCTCGAGCTGCGCCCAGGCCTGGTCGGAAGACAGCTGCGGAAGATCGGAAATGGCGCTCATGCCGGCGTGTATTGCGACGGACGCGCAGTATGGCGTGTGCGCAGGCTCAGAAGTGGAGCCCGCGCCGGTGCCTGATTCACAGCGGCTCGATCGGCCTCTGCCGCAGCCACTCCAGCGCCTCCTCGTAGGGCAGCGCCTTCTGCACCGCGTCACCGGCCACGGCCACGGCGCTGCCGCGCCAGCGGCTGAGGACCTGCGTGTCGTCCAGCTGCGTTGCGATCAGGTTCAGCTCGCGGCGACGCGCGGCGGCGCTCAGCGCGGTGATCTGATCCACGCTCTGACACGCCCGGCCCGTCAGCAGCAGCTGCACCGGCATTTCGATCGGCGGCGGCAGCGGCGGACAGGCGTCCGCAAAAGCCAGGCGCACGCCGCTGGCCAGCAGCTCGGCAACGCGCGGATGGCGATGCTGCAGCGCCTTGATGCCCTCGCCGTCCAGTGCCAGCAGCAGCCGCTGCGGCGGCATCGCGTAACGCTGCAGCAGCTCGGCGCTCTGCCGCGCAAAATCGCCGCTGCGCAGCTGCCAGCCGGAAACCTCGATGATCACATCAGGCAGCTGCAGCCCGGCTTCGCGCAGGCCGGCGCAGAAGGTCGCGGCACGGTGCAGCTGCAGCAGCTCCAGCTGTCCGGCGATGCCGGCGCGCTGCGCGAGGCGCATCAGCTCGCCATGGCCCACTTCGCCCAGACGGGCATGCCGCCAGACCAGACGCGCGAACAGGGCGCGCACCGTGCCCTCGTGCAGCGCCGGGCGGAACTGCAGGCTCAGCTCGTCCAGGGCCAGCGCCGCCGACACCTCACGCTGCAGATCGAGCTGACGCTGGCGCGGCACATCGATCTGCGCGAGATAGGCGCACTGCCGCCCGCCGCCGCTCTGCTTGGCCTCACGCAGTGCATGACCGGCATGCAGCAGCAGGCCCTCGGGGCCGGCCTCATCCACCGGATAGACATTGACTCCGATGCTGCAGCGCACATCCAGCTGCTGCTCGTCCACCGCAAAGGGCTGCACGAACGCATCCAACAATTTCTGCGCCACCAGCTGCGCATCCTCGACACTGCGCAAGCCCGGCGCCAGCACCACGAACTCATCCTCGCCGACGCGCGCCACGGTGTCGGAAGGCCGCAGCGTGGCCTGCAGGCGTTCGGCCGCGGCCTTGAGCAGGCGGTCGCCGATCTCGTGACCCAGGCGCTCGTTGACCTCGCGCAACTGATCCAGATCCAGAACCAGCACGCCGAGCATGCGATCCCCGCGCTGCGTGCCCAGCCAGGCCTGTTCGAGACGGTCGAGCAGCATCACGCGATTGGGCAGGCCGGTGAGCGCATCGTGATGCGCCAGATGCCGCAGGCGTTCCTCGGCGGCGAGCCGCTCGCTGATGTCGATGGCGATGGCCATGAACACCGCCGGCTCCTCGTCGCGCGAATAGTTGAGACGGACTTCGACCGGATAACTGCTGCCGTCGGCGCGACGGTTGCGGCAGCGGAACACCACGCTTTCGCGGCTGCCGCTGCCGAGCTGCTGCAGATAGCTGCGGAACACGCTTTCGTCCAGATCCTCGGCCAGATCCAGCAGCGTCATGCGCGCGATCACTTCCGGATGGAAGCCCAGGTTGCGCCGCGCGCTGCGGTTGACTTCCAGCAGCAGCAGCGACTGCGCCTCGAAGATATAGACCTCCTCGACGGCGGCATCGAGCAGGCGCCCGAGGCGCATGGCGATCTTTTCACCGCGCAGGCGTTCGCTGATGTCACGCACCATCAGCACCAGGCTTTCGCCCTGCTCGGTGCGCAGCTGCTGCACCCACAGCTCAATGGGAAAGGTGGTGGCGTCCTTGCGCCAGCCGACAATGCTCGGCAGCTGGTGCTGGCCGCGATCACTGCTGCCCGGCGTCATCACGTAGTCGGTGATGCGCAGGCCCGGCGTATTGAGAAACGGCACCGGCATCAGCTTGGTGACCGTGAAGCCCTGCAGCTCGGCGCGGCTGTAGCCGAACTGCGATTCGGCGCGCGAGTTGGCGAAGCGCACCACACCGGCCGGATCGGTGATCAGCACGCCCTCTTCGAGATGATCGACGATGGCCTGCGACAGCCGCGCCTCGCGCTTGAGATCATCCACCTCGGCCAGATGCGTGCTGACATCGCGCAGCATCATCGCCGCACCGATCACCATGCCGTCGTTGCCGCGCATCAGGCTCGCCATCATCTCGATCGGCTGGCGCCGGCCATCGCGGGCACGCAGCCAGCCGCGCTGCAGCGGCACGTCGATGCCTTTCTGCAGCGCCGTCTCCAGCGCGGTCTGCAGCGGCGCATCGTTTTCGTTGACGGTGTGAAACACCGAATAGATCATGCGTTTGCGCGCCGCCGCCAGCGCCCAGCCGCAAAGCTTCTCGGCGGTGACATTGAGATGGTTGATGCGGCCGTCGCCATCGGCGGTGACCAGCGCGTAATGCACCGAATCCAGCATGGCGCCGGCGCGCTCGCGGAACAGCCCCAGCATCGACAGCAGATCCGGCGGCCGCGCACTGGCCTGCGGCTGCGGATCGGCGCGCTGCACCCAGCTGGGCGCGCCGCGCAACAGCGGCAGCAGCCACCAGTACAGCGGCAGCGTGACCAGGCCCAGCAGCAGGAAGGCATAGCCGGTCCAGCGTAGCTGGGCGACGGCATGCGCCTGCGCACTGTCGATCATGCCGGGAATGAAATCGAAATCGGCGCGCCCCAGATAGCGCTGCTCCGGGCCGTAAACGGCGGCCGTGCCCTGGCTGTTGCTGTATCGGTACAGCAGGTTCTCGAACAGCCGCGCCAGCGGTCCCGACCACTGCCAGCTGTCGTAGGCGCCCAGGGTCAGCAGCGTGCCGCCGTCGCGGTCGCTCAGCCGCAGCCGGCGCAGTCCCTGCTGGTTTGCGGCGAGCTGGAAGAAGGTGCGTGCCGCGCCGCGCAGGCCTTCCTGATCGTAGGGGGCCGCCAGGGCGGTGGACAGGGTCTGCGCCGCGCGCGACAGCTGCGCGCGACCGATCTCAGCCTGCAGCCGGTGTGCGCCGCCGATGGCGCCGAGCCCCAGCAGCATCAGCAGAACGACAGGCAGCAGCAAGAGCACGCGCTGCAGGCGCGTGCGCAACAGCTCGGGGCGCCTCGAATCCGGAGCGGGCATGAACGGTGATCACGTCGGGCGCGGACCCTCCCCGGGTCCGTCGCAGGCTGCGCAGCTTACTGTGAACCGCCCCGGCCGACGAATGACTGCCGTTCCATCTGTTCCGGAATGGCAGCCTTGAAGCTGTTCACGTAGCGCTGGTACACCTGCGCCGCCACCTCGCCCGGCACCGGACGCAGCTCGGTCTGCGCCTGCGTGCCGTGGGTCTGCAGCTCGAGCCAGCCGCGCACACCCTGTCCCACCTCGGCGGTGGTCTCGACCGTGCTCGGCGCCGCCTCCTGGGCCATCGCCGCGCCGGCCGCCACGGCCAGCAACACTCCGATCAGTCTCTTCATTGCCGCACTCCTGTGCCCGCGCTGCGGGCCTGCATGGCCTGCGCCTGCGCGCGCAGACGTGAAACGGTATCGGCCGGCACCGCGGCGTCGGCGATGATCTTCTGCGCGCCCTTCTCGTCGCGGCGCAGGAACATCAGCAGCAGCAGATTGTTGCGCGGCTGGTCGTCATTGGGATCGAGCTCGGCGGCGGTGGCCAGTTCCGGCAGCGCCTCGTTGTAGCGGGCCTGGCGCAGCAGGGCGTAGCCGAGGTCGTTGCGGGTGTCGGCGTCGGTGGGCGCGCGCCTGGCGGCCTCGCGCAGATAGCCGATCGCGGTATTCATGTTGCGCGGCGCGTACAGCAGGCCCAGGCCGTGGTAGGCACCACCGCTCTGCGGTCCGTTGAGCAGACCGCGATAAAGGGTTTCGGCGGCCTCGAACTGCCCCAGATTGCGCCGCACCTCGGCCTCCAGGTAGCGCAGCTGATCGTTGTTGCCCTCGCGCTGCTGCTGCTGGATGTGCGCCAGCGCCGCGTAATACTGGCCGCTGTCGATCATGCGCTTGATCAGATCGGTGTAGACCGCCGTGTCGCTGGCGGGCGAAGCAGCATGCTCCGCCGGCGACTGGCCCAGCAGCGAGCAGGCACCCAGCAGCAGCGCGGCACCGATCGTGACCAGACGATGCAGCATGCCCATCAGATCTTGCCCAGGGTGACGACGATGGCCAGGAAGGCCGGACCGGCGACGAAGATCATCAGCGCCGGGAAGAAGAACATCACCATCACCAGGGTCATGCGTCCCGACATCAGGTTGACGCGCTCGCGCAGCTCGTAGCCGCGCTGCTCCTCGATGTTCTTCAGCGTCTCCAGCAGCGGCTCGCGCAGCTCGCCACCATAGCGGTCCACCTGCCGCAGGATGCCCAGCACCGTGGCCAGATCGTCCACCGGCAGCACATCGGCCATCAGGCGCAGCGTCTCGCTCAGTTCGGCGCCGGCTTCCACCTGCCGCACCGCGCCGTCGAACTCGTGGCCCAGCTCCGGCAGCACGCCGGCACCCTCCCGCACGATGCTCGACAGTGCCTGACGGGTGGCCAGGCCGGCCTCGAACATCAGCACCAGCAGATGAATCAGCAGCGGCACCTCGCCGCGGATGCGCTCCAGACGTGCCGCCGCCAGGCGCCGCAGCGTCCAGCGCGGTGCCAGGAAGCTCAGGATCGCCGCCATGAGCGCGGCCATCACGCCCAGCAACATGCGGTTTTCGACTTCGGCAAACGTCCAGAACGCCAGCACACCGCCGAACAGCAGCACCGGCAGCGCCGCCTGGAACACATACCAGCCGACACGCGCCTGCGCGGTGCGCCAGCCGGCCTGCACCAGCAGTCGCCCGCTCTCGCCTTCGGTATCGACCATCCGCTCGATGGCCTTGCCGCTGCGCGCCAGGCTGTCGACCAGCGGCGTGGCGTCGGCGCTGTCGAAATCGCGCCCCGTTTCCGTGGTCTCGGTGGCCAGACGCCGGCGCAGGCGGTTTTCGTGGCGCATGCGCAGCAGCAGCCAGCTCAGGGCGGCAAAGGCGCCGATGCCGACCAGAATCGCGGCCGCGACCAGGGCTGCAAACAGATTTGGATTCATGAATCACCACCCGCGCCGCGCATCATGCGCCAGATCAGCAGCATGCCCAGCACCTGCAGCACCAGCGAGCCGCCGAGCAGAATCTTGCCGGACAGCTGCTGCCACATCTGCGTGTAGTAATCAGGGTTCTGCCAGACGATGTAAATCATGATGACGATCGGAATCACCGACAGCACCATCGCCGAAAAACGCGTTTCGGCGGTGAGCGCGCGCAGTTCGCGCTGCGCATTGTCGCGCGCCCGCACCGCCTGGATCAGGCTGCGCAGCACGCTGCGCAGGCTGCCGCCGTACTTGCGGTTGATGGACGCCGCCATCGCCAGGATTTTCAGATCGCGCAGCTCGTTGATCTCGGCCTGCTCGTGCAGCACCGTTTCAATCGGCGCGCCCAGGCGCACCTGCCGTCCGACGCTGACGAACAGCGGACGGATCGGATCGGGCGCCTCGCGTACCGAGGAGCTGATCGCCTCCTCCAGGGTGTTGCCGGCCGCCAGCACCCGGCTGACGCTCTCCAGAAAGGCGGGGAACTGCTCGATGATGCGCCGCCGCCGGCGCCCGGCCTGACGCAGCAGCAGCAGCCAGCCCAGACCCAGACCGCCGACAAACACCAGCAGGCCCAGCGCCACCCCCAGCACCAGCAGCAACAGCGGCAGCAGCAGCAGGATGCCGAGCAGCAGGCGCAGCACCGTCTGCGGGCTGTACTCCACACCCGTGCGCCAGACCACATGGCAGAAGAAACGCAGCAGCGGGTTGTGCACCTGCTGCGCGCTGCTGAGCTGCGCGGCCACCGTCGCCGCGTCCTCGGCATTGCCCAGCACGCGCAGGCGCAGGTTCACGTCTTCCTGGCGCTGGCGGTCCGTGGCGCGCAGCGCCAGCAGCACGGCCACCCCCGCCATCATCAGCGTCAGCGCCAGTACGATCAGCAATAGCATCAGGGCTCTCCCCGCAGGTCCAGGTGCTGATGATGTTCGGCGTCATAGCGGAACACCGGGAACAGCACCAGCTGCCCATTTTCCAGACCGCGCACCTCCATGATCGAGGTGATGCGACGTTCGCCGCCCTTCAGGCGACTAACGTGCACGATGAGCTGGATGGCCGCTGCCACCTGTCCCAGAAACGTCTGCGCATTGCCGTTGTAGCCGGCGAAGCCGGCGAGCAGCTCCAGACGCTGCACGGCGTCGTGCGGCGAGTTGGCATGCAGCGTGGTCATCGAACCATCGTGACCGGTGTTCATGGCCTGCAGCATGTCCAGCACTTCGTCGCCGCGCACCTCGCCGACCACGATGCGGTCGGGTCGCATGCGCAGGGCGTTGCGCACCAGATCGCGGGCGGTGATGGCATGCTGTCCCTCCAGGTTCGGCGGGCGCGACTCCAGACGCACCACATGTTCGTGCTCCAGGCGCAGCTCCGCGGCGTCTTCCACGGTGACCACGCGCTCGCCGGGCGGAATCCACAGCGACAGCAGGTTGAGCATGGTGGTCTTGCCGGAGCCGGTGCCGCCGGTGACCAGCATATTGGTGCGCTGCTCGACGCGCTGGCGCAGGTAATCGAGTTCCGCCGGACTGAGGGTGCCGTAGCGCAGCAGATCGTCCGCCGACATCGGCTTCTTGCGGAACTTGCGGATCGAGATGCAGGGCCCGTCGAGCGCGATCGGCGGAATGATGGCATTGACGCGCGAGCCATCCGGCAGGCGCGCATCGACCATCGGCGTGGATTCATCGACGCGCCGTCCGATCGGCGCCAGGATGCGCTGGATGACGCGGATCACGTGGGCATTGTTGAAGAAGCGCAGCGGCACGTTGTAGAGCCGGCCGGCGCGCTCCACGAACACCTTGTTGGGCCCGTTGACCACGATGTCGCTGACGGTGTCGTCGTCGATCAGGCCCTGGATGGGCCCGAAGCCCATCAACTCATCCTTGGCGTCGCGGGCCAGCGCTTCGGACTCGCGCTGATTGATCGGCAGGCGCTGATCCACCACGTAGCGGCGGATCTGTTCGAGCACGAAACGCTCGACCTTCTCGGCGTCCCAGGTTTCGATGTCCAGGTCACGCTCGTCGATCTGCTGAATCAGATGACGATGAAAATTGTTCTTCAGCTGCAGGTACTGGTCCGACAGCCGGAAGCGGGCGATTTGCGGATCCGGCACGCTCATGAGGTGATCCGTTCCTGCGCCGGGGTCAACTGAACAGGCGGCTCAGCGCAGTGCCGCGCGGGGCCTCGACCTTGCCCTGTCCAGCCAGCAGCGCCGCAGCCAGGGCGCGCACGTCCACACAGAAGGGATCCTTGGGAGAGACCGTGAGCATCGGCTCGCCGGCATTCATCGACTGGATGCGGCCCTGGTTGAGGCTCGCGGTCAGCCGGCCGTAGAGCGGCAGATCGAGAATCTCGGCCAGGTTTTCCGGCTCCAGGCCGACGCGCCGGCGGTAGAAGTCCACCAGCAGCGCCGTGCGCTCCAGCGGGCAGTCTTCCAGACGCATGGCGCGCAGCAGGTACTTGCAGTGACGCGACTTGAGAATCGACTGGTCGGACAGCAGCAGCGCGCGATCGGCCTGCGCCAGCATGCCGCCGATGTCGGCCACCGGCTGATGGCCGTCGAACGCCAGCACCACGCAGGCGAACAGGCCGCGCACCACTTCCAGCAGCTTGAGGAAATCGTCGAAATTGAAATGCGGGCGGCCGATCAGATCCTCGGGCAGGCTCAGCAGATACAGGCCGCTGGGATGGCGCGAGAAGGCGGTGTCGATCAGCGTCTGGTCGCAGCGATAGACGTCGTTGACGGCGTCGATCACGGTGTACGACTGGCTGATGTTGAGAAACACCGCACTGGCGCCGGCCGGGGTGGCGATGTCGATCAGCAGCGTGTGCGAACCCTTGGGCAGTGCGTCCTGGCAGGCCAGCGCGACGTGCTCGGCGACGAAGGCGATGGCCTCGGTGGGCTGGCTGGAAAAGATGGCGAACAGCTGCCCCTGCTTCTGCGGCACGCGCACCGCCGACTGCGTGCGGCGCAGCAGCTTGGACAGCAGCGCCACCACATCGGCCTCGTCGCGACGCAGCACGAAGAAGTCACGGGCGCCGGCACGCATGGCGGCCAGCACGATGTCGGGATTGCTGTCGGCGCCCAGGCCGGCCACCGCGATATCCGGCTGGCGTTCGACCAGGCGCTCCATCATCGCCAGACGGGTTTCCAGATTGCCCCGGTCGAACTGGAAGAACACCACGTCGACCCGGCCCAGGGTCAAGACGCGATCCAGCAGATCCTCGGCGTCCAGCGGTCGCACCAGGGCGAACTCGGTGCTGGTGCCCGCGGCATTCTCCAGCCAGCTCAAGTACACCGGATCATCAGCGACCACCACCGCCTGGGATTTCATGGCTACCGTTTTTTTTGTGAATGAACGAGTGCTTAATTCTAGCGGCCCGTCAGGCTCAACGGCTAAATCCGGAATCGAAATCGCCGCGTTCCAGGAACACGTTGTGGCCGAAACTCGGCGTCTTGCCGCTGTACTGATCACCCGGCAGCTTCGGCAGCTTGGCGTCGCGGGCCAGCGGCCGCACCAGATGCGGCGTGACGATCATGATCAGCTCCTTGTCGCTGCGATCCAGGGTGGTGGACTTGAAGAACGCGCCCAGCACCGGCAGATCGCCCAGCCACGGCACCTTGTTGACGTTGCTGGTGAGGTTGGAGCTGATGAGGCCGGAGATCACGAAGGTCTCGCCGTCGCCCAGCTCGATACTGGTGTCGGTGCGGCGCACCGTCAGCGCCGGCACCGAGACACCGCTGATCTGGATACCGGCGGAGAAATCCAGATCGCTGACTTCCGGCGCCACCTTCAGCGCGATGCGGTCACGCGCCAGCACCGTCGGCGTCAACGACAGGCGCACGCCGAATTCCTTGTACTGCACGGTGATGCCCGAACCGGAAGTACCGCCTTGCGTGACCGGCACCGGGAACTCGCCACCGGCCAGATAACTGGCAGTCTGGCCGCTGGTGGCCAGCAGGCTCGGCTCGGCCAGGGTGCGCACCAGCCCGCGGCCTTCCAGCAGATCGATCAGCGCCGTGATCTTGCTGCTCGAATCGGTGATCAGCAGGCCGAAGGCATCGGTCAGCGAGCGGCTGAGCGTGCCCTTGATGCCGGCGCTGCCGGGGCCGTCCTTGAAGTCGAAGCTGGAGTAGGAACCGGGCGAACCGAGAATGCCGCTGGTGGTGCCGGCGGTGCCGTTGTTGACCATCAGATTGACGCCGTAGCGCTGCAGGGTCTTGCGCGACACTTCGGCGATCTTGACGCTGGTGAGCACCTGCGACTCCAGTGCCACGCTGCTGGCGTCGGCGATCGGCGCCTCCTTCTGGCCGCCGCTGGCGGCAATCGCGGCGCGGCGATGCGCCAGCAGATTGGGCAGCTGGCCTTCCAGGCCACGGCCCGGATCCACGATGGCCTGGCTCAGCTCCGGGTCCACCGGCTTCTGCGACTTCAGCGGATCGACCGGCAGCTGCACCCGCACCAGATACTGACGCGGCTGGCTTTCACCCTTGATCCACACGATCAGGCTGGTGATGCCGATGGACTTGCCGGCCAGCAGCAGATCGCGGCGATTGACCAGGCTCACGTCGGCGGTCGCCGGATTGCCCACCGCCACGCGCTGCACCTCGGCGTTGGCGCGCATCAGCTTGTGCGTGCCCTGCTCGACGATGATCAGCGGCGGGTTGCCGTTGCCGGCCTGCTGCGCGGACGCCGGCAGCGACAGCGCGACGATCAGCAGCAGCAGGGTACGAATCAGAGTTTGCAGTTTGTTCATGTTGGTGGGTCCCCTTACTTCACACTCACCGCGGACACATCGTTGCCGCGCACCACCTCGATCCTCGCCGTCGGCGGGCCCACCGGCCGCAGCCGCGCCAGCTCCGCCGAGGTGATGACGCGCTCGGCCGCCTTCGGATCGACGACCGCCAGCGCGCCGTTCTCGCCGTCACCGCCCTGCAGCTCGGACTGACCGTGCAGGGCCAGGCGCAGATCGCCGAGACTGGAGCCGAGCATCAGCTTGGTGGTGTCCTTGTCCGGGATTGCCAGCACCGCAGTGCGCTGCTGCGCCGCCTGCGGCTGGTTGCCGGCCGGCTGCGCGCCGGCCGGACGGTCGATGATCTGATCCAGATACGCCAGCACCCGCACTTTCTCCAGCAGCACGCGCGATTGCGGCTGGCTGGCACCTTCGGCGCCGCGCAGGAAGATCAGGATGTCGACGATGTCGCCCGGGCGCAGGAAGCCACCCACCGCCAGCACGTCGTTGATCCCGATCGACACCGCCTTGTAGCCGGGCGGGATGGCCCGCGCCAGGACATTGCCCTCGCGGAAGTAACGGTGCGTGACCGGCGCGCCGGCGTCGATGTCGATCAGCGGCTGCTTGCCGACCACCTCATCGATGTTGCCGATGGGATCGGCCGGCCTCACCGACACCGGCACCAGGGCCACCGCCTCGCGGGCGATGGGCTGGTAGGCCAGCAGCGGCTTGACCGCCACCACGGCCAGCGTCTGCTCGGCGGCCTGCTGGCGCACCTGCTGCTGCGCCGCCTCCGACTTCTGGGCGTAGTCGCGGCTCATGCGATAACCCAGTGCAGCGAGAACAATCGCCGCCAGAACGGCGACGCCGGCAAAAATCTTCAATGCGGTACTGCTCATCGCAAACTCCCTGGCTCAAGAACACCGTCACCGCAGACCTTCAGCTTTTCCGCCGCCATTCTCACAGCAGCAGCGGCCCGCCCATCAGCTCCAGCAGCGTGGCCAGTGTCAGCGCCGGCGCGGCGGCAAATCTAGCCTTGCGCGAGCCCTTCAGCCACCACATCAGCACTGCCGCAAGCCCCAGTAGCAGCGCCGCCCACAACAGCATCTCCAGCGTGCGCTGCAGGCCCAGCAGCAGGCCCAGCACCGCCGCGAACTTCACGTCGCCGGCACCCAGCACGCGCGGCGGGTACGCCGGCAGCGTCACGACAAAAGCCAGCAACATGCCGCAGAGGCTGGACCCTGGCCCCGCGCCAAGCAAGCCCTTGCCGTTCCAGAACAGGGCCAGCAGCGCCGGCACCAGCATCACGATCAGCGCGGCATTGGCGATCCTTTGCCGCCGCCAGTCATAGATTGCAATCAGTGCCGCCCACAAGCCAATCCAGAATACGATGCTCATCAGGTTTTACCGTACGCACGCGCAGCGCGTAGTGTCACCACCGACCAGCGGCAGGCATGTCGTGCATCAATGGAGAGCCCTTAAACGAATCACTTGCCGACCCCGTTTGCGTGCGGCGATGCCCCACCGGCAAAGCCTCCACCGCTTCAGCCCAGCCCTGCCGCCCTCTGCCGGCGCCTGCCATCCGCTTGCGCCTGCTTCTTGTAATTTCGAGCGCCGCACACGCAGAGCCCCTTGCCCAGCGGATGCGGCAAGGGGCCCCTCGACAGCGCCTGCCTGGCTTTCAGGTCGGCAGGCTGTCGTACACCTTCGAATACACCGCGCTCAAGCGGGGTCCGATCAGAATCAATATCGCGACGATGGCAATTGCAATCAGGCCGACAATCAATCCGTACTCGACCGCGCTCGCACCTTCCTCATCGCGCAAGAAACGCCACAGCTTTTTCAACATGGAAGGCTCCATTCAACTCGGTTCAGCCGGCAGAAAATTCCGCCGGCGCAGACATCACGTAGGCAGGCTTGAATAGACCTTGGAAAACACGCCGCTGAGGCGTGGTCCGATCAGGGCCAGGATGGCGACGATGGCCACGGCGATCAGGCCGACAATCAGGCCGTACTCGACCGCGCTCGCGCCTTCTTCGTCCTGGAAGAATTTTTTGACTTTGCTGAACATGGCGTAATGAACTCCTAAGGAAATTTTGTTACCCGACTGCCCGACTCGAAATGAACATTTCGATCCCGTGGCCATACTATGAGTGCCACAGCAAAAAACCGTCAAACCAGATGAAGGCGCCGCGTGCTACCGTTCGTCGGTATTGCTCATTTTGAATACCCTTCATCGGGCCCGCTAGCGCGCCGGTCGGCAAGCGTCTTTGCTCCTTGCAGCGCCACCTCACTACGCAGCGCCACGTAAGCGAAGAAGCCCAGCAGCAGAAACACCGCATAGGGTTGCGGCCACAGACGCGAGATCAGAAACAGCGGCAAGGGCAGCAGTGCGATCAGCAGCAGCAGTTCGCGCTCGCCACGCCACCAGCCGTTTTCCACACCGTTCACCACGCACCAGGCCAGAGGCAGCAGCAGCCAGGACAGTTCGTAGTCGAACAGATACGGCGTGACCAGCAGACTGCCCAGCGACAACAGTGCAAAGCGCAATGACCAGGACACCGTACCACGCCAGGCGCGCAGCACGATGACGACCACCGCCAGCACCAGCAGGGCATGCATGCCGTATGCCAGCGTCAGCGAAAAATTCAACTCGCGCAGGAACGAGAACAGCGAGGGAATGGCGTTGCGCGCCAGACGCGCATGCTCCACCCATTGCGCATCGATCTGCTCGGGCCGCACCGGCTGACGCTGATAGCTGCCGGCGGCCTCCAGCCAGTGCCGGGCGCGTGTCATGCCGACGAAAAAGCCCTGCAGGCTGGCCATGCCGAACAGCGCCAGCGACAAGGCCAGCGAGCCACAGGCGCTCAGCGCCGCGCCCAGCACCGCGCGCCATTGCCGCGCGCAGAGCAGAGCCAGCGGCACCAGCAGCGCCAGATGCGGCTTGATCGCCAGCAGGCCGAAGCAGACGCCCGCCCACAGCGGCCGGCTGCGCAACAGCAGCATCCCGGCACCCATCAGCGCGGCAGTGAGAAACGCGTTCTGACCGTAAAGCAGATTGATGGCGATTCCCGGAAACGCGGCCATGGGCAGCAGGATCTGCAGCCAGCCACGCAGCGCGGAAAAATTCGCCGCGCGCAGCAACGGCCGCAGGCTGCGGTGCAGCACCAGGGCATACAGCGCGAAGCTGCCGCCGAGAAACACGAACCAGGCTGCGCTCAGGGACAGCAGCGCCAGCGGCCAGACCACGAGCAGAAAGGTGGGCGGGTAATGCCAGGACACCGCGCGCGGAAAACCCGGCACGGCGGCCTGCGCCACTGCCGTGATCTGCTGCAGATCGTAGGCCGCCTCCGGATGTCCCGAGAGCGTCAGCGAAGAAGCGCTCCAGTAGGTGATGAAGTCCGCTACCAGCGGCGCGGTGCCGCGCAGGCCATGCTCGGCCGGTTGCAGCCACAGCCAGGCCAGCGAGGCCATCACCGCGAGCAGCGGCAGCGCGCCCAGCATCACGCGCTCGGCGTTGAGCCAGTGCGCTCGCAAGGCCTTGGGCCCGGGTTCACTCATGTCGCATCCTTGTTCAGCAGCAACGCTTTTTCGTACCAGGCCAGACGCAGGAACAAGGCCAGAAACAGGAACTGCAGCCAGGGCAGTCCGCTGTACAGGCTCAGCAGCAGCAGCGGCAGGGGCAGCGCATAAGCCGCCACCAGCCATTCGCGCTCGCCGCGCCGCCAGCCCTCGCGCAGACCCTGCGCGGCCCAGGCGGCGATAGGCAGCAGCAGCCAGGCCAGCTCGTAGTCGAACAGATACGGCGTGGCGAGCAGGCTGCCGAGCACCAGCAGCGCCTGCCGCCGCAGAGTTGCCAGCGGCACGCGCCAGGCGCGCGCCACCACCAGCGCCGCCAGCAGCGCCTGCGCCAGCTGCAAGCCGTAAGCGAGCAGCAGGGGGGCGCCCAGTTCACGGGCGAAGGCGAACAGGGTCGGAATCTGGCGGCGGTCGAGCCGGCCCTGCGCCAGCCATTGCGCATCGATGCCGCCGGGCTGCACCGCCTCCGCGGCATGGCCCACCGCGCTGGGACCGGCCGCTTCCAGCCAGTGCCGGGCCTGGGCCATGGTCTGCCAGAACGCCGGCAGACTGTCGGCACCGAAAACCATCACCGAGACCAGCAGCAGCAGCGTCGCGCTGCCGGCCGCCGCCGCGATCGCGCGCCAGTGGCCGCCGCAGAGCAGGGCCAGCGGCAGCAGCAGTCCCAGCTGCGGCTTGAGGGTGAGCAGACCGAAGCACAGACCCGCGAGCCAGGGGCGCCGCTGCAACAGCAACAGGCCGCCGCCCATCAGTGCCGCCGTGAGAAAGGCGTTCTGGCCGAACATAATGTTCAGGGCGGTGCCGGGGAACGCGCACAACAACAGCAGGAGGGTCGGCAGCCGGCGTGGCTGATCCAGGCTGTGACTCAGCACCGCCAGATAGCAAGCCAGGCTGAAGAACATGAACAACAACCAGGCCGCGCTCAGCGGCAGCAGCGCCAGCGGCAGCAGCAGCAACAGGAAAGTGGGCGGGTAATGCCAGGACACCGCATAAGCGAAACCGGGCAGGGCCGCCTGCTCCACGCCCGCCAGCCTGGGCAGCTGGTAGGCACTCAGCGCCTGTCCGTCCAGCGCCAGATGCGCGGCACTCCAGTAGGCGATGAAATCGCCCACCGGCAGCCAGGCGATGCGCCGGCCCTGCAGATCCACGCTCAGCGCCCCGCCGATCAGGCACAGCGAAGCGGCCAGCAGCGGCAGCGCGTACAGATGCAGACGTTCGAAGCTGAGCCAGTGCCGGCGCGGCGCGGGCGGCGGAAAGGAATCGGGCATGCGCGATAGTGTCGCCGCAGCGCCATCCCAAATGAAACCATCGCCCTCGCCGGCCGCCATGGCCGTGGCGATGGCCGGCGCGCTGCTGATCGCCGTCGGCCTGCCGCTGCTCTGGCTCACGCAGGGCCATGGCGATTACACCCTGGATGACCCTTACATCCATCTGGCGCTGGCGCAGCGCATCGCGCAGGGCTTCTACGGTCTCAATCCCGGCGAGAGCGCCGCGCCCTCCTCCTCGCTGCTCTGGCCGCTGCTGCTGACGCTGCTGGGCGCGCAGCGCTTTGCGCCGCTGCTGATCAATGTCGCCTGCACGCTGGCCAGTGCCTGGCTGCTGGGGCGGCTGGTCGGACAATGGTCCTGGCCGCAGGACGCCGCCAGCACGCGTCGCCAGGCCCTCACCCTGCTGCTCCTGCTGCTGGCCGGCAATCTGATCGGTCTTGCCTACAGCGGCATGGAACACAGCCTGCAGCTGCTGCTCACCATCGCCTGCGCCTACGCCCTGCAGTGCGCCTGGCAGCAGCGCGAGATCCCCCGCGCCTGCCTGCTCGCAGCAGCGCTGGGCCCGGCGGTGCGTTACGAGCTGCTGTCGCTGCTGCTGCTGATGGCCACGCTGCTCTGGCTGCAGCAGCGCCGCCGCGATGCCGTGCTGCTGCTCTTGTCGGGCACCCTGCCGCTGCTGGGCTTCGCGCTGTTCCTGCACGCTCAGGGTCTGCCGCCGCTGCCCGGTTCGGTGATGGTGAAGGAAGGCCTGCACGGCGATGGCGCGCAGTTTCTGCTGCAACGTCTGCACGAAGCCTGGCAGGACCGCCGCAGCATTCCGCTGCTGCTGCTCGGCGCCGCCTGCCTGTGGCAGGCCGGCGCGCAGCGTGCGCAGCGGCGCTGGATGCTGCTCGCCGCCGCCGGCGTGGCCGTGGCGCATCTGCTCTGCGGGCGTTACGGCTGGTTCTACCGCTACGAGATTTATGCGGCGCTGTTTCTCAGTCTGGTGCTGCTGATCAGCCTGCAGCCGGTGCAGCCGCAGCGCTGGCGCTACAGCGCCTATCTGCTGGCGATGCTGGCCCTGCTCTATCTGCCCGGCACGCTGCTGGCGCCGCTGTCGGCGCGCAACATCTACGAGCAGCAATACCAGATGCACCGCTTCGTCAGCCTCTGGTGGCGCCGTGATGTCGCCGCCAACGACATCGGCTGGCTGGCTTACGGCACGCAGCCGCTGCGCGTGCTGGACCTGGTGGGCCTGGCCACGCCCGAGGCCGCGCGCCCCGACAAGGACGCCGCCTGGTTGCAAGCCATCGTCGCAAGACGAAAGATCGGCCTGGTGATGATCTACCCCAACTGGTTCGGCCAGGTGCCGGCGCAATGGATCCTGCTCGCGCAGCTGCGCCTGGGCAGCCGGCCGATCGTGGTCGGCGGCGACACCGTGAACTTCTACGCCAGCAGCCCGCAGGCCGCAGCCGAGCTGCGGCCGCTGCTGCGCGACTTCGCCGCCAGCCTGCCGGCCGGTCCGCACCTGGAGCTGCGATGAACCGCGCCCTGCCGCAGGCCGGCCGCGTGCCGCTGTGCGTGGATCTGGACGGCACGCTCACCCCCGTGGACAGCCTGCACGAGTGCCTGCTGCTGCTGGCGCGGCGCGCGCCGCGCGCGCTGCTGCGGCTGCCGGCGCGCCTGGCCGCAGGCCGCGCCGCGTTCAAGGCCGGGGTGCTCGATGCGCTGGACCGCGAGCCCGGTGCACTGCGCCGCTATGTCGCGCAGCTGCCGCTCAATGCCGAGGTGCTCGCCCGGCTGCGGCAGGCCCGCGAGGCCGGCCGGCGCCTGGTGCTGGTCACCGCCAGCGACCGGCGTCTGGCCGAAGCCCTGGCCGCGCACCTGGAACTGTTCGACGAGGTGCTGGCCAGCGACGGCGCCCACAATCTGCGCGGCGCGGCCAAGCGCGAGCTGCTGGTGGCGCGCTACGGCGAGCAGGGCTACGACTACATCGGCGATGCGGCGGTGGATCGCCCGGTGTTCGCCAGCGCGCGTGAGGCCATCCTGGTGGGACACGATGTGGGGCTGGCGCAGCGCCTGCGCCGGGAGCTGCCACAGCTGCAGCAGCTGGCCACGGCGCCGCCGGGCCTGGGCCTGCTCTGGCAGGCGATGCGTCCGCATCAGTGGATCAAGAACCTGCTGGTGTTCCTGCCATTGCTGCTGGCGCACCGCCTGCAGGACACGCTGGCGCTGACCCAGACCCTGGTGGCCTTCCTGGCGTTTTCGCTGTGCGCCTCCAGCGTGTACATCCAGAACGATCTCTTCGACCTGGCCGCCGACCGTCACCACCCGCGCAAGCGCAGCCGGCCCTTTGCCAGCGGCGCGCTGCGCGCGGTGCAGGGTCTGCGCGCGGCCGCCGTGCTGGTGCTGCTGGCGATCGCGCTGGCCCTGGCGGTATCGCCGGCCTTTGCCGCCGTGCTGGCTCTGTATCTGCTGCTGAGCAGCGCCTACAGCCTTTACTTCAAGACCCAGGCCCTGCTCGACGTCAGCCTGCTGGCCGCGCTCTACACCCTGCGCATTTTCGCGGGCAGCAGCGCCACCGGCATCGAAGCCTCGTTCTGGCTGCTGGCCTTCGCGGTGTTCATGTTCCTGAGCCTGGGCATCGTCAAGCGCTACGCGGAGTTCCGCGCCAAATGGGGCGCGGACGACAGCCCGCAGGACAGGGAACGCGGCTACACGCCGGCCGATGCCCCGCTGCTGCTGGCCCTGGGCTGTTCCTCGGGCTTCATCGCGGTGCTGGTGCTGGCCCTGTACATCAACAGCCCCGCCTCGCAGCGCCTGTATCAGCAGCCGCAGCTGCTGTGGTTGCTGTGTCCGCTGATGCTGTACTGGATCGCCCGCGTGTGGCTGATCACCAGCCGTGGCGGCATGCACGACGATCCCACGGTCTTTGCCCTGCGCGACCGCAGCAGCCGCGTGATTGCGCTGCTGGGCCTCGCCATTCTCTGGGCGGCGGCGTGAGCGCCGCAGCGCAGGGCTGGGGCCGGCTGCTGCACCCGCGCGAAGCGGTGCAGACCCTGCGCGACCGCTTCGAACAACCGCGCTTCGCGCCGGGCGAGCACTATCTGGCACGCGGCCAGAGCCGCTCCTATGGCGATGTCGCGGTCAACGACGGCGGCCATATCCTCGACACCCGGCGGCTGGACCGCTTCATCGCCTTCGATGCGCAGCAAGGCCTGCTGGAGTGCGAGGCCGGCCTCACCCTGGGCGAGATCATCGCCCTGTGCCTGCCGCAGGGCTGGTTTCCGGCGGTGACGCCGGGCACGCAGCAGGTATCGGTGGGCGGCGCCATCGCCTGCGATGTGCATGGCAAGAATCATCACCGCGCCGGCAGCTTCGGCTGTCATGTGCAGAGCCTGAAACTGCTGCGTTCCGATGGCCGCGTGCGGCACTGCTCGGCGCAGGAGAATCCGGCGCTGTTCGCCGCCACCATCGGCGGCCTGGGTCTCACCGGCCTGATCCTGAGCGCCTGCATCCGCCTGCAGCGCGTGGCCGGCGCGGCGATGCAGGGCGACAGCCTGCGCTTCGCCAATCTGGCGGAATACTTCGCGCTGGAAGCCGAGTCGGCGCCGCACTGGCCCTATACCGTGGCCTGGGTGGATTGCAGTGCCCGCGGCGCCGCCCTGGGACGCGGCGTGTTCGAGCGCGCGCGCCATGCGGCGGGCGCCGCACCGGCGCCGCCGCGCGCGCTGCGCCTGTTCTTCACGCCACCGCTGTCGCCCTTGAACGCGCTGAGCCTGCGCGCCTTCAACACGCTCTACTACCATCGCCCCGGCGCGCAGCGCAGCGCGCAACGCTGGCATTGGCAGAGTTTCTTCTACCCGCTGGACCGCATCGCGCACTGGAACCGCCTGTACGGGCCGCGCGGCTTCTACCAGTTCCAGTGTCTGGTGCCGCCCGCCCAGGCGCGCGCGGCCATCGCGCAGATGCTGGAGCTGATCGCCGCCAGCGGCCAGGGCTCGTTCCTGGCGGTGCTGAAGACCTTCGGCGGGCTGCGCTCGCCGGGTCTGCTGAGCTTTCCGGCGCCCGGCACCACCCTGGCCCTGGACTTCGCCAATCGCGGCGCGCGCACCACCGCGTTGCTGGCGCAACTGGAAGCCATCGCCCTGGCCGCCGGCGGGCGTCTGTATGCCGCCAAGGACGCCTGCATGTCCGCCGAAAGTTTTCGCCGGGGCTATCCCGCGCTCGGCGACTTCACGCAGCATATCGATCCGGCGTTCAGCTCCTCCTTCTGGCGCCGTCTGGAGCATTCTTGAACGAGTTGCGTGTGCTGATCATCGGCGCCACCTCCGCCATCGCCCAGGCCTGCGCGCGGATCTGGGCGGCACGCGGCGCACAGCTGCTGCTGGCCGCGCGTGATGCGCCGCGCGGCGAGGCCATCGCCGCCGACCTGCGCCTGCGCGGCGCCGCTGCCGTGCACTGCCTGCGCTACGACGCCGGGCTGCCGCCACAGTCACTGCTGGATGCGCTGTCCGGCATCGGCATGCCGGACATCGTGCTGATCGCGCATGGCAGCCTGCCCGACCAGGCGCGCTGCGAGCACGCGCTGGAAGCCCTGCACGAGGCCTACCGGATCAATGCCCTGAGCGTGCTGGAGCTGGCCACGCTGCTGGGCGAGGCCCTGCGCGCGCAGGGCCACGGCACGCTGGCGGTGATCGGTTCCGTGGCCGGCGATCGCGGTCGCGCCTCCAACTATGTCTACGGCAGTGCCAAGGCCGCCGTCGCCGCATTTCTGAGCGGCTTGCGCCAGCGCCTGCACGGCAGCGGCGTGAACGTGCTGACCATCAAGCCCGGCTTCGTCGATACGCCGATGACGCGCGACTTCGCCAAGAACGCCTTGTGGGCGCAGCCCGAGACCATCGCCGCCGGCATCGTCCGCGCCATCGAGCAAGGCCGCGCGGTGGTCTATCTGCCCGGCTGGTGGCGCTGGCTGATGCTGCTGATCCGTCTCATCCCGGAGCCACTGTTCCGCCGCCTGCGTCTGTAGGCAGAGGCAGCGCGCGGCTACACTGCGCGCTGATCCATCTTCCACCTCAGGGCCTGTCAACACCATGGATGATCGCTGCCTTGCTGCCGAAAGGGACGGCGCCGTTGCGGCGCGCGACGGCCTGGGCAGCCGCTGGCTGGGATGCACCCGGCGGCGCACCTGCCGCCTCGCCCTGCGCCAGAACGAGCTGTGTCGCCGCGAGCGCCATGGCGTCAACAGGCCTTAGTCGTTCATGGCCACTTATGTCGTCGGCGATCTGCAGGGCTGCCGTGCGGGACTCGAAGCACTGCTCGCGAAAATCCGTTTCTCCCGTGACGATCGCCTGCTGCTGACCGGCGATCTGGTGGCGCGCGGCCCCGATTCGCTGGGCTGTCTGCAGCTGGTCCGGTCGCTGGGCGCCCGCGCCCTGACCGTGCTGGGCAATCACGATCTGCATCTGCTGGCCCTGGCCGCCAAGGGCGAGTACGGCGATCCCGAGGACGGTCTGGACAGCGTGCTCAAGGCCCCCGAGGCCGAACGCCTGCTGCACTGGCTCAGAGGGCAGCGCATGGCCTGGCGCGAACGTGAGCACGCGGTGCTGCTGGTGCATGCCGGCGTCGCGCCGCAGTGGACGCAGGCGCAGACCCTGGCCCTGGCGCACGAAGTCGAAACCATGCTGCGCGAACCGGCTCGCGCTCACGACTTCCTGCTGCAGATGTACGGCAATCGTCCGCAGCGCTGGTCGGACGAGCTGCGCGGCATCGAGCGCCTGCGCGCCATCGTCAACATCCTCACCCGCGCGCGCATGTGCACGCCCGAAGGGGACTTCGACTTCAAGCACAAGCTCGGTCCCGGGCAAAATGCCGGCTCGCTGCTGCCCTGGTTCGCACTGCCGCAGCGACGCAGCAGGCGCTCCACCATCGTCTTCGGACACTGGTCGACGCTGGGCCGGGTGCATTGGCCGGAACACCAGGTCTGGGGCCTGGACACCGGCTACGTCTGGGGCGGGCGGCTCACCGCGCTGCGCCTCGATGACTGGCGTCTGTTCGAACTGCCCGCCGAGACCGCGGCACGTACGCCAAACCCCTACAGCTGACGGCAAGGAATATCGATATGCCCTGACGCCGGGTCTCCAAATTTCCGGCTAAGCGCAGGAAATTTCTGATAGATATTTGATGTGCTTCAAGCTCTACTATGTCTTGCCGGCGGCACATAGATGTCGTGCAGAGCAGATAATACGAGTGCCTATGCCTTTTTCTTATGGGCTTAGGCCAAAAGCACCGGAGGAGCACGCTCAAGGCGTGCACAACAAAGCCAGAAACAACCGCGGCGCGCTTCATTTTCACGGCCGTCATTCGCAGCCGACGCAGGGGTATTGATGAACGTCAAGGCCAACATCGCTGATAACCTGCATCTCTCCCCGCTTCGGGGCAGGCGGACGCAGCTGCGATCTTGATGAAATCGACTGCCACTTCCTCACGCCCTCCCTCTACAGGCCCCTATTTGCAGACTCATGAGCAAGAACCTCGTTTTCATCATCATGGACAGCTGCCGTTTCGACAGCTACAAGGCCGCGCGCACCCCGAACATGGATCGCATCGGCGCCGGTGAGCGCCGCTACGCCTACGCGTCCTGGACCAGCCCGTCCCACTACACCTATCTGATGGGCATGATTCCGCACGACAGCCCGCAGGGCGTGTTCGCCTCCGAGGTCTACAAGAAGGACTTCGTGAAGTGGGTGGATCGGCTCGGCATCGACGGTCTGTCGTTCAAGAGCTTCGTGCCGCAGCTGTCGCTGCCCAAGGTGCTGCAGGACCAGGGCTATCGCACCGTGGCACGCGTGTCGATGCCGGTGCTCAATCCCACCAGCCATCTGAACCGTCATTTCGACGACTACAAGCTGATGGCCAATCACAATGACTTTGCCGGCATGGTCAAGGAAATCGAGTTCGACGAAGACGAACCGAGCTTCCATTTCCTGAATCTGGGCGAGACGCATTATCCCTACATGCTGGAACCCGGCAGCCTGCCGCACGTCTCCGGCGTGCACGGCGTGTTCAAGCGCATGGACGATGAGCTCGGCAAGCAGAGCGAGGACAAGTTCTTCGACGACGAGCAGATGAAGTCCTTGCATCAGCAGCAGATCAAGACCGTCGAATACGTCGATACCGTGCTGGAAGGCCTGATCGCCAAGGCACCGGTCAATACGCATTTCATCATCACCGCCGACCACGGCGAGTGCTTCGGCGAAAACGGCTATTTCGGCCACGGCCCCATCGTGCACGAGAAGGTGCTCGAGGTGCCGTTCCTGGAAGGCATCAAGCGTTAATCAAGCAGCACATCCGGGTTACGACAGCAGGCAGGCATCGTCATGAGCACCTCTTCTTTTGAAATCTTCGGTCTCACGCCCACCGGTCTTGCTTCGCCCGCGCTGGCCAGCGCCGTGGCGCGCGCCGGCGGCACCGGCCTGCTCAATCTCGAATTCTGCCGCGACGAAGCCCAGGCCCGCGCGCAATTCCAGAGCCTGTTGCAGTCACCGCGCGGCGGCATCGGCCTGCGCCTCACCGCTACGCAGGCCGAGCTGGCTGCGTCCCTGGTCAAGACTGCCGGCGCGCGCAGCCTCACGCTGATTCTCTGCGGCCCGGTCGCCAGGCTCGCGAATCTGGCCAAGAGCATCGGCGCGCGCGAGCAGGACCGTCTGCTGGCGGAGGTCAATGATGTCGAGGGCGTGAAGAAGCTGCAGAACCGCTTCCAGGGCCTGGTGGTGCACGGCCACGAATCCGGCGGCTGGGTTGGCGAATACACCAGCTACATCCTGCTGCAGAAGCTCTGTGGTCTGACTTCGCTGCCGCTGTATGTGCAGGGCGGCGTGGGCGTGTACTCGGCTGCCGCCTGCCGCGCCGCCGGCGCCGCCGGTGTGGTGCTCGATGATCAGCTGCTGCTGCTCGCCGAATCGCCGCTGAGCCCCGCGCAGCAGAATGAACTCTCGCGTCTCAACGGCGCCGAAACCCGCCTCTACGGCGAGCTGGTGGATCGCGCCTGCCGTGTCTACGCGCGTCCCGCCTCGCAGGCGCTGAAGGCCGCCGAGGAACTCAATCGTCAGGTCGAGGGCGGTCTGCTCAAGCTCGACGACTGGCAGGCCAGGACTGCGGAGCTGATCGGCTGGTCGGCCGATGGCAGCCTGCTGGCACCGCTGGGTCAGGGCATCGGCCTGGCGGCCGGTTTGCGCGAACGCTATCCCTCCGTCGCCAAGCTGATGCAGGCGATCCGTCGCGCGGTCAGCCAGCAGATCGAACAGGCCGCGCGCCTGCGGCCGCTGGACGAGAACAGCCCGCTTGCCGCTTCGCATGGCACGCGCTACCCGCTGGCGCAGGGCCCGATGACCCGCGTCTCCGACAGCCCCGAGTTCGCCGTGGAAGTGGCCAAGGGCGGCGCCCTGCCGTTCCTGGCGCTGGCCCTGATGCGCGGCGATCAGGTGCGGCAGATGCTGGAGAAGACGCGCGAGCTGGCGGGCGACAAGCCCTGGGGCGTGGGCCTGCTCGGCTTCATCCCGCAGGCGCTGCGCGAAGAGCAATGCGCGGAAATCTGGAAGTGCCCGCCGCCCTACGCGCTGATCGCCGGCGGCCGTCCCGATCAGGCCGCGGAGTTTGAAAAGCGCGGCATCAAGACTTACATCCACGCGCCGGCGCCGGCGCTGCTCAAGCTGTATCTGGAACAGGGCGCGCGCCGCTTCGTGTTCGAAGGCCGCGAGTGCGGCGGTCATATCGGCCCGCTGTCCAGCTTCACGCTCTGGGAAGAGATGATTGAGGTGCTGCTCAATCACGTGAAGCCCGGCGAAGAGAAGGACGTGCATGTGCTGTTCGCCGGCGGCGTGCATGACGCGCGCTCGGCGGCGATGGTGGCGGCGATGACCGCACCGCTGGCCGCGCGCGGCATGAAGGTCGGCGCGCTGATGGGCACCATCTATCTGTTCACCGACGAGATCGTGGGCACCGGCGCCATCGTCGAAGGCTTCCAGCAGCAGGCCCTGCTCTGCAAGCGCACCAAGAATCTGGAAACCGGCCCGGGCCACGCCACGCGCTGCGCGGCGACCCAGTTCGCCGATGATTTCTTCGCGCAGCGCCGCGAGCTGATCCGCAAGGGCACCAGCGCCGAGGAAATCCGCGATGTGCTGGAAGATCTGAACCTGGGCCGTCTGCGCATCGCCTCCAAGGGCGTGAACCGCGACGAGTCCGGCAAGATCGTGCAGATCGCGCCCGAGCAGCAGCTCGCCGACGGCATGTACATGATCGGCCAGGTGGCCACGCTGCGCGAAACCACCATGAGCGTCGCCCAGCTGCATGCAGACGTCAGCTGCGGCGCGCAGGCCCTGCTCAACACCCTCGCCCAGCCGCAGGCAGAAGCGCCGCGCAGCGAGAAGCCTGCGGATATCGCCATCGTCGGCATCGGCGTGGTGCTGCCCAAGGCCGATGCCGCCTATGAGTACTGGAACAATGTGCTCAACAAGGTCAGCGTGATCCGCGAAACGCCGGAATGGCGCTGGGACTGGAAGCTGTTCTTCGACGAGAACCGCAAGGCGCAGGACAAGGTGTACTCGCGCTGGGGCGGCTTCCTGGATGAAATCCAGTTCGACCCGACGCGCTTCGGCATTCCGCCGAAGTCCATGAAGTCCATCGATCCCATGCAGCTGCTGGCCCTGGAAGCGGCCAGCCGCGCGCTGGACGATGCCGGTTATGCCAAGGGTGGCTTCGACCGCGAGACCGCCTCGGTGATTCTCGGCGCCAGCGGCGGCGCCGGCGAGCTGGGCCTGCAGTACGGCCTGCGCGCGGAACTGCCGCGCTTCGTCGAAAACATCAGCGACGAGGTCTGGGATCGTCTGCCGGAATGGACGGAGGAATCCTTCGCCGGCGTGCTGCCGAACGTGGCGGCGGGCCGCATCGCCAACCGCCTGGACTTCGGCGGCCTCAATCTCACCATCGACGCCGCCTGCGCCTCCTCGCTGGCCGCGATCAGCATGGCGGTGACCGAACTCGAATCCGGGCGCAGCTCCCTGGTGCTGGCCGGCGGTTACGACACCACGCAGACCGCGTACGGCTTCACCACCTTCGCCAAGACCCAGGCGCTCTCGCCCAGCGGCCGCGCCAAGACCTTCGACGAAAACGCCGACGGCATCACCATCTCCGAAGGCGTGGTGATCATGGTCATGAAGCGCCTGGCCGATGCCGAGCGCGATGGCGACCGCATCTACGCCGTGGTCAAGGCCACCGCCGGTTCTTCCGACGGCAAGGCCCTGGGCCTCACCGCGCCGCGCAGTGAAGGTCAGGTGCGTGCGCTCAACCGCGCCTATGCCAAGGCCGGCTTCTCGCCCGCGACCCTGGGCCTGGTGGAAGCGCATGGCACCGGCACCGCCGTCGGCGACCGCGCCGAGGCGCAGACCATCACCCGCGCCCTGCGCGCCGAGCAGGCCGCGCCGCACAGCGTGGCCATCGGTTCGGTGAAGACCATCCTGGGCCACACCAAGGCCGCCGCCGGCGTCGCCGGTCTGGCCAAGGTGGCCCTGGCCCTGCATCACCGCACCCTGCCCGCGCACGTGGGCGTGGAAAAGCCCATCGACACCCTGGCTGATCCCGGCTCGCCGGCCTATCTGCTCAAGGAGCCGCGGCCCTGGCTGGCGAATCCCCGGCATCCGCGTCGCGGCGGTGCTTCGGCCTTCGGCTTCGGCGGCACCAACTTCCATGCGGTGCTGGAAGAGTACGCTCCCAGCGCCGGCAGCCCCGGTTCTTCGCAATGGCCGCAGGAGCTGTTCCTGCTGCGCGCCGCCAGCCGCGAAGCCCTGATGCAGGACATCGAAGCGCTGCGCGCGCGCCTGAACGAAGGCACGCAGCTGCAGCCCGCACCGCTGGCCTACACGCTCGCGCGTCAGGCGCAGAGCCGCAGCGGCGGCGTGGCCCTGGCGGTGGTCGCCAGCGATCTGGCCGCGCTCTCGCGTGATCTCAACGGCGTGCTCGCACATCTGCGCGCCGACCGGCCGCTGCCACCCAGCGCGCGACTCAATGTCGCGCTGCCGGCCGTGGCGCCGGCGCTGGCCTTCCTGTTCCCGGGCCAGGGCTCGCAGCACCTGAACATGGGCCGCGAGGCCGCGCTGTATCACGACGAACTGCGCGAGGCCCTGGAGCTGGCCGACCGCCAGCTCGCCGACACCCTCGGCCAGCCGCTGTCGAACCTGATGCTGCCGCCGGCCGCCTTCGACGAGGCCGGCGAAGCCGCGCAGACCCGCGCGCTCACCGACACCCGCGTCGCACAGCCCGCCATCGGCACCCTGTCCATGGGCTATCTGCATCTGGCCCGCCGCCTGGGCCTGCAGGCCAGTGCCGCCGCCGGCCACAGCTATGGCGAATACAGCGCGCTGTACGCCGCCGGCGTGATCGATGCGCAGGATTTCCTCACGCTCTCCGCCGTGCGCGGCCGCGCCATGGGCGAGGCCTCGGCCAAGAGCAGCGAGGCGGGCGGCATGGCGGCGATTGCCGCGCGCCGCGAGCAGGTCACGGCACAGATCGCCGCCTTCAGCGGCGTGAGCGTGGCCAATCACAACGCGCCCGAGCAGTGCGTGATCTCCGGCCCGCGCTCGCAGGTCGAAGCAGCCGTGGAAAAACTCTCCGCCGCCGGCATCCGCACCGTGATGCTGCCGGTCTCCGGCGCCTTCCACACGCCGATGGTGGCGAGCGCACAGCCGCCGCTGTCGGCGGCGATTCACGCCGCCAGGTTTGCGCCGGCGCGCTTCCCGGTCTACAGCAACCAGACCGCGCAGCCCTATCCGGCACAGCCCGGCGAAATCCAGAAGCTGCTCGATGCGCACATGCTCAGCAGCGTGGAGTTCGTGGCTGAAGTGGAAGCGATGTACGCAGCCGGCTCGCGCGTGTTCCTGGAGCTGGGCCCCAAGGGCGTCTGCGCCAACATGGCCAAGCAGATTCTCGCCGGCAAGGGCGATGCGCTGAGCGTGTCGCTGGACGGCAATGGCGGCGGCCTGCGCGGCCTGCTGCTGGGCCTGGCGGACCTGTATGTGGCCGGCGTCAGCTGGCAGCCCAGCGCGCTGTTCGCGCAGCGCGAGCTGTCCGCCTACAGCGAGGCGCAACTGGCCGAATTGTCCAAGCCCAAGGCCGTGCCCAAGCATATGTGGCTGCTCAGCGGCGGCTGCGCACGCGCCATCGACGACCCCCTGATCCGCACCGGCAAGAAGCCGGCGCTGACCCAGGCCACGGCCGAGGCCGCGCGCCGCGAGCAGCTGGCCCGGCTCAGCGCCAGCCTGCCGCGTCCGAGCGCGCCGCCGGCGCCCGCTGCCGCCCCGGCGCCGGCCATCGCACCGCCGGCCGCTGTCGCCGCGCCGGTCGCGGCCACGCCCAGCGTGAGCGCGGCCCTGGGCAGCGAAGCCCTGATCGCCTATCAGCAGACCATGCGCCAGTTCCTGAGCCTGCAGGAACGCGCGCTGCAGCAGTTCTTCGGCAGCACCCCGGCGAGCAGCCTGCCGGCGATGCCCGTGGCACCCGCTGCGGTGGCGGCTGTCGCGCCGCCGGCAGCCGCGCCGCAGATCAGCATCGCGCCGCCCGCTGCACCCGTCCTGGCCTCCGCGCCGGTGGCCGCACCCGCCGTCATCGCAGCACCCGCACCGGCCGCCGTCGCGGCTGCGCCTGTGGCCGTGGACTACCAGAGCCTGCTCACCGGCATCGTTGCCGAGCGCACCGGTTATCCCACCGAGATGCTCAGCCTCGATGCGGATCTGGAAGCCGACCTCGGCATCGACTCGATCAAGCGCGTGGAAATCATCGGCGCCTTCCAGAAGGTCTTGCCGGCGGAAATCGCCGCGCAGATGCAGGCCGGCATGGAGCGCTACACCAAGGCCAAGAGCCTCAGCGCGATCCTGGCGCAGATTCAGGCCATCGCGCCCGCCGCCAGCGCGCCGGCCGCAGTCACGCCAGCGCCTGTGGTCGCCGCCGCGCCTGCGGCAGTGGCCGTGGACTATCAGAGCCTGCTCACCGGCATCGTCGCCGAGCGCACCGGTTATCCCACGGAAATGCTCAGCCTCGATGCCGACCTGGAAGCCGATCTGGGCATCGACTCGATCAAGCGCGTGGAAATCATCGGCGCCTTCCAGAA
>NZ_FOFS01000023.1 GCF_900111015.1 Solimonas aquatica | reverse complement strand
CAGCAGCAGCGGCCGATGCCCAAGCCCATTCCCGAAGCGCTGATGATGTGGGGCGGCGAGATCTTCATCTTCCCCAACCTGCTGATCCTGCCGCAGGCCGGCAATGCCATGATCTACCGCGTGCGCCCCCACGCCGAGGATCCCAATCGCTGCACCTTCGAGATTCTCTCCACCAAGACCTATCCGGCCCAGGCGCCAGTCCCGCGCGCCCTCCCGCAGAGCGTCAGCGACGTCATGGACCCCGCCCAGGTCCGCCTCATCCCCAGGCAAGACCTCGGCAACATCCCGCGCATCCAGAAAGGCCTGCACTCCAAAGGCTGCAAGCAGATCTGGCTCGCTCAGGACCAGGAAAAACTCATCCTCAACTTCCATCAGGAACTCGATCGGTTCCTGATGGCGTGATTCCGGCGCGCCGGAGAACGCCGGGGCTCGGGCATTACGCCGCAGTTGCGAAGTGACTTCCGGCGTGGTCAACACCGTCGTTGACCACGCGTAGCGGCGCAGAGTAGCTTTCCATGCATATCGCGAGCGAACTGGCACCGCGCCGCGCCTTAAAAAATGAGTGCTGCCACTACTGTTGGCTTGAGGAAATTCTCATGCTGACCTGGATGCGGTGTCATGGCCTCGGGCTTTGATTTCGAGTCCGTCGCGCCCAGCCGGGAATCCAGCAAGAGACGTCCTGCGTAACGCTGCTCGCACGGCAGCGCTCCCCCGAATCCAAGCTTCTTAACCGCAGCCTGGATGGCGTCTTATAAGCAACCACAGAGGAGAGGTGCATGAGCAATCAATTCGTGAAGTCGATCTGGGGCGCCGGCGCGGCGCTCGGCATGGGGCTGTCCCTGCCGGCGAACGCGCAGGAAGCCACAAGCGCCGAGGCGCCTGCGGCCACCTCGGAAGCGGCTTCATCCGGCGGCGAGAGCGCAGACATGGCCGAGGTGATCGTCACGGCCCGTCGTTTCGAAGAGCGCCTGCAGGATGTGCCGATCTCGATCACGGTGTTCAATCAGCAGCAGCTCGCGGACCGCAATGTGGTGAATGCCAGCGACCTGGCCACCTATACGCCTTCGCTGTCCGCCAATCAGCGCTTCGGTTCGGACAACACCTCGTTTGCCATTCGCGGCTTCACGCAGGAGCTGCGCACTTCATCGTCGGTGGCGACTTACTTCGCCGATGTGGTGGCGCCGCGCGGCGGCGGTTCGGTGACCGCGGGTGAGGGTGCCGGCCCCGGTGCCTTCTTCGATCTGCAGAACGTGCAGGTGCTCAAGGGGCCGCAGGGCACGCTGTTCGGCCGCAATACCACGGGCGGCGCGGTGCTGCTGGTGCCGCAGAAGCCGGGCAAGGCCTATGAAGGCTATGCCGAGCAGAGCTTCGGCAATTACGATCTGGTGCGCACGCAGGCGGTGGCGAACCTGCCCTTCACCGACGCCGTGCGTCTGCGTCTGGGTGCCGACTACCAGAACCGCGATGGCGTGCTGAAGAACACCTCCGGCACCGGCCCCGAGCGTCTCGGCGATGTCGCGTATCTGGCGGCGCGCGCCAGCCTGGTGCTCGACCTGGCGGCGAACCTGGAGAACTACACCATCGCCTCCTACAGCCGCTCCGACAACAGCGGCGGCCTGCCGCAGGTGTTCGCCTGCAATACGGCGATTCCGGTGTTCGGGCAGATGAGCTGTGAACAGCTGGCGCGTCAGGGCTCGGACTTCCACAGCGTGCAGAATCCGGAAAGCGATCCGCGCAGCTATATCCGTCAGTGGCAGGCGATCAACACCACCACCTGGAACGTGAACGACAATCTCACGGTCAAGAACATCGCCAGCTACGCGCAGCTCAAGACCATTTACCGCACGGGCGTCTTCGGCACCAACTTCTTCATGCCGAGCGTCCTGCAGAATGTGCCCGTGGCGCCGGGTGTGGCGGTGAACATTCCCACTGGCCCGCTCGCCGGCACGCCGATCACCTTCGTCAATTCCGATCAGGCCACGGGCGTGCCGACCACCGACCAGTCCACGCTCAGCGAAGAACTGCAGTTCCAAGGCCGCAGCGAAGATCAGAAGCTGGTCTGGCAGGCCGGCCTGTACTTCGAGCGCAGCAAGCCGGAAGGCATTTCCGGTTCGCAGTCGATCTATCGTCTGAACTGCAGCGATGCGGCCAATCTGCAGTGCATCGATCCGCTGGGCATGATTTTCGGTCGTCCGGCGGGCCTGGTGCAGAAGCAGCTTGGCAACATCGAATACCGCAACGAGGCGGTCTACGCACAGGGCACGTACGCGCTGACCGAGCAGTTCAAGCTCACCGGCGGCCTGCGTTACACGCGCGACCACACGGAAGGCGATTCGCAGATGTGGTCGTACACCTTCTATCCGAATCCCAGCAGCCCGACCGAAAGCTGCGTCAATCCCAGCAGCTCGCTGGCCAATGGCTGCGCCAAGTCGCTGAAGAAGGACAGCAAGGCGCCCACCTGGCTGATCGATCTCAACTACAAGCCGAACCAGGACGTGCTGCTGTATGCCAAGTACGCGCGCGGCTATCGCCAGGGCAGCGTCAACATCTTCGGCGCCGATGGCTACGACAGCTTCGATCCGGAAAAGGTCGATACCTATGAAGTCGGCTCCAAGCTGAGCTTCAAGGTGCCGTTCCCGGGCAGCTTCAACATCGCGGCCTTCTACAACGACTTCCGCGACCAGCAGCTGCAGGTCAACTTCACCTCCACCACCGGCGGCGCCGTGCCCAGCACCGGCATCGTCAATGCCGGCAAGTCGCGCATCCAGGGCGTGGAAGTCGAGACCATGATCATGCCGCTCAAGGGCGTCACGCTCAGTGTCTCGTACACCTATCTGGACACCGAGCTGAAGTCGCTGGACCCGGTGAGCGCTGTGGCCCCGTACGATCTGGCACAGGTTCAGGCCGCCAAGGGTGGTCCGCTGACCTTCTCGCCGAAGAACAAGATGTCGCTGACGGCGGCTTACCGCTTCCCGCTGGCGGATCGTCTGGGCCGTCTGGAAGCCGCGGCAAGCTACATCTACACCGACAAGCAGCTGTCCAGCAGCGCCTCGCCGCTGGGCACCCTGCCTTCGTTTGAGCTGCTCAACCTCAATCTGAACTGGGGCGCGGTGGGTGGTTCGCCCGTGGATCTGGCGCTGTTTGCGACCAATGTTCTGGACAAGGAATACGCGACGTATATCTCCGGCCTGTACAACAACGGCGGATTCGAATCGCGTCAGCTGGGTGAGCCGCGCATGTTCGGTGGTCGTCTGCGCTACAACTTCGGCGGCTAAAAAGCTGTCCGGGAACTCATGGTGCGGCGACAATTCCAAAACAGACTTGTGAGAGATGTAGTATCAATGAAACGCCCGGGGGCCGCCGCACCATGAATTTCGATTTGTCCGAAGAACAGCAGATGATGCGCGAGTCCTTCGCGCGTTTTCTGGATGAAGAAAGCAGCATGGCGCGCGTGCGCGCCGCCTGGTCCACGGGCTTCGATGCCGCGATGTGGAAGGGTCTGGCCGAGCTGGGCGCATTTTCCCTGCGCGTGCCGGAAGCCGCTGGTGGCCTGGGTTTGGGCCTGCTCGACGCCGCCGTGCTGATGGAGGAAGTCGGTCGCACCCTGGCCTCGGGGCCGGTGGCGGAAACCCTGGTGGCGGCGCGTCTGCTGGCGGCTGTGGCGCAGCCGGAGGCGCGCGCGCTGCTGGATAAATTGCTGAGCGGCGATGCGGTGGTCAGCATCGCGCTTCACGATATTGAACAACAGCCGCTGCAATGGGTGGCGGGCGGCGCGGTGGCCGATGCGGTGCTGGCGCGCGCCCAGGATCAGCTGCTGCTGCTGTCGCTGCCGGCCGAGCTGCGCAAGGCCGAGGAGAATCTCGCGCAGACCGCGATCGCCGAGCTGGATCTCAGCCGTGCGCCGCGCCGCGTGCTGGCCAGCGGCGGCGAAGCCAGCCGCGCATTCGCGCAGGGCCTGGAGGAATGGAAGCTGCTGCTGGCGGTGGCGCTGTCCGGGCTGTCGCGCGAGGCGCTGCGCCTGGCGGCGGCCTATGCCTGCGAGCGCTCGGCCTTCGGCCAGCTGATCGGCAGCTATCAGGGCATCTCGCATCCGCTGGCCGATCTGATCACGGATGTCGATGGCGGCAAGCTGCTCGCGCTCAAGACCATCCGCGACATCGCCGACGCCAAGGCCGAGGCCGGTGCCGAGGTTTCGCTGTCGATCTGGTGGAACACCGACACCGCGACGCGTGCGGTGGCGCAGGCCCTGCACACCTTCGGCGGCTACGGCCTCACCACCGAATACGACATCCATCTCTACAATCTGCGCGCCAAGGCCTGGCCGCTGGTCTACGGCGATCCGGCGCATCTGCTGGAGGAAGCCGGGCGGCGTCTGTTCGCGGGCGAGCAGGCGGAGCTGCCGGAAGCCGGCGCGGTGTCCATCGACTTCGATCTGGGCGAGGAAGCGCAGGCCCTGGCCCACGAGCTGCACGAGTTCTTCAACAAGACCCTGACGCCGGAGCTGCGCGCCAAGGCGCATTACTCCTTCGACGGCTTCGATGCCGGCGTGCACAAGAAGCTGGCCGAGGCCAGGCTGCTGTTCCCGAACTGGGAAGTGCAGTACGGCGGCCGCAAGGCGCCGCCGTATGCGATGAGCGCGGTGGCGCACGTCTACGAAGAACAGAACTGGAGCAGCCACGCGGTCAGCACCACGTCGATGGTGGGCGTGATGATGCAGCGCTTCGGCAGCGAACAGCTCAAGCGCGAGGTGCTGTCCAAGGTGATTGCCGGCGAGGCGATCTGCAGCCTGGGTTATTCCGAACCCTCCTGCGGCTCCGACGTGTTCGCCGCGCAGACCCGGGCCACGCGCGAGGCCGACGGCAGCTGGCGCATCGACGGCTCGAAGATGTTCACCAGCGGCGCCAACATCGCCGAGTACGTGCTGATGCTCACGCGCACCAATCCCGATGTGCCCAAGCACAAGGGCCTGACCATGTTCATCGTCCCGCTCAAGACCCCGGGCGTGACCATCCAGCCGGTCTACACCTTCCAGGACGAGCGCACCAACATCACCTATTACGACGGCGTGAAGATTCCCGATGCCTATCGTCTCGGCGAAGTCGACGGCGGCGTGAAGGTGATGGCCTCGGCGCTGGAACTGGAGCACGGCGGCGGCTTTGCCCGCGCGCAGAAGGCCATGGTGCTGGCCGCGGAAAAGCTTTGCCGCGAAGTGTCCTGGCGTGGCCAGCCGCTGATCGCGCAGAGCTTCGCGCAGGCGCGTCTGGCGCGTGCCACCGCGCATTACTTCCTGTCGGAAGTGCTGGGGCACCGCGCGCTGTGGTGGGGGGCGCAGAAGAAGCCCAACATGGGCTACGGCCCCATGACCAAGCTGTTCTCCTCGGAAAAATTCCTCAAGGATTCGGCCGATCTGCTGGATCTCACCGCGCCGCATTCGCTGTCCAAGCGGGTCGGCGCGGCGGGCTTCCTGAATCAGTGCTACCGTCATGCGCAGGGCAGCACCATCTACGGCGGGACCAGCGAGGTGCACCGCAGCCAGATTGCCGAGCGTGCCCTGAACCTGCCGCGCACGCGCGCCTGAACACGGGACCTCGTCCATGACGCAAGAAGCACCGCACCTGCTGGTTCACGAGGAGGGCGCGATTCTCATCGCCACCCTCAATCGCCCGGACAAGCTCAATGCACTCACCGCGCAGACCATGAGCCTGTTCGAGCAGGCGCTGCACCGCTTCCGCGACACGCCGGAGCTGAAGGTGCTGCTGGTGCGCGCCACCGGCCGCTATTTCTGCTCGGGCGCCGATCTGCGCGGCGGCGACAACACGCCCTCGCGCACCGGCTCGCAGATCCGCGAGAAGCATCGCCTGAGGCTGCACGGCATGCATCGCATCTACGATGAGATGGAAGCCATCGAGAAGCCCATCGTCGTCGCGCATCAGGCGGCCTGCGTCGGCGGCGGTCTGGAGCTGTCGCTGTCCTGCGATTTCCGGCTCGCCGCGAAAAGCGCCAGCTACGCTTTCCCCGAAGGCAAGATGGGCGTGATTCCCGCCTCCAATGGCGTGAGCCGGCTGTCGCGCATCATCGGCACGCACTGGACGCGCTATCTGATCATGGCCAATCTGCCGGTGAACGCCGAGCGGGCGCTGATGATCGGCCTGGTGCACGAGGTCTTCCCCGACGAGAGCTTCGAGCAGGACGTGATGAAGTTCTGCCGCCATCTCGCCGAGCAGAACGCTGAACAGATGGGCACCGCCAAGCTCGCCATCGAACTGGCGCATGACGTGGGCCTGGCGCAGGCGCGCAATGTCGAGCGCCTGGCCAACAGCGCGCTGATGCTCAATCCGGACTATCTGGAAGGCATCAAGCGCTATATCGAAGCCATCGGCGGCAAGAACAAGGGCGGCTGATGCCCCTGCAGCGATCGGCCGCCAGCCAGGGCGCCCCCGCGTGGGCGCCCTTGTCTTTTGTGGTGATGGCGACGGAGACGCCGCGATGATGCAAGCCTGGGCCTGGCAACATTTTTCTTCGGACGAAGGTCTGCAGCTGCGGCAACGGCCGATGCCGCAAGCCGGGCCCGGCGAGGTGCTGCTGCGTGTGCACGCCAACTCGCTCAACCGGCGCGATCTGATGGCCGTGCGCGGGCTGCTGCCGCGTCCACCCGCCGCCAGCATCGTGCCCTTGTGCGATGGCGCCGGCGAGATCGCGGCCCTGGGTCCGGGCGTGACCACGTTTGCGCCCGGCGAGCGCGTGCTGGCGATCTTCAATCCGCGTTGGCAGACCGGACCGCTGCGCCCGGAATACGGCGGCGCCACCCGGGGCAGCGATGTCGATGGCCTGCTCTGTGAATACGCGGTGCTGCCCGCGCAGGGCGTGCTGCGCTATCCGGCGTATCTGAGCGCGGCCGAGGCCGCCACTCTGCCCTGCGCCGCAGTCACCGCCTGGTTGGCGCTGTTTGCCAAGAGCCAGCTGCAGGCCGGCGAGACCGTGCTGGTGCTGGGAAGCGGCGCGGTGGCCCTGTTCACCCTGCAGCTGGCGCGCGCGGCGGGCGCGCGGGTGATCATGAGCAGTTCCAGCGCGCAGCGCGCCGAACGCCTGCGCGCGCTGGGCGCCGAGAAGGTGTTCGATCACCGCCGGAACGACTGGCCCGCGCAGCTGCAGCAGCACTGCGGCGGTGCCGATGTGATCGTCGAGACCGGTGGCGGCGGCAGTTATCCGCAGTCCCTGCAGGCGGCGGCCTTCAATGCCCGCATCGCGCTGGTGGGCCTGATCAGCGGCGTTCACGACGCCGGCGGCACCCTGGCCAGCATTCTGTTCCGCAATCTCACGGTGCGCGCGGTGCAGGTGGGCAGCCGGCAGGATACCGAGGCGATGCTGCGGTTCATCGAGTCCGTGCAGCTGCGGCCGATCATCGACAGCCGCCACAGCTTCCAGGCGCCGCTGGCTGCTTATCAGCGCCTAGAGAGCGGCGAGGCTTTCGGCAAGGTGGTGATCGAATCCTGCGGCAGCTAGCCGCTCGCGGCCGGCGGCTTGCTGCGCAGCGTCCAGAACACCCCGAGCAGCAGCAGCGCGACGCCCAGCAGGCTCAGCGAGGAAGGCCACTCCCGCCGCAGCAGATAGGCATAGCTCAGCGCGGCCAGGGTCTCGAACACGATCAGCTGTCCGGCGATCGCCGGCGGCAGGCGCTGGCTGGCGGCGTTCCAGCACAGCGTGCCGACCCAGGAAGCGAGCAGGCCCATGGCCAGCGCCAGCGCGACGAACAGCAGCGGCCTGGGCCCCAGCGGCATCGCGAAGCCCTGGCCGCTGTGCATGAACCACAGCCACAGCAGCGCATAAGCCAGCAGCGCCAGCGGCAGCGTCGCCAGCCCCTGGGCGGTGGCCCAGCTGCGCGCGCGCACTTGCGGATGGCTGCGCAACCAGTCGGCATTGCGCAGCGGATACCAGGTCCAGCACAGCAGGGCGATGCCGGCCAGTGCCAGGCCGCCGAGATAGCGCAGGCTCATGCCGGATGTCGTGCCCGGGGTCTGCGTCTCCGCGTGGTGCACGCAGAGCACGCCCAGCGCAATCGCCAGCAGCGAGGGCGCCATGCGCGCCCAGGGCAGGCGCGGCTGATCACCGCTGCGCAGATTGGCGACGATGGCAATCAGCACCGGCAATGCGCCGATGATCATGGTGGGCACCGGCGCGCCGGCGCGCTGGATGGCGCCGGCCAGACACAGGTAGTAGAACAGATTGCCGATGAGCGCCAGCTCGATGGCCATCAGCCAGTCCGCGCGGCGCAGCTGCGCCAGCGCCCGGCGGTCCCAGAAGCCCAGGGGCAGCGCGATCAGGCCGAAAGCCAGATAGCGTCCGGCGGACAGCAACGCCGCCGGATACTCCGGCACCAGCAGCGGCACCACGAACACCAGTCCCCACATCGCGCCGGCCAGCAGTGCGTATCCCAAGCCCGACCACATGCGTTCTTATCCCTGCACACGAAGCACAGCATTGTCCGCGATCCGTGAAAATTTCCGCCAGCGCGTTAGCGCCTGTTAACGCTATGGCAATGGCTGCGACGGAGGCCGTTTTGCCGCAGGGCAAGGCGGCAGACGCGCCGCTTGGTGATTCCAGGCCGGCGGCTGCCAACGCCGCCCTGCGGCCCCGGTAGTCCACGTGGGGCCCCGTGCCATCCGGGTTGTGCCGGAAATGGCGCCCAGCGGCCTTGCGGGACTTGGCCTTGGCCCCGTCCATCGCTTTTGGGCCAAGGCCTGCGTCCCGCGCCTTGCCGGGCGCCATTTCCGGCAGCAACGCAGCAATTGTCCATAGCGTTAACCGGCCCTAAGCTGGTTTTTCGTCTGAGCCGCCGCACAGCCCATGGATGCCGAACTCGCCGCCGCACTGCGTGAACTGATTCAGAACCAGCAGCACGCCGCCCTGGCCAGCCTGCATGCTCAGGAGCCGGCGATCTCGATGGTGCCGTATGCGCTGCTGCCGGCAGGACAGGGCTTCATCGTGCACGTCAGCAGCCTGGCCACGCATACCGCCGACATGCTGGCCAATCCCGCAGTGGCGCTGCTGGTGATGGCGCCGCCGGGCAGCGCCGAGATGCCGCAAGCGCTGTCGCGGGTCAGCATCAGCGGCCGGGCGCGGCAGCTGGACCGCGACACCCCGGACTACGCGCAGGCGCGGGCGCGGTATCTGGCGCGCTTCGCCGACAGCGAGCCGATGTTCGGCTTCGCCGACTTTTCCCTGTTCGTGATCGAGCCGCGTTCGCTGCGCTTCGTCGGCGGCTTTGCGCGCGCCAGAACCGTGTCGGCCGCAGCGTATGCGCAGCTGATGAAGGGCGAGGCGGTGGACGAGCAATGAAAAAGGCGGCGCGATCCGGGCCGGATCGCGCCGCCTGTCTGCGGCCTTGGGAGCGGCGTTACGAAACGCGGATGCCGATGGCCTTGGTTTCGAGGAACTCCTCGATGCCTTCCACGCCCCATTCGCGACCCATGCCGCTCTGCTTGTAGCCGCCGAAAGGCAGATCGCCGGTGATGCTCATGCCGCCGTTGACGCTCAGCGCGCCGGCCTTGATGCGCTTGGCCACCGCCAGCGCGCGCGGCGTGCTGCCCCAGACCGCGCCGCCCAGACCGTAGATGCTGTCGTTGGCGATGCGGATCGCGTCCTCGTCGTCCTCGTAGGGAATCACCACCAGCACCGGCCCGAAGATTTCCTCCTGGGCGATGCGCATCTTGTTGTCCACGTCCACGAAGCAGGTCGGCTCCATGAAGAAGCCTGCGCCCTTGTCGGTGGCCACCTTGCCGCCGGCGAGCAGACGCGCGCCCTCCTGCTTGCCGATCTCGATGTAGCCCATCACGCGATCCAGCTGCCGCTTGGAAATCAGCGGGCCCATGATGCAGCTGGGCTCTTCGAACTTGCCCCACTTCGAGGCGAAGCCGGCGTAGGCCATCTCCAGCACCTTCACCGCTTCCTGGTAACGGCTCCGCGGCACCAGCAGGCGCGTGGGATAGGCGCAGCCCTGACCGGCATGGAACACCACCATCGAGGAGGCGACCACCATCGGGAAATTCGGGCAGTCGTCCAGCACCAGGTAGGCGGACTTGCCGCCCAGCTCCAGGAACACGCGCTTCAGGCTCGGCGCGCCGTTCTGCATGATCAGCTTGCCCACGGCGGTGGAGCCGGTGAAGGAGATCAGGTCCACGCGCGGATCGCGGGTCAGCATCTCGCCGGCCATCGCGGCGTGCCCCGAGGTGATGACGTTGAACACGCCCGGCGGCAGGCCGGCCTCATGCGCGAACTCGCCCATGATCGCGCCCATCAGCGGCGTGTCCGGCGCGGGCTTGAGCACCACGGTGCAGCCGGCCAGCAGCGCGGCGACCACCTTGCCCACGTTCACGTACAGCGGCACGTTCCAGGGCGTGATCGCGCCCACCACGCCCACTGCCTCCTGGGTGACGATGCGCTTGGTGTCGAAGCCGTATTCGTTCTTCACGCCCAGATCTTTTTCCCAGCTGACCTTGGCATGGCATTCGAGCAGATCCTTGGCGCCGTTGAGCGCGCCGTCGATCTGCGCGCGGAACGCCGCGCCGATGGCCGAACCCGCTTCCAGGCGCGCGATCTGCACCAGCTTCTCGCGATTGGCCTGCATGATCCCGCAGAACTTCTTCACCAGCTCGAAACGCTGCTGGTGCTGATGCGACCAGTCGGTGGTATCGAAGGCGCGCCGCGCGGCGGCGATGGCCTCGTCGATATCCTCGGCGCTGGCGTCGGCCGCCTTGCCGACCACCTCGCCGGTCCAGGGGCCGATGTTGTCGTAAGTCTTGTCGCCGGCGGCGCGGCGCAGCTTGCCATCGATGTACAGCTTGGCTTCCGGAAGCATCATTGCATCAATCTCCTGCAGGTGTCCCCGCGGCGCTTCGCCGTCGAGGTGAATTTGAATGCCGCGAATCAGTCGTTTGCCGCCGCGCTGCGCAGGGCGTCCTGCGCAGCGATGTAGCCCCAGGTGAAGGCAGGTCCGATGCTGCCGCCGGGGCCCACTTCGCAAGCGCCCATCACCGAGGCGCTGGAGGTGCCCGTGGCGTAGAGGCCGGCGATCACCGAGCCGTCGGGACGCAGCACGCGGGCGCTGGCATCGGTGAGCAGGCCGCCGTAGGTGCCGACATCGCCGGGCACCAGTTGCAGCGCATAGAACGGCGCCTGTTCCAGCGCCCCGAGCGTGTTGGAAGGCTGGTGCAGGGGATCGCCCGCCCAGCGGTCATAAGGCGCATTGCCGCGACCGAAATCCGCATCGCGGCCCTGGCGCACGAAACCATTGAAGCGCTGCACGGTGGCGGCGAGCGCCTGTGCATCGAGCCCGCACTGACCGGCCAGCGCCGCGAGGCTGTCGGCCTTGCGCAGGACGTTCTGCTCGAACCAGGGCTGCGGTTTCCTGGCGCCCGGCAGGGTGCCGGCCAGCATGTAGGTGCGCAGGTACTGACTGTCGAAAATCATCCAGCTGGGATTGGCCGGCACGCTGCGATTGCGCAGCAGCATCTGCCGGCTGAATTCCGGATGCGGGCTGGCCTCGTTGGCATAGCGCTGCGCCGACTGATCGACGACGATGGCATGCGGCTTGTTGATGTCGTTCTGCATGCCCGGCTTGACCGCCAGCTTCTGCCAGCCCGGCGTGAGCGCGATCTGCATGCCGATGCGCTCGCCGAGCTGCGCGCCGGCGGCGCCGATGCGCAGGCCTTCCTCGATCATCTCGCCGGTGTCGCCTTCGATGGCGCTGGACCAGTCCGCGCGCGTTCCCGGGATGTAACGATCCAGCATCCGCTGATTGCGCGCGAAGCCACCGGCATTGATCAGCACGCCCAGGCGCGCCGTGATGCGCCTGAGCTGGCCATCCTGCTCGCAGAGCACGCCGCTGACGCCGCCCTTTTCCAGCAGCAGCTCCCGCACCGCGCAGCCGACGCGGATCTCGGTGCCGGCCTTGAGCGCGGCGTGCAGCATCTGTCCCTGCAGGGCCTGTCCGGCGGTGACGCGGCGCCGGCCGCGCAGCCGATCCGCCAGCGCGCGGCCGAGAATGCGCGCCAGGGTCTTTTTCGCGGCGAAGCTGCGCTTGATCAGCGGCAGCTGCATGGCCTCGTCGAGATTGGCCGGCAGCGGCAAGAAGCCGGGCCGCAGCTTGTCCATCCATTCGCCCAGCTGCTTGATGTCGAACAGCTCCGAGACCACCGCGCGCCCCGGCACCGAGGCGCCTGCCGCATCGTAGTAATCCGGCCAGGACGGAATGCGCCGCAGGCGGATGCCCTGCGCAACGAGAAAGTCCAGCATCTGCGGCGCCTGCTCGACATACGCGCGACGACGCTCGCGGCTGGCGCCGGGCATGTCGGCGGCCTCGCCGAGCACGGCGTCCAGGTAGGCCAGCGCCTGCTCGCTGCTGTCGACGATGCCCTCGGCGCGCATGTAGCGGTTGTTGGGAATCCACATCACGCCGCCGGAGGCGGCGGTGGTGCCGCCCAGCAGCGCGGTCTTTTCCAGAATCAGCACGCGCTTGCCGGCGGCGCGCAGGCGCAGGGCCGCGCACATCGAGCCGCCACCGCTGCCCACCACCACAAAATCGAATGTCTCTTCCATCGTCATGGCTCGTGGCGTGCTCAGGCGCCGCTGCGGGCGTGGACATTGATCTGCGCGATATGCACATCCGCCGGCAGATCGATCAGGCTGCGGAACACCTGCGTCACCGAGTTGACGTGCGAGAGCGGCCGCTCGCGCAGGTTCAGGCCCGCCGCCGCCGTGGCTTTCGCGAAGCGCATCGCCAGCTGCGGATCGATGTCCCAGCTCTTGCCTTCCTCGATCATCTGTCCGGCGCGCACGGTGCTGACGCGGATGCCGGCCGGATCGAGCTCGTGATGCAGGGCCTCGGAAAACTTCTCCAGGCCGGCTTTCGAACTCTGGTAGATGGCCAGATAGGGAAAGCGCATGCCCACCGACTCGCTGCTGACATTGATGATGTGCGCACCGCGTGTCATGAGGGCAATCGCGGCGCGGGCGCAGAAGATCGCGCCGGCGAGATTGGTGTGCAGGGCGCCCAGGATCTGCGCGTCCGTGGCCTCGGTCACCAGAAACGGTTCATAGATCGCCGCATTGTTGATCAGCACATCGATGCGGCCGCAGCGCTGCGCGATCTGCGCGAAGGCCGCGCGCACCGAATCCGGATTGCCGACATCGCAGGCAAGGGCCAGCGCCGGCTCGCCCAGTTCCTGCGCCAGCGCCTGCAGCTTGGCCTCGGTGCGGCCCAGCAGCACCACGCGCTCGCCTTCGCTGGCGAAGCGCCGCGCCAGGGCACGACCCAGGCCGACGCCGGCGCCGGTGATGACGATGATCCTGGCCATGCTCTCTCTCCGTGTTCCTGGCGGCGCTTGCGGGCAGTCGTTGTCTAGTTTTTTGGCGCGTACACCGACAGATCGCCGGCATAGGCGATGCCGCCCGGCCAGAAGCGCGTGCCGCTGATCTTGCTGAAGTAATGCACGGTGCGCGCGAAGGAGGCGGCCTGCGAGCGCGGCTGCATGGCGATGCCGCTGGGGCTGCGCCCGCCGGCGCGCGCGGAAAAATCACGCAGGGTGAACATCAGATCGTCGGTCTGCTGTGCGCAGAGCACCAGCTGATCGCCGGGGCAGTAGCGGCGCGGTTCGATCTGCGTGGCCGCCAGCACCCCGCGCCGCATCGCGACATGGCCGGGCACATTGATCACCTCGATGCTGTGCACGTTCTCATACCAGTCCTGGTATTCCTCGTAGCGACCGATGGTGTAGTTGGCCAGAATCAGGCTGATGCCGGAGAAGGGCTGCTCGCGTTGCCAGTTGGGGCTGGCCTTCCAGTCGGAGAACAGCTCGTAGCTGTAGATGCGCTCGCTCTGCTTGCTGTCGTCGATCAGGCCGGCGTCACGCGCCTCGGCCAGCAGCGGGCCCAGCGCCGGCAGATCGATTTGCGGATGGCTCAGCTCGAAGTCGTAGACGCTCAGGTAGCGCCAGGGCTGGGCGATGTCCGGCATGATCTGCTGCGGCGTCACTTCGTAGCGATCGGCTTCGCGAAAGCCGCGCAGACGCGCCAGCGCCTGGCGATGTGGACCCTCGAACCAGGTCGCGTAATCGGCCTCACGACCGGCCGGAACATTGTGCAGATGCAGCGTGGTGTAGAGCGCCATGGGAATCGGCCGTTTCGATGCGGGCGGTGACTGGAAAGGACAGCGTCGCGGGCCGGCGGTGCGCCGATGGCCGCAACAGGCAAGACAGACTGCGGACCTGGGCTAGGGGTTTTCGACCATCTCCTCGTGTCCCGCTCTGCGCCGGGGCTCCCCTGCGCGGCGAAGTGCTTGCTGTTGGCATGTTCGCAATCCGCCGTGCGCCGGAATCCCGGCCAGCACCGTCGCTGCGAGCGGCGCCGCCGGCCTGCGGAGGCCGCCACGCGCCGATCTATAATCATCATCGTTGTCTATTACGTCAAGGGGCGGCGGCCGCGCCTGCCGGGCTTGCAGCCTGTTCCGATATTAATCACCAGTGTTGTACGTTAATCGCGGATATGCGATAAAGCTGGCCTTGTTTTTTGCCACGTGACCGGACGCCGGAAATGAGCGTCGCGGCCTGCGGCAAGACCTCGGCAAAACCGGTGCCCGGCAGCCGTTCCGGCGCCAGTCGGCTTTGCCGCAGTCCGCATCAGGAGGAGAGCATGAAGATCCGTATCGACAAGCCTGCGTGCGTGGGCAATGCACGCTGCGCCGCCGTCTCCGCAGAGTTGTTCCCCTTGGACGACGATGGCTACATCGCGGTTTCCGAGATCGCTGTGCCGCCCGGCATGGAGCAGCTCGCCCGTCGCGGCGCGCGTGCCTGCCCGGAACGCATCATCGTGATCGAGGAAGACGTCGCGAAGTCCTGAGCGCGGCATCCCGTTTGCGCAGATCTCGCGGCTCGCCGGAGCGGGCCGCTTCATAGCGAATATTTGGAGACACAATGTCGGATTTCCTCAGCTACAAGAACAAGCGTGTGCTCATCACCGGCTGCTTCTCCGGCATGGGCGAGGCCACCGCCAGGCTGCTGCTGCAGCAGGGCGCCGAGGTGCATGGCCTGGATTACAAGGAGTGCAAGCTGCCGCTGGCCTCGTTCACCAGTGTCGATCTGCGCGATCCGGCTTCCATCGATGCGGCCGTGGCCAGGATCGGCGGCAAGGTCGATGCGCTGTTCAACTGCGCCGGCCTGCCGCAGACCTTCCCGGCCATGGACGTGATGAAGGTGAACTTCGCCGGCACGCGGCATCTCACCGAAAAGGTGTTGCCGCTGATGTCCGCCGGCGGTGCCATCGTCAGCATCTCTTCCAACGGTGGCCTGGGCTGGAGCCGTCGCATCCCGGTGCTGATGGGTGCGCTGCAGGTGCAGGGCTTCGAGGCCTTCATGAAGTGGTGCGAGGAGAACGCCGAGACCGTGCGCGAAGGCTATGCCTTCTCCAAGGAGCTGGTGATCGTCTGGACCATGCTGCTGTCGCAGAAGCTGATCAAGCAGGGCATCCGCATCAACTGCACCATGCCCGGCCCCACGCAGACGCCGATGATGTCGCACTTCGAATCGGCGACCAAGGCCTCGGTGCTGGAAGCCGCCGCGCAGCCCATCAACCGCCGCTCCACGCCGGAGGAGCAGGCCGGCCCGCTGGTGTTCCTCAACAGCGATGCCGCCAGCTATGTGAACGGCGTGTGCTTCTATGCCGACGGCGGTTTCATGGCCGGTCTGGCCACCGGCCAGATCGACCCGCGCTCGCTGATGGGCGGCTGATCGGTCTTCGCCACCATAATCGCCGGAGAACCAGCCATGACTGCCACCTTGAGCCCCGCCGTCGCCAGGCCTGCGCATGTACCGGAAGCAGCGGTCTACGATTTCGATATGTTTGCCGATCCGGCCTACGTGGCCGATCCGCATGCTCGCGTGCTGGACCTTCTCGGCAAGGCGCCGGGCGTGTTCTGGACGCCGCGCAATGGTGGCCACTGGATGCTGCTCAGCCATGAGGCGATCTTCAATGCCGCGCGCGACGTGGAAACCTTCTCCAGCGAGCTGATGCCGCTGGACAAGGTCGAGCAGATGCAGAAGATGATGCCGCGCCATGTGCCGCTGCCGCTGCCGATCTGCGTCGATCCGCCGGCGCACATGAAGTATCGCGGTCCGCTCAATCGCGTGTTCGGGCCCAAGGCGATCAATGATCTGAAGGACAGCATCCGCACGCTCGCCGGCGAGCTGGTGGACGCCATCAGGCCGCAGGGTGCCTGTGACTTCATGAGCGCGGTGGCCGAACCGTTGCCGGTGCAGGTGTTCCTGAAGATGCTGGGCCTGCCGGTGGCGCGCATGGATGACTATCGCGCGCTGGTGCGCGCGCATCTGTCCGATCCCACGCCCAATCCGATGGACAGCGTCAAGAAGCTCTGGCGCATCGTCGACACCATCAAGGACGTGCTGGAGGATCGCCGCGCCAATCCGCAGGACGACATCATCAGCCTGCTCTGGCAGCTCGACATCGATGGCAAGCCGACCACGATGGACGACATGGAGAACTACTGCGTGGTGCTGTTCGTCGCGGGCCTGGACACCGTGATGAACGGCATGGGCCATGGCATCCGCCATCTGGCCCAGCATCCCGAGCTGCAGCAGGAGCTGCGCGCCAATCCGGCGCTGATCGGCGACGCCACCGAAGAGCTGCTGCGCCGCTACACCTTCACGGTGCCGCCGCGCATCATCGGCAAGGACACCGTGTTCGCAGGGCTGGAGATGAAGCGTGGCGAGCGTGCCATGCTGTTCCTGCCGGCCGCCGATCTCGACCCCAAGGCCTTCAGCCATGCCGAGCGCTTCGATCTGAAGCGCGAGAACAAGACCCATATCGCGTTCAATGCCGGACCGCATCGCTGCCTGGGTTCGCATCTGGCGCGCGTGGAGCTGCAGATCGTCTACGAGGAAATGCTCAAGCGCCTGCCGCTGTTCAGGCTCGATCCGGCCCATCCGCCCAGCTTCCACTGCGGCCATGTGGTCGGCGTGGACACCCTGCACCTGCTCTGGAATCCGTAAGACGATGACCGCGCCGCGTCCGCTGCCGCGCCTGGATGCCGACAACCGCCCGTTCTGGACCGGTGGTGAAGTCGGCGAGCTGCGCATCATGCGCTGCCGCGACTGCGGCACCTTCCTGCATCCGCCGCGTCCGGTCTGCCGGCACTGCCTGTCGGAAAACGTAGGCCCCGAGGTGGTACCCGGCACCGGCGTGGTGGACACCTACACGGTGAATTACCAGAAATGGCATCCGGCGATGGACGTGCCGTTCGTGATTGCGCGCGTGGCCCTGGATGGCGCCCCGGGTGTCTATCTCACCACCAATATCGTCGGCTGCCCGGCGGAATCGGTGGATGTGGGTGATCGCGTGCGGGTCCGGTTCGAGCAGCACGAAGACGTCTGGCTGCCGCTGTTCGAGAAGATCGCCTGACCATGTCTCTGAGCAACGAAGCCTATATCACCGGGGTTGGCCAGTCGCAGATCGGCGTCAAGCTGGCCCGCTCGCCACTGTTGCTGACCGTGGATGCGGTCAAGGAAGCGCTGGACGAGGCGGGCCTGAGCATCGGCCAGATCGACGGTGTCTCCACCTATCCGGGCCGTGTCGCGCAGATGCTGGGTTTTTCCCCCATCGGCGCCGATGAGCTGATCGATGCACTCGGCATCCGTGCCACCTGGTATGCCGGCGGCGGCGAGATCAGCTCGCAGCTCGGCGCCGTGGTCGCGGCGGCCACGGCGGTGCGCGCGGGCCTGGCCCGGCATGTGATCTGTTTCCGCACCGTGTACGAAGCGGCGGCGCTGTCGCGTCCGGACGAGTTTCCGATGCCGCGCCGGGATCGTGTGGACGGCTTCTCGCAGTGGACCGCGCCCTTCAATGCCCTGTCGGCGGCGAACTGGACCGCGCAGTACGCGATGCGGCACGTCAAGAAGTACGGGCTGAAGCGTGAACAGCTGGCGCAGATCGCGCTCACCGACCGCGCCCATGCCGCGCTCAATCCGCGTGCCCTGGTGCGCGAGCCCCTGAGCATGGACGAATACCTCGCGGCGCGGATGATTTCCTCGCCGCTGTGCCTCTACGACTGCGACCGTTTCACCGACGCCTCCACGGTGCTGATCGTCTCCGCCGGTACGGCGGTGAACGAGGTGCGCTGCACGCCGATCCGCATCGCCGCGATGGCGGGCACGGTGGAGCGTCACAGCTGGGATCAGGCCGAGTGGACCGCCAGCTACGCCACCGGCCGCGATCTGTGGACGCGCACCGACTACCGGCCCAAGGACGTGGACACCGTGCAGTTCTATGACGGTTTCGCCTTCTACGCCCTCACCTGGTTCGAGGCCCTGGGATTCTGCGGCATCGGCGAAGGCGGACAGTTCATCGAAGGTGGCCGGCGCATCGCGCTCGATGGCGAGCTGCCGCTCAACACCTTCGGCGGCCAGATCGGCGCCGGTCGCCTGCATGGCTTCGGCTTCGCGCACGAGGCGGTCACGCAGCTGCGTGGCAAGGGTGGCGCGCGGCAGATCAAGAAGGCCGATCCGCGCCTGGCCATCGCCACCTCCGGCGGCGGTCCGCTGGCCACCGCGCTGCTGCTGGCCCGCGATTGAAGCGCCGCAGATGGGCATGAGCGCCTCCCGCATCGACGAGCTGCCCGGCTTTCGCCGGCGCATTCGCATCACGCCGGCCGCCAACTGGGTGCGCGCCGAGCTTGAGGACGATATGCACTGCATGCGCGTGCGCCTGCGCCATGACGGCAGCCTGGTACAGGGCGTGGAAGCCGAGATGATCCGCGCGCCCTGGACCACCTGTCCCGGGGCGCCGGAACAGCTGCGCCAGACCTTCCATGGCGTGGCCCTGGCGCAGTTCGCCAGACGCGGCGAGCGCCAGAGCAATTGCACGCATCTGCACGATCTCGCCCTGCTCGCCGCCGCGCATGCGCAGGATGCCGAGACCCTGGTCTACGACATCCTGGTCAGCGATCCGCAGGACGGCCTGCGTCTGGCCGAGCTGCGCCGCAACGGGCTGAGCGTGCTGGCCTGGCAGGAGCGCGGCAATCGGATCGAGGCACCGGCGGAGCTGGCGGGACTGGCGGCCAATCAGCTGCGCCCCTGGATCGAGGGCCTGGCAGGCGAGCGATTGGAACACGCAAGGCTGCTGCGCTGGGCCGCGATGCTCGCGCACGGGCGCACCATCCCGCTGGCCCAGCAGTCGGATGCCACGCGCATGCCGGCCAGCTGCTACAGCTTTCAGCCTGCCCGGCAGCCGCATGCCCGGCGCATCGTCGATCTGCGCGAGTTCAGCCGTGGCGGGACTCAGCCGCTGGAGGCACTCGCCGGATGAGCAGCCGACACACCAGAATTTTCCATCCGCAATGGTCAACACAAAACCCACTGCGCAAGCCTGTTTGTAGGAGGACTTCATGAAGATGAATGACATGGTGATCATCAGCGTGGATGATCACATCAGCGAACCGCCGGACATGTTCAAGAAACATCTGTCGGGTGATGATCTGGCCAGCGCGCCGCAGTTCATTGTCGCGGAGAACGGCACCAGCTTCTGGGAATACCAGGGCATGAAGATGCCGTCCGTGGGCCTCAATGCCGTGGTCGGCCGGCCGCTGGACGAGTACGGCATGGAGCCCACCGCGCTGGAACAGCTGCGCGCCGGCTGCTTCGACGTGAAGGCCCGCATCGGCGACATGAACGTCAACGGCATCGCCGCCTCGCTCAACTTCGGCAGCTTCCCCGGCTTTGACGGCGGCCGTTTCCACAAGGCGCCGGACAAGGCCAAGTCGCTGGTGCATCTGCGCGCCTACAACGACTGGCATATCGACGAGTGGTGCGGCGCCTATCCCGGCCGCTTCATCCCCTGTGCGATTCTGCCGACCTGGGACATCAAGGCCACGGTCGAGGAACTCAAGCGCATCTCCGCCAAGGGCTGCACCACGGTCTCGATCAACGAGAACCCCACCGTGCAGGGCCTGCCCAGCATCCACAATGAATACTGGGAGCCGTTCTGGAAGGCGGTGACCGATCTGGACATCACCATCTGCCTGCACATCGGCGCCGGCAACCCGGCACCGCATGCCTCGATGGAAACCCCGATCGAAGCCTGGATCACCACCATGCCGATGTCGATCTCCACCGGCGCGGCGGACTGGCTGAACCTGTCGGCCCTGCAGCGCTATCCGAAGCTGAAGATCGCGCTGTCGGAAGGCGGCATCGGCTGGATTCCCTACTTCCTGGAGCGCGCCGACTTCAGCCACAGCCGCCACCAGTTCTGGACCAACTCGCGCATGAATTTCCGCGAGGACAAGCCCAGCGATGTCTTCAAGCGGCACTTCATGACCTGCTTCATCGACGACGCCTTCGGCCTGAAGAACCTGGATTCGCTCAACGAGGACCTGGTGTCCTACGAGTGCGACTATCCGCATTCCGACAGCCTGTGGCCGGAAGTGCCGGAGCGCCTGTTCGACACGCTCAAGCATTTGAGCGACGCGCAGGTCGACAAGATCACGCACGGCAATGCCATGCGATTCTTCCGCTTCGACATGTTCAAGCATCACCCGCGCGAAGCACTGACCGTGGGCGCCCTGCGTGCGCAGGCCAAGGCCGATGGCGTGGATGTTACGCCCAAGTCCTCCGGCGGCGCCGCGCCGCTGGCCGAGGGCGAGAAGCCGCGCATCATCACCTCCGGTGATCTGATGCGCATGTTCTCGCATCACGCCAAGGCGGCCTGAACCAGGGCTGGCGGACAATGAAAAACCGGCTGTCCTCGGACAGCCGGTTTTTTTGTGCGCGGGATAAAACCTCAGCTGCCGAATTCGTAAGCCGCCAGGAACTCGGCGATGGTGCGCACGAAGCGTGCGGCGTCGGCGCCATTGATCACGCGGTGGTCATAGCTCAGTGACAGCGGCAGCAGCTGGCGCAGCACCGGCCTGCCCTCGGCATCGGGCAGGAAGCGGTCCTGGGTCCGGGTGATGCCCAGAATCGCCACTTCCGGCGCGTTGATGATCGGCGAGAAGCTGGTGCCGCCGATATGGCCCAGCGAGGACAGCGTGAAGCAGCCACCGCTCATCTCGGCCAGCGCCAGACCTTTCGTGCGCGCCTTCTCCGAGATGCGCACGATTTCCTCGGCAATCTCGTCGATGCTCTTCTTGTCGCAATCCTTCAGCACCGGCACCAGCAGGCCATTGGGCACGTCCACGGCAAAGCCGATGTGGAAGTACTTCTTGAAGATCTGCTTGCTGGCATCGGCATTGAGCGAGCTGTTGAACTGCGGGTAGCGTTGCAGCGCCGCCACCGAGGCCTTCATCAGCGCCGGCAGCAGGGTGCGCTTCTTCTCCGGATGCGCCTGGTTCCAGGCCTTGCGACGCTGCTCGAAGCCGCTGATGTCGGCCTCGTCGTTGTGCGTGACATGCGGGATGCAGCTCCAGTTGCGATGCATGGCGCGGCTGACGTACTGCTGCACGCGGCCCACCGCGCGCTCTTCGACGGGGCCGTAGACGGACAGATCCTCGGCCGGCCAGGGCAGCGGCGGCGGGGCACTGGCTGCGGGTTTATCGCTCATGTTTCTTCAAGCTCGTGATGCGGTGGCTGCGCTCAAGCCATCAGGAACCGATCGAGTTCCTGATGGAAGTTGAGGATGAGTTTTTCCTGGTCCTGAGCGAGCCAGATCTGCTTGCAGCCTTTGGAGTGCAGGCCTTTCTGGATGCGCGGGATGTTGCCGAGGTCTTGCCTGGGGATGAGGCGGACCTGGGCGGGGTCCATGACGTCGCTGACGCTCTGCGGGAGGGCGCGCGGGACTGGTGCCTGGGCCGGATAGGTCTTGGTGGAGAGAATCTCGAAGGTGCAGCGATTGGGATCCTCGGCGTGGGGGCGCACGCGGTAGATCATGGCATTGCCGGCCTGCGGCAGGATCAGCAGGTTGGGGAAGATGAAGATCTCGCCGCCCCACATCATCAGCGCTTCGGGAATGGGCTTGGGCATCGGCCGCTGCTGCTG
>NZ_FOFS01000024.1 GCF_900111015.1 Solimonas aquatica | reverse complement strand
GTGCCATGAATGGCACTCCCAAAATGCGAACGCCCGGCCAGGGATGGCCGGGCAGGGCGTCCTCACCGAACGCCGGTCGCGCCAGGGATGGCGCCAGAAGTTTTTTGGACGAGTCCAGCGCAGCCGCGTTGAGCTCGAAACCCCGGGGAGCCCTAACAAGGCGTCAGCACCCATAACGGAGTAGCACATGGCAAAGAAGGTACAGGCCTACATCAAGCTGCAGATTCCTGCAGGCAAGGCCAATCCGGCGCCGCCGGTCGGTCCGGCGCTCGGTCAGAACGGCGTCAACATCATGGAGTTCTGCAAGCAGTTCAACGCGCATACGCAGAAGCTCGAACCCGGCATTCCGACGCCGGTGGTGATCACGGTCTATTCCGACCGTTCCTTCACCTTCATCACCAAGACCGCGCCGGCGACGGTGCTGATCAAGAAGGCTGCCGGCATCGAGTCCGGTTCGCCGACGCCGCACACCAAGAAGGTGGGCAAGATCACCAAGAAGCAGGTTGAGGACATCGCCAAGGTGAAGATGCCCGACCTCAACGCCGGCAGCATGGAAGCGGCCTGCCGCCTGATCGCCGGTTCTGCCCGTTCGATGGGCATCGAAGTGGTGGAGAAGTAAGCCATGGCGAAGATCACCAAGAAGCAGAAGGCCCTGGCCGCCAAGGTCGCCCCGGGCAAGGTTTACACGCTGGATGAGGCCATCAAGCTGGTCAAGGAATGCGCCACCGCCAAGTTCAAGGAATCGGTGGACATGGCGATCAATCTCGGCATCGACGCCAAGAAGTCCGACCAGAACGTGCGCGGCTCCACCGTGCTGCCGCACGGCAACGGCAAGAGCGTGCGCGTGGCGGTGTTCGCGCAGGGGGCCAAGGCAGAGGAAGCCAAGGCCGCCGGTGCCGACGCCGTGGGCATGGACGACCTCGCCGCCAAGATGAAGGAAGGCGATCTGAGCTATCAGGTCGTCATCGCCGAACCCGCCGCGATGCGCGTGGTCGGTTCGCTGGGCCAGGTGCTGGGCCCGCGCGGCCTGATGCCGAACCCGAAGACCGGCACCGTGACCGCCGACGTGGTGTCTGCAGTCAAGAACGCCAAGGCCGGTATGGCCAAGTTCCGCACCGACAAGGCCGGTATCCTGCACTGCTCGATCGCCGCCGCCGATTTCGAAGTGGACAAGATCAAGGACAACCTGGTGGCGGTCGTGCGCGATGTGCGCAAGGCCAAGCCGTCCAGCAGCAAGGGCATCTACATCAAGAAGGTGACCCTCTCCACCACCATGGGCCCGGGCGTGCGGGTCGATGTGGGTTCGCTGCCGGAGTGAAGCGTGATTCGTGACGGGTGATTCGTGATGAGCAAAGCGGTTTTGCCAATCACGGATCAGCCGGCACACAAAAGAACTTTGAAGTGTGGCGTCAGCCTCACATCGAAGACCGTCAGTGGTTCCCGAGCCGCAAGCAGCAACAGGCAAGGGCGCATTAAAGGCTGGTTCGCCAGCCGCTGACGCAGATAGGTCGGTTTCGCAAGAAACCGTTTTTGAGGCAACTAGGAGTTAGTTCAGATGGCTCTGAGGCTGGATGACAAGAAGGCCCTGGTTGCGGAAGTGAACGAAGTCGCCAAGCGCGCGTACTCGGCAGTGGCTGCCGAATACCGTGGCCTGACGGCTGGCAAGTTCGACATCCTGCGCACGAAGGCCCGTGAAAACGGCGTCTATCTGCACGTGGTGAAGAACACGCTGGCAGCCCGTGCGGTTGAAGGCACCGAGTTTGAGTGCCTGCAGCCTGCGCTGGTCGGTCCGCTGGTTCTGGGTTTCTCGCTCGAGGATCCGGGTTCGGTGGGTCGCGTCATCAAGGACTTCGCGAAGGACAACGACAAGCTGGTGGTCAAGGCGATCGCGGTCGGCGGCACCCTCTACGGGGCCAAGGACATCGAACGTCTGGCCTCGATGCCGACCCGCGAGCAGGCTCTGGCCATGCTCGCCGGCGTCATCAAGGCACCGGTCACCAAGCTGGCTCGCACCCTGGCCGAACCTGCCGCCAAGGCTGCACGCGCCGTCAAGGCCGTGGCCGACGCCAAGCAGGCTGGCTAAGACACTTCCACAGTTAGGCTTTCCACACTTTTAATTTTTGGAGTAATAGCAATGGCATCGAAGGAAGAAATCCTTGACGGCATCGCCAACCTGTCCGTGCTGGACCTGGTTGATCTGGTCAAGATGATCGAAGACAAGTTCGGCGTGTCCGCCGCCGCCCCGGTGGCGGTTGCCGCCGCCGCTGGCCCGGCCGCCGCTGCGGCCCCGGTGGAAGAGAAGACCGAGTTCACGGTCGTGCTCGCCGCTATCGACGCGGCCAAGAAGGTCAACGCGATCAAGGTCGTGCGCGAAATCACCGGTCTGGGCCTGAAGGAAGCCAAGGACCTGGTCGAAGGCGCGCCGCAGACCGTCAAGGAAGGCGTCGACAAGAAGACCGCCGACGACATCAAGAAGAAGCTGGAAGAAGCGGGCGGCAAGGTCGAGCTCAAGTAAGGCGACCCGACGCATTGCATTCGAAGGCAACTTCGTAGTGTGGTGGCAAAGGCTGGGGGCGGCAAAGCCCCCGGCCTTTCGCCGCTAGAGACGCAAGGGAAAAACCCAGACGTCTGGCCGTGGCAAAAGCAGCAGCCAGACGTGTGTGTTTTTCGAAGCGCGAAAGCGCATCTGACAGCAAGAGGTAACCGATGGCCTACTCGTTCACCGAGAAAAAGCGCATCCGCAAGGACTTCAGCAAGCTGAAGGAAACGCTGGAAATTCCTTATCTGCTGGCGACGCAGATCGATTCTTACCGGCAGTTCCTGCAGGCGGAGACGCAACCGGCCAAGCGCAAGGCCCTGGGCCTGCAGGCCTCGTTCAAGTCGGTGTTTCCGATGGTGTCGTACAACGGCGCCGCCGCCCTGGAGTTCGTGAAGTACCGTTTCGACGAACCGCCGTTCGACGAAAAGGAATGCCGCGTGCGCGGCATGACCTACGCCGCGCCGCTGAAAGTCACCGTGCGTCTGGTGATCTTCGACCGCGAGTCGAAGGAAAAGCGCGTGAAGGACGTGCGTGAGCAGGAGGTCTATCTCGGCGAAGTGCCGCTGATGACCGGCCACGGCACCTTCATCATCAACGGCACCGAGCGCGTGGTGGTCAGCCAGCTGCATCGCTCGCCCGGCGTGTTCTTCGATCACGACAAGGGCAAGACCCACAGCTCGGGCAAGCTGCTGTACAGCGCCCGCATCATTCCCTACCGTGGCTCCTGGCTGGACTTCGAGTTCGACCCGAAGGACAACCTGTTCGCCCGTATCGACCGTCGCCGCAAGCTGCCGGTGACCATCGTGCTGCGCGCCCTGGGCTACAACAACGAACAGATGCTCGCGATGTTCCACGAGCAGAACCTGTTCACCCTGGAGAGCGACGGCGCCAGCCTGGAACTGATTCCGGAACGCCTGAAGGGCGAGAAGGCGCAGTTCGACATCGTGGCCGACGGCAAGACCCTGGTGGAAGAGGGCAAGCTGATCACGGCGCGTCACATCAAGATGATCGCCGAGGCCGGCCTCAAGCGCCTGCACGTGCCCGACAGCTATCTGGTCGGCAAGACCATCGCGCGTGATCTGGTGGCCACCGGCACCGGCGAGATCCTCGCCGCCGCCAACAGCGAAGTCACGCAGAACCTGCTGGCCAAGCTGCGCGAGTCCGGCATCAAGCAGCTGCCGACCCTCTACGTCAACGACGTGGACAAGGGTCCGTACGTGTCCACCACGCTCAACATCGATCCGACCAAGACCAAGCTCGAAGCCCTGGTCGAAATCTATCGCATGATGCGCCCCGGCGAGCCGCCCACCAAGGACGCCGCCGAACAGCTGTTCCACGGCATGTTCTTCTCGCCCGAGAAGTACGACCTCTCCGCCGTGGGCCGCATGAAGTTCAACCGCCGCCTGCGCCGCGACACCGTCGAAGGCCCGGGCGTGGTTTACGACGGCGAGCTGTTCTCCAAGTTCAACGACGAGTTCTCCAAGGATCTCTACGCCAAGTACGGCCGCGAGCATTCCGACATCATTGACGTGATCCGCGAGATCATCGCGATCCGCAACGGTGAGCAGCAGACCGACGATATCGACCATCTCGGCAACCGACGCATCCGTGCGGTGGGCGAAATGACCGAGAACGTGTTCCGTACCGGTCTGGTGCGCGTGGAGCGCGCGGTGCGTGAGCGCCTGGCCCTGGCCGAGGCGGAAAACCTCACGCCGCAGGACCTCATCAATGCAAAGCCGGTGTCGGCCGCGATCAAGGAGTTCTTCGGCTCCTCGCAGCTGTCGCAGTTCATGGACCAGAACAACCCGCTGTCGGAAGTCACGCACAAGCGTCGCGTGTCGGCCCTCGGCCCGGGTGGTCTGACCCGCGAGCGCGCCGGCTTCGAAGTGCGCGACGTGCATCCCACGCACTACGGCCGCGTCTGCCCGATTGAAACGCCGGAAGGTCCGAACATCGGTCTGATCAACTCGCTGGCCTGCTATGCGCGTACCAACGAGTACGGCTTCCTCGAAACCGCCTACCGCAAGGTTACCGACGGCGTGGTCAGCGATCAGGTCGACTACCTGTCGGCCATCGAAGAAGGCCGCTACGTCATCGCCCAGGCCAACGCCGAACTCGATGCCGGCAACCGCTTCAAGACCGATCTGGTCTCGGTGCGTTTCCAGAACGAATTCACCATGACCGCGCCGGACAAGGTGCAGTACATGGACGTCTCGCCGCGCCAGATCGTGTCGGTGGCCGCCGCGCTGATTCCGTTCCTGGAGCACGACGACGCCAACCGCGCGCTGATGGGTTCGAACATGCAGCGTCAGGCGGTGCCGACGCTGCGCGCCGACAAGCCCCTGGTGGGCACCGGCATCGAGCGTCGCGTGGCCGTGGACTCCGGCAACGCCATCCAGGCGCGCCGTGGCGGCGTGGTGGAGAAGGTCGACGCCGCGCGTATCGTGATCCGCGTCAACGACGAGGAGACGGTGGCCGGCGAAGCGGGCGTGGACATCTACAACCTGGTCAAGTACGTCCGTTCCAACCAGAACACCTGCATCAACCAGAAGCCCATCGTGCGCCCGGGCGACAAGATCGCGCGCGGTGACGTGGTGGCCGACGGTCCTTCGACCGATCTGGGTGAGCTGGCGCTGGGTCAGAACATGCTGATCGCGTTCATGCCCTGGAACGGCTACAACTTCGAAGACTCGATCCTGATCTCCGAGCGCGTGGTCGAGGAAGATCGTTTCACCACGATCCACATCGAAGAACTCACCTGCGTGGCCCGCGAAACCAAGCTCGGGCCCGAGGAAATCACCGCCGACATCCCCAACGTCAACGAGCAGGCCCTGCGCAAGCTCGATGAGTCGGGCATCGTCTACATCGGCGCCGAGGTCAAGGCCGGCGATCTGCTCTGCGGCAAGGTCACGCCCAAGGGCGAAACCCAGCTGACCCCGGAAGAGAAGCTGCTGCGCGCGATCTTCGGCGAGAAGGCTTCCGACGTGAAGGACACCTCGCTGCGCGTGCCGGCCGGCATGGACGGCACGGTGATCGACGTGCGCGTGTTCACCCGCGAAGGCGTGAAGAAGGACAAGCGCGCGCTGTCCATCGAAGAGAGCGAACTCGCCGCGGTGCGCAAGGACCTCGCCGACCAGCAGCGCATCTTCGAGGACGACATCTATGATCGTCTGCGCAAGATCCTGCTCGGCAAGACCGCCGACGGTGGTCCCAACAAGCTGAAGAAGGGCGCCAAGGTCGACGCCGAGTACCTGGATTCCATCGAGCGCGAGAAGTGGTTTGAAATCCGCCTCGCCGAGGACGAAGTCCAGAACCAGCTGGAAGCCGCCAACAAGCAGCTGCGCGACATGCGCTCGGAGTTCGACAAGCGCTTCGAGGACAAGAAGCGCAAGATCCAGTCGGGCGATGAGCTGTCCCCGGGCGTGCTGAAGATGGTCAAGGTCTACCTGGCCGTGAAGCGCCGCATCCAGCCGGGCGACAAGATGGCCGGCCGCCACGGCAACAAGGGCGTGATCAGCCAGATCGTGCCGGTGGAAGACATGCCGCACATGGAAGACGGCACGCCGGTCGACATCGTGCTCAATCCGCTGGGCGTGCCCTCGCGTATGAACATCGGCCAGCTGCTGGAAGTGCATCTGGGCTGGGCTGCCAAGGGCATCGGCAAGAAGATCGACCAGATGCTGCAGCAGCAGAAGTCGGTGGCCGAGCTGCGCAAGTACCTGGACGTGGTCTACAACAAGACCGGCGGCAAGGCCGACGTCGATGTCGACGATCTGACCGATGTCGAAGTGATCAACCTGGCCAGGAACCTGACCGGTGGTCTGCCGGTGTCCACGCCGGTGTTCGACGGCGCCGCCGAGGAAGAGATCAAGGCACTGCTGGAGCTGGCCGGTCTGCCGCGCAGCGGTCAGGCGCAGCTCACCGACGGCCGTACCGGCGAGCAGTTCGCGCGCAAGGTCACCGTCGGCTACATGTACATGCTCAAGCTCAACCACCTGGTGGACGACAAGATGCACGCGCGTTCCACCGGTCCGTACTCGCTGGTCACGCAGCAGCCGCTGGGTGGCAAGGCGCAGTTCGGCGGTCAGCGCTTCGGCGAAATGGAAGTCTGGGCGCTGGAAGCCTACGGCGCGGCCTACACCCTGCAGGAAATGCTGACGGTGAAGTCCGACGACACCAACGGCCGCACCCGTATGTACAAGTCCATCGTCGATGGCGACCACCGCATGGTGGCGGGCATGCCCGAGTCGTTCAACGTGCTGGTCAAGGAAATCCGCTCGATCGGTCTGAACATCGAGCTGGAACAGAACCAGTAAGCGGACGCGAAGGAATCAGGAGTATTCGATGAAAGACTTTTTCAATCTGATCCGCAATCCCGAGGAAGCCGAGGACTTCGACGCCATCAAGATCGGCCTCGCCTCCCCGGAGACGGTGCGGTCCTGGTCCTACGGCGAGGTCAAGAAGCCGGAGACCATCAACTACCGCACCTTCAAGCCCGAGCGTGACGGCCTGTTCTGCGCCAAGATCTTCGGGCCGATCAAGGACTACGAGTGCCTGTGCGGCAAGTACAAGCGCCTCAAGCACCGCGGCGTGGTCTGCGAGAAGTGCGGCGTGGAAGTGACCGTGGCCAAGGTGCGCCGCGAGCGCATGGGCCATATCGACCTGGCCTCGCCGGTCGCGCACATCTGGTTTTTGAAGTCGCTGCCGAGCCGTATCGGCCTGCTGCTCGACATGCCGCTGCGCGCCATCGAGCGCGTGCTGTATTTCGAAGCCCACATCGTGGTCGATCCGGGCCTCACCCCGCTGGAACGCGGCCAATTGCTGACCGAAGAGGATTACCTCAACTCGGTGGAGCAGCACGGCGATGACTTCGACGCCCGCATGGGCGCCGAGGCGATCCGCGACCTGCTGCACGGCATCGACCTGCAGACCGAGGCCGCGCGCCTGCGCGAAGAGCTCAACACCACCAGCTCCGAGACGAAGATCAAGAAGCTGGCCAAGCGCCTGAAGCTGATCGAGTACTTCATCGCCTCCGGCAACAAGCCGGAGTGGATGATTCTCACCGTGCTGCCGGTGCTGCCGCCGGACCTGCGTCCGCTGGTGCCGCTGGACGGCGGCCGCTTCGCGACCTCCGATCTCAACGATCTGTACCGCCGCGTCATCAACCGCAACAACCGTCTCAAGCGCCTGCTGGAACTGTCGGCGCCGGACATCATCGTGCGCAACGAAAAGCGCATGCTGCAGGAGTCGGTGGATGCGCTGATCGACAACGGCCGTCGCGGCCGCGCGATCACCGGCACCAACAAGCGCCCGCTCAAGTCGCTCGCCGACATGATCAAGGGCAAGCAGGGCCGCTTCCGTCAGAACCTGCTCGGCAAGCGCGTCGACTACTCCGGCCGTTCGGTCATCGTGGTCGGCCCGACCCTGAAGCTGCACCAGTGCGGTCTGCCCAAGAAGATGGCGCTGGAGCTGTTCAAGCCCTTCGTGTTCTCGCGCCTGCAGCGTCTGGGCATCGCCACGACGATCAAGGCCGCCAAGAAGATGGTGGAGCGCGAAGAGCCGGCGGTGTGGGACGCGCTGGAAGAGTGCATCAAGGAACATCCGGTGCTGCTCAACCGCGCGCCGACCCTGCACCGTCTCGGCATCCAGGCTTTCGAGCCGCTGCTGATCGAAGGCAAGGCCATCAACCTGCACCCGCTGGTCTGCACCGCCTTCAACGCCGACTTCGACGGCGACCAGATGGCTGTGCACGTGCCGCTGTCGCTGGAGGCGCAGCTGGAAGCGCGCGTGCTGATGATGTCCACCAACAACATCCTGTCGCCGGCCTCCGGCGATCCGATCATCGTGCCGTCGCAGGACGTGGTGCTCGGTCTGTACTGGATGAGCCGTGAGCGCGTCGGCGCCGACGGCGAGGGCATGGTGTTCAGCGACGTCGCTGAAGTGCATCGCGCCTACGAGTCCGGCATCATCGATCTGCAGGCCAAGATCAAGGTCCGCCTGCGTGACTACACCGAAGCCGGCGAAGAACTGTTCCATCTGGTGGACACCACCACCGGCCGCGCCCTGCTGTCGGAAGTGCTGCCGGCCAAGGTGCCGCTCTCGGTCATCAACAAGACCCTGACCAAGAAAGAGATCAGCCGCGTCATCAACTACGTGTACCGCCGCTGCGGCACGAAGGACACGGTGATCTTCGCCGACCAGATGATGTACACGGGCTTCCGCATGTCGACCAAGGCCGGCATCAGCTTCTGCCTGGACGACATCATCATCCCGGAAGAGAAGGCCAAGATCCTCGAACAGGCCGAAGAGAAGGTCAAAGAGGTCGACGCCGAGTACAACCAGGGTCTGACCACCGGTGGCGAGCGCAAGAACCGCGTGATCGACATCTGGTCGCGCGCCAACGACGACATCTCCAAGGCGATGATGGTGCGTATCGGCTCCGAAGCCGCCACCACCCGCGATGGCAAGGCGGTCAAGCAGCCGAGCTTCAACTCGGTGTTCATGATGGCCGACTCCGGCGCCCGTGGTAGCCAGGCGCAGATCCGTCAGCTGGCCGGCATGCGCGGCCTGATGGCCAAGCCGGACGGCTCGATCATCGAAACGCCGATCACCGCCAACTTCCGCGAAGGCCTGAACGTCAACCAGTACTTCATCTCCACCCACGGTGCGCGTAAGGGTCTTGCCGATACCGCGCTCAAGACCGCCAACTCGGGTTATCTGACCCGTCGTCTGGTGGACGTGGCGCAGGACATGGTGGTCACCGGCCAGGACTGCGGCACCGAGCAGGGTCTGCTCATGATGCCGATCGTGGAAGGCGGCGACGTGCTCGAAGCCCTGCGCGACCGCGTGCTGGGCCGCGTGGTGCTGCGCGATGCGCACAAGCCGGGCACGGATGAAGTCGTGATCCCGTCCGGCACCATGATCGACGAGAAGTGGGCCGACGTCCTGGAGAAGAACTCCATCGACGAAATCTGGGTGCGTTCGCCGATCACCTGCGAGCTGCCCTTCGGTGTCTGCGCCGCCTGCTACGGCCGCGATCTGGCCCGTGGCCATCGCGTCAACATCGGTGAGGCCGTGGGCGTGATCGCCGCGCAGTCCATCGGTGAGCCCGGCACGCAGCTGACCATGCGTACCTTCCACGTCGGTGGCGCCGCCTCGCGTGCGGCCTCGGCCGATGGCGTGGATTCGCGCGCGGCCGGCACGGTGCGCGTGCACAACCTCAAGACCGTCACCAACAAGGACGGGCATCTGGTGGCGGTCAGCCGCTCCGGCGAAATCGGCGTCATCGACGCCAACGGCCGCGAGCGCGAGCGCTACAAGATCCCCTACGGCGCCACCATCCTGGTCAAGGACGGCGACGAGGTGAAGGGCGGTACCCGGCTGGCCAAGTGGGACCCGCATACCCACCCGATCGTCACCGAGCTGTCCGGCTTCGTGAAACTGCAGGACTTCACCGAAGGCCTGACCGTGACCCGCGAGACCGACCCGCTGACCGGCGTGTCCACCCGCGTGGTGACCGAAGCCAAGGCGCGTGGTTCGGCGGCCAAGGACCTGAAGCCGACCATCATCCTGGTCGATGCCAAGGGCAAGCAGCTGAGCTTCCCGGGCACCGACATCCCGGCGGCCTACACCCTGCCGCCGAAGGCGATCGTGGCGGTGGAAGACGGCGACGAAGTGGGCGTGGGCGGCACCATCGCCCGTATCCCGCAGGAAGCCTCCAAGTCGCGCGACATCACCGGCGGTCTGCCGCGTGTGGCCGACCTCTTCGAGGCGCGCAAGCCCAAGGAACCGGCGGTGCTCGCCGAGACCACCGGCACCATCAAGTTCGGTACCGGCACCAAGGGCAAGCAGCGCATCAAGATCGTCCGCGCCGACGGCTCCGAGGCCGAAATCCTGGTGCCGAAGTGGGTGGAAATCCGCGTGTTCGAAGGTGAGCACGTGGAGCAGGGCGAAATCATCTCCGATGGTGAGCCCAGCCCGCACGACATCCTGCGCCTGCAGGGCGTCACCGCCCTGGCCAATTACCTGGTCAAGGAAATCCAGGACGTCTATCGCCTGCAGGGCGTGAAGATCAACGACAAGCACATCGAAACCATCGTGCGGCAGATGCTGCGCAAGGTGGAGATCACCGAGTCGGGCGATTCCAAGTTCCTGCAGGGCGAGCAGGTGGAAATCTTCCAGGTGCTGGCCGAGAACAAGCGTCTGGCCGGCAAGGGCGAGCGTGGCGCGCGTTTCGAGCGCCAGTTGCTGGGCATCACCAAGGCCTCGCTGTCCACCGAGAGCTTCATCTCGGCGGCCTCGTTCCAGGAAACCACCCGCGTGCTCACCGAAGCCTCGGTGCGCGGCTCGCGCGACGAGCTGCGTGGCCTGAAGGAAAACGTGATCGTCGGCCGTCTGATCCCGGCTGGTACGGGTCTGGCCTACCACGAGCAGCGCCGCAAGCAGCGTGGCGGCAGCCTGCTGGCCGAGCTGCAGGCCTCGGCCCTGTCCTCCACGGGCAGCTTCGAAGCCACCGCCGGCGATCGCCTAGCCAGCCGTGCCCAGCCGGCCGGCGGCGATGCCGATGCCGAAGGCGGCGAGGAGCCGGCTGAAGAGGGCGGCGAGGACTGAGGCGGTTCGCAGTCCTTAACCCAAGGAAGTTGTTTTTGCAGCAAGCAAAACCCCGGCCCTCCGGCCGGGGTTTTGTGTCATCACTCCAGTGCGGCGCGTTCATCGCGCCTGCCCTGCGCAAAAGTCACGCCTTTGTCGTTGACTCTGCCAGTGCCGGCCTTTATGATGCGCGCCCTTTCCCGACAGCCGACCCAGAGGTCAGCTGTCTTTTCTTTGTCAAGCCGGGAAGTTCCAACGTGCCAACAGTCAACCAGTTAGTGCGCAAAGGCCGCTCCGTTGCCGCCGATAAGAGCAAGGTGCCTGCGCTCACCGGCTCGCCGCAGAAGCGCGGCGTTTGCACCCGCGTCTACACCACGACCCCCAAGAAGCCGAACTCGGCACTGCGCAAAGTCTGCAAAGTGCGTCTGACCAACGGTTTCGAAGTGATCTCCTACATCGGTGGCGAAGGCCACAATCTGCAGGAGCATTCGGTGGTCATGATTCGCGGCGGCCGTGTCAAAGATCTTCCCGGCGTCCGCTACCACACCGTTCGCGGTGCGCTGGACTGCGCGGGCATCGACAAGCGCCGTCAGAGCCGTTCCAAGTACGGCGCCAAGCGTCCCAAGGCGGGCGCTGCCCCGGCCGCGGGCAAGAAGAAGTAAGAGCGGGCCCTGATCAGGGCCCGAGTAAGGCGCAATTCCGCGCCTGAAGATCACATCAAGGATTCAACATGTCTCGTCGTCGCAAGCCGGAAATCCGCAAGGTTCTTCCCGACCCCAAGTACAAGAGCGAACTGGTGTCCAAGTTCGTGAACATGGTCATGGAGAGCGGCAAGAAGTCCGTCGCCGAAAAGATCGTTTACGGCGCCCTGGAACAGATCGCCACCAAGAAGAAGGTGGAAGCGCCGGTCGAGCTGCTGCAGCTCGCGTTCGAAAACGTGGCGCCGACCGTCGAGGTCAAGTCGCGTCGCGTCGGTGGTGCCACCTACCAGGTGCCCGTTGAAGTCCGCGCCTCCCGTCGCACCACGCTGGCCATGCGCTGGGTTCTCGCCGCCGCTTCCGCGCGCGGTGAGCAGGGCATGGAAAGCCGCCTCGCCGGCGAGCTGATCGATGCCTCGGAGCATCGCGGCGCCGCCGTGAAGAAGCGCGAAGACACCCACAAGATGGCCGAAGCCAACAAGGCCTTCGCCCATTTCCGCTGGTAAGACCTTTCATCCATCCGTGGCCGACCCCATTTAAGGAGGTCCAGCCACCAACCGAGCACTGCCATGGCCCGCACGACGCCCATTGAGCGCTACCGCAACATCGGTATTTCCGCGCACATCGACGCCGGCAAGACCACCACCACCGAGCGCGTCCTGTTCTACACGGGCGTGAATCACAAGCTGGGCGAAGTTCATGATGGCGCCGCCACCATGGACTGGATGGAGCAGGAGCAGGAGCGCGGCATCACCATCACCTCGGCGGCCACCACCACGTTCTGGCGTGGCATGGGCAACCAGTTCGAGCAGCACCGCATCAACATCATCGACACCCCGGGGCACGTGGACTTCACCATCGAAGTCGAACGCTCCATGCGTGTGCTCGACGGCGCCTGCATGCTGTACTGCGCCGTGGGCGGTGTGCAGCCGCAGTCCGAGACCGTGTGGCGTCAGGCCACCAAGTACGGCGTGCCGCGTCTGGCCTTCGTCAACAAGATGGACCGCACCGGCGCCGACTTCTTCAAGGTCTACAAGCAGATGAAGGAGAAGCTGCGCGCCAATCCGGTGCCCATCGTCATCCCCATCGGTGCCGAGGACAAGTTCCAGGGCGTGGTCGACCTCATCAAGATGAAGGCGATCATCTGGGACGAAGCTTCCCAGGGCATGAAGTTCGAATACGGCGAAATCCCCGCCGAGCTCGTCGCGAGCGCCAAGGAATGGCGTGAGAAGATGGTCGAGGCCGCCGCCGAAGCCTCCGAAGAGCTGATGAACAAGTATCTCGAAGAGGGTGACCTCTCCGAGACCGAGATCAAGGCCGCGCTGCGCCAGCGCACCATTGCGCTCGAAATCTTCCCGATGCTCTGCGGCTCGGCGTTCAAGAACAAGGGCGTGCAGGCCATGCTCGATGCGGTCATCGAGTATCTGCCCTCGCCCACCGAAGTGCCCGCGATCAAGGGCGAAGACGCTGAAACCGGCGAGCCGGTCGAGCGTCACGCTGATGACAACGAGCCCTTCTCCGCGCTCGGCTTCAAGATCATGACCGACCCCTTCGTCGGCCAGCTGACCTTCATCCGCGTCTACTCGGGCGTGCTGAAGAAGGGCGACAGCGTCTACAACTCGCGCAGTGGCAAGAGCGAGCGCATCGGCCGTCTGGTGCAGATGCACGCCAACGAGCGCCAGGAAATCGACGAAGTGCGCGCCGGCGACATCGCCGCCTGCGTCGGCCTCAAGGAAGTCTATACGGGCACCACGCTCGCTTCTTCCGACAAGCCGGTCGTGCTCGAGCGCATGGAGTTCCCCGAGCCGGTGATCAGCCAGGCCGTGGAGCCGAAGACCAAGGCCGACCAGGAAAAGATGGGCATCGCGCTGAACAAGCTGGCCCAGGAAGATCCTTCGTTCCGCGTCAAGACCGACGAGGAAACCGGCCAGACCATCATCTCCGGCATGGGCGAGCTGCACCTTGAAATCCTCGTGGACCGCATGAAGCGCGAGTTCAAGGTCGAGGCCAATGTCGGTGCGCCGCAGGTGGCCTATCGCGAAACGATCCGCCGCCAGGTGGAGTCGGAAGGCAAGTTCGTGCGCCAGTCCGGCGGTCGCGGCCAGTACGGCCATTGCTGGCTGCGCATCGAGCCGCTGACCGACGAGAACCGCAGCGAGCCGGGCAAGAGCTACGAGTTCGTCAACGGCATCGTCGGCGGCGTGATTCCGAAGGAATACGTGCCGGCCATCGACAAGGGCATCGTCGAAGCCATGAAGAACGGCGTGGTCGCCGGCTATCCCATGGTGGACATCAAGGTCACCGTGTTCGACGGTTCGTACCACGACGTCGACTCCAACGAAATGGCGTTCAAGATCGCCGGCTCGATGGGCTTCAAGGACGGCGCCGCCAAGGCCGGCCCGGTGCTCCTGGAGCCGATCATGGGCGTGGAAGTGGAAACGCCCGAAGACTACATGGGCGACGTGATGGGCGACCTCAATCGCCGTCGCGGCGTGATTCTGGGCATGGACGACAACTACGGCGCCAAGATCATCCGCGCCGAGGTGCCGCTCTCGGAAATGTTTGGTTACTCGACCACGCTGCGTTCGATGTCGCAGGGTCGCGCGACCTACACCATGGAGTTCAAGAAGTATCAGGAAGCGCCGGCCATGGTCACGGCCGCGCTGACCAAGAAATCGTGATTCGTGATTCGTGAGCGCTGATTCGTCCAGATCGGCGCTCGCGAGTTGCTAATCACAAATCACCAATCACGAATTACGAGGTAGAGGATCATGGCAAAGGGTAAGTTTGAGCGTACGAAGCCGCACGTGAACGTGGGCACGATTGGCCACGTGGACCACGGCAAGACGACGACGACGGCGGCATTGACGAAGGTGTCGTCGGACAAGTTTGGTGGCACGTACGTGCCCTACGACCAGGTGGCGAAGGCGTCGGAGAGCCAGGGCCGTCGCGATGCGACGAAGATTCTGACGATTGCGACCTCGCACGTGGAATATGAGACTGCGGGCCGTCACTACGCGCACGTGGACTGCCCTGGGCATGCCGACTACGTGAAGAACATGATCACGGGCGCGGCGCAGATGGACGGCGCGATTCTGGTGGTGTCGGCGGTGGACGGCCCGATGCCGCAGACGCGCGAGCACGTGCTGCTGGCCAAGCAGGTGAACGTGCCGAAGATCGTGGTGTGGCTGAACAAGTGCGACCTGGTGGAAGACGCTGAGCTTCTGGACCTGGTCGAGATGGAAGTGCGCGACCTGTTGAGCAAGTACGGTTTTGACGGCGACAACACGCCGGTGATCCGTGGCTCGGCGACGAAGGCGATTGCGGGCGAGGCGGAGTGGGTTGCCAAGCTGCAGGAGCTGTACGACGCGCTGGACAGCTGGATTCCGGAACCGCAGCGCGAGACGGACAAGCCGTTCCTGCTGCCGATCGAAGACGTGTTCTCGATCTCGGGCCGCGGCACGGTGGTGACGGGCCGCATTGAGCGCGGCATCGTGAAGGTGGGCGAGGAAGTGGAGATCGTGGGTATCCGCGACACGCAGAAGACCATCGTCACGGGCGTTGAGATGTTCCGCAAGCTGCTGGACCAGGGGCAGGCGGGCGACAACGTGGGCATTCTGCTGCGCGGCACGAAGAAGGAAGACGTGGAGCGCGGCCAGGTGCTGTGCAAGCCGGGCACGATCAAGCCGCACGCCAAGTTTGAGGGCGAGGTGTACGTGCTGACGAAGGAAGAGGGCGGCCGTCACACGCCGTTCTTCAAGGGCTATCGTCCGCAGTTCTACTTCCGCACCACGGACGTGACGGGCAGCATCCAGTTCAGCCAGGAAATGGTGATGCCGGGTGACAACGTGCAGATGACGGTGGAGCTGATCAGCCCGATCGCCATGGAAGACGGTGTGCGCTTCGCCATCCGCGAGGGCGGCCGTACCGTCGGCGCCGGCGTCGTCACCAAGATCCTGGCCTAAAAAACCGCTCGAGCCGCGCCGGCCGGCGTTCCCGGCTGGCGCGATTTTTGACTTGGCGGCGCGGATTCCCTAAAATCCGCGCCCCTTTTTGGCTTTGTGCCGGCACGACAGGGCGATAGCTCAACTGGTAGAGCGGCGGTCTCCAAAACCGCAGGTTGGGGGTTCGAAACCCTCTCGCCCTGCCACTTCTCACGAGGAAGTGGCGCATTGTCGATGTCGCAGCGGCGCCCAAGACGAGTCCATGGAAGTCCAAACTACTGAACAGAAGGCAGCTTCGTCCTCCAAGGACTCGTTGCTTCTGATTGCGGCTGCCGTGGCACTGCTCGGCGGCATGTTTGCGTTTTACTACTTCGAGGGGCAGTTCAATGCCCTCGTGCGTACCCTGATTCTGCTGGTTGGCGTGGCCGCCGGCCTGGCGCTGGCCTACCAGAGCACGCTGGGCCGGGAGCTGTGGAGCTATGTGCTCGGCTCGCGCGTCGAGCTGCGCAAGGTGGTCTGGCCGACGCGTCAGGAAAGCGTGCAGACCACGCTGATGATCGCGGTGGTGGTACTGGTGATGGCGCTGCTGCTCTGGGGCCTGGACTCCGGTCTGCTCTGGATCGTCGAAAAACTGACCGGGCGGGGAGTCTAAAAGGCCATGGCCATGCGTTGGTACGTTGTGCACGCGTACTCCCAGTACGAAAACTCGGTGATGAAGGCGCTCAAGGAGCGCATCAACCGTGCCGGCCTGCAGGAGCAGTTCGGTGAAATCCTGGTGCCCACCGAAGAAGTGGTGGAGATCAAGGAAGGCGTGAAGCGCACGACCGAGCGCAAGTTCTTCCCCGGCTATGTGCTGGTGCAGATGGAAATGAACGAGGACACCTGGCACCTCGTGAAGTCCACGCCCAAGGTCATGGGCTTCATCGGCGGCACGCCGGACAAGCCGGCGCCGATTTCCGACAAGGAAGCCGAAAAAATTCTGAACCGCGTCACCGAGTCCGTGGAGAAGCCGCGGCCCAAGACGCTGTTCGAGCCGGGCGAGTCGATCCGCGTCAAGGAAGGTCCGTTTGCCGACTTCCAGGGTGTGGTCGAAGAGGTCAACTACGAGAAGAACCGCCTGCGCGTGGCGGTGCTGATCTTCGGGCGCTCCACGCCCGTGGAACTCGAGTTCAGCCAGGTCGAGAAGGGGTGAGCATTTTGGGAGTGCCATGAATGGCACTCCCAAAATGCGAACGCCCGGCCAGGGATGGCCGGGCAGGGCGTCCTCACCGAACGCCGGTCGCGCCAGGGATGGCGCA
>NZ_FOFS01000025.1 GCF_900111015.1 Solimonas aquatica | reverse complement strand
CAACGGCAAGGAATTCACCGGCAAGGCCATGCTGACCTGGGCACACCGCAACGGCGTGCTGCTGCGCCTGATCGAGCCGGGCAAGCCCAACCAGAACGCCTACATCGAATCGTTCAACGGCCGTCTGCGCGACGAATGCCTCAACGAGCACTGGTTTACCAGCCTGTCGCACGCATGTGCCGTGATCCGGGCCTGGACGCAGGAATACAACGAAGAAAGACCGAAGAAGAAGCTTGGCGGGCTGACGCCAGCCGCCTACGCCAAGACACTCATCGTCAAGGCAGCTACCATCAACCCCGGACTCTAAATGCAACCGCTACTCAAATCGGGGGGACGTCGGGTCTTACACAATACTGCGACCCTTGAGTCCAATAACGGCGTTTGCCATATCGATCTCGACAAAAAAAATGCGAATGGGCAATGCGACATCGAAACGCATCGCCGCGCGGCACCGACGGGGCGTCGAGGCGGACCGTTGCCAGAAGCGCCGCCAAGTCTCGGTGCGGGCCCAATAACCACAGGCGTCGTATCTCAGAGTACCGGGGAAAAAAGGTCGGTGGCGGGATTGGTCTGCGAGGTTTTCAAGTCTCAAACGACGGAAACCTGTTTTGTCTTGGGGGGGTCTTTTCTTCCGATACCGGTGGCGCCAGGGCGGTACGCGTCCCTCGCTCTGGATGCTGTCGCGCCGCTTGTCTGGCGTTGGGCTACAGAAGCAAAGCTGGATACAAAAGTCGACGAGCGTGTCTTCACGCCCCATCTGACGGGCGGATTCAAAATATCCAGAGACGGAGACAATTGAATGCCCCTGCGCTCCGGTCAGAAGGGGCAGGCACTGACGGAGTTTTTGCTGTCCGCCGCCGGACTGCTCTCCCTGTTTTCACTCCTGCCCATGATCGGCAAATACCAGGACATCCGGCATGCCGTTCAGATGGCCAGCCGATATGTAGCTTTTGACGCAACGACGCATAACGGCAGCGTCGGACAGTTGAAGGCTGCAGGCCAGTTGCAAATGGAAGTGGCCAGGCGATATTTCAGCAACGCCGATGCCCCGATAAAGACCGGTGACAAGGCCGGCGACTTTGCTGCGAACCGAAAAGCACTCTGGAACGGCCCTGACGGCGCATCGCTGCTGGCCAAAGTCGATACCGATGTCAAAGTGCGATTCGGGCCGAATGATGCGCCAGATCCATTGCAGGGATTCTCGGATGCTTCAGACGGCGGCGCATTTCTGCTGCACCAGCGACTGTCATTGAAGGCCCGTGGCCTCTACACCGGAGGTGTGTCGGTCAGTCTGGCAAACCTTCCAGCGGGTATCGAGATTTACGAACCATTTGATCAGCTGGATCTCCAGATGACGCGACGAACCGCAGTTCTGATCGATCAATGGGCGGGAGACGGTCCGGGGAGTGTTCAAAGTCACCTGGATGATCCAATCGTGAATGCAGGCCTGCTTTTGAAGCCGATACGCCCGGTCGTCGCGGTCGCGGTGAAGGCGGCAGAACTACCCCCATGGGGAAAAGTTCCACCGCCGAAGCTCGGCGAGCTGGATTTCTGGCAGGACACGGTTCCCCATGACCGGCTTACTCCATGAAGGGTCGACACAGTCCTGACATCAAGCTGCTGCCGATGCTGGGCGTCGTGCTGGTGTTGACGTGTGCATCGCAAGTCTGGGCGATAACCCCCGGGGATCAGCTGCCCCGCTCGGCGCATGTCTTTGAGCTCGGCGAAAACATGTCGATCAATGGGCAGGCCATACGCGCCGCCGGCTTTGTCTCGCCCCAGGGACCGGAAGAGCTTGGCGTCTGGCTGCGCCACCAGTCACCCGGGGGTTACTCCGAAAGCCGTATCGGCGAACGATACATCTTGAGCAAAGTGAGCGGCACCTTGCTGACCACCATCGAGATCGAACCGACTCCAGAGGGTAGCGCCGGCCTCATCGCACTCAGTGATCTGCGACAGCAGAGCGACAAGACGAGTGAGCTGAGCCGTGGGGAAGTCCGCGTCCTGAACAGGCTGACTTCGGATTCCCGGCTGCTAAGCCTGACCAGCAGCCAGGATCGCGTGGTGGTATCGCATCAGCTGGTGATCACCAATGGGAAAACGATGGCTGCAAACCGGCAGCAGTTGATCGAAGTCATGGGCGCCATAGAGATGAAGCTTGAGCGCGAAACAGGCCGGGATGGAAGCACTGCTGCGCTCGGCGGAAGTGTTTTGCAGTTTGTCGGCGCCGGCGGCGAGGCGACGGCAGTCATCGACGCCAGGATGCGTGGATTGACGTCGATCGTTCTCAATATCGAGAGGATCAAGAGGCGGGGCATGTGATGGTGCAGTTTTCCAAAAAAAGCAATGGACAGTCGGCCATAGAGTACGCGGTGGTCTGTGCGGCGCTGAGCTTTGCTTTGCTCGTCCCAGTCACTGATCCCGTCAGTCCGGACAAGCCGCGGACGGCTGCGGAAATCCTGATCGACGGATTCAAGCTGGCCTATCAGAAATTCAGTCACGCGCTGTCGTTGCCGTAATCAGGGAGTAAACGAGGTGCTGGAAAGAGTGCCCAAGCTCGGTAGAACGGGAATCGTGCTGATTGTCGCGCTGGGAGTCGGTGTGCTTTCAGCGCTCAGCGCACGGTATTACTTTAAGGCTCGGATTGCTGCCATCGACGCGGAGGCCAATCAGAGAGTGGTGTCTGTAGTCGTTGCCAAGACCGCACTGCACAAGGGCGATGTGTTGTCACGAAAAACGCTGGCTGTGCGATCCATTCCACGGCAATACGCACACCTCACAGCTGTGTCGCCCGATGAATTTCAGCACATCGATGGCGAGCGAATCGCATATGACCTGGAAGCTGGAGAGGCAGTCCTGTGGGGGCTTCTGGAATCCAAGCGTGCGCCGACCTTCTCGGCACGAATTGCTGAAGGGCGACGCGCGGTTACGGTGCCCGTCGATGAAATCAATTCAATATCTGGTCTTCTGGAGCCGGGTGACACAATCGATCTCATCGTTTCCTTTGAGCAGCAGGGAAAGGTCCGCGCCGTGCCGCTGCTGCAGGGCGTAAAGGTCATGGCGACCGGACAAAGATCGGTTGACGATCCGAAGACCGGTGAGGCACGGGAGTACGAGACAGTGACGCTCGACACGACGCCCGAGGAGGCGCGCGCGGTGATTCTCGCCAGGGAAGGAGGGCACATCACAGCACTGCTACGCAATCCCGATGATGTGCCAGGCCCATCATCGTCAAGCGATTTGAATGCCTGGCTGTATGGCAAGCCGGCAGCTGCGGGCCGAAGCAACAGCGTTCCAGTCCTGTACGGCGGCGGCGCCAGCCTTTCGTCCAGCGCACTCAACGCTGGCGTTCCCGATGCTTCGGAAAAAGGCGCATCGCATCCTGAGGCGGCGAAGCCGTGAACAATCTGGGTCGCGTCAGGAAACTCCCTTGGCGGCGCTTGCTGGCCTTGCTTCTGGCCGTGGCCTTGCGTAGCCAGCCTGCACTATCTGCTGTCCAGGACGAGGACGCATCGGCAGGACGGCCTGTGAGCACATGGGGCGGCAGCGCGAGTGCTGCTGTGTCCCCGGGCGATTCTCGGGATATGGCCGAGCTGCAGATGTTTGTCGGCGAGTCGCGGGTGTTCCCAGCGCCGGGGGTCGCAAGAATCGCGGTCGGCAGTGGCGCCATCCTGACTGCGGCCGCGATGGATGGAAAAGATGTCATTCTTTTTGCCAACGCAACGGGAAGCACAACCTTGTTCATCTGGTCGGAGAACCGCATCAGTCAGAAAGTCAAGGTGACCGTGACAGCGGGGGACATCACGCGTGTTGCGCGGGATATCTCGGCGTTTGTTTCAGGCATGCCGAAGGTGCGTACCTCGATCATCGGCGACAAGGTCATTATCGAAGGCGACGATCTTCCCGATGTTGACCTGTCGAAGATCGACGCGCTGGCAAAGATGTATCCGCAGGTTGTGAACTTCACCAACAAGCTGGGTTGGGAGCAGATGGTACTGCTCGACGTCAAGGTCGTGGAATTTCCCGTCAACAAGCTGCGGGAAATCGGCATGAAATGGAGTTCAACGGGAGGAGCGGCGGTTGCCGGGATATGGTCTCCCTTCAGGCGGGGGCACGACGGCCCGTATCAGATCAACATTCCGGCAGGAGAAGCGGGCGCGCCGGTCTCCAGCCCGGAAGGTAGCGGCCTGCCTGTCATCCTTACTGATCGGCTCAATATCCTGTCCGGCATCAACCTCGGCATTCAGGTGGAACTGAATCTGCTGGCGCAGGAAGGTCAGGCAAGCATTCTGTCCGAACCACAGTTGTCCGCGCGCAACGGCTCAGAAGCTACGTTCCTGGCCGGCGGTGAGCTTCCGTATACGGTGTCTACGATCAACGGACCCACCGTGCTCTTCAAGCCTTATGGTATCCGCCTCGCCATCGTGCCAAGGGTAAGCCCGAGCGGCAGCATCCGCGCCACCATCGATAGCGAGGTCAGCTCCATCGACAACTCGATCTCCACGAGTTCGGGGCCAGCGCTTCTAACGCGACAGACCAAGACCGAATTTAACGTTCTGAATGGCGAGACCATTGTTCTATCGGGTCTGATCTCCCGGGAGCAAAACAAGGATGTCGATAAGCTACCACTGCTTGGGGATCTGCCCGTCATCGGCGCGCTGTTTCGGTCAAAGCGATTCCAGAACAAGGAGACCGAACTGGTCGTTTTCGTGACGCCGTATCTGATCGACAGTAAGACGCCGGAGTTGGTTGATCGAGTTCAGCGCACCGAAGAGCGATTGACTCGCCGGCTCGGCCCTCCTCCGCACCTCTCGGACCCCTTGCAAACGCAAAAAGCTGTGATGGGTGAAGGTCAGCCGCAGAAGGCTGAAGCGACGGAGGTCCAGCTTGAGGCAGAGCAGAATCAGCAAGCGCAGAAAGGCAGTGCTGAGCGTGAAAGCCCGCCTATTGCAGCTGTTCCGCCTGAGCCACGCGTCAGCTACCGGGTTCTGGAGAGTGGCCTGCTGCTTCATGAAGCGGCGCATGTTGATGCGCCGATATCCAGGTTTCTCAAAAAAGGAACACGCCTTACAGCCATCGAAGGGGATGAGCACGGCGGATGGCTGCGGGTAACTGTGGTCGAAAGCGGCAGCTCTTTGAGCGGCTGGGTAGACCGGCGCTGGGTATCCAGGATAGACGAGGACCTCGCCCATGATTGAAGTGGAAGTGACCGAGTCCTCCGGACGCCGATCACAAGTCCAGGTGCCGGATGATTGCACGATCGGCAAAGGGGGGCGGAGCCATATCAGACTGGAGAGCTGGCGCGTTGCCAAGGAACATGCACGCCTGTTGCGAACGCCAGCTGGCATTGTGCTGGGCAGTCTAGCTAGCGTGACGGTCAACGACATAAAGGTCGATGGCCAGTACGGCCCGCTGCAGGACAAGGACATCATCGGTATCGCCTCTTACCGGATTCGCATCCTGGCGTCCGGTGACAGTGGCGCTGCTCCTGGAGTGCCGACATCTGCCGCTGATATCGGCATCGAGGATGACCAGTCATCATTGGCGGAGCCGACATCCAGCGATACCGGCCTTGAGAATGAACCCGAGTTGCCCGCTCTGCGCGCACTCGAATTCGAATGGCGGCGCCGGCTGCACGGTAAATTGCTGGAGGCCCTGGATCTGCGCCGGCACGACGTGCGCGGCATGAGTGATGAGCATCTTCGACAGCAGGCCGAGATACTGCTCAAGGAGATCATCGGTTATATCGATGACGAAGTTCCGAAGCTTCTGAACCGTGATGTGCTCTGCCGGCAGGTGATCAACGAGGCCATCGGCCTGGGGCCACTCGAAGAGCTGCTGGGCGACGAGACTGTCACGGAGATCATGGTCAATCGATATGACCAGATCTACGTCGAAAGAAATGGCCGGCTGCAGCGCTATCCCATGATGTTCACCGGAGAGGCAGCGGTGATGGGCGTGATCGAGCGGATTGTGGCGCCTCTGGGGCGGCGCATCGATGAGTCCTCGCCCATGGTGGATGCGCGACTCAAGGACGGTTCGCGCGTCAACGCCATCATTCCGCCATTGGCATTGAAGGGATCCACTCTCACGATCAGAAAGTTTGCCAAGCGAAAGCTGGAAGCAGCCGATCTGGTCCGCTTTGGTTCGCTGAGTACGGCCATGGCCGAGTTTCTCAAGATTTGTGTGCAGTGCCGCAAGAACATTGTCGTATCCGGTGGCACGGGATCCGGAAAGACCACGCTTCTGAACATTCTGTCGAACTTCATTCCCTCAGCAGAGCGCGTGATTACCGTGGAGGACGCTGCGGAACTGAAGCTGCACCATGAGCATCTAGTAAGTCTGGAGGCCAGACCGGCCAATGTCGAGGGCAAGGGTGGGGTTCTGATCCGCGATCTGGTGCGCAACACGCTTCGCATGAGGCCGGACCGGATTGTTATCGGCGAATGCCGAGGTGCCGAGGCGCTCGACATGCTGCAGGCGATGAATACCGGCCACGATGGGTCGCTGACCACATTGCACGCCAACAGCCCACGCGATGCCCTGGCGCGCCTGGAGACCATGGTACTGATGGCGGGGATGGATCTGCCGCTGTCTGCGATTCGCGAGCAGGTGTCGGGTGCCGTGGACATCATCGTCCAGCAGACGCGATATACCTGCGGAACCCGACTCGTCACGCACATCGTCGAAGTGACGGGAATGGAAAGTGGCAGAGTGCAGCTACAAGACCTTTTCCGCTTCGTTGCCGAAGGGTATGGAGGGCAGGACGGCCGGATCCAGGGAGCGTTCACGGGCTGTGATCTGGTGCCAAGCTTCTATGAAGAGCTGCGCGCCGCCGGCCAGCCCTTGGACCTCGGCATTTTCAAACCCGGCGCTGTAACCTCACGCGAGGCGAGGCAATGAGCGCTTCCGATCAGCTTGGCATGCTGCTGCCGTGGGCCATTGCCCTGTCGGCCGCCTTGCTGACCTGGGTGCTGGTGGAAGCCTGCGTCGCGGCCCTTGCCCGCTATCGAGCGAGCTTCACGAACCGCACCCGCTTCCAGCTTCGCGAGTTTTTTCTCTTCATCGATCCCCGCAAACTGTTTGTCGCCAACATCGCGGCGATCTTCCTGACCGGAGTTCTCACCTGGATCGCCAGTGGCAATATTCCGCTGGCGATGTTCAGCGCGGCGGCGGTGACCATGGCGCCGAGACTGATTTATGCCTGGACGCGTCAACGACGTTTACGACGCTTTGAAGAACAGTTGCCGGACGCCCTGATGATGATATCGGGTGGACTCAAGGCGGGGCTCGGGCTGTCGTCAGCGTTGCAGCAGCTGGTCGCGGAGGGCCAGCCGCCGCTCACCCAGGAATTTTCCCTGCTTCTGCGCGAGCAGCGCGTCGGGCTCACGCTCGATCAGGCGTTGGAGAATCTGACGCAGCGGGTTCCCATTCAGACCACTTTGCTGGTGGTGTCTGCCATGAAGATCGCCAGCGAAACCGGCGGTGGCCTGGCGGAGACTCTGGAGCGGACCTCGCACACCTTGCGCAGTCGATTGCAGATGGAAGGAAAAATCCGGGCTCTAACCGCGCAGGGGAAGTTGCAGGGCTGGGTGGTTGGCCTGCTGCCGCTGTCCTTGCTGGTCATTCTGGATCGCATGGAGCCGGACACGATGCAGGTGCTCTGGCACAGCTACATGGGCTGGGGCGCATTGGCGGTGGTGGCGGTATTGGAAGTGCTCGGCATTTACATGATCCGCAAGATCGTCAACATCGACGTGTAGGCATTCGCCATGACTCTGCTCTCTTCGGTCAATGTCGCCGCGCTGCTGTTTTCTTCCACCGCCGGCCTGTCGGCGGCGCTGATCGCCTGGGTGATCAGCCGCGCGGTGGTGGCCGTCCCTGGCGAGAATCGCAGCTACAAGGATGCACCGCCGGTGGGCTTTCGCCTGCTGTGGCGCCCCATACGATGGACCAGTCACTATCTGGAGCCCTATCTGCCGCAGAAGATGCGCAATCGTCTGGTGGTCAGATTGCGCCAAGCCGGCATGGAGTACAGCCTCAGCCCGGCCGAGTTTGTTGCGGGCCGCCTGTTATTCGCGGCTGTCTTGAGCGCCGGCGCCACGGTGGTGCTGCCTACGTTTGAGTTGGCCTGGGGTACGACTTTGCAGTTGACGCTGTTCTTCGCCCTCTGCGGGTGGGCTTATCCTGCCATTTGGCTGCGTGACCGCATCGCCTTGCGTCGCCGTGAGCTGCTCAAGGTTCTTCCTTTCTTTCTGGACCTCATCACCTTGTGCATGGAGGCAGGGCTGAACCTGCAGGGCGCGATGCAGCAGGCCGTGGCCAAAGGCCCCGAGTCCGCGCTTCGCGACGAGTTTCAACGGGTGCTTCGCGATATACGCGCCGGAAAGCCGCGAGCGGAAAGCTTGCGGGCATTGGCGGAGCGTCTGGATGAGCCGAGTGTCACCACATTTGTTTCAGCGGTGATCCAGGCCGAGAACATGGGAATGAATCTGGCGCCTGTGCTTCGTGCCCAGGCCGATCAGCGCCGCTCCGAGCGGTTCCAGAGAGCGGAGAAGCAAGCCATGGAGGCGCCGGTCAAGATGCTGTTTCCGCTGATTGCCTTCATCTTTCCCTGCACCTTCATCATCCTGCTGTTTCCCATCGGCATGCAGCTGATGGAAGCGGGCTTCTGATGATTGCCGGGAAGCTGCTGACGCGGACTACCGCCCATGCAATACGCGTCCGCGTAGCTGACAATTTCGTCAAGCGTCTCTGTGGACTGATGCTGCGTGGCCCAATGGACGCGGATGAGGCACTCCTGTTATTGCGCTGCAGCAGCATTCATACCGCCTGGATGCGCTATCCCATTGATCTTTTGTACCTGAATGCTGACGGAGAGGTGTTGCGCAGCTCGCCACAGCTTCGTCCCTGGCGGATTGGCATCGCCCCCGCCGGAACAGTGCATGTTCTGGAAATGCCTGCGGGGAGCATCGAAAGGCTGGGCTTGGCGCAGGGAAGCCGCCTGGAGCATCCGGCTCTCGTTGAAGGACTGGCTACGTGACGCTCGCCCGCCATCAGCGCGGCTCGGCGCTTCTAGAGTTCGCCGTCGTCGGGCCGATGATCACCCTGCTTGGCTTGGCGGTGGTGCAGTACGCGATGCTGTTCTTCGCCAAGAATCAAATCAATCACGCCTCCTTCATGGCCGCCAGAGCCGGAGCAGTGGCCAATGCCAGCCTCGACGGCGTGCGCAGCGCCTATATAAGGGCGCTGATCCCTCTCTACGGCGGCGGTCTTGATGCGACGGAACTAGCACAAGCCGCAGCGCGTGCTACTGCTGACGTCGCCGCCTACAGCCGGATCGAACTTCTGAATCCGACGAAGGAAAGCTTCGACGACTGGAACGATCCCGCGCTGCAGAAAACGATTGGCAAGGGGAAGCGCGTCATACCGAATCGCAGCCTAGCTTTCAAAGACTTCAGCAAGATTGGCGCGAAGTCCGGGCAGAACATTGGGGATGCGAACCTGATCAAACTGCGAATCACGCAGGGCTACCAACCCAAGGTGCCGCTGATGGCCGGTATCTATGCCAAATATCTGCAGTGGCTGGATCCGCACACGGACACCTTCCATACCACACTGGTGCAGGCCGGACGAATTCCGGTAGTGACCGATGTGACGCTGCACATGCAGAGCGATGCCATCGAGTCGGACAACCCGGTATCGAGTCCCGGCCCTGGCAACAACGGGCATCCCAGCGATCCTGGCGACCCGCCGGTCGCCACCGGCCCCGAGCCTGAGTGCGAAACGATTGGCTGCACGGTAGACGAATCTGATCCCGGCCCATCCTCATGCGATCCTGCGACCGACCCTAATGGCTGTCGCCCGGCTGGATGTTCGCAAGGCGATTCGAGTTGCGATCCCGCGTGTGGCGTCAACTACTGCTGCCTGAACTGACGATGCCCTCGCGCCTGCTCCTGCTGCTGGCTGTAGCGTGCTTCTCGTCAACGGTCTGGGCGCAGCAGAAGTGCGGCCCTGACGACTCCGGTCCGCCGTCGTGCGAAGCGTCGGGCCCTGCGAGCCAAAGCGATCCGAAAGCGAATGCCGGTGCGGGCAATCCTGTCAACCTGATCAGCGGCAACAAATACCAGAGGGAAGTGGACCTGCCGGCGCTGCCCGGGGTGCTGGGCCTGGAGATCGTGCGGCACTACAACAGCGCGCTGGCGGGCGAGCGCAGTCCGAGCGGTGTGCTGGGCCGTGGCTGGCGGCTGAGCTACGAAACCGAGCTGCATGCTTTCTCGCACTCGATCCAGATTCTGCAAGCGGACGGTCGGCACCTGCAGTTCAGCCGCGATCCGCAGCAACCCAATCTCTGCGCCAGCCCCGATCCGGCGCAAGGCACCGTGCGGATCAAAACCACCGCGCAAGGCGAGGAATACACCTGGCACTGGCCGGACGGCCGGCAACTGCACTTTGACCGCCAGGGCCGGCTAGAGGAAATCCGTGCCCCGACCGGCGAAGCGTTGAGCCTGCTCTACGCCCCGGACGGCAAGCTGCTGCGCATCACCGACCCGCAAGGACGGCAACTGCGGCTGGAATACCTGGATCGGCAAGCCGCCGCCCGAAACGAGCGCTTCCGCGGCGTGCAGGCGATTGACTCGCCCGTGGGCCGCTTCGTCTACCACCACGACGACACTCGGTCACGCCAGACGCTGGCCAACCTGACGGCGGTAGATTATCCGAGCATGGGCGAAGCCAAGTCTGGCCGGGTCTACCACTACGAAGCCCCCCGCTTTGCCGCTTACCTGACGGGCATTTCCGTCACCGATGGCAGCAAGGCACCGACACGTCTTTCACACTACGGCTACGACGACAATGGCCTGGCCATCAGCAGCGAGCACGGACCGCAGAGCGTCCGCCTGGATCGCCATCCGGGAACCGTGCGCATCACCGACGACGCAGGCCGGCAAACCCATTTCGACTACGCCGTGGTGGCGGGCCAATACCGCATCCTGGAAGTGCGCGGTGCCGGCTGTCCGGGCTGCGGACCGGCGCAGCGCCGCTACGGCTACGACCCACTGGGCCGCCGGCAGACGCAGACCCGGCTGGACGATCAAGGCCAGGCGCAGGAAACGATCAAGACCACACGCGACCCCCAAGGGCGCATCCGGACCATCGAACGCATCGCCTATCTCAAAGGCAAGGCACAACCGGCGCAGCGGCTGGCCGAATACCGCTACCAGGGCGAACCGCTGCAAACCCTCACCATCACCCGGCCCAGTGTCGTAGCGGGGCGGCAGATGCTGACGCAGCTTTCCTACGACGACCACGGGCAGGTGACTGCAATCGAGCAAAGCGGCTGGTCGCCGTCGCCGGCAGGTCAGCCGCAGCGTATCGAGCGCAGCACCCGATATCGCTATGCTGACATCGGCGGCCGCAGCCGGCTGAGCGAAATTGACGGTCCTTTAGCCAATGGACCCAAGAACGATCCAAGCGATTCCGACATCACGCAATATCACTACGGCACGAAAGGTCGCGTCGCAACGATCGTCTATCCCGGCTGGCGAGAGCTACAGATCGACAATGAAGAGAACGGCCGGCCGCGCGCCAGAATCGTGCGCTTCGAAGGCATCGAGCAATCGATAGCGCTGGGCTACGATGCCATGGACCGGCTGACGCGATTCACTGGCCCGGACGGCAACGCCATCGCGCTTTCATATGATGCAGCCGGCATTCTCAAACCCGTGTCGTTGCCGGACGGCCGGATACTGAGTCTCGTGAGCGCTGAAAAGCTCAGGCCCTTAATGCTGGATGAGCAATCAGGGTTCACGCTGGGTGGAGCGGGATCGGTGGCACAGGAAGCGGTCGTCCGCTTTGAAGCCAACGGCAAAACCGCCGAACGACTGATTGACGATTTCGGTCGCGTGGTGGCGATCCACAACCCGGGCCAGAACTGGCAGACAGCGCAGTACGACACGGCTGATCGTCTCATCCAGATCATCGACCCGCGTGGTGCCGAAGCGCGCGCGCACTATGACTTGGCCAACCGCCTGCAGCAGGTCGAACGCCTTGCGCCCGGCGCCTCGGAGCCGGAATCCATCATCACGCTGGCGTGGAGCGGGCCACGCAAGACCGCAGACACGATCACCGACGTGGATGGGCGACGCACGACGCGCTACCTGCATGACGCGCGCGGGCGGATCGCGTCCGTCACGCTGAGCATCGAGCCCGCTGGCGCAAAGCCGATCACGCTGACACAGCGCTTCGAGCATGACGCCGAAGGTCGCCTTCTGCTCCAGACCTTGCCTTCCGGGCAACGCTTGCACTACGCATACGGCGAACGCGGCCAAATCACGATCACTGCCGAGACCGGACCGCAGTGGCTGATGGACTGGCTGCCCGAGCGCTGGCGGCCGGGTGTCACGCTCGCCGAGCGTCCGCCGTCGTCGGACGTCAGGGCGGATGCCGGTATCCTCTCCGAGCTGCCAGCCGAGGCGATCGAGCCGGGTCTCTCGGAACATGCACCGGGCGAAGCCTTCGACGCTGCGGGTTATCCTGGCAGGCTGACCACCTCACAGGGGGAGCTTCGTCTTATCTGGAATGCAGCTGGTCAGCTTGTGGAGGTCACCAATGCGCGCGGGCGGCGAGTGGCACGTTATGCCTACGATGCCCAAGGCCGGCGTGTCTCGAAGGTCACAAACCAGGGCACGGTTTACTTTTTCCATGACGGCACCCGGTTGACCGCAGTTGCTGACGGTCAAGGCGCCATCAAAAGCGAATACGCCTATCAGGGACTGCGGCCCGTGGCCTGGCTCAAGCCGGATGCGAGGACGCGCTGGTATCAGATGGCCACGCTCTATCGCCTGCAAACGGACCATCGCGGGGCCCTTGTGGCCGTGCAATCCGAAACCGGGGAAGCCCTGTGGACGGCCGAACTGGATGCCTGGGGCCGGCTGCGGAATCCTGCCGACACCAGGTTTGATCCCAAGCTGCGCTTGGTTGCCCAATACGCCGACGACGAAACAGGCCTGTTCTATCATCTGGCGCGCTACTACGATCCCGCGCAGGGACGC
>NZ_FOFS01000027.1 GCF_900111015.1 Solimonas aquatica | reverse complement strand
CCAAAAGATGTCGGGACGACCTGGGATCAGCTTGATCCGGCGATACGTGACGTGATTGTCGACATGAGGTTCCGCGGTGATTTCAAAAATCTGGCGGTCGGCCGTGAGCCCAAGGATTATCCGGAGGCGGCTAAAGATTTTCGAGATGCGCTCAAGACGAATACTCCAAAGGCGATGTGTGAGGCGTTGCTAAAGAATGAGAAAGCGTGGCGAGATGAATGGGGCGTGCCTCCAGAGAGGGCTGAAGATCGGATGATTTCGCTAGGTTATAAAAAGAATAAGCGGCAATGTTCGTGATAGAGAAATGAAAAAAGTCTTCTTGGTTATATATGCAATTCTCTTCTCTCCTATGAGCCGGCCTTCGGAGGGGTTAATACTCCCGACGGCATTGCAGGCATTGCCGCTCCATGATCCGCCATATTCTTACGTGGATGGTCCGAATATCCCCGGAAGGTGGCCTACCCCGGAAGGGGCCTTGGATTTTTTGCTCGAATTGCAGAAGGACACTCGATACGGTGTTCTGAGTGCCGGAACGGACTACTGGCACGAATCCAAGTTGAATAGAAAATATATGGGAAATGTGTCTGGGGTCACCGCGAGTCAAGTGGCCTGTCCAGCGCCTCATTGTATTCTCTTTGGGGAAGCGCTCGTTTGGCTGATCACCACCGACGACGACTATAAAATCCTCGACTATCAACTGATCGGTGGAAGTGAATATCGCTATGACAAAAGCCTGGGAAGGCCACGGCGCATAACATCCCTCGATTCTCAAATCAGTAATGGGCGCCGCATGAGGTATGCCGCTACCGACCAGAAAGGCAATGTTCTGGATTTTCGAATAACTGGAGTCTTTTGCTCCAGTTTCACCGGCCCCCATCTTGATAGCGAAATTCGCGTTGCGACAGAATTTCCTATGGAAGACTACAAAACGTTGGGGCTTGGAGACTTTATCAGGAAGGTCGAAAAGGACGGCCGGATTATCAGCAAACTTTATAGTCGGAAGAATCAGAGCGATCTGGCGGAATGCATTTACGATGGATGGTGATAGAGAAAGGGGGTAGAAATATGGGGGTAGAAAGTGGGGCAGGCTCGCATTTTTAAAGAAAATATGGGCCTGGCCCTGAGCTTTCCCCTCAAATCCTGAGTTGAAGGTCTTTTCAATCAGCAGTTTGACGGTTAGTGTGGTGTAAAAACCGAGCGTTTCAGTGCGTGCATGGCACGGCTTGTATCTCTGGAGATGGACGCCAATCCGTCACCGGAGACCCTGCCATGCACGCCACCGCAGTATTGCAGAAGCTGCTGCGCCGTTCGATTCCTTCGATTCATCTCAAACGCCTGAATGGCCTGAATGGCCTGGTGGCGCTGGTCGGCAGTGCTCTGCACGGTGGACGCCTGACCTTGTCAGCACTGGCACGCAAGCTCGACAGCTCGTGCGCGATACAGCATCGAGTCAAACGCGTGGATCGCCTGCTCGGCAATGCCAGACTGCACCAGGAGCGCCTGCTCATCTATCGGATGCTGTGCAATCTGCTGGTGGGTGGCAGGGCCGAGCCGATCCTGATCGTGGACTGGTCGGACCTGAAACCGGATCGCAGTTTGTTGCTGCTGCGTGCCTCGGTCTGGGTGCATGGCTTTGCACTGCCGATCTACGAGGAGGTTCACCCGCTGCGCCGGCAGAACAACCGGCAGGTGCAGCGCGAATTCCTGTTGACGCTGCGAATGCTTCTAGGCGAAGGGGTGCGGCCCATCGTGATCGCCGACGCCGGCTTTCGCAGCACCTGGTTCCAGGAAGTCCAGCGCCTGGAGTGGCACTGGGAGGTCCGCATTCGCGGACGTACGATGATCCTGATCGACGGCCATTGGCAGCATTGCAAGAAGCTCTTCCTCAAAGCGACGGCCAGGCCGCGCGATCTGGGGGAGCTGCCTGTGGTTCGTGCCAATTCGGTTCAGGTCCGTTTGCTACTCTAGCGCAAGCCTGCCAAAGGCCGCCATCACCTCACGCTGAGCGGCAAGGTCCGGTGCAGCAAGCTCAGCCGCAAGAACGCTGCGCGCGAGCGCGAGCCCTGGTTGATTGCCGCCTCGCCGTCCTTGTCCGACAGGGCCGCGCTGGATCTGATCAAGCTGTACCGCGTCCGCATGCGCATCGAGCACAGCTTCCGAACGCTCAAGTCACATCAGTTCGGCTTCAGCTTCGAGGACTCGCAGAGCCGCCATCCCGAGCGCATCGCCGCCTTGCGGATCGTCCACGCGCTGGCGCTGTTTCTGGCCTGGATCGCCGGCTGGGCCGCGCAGCGCGTCGGCTTGTATCACCAGCTCAAGTCCAACGCGAACAATCGACAGCGCAAAATATTGTCCATCGTGAGTCTCGGCTGCTTGGCCCTGTCCCTGCTGCGCATGACCTTGACCACGCGTCACTTCGTCACAGCGCTCGCGGCCCCACTGGCACCGCCACCGCTACAATCAGACGGGCGAATATGAGGGGAAAGCTCAGGGCCTGGCCCATTTTGCTCTGCTTCTGACACCGGGCTTGATCCCAAGCTGCGCTTGGTTGCCCAATACGCCGACGACGAAACAGGCCTGTTCTATCATCTGGCGCGCTACTACGATCCCGCGCAGGGACGC
>NZ_FOFS01000029.1 GCF_900111015.1 Solimonas aquatica | reverse complement strand
TTGATCCCAAGCTGCGCTTGGTTGCCCAATACGCCGACGACGAAACAGGCCTGTTCTATCATCTGGCGCGCTACTACGATCCCGCGCAGGGACGCTTCATCAGCCCCGATCCGGCCGGCATCGCCGACAGCCTCAACAACCCGGAAGCCCTGCGGCTCGACCTGACTGCCTATGCCGGCGGATTGCCCAGATTCTATGTCGATCCCGATGGAGCAGCGAAGCTGCAGTACCTGCTGATCGATGCCTATGGCGGCGCGCCCACGAATCCATCCAAAAGCACGCTCGCCACCGGCGTGGACCCGCGAATGATCCACTTTGCGTTCTATCTCACCGACATTGCCGCTGCCCCTGGGGAGCATCTGTTGTACGACCCCAATGGAACATTCTCAGGACTCAATGATGAGGGGGCACTGGCCTGGTCGGGGGGAACAGGTGAGTGGAATCGCTTCCAGAGCCACTATGGCAAAAGCATTTCCACCGGAGCTTGGGCCGTGATCGGGGATTTCGATGACACCGTCGCCCTGGAACTCTACAAGGCATTGAGCGGACGCGATCCGCTGAATGGAAAGCCCGTCGCCAACTGCGATGCCAAAGCGGCGCTGGCCTATCTGCCGGACCTTCCTGAGGGTTTCTATGCTTTCGAGCATTATGCGTTCCCGACGTACATTCACCTGCTGACCCAGCCCATCTTCTTCGCGAACGAAATGCCGGATCCGAATGATGTCCGCTACGTCGATGCGAGCGTCATTCCTTGGGGGGATTTGACGTTCGATGCGGAGGGGAATGATGCTGCGGATGACCGCTTTTATTCACGCAAGCCTCACCTGCCGCAGAACAACGAGGGAGATGTCATTGGCAACTCGGGCACAACGCTGGGGCGCGGCTATGACTTTGGAGGAAAGAAGGCGCAAGACGTGAAGAACATTCTGTTCCGCCTGAACATGTCGCAAGCGAATATCGATTTATTGGCTGGAGCAATCGGCAAACAAGGCAACGCTGCGGCCCCATATTTTGAGAACAACGTAGAGCCTGCGGGCATCGAATTGACGCGAGAGCAGCAATACTTGCTGTTCTTGCAAAGCTACAAGGATACCTACAACGATGCCAAGAGAGCGTATGACAACAACTTTCCAAAAGATGTCGGGACGACCTGGGATCAGCTTGATCCGGCGATACGTGACGTGATTGTCGACATGAGGTTCCGCGGTGATTTCAAAAATCTGGC